>JAMPFV010000047.1 GCA_023664265.1 Roseburia sp.
TATGTGAAGAAACACTTTTTTGAATCTATACAAAATCAGTGAGATGTGTTAAAATAATTACCTATGCGGTGTGCATTTATTTTCTTTTTTTGGTTGTCCATACAGTCCGGGCAGTCCATAAAAAATACTGCTCCGCACGGTTGCAAAAACCGTTTTTGTGAACGAGATTTGTGCAGGCTCATTTTTGAGCCTGTTTTGGAGTCGGGCAGCACAAATTATTTTGTTCTCTGCGCGAATTTTCTGCAAATCGAATGTTCCATTCGATTTATAGACGAACTTTTTTCACTATGCGGATGCCCTTCCGCATTGGGATTATCGGAGGTGGTTTTTGTGCAAACTTCACAACAAAAAGGATATTCGCAATCCGCTTCGCTGCTTGCTCATAAAACCGGCGAAGCCGGTTTTAAATTACACAGTGAATACAAGCCTACAGGCGACCAGCCACAGGCAATCGAAGCCCTTGTAAAAGGCTTTCAAGAAGGCAACCAATTCCAGACTTTACTTGGGGTTACGGGTTCCGGTAAGACTTTTACCATGGCGAATGTCATCCAAGCCCTGAATAAACCGACTTTGGTAATAGCGCACAATAAAACGTTAGCGGCACAGCTCTACGGTGAGTTTAAAGAATTTTTCCCTGAGAATGCCGTTGAATACTTCGTGTCCTACTACGACTATTACCAGCCGGAGGCCTATATTCCATCTTCCGACACCTATATTGCAAAGGATTCCGCGGTGAATGAGGAGATCGACAAGCTGCGGCTCTCGGCGACGGCCTCGCTCGCAGAGCGCAAGGACGTCGTGGTGGTGGCCAGCGTGTCGTGCATTTACGGCTTGGGAAGCCCCGACGAATATCAGGGCATGATGCTGTCGCTGCGCCCGGGGATGGTGAGGGACAGGGACGAGATTATACGTGCGCTGATAGAGATGCAGTACAACCGCAACGACATGGATTTGGACAGAAGCTGCTTTCGCGTGCACGGGGATATTTTGGACATCAATCCCGCGCAGGGCAGCGATTACCTGATACGGGTGGAGTTCTTTGGGGATGAGATAGACCGGATTTCCGAGATTGACCCCGTGACGCAGAAGACGAATGTGCTTTTGGAGCATGTCACCATTTTCCCGGCGTCGCATTATGTGGTCGCGCCGGAGCGGATTGCAAAGGCCTGCGACGCGATAGAGGCTGAGATGAAGGAGCGGGTGCGGTATTTCAAGAGCGAGGACAAGCTCTTGGAGGCGCAGCGGATTTCGGAGCGCACGAACTTTGATATCGAGATGCTTCGGGAGACCGGATTTTGCTCCGGTATTGAGAACTATTCGCGTCACTTGAGCGGCACGGAGGAGGGGGAGGCGCCCTACTGCCTGTTGGATTTCTTTCAGGAGGACTTCCTGATTATCATAGATGAGTCGCATATGACCATCCCGCAGATCCGCGGGATGTATGCGGGCGACCGCTCGCGGAAGACCACGCTGGTGGAGTACGGCTTCCGGCTGCCGTCGGCGCTGGACAACAGACCGCTGCGGTTTGAGGAGTTCGAGCAGAAGATTGACCAGATGCTGTTCGTCTCCGCGACACCGAGCGTCTACGAGGAGGAGCATGAGCTTCTGCGGACGGAGCAGATTATTCGCCCGACAGGGCTTCTCGACCCTGAGATAGAGGTACACCCTGTCGAGGGACAGATCGACGACCTGATATCAAGGGTCAACGCGGAGGTTGACAAGCACAATAAGGTGCTGGTTACCACCCTGACAAAGCGGATGGCGGAGGATCTGAGCAAGTACATGAGCGAGGTGGGGATTCGGGTAAAATACCTCCACTCGGACATTGACACGCTGGAACGGGCGGAGATTATCCGGGACATGCGGCTGGACGTGTTCGACGTCCTTGTCGGGATCAATCTTCTGCGCGAGGGATTGGACATCCCTGAGATTTCCCTTGTGGCGATACTGGATGCGGATAAGGAGGGCTTCCTGCGCTCCGCAACCTCCCTGATACAGACGGTGGGACGCGCGGCGCGCAATGCGGAGGGGCATGTTGTCATGTACGCGGACATGATTACCGATTCGATACAGACGACTTTGGACGAGACGGCCAGAAGGCGCGCGATACAGCAGAAATATAATGAGGAGAATGGGATTACGCCGCAGAGCATCCACAAGGCGGTGCGGGATTTGATCAGCATCTCAAAGGCGGTGGCAAAGGAAGAGCAGGAGTTTGCCAAGGATCCGGAGTCCATGAGCGAGCAGGAGCTGAAAAAGCTGATTGCCACGGTGGAGAAGAATATGCGCAAGGCCGCGGCGGATTTGAACTTTGAGGCGGCGATGGAACTGCGCGATAAGATGACAGAGCTAAAACAAATGTTGAACGAAATGACCGGAGGATTAGATTGAAAAATAAGCTTGATAGCTTATTTTTCAATCGGCTGTTTGTTTCTGAGCGAAAACAAATAGCCTTGATGGCAGACGAGAAAAATTTCTCGCCGCCTCTTCGCGACAAGTCGCTCAGAAATGGGGTTTAGGATGAACGAGAGACAACTGAAAATGCTTCCCAAGGGAGAGACCATCAGAATACGGGGGGCGAATGAGCACAATCTGAAAAATATAAGCTTGGACATTCCGAGAAATAAGCTTGTGGTGCTGACAGGACTGTCAGGATCAGGAAAGTCCTCCCTCGCGTTTGATACCATTTACGCGGAGGGACAGCGCCGATATATGGAGTCGCTCTCCTCCTATGCGCGGATGTTTTTGGGACAGATGGAGAAGCCCAATGTGGAGAGCATAGAGGGGCTGTCCCCCGCGATTTCAATCGACCAGAAGTCCACGAACCGCAACCCGCGTTCCACGGTGGGGACGGTCACGGAGATTTACGATTATTTCAGACTGCTGTATGCGCGAATCGGGATACCTCATTGTCCGAACTGCGGGCGTGAGATTAAGCGGCAGACCATCGACCAGATGGTGGATCAGATTATGGAGATGCCCGAGGGGACGAAGCTGCAGCTCCTCGCGCCCGTGGTGCGGGGCAGAAAGGGCGAGCACGTGAAGGTGCTTGAACGCGCGAAGCGCTCGGGGTATGTGCGGGTGCGCATTGACGGGAGCCTCTATGACCTCTCGGAGGAGATAAAGCTCGACAAGAACATCAAGCATAACATAGAAATTGTTGTGGACCGCCTTGTCGTGAAGGCGGGAATAGAGCGGCGTCTGACCGATTCCGTGGAGAATGTCATGGCGCTGTCGGAGGGACTGCTCACTGTGGATGTGATTGACGGCGAGCCGTTGAACTTCTCCCAGAGCTTCGCCTGTCCGGATTGCGGCGTCAGCATTGACGAGGTGGAGCCGCGCAGCTTCTCCTTCAACAATCCGTTCGGCGCGTGTCCCGTGTGCCTGGGACTAGGCTATAAGATGGAGTTTGACATTGACTTGATTATCCCGGACAAAAGCCTGAGTATCAACGAGGGAGCGATTACCGTCCTCGGGTGGCAGTCGTGCATGGACAAGGGCAGTTTTACGAATGCGATTTTACAGGCACTGTGCAAGGAGTACAATTTTTCCTTGGACACGCCGTTTGAGGCGCTTAGCAAGGAAGCGCAGGAGGTACTGGTGCACGGTACCAAGGGGAAGGAGGTTATCGTCTATTACAAGGGACAGCGCGGAGAGGGGCGGTATCCCGTCGCGTTCGAGGGCTTGATTCGGAATGTTGAGCGCAGATACAAGGAGACCTTCTCGGAGGCGTCCAAGCAGGAGTACGAGACTTTTATGCGGATTACGCCCTGCAAGGAGTGCGACGGCAGGAGATTGAAAAAGAGCTCCCTCGCGGTGACGGTGTGCGGCAAAAACATCCATGAGATTACCTCCATGTCCATCGGAAGCCTTTATGACTTTCTGGATACGATGGAGCTGACGAAGCAACAGCAGCTTATCGGCCGCAGAATCCTGAAGGAAATCAAGGCGCGGGTGGGCTTTCTCAAGGAGGTCGGGCTGGAATATCTGTGTCTGTCGCGCGGAACCGCGTCCCTGTCAGGCGGGGAGGCACAGCGCATCCGCCTTGCGACACAGATTGGATCCGGACTTGTCGGGGTGTGCTATATTCTCGACGAGCCGAGCATCGGGCTGCATCAGCGGGACAACGGCAAGCTGCTGAATGCCTTGGAAAACCTGAGGGATTTGGGAAATACCCTGCTTGTGGTGGAGCATGACGAGGATACGATGCTTGCGGCTGACCATGTGATCGATATCGGGCCGGGCGCGGGCGCGCACGGCGGCGAGGTGATCGCGCAGGGAACGGCGGAGGAGATTATGCAGGTGCCGGAGTCCGTCACGGGGCAGTATTTGAAGGGCACCCTGCAGATACCGGTGCCGGAGAGCAGGCGCAGGCCGAGCGGCTGGCTTACCGTGAAAGGGGCGGCTCAGAACAATCTCAAGAACATCACGGTGAAGTTCCCGCTCGGGGTATTTACCTGTGTGACCGGCGTTTCAGGTTCAGGAAAATCTTCGCTGGTAAACGAGATTTTATATAAGTATCTTGCAAAGAAGCTGAACCGTGCGCGCACCATCCCCGGGAAATTTACAAAGATAGAAGGGGCGGAGCAGCTCGACAAGGTGATTAATATCGACCAGTCCCCGATTGGCAGGACGCCGCGCTCGAATCCGGCGACCTACACCGGCGTGTTTGACCAGATCCGAGATTTGTTCGCCGCGACCGTGGACGCGAAGGCGAGAGGCTACACCAAGGGCCGCTTCAGTTTTAATGTGAAGGGCGGGCGCTGCGAGGCCTGCGGCGGTGACGGCATTGTCAAGATTGAGATGCACTTCCTTCCGGACGTCTATGTGCCCTGCGAGGTCTGCCAAGGGAAGCGTTACAATCGGGAGACGTTGGAGGTAAAATATAAGGGCAAGAGCATCTTTGACGTGCTGGACATGACGGTGGAGGAGGCGCTGCCGTTCTTTGACGCGGTTCCTTCCATCAGAAGAAAGATAGAGACGCTGAATGACGTGGGACTGTCCTATGTGAAGCTGGGACAGCCGTCCACAACGCTGTCGGGCGGGGAGGCGCAGCGAATCAAGCTGGCCGCCGAGCTCAGCCGCAGGAGCACCGGAAAGACCATCTATATTCTGGACGAGCCGACGACCGGACTGCATTTTGCGGATGTGCATAAGCTGGTCGAAATCCTCCAGCGGCTTGCGGAGGGGAAGAATACGATTGTCGTGATCGAGCACAATCTGGACGTGATCAAGACGGCGGATTATATCATCGACATCGGCCCCGAGGGCGGCGACGGCGGCGGCACCGTGATTGCGGAGGGCACGCCGGAACAGATCGTGAAGAATAAGAAATCCTACACGGGAGAATACGTCAAGCGGATGCTGGACAAGGCGAAGGGAAAACCAAAGGGAAGGACGAAGGGCGAGGCATAGCGTCAGGCACGGAATTTGAAAAATGTGATGAAAGGCTAAAGTATTGTGCCAAAGAAGCCGATATATTCTTTGCAGGGTGTATACTGTTTTTGCGTGTCCCGAAGACGGTGCGGGTTCCGGCCCGGAAGTTTTATTGTAAAAAAAGTGTGAAACCCCTTTGAAAAATGGACGAATTGGGTTATAATGACTTAGTATGCTTTAATAGTTATGTTCGGAATAGGGTAAACTACCTGAATGAACGGCTGATTTGATGAGACGGATTTGAATACGCTAAGGATGAATGACATGGTTTTCCATTTAATGAATAGAAAGGGGCACGGAGAATGCAATACACAGATATCGGAATCGATCTTGGAACCGCAAGTATACTCGTTTATATTAGAGGGAAGGGCGTTGTGCTGAAAGAGCCCTCCGTAGTTGCGTTTGACAGAGATACAGATAAAATTAAGGCCATCGGGGAGGATGCAAGACTGATGCTTGGAAGAACCCCGGGCAACATTGTCGCGGTCAGACCGCTTCGTCAGGGCGTAATCTCGGATTACAAGGTTACGGAGCAGATGATGAAGCACTTTATCCAGAAGGCGCTCGGGAAGAAGACCTTCCGCAAGCCGCGCATCGCGGTCTGCGTGCCGAGCGGTGTAACCGAGGTGGAGAAGAAGGCGGTTGAGGATGCGACCTATCAGGCGGGCGCGCGCGATGTTTCCATTATAGAGGAGCCTATCGCGGCGGCGATTGGCGCGGGTATTGACATTTCCAAGCCCTGCGGCAATATGATTGTGGATATCGGCGGCGGCACCTCCGATATTGCGGTGATTTCACTGGGCGGCACGGTTGTCAGCGCGTCCATCAAGATAGCGGGAGACGACTTCGACGAGGCGATTGTGCGCTATATGAGAAAAAAGCACAACCTTCTGATCGGTGAGCGGACGGCTGAGGATATCAAGATTAAGATCGGTTCCGCATTCAAGCGGGCCGAGGTGGACTATATGGACGTCAGAGGGCGGAACCTTGTCACGGGGCTTCCCAAGACAATCAAGGTTTCCTCAGAGGAGACAGAGGAAGCGCTGCGGGAGACAACCTCTCAGATTATTGACACGATTCACAGTGTTCTGGAAAAGACGCCGCCCGAGCTTGCGGCGGATATCGCGGACCGAGGCATTGTGCTGACCGGAGGCGGCAGCCTGCTTCGCGGCTTGGAGGATTTGGTCGAGTCGAGAACCGGGATCAACACCATGACGGCGGAGGACCCGATGACTGCGGTGGCGATTGGCACCGGCAAGTATGTCGAATTCCTGGCCGGCTACAGGGAAGAGATTTAATATTGATTTAATATTAATATATAGAAGCAATAGAAAATACGGGAATGGGAGGAACATATGCTTAGAGGTTTATACACGGCCTATACGGGAATGCTCAACGAGCAGTACAGAATGGATATCATGTCCAACAATTTGGCGAATGCGGATACCACTGGCTTTAAGAAGGAAGGCTCCACGAGCCAGGCGTATTCTGAAGTGATGGCAGTAAAGATTAAGGATTTGTCGGAGAATCCGAATACACCCAAGCGGTTGGGCGGTATGAGCCTTGGCGTGAAGATTGGCGAGACGTTTACAGACTTTTCGCAGGGGTCTCTCAGGGATACCGGGAATACCTTTGATTTGGCAATCGGCGGCAACGGCTTTTTCAACATAGAGTTCACGAGCAAGTCCGGCGAGGTGAGCACGAAGTATACCAGAGACGGCGGCTTTACGCTGACCAGAGACGGTTATTTGGTTACGAAGGACGGCGATTATGTGCTCGGCACGGATGACAACAGAATACAGATATCGACTGTGGCGGGCGATACCGTTATTGACAGGGACGGGCGTATCTATCAGGACGGAAATCTTGTCGCGGCAATCAAGGTCACGGAGTTTGAGGATACGAATTATCTGACGCATTACGGCGAGACCATGTGGGATACCAAGGAGGGCGCGGTTGCGGTTGATTCCGAGAACCCGTCCATTTATCAGGGCTATCTTGAGATGTCAAACGTCTCCGTCGTGAAGGAAATGGTAAACATGATTACGATTTCAAGGCAGTATGAGACCAACCAGAAGGCTCTGCAGACCTTTGATGAGACGCTGGAGAAGTCAGTAACCCTGAGTGATATGTAAGATGGAGGAATAAGCTATGGTAAGATCTTTGTGGACAGGCGCGACCGGCATGATAGCGCAGCAGTTAAACGTTGACAACATTGCAAATAACCTTGCAAACGTCAACACAACCGGCTACAAGAGCGAGGTGATGGAGTTCAAATCACTCCTGTACCAGACGATTCAGACGAAGAGCACGACCGCGAACATGGAGGATAAGCCCATCGGCGCGGAGGTGGGACTTGGTGTCAGGAATTCCTCGATCACTTCCATATTTACGCAGGGGAATCTGTTGGAGACGCCCGGCGTGGCGAATTTCGCGATTGACGGAAGAGGCTTCTTCGGCGTTCGGGGCGCGGACGGCAATACATACTATACCAGAAACGGTAATCTTGTCTTTTCAATCGGTCCGGAGGGGCTTACGCTTACGACGACGGACGGACTGCCGGTGCTCAGCGCGGAGGGCGAGACGATTGTGTTGGATGAGGATATCGTGCTCGGCAAGGTGACGATTGGCGACGGCGGCGTGCTGTATTATCCGGGGGAGAATGACATTCCGGAGAGCCTCGGCGTGGCCATCGGGTTATGGCAGTTTAACAATCCTGCGGGATTAAATAAAGAGGGCGACAGCCTGTTTTCGGAGTCGGACGCGAGCGGAGCGGCGATGAACGAGTCTGAGAATGCCGATTTGAAGCAGAGCAAGCTGATTCAGGGCTACCTTGAGGGCTCGAATGTGCAGATCGCGGACGAGATGGTCAATCTGATCGTGGCGCAGCGGGCGTATGAGATGAACTCAAAGGTTATCACGACCTCTGACGAGATGCTCCAGCAGGCGAATCAGCTGAAGCGGTAGACTTGATCCCCGCGGGCAATGAGCGTTTGGCGAATGCCGCGAGGGTCACATAACCTGCTGCTTTGCAGCGGGGGTGTTGATTTGACAGGTGACGGGTTCCCTGAGATTGGAGAGAACAGATGGATATAGGTGGAGTAAGCACGGTATATGCGGATTACCTGACGACACAGGCGGTGGACAGCAGGAAGGAAGCAATTCAGAAGAAGCTGGAAAACAGCGGCAGCTCGGACGAGGAGCTGATGGATGCCTGCAGGGAGTTCGAGTCGTATTTTGTGGAGCAGGTATTCAACGCCATGCTCAAGACCGCGGAGGTGTTTTCGGATAAGGAGGACAGCTATGCCTCCAAGATGGTGGATTATTTCAAGGACAGTGCGGTACAGGAATTGTGCAGTCAGGTATCGGACGGAGACGGCATTGGATTGGCAAAGACCTTATATGAACAAATGAAGAGACAATACAGTCCCACAACAATACAGCCGGCCCAAGAATAAGGGGTCGGCTGTATTGCTGTACGGATGCGCAATAAGGAGGAGCGGGTATTTGGAGACACTGAAGGGCTTTGTGGAGCACATCATATATAAGAATCCGCAGAACGGATACGGCGTGATAAACCTGATGACCGGGGAGAGCGAGGTGACCTGCACCGGTATTTTCACGCATCTCGACGAGGGCGAGTGCATTGAGGCGCAGGGAGCCTATATCGAGCATGCGGTGTACGGAACGCAGTTCAAGGTGGAGCGCTTCCAAATCGTTGCTCCCGAGGATTCCGTGGCCGTGGAGCGGTATCTGGGCTCAGGCGCGATAAAGGGCGTCGGCGCGGCGCTGGCCGCGCGGATTGTGCGGCGCTTCGGGGAGGATACCTTTCGAATCATTGAGGAGGAGCCGCACCGTCTCGCGGAGATAAAGGGTATCAGCGAGAAGAAGGCGCGGGAGATTGCGGAGCAGGTGGAGGAAAAGCGGGACGTCAGGGAGGCGATGATTTTTCTCCAAAAGTACGGCATTTCCAACACGCTTGCGCTGAGAATCTATAAGCAGTATGGGATGGGACTGTATAAAGTAATGCAGGAGAATCCCTACAAGCTCGCGGAGGATGTGACGGGAATCGGTTTCCGCATAGCGGACGAAATCGCCTCCAAAATTGGGATACACACGGATTCCGATTACCGGATACGCAGCGGGATCCTGTATGCGCTGACGCAGGCAGGGGCAGAGGGACATATCTATCTGCCAAGAGAACTGCTTTTGGAAAAGGCGGCTGCGATTTTGGAGCTGACGCCGGAGCAGATAGCGCCGCAGATAGAAAATCTTGCGATAGACAAGAAGCTTGTGATAAAGGAGCCGCAGAAGGGCGTCTGCTGCGTTTACGGCATGACGGCCTACTATGCGGAGCTGAACTGCGCGCGGATGCTGACGGAGCTGAAGCGCGCGTTCGAGGGCGCAAACAGGCTGACGCTGACGGAGCGCGGCGCGCTGGAGAGAAAGCTGAAAAAGCTTGAGGACGAGAACGGCATGGAGCCGGATGCGCTGCAGCGTCAGGCGGTCCGCGAGGCGATAGAGAACGGGATTTTCATATTGTCGGGCGGGCCGGGAACCGGCAAGACCACCACCATCAACATGCTCATCCGATATTTTGAGGAGGAGGGCCTGGACATTTTCCTCGCCGCGCCGACCGGCCGCGCGGCGAAGCGGATGACGGAGGCGACCGGCTTCGAGGCCCGGACGATTCACCGCCTGCTGGAGCTCAACGGCGCGGTGGCGGAGGAGGAGAAGACGTCGCAGGCCGCGCGTTTTGAGCGCAATGAGCTCAATCCGCTCGAGGCGGACGTCATTATCATTGACGAGATGTCGATGGTCGATATTTATCTGTTTCAATCGCTGCTCAAGGCCATCGCGCCGGGGACGCGCCTGATTATGGTGGGAGACAGGAATCAGCTGCCGTCCGTGGGGCCGGGGCAGGTGCTCAAGGATCTGATAGAGAGCGCCGGCTTCGCGATGGTGGCGCTGTCCAGGATTTTCCGCCAGGCGGGGGAGAGCGATATCGTGGTCAACGCGCACCTGATCAACGAGGGAAAGGAGATAGCGCTCGACAACAAGAGCCGCGATTTCTTCTTTCTGGAGCGCGACAACGTCAATGTGATCTATAAGCACATGATTCAGCTGATTACGGAGAAGCTGCCGCGGTACGTCAAGGCGGGGAGCTTTGACATACAGGTGCTGACGCCGATGCGCAAGGGGCCGCTTGGCGTGGAGACGCTCAATAAGATCCTTCAGCAGTACCTGAACCCGCCGTCGGAGCAAAAGACAGAGCTGCCGCACGGCGACGGCGTTCTGCGCGTGGGGGACAAGGTGATGCAGACCAAGAACAATTACCAGATGGCGTGGGAGGTTGTGAGCAAATACGGAATTCCCGTTGACAGCGGGCAGGGGATCTTTAACGGGGATGTAGGCATCGTGAGGGAAATCAACGAGACCGCAAAGACCGTAGTGGTAGAGTTTGACGACATGCGCAGGGTAACCTATCCCATAACAGGGCTTGACGAGCTGGAGCTTGCCTATGCGATCACCATCCACAAATCACAGGGAAGCGAATATCCTGCGGTCATCCTTCCGCTTTTGACAGGCCCGCGCCTGCTGCTGAACCGGAATCTCCTGTATACGGGAGTGACGAGGGCCAAAAGCTGTGTCACGATTCTCGGAAGCAGCGACACGGTGCGGCAGATGATAGCGAATGAGAGTGAACAGAGACGGTACACGGGATTAAGGGACAGAATATGCGAGATAACGGACGAAGAATAGCGGAGGGCCTCAAGAGCCTTCTGTTTCCGCGGCGGTGCCCGGTGTGCGACGACATCGTGCCGGTCGGGGAGGGCATGGTATGCCGCCTCTGCGCGGGACGGATACAGTATATCGGGGAGCCGCGCTGCCGCAGATGCGGGAAGCGGCTTCGGGAGGAGACGGAGGTATTCTGCGGCGACTGTGCGCGCAGACCTCATGCCTTTGAAGCGGGGCTGGCGCTCTACGACTATCGGAGTATGCAGAAGAGCATTTACCGGTTTAAATATGCGGGGCGGTGCGAGTATGCGGCCTTCTATGCGGCGGATATTTACCGGCATTTCAGACGGGAAATCGCGGCGATTGCGGCGGATGCGATTATTCCCGTGCCGCTGCACCGCTCCCGGCAGAGGGCGCGCGGTTATAATCAGGCGGAGCTTGTGGCGCGGGAGCTGGCCGTTCTGACCGGAATACCGATGTATCCGAATCTGGTAAAGCGGGTGCGCAAAACAGTCCCGCAAAAGGAATTAGATGCCGCCGGAAGGCAAAATAATTTGAAAAAGGCTTTCCATATTCCGTCAGATGTTGTAAAATTAAATAAAACTATCCTCGTTGACGACATCTATACAACAGGTAGTACATTGGACGCGGTTGCTTTGGAATTAAAACGCTGCGGTGTGGGAGAGGTGTATTTTATCACGCTCTGCATCGGAGAGGGAATGTAATGGAGGGATTTCAATGAATGTACGGAATTGCAGAAAATGCGGGAAACTTTTTAACCATATAGCAGGTATGCCGATTTGCCCCGCATGTAAAGAGAAGCTGGAGCAGAAGTTTCAGGATGTAAAGAAGTATATCCGCGAGAACCGGCAGGCGGATATCAAGGAGGTCGCGGAGGCCTGCGAGGTAGAGGTCGGACAGATTCAGCAGTGGATTCGCGAGGAGCGTCTGGAGTTCACCTCCGATTCGCCGGTGAAGCTTCCCTGTGAAAACTGCGGGGAGATGATTCGCTCCGGAAGATTTTGCGAGAAGTGCAAGAACAATATCACCAAGAATTTGTCAGAGGCGATAGAGAAGCCCAAGCCTGTTGTGCATGAGCAGAAGAAACTCCATGACACAGGGAATAAGATGCGCTTTTTGGACAGATAGGAAAAGGCGCGCATAGGGAAAATGATATGTTAAACGAAGAAAGAATTAAATTAATGACGAAAATGGCGTCCTATGAAGCGAACGAGGGGAAGAAAAACGTGTCGATAGGAAGCTATTTTCGTGGTGATTACATCGGACTGCAGGTGATTCGGTCCATTATCAGCGGCACGATCGGCTTTTTTGTCGTATTTGCCATGTTCATCCTCTATGACCTCGAGACCTTTATGGCGGACATTTACAAGATGGACCTGCTGCAGTTCGGCAAGAACGTCATCATTGCATATCTGGTCTTTGTAATTGTTTATGCGCTTATTTCATACGGTGTATATATGCATCGCTACGCGAGAGCGAAAAAAAGCCTGAAGACATATTATAATAACCTGAAAAAGCTTTCATACCTCTATGATAAGGAGTATAAGAAATAAAAATAAGGATTGGTGAGGGAACGATAATGACAAACCTGTTGGTTATACGGGAACAGCTGAGGAATTTCTACAGCAAATACGAGCTGTATATTACCCCGGTGCTTAAATTTTTGCTGGCGTTTGTGTCAATACTAATGATAAATAACGCTATCGGGTACATGAGCCAGCTCAAAAATATCGCGGTAGTGCTTATTCTGGCGCTGATGTGCTCGTTTTTGCCGATGAATTTTATTATAGTGGCGGCGGCCGCCGTGACGCTGGGACACATATATACCTTCTCGCTCGAGTGCGCGATAATCGTTCTGGCGGTATTTCTGCTGCTGTTTATTTTGTATTTCAGATTTTCACCGCGCGATACGCTGGCGGTGCTTCTGACGCCGCTCTGCTTCATGCTCAAGATACCATATATCATGCCGATTGCGATGGGGCTTGTGGGAACGCCGGTGTCGATTGTGTCCGTGACGTGCGGCATTGTCGTATACTATACGATTCACTATATGACGGAGAGCGCTTCCGTGCTGAGCACTTTCGCGGAGGAGGGCGAGCTGCAGAAGTTCCGCTATGTGATTGACGGTCTGTTTGAGAACAAGGCCATGTTTGCGGCGATCGCGGCCTTTGCGATAACGCTTCTGGTGGTATATTTTATCCGGCGGCTGCGTATTGATTATGCATGGACGGTCGCCATGATTACGGGCGCGCTTGCGAACATTCTGATACTGCTGTTCGGCGATTTGATATACAACACCAATATTTCCATCCTCGGTGTGATTGTGGGCAATGTGGTGTCGGTGCTGTTGGCCAAGGCGCTTGAGTTTTTCGTCTTCAACGTGGACTATTCGAGGACGGAGATGGTGCAGTTTGAGGATGATGAGTATTATTATTATGTGAAGGCTGTCCCGAAAAATACGGTCGCGGCGCCTCAGAAGCGGGTAAAAACCATAAGAGTGCCTGAGAAGGCGGTAAGACAGCAGAAGAGGGATTGATTCGGATGAACATGTTATTGGAGCGCATACGTTCGCATTATTTGTCTTTATCTTTGCAGGGATTAAATATCAGAAGTGTGGATATAGTGGAGATTATCATTATATCCTTTTTGGTGTACCATATTATGGCATGGGTGAAGCACACGAAGGTGTGGCAGCTTATGAAGGGCGTCATTATCATTCTGGTATTTGTCCTGATTGCGATTATATTTGAGATGAATACGATTCTCTGGATCGTCGAGCATGTATTGAGTCTGGCGGTTATGGCGATTGTGGTCGTTCTCCAGCCGGAGCTTCGGCGCGCCTTGGAGGAGCTTGGCCGGAAGAACTTTCTGCCGAACCTCATTTCTTTTGATAAGCCGACGGACGAACGGTTTTCCGACAAGACGGTCAACGATCTTGTAAAGGCGAGCTTTGAGATGGGCAAGGTGAAGACCGGCGCGCTGATGGTTATCGAGCAGAATGTCCTTCTCACGGAGTACGAGAGGACCGGCATTGAGGTGGACGGATTGATCTCAAGCCAGCTGCTCATCAATATCTTTGAGCACAATACGCCGCTGCACGACGGGGCGGTTATCATACGCGGCAACCGGGTGGTGTCCGCGACCTGCTATCTGCCGTTGAGCGATAACATGGAGATCAGCAAGGAGCTGGGAACCAGGCACCGTGCGGGCGTCGGAATATCGGAGGTTACGGACGCGCTCACGATTATCGTGTCGGAGGAGACCGGGCATGTGAGCATTACCTACGAGGGAGAGCTGTATCGGAACCTTGACGCGAACGGCTTGAGAGAGAAGCTTCATATGATTCAGAACAAGGAAGTGGAGGAGAGGAAGCGCAGGCTCTGGAAAGGTAGGGCTAAGGATGAAAAGTAACAAGATCAATAAAATTACAGGACTGATCACACATAATTTCGGTCTGAAGCTCTTAGCGGTTATCGTATCCTGCGGCCTGTGGTTTGCGGTGGACAATATCAATGATCCGGTGACACGCAAGCTGTTTACCAATATTCCCGTGGAGATTGTAAATGAGAACAAAATTACAAGCGAGGGAAAGGTTTATGAAATTATAGACAACACGAGCACCACCAACGTATGGGTAAGGGGAAAAAGCTCGATTTTAAAGGACATTACCAGAGATGACATTCGGGCCGAGGCGGATATGGCGGAACTCACCTTTATGAATACGGTGGGTATCAAAATCTCGAGCGCCAGAAACAACTCGGAGCTGGAGTTCACCAGCAGCGTGGAGAACGTGAAGCTCTCCATAGAGGATGTCAAGCGCGGTGAGCAGCCGATTCTGACCGCCACGTCCGGGGAGCCGGCGGAGGGCTATATCGTGAGCGGAATCAGCCCGAGCCAGAACGTCGTCCGGTATTCCGGGCCCGAATCGCTGATAAACCAGATTGACCATGCGGAGGCCGTGGTGAATGTGAACGGCTATTCCTCAGACGTTATCACCAGCGGGGAGATCAAGCTGTATGACGCCGATGACAACGAGATTCGGAGCAGCTCGATCAAGCTGAATATTTCCGCGGTGAATATTACCGTGACGATTCTCCCGACCAAGGAGGTTCCGCTTGACTTTGTAACCTCGGATTCGCCGGCCTCCGGCTATGTGGTGAGCAGGGAGGAGCCGGTAAGCGTGCCGGAGACGGTCACGATTGCGGGAAGGAAGAACGTACTGGATGGAATCACAAAGATTACGATAGCGGATTCCGCGCTCAGCCTCAAGGATAAGACGGAGGACTTTACGACCATTATTGACATTCGGAAATATCTCCCCGCGAACACGCAGTTTGCGGACAGTGAGTTCAGCGGCAACGTCAGCGTTACCATCGGCATTGAGGCGCTGGTGACAAGGGAGCTGGAAATTCCCGCGCGGAATTTTGCGGCGGACATAATACCCGAGGGGCTGAATCTGACGCTCAGGGAGGTTGGCGGCGAGGATCCGCAGCCGTACAGGATCAGGATATCCGGCACGCAGGCTGCTGTGGACGCCGTGAACGAGGAGGAGATCATCGGCGTAGTGGATATGGATGCGCTGCTGCAGTCCACGGGGCTTGAGGAATGGCAGGCCGGCACTTATACCGGGGAACTGAGATTCAATCTGCCGGAGGATGTGACGCTTGAGGGGACCTGCAGGATGACAGTCATACTTGAGAATCCGGAGGACGATTCGGAGAATGCCGAATAAGCCCTGCTCCGGCGAAGGATAATATATATTTGGAGGATGGGAAATGGCTAGATTATTTGGTACGGATGGTGTGCGGGGCGTGGCAAACGACGAGCTGACCCCTCTGCTGGCGATGCAGCTTGGGCAGGCAGGCGCTTATGTGTTGTCCAAGGAGAAGGCGCACAAGCCGACGATGATGGTAGGCTGTGATACGCGCATTTCGGGAGATATGCTTGCAAACGCCCTGATGGCGGGCGCGTGCTCGGTCGGCGCGAACGTGGTGTATGTCGGCGTGATACCGACGCCGGCGATTGCGTATCTCACCAGAAAATACAGAGTGGACGCGGGCGTGGTGATATCCGCCTCCCACAATCCGGTGGAGTTTAACGGAATCAAGTTCTTTGACGGGAACGGCTTTAAGCTGCCGGACGCGCTGGAGGACGAGATTGAGGCGCTGATCAGGAGCGGTATGAAGGATGTACAGTTCCCGACAGGTGCGAGCGTCGGGAAAATCAAATATCGGACAGATGCCCGCGAGGAGTACATCAACCATGCGGTGAGCGCGGTGTCCGTGGATTTAAGAGGCATGAAAATCGTTGTGGACTGCGCGGAGGGAGCCTCCTACTATACCTCGGTGGAGACGCTCAAGGAGCTTGGCGCGGAGGTTGTCGCCATCCACAATAATCCGGACGGCACGAACATCAACGCCAACTGCGGTTCGACGCATATGGGAGAGCTGCAGGCCCGGGTCGTCTATGAGAAAGCGGATATTGGTCTGGCCTTCGACGGTGACGCGGACAGACTTTTGGCGGTCGATGAGACCGGAAAGCAGATTGACGGTGACGTGATTATGGCGATTGTCGGCGACCATATGAAGCAGAAGGGGCAGCTCAAGGACAACACCATCGTGGCGACCGTGATGAGCAACCTCGGCTTCTTCCTGATGGGGGAGGAGAGAGGCATTCACATCGAGCAGACCAAGGTAGGCGACCGCTATGTATTGGAGCGTATGCTGGAGCTTGGCGCGAACCTCGGCGGGGAGCAGTCCGGACACATTATCTTCCTGGATGAAAACACGACGGGAGACGGCCTTTTGAGCGCGCTGCATCTCCTACAGGTAATCGTGGAATCGGGGAAAAAGCTCTCGGAGCTGGCCTCCATTATGACAGTGCTGCCGCAGGCGCTTGTCGGCGCGAAGGTGCCGAACCACAAGAAGGACAGCTTTATGGAATACACGGAGATTGCGGAGGCGATAGAGGCCGCGAACCGGAGGTTCGCCGGGGAGGGAAGAGTTCTGATTCGTCCGTCCGGCACGGAGCCGCTTGTGCGTGTGATGATAGAGGGGAAAGACCAGCAGCTGATAGAGGAAGAGGCAAGGAGGCTGGCGGAGCTGATTCAGAATGTGATGCTTTAAGCTTTTCCCGGCAGTGGAAAGGAGCATGAGGATAAGATGGTAAGCCAAAAGGTAGTGATTAGGAACGCGACGGGACTGCACCTGCGACCGGCCGGTATATTGAGCAAGCTGGCGATGCAGTTTTCCTGCCGCATAACGTTTCGGTTCCGCGACGCGACGGGCAATGTCAAGAGCGTGCTGGGCCTGTTGGGCGCGTGCGTGAAGAGCGGAGATGAAATAGAGATTTCTTGTGATGGGCAGGATGAGGAGCAGGCTTTGGCCGCAATCGTTGAGGCGGTTGAAGGCGGGCTTGGCGAGGAGATGACGGACAGGTAGCCCGAAGACATTCATTCGGGCTATTATCATGTGCCCGGCATGGAGCACGGACACTTTTTCCGGAAGTGAATAGATTAGAATTGTGTGAGGGAAAATAAGAATGGAGAAGAAAATCATTGTGACCGGCTGCAACGGACAGCTCGGGCGGGCCATCAGAGGGCTTTATGACGACAGCGGGGAGTACACCTGTGTAAATACGGATGTAATTGCGGGCGCGGGGGTGTCCGCGCTCGACATTACGGACATTGACGCGGTGAACGCGTTTGTCGGGGAGGTAAAGCCCTACGCGATTATCAACTGTGCGGCGCACACCAATGTAAACGGCTGTGAGACGGATGTGGACAACGCATACTGGATCAATGCAATCGGCCCCCGCAACCTCAGCATTGCGGCGGCAAGACACCACGCAAGGATCATGCATGTCTCCACGGATTATGTGTTCGACGGCAGCTCGGAGGCGCCCTACACCGAGTTCGACGCGCCCAATCCAAACTCCGTATATGGAAGGACAAAGCTTGCGGGAGAGCGCTTTGTAAAGGAGTTTGCAGAGGAGTATTTTATCATTCGCACCGCGTGGCTGTACGGGGATGGGAAGAACTTTGTGCGGACGATGCTCGGCCTGTCGGAGAACCACGAGAAGGTGACAGTGGTGGGGGATCAGTACGGCTCTCCGACCAGCGCGGAGGAGCTTGCAAAAGCGATCGCATATCTGATTCCCACGGATAACTTCGGGCTGTTCCACGGCACCTGTGAGGGCTCGACCAACTGGGCGGATTTTACAAGGGAAATCTACCGCCTTGCGGGAAAAAAGACGGTGGTGGAAACGGTTACGACAGAGGAATATACGAAGAACCAGACCGGCGTGGTGGCCCCGCGCCCGATGCATTCCGTACTGGAGAATTATATGCTGAAGCTTACGACAAATCATATGTTTGCGGATTGGGAAGCGGCAATCGCGGCATATATGAAGGATTACCGCTGATCTCATTGAGCCGTGGAAGTCGAAATATGGAAAGGAGCATTGCTTTAAGAATGAATAATAAAATCGCATTGATAACAGGTATCACGGGACAGGACGGTTCCTATCTTGCGGAATTTCTGCTGAAGAAGGGATATGAGGTGCATGGACTGATTCGCAGACACAGCATCTCCAACACACAGCGCATCGACCATCTCATCCGTTCCGATTATAATAAGGTAAAGTTTTTCCTGCATTTTGCGGATACGACGGACTCCTCCAACCTGATGCGGATTATCGGGGAAATCAGGCCGACGGAGGTGTACAATCTGGCGGCGCAGTCGCATGTCGGCGTGTCCTTTGAGGTGCCGGAGTACACCGCGGACGCAACCGGCGTGAGCACGCTCAAGCTGTTGGAGGCGATCCGCATCAACGGCGGGAACTGCAGATACTATCAGGCGTCCACCTCGGAGTTGTTCGGCGGCCTGCCGGAGACAGCGCCCCAGAGCGAGGCGACGCCGTTTTATCCCAAGAGCCCCTACGGCGTTGCGAAGCTGTATTCCTACTGGATAACCGTCAACTACAGGGAGTCCTATAATATGTTCGCCTGCAACGGGATTCTGTTTAACCATGAGTCTCCCCGGCGCGGCGAGAACTTTGTCACGAGGAAGATCACGCTGGCGATTGCGAATATCATCGCCGGAAAGCAGGACAAGCTGTCGCTGGGCAACATGAACGCGAAGCGGGACTGGGGCTTTGCCGGAGATTATGTGGAGGGCATGTGGCTGATGCTGCAGCAGAATGCGCCGAGCGACTATGTGCTGGCGACAAACGAGACGCACACGGTACGCCAGTTTGTGGAGGCGGCCTTTGCGGAGCTTGGAATCCATGTCCGCTGGGAGGGCGAGGGCGTGGATGAGAAAGGCTACGACGCGGAGACGGGAAAGCTTCTGGTGGATGTAAATCCGGAGTTTTACCGCCCTGCGGAGGTGGAGTTCCTCTGGGGAAATCCGGCGAAGGCGGAGAAGGAGCTCGGCTGGAAGCGCAAGGTGGATTTCAGGGGTCTCGTCTCCATGATGATGGATGCGGATCTGCGGCAGATTGCGGGCCTGTCGAGCGAGGAGTACCGCAACGGAAGAAATGCGAAAGGATAGTGTGGTGAGGATGGAGAAATCGGATAAGATTTATGTGGCGGGCCACAGAGGGCTTGTGGGCGCGGCGATTGTGAGAAGCCTTGAGAAAAAGGGGTATACGAATGTCATCGGGAGAACGCACAGAGAGCTGGATCTGATCAATCAGCAGGCGGTGAGGGATTTCTTTGAGGCGGAGCGGCCTGACGTCGTGATTCTCGCGGCGGCGAAAGTGGGCGGAATCAATGCGAACAACATGGCGCCGGCGGATTTTGCGTATGACAATCTGCAGATTCAGTGCAATGTGATTTCGTGCTGCCATGAGTACAAGGTAAAGAAGCTCCTGTTTCTGGGGAGCACCTGCATCTATCCGCGGATGGCGCCGCAGCCGATTCCGGAGGACGCGCTTCTGACAGGCCCGTTGGAGCCGACCAACGAGGCCTACGCAATCGCGAAGATTGCGGGGATGCAGATGTGCAAGTTCTATAAGCGTCAGTATGGCGATGATTTTATCAGCTGTATGCCCACGAATTTATACGGGCCGCATGACAATTATGATTTGTCCGGCTCGCATGTCATGCCTGCGATGATTCGCAAGTTCCATGAGGCGAAAGTGAACAACAGCCCGAGCGTGGAGCTTTGGGGCACGGGTACGCCGCTTAGGGAGTTTCTGTATGTGGACGATATGGCGGACGCGTGTGTATTTCTGCTGGAGAATTACAGCGGCGAGCAGCATGTGAATATCGGTACGGGGAAGGAAGTTACAATCAGGGAGCTTGCGGAGACGGTGCAGCGCGTCGTCGGATACGAGGGAGAGATTGTGTGGAATCAGGATATGCCGGACGGGATGCCCAGAAAGCTCACGGATGTGACAAAGCTGCACGGGCTCGGATGGACGCACAGGGTAGAGCTTGAGGAGGGTATCAGGCTGGCCTATGATTGGTTTAAGGAGAATGTTGACGAAGCGAGACTCTGATTTATTTGCCGGATCAAAGGGGCGAGTGGGATGGAGCAGGACAGCCTACAGAGAGATGTTTATATGGAGACTACATATCTTTTGCTGCGGCTTGGATTTCAGGCGAGACAGATGGGATATCGTTATCTGCGGGAAAGCATTATGTTAGTATACCAAGACCCGGAAGCATTATCCGTGACAAAGCTTGTGTACCCTGAGGTTGCCAGAAAATTCCACATCATGGACACACAGGTGGAGGGCGCCATCCGCAACGCGATTGGGACGGCTTGGACGAAAGGCGACAGGGAAGCGTTGGAGAAAACCTTCGGGGATTTATATCACAGGAGCATCAGGCCTACCAACACAGAGGTCATCGAGATACTGGCGGAGCGCGTGCGCGAACGGATAGAAGAAAAAAACAATAATGGGAGTATTCAGGTTGAAAAAATATGGTAAAATACTAAGTATAATCGTTCCCTGTTATAATGAAGAGGAGAGCGTTCCGCTGTTTTATGCGGAGACGATGAAGCAGGAAGCATTTTTCCATGAGAGGGATGTGGAATTTGAGTTTATCTTTGTGGACGACGGCTCCAAAGATGCCACTGTCGCGGCTGTCAGAGCGCTTCACGAAAAGGACGGGCGGGTGCATCTGGTATCCTTTTCCCGGAACTTCGGGAAGGAGTCCGCGATTATAGCGGGCCTGGAGGCGGCCTCCGGGGACTTCTGCGTGCTCATGGACGCCGATTTGCAGGATCCGCCGGCGATTCTGCCGGAGATGTACGGATATATAGAGGAGGGCTACGATTCCGTGGCGACCAGACGCGTGGACAGAAAAGGGGAGCCGCCGATACGCTCGTTTTTCGCGCGGCGCTTTTACGGACTGATGCGGAAGATATCAAAGACGGAGATTGTGGACGGCGCAAGGGATTATCGTCTGATGACCCGTCAGGTAACAGATGCTATTTTATCCATGCACGAATATAACCGCTTTTCCAAGGGCATATTTGGATGGGTCGGATACCGGACGAAGTGGATAGAGTATGAGAATGTACAGCGCGTGGCGGGGGAGACGAAATGGTCCTTCTGGAAGCTGTTCCTGTATTCGCTGGACGGCATTATGGCGTTTTCGACCGCGCCGCTCTCGATCGCGTCGTTCTTTGGCATTCTGTTCTGCTTCGCGGCATTTTTGTTTATGGTGTTTATTTTTGTCAGAGCCCTGATATACGGCGACCCGGTTGCGGGCTGGCCGTCCATGGTCTGCATTATCACTTTTATCGGCGGCGTGCAGCTGCTCTGTATCGGTATTATGGGGCAGTATATGAGTAAGCTGTATATGGAAGTGAAGAACAGGCCGAAATATCTTGTGAAGGAAAAGTTTTAGATGGGCAGAGCATTTGAGGAGAAGGACGGGCTGATCAGTATTGTGGTGCCGGTGTACAATGCGGCGGCGTTTCTGGAGGAGACCATCGCCAAGGTGCAGGCTCAGAGCTATGAGAATTGGGAGCTGCTGCTGGTGGATGACTGCTCGCGGGATGAGAGCGGCGCGATAGCCGCGGCGGCGTCCCGGGCGGACGGGCGCGTGAGGCCGATACGACAGGAGCGGAATCAAGGCGCGGCGGCGGCGAGAAATCGCGGAACGGACGAGGCAGGAGGACGCTATCTGTGCTTTCTGGACGCGGACGATATCTGGGAGCCGGACAAGCTGCAGGCGGAGCTCGATTTTATGCGGGAGAAGCAGGCAGGCTTTGTCTTTACCGGCTACGAGTTTGCGGACGAGCAGGGCAGAGGGCTTGGCAGGGTGGTGCGGGTTCCCGAGACCATCAGCTACCGGCAGGCGTTGAAGAATACCACGATTTTCACGTCAACCGTGATGATAGACCGCGCGCGCATCCCCGACGAGGATATCCGTATGCCGGATATCGCGAGTGAGGACACGGCGACCTGGTGGCGGATTTTGAGAAAGCACGGGCTTGGATACGGGCTGAACCGGAATCTGGTGCGATACAGAAGAAGCGCCAATACCTTATCTTCCAATAAGGTCACGGCGATAAAAAGAATTTGGAATTTATACAGAAGGCAGGAGCGGCTTTCCATGATAAAAAGTCTGTACTGCATGGCTTTCTGGGCCTTCAGGGCAGTTGCGAGGCGTGTATAAGTATCCGGGAGTTGGAGGCTTGACGTGGGACGTATAGAGGCGGCGAAGCGGACAATTATATTACAGCTATCTTTGGCAGGGCTGGTGTTTCATACGGCGGCCTATATTTATGTGTGGCACCATGTCTACAACGACATTATGCAGAGCACGATGTGGAGAAGCTTCCACGAGAAGGGCTTCTATCTGCTTGCGGCGGTATACTTCATATTGCTGCTGTTCTTTATGTCAACCTACGGCGGTCTCAAGGTGGGCTATCTCAAGCCGATGGACGTGTTCTTTTCTCAGGCGCTTTCCCTCGTTTTTACCAATATATTGTCCTACTTTCAGATATCTCTGCTGTCACTGGGGCTGGTGACGCCCTATCCCCTGCTGTTGATGATGCTCGCGCAGACGGCGATTGCCGCGGTGTGGACCTTTATCAGCCACAGGCTGTATCAGCAGTTTTTCCCGCCCAAGAACCTGTTGCTTGTCAGCGGTGACCGGCCGATGGAGGACATTCTGAGGAAATTCGAGAGCAGAAAGGATAAGTACCGCATTGTCCGGTGCGTTCTTGAGGAGTCGGGGCAGGCAGCCATCGAGCAGGAGATTGTCAGGCGCGGCTATGACGGTGTTGTGCTCTGGGACATCAACACGGCGCTGCGCAACCGGCTGCTGAAATTCTGCTACAGCAGGAGCATACGGGTCTACATGATGCCGAAGATTCCCGATATTATGATACAGGGATCGGATCAGCTGCATCTGTTCGACACGCCGATTCTGCTCACGCGGGAGTATGCGATGACGGTGGAGCAGCGCTTTGTCAAGCGCCTGATTGACATTGTGTGCGCCCTGCTGCTGTTGGTGGTCGCCTCGCCGTTCATGCTGATTACGGCGGCGCTTATCCGGCTGTATGACCACGGTCCGGTCTTCTACAAGCAGGTGCGGTGCACGCGGGACATGAAAGAGTTTGAGATACTCAAGTTCCGCAGTATGCGCACGGACGCGGAGAAGGACGGTGTGGCGCGGCTGGCTGCCAAGAATGACAGCCGTATCACGCCGATTGGCAGATTTATCAGAAAGGTTCGGATTGACGAGCTGCCACAGCTTTTTAATATCCTCAAGGGCGAGATGTCCTTTATCGGGCCGAGGCCGGAGCGGCCGGAGATTATCCGTCAGTATCAGGAGGACATGCCGGAATTTATGTTTCGGACGAAGGTAAAGGCGGGGCTTGCCGGGTATGCGCAGGTGTATGGGAAGTACAATACGACGCCCTACGATAAGCTCAAGCTGGATCTGTTTTATATCGAGAACTACAGCGTATGGCTGGATTTGAAGCTGATGCTTCTGACGCTGAAAATCCTGTTTCAGCCGGACAGCACGGAGGGCGTGGAGGAGAATCAGGTGACGGCGGTAAAAACAATCGTCGAGAGAATCAGGGACGAGGAAGCGGAGAAGTAAGGAGAGCGGAGCCGATGGATAGGGAAATGGAGACCGTTGACAGTAAAGCGCTGTTTACCTGTTTTGTAATGAAGCTGCCCGTGCTGCTTGCGCTGGCGGTGGCCGGCGC
>JAMPFV010000048.1 GCA_023664265.1 Roseburia sp.
TCCGCTCAGGAAAAATTAAAATTTGCGGGGAGGAAAATCTGGTTCTGCAAGAACACCTCCGACTACTCGAACTCAATCGTCCCCGGCGGCTTACTGGTCAAATCATACACTACCCGATTAACCCCCCGCACCTCATTGATAATTCTGCTCATCACCGTCTGCAGTACCGCAAACGGTATCTGTGCGCACTCTGCGGTCATAAAGTCCACCGTATTCACCGCCCTAAGCGCCACCGCATAGTCGTATGTCCGCTCGTCTCCCATCACACCGACACTCCGCATATTCGTCAGTGCGGCGAAATACTGATCTGGTTTCCATGGCGCTGTAGCGCCATGTTCTTTGGCATACGACACAGCCGCCCTGTCCACCTCCTCACGGTAAATCGCGTCCGCATCCTGCACGATGCGCACCTTCTGGGCCGTCACCTCGCCAATGATACGGATGCCCAATCCCGGCCCCGGGAACGGCTGGCGGAACACCAGCTTTTCAGGAATGCCAAGCTCCAGTCCCGCCTTGCGAACCTCGTCCTTAAACAGAGTGCGCAGCGGCTCGATAATCTCCTTGAAGTCCACATAATCCGGCAGCCCGCCCACATTATGATGCGACTTAATCACAGCCGACTCTCCGCCAAGGCCGCTCTCCACCACATCCGGATAAATCGTCCCCTGAACCAGAAAATCAACCGCGCCGATTTTCTTTGCCGCCTCCTCAAATACGCGGATAAATTCCTCTCCGATGATTTTGCGCTTCGCCTCCGGCTCCGTCACGCCTGACAGCTTCCCGTAAAAGCGCTCCTGCGCGTTGACGCGGATGAAGTTCAGCTCATATGGTCCATTCGGCCCGAATACCTCCTCCACCTCATCCCCCTCATTCTTGCGCAGCAGACCGTGGTCCACGAACACACAGGTCAGTTGTCCGCCGATGGCCTTTGCCAGCATGACCGCCGCCACCGAGGAATCCACCCCCCCCGACAGCGCGCACAATACCTTGCCGCTTCCGACCTTTTCTCTGATTTCCCGAATGGAGGTCTCCACAAAGGAATCCATCCGCCAGCTTCCAACACACCCGCAGATGTCTCTGACAAAGTTATACAGCATTTTGGTGCCCTCCTGCGTGTGAAGCACCTCCGGATGGAACTGAATCGCATACAGATCTTTCGCCCGATTCTCCGCCGCGGCGACAGGACAGTCCGCCGTATGCGCGATTACCCTAAAGTCTGGCGCAACCTGTGAAATATAATCAAAATGGCTCATCCAGCAGATGGTCGTCTCAGAAACATTTCGGAACAGCACGGAGGTATTGTCCGTATGCACCTCCGTTTTCCCATATTCACGCACCGGTGCCTTTTCCACCTTGCCGCCCAGCACAAGCATCATCAGTTGTGCGCCATAGCAAAGCCCCAGCACGGGAATCCCCAGCTCAAACAATTCTCTCGTACAGCTTGGCGCCCCTTCCTCATAACAGCTATTGGGACCGCCCGTCAAAATAATGCCCTTAGGGTTCATGGCCTTAATCTGCTCAATATCCGTCCTGTAAGAATAAATCTCACAGTACACATTGCATTCCCTGACGCGCCTTGCCACGAGCTGATTGTACTGACCGCCAAAATCAATGACAATTACCTTCTCCATGGAACGTCCCCTCTCCATGGAATGTTTCTTCTCCATATCGTTTCCTCCTGATTGTTTTTGTAAGCAATTTTCACGCTAATCTCATATGAAATCTCTCTTTTCATGTAACAGCTCCGCCATGCATTCACAATTTGCCGGAATATGCATTGTGAACAAATAATTTACGAATTGACTGGCAAATTATTTCATATCGAGCGTCCGCCCTATAGAAATGATTATACAAATTGCCCTTAGTGAGCAAGCTCCACAGTCAATTTGTATAATCATTTCTGCATGGCTGAACTGTTATCTTTTGATTGTTTTATGTTCTTTCGTAAATCATCCTGATCTCTGTATTGGGAGTGCCGAGCTCAATTGCTGATTCCATTCCGTCAGCACGAAATCCATAGCGTTCATAGAAATGAATTGCGCCATTATTTCCTTTCAATACCCACACGGCAATCCTCTCGTAATCAGAGAGCATGTCAAGTGCGGCGTTCATCAACTCGTATCCGACCTTTCTGCCCTGATATTCCGCAAGGACATAAATCGAAAAAATCTCACCGTGCGCGGGAAGTGTTTCATCACGATAAGCGCCATACCCCACAAAACCGATGACCTTCTCTCCATCCTTTGCAACCAAAATATTGTCTGTCCATTTATGTGCAGTATTCGTGCATTTCTCAAGCGTGGTCCGCTCCAAATACGCGGCGTCAATAAGATCTGCGTAGGTTTCATGCCAAGACTTGTAATGGACATACCCTTTGCCGTTTATTTCATCTTCGCTCTCCATTTTTTTGATGATATATTGGTTCATTTCCGCTTTCTCCAAAATCCCACGTTGATTGATGCAGGCCTGAAGCTCAAAAGTTCTTTGCGAAACAGCCTCCGCTGTGAGCAAAACATCGCATAGCGATGTTTCGGACTTCTTTTCACCCTATTTCAAAGCCACGAATTTCGCATCCTCTTCATCAAAGTAATCACTCATTAAACTGCTGAAGCCTGCCGCCTTCCATGCCTGTTCAAAAGTGATATCCTCTCTGTTGCTCAAAAAGACAAACGTACTGTCCTTCTCTGCGCCGCCCATTCTGCCGGTGATTTCCAGTCTGTATTGATAAGTATAATCATCCGTTTTCCAAGTACCATCATTCATTTCATAATACCTGACCACCGTGACCAATTCATCATCCTCAAAAGCAGTGTCGGAATCGGTCACTTCATAAGTCTGAACCACGGATGGTTCTTTTCCACATGCACATAATGTCATTACGGCGAAGCACCATAAGAAAATACTACTATATAACTTCTTTTTCATATTAATCACCATGCTCCTTCCATAACGTGCGAATTTGTGCCCAAGCACAAATTTGCGGTTAAAAAATAACTCCCTTTTCGGAAAAGTGTTTCCACTGCTATTTTGTAACAATTGGCTTTCCTTCGCCATCTAACAGTGGAGAAAGGCCACCCGCATAACCTGATTTTACCCATAGATAATTTACGCCCGTCTGCTTATCGACAATGATTTGGATTAAACCGGAGTCTTTCATCTGATTTCCTTCCTTTTCCAAAATCTCAAATCTCTTATCTTGCATTTCTTTCATTGCTATAATATTTACCTCCACAATTTCGATTTTTCTTTATAAGTTCATTTTTAGCGGGTACACAATCCCAGCTTACTTTGATTATAATATACAACCAAAACGAATACAACCCCAAGGAAGCGCTGATTAAATCATTGCTTCCTTAGCGCCTCCGGTGCGGGAAACGCTTTCATCCGCGTTTCCCTAATAATCCTCCGGACGAAACATCTCCTCGGGCGTATATTTTATCAGCTCACGGATGGAATACTTCTCCTTGTATTCCTCCGGCATATTGATATAGAATGTTCGCGACGCGTAGGCGAAAACGTCATTCCCCCACAGATTGACAATCGACAGAATGTATCCGTAATAATCCTCATCATAGTGGATATGGCACGACAGCTTCCATATAACATTCAGGCACAGGATTGTCTGCACGTCACAGTCGGAGCCTTTCAAAATAAAATCATATTCGGACTTGAGCACCGGCTCCGCCGTTTCCTCCGGCTCCCCGCCGAGCATCAGCTCCATTGCCAAGTCCAGAAAACCCTTTATCGGCTCGGGAAATTTATTCTCGAGCGGCAGCCGCTCAATCCCGCTTTCCTGCAGCCGCAAAGCGGTTTTCATAAAATAAATGATAAGCTCGTCCAGCACCGCATTGGCATATCGTTTCCGCATGGTCATTTCTTCGCCCTCCTCGTCATCCGTTTCTTTCTTGTTCGATTTCCCTTCCGTCGGCAGGCTCGCGGAAATCAAAATACGACACCAGCTCCGCCAAAGGCTTTCTCGGACGCGGTGCGGGCGTCTCGTCCGCATACCCAAGCGCGACCGCGCCGACCAACTGCCCGCCTGTTGGCAGCTCCTCCATCAGCTCCGGATAGGCAAAGCAGGTGTTGGCTATCCAGAGCGAGCCGATTCCCATTGCCTCCGCTGCAAGAAGCATGTTTTCAATCGCGGCCCCGATGGAGAGCGAATCCACGATTTCCGCAACGCGTTCCTCCGCTGTAATCGGCTCGAAGGGCGATTTCCCATACGGATTGATTACCATAATCAGAGTCGGCGCCTCCCGCATAACGCGGAGCGTATGCCACGCATCCGGCAGACCGTATGCCGACTCCGGAAGCAGCGCCTTTCCCTCTGCTTCCCTCCGCAGACCGTCCTCCATCCGTTCCAAGAGACGGCGCTTTGACGCTCTACCATACACCAAAAAACGCCACGGCTGTCGGTTTTTCCCTGACGGGGCAAGCCGCCCCGCCTCAAGGATCTCATTCAACACATCCGACGGAATTTCCGTTTGCTTATACCGCCGAATGCTTCTTCGGCGTGAAATCACATCCGCTCCCATCCCCGTATGCCCCCTTCTGTAACAGAATCAGATCTTTGCATGAATGTCAGAGGTTCCGCTCGCACACCTTACGGCTTCAGCACTGTCACCACCTCGACCGCCTCCGTAAAGGGGAACATATCGACGGGCCACGCCTCCCTCGCCTTATAGCCGGCACGCCTGAACCACTCCAAATCGCGCTCCAGCGTCTCGGGATTGCAGGACACATAGACAATGCGCGAGGGACCAACCGCAGCCGCAGCGCGGACAAACTCCTCGCTGCTCCCGCCCCTTGGCGGGTCGAGCACAATCACATCTGCACGCGCTCCTTTTTCTGACATCTCTGTCATATATTCTGTGGCATCCGCGGCCACGAAACGGATATTTCCTATATTGTTGAGCCGCGCGTTTTCTTTCGCATCCTTCACTGCCTGCTTATTCAGCTCCACACCGATTACCTGTCCCGCCTTGGAAGCCATTGCCATACCGATTGTACCGATACCGCAGTACGCGTCGAGAACCGTCTCCCCGCCCGTCAGCGCGGCCGCCTGTATCGCCTTCTTGTACAAGGCCTGCGTCTGCGCGGCATTCACCTGATAGAAGGAATTGGGCGATATGCGGAACCGCAGTCCGCACAGGACATCCTCGATAAAGCCTGCTCCATACAGCGTCTTGTTCCGCTCTCCCAGCACCATTGTCGTCTGACGATCATTGATATTCTGGACAATCGTCGTGATCTCAGGATGGCGCTGCCGCAGCTGTGATACGAAATTATTCTTGTGCGGGAACTCCGCACACGCGGTCACCAGCACCACCATAATCTGCTTTGTGGACATTCCCTTCCTTATCACGATATGGCGCATAATCCCGCGCTCCGTATCCTCATTGTACACCCATATCTTAAAGCTGTTTATCAGCTCCGTCACCGTCTGAATAATCGCAGACGCCTGCGCGTCCTCTATCAGGCAGTCCTTTATCGGGACAAGCTCATGCGTCCCCTCCTCATAGGTTCCCGCGACAGCCATATTCTTTACTCTGCCAAAGACAGCATGAACCTTGTTGCGGTAATGGAACGGATAATACATTCCCTGAATCCCGTTTACCCTGCAATACTTTTTGAGGCAGCTCTCCACCCAACGCTGCTTTTCCGCAAGCCCCTCCTCATAGGTTCCCTGCCCTATGCGGCACGCGCCGCAGCGCTTCTCATACGGACATCTTTCCTGACACATATGTCATTCTCCCTTCCTGCTGTTTCCTGCCTCTGCTCCGCAACGCAATCCGTGTGCATCCGCTTTCGCAGTTCTCTCCACACTAATCCGCCATGCCAAGGCTCTTTTTCGCCGGCGATTTCTCATCTGCGATTCCTCATGCCGCCCTTGCCGGCATACGGATTTTCCTCAACTGAAGTCAGCATACCATAAAACAGGAGACGGGACAAGATACGTTTTTCAAGGAAGCGCTGATGCAATCATCGCTTTCTTAGAGCCTCCGCCGGATGCACGCGATTCATCCCGCGGGCGAGAGTTCTTTTCAAACGCCGCGGAATGTGGTAGTATAAATCGCAGATGAGAATCATTTCCCATCGCGTGTCACCGCAGTAAGCTGCTCTGACACGGAAAATTCGTGCGGCGTATCTGAGAAAGGAGCATAAATAACAATGGAGCTTTGGGATGTATACGATATCAACAGAGAAAAGACCGGCAAAACCATGGTTCGCGGGGAAGCATACGAGGAGGGCGCGTATCATCTGGTCGTGCACATCTGTATCTTCAACGACAATGGGGAGATGCTGATCCAGCAGCGCCAGCCCTTCAAGGAGGGCTGGTCCAATATGTGGGATGTGACTGTCGGCGGCAGCGCGGTTCAGGGCGACGACAGCCAAAGCGCGGCGGAGCGCGAGCTGGCGGAGGAGCTTGGACTTCACATCAGCCTGCAGGGCATCCGCCCGCACCTGTCCATGAGCTTTGAGCACGGCTTTGACGATATATACCTGCTGGAGCGGAATGTGGATCTGAGTGCGCTCAAGCTGCAATACGAGGAGGTACAGGCGGCCCGATGGGCCTCCATGGAGGAAATCCTCTCCATGATCGAAAGCGGGGAATTTATCCCCTATTACCCGAATCTGATTCGTCTCCTGTTCGACATCCGCGGGAACTATTACGGGTGCCATCGGGATACACGATAGCTTATTTTTCAATCGGCTGTTTGTTTCTGAGCGAAAACAAACAGCCTTGATGGCAGACGAGAAAAATTTCAGAAATGGAGATTATTATGAGAATACTGATTATACGACACGGGGACCCTGACTACGAGCACGATACCCTGACGGAGAGAGGATGGCTTGAGGCTGCGCAGTTGGCGGAGCGCATTGCCCCAATGGACATCCGTTCCTTCTATGTCTCCCCGCTGGGGCGGGCGAAGGACACCGCCTCCCTCACCCTGAAGAAGATGAACCGCACCGCCACGGAATGCCCGTGGCTCAGGGAATTTCCCCCTACCATCATGCGCCCCGATGTCTCGGAGCATCGCAGCATATCGTGGGACTGGCTGCCGCAGGACTGGACGCAGGATGAAAATTATTTCCGGCGCGAGCTGTGGAAAACCACCGACATCATGCGCGAGGGAAAGGTCGGCGAGGAATATGACATGATTGTCACTCATTTTGACGGACTGCTTGCGGAGCACGGCTACCGCAGAGAGGGAGAACTCTATCGCGTTGAAAGACCTAACCGCGATACGATCGCCTTTTTCTGCCACTTCGGCCTCGAATGCGTCCTGCTCAGCCGCCTTATGAATGTGTCTCCGATGATTCTGTGGCACCATACCTGCGCCGCCCCCACCGCCGTCACCTCCCTGTACTCGGAGGAGCGCAGGGAGGGTATCGCAAGCTTTCGGATGGACTGCTTCGGGGATGCCTCGCATCTCTACGCAGCGGGGATGACCCCCTCCTTCTCAGCGCGCTTCTGCGAGACCTACGACTGCGCACAGGAACGGCACGACTGATTTCTATTCCATATAACGCACGGTGTCCCCGCGCTTGACAGGGTCTGTCGCGTAGGTGATGATTTTATCATCGCTGCCGAGCACCCCCTCCTCAAGCGCGGCGTACCGCTCATTTTTGTCCAGCACCTTCACGTCAAGACGCTCCACATACAGCTCCGTTCCCAATATGCCCTCCCGCTCCCGCACCACATACACACAGTACCTGTCATTCTCAGTATACAGCGCTTCTATCGGTATACAGCAGTCTCTGAGCTCCCCCTGCACACTCTGCGACACGCTGCCCACCACCCCGGGCTGACCCACACCCTGCGGAAGCTCCATATAGATATCATAATACCCCATGCCCGCCTCGCTTTCCGTCAGATAATCCACGGTCAGGGCCAGCTTTGTCCCGTCATTGGCCAGCGTCACATTCACACTGTCCCCGACATTGATATACTTCTTTTGCTCCTTCGTTATCGTCATTCTGAACTGACAGGGTGTCTCGTCCTCCGTCAACAGAAGCGCGGCCGTATCGGTTGTCCGACCGCCTGTCGAAATCAATACATTCGTGACGGTTCCTTCTGACACGGATGTCACATTCCCTTCTTTTTTCAGCAGATCATAATACGTCGAAAGCTCCTTCTGCATCGCCGCAAGCTGTAATCGAAGCCGTTCTACAGAGGAATCCAGACGGTCCGGCACAATAGAGTTGGCCACGTCTCTGGACTCCTGCTGCAGCGCGCTGTTTCTGGCCGCGATTGCGTCCTCTCTGGCATACTCCGCGTTTGTCAGCGCCTTGCGCAGGCTCTCCGTCTCCTGCTGCCAGACCTTATACCCGCTGTCCTCCAAGCTGAAGTCCGGCTTTTCCACCGCGTTGCCATAATGCTTTTCCAACGCCTGCTTACGGCGGGTAAGCTCCTGCCGCGCCGCCGCAAGCCTGTCGGCAGTTTCGTCTGTATCCTCGGAATCCGTCTTGTCTCCGCTCTCCTCCTCGTCTGCGGGAGGCGCTTCTGCTCTGTTCCCCTCCGTATCCTCGGAATCCGTCTTGTCTCCGCTCTCCTCCTCGTCGTCGGAAGCAGCTTCTCCCTCACGTCCTTCCGTGCCGTCAGAGGACTCCTCGCCTCCTAATGTATGGCGTCCGCCCTCCTGCTCAAGCTGCTCCTCCAGCTCCGCAACCACACGCTCCTGCTCCGCGACCGCGTTTTGGAGCGATTTCAATTGCGCCTCCCACGCCTTATAGTTGTCCTCGGCCTTTTTCCTGTCCTCCTCGCTCGTCAGCGGATAGCCCTCCGCGAGATGCTCCTCCAATGCGCGCTGTGCCTCCATGCAGGCCTCCTGCGCCCGCTCCACCTCAACCGCCGTGCGGCGGTCCGCGCTCTCATAATCCTCCTGCGCCCACAGCATATTGATTTCCCTGTTCTGGTCGTCGAGCACCTGATTGAACTCCAAATCCGCAATCTGATAATTCAGCTCGTGGATCGCCGTCTCCTGCTCCGCAATCAGATCGCGCAAGTCCGCGACATCAATCTGAAACAAAATATCCCCCGCCTCCACGCGCTGTCCGCGCTTCGCGTATATCTTCTCCACCCGAAGCCCGGGCAGCGTGCTGACCGCCTGCTCGCCGCCCTCCACGATAAGGCCCTCCGCCTCCACAATATGCTCAATATACTTCCGCTCCGCCTGCTTGGTCTGCACGCGCGGCAGTCCCGACACATAAATGCTCTTCGAGATAACCGTGCACAGCCACATCAAAATCATAAAAACGGCGAATGCCCTTATCCAAATCCGATACCCTTTCCTCCGCTCCTTCTCTTCCATAGCGCCCTGCCTTTCTTTTAACCAAAGTTCTTTGGTTATCCCTTCAATCCTGAGTATACAATCCCCTGCTCCAGATAATCCTGCCCTATGATAAAGACGAACACCGCGGGCAGAAGCATTATCACGGAGGCGCAGAAGGCGAAGCCCGCCTGCGTCCAGCCAATCTGCGGCAGATAGAGCGACAGCGGCCAGAGCGCCTGATCCTCCAGAAAGGCCAGCGGCTGCTCCAGCATATTCCAATATTCCAGAAAGCCCAGCACAAAGGCGGACAGCATCCCGCCCTTGCCCAGCGGAAGCCCGATACGCAGGAAGATATACAGCTCCCCCGCGCCGTCAATCCGCGCCGCCTCCAAGAGCTCCGCCGGAAGCTCCCGAAACCCGCCGTAGGTCAGAAATATCGGAAACGTACCGAACACCGCGGGCAGAATCACGGCAAGCTGCGTGTTCAGCAGGGACAGCCGTTTCAGCACCAGATAGCTCGAGAGCATCGTCACCTGAAACGGCATCAGCATCAGCACGATATACAGGCCGAACAGAACACGGCTCCCCCGCACCTGATAGACCGCAAACGCCCACGCCGCCGGAACGCCGACCAATAGCTGTCCCGCCAGAATCAACCCCGTCATCCGCATACTGTTCCAGAACAGCACAAAGAACTGCGGCGTCTTGAACAGCAGCTTTCCGTAATGCTCCAGCGTCGGGTAATCCGGTATCAGCTTCCATGTCACAAAGCCTTGTCCCTCCCGAAAGACGGGCGCAAGGCACTCCTCCAGGTCATAGCTTCCCATCACGGAGCCGGTTATGACAAAAAACACCGGCATACAGATCGCAAGACCCATCATCAGAAACAACAGCTTCACACACATCTCCACAAGATGTTTTCTCCTCATCCTAAACCACGCCTTTCCGTCACCTGCGGACTTTGCCGCAGGCCTGTATACATTTCGGCTCACCGCTCCCTGTCCCAGAAATACTGCAGCAGCATAATCCCGACAAACAGCACGCCGCCGACACTCACCGCCGCGGCGGCAAGCTTATCCAGCTCCAGATTCACGAACCAGTTGTTGAACAGATGCTGTAACAGATAGATTTCCTGTTTGGGGTACGAACCCGCCACCAGATACGCCTCCCGATATATCTTGAAAGAGTTGAGAAACGACAGCACGACAATCGTATAAAAGCTCCCCTTGAGGTTTGGCAGCTCGACGCGCAGGAGGCATTGGAGCCTTCCCGCGCCGTCCACCCGCGCCGCCTCCAGAATCTCTCTTGGAATGCCCTTGATCCCCGCCGTCCACAGGACGACCGTATACCCCAGATTCCGCCATATGTAGCTGACGACCAGACTCTCAAAATCGGCGGCATAGAAAAACATCCGCCACACAATCACCACCGTCGCCGTCGGCAGCGCAAGCGGAAACAGATAGAGCGACTTGATCAGCTCCGTCTCCCTCATGCGGCTCAACGGCAGCGCCACGGCAAGTCCGAGCGCCACCAGCAGCGGGATGCACACTCCCGTAAAACGCAGCGTGTTCTCCACCGCCAGACGAAAGGCCTGATTCGCAAAGACCCGACGGTAATTCTCCCAGCCGACAAACGCTCCCGTCATCGTCGTCGTGAAGGAGCGCTTCACCACATCCAGAAAGGGTAACAGCACAAACACTGTTACCCCCGCAAGACTGCCAAACAGAAAGCCTGCAAACGCCCGTCTTTTGCGCCTGTAAACCGCGTTACTCCGCCGCATAGATCGCCACCTTCTGCTCAATCTGCTTCATCGCCGCCTCAAGGCTCAGCCGTCCCTGGAAGTATTCCTTGCCGATGGCGTAGACCGCCTCCTCAAGCACAGCGTCATACAGATACGGAATCCGCGCCGAGGTCATCTGACTGCGTATGGCCTCCAGCTCCTCGTCCTCCAGCCAGTAAAAATCCACGCTTACCGTCATGCCGTCCGCGTCCACGGACGCTACGCCGCCGTATTCCTTATCCTCCCCCACCCAGTCCGGCGGCGTGAACTCAAGCTCATACGCGGCCTGATTGATCGGAAGCCCGTTATGGAGCATCGTCTGAACCTCGCTTCCCAGCATAAAGGACAGGAACTCCTTGGAGGCCTCCTGGTTGGCGCCGGAGGCGTTGATTCCCACAAGCGTCTTGGGCAGGAATACCTCGCTGCACTGTCCCCGCAGGGGCGCTATCGCCGTATCCTCAAAGCCCTCCGTCTTTGGCAGGGAAAATACATCCGCACAGCCATACTGATAATACAGCGTGCCCAGACCGACTGTCAGCGCCCCGCTGACATGATTCAGGGTGCCGGAGCCGAAGGACAGGAACCACTCCGTGTCCTCAAGGGTTACGCCGGCATCATTCGGATAGCGGACGTCGTTCAGATTCGTGTACCAGTCCCTGCGCTCCTGCGTCGCGTTCTGCATCTGCGCGTCATAGATGCGCTTGGTCTGCGTCAGGAACTCCTCTATCTTTGCCATGTCAACAGTCCCGTCCGCCTGCTTCCATGCGGGTGCGGACACGATGCCGAATTTCTTCATCACGCCCTTGGGCGAATAGACCTCGAGAATCTGCTTATCGGGATTCTCCTGCGCGATCTGCTCGATGGCGTCCGCGGCGCTCTCTAAATCCGACATGCGTGTCACCTTTTCCTTCTCGCCCGACACATAGGGAAGCTTGATTTCACAGGGCGCCGCGTAGAGCGCTTCCCCCTGATAAAACGGCTCCAACAGGTTCGTAAACAGGCCGTCCGTCTGCGCGACGGCGTCCACCGTGCCGCGAATGTCCGACAGAATTTTCTTCTCCATATAGGAATCGAGCGGCATACCGTCCAGTATCAGGATGTCCGGCCCCTCGCCCGCCATCAGCTCCGTATTGAGCTTCTTCAAGGCGTCCTCCCGCGTGACGGTGTTGTTTTCGCCCATGCCGATTTGATACTCGAGGTACAGCGTGGGATTCGCGGACTGATACATGGTTATCGCCTGCTGTACCGTGTCATTTGGCTGCAGGCTGTATATGACAAGCTTGTCATTTGGCACGGTAGGCGTGTTCGGGTCATACACATATCGAACGGCCTTCCCGTCCGAAAAGAGCGCCACAAACTCCTGATTCTCCAACACGATAACCCGCAGAATGCCGCGGGAGGGATCGCTGAAGCTCGACAGCGCGCCGTCAATCACCTGCTCCACCGACGTGCCGCCCATAACATGGCGGTGCAGTCCCTTCTCCCCCGCGATATATACCGCCTCCTGATTATCGGTAAAGAGATACTGCCCGAAGTAATTGCCGTAATCCTCGAGCTGCCCGTACTGCTCCTTGATAAAGTCCTCCAGAACCGCATCCTCCGTATATTCCTGCGTCTCCATGTCATAGATCCGTATCCCGTCATAATAGCAGAGAATCGCCTTGTTCCCCACGAATTGGATGTTGTCCGCGCGGCTCCCCTCAATCTTGAGAAAGCGGTTCTTGCTCCCGTCCTCAAGATTAAGCTCATAGATATTTCCGCTGCCGAGCATCGTCATATAGCACTTGCCCTCCCCGTCAAAGAAGTAGCGGTTCCCATAAAGCTCCTCCCCCTCCGGCTCGACCGTAATGCTGCGCTGCGTGCCGTCCGGCCGGATTGCCAGATAGCGCATATCCGTGAAAAACATCTCCTCGTCATCCAAGCTGCCGTGCGGCGTGTATTGTATTATGATCGTGCCGTTCGGCGCGACACTCATCTCCATAATGTAGTTGTCGTCGAAAAAGCTCTCCTCAAGCCCCGCAATCGGCTCCTGCTCCCATGTCTCGCCGTTATCGTGCGAGACCGCCTTGGTCAGGCTTTCCCCCACCGCAACGATATCGCCGTTCTCCAATTGCCCGAGGCCCCTTGGACTGCCGATCTGATCAGACAGGTCCGTCGCCGTTTCCACATAACGGCCCATCGCGACAGACTCGTTCTCCTTGTTCTCTCCGCTGTCCACAGGACCGCCGCCCGTCTCCCCGCTTACCTGCGCGGCCGTCCCGTCGGCGGAAAGCCCGTCCTGCGTCCCCGCACAGCCGCTTATCATCAGTACCATGCCCATTATCAGGGCTGTCAGTTTTCTCTTCATGCTGATACCATGCTCCTTTCCCGGTCGCTTCATTTCTGACCTGATCTGCCTTCCACAATAGCACGGCTTTCTCTAAAAAAGCTCTAACAGCGCTTCGGAATTTTTTAAGGTTTTTTAGAGGGAAACGCTGATGAAAACGCTTCTTTAGATTCTTTTAGAGGTTTTTTAGAGGGAACTATGGTATGATAAGAAAAGAACTGTTTTGTTTTTGCGCACGCTTTAATGGGGGAATACCATGAGAATACTGCTTGTTGAGGATGACGAGAATCTGAATCGTATTGTATCCGGCCAGCTCACGGCGCACGGCTTTGACGTTGACTGCTGCCATGACGGGGAGGACGCACTGTATTATGGAGAGCAGAACATTTACGACATTATTCTGCTGGACAGGATGCTTCCCTCCATGGCGGGGACGGACGTCCTGTCAAGACTGCGGGAGACGGGAATCAGCACGCCCGTCATTCTGATCACCGCGCTCGGAACCCTGTCCGACAAGGTTCTGGGGCTGAATATGGGCGCGGACGATTATCTGGTAAAGCCCTTTGCCTTTGAGGAGCTTCTGGCCAGAATTTACTGCGTCACAAGGCGCTCCCCTCAGCTCAACGCCGGCCTGTCCCTGACGCTTGGGGATATTTCCTACGATACCGAGACCTGCACGCTGACAGGCCCCGCGGGGCGCTGCTCTCTTTCCAGAAGAGAGGGCGCGCTGTTGGAGACCTTTCTGCGCAACGCGGGACAGACCCTGTCCCGCTCCACACTGCTCTTGAAGGTGTGGGGGCCTGAGAGCGACGTGGAGGACGGGAATCTCGACAACTATATCCACTTTCTGAGACGCAGGCTCTCCACAGTCGAAAGCGGCGCACAGCTTACCACGATCCGCGGTGTCGGATACTGCCTGAAATGAGGAATCCATATGTTCAAAAAAGTCCGTCTGCGCCTGACGCTCCTGAGCGGCATCATCACCACACTGATTTTAATCATTATGACGCTCGCTTATCTGTATATCTCCGAGCAGAATCTGATAAACGCGCGGCTGCTGTCCTTCCGAAACGACATCAACACCATCGCCACGAATCTGGAGCAGCAGGACATCATCACGCACCAATGGCTTTCCGGCCTTGAAAATAACGGCTACTACTATATCTCGCTGATGGACAACGGCGCTCCCTTTCTGTTCAACAGCAGAGCCAACCACTCCCCTTACGCGGAAATCCTGGCGGAGGGCTGGGCGCAGTACGAGCTGTTGAGAGCCGCGCCTGCGACCACGCTTTCCTACAGTTGCATGTACCGCGACTTTTCTTTTACCGCAAGGGCCGTCAAAAATGACACGCTTGTCAGCAAAAACGTCCTGTACTACGGCTGCGTCATCACCCTGAGCCGTCCGAACGGCACGCTCGAAATGCTGCTCCTGTCCTCGCTCGAGACAGTGAATCGGCAGAAATCCGAGCAGCGCCTCGTTTTTCTCGCCATTATTATAGTCGCGCTCGCCGCCATCTGGCTGTTTACATGGCACTTTATCGGGCGGCTCCTGCTGCCAATCGAGGAGAGCCGCAGGCGTCAGACACGCTTTATCGCGGCGGCCTCCCATGAACTGCGCACTCCGCTCGCCGTCCTGCTCTCCTGCATGGATTCCTGTGAAAGGACGCCGGACAACATCAGCGCGCTGCTTCCCACCATGAAGGACGAGGGCATGCGCATGGCGGGACTGATCAACGATATGCTGACGCTCCTGCAGCACGACAACCACGCCCTCACCCTCGCGCGGGAGCCCATCGAGGCAGACACGCTCCTGCTCAACTCCTGCGAAGCCTTTGAGCCGATGGCGCGGCAGAAAGGCCTCTCCCTCCGAATAGAGCTGCCCGACGGCGCGGTTCCCCCCTGCCTGTGTGACACGGAGCGCATTCGTCAGGTCATCGCGATTCTGATCCACAACGCCATCAGCTACACGCCGATTCCCGACACGGGTATCACATCCGAAATCCTCCTGCGCCTTGAGTGTCCCTCCGAGCACAGGCTTCGGATATCCGTGATTGACCACGGCATCGGTATTGCCGACGACGAGAAGGACAAAATCTTTGAGTGCTTTTACAGAAGCGAAAAATCCCGAAGCGCCAAGGGGCACTTCGGGCTGGGACTCTGCATCGCATATGAAATCATTCAGGCGCACCACGGCAAAATCGCCGTCACGGACACCGACGGCGGCGGAGCCACCTTCACGGTGACGCTGCCCTGTTAATCCCGCTTTAACGGTTCCTGCCTCTGCGCTTGAGCACCACCAGCAGCGCCGCCGAGACCGCCGCCACCATCCCTACCAGGACAACTGTCAGAATAACCGTGAAACGGTTTGTCTGCGGGACAATCCGCTCCGCCCCCTGCGGCGCGGCCTCCGCGTTTCCCGCAAGTCCCTGTCCGCGCTGCGGCGCACCGTCCGGCCAGAGCTGCTGTGCGTCCGCGGTCGGGTCGTCTATGCATATCCACTCGTTTTTAAAGCCGTAGTAATATCCGAGATTTCCCCAGCTTCGCCCCGCCTCGTCCACATACACGCTTCTGTATTCCGGCATGAACTCCCCTGTTGTAATCGTCTTTTCCTCCATGGATCCCGGGTACGTCCACAGGTAGATTTCCTTCCCCATGTACTGCTCGTCCAGCGTTCCGATTTCCCCCGTAATCTCGTCCGCGTACTCCTCCGCAAAGGAAATGCTGTCGTAGACGACCTCCATATAGGCCATTGGCATCCAGCCGTGCCCCTCCGCGATTCCCCACAGGATACCGTCACCGTCCCGATAAGTAAATGAAATCCACGCCGTCATGCCGTTCTCCCACGCCGCCGTAACCCGCGGGGACTCGGGACTTGCATAGCAGAACACCTTGCCGTCCGGCCCGTTTGCCGTGAACATGCGGTTCACATACACGCACTCTTCTGCGTGCCGCTCATAGAAGGAGTCCCTCGGCTCGTTTATCACATCTGCATACACCGGACGTACACAGAGCACACTCAGGAAAACTATTCCCATCACACACAACCACTTTTTCATTTTTCACCTCATTTCTGCGCCGTTTTCTTTCATCAGCGTTTCCCTAAAGCCTCCCCCGCGCAAGCCCGAACAGCCACGCGCACAGATTCGCCGTCACCGACAACAGAACCGGATGCCGTATTCGCCACTGCGGCTCTCCCGCGAAGCTGCAATAGATTCCCGCCTCCGCCGCTGTCGCCGCCGCCTCCAACACAAGCTGTACTGCTATCGCAGGCAGCGCGGGCAGATATATCCCGCTCAGCCACCAGAACAGCACCACCAAGGGGTTGGTCAGCAGATTCACAAGCGCCACCAACACAAGCCCGCGCAGCGGGCGCACGCCCCAAAGGACGGCGACCGCAAGCTCTATCGCTACCGTGAGCGCCAGAGAGCTTCCAAACAGATCAATCAGGTATCCTGCCACGGCACCCTCCCTCCTGCGCTAAGGGTTCATGCCCGCCGCCCATGGCCGCCAGAAGCAGTCCCAGCGAGAGTACGCTCCCAAGGCTTGGCAGCACGGTACTTTCAAGCATAGCGCCTGAAACCATACCGCCACTTGGCGCCATACCGTCGTTAAGCGCCGCCACACCGCCACTTGGCGCCATACCATCGTTAAGCGCCGCCATACCGCCATTAAATGGCGCTATACCAAAGTATTCCGGCAGGAAGCCCAAAAACAGCGCAAAGGTCAGGCACCCGAACGCAAAGCCGGACATCTGCGGGAACCCGCATATCATCAGATACAGCGTGATTGGCATTGTCATGTTAAAGAGAAACAATGCCAAAATCCCCGCCGGCTGTACCCCCGAGAACAGCCAGCATACCGCCGCGGCAAGCAGAGATATGGCCGCCGTCCTGCGGTATCCGTACCGCGCCCCGCAAAAGCCGCCCGCCATCTTGCCGCCCACAATCGCGAGCACGCTGAGCAGTCCCGCCGCAAGCGTCGTTTTCCACGGAAAGGCAGCCGCCATCCCGATATAGGAGCGCAGAACCACGACCACAAAGCAGCAGACCGCCGACCCTATCGTTCCCCACCCGCAGGCGCGCGTTCCCGCAGCGCATCCCGCCGGCGCAGCGATAATCTCCTGCTGCCTGTTTTGCACCGCGCTATTGCCGCACATCTGTCCATACAGCATCCCCGCGCAGAGCAGCAGCATCAGAAGGCCTGCGCCCCACAGCCACGCCCACACCGACGGCTTTTCTGCCAAAAGCGTCCCGAGATACAAGCCCAGCGCCCCTGGCGCGACAAACACGCCTAGCCCTCTGCCCTTCCACTGTCTCTCCCTGTCCTCCTCAATCGTGCCGACCCCGCCGCCGACATGAAACAGCGCATTGCCAAGCCCGAGCACAATCGGATGGGTGAGCGCGCCCGCAATGGTGCACAGAACCCCCGCGGCGGCAGTCAGCGCCGCCGCTCTGCGCGTCCTTACGCTCAGGAGATCCGACAGCGCGCCTATCGGCATTTGCAGGGCAAACGCACAGAAATTATAGAGCAGCACCAAAAGGTGTCCGTCCGCCCGCGGGACAAAACGCCCGATCATGGCCATCGCGCACACGCCGTCCACCAGCATATGCAGAACCGAATACCAAGCCGTCCGTGTTTTCATGCGCATCGCCTCCCCTCCGTATTGCCAGCCATCCTTTCTATTGAGCCGACTGCTGAGTCGGTATCCATCCTCCGCACCGTCTAACCGCTGCATTTTATTATAGCCTTGCACTCCTATCGTGTAAAGAACTTCTCAAAAACAGTTGTCTTTTTGCCCGTCCCATGGTATTCTACAATAGAAAACTGTATAAAACTGCAAAAATCTATTATAAAAGGGAATTAGAATCCTCATTATAAATATTTATGATTTCCTTCTCGACCCCTCCAAGCTTGCGCATTGACGCAGCGCGCCGCCAAAAAATTTAAAAACATTTCAGATTGCTGATGGTTATCCCCTCGCACGCGCTCAGGACAAGTCTCTGGGGCCGCGCCTCGCCCGCCGCGCCAAGCGTGATATTCTTTAACAGGATATTGCGCAGCGCATGTTCCGGCTCGTCAAAGCCGATCAGCTCCATGCAGTCCGTCTCATAATACTTCCCGTCATGGTCGAGACAGCGCCCCGTTATCCGCACATTCTCAAAGGCGCAGTCCGCAAACACCGGCGCCGTACCCGCCCCGATTCCGTCGTCATTGTAGCCGACGGAGTGGAACAGCAGCCTTGCGATCGTGCAGTCCCTGACCTGTATCCCCCGCACATAGCCGCCGCGCTTTTTCGTTCCTTTGATTTCAATGCCGTACAGCGAGGCCCCCATATCGCAGTCCCAGATTTTGACGTCCTCCACACCGCCGGACATCTCGCTCCCGATGGTGATTCCATGCCCGAACGCGCATTTGCAGTCAAAGATTTTGATCGTGCGGGAGGGTCTGCCAATCACATTCCCCTCGGGATTCTTCCCCGACTTAATCGCAACCGAATCATCCCCCGTATAGAACAGACAGCCGAAAATAGTGCAGTTGACCGAGGAATCCGGATCCCATCCGTCGCCGTTCCAGACGTCCTCCGAATAGAATTTACAGTTGTCAGTGACAATTCCCTCGGAATAAATCATATGGACATTCCAGCTTGCGCCGTTCTTCAAAGTCACGCCCGAAATGCGCACATTCCTGCAATTGCTGATGTTGATCAGCCTCGGGCGCACCCGCCCCGGTATCGTCTCCGCCTTCTCACACTCGTTGATCTTGTCCCCGAGCGCCGCCAGCTCATCCTTCATGCGCTCCGTCTCCAGGGCGATCACCCGCTCCGCCAGCGGCCTTCCGCCGCTCGCAATCGTCCCCTTTCCCCGTATCAGGATATTCTCACAGTTGGCGCCGCCCTCGTGGTTCAGCTCCCCCATGTTGAGCAGACTGCTGTAGCAGGACAGCTCCGTCCCCTCGAAGCGGCTCCAAATGCGCGGCAGATAATCCTCGGGATCATCCGTCCCCTGCAATACCGCCCCCTCCTCCAGATACAGCTCCATATCGCTGTGCAGCCGCAGCGCGCCCGTCCTGTAAATTCCAGCGGGCAGATACACCACGCCGCCGCTCCCGCAGTCGTCTATCGCCCGCTGAATCGCCTGTGTGTCCATGGCGCTGCCGTCCCCCGCCGCCCTATATGGCGCCTTAGTCACATCCAGACGCGCTCCCGCCGCGCGGGTGCGCAGACGATATATCGGGGATTGCGCCGCCGTCCCGCCGCTGCCCGTCACCTTCACTTGGACATCATATTCCGTATCGCTGTCCAGCCCCTCCAACAGGAAGTGGGTTTTATCCGACTCCCCTGCCACCGCTTCATTCAATACGAACTGATAGCGGTACTCTGCCGGAAGGCTCTCAGGCTTCTCAAAATACACCGTGATCGAATCGCTTGTGACCAGACACTCCGCGCTGATTTCCATCTTTGTCCTATCGCACATCTCTGTCGCCTCCTTCTGCCTCATATGCGCGCTCCCGCGCCAAGCCAAACGGCACGCGCGCATCGCCATACACATTCACCGCGTTCCCTGTAAGGCGCAGGCGGATTTCATTTTCTCCCGCCCTTAAATACTGCCCGATCCGAAAGGTGTGCGGACTGTAAAAGCTGACGCCCGCAAACGTGCCGTTGCACACGCACTCCGCCATCTCCTCCCCGCGGACGGTAAAGCATTCCGCCCCCGTAAGCGCCTGCCCCTCCGAAACCGTATAAGCATACCGATACGTAACCGTATTGTCGCCCGAATCGACAGGCGCAAACCGCGCCGTCCAGTCTCCCAAAAACGCGTTTTTCACCGTATCAAAGACCGCCCGAACGGCTTGCGCGGCAGGCTCCGCGCCCTCCTCCGACAGCAATAAAAGCTTCATCTCGCAGTGCGCCAGCCGCAATCCGATCCATGCGCCGTCCCGCCCGTCATTCGATGCAGTCAGGCTGCAGCTCTCCTGCGCACAGTCCGCCCATAAGCTTATCAGAAGCGGCGCTTTGTCCGCCCGCAGCTCCTCTATCCACACATTCGTCTCTATCGGTTCCTCTCCCTCGTTGGAAAACAGATACCACGAAACGCCTTCTTTCTCCATGTGCACCGCCCTGAGATACGGGCACGCCCCTGCCGTCACCACCGTGCGGCAGTCCTCCGCAGACGCCTCGTCCACAACGCGCACCCCCGCAAGATACGCCGCGTATTCGTCCTGCTGCCGATAGCCGTACACGTCAACCACCGCGTCAAATTCACAACCGCCGATACAAAGCCGATTCTCCCTGCGCGCGCAGTCCCCCAGCATCGCCACCGGCAGATAGTGGAAATCAATCTGACGCTCGTACAGCCACGCCGCCTCCGCCGCCGGCACACGGTTGTTATCGCAGAGCACCGCCACCCTCGCAAGGCTCACCGCGTCCGTCATCAGATACGAAATGCGCTTCATGTAATCCGAGAACAGGCGGTAATGCGGCCACCAGATATTGTGCGGCCCCACATCGGGCGGACGCTCCTCCCTGCGCGCCCCCGCCACACTGTAATAAAAGGCATGGGGCACAAACAGGTTGACGCCTCGGATCCCCAGCCAGTTGATATACCATTTCATATCATATCCCTTGAAGTACCAAGGCAGGCCCTGATGATTGCACACGCCAAAGCACTCATTCGCGTTTCGCCTGCGCCCCAGATACCGCGCGATGTCCGCGGGGAGCTTTGCCTGCACGGAGTCAAATTCCCGTATCCCGCCGCTCTCGGGCGCGACCCGCCGCAGGATCAGATCCTGCCCCGGAATATGGAAATAGAGCTCCTCCTCCACATCATCGCTCGCCTCGGGATGCCCCATCAACGCGATCCCGTGCGCCTCGCACCAGCCTGACAGGCGGGCATAATAAGTCTCCCGCAGATGCTTCTTCACCAGCCTGTGATAGAGGCGCGTCGTCGGATTCTCCCCGCCGTCAAAAAGCGCCGCCAGTTCCTCAAGCCGCCCGTTCTGCGCGAGGATCTCTGCCTCCATGCCCGCCGCCCATTCCCGAAAGCCGCCCGCGTTCCTGCCAAGCGGACAAGGCTCGTCCGTAAAGAACGCGATGATCGTGCTGCCGAAGTACTCCCGCAGCTCCTGATAGTACCGCTCATGCGTCAGCCGTATAAAAGCGTCCACCGCCGACGGATTCAGAATATCCGCCGATTTCGGCGCGCCCGCCTCCCCGTCGTCCTCCCCGTAATGGATCCCGCGGATGGTGCCGCCGGTAAAGCCGTATACCAGATACCGCCCATCCGCAAGCCGCGTGAGCGCCTGTCCGCCCGACGGACTGTCCGAGAGTGTGATTCCCTTGGACGCATAGTCCGCGTTCTCCGCCACCACAAGCCCATGCGCGGAGCCGGAGGGGTACATGCCCTCGTCGTACAGCACAATCTTCATGCCGAGCTGCCGCGCCGTCCGCACCACGCAGTTCACCGCCTCGAAATAGGGGGCTGAGAGATACGGGATTTCCTCCGGAATCCCGATCCGCGGGTGGAGCACAAGCCCCTCCACGCCCTTGTCCACATAGTCCGCAAGCTGCCGCCTGATTTTCTCCTCCTCGGGCCTGTCGTTGAAAAACCAGAAGGGGATGGGCGTAAACTCCTTGGGCGGATTTTTGATGTTGTCTAAAAATTGCATATGCTGTTTCCTTTCTCGTCTTTACTCGGGATTCAGGCGTTTGTTCAGTTCCTTTATGAGCAGCTCCGACGCCGCCTCATGCGTCCGCTTCCCCGGATGGTTGTTCGAGCCTGTCCATTCAGCGCGCCCTGCGGGCAGGCTTAAAAATTCCGCCTTCTCATCCCCGCTTTCCTCTATGTATTGCCTCATACTCTCCTCCAGATAGGGCTGCATCCTGTGGTCAATCATACCATAGGCCCAAATCAGCCACGCATTCGGGTTGTTCTGTCTGAGACACTTTAAGAATGAGACTGCCGCACGCTCAAACCGCTCCGCCGAAGCCCTGTCCGGCCTGCCATCCGCATCCGCGCGCAGCCTCCATTCCTTTCCGTCCCTCGGATCCACCCACGCCGCACTGTCCAGCGCAAAGCCGTCATTGCTGCCCGGATTCACCACAACCGCATCCGGCTGCCATGCGTCAAAGTCATTGTCGTCCAACGCGCCAAGCTCCCGATTCCGCGCCCCCCGCGAGATACCGCAGACCTGCCCGTAATAAAGCGGCATCGCATACGCCGGAGAATTGTTCCACCCACAGCATACGCCCCAGCCGCTCTGGGATAAAATGCGCAAATCGGCCTGCAGGGCCTTGGCCGTGCGAAGCGCGTAATGCCCCTCCAAGCCGAACACTCCCGAGCAGGAGGAAACCAGCTCCACCGGCCCCGAAAGCCCCTCGCCCGAGCTCAGGCTGTCCCCCACAAATTCCAGCTTCCGCCGCTTGCGCACAGCCTCGCAGACAGCGCCGTCACACAGTACGGAATGCAGCAGGAAAAAACGGTTCTCATCCTCCTGCCACGGCTGGGATTCCTTCAAAATGCGAATCGTGCGCACCTGCTCCGTCGAGAAGCCCCGAAACACACAGATGGTATTTCGCCCTTTTGGCACAATACCCCGTCCTATACCGCTTTCCTTTATTATACAGCTGCGTTTTCTTGAAAGCAAGCATGACCATGCGTCAGAACCGCATGACCATGCATATACTCAGCTCTTATCAGTCGATATTCATTTTGTCTACCGCTTCCTGTGATATTATCACTGACCTCTTGGTGGTGTCTGCTTTCTTCATTCTCTGCTCCTTTACATACAAAAAGGACACTGAAAATAAAAAAGGTAGCTGATTTTCCGTTAGGATAAACCGCTACCAAAAGTCATAAATGTTCAGTTTTCCATATCCTCCTTTCTGCCCTGTCGCTGTAAATAAAAAGGACAGCTAAGACATTCATTTCTTACTTGTCTTTTGCTGACCTTTTTAATTATTTCAGAGCCGCCCTGCTTTCTGTAATAAGTCCCGACAGCCCGTCGTTATTTTCTGCTCATAAAATCCCAATAAACCTGCATACTGTACTGGTAATATGCCGCAGCCTTTTTCTGACTCAGCAGCTTCATATCACTTATCTGCTTCTGAAACATATCCATAAAATTTGTCCTGTCATGCAGCCCCATCATTCCTGTTTCTGGCGGAAGCGATGTAAGCCCTCCATTCTTATCCACACCTACATAAGATTCTAATGCTGTCATTTCCACTAGTGAAGCATTCCGAGGATTTATCTTATTGATATGTATGGTCTGTTCAAATTCATTTCCATTTTCATCAACACCTTTTGCAATCACAGTCGGATCATCTTCCGTTGAACTTTCCGCATATTTGATATAAAAAGATAAACCTGTACCATTGCCGCCAGAATACAACATGTCATCTGTTTTCATATAAACCGTATGTCCTTTTGCCGCATTATTTACCTGCTCTGTAAAACTTTTTCCTATCGTATTTTGCTGTGCCTTTCCTGTCCCATATCCTGCTATCGGGTAGCCTGTTGTTCCTATTCCGCTAACACTCATTTTCAATTCCTCCACCGTTGTCAATATTTTTATGGCGGTTCTTCCGTCATTCAGAATCGTCCCTGCTCCCTTGTGATAAGTCCAAGCAGTTTACTTATCCAAAAAATCCCAAAACTGCTTATAATCCAAATATC
>JAMPFV010000049.1 GCA_023664265.1 Roseburia sp.
AGCTGTACCTGCTTTTCAACAGCCTCCACATTCTGTGCCAACTGCTCTATTGTGCCTGTGCGGTTTTCTGGCTTGATTTCCGGCTGTATCAGTTCTTTCGGGTATTCCAGCCTTATATGGATATCCATATAGGACTTCAGCTGGTAGTAATAGCCTTCATTCCTGTTATCTTCAAACACAGGTGAAAGCAATATTCAGTTTTACATATTATCTTTTTGCTTTGCTCATACAAAAAGGCAGCTAAGATTTATCTCTTAACTGCCTTCTTGTATTGTTTATATGCTTACGTCCAATGAACTGCCCGAAACAGACGACCGTTTCACAAGCGTATTGCCGCTTTTGACAAGCCGGCTTTCTACGCTTTCTCTTGTAATGCCGTCCAATGCGCCGGACGGAATTGCTTTTCCAATTTCCCATGCAGGATCGGTTTTCCTTGCAGCGTCCAAGAATGCTTGCCGATATGCACGCTCATACTGCTCCATAGTATATCCCGCTGCCAAACGGTCATTTTTCTGTACCTTACGATACATATTTGTATATACATCTGACCGTTTTGTCGTATCGCCATTCAGAACGCCATTTTCACGCAGAAATTCTTTCTTTGTTTGTTCAAACATTTCATCTTTACTGCTTTCCGGGATAGCAATAATCTGTTTCCGACTACTTGCATTTTCTTCTGTTACCAAAAGACCTGCCAATCCCGTAGTCGGATCAATGTAATCTCCGTCCTTATCGTAACTTTTCATCAAGTTTTTAATACTTTGAATATTTCCATACATTGCTCCATTTGCATTTGACATCATCTGTTTTATTGCCGCCTTATACTGCTTGCTGTTCGTATCTATACCCGCCGCCTTTAACTGCGACTGTATGGAACTGCTGTTCAGTCGCGATAATTGAAAGCTGCCTATAATACCGGTACCCTTTGTGCTTTTGGTTCCAAGCATACTTTCAAACAAAAAACTGTAATCTGTAATTTTTGACATAGCACTGTCCTCCTTGACTAAATTATTTGAAATCCGTTTCATATCATTTTATGGCTCTATATAATTTATCGGCGTATTTGCTCAAGTTATTAACACAAAATCCCCTTTTCGGCTATTCAGAAAAAATTTTTTCTGCTATACTGTAAACATGACACACTGCTGTCATGTTCGATATGGTAGGATAGTTTTTGACGGAAGGAGCCGAACTTCTCATCGCGGTGCCTGCGCTAAAGAGCTTCGGCATGGGGATTAACATGAAAACGGATCGAATGATCGGAATCTTATCGCTGCTGCTGCAGAGCGACACCATCACAGCGCCTTGGCTGGCAGAGCGGTTCGAGGTCTCAAGGCGCACCATCTACCGCGATATCGAGGCCCTATGCAGGGCAGGCATTCCGATTGTCACAAGGCAGGGCGCAGACGGCGGCATCTCCATTATGGAAAACTATCGTCTGGACCGCACCCTGCTGACCAATACCGAAATGCAGGACATTCTCGCGGGACTTCGGGGACTGGACAGCATCAATGGCACAAACCGCTGCGGACAGCTTATGGAGAAGCTCTCCATCGGCTCCTCCGACTTTATGAGCGGCAGCCAGTCCGTATTGATTGATTTGTCCGCATGGTCCAAGGACGCGCTCGCCCCCAAAATTGCGCTGATACACAGTGCGATTGACAGCCAAAGAGAGCTGGGTTTTACCTACTATGCACCGAGCGGGGAGAGCCGACGGAGCATTGAGGCCTATTACCTGATTTTCCGCTGGTCTGACTGGTATGTGTGGGGATGGTGCAAGACCCGCGAGGCCTTCCGGCTGTTTAAGCTCAACCGCATGGAAAGCCTGCGGCTGTCGGAGCGCAGCTTTCCCAAAAGACCCGCCCCCCTGCCCGATCTTGGCAACGAGCGCGTCTTTCCCGGGGGCATTCGGGTAAAAGCCCTGTTTCTGCCCCAATGTAAGTGGCGTCTGGTCGAGGAATACGGTCCTGAATGCTTTGAGGCGCAGGCGGACGGAAAACTGCTGTTTCAAACGGAATACACCAACAAGGAGGAGCTGCTCACATGGCTGATGACCTTCCGTGACCAAGTGGAACTGCTCGAGCCCGCGCCGCTGCGCGAGGAGCTTCGGGCTGCTCTGGAAAACGCCGCAAGGCAATACACACCCTAACGCATTTATGGATTTTCGCATGAAAACAGACGCGAAAATTTTCTCGTCGCCTCTTCGCGACAAGTCGCTTAGAAAAGGAGAAAAAAATGAGATACGAATGGATTGATGAGTACCTGATGAACAAGCCCGGCGTCGCAAAGGAGCTTCAGCCGAGCTGGAACTGGATGTGCTACAAAACAGGCGACAAGATGTTTGCCGCAGTTTTGTTGGATTCCCAAAACCTACCCTACTATATCAACCTCAAGCTGGAGCCCGAGGAAGGCGCCTTCCTGCGGGAGCAGTATCCCGACATCCTCCCCGGGTACTACGCCAACAAGCAGCACTGGAATTCCGTCAAGCCGGACGGCGCCGTGCCGGACGACCTGTTGAAAGACATGCTCGACAAATCCTATCGGCTTGTGCTGAACGGCTTCAGCAAGAAGCGCCAGCGGGAAATCCTCGGACTGAGCTGCTGCGGGACAGACTGCACCGCCTGTGCCTGCTACGGCTCCCTGTGTCAGGGCTGTGACGCGCATAACGGCAAGGTGTTCCACTCGCCCGAGGGCTGCCGCATCTACCGCTGCTGCGTCAGCAAAAACAAGCGTGCGACCTGCGCCGCCTGCGACAGTCTCCCCTGCGATATCTGGCGCGCCACCCGCGACCCCAAGTATTCCGACGAGGAATTTGAGGCCAATATTCAGGAGCGCGTCCAAAGGCTGAACCGGTAAGCCTATCGGCCGATGTCGTAGACCGACCTGCACGCAAACGCCGTCGCATCGCCCCCCAGAGGCGTCGCATCGTCCTTCAGAGGCGTCGCATCGCTCTCCAGAGGCGTCGCATCGCTCTCCAGAGGCGTCGCATCGTCCTTCAGAATCGTCACGCTGCGCGCTCCCGCCTCCATGTCGAAATAGTTGTCGGACAGCCTGCAGTCCCCATCCACGCCCACGATTTCCACGCACCGCGCATAGGCCTGTGCGCGGACAGTCAGGGTATCCCCGTCCCGCTCCAAGGTGAGATGCGGATCCGCGAAATAATAGTGCTTGGGCGGTGTGAAGAGACAGCTTCCCTCGGAGACCACCACCTCCCCCTTGCGGAAGCGGTAGCTCAAATGAACCGCCCGCTCGTCATAGCCGCCAAAATCCAGCTTCTCAAGCCAGACGCCGTCCAGCGCGGCGACGCTGACCGCCTGCTCCCCGCGCTCGAGCACCGCGCTGTCAGGGCCGCGCAGCTCCCACTCCACAACGCCGGATACCGCCTCCGGCGTCTCATTCGCCACATGCAGCCGCGCGCTCTTCTCAATCGGCGCAGGCTGCGCGGTACAGCAGGGACGCTCGCTCAGCTCCCCGATTTCCTCACAGGAAATCATGATCGGCGCGAACATCCTGCGCTCCGCATAGTGGAGCGCCTTCCATCGACCATAATAGTCAATTCCCGCCCACGACGCAACCGGCCAGATATCGTTGAGCTGCCATACCACCGTCCCCATGCAGCGCCCCCGATGCCGCCGGAAATGCTCCACGCCATAGCGGATGGCATCCGCCTGCAAGAGCTGAGAGGCGTACAGAATATCCTCGAAGCGGCTCGGATACAGATAAGTCGCCGACAGATAGCTGAGCATTTTCCCGTTTCCCGAGTCGCTGCGCTGATGCATCTCCATCACCCGCGAGAACACGTTCCTGTCCTCAGGGAGCGTAAAACTCTCCACCGTCCGCATACAGGGGAACGACTGAAAACCGAACTCCGACACATAGCGGAAACGGAATTTGCGGTATTCCGTGAAGGGCTTATACCCGTGCCACACATCCCAATAGTGAGCGTCCCCTCTGTTTTCGTCCCAGGGATTGTCATAGTTCCCGCCCGACGAAGGGCTTGAGGGCCAGTAGAACGCCATCGGGTCCTCCTCCCGCAGCAGCTTGGGAATGATGTACTCAAACAGCTTGATATAATCTGCTTTCTGCTTAATGGAGGGCCGCCATGCCCCGTCCAGCGTCTGCGTCTCCATCTCATTGTTGCCGCACCAAAGCCCCAGACATGCATGATGGCGGATACGCCTCACGTTGTCGATAATTTCATTGGAGACATTCTCCTCAAAATCCTCGTCCAGCTCATAGGACGCACAGGCAAACATAAAATCCTGCCAGACAATCAGGCCCAGCTCGTCACAAATATCATAGAAATAATCGTCGGGATAATACCCGCCGCCCCACACACGGATGCAGTTGTGGTTCGCCCATGCCGCGGCCTCCAAAAGCTTTCTCGTCCGCTCCCTGTTTATCCGCCCAAACAGGTTGTCCTCAGGGATATAGTCCGCGCCCATCGCGAAAATCTTCACGCCGTTGACCTCGTGCGCAAAGCAGTTCCCCCACTCGTCCGCATCGGTGTTTACCGTCAGGGTGCGCAGACCGATTCGCGCCTCCCACACATCCAACAGCGCGCCCTCCGAATCGCAGAGCTCCGCCCGCACCCCGTACAGCGGCTGTTCCCCGTAGCCTCTCGGCCACCACAGCCTCGGATTCTCAATGACAATACTGCCGATATTGCCATCCGCGCCGCTTTCAGCCCTGTAAACTGCCCCGTCCGGCGCGGTGACGCTGACCTTCACGCTCGTGCGCGTTATGTCGGCCAAATCTATGCGCACGTCAAATTCCAGCGTGACCTTCCTTTCCTCATGCAGTTGTCTCACGCAGACAGGCTGAAGCCGCGCCTTCTGTACGCCCAGCAGAGAAATGCCGCGAAAGATTCCGGCGTCCGGAAGCCTTGGACCCCAATCCCAGCCAAACATACAGTGCGCCTTGCGCAGATGCGGAAAGCCCTTCATGCAGTCACCCGAGCCGCCCGTGTAGACCCGCTCGTTCTGCTCCTCGATGTACCGCGTCGGGGAATGAAGCACGACCTTGAGCTCGTTCTCCCCCTCCCGAAGCATGCCGCCCACCATATACTCCCAGATTCGATGCATGTTGCAGGCCGCCGCCACATACACGTCATTCAGATAAATGTCCGCCAGCGTGTCGATCCCGTCAAACCGCAGCAGCACCGCACTGCACGCAAGCAGCTCTCCTGTCACCGTGAAAGATCTGCGTATCACAAAGTCATTCTCCATCAGAGGCAGCGCCTTCAATTCATTGTCCCGATAAAACGGGTCGGGTATCAGCCCTGCCTCCAACAGCGTCCCGTAAACCGTCCCGGGAAGATTCATGGCAATGCGCCCCTCGGGCAGCAGCCCCGCATCCCTTCCCACAATCTCCAAGCTTCCTGTTCCGTTTAAACTTATCTTCAGCATAGTCTCCGTTTCCTTTCTTCTGCATATGTCATGTCTTATCTACAGTTTAAAGAAAACCATCCGTAATTGCAACTGTTTCATGTAAAAATATTGTGATAGATTTCACATTTTATCTTTTTCGCCATATCCGCTCGATTTTCAGGAGCTTTCCAACCATGCCCATACGCTCAGCAATGCCGCCTCGGACGGTATATCCTGACCGGCCGCCACAGGCTGATTCCGAATATTCCCCCCAAAAATATGTATTGAACAGAAGCTCCGCTTCCTATATAATAAGATTTACATAAGCGCGTCCCGGGAAACGGAGGTATCTGAAAATGTCCCATATGATATACAAAGCCAAATTATCGGCCCTGTGCCTTATAACCGCCGGTCTCCTTACCGGCTGCTCCTCTGCCTCCGAACCGTACACCATGGCGGTCGTCCGCCACACGCCCGCGCTCCAATGGGAGCTTCTTGTCACAAAAATACAGGAAACCGCCGCGGACATCGCATCGAATACACCTGCGGATGCCTTGGCACAGCTTGAATCCGCAAGCGGGCATCAGATGGAAGTCTATATCTGCACGGATATGAACAATGACGGATACGAGGAATGCATCGGTGCCTTTTCAGAGAACGGTGTCTGGCAATTTTGGTATCGGGACCCTGTCTCCGGCAGATGCACCCGGCTTCTCCAACTGTCGCAGTGCTTTGACGCGTGCGATCTGTGTCTGCTCCGACATGACAAGGAGACGCATGTCGCCGCAAATGCCTACAACCTTATGGGCAATAACAAGCGCTTCAGCATTTTCGCCATGCAGGGCGCAGCTATGCAGGTTCTCGCACCGGATATGTACGGATATGTCTGGCAGAATGAAAACGGCGAGATCCTCCTCGATGTGGAGGATTATGACGGATACTATGATGCCTTCGCAAACGTCTATATGCTCCACACTTGGAAGGACACCTATCTGTATTATGAAAATGGCGTTTATAAAGAGTATGGCGCGCTTGCGCTGTCCGAGGAACAATTCCTGCGCTTCGACAATGCCGCGGACGTCCTGTCCAACATCCGCGCGGAATATCCCGACAGCGATATGGAGTTCTCCTACTTCCTGCGCGAAAACGGAATCGCACATATCCAGTGCCGCCTCAAGGAGGAGGACGGCTCCCTCCGCTTCTTTTATTATACGCTGTATGTGGAGGGCTCGCGCCTTGCCGACGGGCTTGAGTATTATTATGACGGACAGATGGCGGGCTCCTTTTCTCCCTTTGAGGTCACTTATCCGCCCGCACCATAGCTTGTTGGCGGCCCCGCCGCTCTCATCAGCGGTTCCCTAAACTGCCAATTCATAGTAAAGTCCCTTTTTCGCCATTAACTGCTCATGGGTTCCCTCCTCCGCAATCCCCTGATTGCTGATATAGAGAATGCGGTCCGCATTGCGGATTGTAGACAAACGGTGCGCCACGACAAAAGCCGTCTTACCTTTCAGCAAAGTCTCCAACGCTTTCTGAATCAACAGCTCCGTCTCCGTGTCAATCGCGCTGGTGGCTTCATCCAAAATCACAATAGAGGGATTTTTCAGGATAATTCTGGCAAAGCTGATCAACTGCTTCTCTCCCGCGGACAGACTGCCGCCCCGCTCTTCCAGCATATGTTCATACCCGCCGCTTAACCGCGCAATAAACTTATCCGCAAAAATCTTCCTTGCCGCTTCCCTGCACTCCTCGTCCGTAGCGTCCCATCTCCCATAGCGGATATTGTCCAAAACAGTGCCCTTGAAAATAAACGGGTCCTGCATCAGCACGCCTACCTCGGAACGCAGGGAATACAAGCTGGCATCCCGCACATCCACGTCATCAATCCTGACACTGCCCTCCTTGACATCATAAAACCGGGTCAACATACTGATGACGGTAGTCTTTCCCGCCCCCGTAGGTCCCACCAGAGCGATCGTCTCCCCCGGTTTTACATGCAATGTAAAGTTCTTCAGAATATTTTCGTTCTCCTCATAGCAGAACGTGACATCCTGAAAATCTACTTTCCCCTTGACATTTTTCAGGATGACCGGATTTTCTTTATCCCTGATTTCCACTGGATAATCAATGGTATCAAACACCTGCTCCAGATTAGAGCTTACCTGCGCCAGCTCCTGAATAATCGTGGACAACTGCGCCAGCGGATCCTGAAAGGCTCCCATATAGCTGGTAAACGTAATCACCACGCCCGCCGTGATTGCGGCATTTCCGCTCAGGATCAGCGCAAGCGCCACCCCAAATATGCACAATGTCCCCGTATGCCAGAAGAACTGAACCACAGGACCGTTCAATCGGGAACGCTTCACAATGCCCCACCACATATTGACACTGTCCTCATGGATTTGGCGGTACGTTTCCCTGTTGATTCCAATCCTGTTATAATTCTTGACAATCTGCTCTCCCATAATGGATTCCACCAGAAACGCAGTCCGATTGGAGTTTTTCGCCCGATGGCGCGTATACATTTTCCTCAGATAGGAACGCAGCAGGAAAATAACAGTCATCATCGGAACCACTGCAGCAAACACAATCAGCGTCAGCATCGGACTCAAAGAAAGCATAAATACAGTTACCACTATCAGTTTGACGATATAGATGGCAAACATCATAACATAATTGGAAAAAAAGTCCGCAAGATTGTTGATGTATTCCGTCACCCGCACAACAATCTTGCCATCCGGACGATTGTCAAAGTAATCAAAGGAGAGAAGCTGCAATCTCTCAAAAATATCCGTCCGGATTTGGGTAATAATATGAAAGCCCATCCGCCCCATACATCTTGCCTGTATAAAGGTTGACAATATCTCTATGGCCGCAAGCATCACCAATCCTCCGCCCACCAGCGCCATCTGGCGGTAATCCTGATTGACTACCACCTCGTCCACAATCAGCTTTAACAGACGGGGCGGAATCAGAGAAGCCACTGCCGCCGCCAGCATCATACAGCTCACCAGAAAAAGAAGCCGCTTATAGGGAAGAATATACGCAAGCGTCCGCCCTAACTGCCGTATATCAACCTTTTTTTCTATTTGTTCATCCTCAAAAAAAGTATTTCGTCTCGCCATTGTTTACCTGCTCCATTTTATAAAGAATTATCCATGTGAACCTTGTCCGCCTGCTGCTGTTGCTGTACGCGGTAAATATGTGCAAAGCTTCCGTCCAGCTCCATCAGCTCCTGAAAGGTTCCCCGCTCCGTAACCGCACCGTCTTTCATATAGAGAATTTCGTCGCAGTCCACTACGGAAGAAAAGCGATGCGCCGTGATGATCAATGTCTTTTCCTCGAAATGCTCATAAATATTTTTTAACACTGCACGCTCCGTATTCACATCCAGCGCAGAGGTGGAATCGTCCAGCACAAAGACAGGTGCATTCTTTAAAAATGCCCTAGCGATGGAAATCCGCTGCTTCTGCCCGCCGGATATCCCCAGTCCCCGTTCTCCTACGATCGTTTTGTAACGCTCCGGCATGGCGTCAATAAATTTGACTGCTTCCGCTTCCGTTGCCGCCTTAACTACCATACGCTCATCAATATCCGCCTGACTGAAAGCAATGTTGGACTCAATGGTATTGGAAAACAGAAACACATCCTGAAATACATAGGAATACATCTTCCGCAGATTATCCAAGCTGAACTCCTTGATATCCTGTCCGCTGATTGTAATCTGTCCGGACGTCAAATCTCTGCTGCGTATCAAAGTTTTTAACAGCATACTCTTTCCCGAACCGGTCTCTCCCACGATTCCCAGTTTTTTCCCATAAGGAATACTGATATTGATATGCTTTAATATCTCCTGCCCATCCAGCTCCACGCAGACGTCCTGTAACTCAATGTCCGGTGTATCGCAGTGAAGCGTCGCCGCCTTATCCTCCGGCACCTGACTTTCCTTTTCCATAAAGCGCTTCAGCGCCAGCCCCGCTATAAACTGCTGCTGCATATTGAAAATATAGTTGTTAATGTTCGTGATATTCCCCATAAACCGCATAACATATGTAGAGGAAGCCAATATATACCCGACCGTCAGCCGCCCCCGCATAACCAAGAGCGCTCCTATGATAATCGTACTGATATAAGCGGTCTGCCGAATCGCGTTAATCGTCAAGTCAAATTTCGAGGAAAGCCATATCTGTTTTAGCCTCGCCGCCAAAAAATTGATATTCGTCCTGCCAAACTTTTCTTTCTCCAACTCCTCGTTATGAAAAGAACGGACGATGCGAACCGCGGCGATATTCTCCTGCGTCACCAGATTCATCTCCGAGCTTTTCGCGCGGATTTCTTTGAAATTTTCGCGTGCTTTGCTCTTGAACGTAAGCACCGCTTTCACCAGAAAAGGCATCAGAAGAAGCGGAACCACCAAAAAGGAAATATCAATCGTCGTAATCAATATCAAAGTTGTCACCAGCATGAACACTGCATCCCCCAGATATGCGATCCTATGGGAAAACAGCTCCTTGAACATAATGGTGTCGCTGTTTAGTATCTGTAGCAGTTCTCCGGAATTATAGTCGGCAATCGTGGCGGAATCCAGCTCCATCAGTTTTTCATATGTTTCATACCGCAGGTCTGTCTCCAGTTCCAAGCCAATCCATTCCTGCAGCAAATCACGAATATAAATCAATACAATCCGCAGAAATATCAATATCCCATAAACAACCGCAATCGCAAAAAACAATTGCAATGTACGGGGCTGCCCAAAACGCCCTGTCAAAAGGAAGTGGAAAATGCCGCCGCTGTCCTCTTGTACTTCTCCCTTTTGTATGACAAAGTCAACCAAAATTCCGGATAGAAGCGGCAGAAGAAGTTCCGCCAGAATCCCTAAAAAGCTTAAAGTTTCCGCCAGAATAGCCACAGGCATATTTTTCTTAAAATACCGATATCCGAATTTTAGCATTTCCATAATGTCCCTTTTGCTCCTTCTCCCTCGTCAGAATCTGCCTGCCCTTATCCCCTATCGGCGGGCAAAAGCAGGAAATCACCTGACTTTTCGCAGCAGAATCAAGGTGCGATACAAGATTCCTTACGCTCCATTCTACATCAATTACTGCTCAAATGAAACAGGAAATTTTATTTTTTGTATAAAATGTATTGACTCTCACGCTGCGTGATGCTGTATGCTTATTCAAGGGAAAGCAATCAGCCGGCAAATTGTATGTATCCCTTTGACCAGAGAAGGAGTTGAAAATGAAAACAGTAAGCCAAGTTGCAAAATTAACAGGTATCAGCATACGCACATTACAATATTATGATGAAATAGGATTGTTAAAGCCAAGCGAACTCACCTCGTCCGGTTATCGGTTGTATGATGATGAAGCTTTGCACACACTGCAGCAAATCCTCTTTTTGAAAGAGCTGGGGTTTCAGCTAAAGGAAATCAGGGAGATTTTGGAAAAGCCTGATTTTGACAGAATGACCGCTTTCAAAAAGCAAAAAGAGCTGCTCCTGTTAAAGCGCAATCGGATTGACCGACTGATACAACTCCTTGGCCGTTTAGAGAAAGGAGAAACCTGTATGAGTTTTAAAGAATTTGACTTGTCGGACTATATTGCTGCATTGGAAGATTTTAAGCGTAGCAGTGCCGACGATGTGATGAAGTATTGGGGCAACATAGAGAATTTTGATATGTTTATCCAAAAAATCAAAGAGGATGAAACAGCGGTGGCAAAAACCGCCATCGCGCAATTTGGGAGTATTGAAAGCTTCACGGAATCCATGAAACATAATCTGGAACATTTTTCGGAGTTCATGGATGGACGCTTATCCCAAATTCCGGAGGAACTAAAGCAAAAGGACTTGTTCCAGGAGTTGGCATCCAATAAAGACAAGGACGTATCTGCGGAGGAAGTACAGCGTATTGTCAGAGAGATTATCCGGTTTACGTATAAAAATGTCTCCTCTGAAATATTGGGTGATCACGGGAACTATTGCAAAACAATCATAGAAATATATTCTAATGATTATCTGAAAACGATGTTTGATACAAAAAATGGGGCCGGCTCCGCAGACTATGTCGTCAAGGCCTTTCAATATGCGAAGAACCGATAGATTTACGGTATTCTCAGCGGAAATGATTCCTTAAAAACGGAATATTCCCTGCCTATGGTGGCGGCGACCCTAACGGAACGCCCGCCACCATTTTTATTTTCACTATTGTAACAGCTCAAGTGCTATTAACGTTTATCATTAATAAATTATTGATTTTCATTAATTTTGATGATATACTTCTATTACAATACCTATATTTTAACAACGGAAAGGAGAAACAACCTTGAATACAACACAATCAAAAATCAGCAGTGCGGGCAGAAAGATGGCGGTTATCCTCAAAATAGGCGGCGTTCTCACAGGAATCGCCGCGCTGTTATCCCTGCTTGCAATCGGTATCCTGCTCTTAGGACAAGCTCCGATACGGCAGTCCTTCCTTTCGGCCTTCGACGTCACCGCAAATAACGGAACCACCATCCACATCGCCCCGCGCCCGCTGCTGCTCCTGTTTGTCCTGCTGCTGGCGGACACCGCCTTTCTGGCAGTCATCCTGTTCCTCGTCCACGCCATATTCAGGGACATCGGAAAAGGCTGTACCCCGTTTACTCATCAAAACACAGCGCGAATCAAGGGGATTGCCATCGCCGCTATCCTCCTGAGCCTTGTCGGCGGTTGCGCCGACGCCTTTGTCGATTATTACACCATCGGGGAGCTGACTTGGCGCGTCAATCTCGTCGGGCTGATTAGCGGCATGGCGATTTACTGTATCGCCCTAATCTTCGACTACGGCTGCGATTTGCAGCGGCAGTCGGACGAAACCTTATGAAGCACCGGTTAAATTATCGCTTCATAAGAGCCTCCGGCGGATGCACACGGATTTGCATAAACTTCAGAGAAAGGAATGGTTTGAAATGCCGATAATTATGAGACTGGACCGAGTGATGGCGGACAGAAAAATGTCGCTGAAGGAGCTGTCGGAAAAGGTGGGCGTCGCAAACGTCAACCTGTCCAAAATAAAAACAGGCAAAATCAGCGCCATCCGCTTTTCCACGCTGGAAGCCATCTGTGACATCCTCGACTGCCAGCCTGGCGATATTCTGGAATACCAACGAAAGGAAAAAGATTGAAAAATGAAATTTTTAGGACTGCTTTTGGTAACCCTTTACACCGCCCTGATGCTGTTCGCTCTGCTTCAGGCCAAGACAAAATCACTCGGCATCCTCCTCGGCTGCCTCCTGCTTGCGGTCTATGTCACACTGCGGATATTCGGGAAAGACAACCCTGTCGTGCTCTTAATCGGCGGGATGCTTGCAATCTCCCTCGGCACGCTCCTAAACGGAATCCGACAGGGCGATGTACATATTCACCACCACCTGATACGCCTCGCCGTCGAGGCGCTCCTCACCGCCCTCTGTTGGCGCGCCTGACCGACGCGCATTGCCGCACCGCAGACAGATTTCCGCGTTGCACGGCTTCGCAACACAGCGTTGTTTTACATTTTGGAAAGGGCCTGATACGATAAAAACAGATTGAAAATTAAAGCAGCTCAGAAAGGGAGATTAAAATGAACAATCAAATCGGAACCGTAATCAGCCAATGCCGGCAGAATCAGAGAATGACACAGGAGGACTTCGCGTCGCGGTTAGGCGTAACGCCGCAGGCCGTCAGCAAATGGGAGCGCGGAAGCGGACTGCCCGATGTCGCGCTGCTCGGCGATATCTGCCGCCTGCTCCAAATCAGCGCCGATACCCTGCTCGGCGTGCAGCTTTCCCCCATTATGGAAAACAACAGCCCCGTGTTGGAGCGTGAAATCCGCTCCTGCATGATCGCGGAGCCGCTTGTGCTGGAATTTGGCACAGGGCTTGTCCCCTGTGTCGCGGAGGGCATGAAAACGGACTTGATTTATCAGGCACGCAAGGAGCTCGCCGCCCAGACGGGAATGCTGCTGCCGCTCGTGCACATCCGCGACAACGGCGCGCTGAACAAGCAGGAATACCGCATTCTCAGCTATGACCGCGTGCTCTTTCAGGGCGAGGAAAAGCCCGATTCGGATAACGCCGCCTGCTTTGGCAGGATGATACAGCAGGTCTGCGAGCAATGCCGACAGCACTATGACCAAATCCTGAACAAGCAGCTCGTCAAGATACTCGTGGACAACGTCAAGGCGCGCTTCCCTGGCGTCGCAGACGGCCTGATACCTGAGAGAATCGGCTATCTGACCTTGGAACGGCATCTGCGGAAAATCCTCCGCGAAAAGGGAAGCATCCGCGACCTCATTCATATTCTGGAGGAACTGGAAGCTGCCTTGGAGAAATACTGATTTAATCAGCGCTGCCTCAGAACTTTCTGAAAGGCCGTCGGGAGCGCGATTTCCTGCGTCAGCGCCTCAAGCGTCACCCATGTGAAGGGACACTCGTCGAGCTTCCCCACGCTCCCGCACTCGACGGCAAAACAGCGCATCCGCCATTCAACATGGGTGAAAATATGCTTCTTATCCGACAGCGGACTAATCTGTGCCGCCGTGATTCCACGCGCTGCAAGCCACTCCCGCACCGCTGCGGCGTCACAGCTTCCCGCCATGTTCGGAAGCTCCCACATGCCCGACAGCAGCCCCTCCCTGTCACGCCTGTTCAGGGCAATGCGGCCGTTATGGCGCAGCGCCAACACCGTCTTTTCCTCGACTTTCCGCTCTGCCTTCTTCCGCTTTACGGGATAGCGCAGCTGCGTCCCGCTGTGACACGCTCCGCAGTATTCACGGATAGGGCATTCCCCGCATTTCGGCGCGCCGTTTGGCACACAGACCACCGCGCCAAGCTCCATAAGGCTCTGCGTAAAGCTTCCGCGCTCCCGCTCGGGATAGACCGCCCTCAGCCGCGCGGTTATCCGCTTTCTGAACTGCACATCCTGAATATCCTCGCCGCACTGCAGCAGCCGCGTCACAACGCGAAGCACATTTCCGTCCACCGCGGGTTCCGCCGCCTCAAACGCAATCGAGGCAATTGCTCCCGCCGTATACGCCCCAATCCCCGGAAGCCTCAGAAGCTCCTCATAGCGCCGCGGAAACCGCCCCTGATACTCGCGGCAGATCATCTGCGCCGCCCGCTGCATGTTTCGGGCTCTCGAATAATAGCCAAGTCCCTCCCACAGCTTTAAGAGCTCATCCTCCCGCGCCGCCGCAAGCGCCTCGACATTCGGGAACCGGCGCATGAACCGCTCGTAGTACGGTATCACCGTCTCCACCCGCGTCTGCTGCAGCATAATCTCCGACACCCACACGCCGTAGGGGACTTCCTCTGGAACCGCTTCGCGGCAGCCGCCGCGCTCCCCGTCAGAATCCTCCTGACAGCCCTCCGCAGGGCTTTTCCTCCGCCATGGCAGCGCACGGGCATTCTCCCGATACCAATCCAAAAGCGGCTCCACAATCCGCTCTAAGCCGTCTTTGTCCATTTCCCACCTGATTTCCATCTGATTTCAATATTTTACGCCGTTTCCGCGCCGCTTTGCTCTGCTAAGGAAGCGGTGATTTAATCAGCGCTTCCCTAAGGCTATGCGCATAATTCCCTACACCGCCAGCACACACCACCTGAGCAGTCCCAACACCAGCAAATGCGCAGGATAAAATATGTAGAAGAACCATTTGTGCACCGCCCGCCTGCTGCCGCCCTCCCCATTATAGAAGAAGTACAGCATCAGCGGCACCAGCGCCACGCCAAGCTGGAAGCACATCGCCATGGAGCCCGACATACAATTTGCGATAACTATCAGGAACTGCGGCAGCAGGAACGTCAAACTAAACGCCGTCCATTTCGCCCTTGGCCTGTCCCGATACACATGGACGAACAGACAGCCCAGCACATCCATAACAGCCCAGTCACCCACGCACGAAACCATACAGAGCAGAATCACGCCGACAACCCTGACCCCCTTTTTCAGTCCGCTCTCCCAGAGCCTTATCGCCGTAAGTCCGAGAAACAACGTGAAAATCACACTCTGCGCGAGATGAACCGTGATTTCCCCCTGCGCATAATAAAACGGCAGCTCCCCGTACTCAAACCATACAAACGGAATCCATGAGATTACCGCGAAGATTCCCAGCCGCTTCTGGTACCGCCCCACATCCCTCGTGTAGCGGTACCCCTCCCCGACAAAATACGCCATCGTCGGCCCCGTCAACCGCCCGATAAAATGCATCACCTGTCCCAATGCCGTGTTCATCGGCACAAACGCCCACGCGATATGGTCAATCAGCATCGCCACTATCACCAGATATTTCAGTTGGTTTCTGTTCAAGGACAATCTCTTCATTTCATCCTCCCTGCGCAAGCTGTGTCGCGCGCTCCAGCGCGTCGTCGATATGCGCGCAGAAGTTCTCCTCCCCAATCCGCTGCGTGAAGCCCGCCTTTTCCATAACCTTCTTCGGCTGCCCGTTTACATGGGAGAAAACAAGCTTTATTCCCTTTTTCTCATACTTTTCATAGAGCTGCTCCAGAGAGTGCATCGCCGTCGCGTCGATCGCGTTCACGCTGCGCATTCTGAGAATCAGGCATTTCGTGTCCTCCTTCACGGAGATTGTCAAAATCTTGTCCGCCGCCGCGAAGAACATCGGCCCCGAAATCTCATAGACCAGCGTATGATCCGGCACCACGCGCAGCGAAATGCTGTCGGGGTCCTCCTCGTCGTCAACATAGCGCCAGCCCTCTACCTCCGTGACCTCGCTCATGCGCTTCATAAACAGAATCGCCGCAAGCAGAATCCCGACCTCAATCGCCACCACCAGATCAAAGACTACCGTCAGGATAAAGGTGAGCACCAGCACGATAATATCACTCTTGGGGGACGACTTGCACAGGTTGACAAACGCCCGCCAGCCGCACATATTGTAGGCGACCATAAACAGAATCGCCGCGATGCAGGGCATGGGAATCAGCGCCGCGTAGGGCATCAGAATCACCAGAATCAGCACCAGCGTGATCGCGTGCACAATCCCCGCTATCGGCGTGCGCCCGCCGTTCTTGATGTTCGCCGCCGTCCGCGCAATGGCCCCCGTGGCGGGAATCCCGCCAAACAGCGCTGAACCGATATTTCCGATTCCCTGCGCGATCAGCTCCATATTGGAGCGGTGCTTGGAGTTGATCATGCTGTCCGCCACCACGCACGAGAGCAGCGACTCAATCGCCGCCAGAATCGCAATCGTAAAGGCGTCGGGGATAATGTCCCCGACATCCCGCAGCGTGACGGACGGCACATGCAGGCTCGGCAGCTTATTGCTGATCTCATACAAATCCCCAATCGTATTGACCTTCATATGTAAGAGCTGCACCATCAGGATTCCCGCGATAACCGCCAACAGCGACCCTGGAATCGTCTTGTTGATATACGGCCATATGATCAAAATCACAAGGCAGACCACGCCGACCAGAACCGCCTGCCAGTTCACCGTCGCGATGTTGCGTATCACGGCCTCCAGCTTCTCCATCGTCTCGATGGCAGCCGTGCCCGCAGGATACGTCAGCCCCAGAAAGTCCTTAATCTGGCCAATTGCGATTGTCACCGCGATTCCCGCCGTAAAGCCCGTCGTAATCGTGTATGGGATATATTTTATCAGGTTCCCCAGCCGCAAAAATCCCATCGCCACCAGAATAATTCCCGCAAATACCGTCGCCAGTATCAGTCCGTCCATTCCCTTCTGCGCGACAATTCCCGCGACAATCGTCGCAAAGGCCGCCGTCGGCCCCGCAATCTGCACGCGGCTGCCGCCGAAGAAGGAAATCAGAAAGCCCGCGATAATCGCCGTGTAAATCCCCTGCTCAGGCCCCACGCCCGAGGCCAGCGCCAGCGCAATCGACAGCGGCAGCGCGATGATCGCGACGATAACTCCCGCAATCACATCCTTGACAAACTGCTCCTTCGTGTATGTTTTCATCACCGAAAACAGCTTTGGTTTCAGCTTTTCCATGAAAATCCCCCCTTCACGGTCAGTTCTGCATCCTGACCTGTCCCTCTAAAAGCATGGGATACCTTGCGAGCATCGTCCCGTCAAGCTCCTCCCTGTACATATCGACCGCCGTAATCTGGTGGTTATTGTATGTGGTATAGTAATAAATCCCCTTGTCCGCGTTGCAGCAGGAGGTATAAATCGTAATCTCATACTTCCCCTCCTCCACCTCGCAGCAGCCCCTCTGCTGGTCAACAGAGCCGAGAATATGGAAGAACTGGCTCACGCTCTCCACCTCCGAGTCGCCCGAGACAGCATTCATTTTCACAAACGCCACGCGGATAAACCGTGACTGTGAGGACAAATCGCCAGGAAGCCCCAGCGCCCCCATCCCGCGGCTGTAGGTATTCAGCGCAAGCTTGTCCGAAAAGCAGTTGCGCGGGCTTTTCGGTGAGAGATGCATATAGTTGTTGAGCTGGAACATCTGCGCGTCAAACGGCGGATTGTTCGTCAGAACGCCCACGGGATTGTCATAGACCGTGATGCCGTCCTTCGTCGATTCCACCGTTATCGACTCGTCGCGGTCGGAAATCATCCAGTGAAGCTGACCGATTGGCAGCTTGTCGCTAAAGGGTGTGTCCGTGAGATTGATCTTCGCGATAAGCCCGCGCGCCTCCGCCACCGTGGCGCATTGGCCCAGAATCCACGGGATAAACTCAAAGGTCGTGATATTTTCTTTCCCCTGCACGGATTTCCGGTATGCCGCGTTTCCCACGAAATTCAGCCCTGCCATGCCCAAGCCCTTCTCGTTGACCGCGTCGTAATACAGCGGCTGATTCTCTATCACATGCGCCATGCCGATCATCGCGTAATGGCTCTCCACGCTGTCCATCTCCCGAAAACCAAGCGGATACCTGCGCGGCGTCACCACCACCTCCTCGCCGTAGGAAAACTCATAATCCAACGTGCGCCCAAAATAAAAATCCTTCGTCCTGTATGTTGCTGCCGTACACATAAGCTCATCCTCCCATCAATTCTCCGCGCCTGAAATATCGCTGCCAAAATACTTCTCGGATACCCTGCTCAGCTCGCCCGACTCCCGAAGCTCCGCAATCGCCTCATTGATTGCCGCCCGAAGCGTCTCCGTGTCCTCCCCTTTCCGAACGGGAATGCTCACCAGCGAAGCGTCCTCCGTCAGCGCAACCACCTTCAGCGCGGCGTCGGGATGCACCCTGAGATAATCATAGTAGGACACCTCCGCGTTCAGCGTCGCGTCCACGCGCCCCGACAAAACCATCTCAATCGTGTCGTCAAGCGAATCGACGCCCTGCACCTCTGCGCCGTACTCCTCCGCCAGCATCATGTAGGTGCTCGCAATGCTGTTTGCAGTCGTCTTGCCGTTTAAGTCCGTAAAGTCCCGGATATCGTCATTGTCCTCCCCGACAATCAGCGCCGTGCGGATATAGCCGTAAGGGTCTGAGAAATCATATTTCTCGGACCGCTCATCCGTAACCTCCACGCCGTTGACGACAATATCATACCGCCCGACGTCAAGCCCCGCAAACAGGCCGTCCCACTCGCCCTCCACGAAAGTCGGCGTAACGCCAAGCTTCTCTGCAATCAGCTTGCCGACCTCGACATCATAGCCCACAAGCTCATCCTGCTCATTGTGGTAAGTCCATGGCGCCCACGTCCCCTCCATCGCGATGACAATCTCGCCCTTGGCCTGAATCCGCGCCAGCAAATCGCCATCCTCCGTCCCCGCGGAAGCGTCCGTATTTCCCTGAGAGGAGCAGGCCGTCAATGCCATTATGGAAGCCGCCGCGACTGCCGCCGCCTTTACAATTGCCTTTTTGTTTAAAGTTGTTCTTTTCATTATTTACACCTTCCCTTTCTTTTATTTCATTTTGTTTTATATACATCTCCGCGGTTATCTATGTTTTCTATGGATATTATTTTTATTACATCATCGAGCGTATACAGAACCCGTATGCTCCCAAGTCGCATTCTGTACATATTATTATACCCTTGCAGTTTTTTAATATCAGTTCCCTGAGGAAGGCGGCTTATCGCTGCCAGCAGCCGCTCCTGTGTTTTTCTGTCCTGTTTCTTCAGGAATTTCTCAGCCGCTTTCTGAAATACAATTTTATATTTCATAAAGTTATCCCCAAGTCGGATGCAAGCGTTTCCAACGCTACTGCCTGACCGTCATTTATTTCTTTGGCCTCCGCTATCATTTTCAAGTCCCACTCATCGGGTTCTACCCGTTCCCCCGCATACGCCTTTAAGCTCTCCAATACTTCAACGACAAAAGTAAGCTTGTGCTCCGGTATATCCTCAATCAACTGCAGAACTCTTTCTCTATTGCTCATGGCCCGCTTCCTCCCTCTCTATCTTCATTCTTTGCGCAACATATTTGAAATGCCTTTATTTCAGGAAGTTGTAATTTAATCAGCGCTTCCCTAAAACTGCTGCAAAAACAGCCTCGTCCTCTCCTGCTGCGGGTTCTCAAAAAACTCATGGGAGGCCCCGCTCTCCACGACAACGCCGCCCTCCATGAAAATGACCTGCGACGAGACATTTCGGGCAAAGCCCATCTCATGCGTAACCACCAGCATTGTCATGCCCTCCTCCGCCAACTGCCGCATCACCGCCAGCACCTCCCCCGTCAGCTCAGGGTCCAGCGCCGAGGTCGGCTCGTCAAAATAGATAATCTCAGGCTGCGTCGCCAGCGCCCGCGCGATTGCGACCCGCTGCTGCTGCCCGCCTGAAAGCTGACTCGGATAATAGTCATAGCGGTCTGACAGGCCCACCTTGTCAAGCGCCCGCCTGCCGGCCTCCGCCGCCTGCCCCTTGGGCATCCCGCGCGCGATAACCAGCCCCTCCGTGACGTTCTGCAGCGCCGTCTTGTTCAGAAACAGATTATAATTCTGGAAGACAAAGGCCGTTTTCCTGCGAAGCTGCGCGATGTCCTTCTTCCGCATCTGCCCGAGCGCATAGGAGGCGCCGTCAAAAATCATCGTCCCGCTGTCCGCACGCTCAAGGAAATTCATGCATCGAAGCAGTGTTGTCTTGCCTGAGCCGCTGGGGCCCACGATTGCCACCACATCCCCCTGATTGACCGCCAGAGACACCCCCTTGAGCACCTCCAGACCCTGAAAGGATTTTCGGATTTCTTTTATTTCAAGCATATGTACCTCCGTTCCGCCGCTATTGAAGCGTCTGCCCGTTGCGGGAATTCAGATAACGCTCTCCCATGCGCTGCAGACGCGTCAAAATCGTCGAAAATACCAGATAAATCAGCGCGACCTCCAAGTACAGCGCAAGCGGCTCATAGGTCCGCGCAACAATCCTCTGTGTCGCCATAAACATCTCCGCCACCGTGATGTTCGCCGCAAGCGAGGTGTCCTTCACCATGCCGATCAGGGAATTGGAGAGCGGCGGGAACGCCGTCCGAAACGCCTGCGGCAGCACAATTCTGCGCATAATCTGTAAATAGCTCATGCCGACGCAGTACCCTGCCTCCATCTGCCCCCCGGGCACCGACTCCAGCGCCGCCCGCATCGTCTCCGCACAGTACGCGCCCTCATTAATCGCAAAGACCAGCACCGCGCACGGAAACGGGTCCAAAATGATCCCCAGCTTGGGCAGCCCGAAGAAAATCACATAGAGCTGCACCAGCAGCGGCGTCCCGCGGATTACCCAGATATAAAACCGCGAAACCTGCTTCAGCACTCGGACATTGGCAAACTGAATCAACGCCACCGCCACCGCGATTACCAGCGCAAGCGAAAAGGAAATCACCGTCAGCGGTATCGTCACCGTAATGCCCGGTATCAATATTTTCGTAAATGAATCCACTAGAATCTGCCACAATCTGTCGCTCATCCGTCCTACCCCTTACTCTGTTTTCTCCCTCTCAATCCCGAGGCTTACCGCTTTTCGCAGACCGTCACAATATCGCCTGCCAATATCATCGTGTCCCCCTTGGGGATAATCGTCCCACCGTCCCGATAGACGGACACAATCACCGTATTTTCACTGATATCCAAATCCTTAATCCGCCGTCCCGCCCAGAAATGCTCCTTCTTAATCAGCGTCTCCTTGAGCTGAATGTCAATGTCGCAGTCATATTCCAGCGCGCCCAAAACCACTCTGTCGCCCGCTTGAACCACCGTGTTCCCATTCGGGATTACAATCTGCTCCCCGTTTCGGATAACCACCACGACAATCAACTCAGGCGGAAGGCTGATGTTCCTGATTTGCCTGCTTACCCACGGATGCGAGGGCTCTATGGTCAGCATGATGAACCGCATCTCATTTCCCGAGGAAATCTCCGACAGCGACTTCATCCGCGTATAGCGCTCCACGAAACCCGCGGAAATAATACCCGTGGGAATCGCCACCAGGCCGACGCCCAGAAAGGCAATAACGATTGCCATCGCCTTGCCCGCCGCCGTAATCGGGTAGATGTCCCCATAGCCCACCGTCAGCAGTGTGGAGACCGACCACCAGATTCCCGAAAAGGCGTCCTGAAACACCTCAGGCTGCGCGTCATGCTCGAGGCTGTACATGCACAGTGAGGACGCGAGCATCATAATCAAAATCAGACAAATCGAGGAAAAGAGCTGCTCCTTTTTCTCCCTGAGGACGTCCAGCACCACATGGAACGCGTCATACTGCGCATTAATCTTGAACAGGCGGAACACCCTGAACACCCGCAGCATCCGAAACGCCACAATCCCCGTCGCAAACACCGACGGAAAGAAGAACGGCAGGAAGGTGAGCAAATCCACGATGCCGTAAAAGGATACGGCAAAGCGCAGCCGCGACTTCACCCGCCCCAGTCCGGGATAGATCAGGTCCGCCGTCCACAGCCGAAGCAGATATTCCACGCAGAATACAATCGACGTGAACGCCTCTATGCGCCGCAAAACCACACGATACGGCATGAACGCGTCGAACGTGACGAAAACGACCTCCACGATATTCAACACAATCATCGTCACGATAAAATAATCGAAGAGCGAGCTGATTGCGTCACTTTTGTTCCCTATCTGAATAATCTCAAAAACGCGCTTCTTTATCCGCTTAACATCTGTCATCTCATTCCTCTTTGATAACCATGTATATCTAATCTAAAGAAAGAGTAACCAACTCCGCCGTCAATTACCCTTACATAAATATACCATCTATCTGCTGAAAGTCAAGTTTTTGTGCGCGCAGGAGCAGGAAAATTTGCGAAAAACAAATTTGCAAAAAGCCATACTTTTTGTTTAAATAATTTATGCTGTCGCAACTTCCCATAAAATATACGCAGAAAAGAGGATCTTATGAAAAATTTACAAGCACAGATTACCATTTATTTAGACTACTGCCGGTATCAGAAGAGATTGGATGAAAAGACGCTAAAGGCCTACCGAATTGATTTGACACAGTTTGCCGCGGCGATTCCTCCCGTTGAGATTTCGGAAATCACCCCCGCCCTCTTGGAGGAGTTCATCGCATCGCTCCACCAAAGGTACAAGCCCAAGACCGTAAAAAGAAAAATCGCCTCCCTGAAAGCCCTCTTTCACTATTTTGAATACAGAGAGCTGATTGACCGAACTCCTTTCAGCAAACTACAGGTGAAATTCCGAGAGCCTGTCATTCTTCCGAAAACAATCCCCCTTCACACCGTCGAGACGCTTCTCGCCACCCTATACAACCGGCGCGCCGATGCCAAAACCGAATACCAAAGGAAAAACGCGCTCCGAGACACCGCCGTTATCGAGCTGCTCTTTGCCACGGGGATGCGCATCTCCGAGCTGTGTGCCCTAAAGGTCAATGACGTGAATTTATATGACAGAAGCATTCTGATTTACGGAAAGGGCGCCAAGGAGCGCCGCATCCAAATTGGTCAGGAGGCGGTAATTCGCGTCCTGGAAGAATACAAACAGTCCTTCAAGGCTGAAATTGAGAACTGCGGCCACTTCTTCGCCAATCAGACTGGCCGCCCTCTGTCCGACCAGTCTGTCCGCCGCATGATGAATAAATACACCGCACTCGCCGCTATCGAGCTGCATATCACCCCGCATATGTTCCGCCACACCTTCGCCACCAGCCTTCTTGAGGCGGACGTCGATATCCGCTATATTCAGGAGATGCTCGGCCACAGCTCGATTAATATCACGGAGATTTACACGCATGTCGCGCTGTCGAAGCAGCGGGATATTCTTACGGCGAAGCATCCGAGGAAGAATTTTAGGGTGTGATGGGGATTTCCCTAGCTAATGATTCTGGATAGATAATTAGAAGTTATCCGTTGGAAAATGACTCCATATTTTCAATTAAGAATTAT
>JAMPFV010000004.1 GCA_023664265.1 Roseburia sp.
AATGGCTCAGCTTTGCTGAGACTATGCGCAGATTGAAAATTTTAATTTTCAATCTTACTCCTTTTGCAACAATACCCTCAGCCAGCTCTTCATCTGCTTCACGGCCTCCCAGCCCATTCCCGCCTGTATCATGTACCACATTCTTTTCCGGAAGAAGAACTTCATCTCCGTTTTCCTGAGGCGAAGCTGCTGCGATCCGGTAATCGACTGCCCGGATATCCCATAATAAATCAGCTCCTTATCAATCAATCCGAACCGATACCGTCCATGCATCAGAGTCAGGTTCATCGGATAATCCTCAAACCAACGGTACCGTTCGTCATATCCGCCAAGCCTCTTTAAAATTTCAATCGGATAAAAGGAGGCGGCCGGCGCGACAATCCAATTCTGCTTCAGCAGCATACGATACTGCTCCCGGTAGTCCTTCCCCGCCAACGCGTAGCATCTGTCGCAATACGCCTGCACCGCCGAACAGTCCGCATCCTCCTCCGAAAAGAGATACACCCGCGCAATCGGCATCACCTCGGGATTCGCCTCGCAAAAGCGCACATATTCCGCAATCGCGTCCGGCGTCATATAATCGTCCGCCGCAAGGAGCTTGGTATACACGCCGTTTGCATACGCCAAGGCTCTGTTGATATTTCCCGGAATGCCGGTATTCTCCCAGGCGGTGACCAGCCGGCAGGATTGGAACGCTTCTTTATTTTCATCCATCCACCGCCTTGCGACTGCGACGGTATCGTCCGGGGAGCAATCGTCAGATACAATCAGTTCAATGTTTTCATAGGTCTGCGCTTTGATACTCTCCAAGGTCTTAACGATGGTGTCCGCCGACCTGTATGCGACGACGATTACGCTTACCGGCTTCATATTTCATTCCTCCCCAACAGGCGCTTCACCTGCCAAAAATATCCCTCGAACTCCTGTTTCTCCCGAAACGGCTGATACCAATAATACCCCAGCCATACCAACAGATAATTGCGCAGCAGATATACCGATATCAGGTGCGCCTCCATGATTGACAAGACCGCATATCCCACCACGATAACCAAAAGGCTGTAGTCCCCCGCCTTATAAGACTGTCTTATCAGGAACAGATTCGCCCCTATATAAGCGACTGCGGGAATAATCCCATACCAATAGAACAGCCGGATAAATCCCTGATCAAAGTATTCCACATTGTCCGCATTGCCAAAAAGCGTCCAATTCTCCACACGCGCGGCCTCGATGATATGCGCATACTGAAATCTGCCGTTCAAAATCCCGTCAAGGCGATACATAAAAGGCGTTTCCCTGCCGACATGGGACCCGTATGCGGAAAAAATGACAATTGCCACAACTGCCGCGGCGCCCAAAATATATACGGTTCTGCTTTCCCTAAGCGGCTTCACATACCGAAGCAGCGCAACGCCCGTTATTACGGCAAGCATGACAAGCAAACCGGCATTGGAATCCGTAAATAAATATGCCGCTATGTTCGCTATCCCTGTCGCCAACAGCACAACCGGCCTTATCTCTCTTCCCTGTAACCAGATAAATACCGTGCTCATCATAAGCAGCATTACCTGAAAGGCATTCGGATGTCCCATTCCGAAGCAGTACCGCGTCTCCACGATTCCCGGGAACGGCCCTCTGCCAAAGTTCGCGGTTACGGAAAAAGCGCCAAATATCCCTGCCGCCGAAAGAGCAAACAATAAAACGCTTCCCGCAAATGTCACCACGAGGATTACTTTGAGCATTTTCTTCAGGTCCACATCCTTACAGGCTGCAACAAATACCGCAGCCCTTACCGCCTCATCCCGCTCATTGATGAGATAGGATATCACCGCCACGGCGCCCAACAGCAGAATACAGCCCCACTCCTTTGCGGAATACCTTGTGGTCGCGGCCTTGATGCAGAACAGCAGAAAGGTCAGCCGAAACAACGTGCTCTCGTAGGGATTGGTATATGCGCTTTTATCCACCATGACAATGATCAGCTCTATAAGAAGCGCCGCCCAAAAGCATGACAGCCCGATATTTTTCAATCTGCTCTCCATCATATTCCCAATCTCTCCTCTATTTCCGTATTTTTGCTCCATTCTTTCCGCCGCAAAGCAGCTCCCGGCGATGGCTCGCAAAACAACAGATGCTTTTCCAAAGCTCTCCGAAATATTTTTTCATATACAGTCCCGGGCCAATCCCCAGCGCCTTCGCCTCACCAAATCCCTGCCGATACTTTACGATATAGTTTTCCGCCATATGCTCCCTGCATTCCCTGCTCTCCGCAAGCCGGTACTTTGTATACATATACCGATAATCATTATAAATGCGCATATCCTTCTCCGAGAAGCTCTCCGTGTACTGGTGCGCGTGCACGCCGATGGAGACAAGCGGCTTTTCCGTATAGGCAAACTGCGGATTCCTTTGGAGCAGCTCAAAATACAGAAAGACATCCGACGCCCAATTGCTCCGCTTATCGAACAATGTCAAGGCCTCCCCCCGCCGGTAGATTGTCGCGCTGGGCGCCCCGATTTGATTGCTCAGAAACAGCGTGCGGTAGTCCAGTCGGAGCCGGCGCACGTATTCCTCCGGCGCCCATCTGTCATACGAAGCCCTGTTGTTCTCCTCAGCCACATGCCGCACGCCGGCCGCGTCCTGCCCGTCAAGCATCACCTGTCTGCTCCCCGAAAAGGCCAGCGCCGCCCGCGGGTTCTCGTCCAGCAGGGCCGCAAAGCCTCCGAGACTTTTGCCATCAGTGAACCAGTCGTCGCTGAACATGATTTTGATGTACTCGCCTCTTGCCATCCCAATCGCCGCATTCCAGTTAAAGATATGCCCGAGCGGCCTTTCATTGTGAATATAGCGCACACCGGGGTATGCCTTGACAAGCTCCTCTATCGCATCATCGGTCGAGTCATCGGAAATATTGACCTCATAGTCCTTGTATTCCTGCGCGGCAATCGACTGCAGCAGCCGTCCAACCTCGTCGGCATTGTTATAGGCCGGAATACATATCGAAATCTTTGGAACCGTTGACATATCTATCTCCTTAACAGCTTTTTCCCCAACCGCTTTAAGCCCGCGACCATACGACAGCCGGTGGTCTTTACCGCAAGCTTTATCCTGCGAACCGCCTTCGCGGCGGGCTTCTCCTCCTGCATGATCAGGAAGGCCAGCTCCTTCTGATGCTCCCGAATATATTGCGGGAAGGTCTCGTCAATCTCACAGCGGACAAACTGCGCGTCCCTGCCGAAGATGTCCTTCCCCTCCTTAATCCGGTCGGTCACCTGCGACAGCACATGCCTTGAATTGTACTCCTGATGCGCCGCCGATACCACCTTCTCCTGCACGCGCCTGCGGATATCCTTCTCCCCATGGCCGCCCATATAGCCGAAATGCCAGCCGCCGTCCTCCACCCGAATGCCGATTTCCTTCCGCTCGGGGAAGCGAAGCTCTCCGAGCAGAAGATTTTGCTCCCGCAAGAGCTTGTAGCTGAGCATCTTAGAGCCGATCCATTTTTTGCGCGCCACCCCCTCAAACTCGCCCGCATAGGACAGGAGCTTGCCGGAGACCTCCTCCATATTCAGATAGCAGTAGAAGAGCCGCTGCGCAAAATGATAGATTTTGTCCTCCCGAAAATCCCGCAGGATTTCGCGGATTTTATCGGGATTGGGTATCTCGTCAAGATCGCTGAATATCACGATATCGTCATCCGTACAGTCCTTCAGCCCCCTCGTGACCGCATTTTTCTGGAACGTATCCCGCTCATGCGTACCCCACTCCGGCCCCTTGGGCGTGTCCGCCACCACGACGTGGATGATTTTGTCCGCAAACTCCGCGAACATCTCCTTATTTTCCTCATAATACAGCGGCTTTTTGATTCCTGAGAAGGTCTCCGTCGCCTCGCTGATGACAAATCTGTCCACCACGGGATTCAGGACATTCAACCGGATTTTCAAAATATCCAACTCATTAAAAAACTGAAAACAATCGTAAACCATACGTTCTCCTGCTTTTTCTCATGGCCTCTGCCCTAAAATCATTCGTTTTTGGGAAGAAGCTTCCTGACTACTCTTTTCCATCGCTTTGCCAAAGGTTCTTTAATAAAGTTCGGGTACTGCGCGTTCGTTCCCTCCCACTTGTGAAAGGCGAACGGGGTAATTCCCTCCACCTCGGGTATCATCTTCTCATGGCTGTAGTATTTGGCGACCTCCAGCGGGGCAATCCGCATCCCCTCCGCCTCCAGCAAATGCCGGATCTTGCAACAGAGAAAGCCGTCCTCATGGTACCACATTTTCCCGTAGGCGTACTCCCCCGTCCACGGAATGTTGGCCTTCTTGGGGAAGTCCATCAGCCGCTTGCTGCGAATGCCCGCGCTGTTTCCCACACGGCAGATATTCCCGTAAATGTCCCTGTAGGTGGTCGTATCCCCCTCTGGCGGCAACGGCCACGGCGCCCCGATATAATCATACGCCAAGAACTCGTCCCGCCACAGCTCGGGATGCACCACAAAGCCGTCCGCATGGACAATCAGCGCAAACTCCGTCCGGATATGCTCCCCGAGCTCGTAGACCATCTTATAATTGAACGCGTCGATATCCCGCAGTCTGTCCGTGGGGCTGTAGCGAATGCTCTTGGGCAGGCCAAACGGCTTTTGGTGCGTAATCAGCACCGCATCGCCAAATTCTATCCCCTGCATACTGTACAGCATCGCCTTGATGGTTGCCCTGATATTCACGCTTGTCATCGCCACAAGCGTCACATTCGGAAGCCGCAGCTTTTTTCCCTGTTTTTCGCTCATTCTCCCTGATTTCCCTTATCTCTTTATAATCATCCGAAGCTTTCTTCTTGCCGAATCCCAATAATGCCTGATTTTGTATCTGTCATAAAATCTTTTGGCCTTCCGGCAGGCCTTTTTCTTTTCCTGTTCTGGCATGGGGCTGTTGAGCCTCTCATATGTCTTCGATTCTTTTTTATACTGTTCCAGCTCTGCCCTGCACTCTGCGGCGCTGAAAAGTCTGCCCTGCCGGTCCTGATAAGTCCAGCCCTCATAAATATTCTGCTCCGAGGCCCAGTAACCGTCCGATACGTTATGCCTTGCCCAATACTTCGGCGCGATAACATATTTGACGGTTGTGCTTGTAAAAACAGGAAAATAAGTAAAGGAGGAATTCGCCAGCAACAGGTATTTCGCATTCTTTATAATGGAATAGTCCTTCGCGAGGTCAAAGTTATAAGCCTTTACCTCCGGAAGCAGCTTTTCAGCCTCCTTCACATCATTTGTGATAATCATAAACCGCATATCGGGATTGATTTTTCTCATATTCTTCATGCCGTTTACCCAATATCGTTTATTCAAAAACAGCTCCGGCGAATCCATATAATCCGTACATCGAAGGTGAATAATGCATAAATCATCCCGGCTGTACTCATAACAGTCGTACTCCGGCTTTACCGCAAGCCATTGGCAAATCTCCTTTTTATAGGGCAGATAATACGCCTCCGCCTGCATATTGCCATACACCAGCGCCTTTTCTTTCATGTTCAAAAGCGTTTCATCCGGTCCGGACACATAAGCGCCATGCTCGATATCATGCTTAGAATTGGCGGCGTAAAGCCGGTCTTCTCTTTCATGGTATACTCTCTCAAAATCTTCCTTTTTCGTCGGGACGCCAAATTCCAAATCCATAAAATACAGCCCGCATTGGCTGTGAATATTGTTCGCCAGCGTTTCACTGCCTAAAATACTGTAGTCGCAGTCGTTTCGCAGCGCAAGGCACCTCGTCGTGACGTAACAAAACAACTGGTTCCCAAGCCCCTGTCCCTTTAACAGCTCTGTTGCAATAATCGGTTTATTTCCCACTTTCTTCTCCCACTGCTCTATATATCATTTCCATAATCTCACGGTCCGTATCTTCATCAAACTTTCTTGCGAACATATGCTCCGATGCCATTAAGCTGTCAAAGTCTTCCCTTCTGAATACATAAGGAGACCCCCTGTCCCAGTCAATATATCGCATACACGCACGGTAATCATTGTCAAAGCCCTTTTTATACAGATTTTCCCGAAAGGGCGAATCCATCAGGATTGTCTGCCATATGGCTTCATCGCTGATCTGAGTTTGACGAAATGCTTTTCTGTACTTTCTGTCGTTTGCCGTAACGTATTCTGCAAACGCACGTGTGATGCTGCACCAATTTGCGCCTCCGTAGAAAGAATAATCCGTCCTTTTCGTCCTGTCTGTGTGAAGCCTTCTCTGAACCGCGAGCGAATACGTCTCTGCGGCTACCCAGAATTTTTTATCCCGCTCTCTGCCCAGCTGCTTTTGAAAAAAGTGCCAAAACCGGTAGCGCTCGATGATATCCCTCTGATACTGCCGGGTGCCAAAGTGTATAAACTCTTTTCCGTTATGCCGCTCAAAGAAGCGTTGTATCTCCTGCTTTGATTTTATGGGCATATCCGCCCCTGAAAGAATATGGTAATAATCATATTTCCCTTTTATCGCCTTTTTTAACAGGAACAGCTCCGCAAGCGTAATGCTGTTTGTACCCCAGTATACCTTATATTTCCTGTAAACGCTGACCGGCGACTTTTTTGTTATCCCCCGTATTTTATCCAAATCCACATGTGCGGCGTTTTTGTCAACGTGAATATAGATACCGTTATTCTCATCATCCAACAGCCGCAGCGTATACTCCAACGCCAATGAATCTTTATGAATCATAATCAAATAAGCATGTCTCAGCATCGCAAACTCCTTTTACCGGTATTTTCCAAATTCGCGGTATTCCTCCGTCGCCTCCCAATTCTTAAAGTCCAATGAGCTTCCTGTGATCTTATAAGTCCTGACCTTCGTCTGCACCGTATCTTCAACGACCGTATAGTAATGATACCGCACCCGCTCTTTATCCGCTCCCCGGGTATCCGACAAATTCAGTCCCCAAGCCGTATCGTATTGCAGTCCCAATGCGGCGCAGACGGTTGGCAGCAAATCGTTCTGTGACGCGTAAACATCCGATATTCGCAGCTCCCGGTCCGCTCCCGCTCCAAAGGGCTTAATAAATAAAACAGGATTTGTATTCTGCTCCAGCTGCTCTGACATATAGTTTTCTCCGTGATCTGCGGTGATAATGATCATCGACTGCTCATAAGCTCCTGTTTCCTGCAGCTCTTTCAGATACTCATAGATAAAATTCATGCTTCCCATGCATTGCTGCATACGCGAGTTGTCCTCCTCGCGAACACGCTCGCCGAACTCGTTCATATTATACGGCGAATGTGCGCCATCCATATGGATAAACCGCAGCGCCCTGTCTTCCTCAGCCACCTTCAGCCCGGTGCGCTTCAGCTCCTGCCAGTGCCTGGCATCATCCGCCTCATAAATCGGAACCTCAAGAACCCTTTCCCGGATGATAAGCCGGTTGATGTCCGCCGAGGTATAAATGTAATACTCCTTCAAAAAGTAAGGAAGCAGCCTGTAATTTCCAATTCTAAGCATGGTTTCCGCACATCCCGGCGTTGAAATCCGTTTGTCAATAACCGTTCCCTGCTCCACAAAATTCGCGGCGTTTTTCAGCACGGAACCGCCTATGGTATCCCGCTCGTACTCAAAAAAATAATATTGCCATCCCTTCTCCTGAAGCTGCCGCCAAAATGCACACTGCGAAAATGCCGCATCCGCATACTCTGACTGCGGTATTTCATAGAAATATTCTTCCTCCGTCAGCATATAGGTTATGGAGGGCGTCGTTCTGGGAAACTGTGAAACCATATCCGGGAAGTAAATAAAACCCTTTAACGGTTCCAAAAAATCTGGATACTGCGCAAGGATCTCATCCATATAATCCACATCGAAGGTATCCGGCACAATAATGATTACGTTTTCCTCCGAAGCCACTTCAAACAGTCCCTGCGTGGAAAGATAATTCCTGTCAATATCGTCTTCCCGTCCGGCCTCCGCGCTGTAAGACGGAAGCAATGACACTATGCCGATTGTCTGCATCAGGCATAATACCACGGACACCATCGTCATCAGCTTTCGCCCTGCCGTTTTCAGCCATAAGCACAGGCCCGCCAAAAGCACGCACAGAACGCACCAGGCCAACAGGTTGCCCAGCTTGAGCCGGTCGCTCCATTCCATCCGTTTCCCGTCCATCAAAAACAACCTGTTATTCAGAAGCATTCCCTGCAGATACCCCGCAATGGACAAAATCCATGCCGCCGACAGGAAAACCCTTCTTTTCCGCTCACCAAGCAACAGCAAAAAGCCAACCCCCGCTCCCCATACTCCGACGCCCACCAGAATAAACCGATGCCATACAGCGCTCAACGAAAAAGAAAACTCACGCATATTGGTCAGCAGGGTTTCAAAGGTCGGACACAGGAAAAACGTCACAACAACCAGAGCGGAAACCGAAATCTCCAAGCCATATTTCTGCTTCTTAAAATCCGCTTCTCTTATCCTCTTATATAACAGCCGGCCAATCAGAACCGCCGCCCCCAAGCAGGTCGTTCTTCCCAGCAAAAAGGTGTCATATACCGCCGCGTTAAGGTTTCCATACCGAACGATGCCGCTTATAAGACAGGCCGCATAGTACAGAAACAAAGCCATACACGGAACCGCCTTCAAAGCCGTCCGGCTCTCCTTTTCCTCCTCCGCGGTACAACACACAAAGGCAACAGCGCCTGCCAGCAGAAGGAGGTCTGTCGGCAGCAGGTACTTGTCCACCGAGTACGCTAAAATTCTGTCACCGCACAACAACAGACTGCGCGCGGCATTGAAAACCCAAAAGTAAGAAAACGCATACAACAGCCACGAAGCGAAAAGGAAGCCGTCTTTTCGCACTTTTTTATAAAATACCAATATTCCTGTTGTAACGGTCCCCCCAAATACGGCAAGCGCAATCTGAACCGCCAACGTTATTGCCTCCGGCATTTCCTCTCCTCCGTACAGCCCCTAAATGCGGGTCTTTGTGATTTTTCCCCCATCCACCTTATAGATGATGTCGCATTTCTCAATCGTATTTAAGCGGTGCGCGATAATCACCATCGTCTTCCTGCCATGGAAGCTGTTGACGGCCTCCATCACCGCCGCCTCCGTCTCGTTGTCCAACGCCGAGGTGGCCTCGTCGAAGACAAGGATCTCCGGATTATGATACAACGCCCTTGCAATGCCAAGCCTCTGCCGCTGTCCGCCGGAAAGCCGCACACCTCTCTCCCCAATCGACGTATCCAACTCCTCCGGAAGCGTCTTGATAAACTCCTTCAGCTGCGCCTCCTCAAGAACCTCCCAGATCCGCTCGTCATCAATCTCATCCTCCGCAATTCCGAAGGCGATGTTGTTCCGAATCGGCTCGTCCACCAGATAAATGGACTGTGGAATATATCCGATCTGCGCAAGCCACGCCGGGTAGTTGTCAAAGATATTGACGCCGTCACAGCAGATGCTTCCCTCCCGTACCTTCAAAAGTCCCAACAGGATATCCACAATCGTGGATTTCCCCGCGCCGGACGGTCCCATGATCCCCACGGACTTCCCATACGGCACCACCATATCCGCGTGGTCAAAAATCAGCTTGTCCGTATTGGGGTATGCATAAACAATATCGCGAAGCGTAATCGCGTCCCGCAGCCGCATGGTCTTTGTCTCGTCCACCGGCAGGAGCGTCTGATTATTCCTTCTGCTGATTTCATTGATATTCATATTTTCGTAGACATAGTCCAGACATGGCTTGAAATACGAAATATCCGTCAGGTAGGTATTGATTCTGTTCACACAGGGCATCAGCCGAACCGCCGCCGCAGCGAACACGGCCAGCATTGATACAAGCGCCGTGACATCTCCTCCCGACCGGATATAAAAAATCAAATAGGACAGAATGCTTATCATAAAAAGCGTTTCTATCAACAATCTCGGCATATTGTTGATAACGGCATATTTTCTGCTGTAGCCGGCGCCGATTTTGCCGCTGCTCTCATAATTGTCCGCGAAAAACGCTTCCCTGTGAAGCACCTTTACATCCTTAATCCCGTAGATGGCCTGAATCCGCCACTTGGCAATCCTTGATTGAATCTCCATGTTTTTCGTGCCAAGCGCGGAGAGCCGCGGCCGCAAAACCTTGAGCATAATGATGGTAATCACGCCAAATACGGCGACCAAAAAGAGCGCGAGCCTCCAATTCGTCACAAGCAGCACACTTCCCAACAGCAGGAATACAGTCACCTCCGTAGCCAACGATATCAGCGACAGGAGGATCTGAAAGACATTGGGAATATCACTGTCCGTCAGACGAAACACCGTCGGTATGTCCGCATCAAGATAAAACTCATAGGGGCGGTTCAAAAACTCCCGCAGCACCTGACTGATCAGCTTATTCCGATTAAAGGAAATAAAGCGCGTCTGCTCATTCACAAGAAGCAGCAAAAACACGCTCTTGGCCACATACACGACAATCAACAGTGCGAGCAGCGCAATAATGAGACTCTGAGCATCCTCCACATGTAAAAGGTTCATTGCCCGCTGAAAATATTGATTTTCCTGCGCAGTCTGCACATCTATGATAACCCACACAACGGGAAGCATTGCCGATACGCTCAGGGTTTCCAACAGCCCGCCGATAAATATCATAACGCCCAAAAAGCAGATGTGAATCTTCTGCCTTCTGTCAAGTATATATCTCAGCTTTCTAATAATATCCATTTACTGACACCGCGCCTTTCGCAAAACCTGTTCCTTACACAGGCTTTCTCTTGTATCCGCATCCGCCTGTCCTGTTTATTTTTTCTCAATGCCGATTCTATTATTCTTTATAAAACACATGAATATTATAAAGCATTTATCGCTTCAAAGCAATGTTCAATTGCGGTTCTGCCGTTGCAATTGTCGCAATCTCTTATGGAATTCCTATAGAATAAGGCAAGGCGGCCGCCTCCGACTGTACGGAGTCAACCGCCATATAAATCACAGCGACTCATATGTGCATCTGCGCGCCCTGCCGTCCTCAATCTTATAAATGCAGTCACAATTTCTGATCGTCGTCAGCCTGTGCGCGATAATGATCAGCGTCTTCTGCGACTTCAGGCTGTCTATGGACTCCATAACCGCGGTTTCCGTTTCCGTGTCAAGCGCAGCCGTGGCCTCGTCCAATATCAAAATATCCGGGTCGTTATAGAGCGCTCTGGCTATCGCAAGACGCTGCCGCTGCCCTCCGGAAAAACGAACGCCGCGCTCCCCGATCGTCGTATCCAGCCCGTGTGCGCTTTTCTCGACAAATTCCTTTAACTGTGCCTGCTCCAAGGACTTCCATACCAGCTCATCGTCGATATCCTCATCTCTCAGCCCAAACGCCACATTTCTCCGGATCGTATCATCCATCAGATTGACATTTTGCGGGACAAAGCCTATCAGCCGGCTCTTTTCGCTTTTTATGTTGGTAATGTCAACACCGTCTATTCGGATGTGCCCCTCCTGCGGAACCAACAGTCCCAGGATGATATCGGAAAGCGTTGTCTTCCCGGCTCCCGATTTCCCCACAAACGCCACGGATTGCCCCTTGAGTATATCAAGAGAAATATCCTCGAGAACATCTTCTCCCCCCTCGGAATATTTCCAAGACACATGCTCAACCGACAGTTTCTCATTAAATTGCTCGGGAAGCATCTCTTCCCCGGTCTGCGGCTGCGCTTCCCGCGCGTCACCGCGCACCGCATTCCCTCTGACCTCCTTAAAATTGTCATAGGTATCGTTGATTCCCGGAAGGCAGAACATAAACGCGTTAAAATGACTTGATACTCTTCCCAATGCCGGCAAAATACGGAAGGCTCCTACCGCAAAGGCCGAGAGTTGCGGCAATAAAGCGGAGGCATCCTCCGCCATTATCGCTCTTATACAGACTGCAATAACCAATGCGGTTACACACACCGCCTCTATCGTATACAGCGGGCTTTCCGTCGCGACGGTATTCCCGATAATTCCCTTCTGTTGCTCTGTATAGTTCTCCTTATAGGAATTTACAAAAAAACTCTGCCGGCCCATCACCAATATTTCCTTTATTCCCTGAAAGGTCTGCAACAAGGCCCTGTTCACCAATGCCGAATACTTATAATTGATATCCGCATACTTTTTAATCCATCTCTGACTAAGAATCATCACAACCGTCATGCAGACAACGGATATCGCGATAATGCAGGCCGCCAGAATGATATCCGCGACCATAATGTAAACGCTGATGAAAGCGATCATTGTCACCTCCGCCACAAGCCTAAACGTCCGATATAACGCTTCATAACATTGCGATATGGCACCCGACATTCCCCGCATAAGCTCTCCCGTGCCGGTATTTAAAAAAAACACATACCCCCGCCGCATGTAGGATTCCAACATTTCAACAGACAGCTCTCGTTGTACCTTGCAGGCATATCTGACCCGCACATAAGAGATGAGCATCTGATACACATTTTTCAGAATAAAAATTATAATTACGGCAAGACCCACCGCCCAAATCAGCGACGAATCCGAGTCGAGCCCCATACGCCGGATAACCGGCGCCGCAATCGCATTTTCACGCAATTGCTGTGGGGCTATGATAACCTGTACCATCGGCATCATGGCCGCCACCGTCAGCGTCTCAAACAATGACCCCATCAGCGTCAGCGCCATGACAATGATGCCCCACTTTTTATGTGAAGGCATAAGAATAAAATTGTATTTGTCCCATATATTCCTTATGCTTTTCAGCTTGTTCATTGCTTGTTCCTTCCTAAATAAAAGCACAGCCGTTCAGGCCTTATCTCCAAAATCCAGACAATAGGGAAAATGATTTTTTCTATTCTCAGGAGGCGGCAGCTGCATATAATCGCCATAGATACGATGAAGGTATTCGTCAATATCGCCCGGGAGTCTGATTTTTATATCCTCAAAATCCACCTCCATCGTAGGAAACGCCTTGCTTCTGGTTATCCAGTCATTATAAGGATTAGTGGAATGGCACCACCCCATTCTTTCTGTCTCAACATTATTATATCTGCAGGCCGTCTTTTTATATCTTTTGTATATCCACATCGGGCTTATTCTAAGCAACACGAGAAGCCAATGCACTACCATGCATATTGTACGCACACATTTCCCTTTCCCATCCTCCCTTCTGTATTTATTCGGAAAATTAGGATGCCCCATATGCCGCAAGATCAGAAGATGTGCCCAGAACCAAACTCTCTTTGCATATTTTTTAAACTCGTTGTCCTCATCAGGAAGATTATCAAACGGAAGTACATCAAGAGGTACACCAAAATCGCAATCCGTGTCCTTAAATACCTCCTCAGTAAATTTTGTACCCTTTATCATAATGCATGTTCCCACCATCGGATAATTATGCATATATTCCGGATTACCTATTATGTATTTATCCGAATACCTTTCATTGAACACTTGCAGTAGCTTCTCGTAATCCTTTCTAGGCATTCCGACATCCAAATCATCATCCCATGGAATAAAACCCTTGTGACGTATGGCACCTATGGCCGTTCCCGCAAACGCAAAATAATTTAAATCGAACTCTTCACACACGTTAATAAGATCTTTTAGAATCTCCAATTCCAATAATTGTAACTTTTTCAAGGTTACATCATCATATTCTTTCACAGCTTCGCCTTTCTTTTATAATCTGCAATATTCCTCATCACCCCATACCAACTGAGGAAACGGATACACCCACAACCTTACCCCGCATAGATCTATGACCCCACAATGCAGATCCGGCTTTCATCTGTCAGGATATAGGTAATATCATCGCATACCATTTTCTGCCACAGCTCTCAGCGGTAAAATCCCTATCCAAGATGTTTTCTTCCACGAGAAACATACGCTTATATGTGCTTCTTCTTTGAATTGTACATACATCTGTGCCATAATCTTTTCTCCTGATTCATCCGGACAGATTATACCCTATGTTCTGTACGTTTGTCAAATGGAGTATGCAGGCACTACAATGTCAATCTTGTCTTGTGAATACATAGCGTTTCAGCTCCTTTCAGAGCTCATGGAAGTCCGAGTTTTTGTCCGCGCACACTCGACTATGCCTCTCGTTCTATGTGCCTTTCTCAGATAAATCATACTATACTTTTCGTTTTTGCATCTTCTAAAGCGAGTTCTTTCATCGTTACTATTTCATGTCCTTGCCTAATTACAATATTTATAATCTTCTCCAATACCTTTGCCTTCTGTACCGCAACAAAATAAGGATGGTCAAAAACCACCACTTCATCATGCGTGCTCACCATATTGATAAATGTATCTATCGTTTCACAATCTGTCCAACCTGACGCGGTTGCATATTCCCAAAAAGCAATTCCACCCGGTTCGCCACAAAGATTAACTCCTATATCAGAAAAATCTCCCATAGCTTTGTGCACTACTGTTGCATTGTTTTCATGCCGGTTACTGCTATATCGAAATCCCATATCACGCAACACCCGTTCAATTACATCGTTTGTCACAAAGCCAGGTGACGCAAATCCCTCCGGCCTATATTCAGGAACAATCCTTCTCATTTTCTTTAACGCCCTTTCCAAATCACTTCTTATTTTGCCATACGGCCACTGAAGAGCATGCATATGCCAATGAGAATGATTCATTCCACCATGTAAGCCAAGTTCACACTTACTTTGACTGATTGCAAGAATATTTTCTTTGTATCGGCCTAAAACAGGATTAACAATTGCTGCATATAAATAATCCTTCGTTCCAAGCTTTTGCTTTGCGGAAAGCATTTTAACTTCCGCATCTGTAGAAAGTCTTTTTTCAAAAAATGAACAAATTGTATCAACCCTGCTGATAGCTCTGCCCACATTCACATAAAAAGTAAATGGTACATCATATCTTTTTGACAACTCCAACAAAACAGGTACACCATCCCGAATACATTTATGAGAGTCGATATCAAACCTAAACACTACCTTCGCCATAATTAAATTTTCTTTCTATACTTTTTGGGTATCCGATATACAGATTTTCCTTGCCGTCCTAAGTTTAACAGCTCCTGCGCCAAGCCATACATATTTTCAGTAAATCCAACATACACATCCTCAATCTCATCCCTTATTAAAAACTGATTTTTAATCATCCAATATTCACTATAAAACATTGCATAAAAACGATACCAACCGGAATCTCTTTCTCTGATTGTTTTTAAGATAACCTTATTCCCCTGCTTAATCGCATATTTCTGAACACCGTACCAGTCTTTTACATACCAATCTTCCCCTAATGCATCCTCCGGGTAATTCATCATCGTACAACTAAGTGCTGCTGAAACGCCTAAATACAAAATTTTTGCGTGATGCTCTATGCAAAACTGCCATGGCGAATGCCCGGCCATAGAAACATCATCCATCAAATTATCACGCATCATTTCAGCAGCATATTTGCCTTTCGCTGCCAATGTATTATAAGGAAATTCACTCCGAATCACGCCCTTATATTTACAGAATACATTTGGAAGCATTCCCGTCCAAGAAAGTGTTCTTTTCGGATCGTAATATAATATCTCTTCATTTCCCTGATACGAATTGCATTTGGGATATGCGGCAAATACAAGAGTTCCCCCCTCTCCCAATAATTCTAATAAAAAATCTATAACCTCCTTAGCAGAAGCCCCCGTCTTGGCAAGACCATCCATACTGGAGTGTACAAGAAGAATGTCCCCTTTCTCAATATGATACTCACAAATTCTCCTTTTGATATTTTCCCATATGGCAGGATCTTTTTTTAACTGTTTTTCCCGCCCTTTCCTTAAATGGTGGTACTTTGATATAAATTGTTTAATTGCCGGAAACTTCCATAAGAATCTTCTGACAGCTACTTCCAACCACGGACATCTCTCCAAAATATAAAGAATCACTCTTCCCATAATCAGCCCTTCTCTACATCTTCTATTAACTGCTCTAATGTCTTAATTGATTCAAAATATTCCGGAACTATATATTGAGGCTCTATCACTATGTTAAATGCCTCCTCTATCCCTAAAACAATTTCCATAATTTCAACAGACTCCAATATTCCATCGCTTACAAATTGATTTCCTGTATATTCTATAATTGTCGGTTTTATATCTTTTAAAATTTCTTTCAGCTTTTGTTCGTACATAATACTCTACCCTTCCCTTCCTCTATATTCTTTCATCAACAACTGTCTGTCATATTTTCCATTTGCATTGATTGGAATGCTTTTTACCTTAAATATACTATCCGGCCACATATATCTTACAAGCTTCTCCTGTAGCAGCCCCCTTACTGCCTCTTCCTGTATATTACCAACATAATATAATATAATTTTCATAGAATCCTGATCATAAATACATACACAATTCTGAACCTCCGGAAGCGCTCCCACATCATTTTCTATCTCCCCCAACTCAATTCGATACCCCATTCTCTTTATCTGAAAATCCTTTCGCGAAATATACAAAATCTCTCCATATTCATTATATTTACCGATATCCCCCGTTCGGTAAATAAACTCCCTATAATGCGTGTTTAATGGGTTTTGGCAAAAGGCCTGCGAGGTTTTCTCCCAATTATTGTAATAACCGTAACCCAAAAATGAACCTCTAAAGCAAATTTCCCCTTCCTCTCCCTCTTTAACCGGCTCGTTATTATCATTTAATAAAATAACATCACTGTTTTTAAACGGAACCCCTATTGGCAAAGCCTCATTATCATTAAATATGCGGTTTACAATATAATAAGTACCGGTATCTGTAATTTCTGTCGGACCATATAAATTTGCAAATAAACAATTCGGCAAATACGCAATCCAATAATTTAATTGTTTTACGGGCATAACTTCTCCCGCAAATAAAATTTTGGTGAGACACTTAGGAATAATTACAGAAAATGTGTTATAATTAGCTACAATGCTTATCGCCGTCGGTACCCAATAAATTGTATTGACTTGGTACGTATTCAAAAATTCTATCAGCTTAACAGGAAATGAAAAGAGCATTTTAGGGATAATTACCAGTTTACCTCCTGTTCGTATTGTCACAAAAATGTCTAAAACCGACATACTAAAGTAAAAGGGAGTTTGACTTCCAAATACAACCTTCGAATCTAAATTAAATGTCTCTGCTATTGTCTCTGCATAATTAATAACTGATCTATGCGAAACAATAGTCCCTTTGGGAGTTCCGGTTGATCCGGAAGTAAAAAGAATATATACCGGATCAGTATCAATACTTTTTTCTATCACCGAATCAAGTAAATGCTCCTCTGTATTTTGTTCTTTTAACTCTTCCAGTAATACGACTTTCGTTTTTATATCTGTATTGCATGTAATATCTTTTGCATGTTTATTATCCGTAATAATCATTTGAGGGGATAATATATCCAAAATCTTATTGATTCGCTCCATCGGCGACCTTGTATCTAAAACACAATATACGCTGTTACTATACATTATCCCAAACATTGCTGTCAAGCAATCAATGCCTTTATCCAAATAAATGGCAACCTTTCCTTTTTTTATATTATACTTTATAATACCCGTACCTATTTTTTTTGCCTCATTTTGAAATTGACAGTATGTAATTTTTTTACCGGCTTCTTCAAAGACACTTTTATCTGGTTCATTTTTTACTTGTTCTTCTAAATAGTCTAATATATTTTTCTTCATTAAATCAATCCTCATCGGCATATATATTCGTTATTCTAACATTAATTTTTATAAAAATGAGCAGTTATTTTCCCACTAAACATTATGTTAAAGACATCAACATATCTTTCCAAATGATTAATAACCATATTTCGTTTCGAATCCTCAAAAGAATCTCCGTGTTCCTTGATAAATCCATCAACTCCGCCTTTTCTTCCTACATAAAGCTCATTCTATATTGCCACAAATAATCTCACTTGGTGAATATATCCCAACTAGCGATTCAGATACATAATTCGCATATTCGCCTGCGAACCGCTCTATCATTTCAATCCTTCCCCGATACAACAACACATTGCTTCCGATTCCTTCCAAGCGCTCTGTCTGTTTGCGCATAATCAGGCATGGCTTACCCATATAATAAAGCTCTTCCTGATTACTTCCACCATCCGTAATGACAAACTCCGCGTTCTCTAACAGCTTCATAAAATCAAAATAATCTACCCTTGGAAGCAATACAAATCTTGAACTATTTTTAAGTTCTTCAAGAATCTTCATTTGATTCAATGCATTCTCCGTAATCTTATGCAAGATTAACACACATTTTCTCTTTTGAGCAATCTTATTTACATGTTTGATCACCTGTCTCATAAATCCCTTATTAACCAAATTCTCCTGCCTATGCATTACAAACACAAAATAGTCTGTATCTGATAATTCCTCCAATCCATTCGTTAAAACAGGGATCTCTTTAGAAAATGCCAAACTATCTAAAATAGTGTTAAATTCTGTATTTACCACACGCCCTTTTACTCCTCTCAAATTCTTATAAGGCTCTATCCCCGGAGCAAAATGCATGTCCGCAAGGCGACTTATCAGCAATCTGTCAATTTCTTCCGGAAAAGGACTAAACAGATTATGCGAACGCAATCCCGCCTCTACATGGCATACCTTCATCCTCAGCGCTTTCCCAACCATTGCACCCATAAGAGTAGATATCGTATCTCCATGTACAATCATCGGCCTTGAGACTAATTTCTCTGCAATAAAGTTAGATGAGATAATCCGTCTCGCTTTCTTTCGAGTTCGGATAAACCATACCAGAAGCCCTGTTACGCTTTTCTTTATGCTTTCCTCCTTGCTCAGTTCAACAAACTTTCCGTTCAATTTAACAAAATCCAATATTCTGCTCCTCTTTAAGTCATTCTGTCCGGAAGCAATAATATTACATATTTTTCCTTTATCCTGGCACTTTATAATGACGGGAAAAAGCTTTATCAATTCCGCTTCTGTACCAATAAAAAAATATAACTGATGGTTTTCCATATTCATACATTTCCTCTTTTCAGCGCCTGATAAACCTTGTCCGATTTATTATGCATCCATCCCTCTAATACTCTGTCCTTTCCTCACACGGTATCCCCATCAGACCGTTCAGCCCGTAATACCCATGATATTTGGAAAAAGGAGGGTATCCCCTTGTCAAACAAATTATATTATATAAAGTATCTTATCATTTAATTTTTTCACGTATTGTCTTCTTTCGCCTCCTCCTCTTCATTTTCCCGTCCCATATTTGTCTCTCTTACGAAATAAATCGGTCTTTGCTTAACCTCCATATATATCCGTGCCATATACTCCCCTATCATGCCTAAAACAGTGATAATTACGCCGCCGAGAAACAACATCACAATCAGCAGTGTCGAATATCCGGTTCTTGCCGCAACAGGCGTATTCAATGCACTGATGAATGTACAGACCGCTGCTACGACAGAAACCAACACAATCAGCAGTCCGAAATATACTACCCCACGCAACGGTGTGGTAGCAAACGCAATAAAGCCACTGTAGGCATAGCGGGCCAGCTTCAGGAAGCTCCATGAGGTATTACCCGCCGCGCGCTTTTCATTCTCATACTCTATCCACTTGTTTTCGAATCCAACCCATGCATAAATCCCCTTCGTAAACCGCTCCCGCTCTGTCATTGACACAATCGCATTGACAACACTGCGCTTCATCAGGCGATAATCCGTACTTCCCGGGACAAGATCAATCACCGTAATACGATTAATAATGGGATAAAACATTTTTGAGAATATACTCCTGACGAGAGGATCCCCTTTACGGGATACTCTTCTTGCAGACGCACAGTCATAACCTCCTTCAACAGCCGCAATCATCTGCCTCAATAATTCGGGAGGGTGCTGAAGATCCGCATCCAAAACTGCCACATAATCACCGACACTTTGAGATAACCCGGCATAGATAGCCGATTCCTTGCCAAAATTGCGCGATAAAAATATATATTGTACCTTCCCCGCATCAGCAGAATCTGCCACTTTCTTAATCAGCTCTCTTGTGTGATCCTTACTGCCATCATCAATATAGGTTATGATAAAATCATACCCATGCATATCCGCAAATACTTCTTTTACCCGATTGTAAAAAAGTTCCACACATTTTTCTTCATTATAGCATGGAACAATTAATTCTACCGTTTTCACAATCTCCTCCCTGTTCATATCACATAGTTCTGTCACAGTGGTATTAATTGTTTTCACTCCCCTGTTATGCCGGATTCTCAATCATGTCATATAATCCTTATATTCCCGCCATATCAAGTCTTCCTCTTCTTCACATAATATTATCACAAATGAGCGGATTTAACAACAAAAGACCTGCAATCCCATAAAACAACAGATTCTTTAACTATTGGAAAAGATTCTTTTATTGCCCGATATTACCCTCTGCACCTATCCCTCTAATACTCCGTCCATTCCTCCCGCGGCACCCCCGTCAGACTGTTCAGCCCGTAATACTCGCAATATATATAACTGCCCCATCCCTCAGGATCCGCCTCCACATCATTCTGATATATGAAGCTGTATTTCGTCTCAAACTCAGGCCTCAGCATCGGTACGGTCAAGTCATAGTTTCCCTGCGCCTTCTGCTCCAAAATATAAGCTTCTCTTTCGTTGATCTCACGCAGAATTCTGACAAGATTCGCCCCATTCCTGAAATAGGAGAAAAACATCACCATTAAAAATATGACAAGGCCCCCATATTTACAGGCATTCAGGTATACCTCCTCCTTGGGTATATACCAGATGGCCTGCACACACGCGATTGTCATAAAAATACCCGCGCCAAAATAAGCTCTGTCCATCGGCGGAGAGGTCAAAATCAGGGCATAGGACGTTGCAATGCTGACCACCACATACAAAAGCGTATTGGACAGCTCGCTTATCTTTTTCCCCTTCAGGAGCAGAAAAGCCAGCAGCAAAACAATAGCGGAAAGCATCACCAGCAGGTATTTATCCACGGCATTGTTAATCTTCAAAAAACGCCCCACATACGCCAGAATGCCGCTGTGCTCTTCCAGCTCACGAACCGCCTCCCCGCGGCCGCGGTTTCCCGGAGCCAGCACCATAAGCATTAATCCCGTAAGCATTCCCGCCATTCCGGTTATCATCCACGGCCTGAGCTTTTTGTTATGATAATAAAAAACCGCCGCAAAGAAAAGAACGCATAACAGACCGCCGCCGGATGTATTCTCATTGCACCACCCGGCCAGCAGGCCGAATACAAAGAGTCCGGCCGCCAAGGCTCCCCCGTGCCTCACCGCCTCCGCATGCTCCGCCTTATATCTGTATACCGTCACAAAGCCCAGAATGATCACGGCGCCCCACAGATAATTGCAGGCTCCGCTCAGCCAAAGCACCGTCTGGTCAAAGGATACGCCAAAATACCACACCAAAAGGTTAATGAGGGTATAGGCCGCAAAATCATAGCGCTTCCGCCCCTCGATATTCCAATAAATCAACAGCGTCAGCACAACAAAGCAGACACTGTTGCAAAAATTGAACACCCATTTCGGCAATAAGCAGAAGCACCGCATGATCATCTGCACTACGGAGCGCCCGTTCCAAGTCATATAGTTCTCATACTCCTTTTTGATAATATCCAAAAAGGAATGATACTCCGATGCGTCAAAAAGCAGCTCGTCCGACATCAGCGGAGTGAAGCAATTGTATATCATAATCGCGATAAAGCTGACTGCCACCGCCAGACAAAATATTATTTTTCTTTTCCCCGCGCTAATCTCCCATTTCATTCAATCATTCTCCCCAATCTGCATTCTCCTCTTAACCGGCACGATTGTCCGCGCATACAGCCCGTTTGCGGCACGGTACAGCAGCGGACTGCACAGGAACAGCTTCATGCGCACCGCATCTCCCCGGCTGTCACAGGCCTCCGCATACACATGCCTGATTCCCGCGGCCTCCGTCTGCAGCATTTCCGCAAGCCGCTTTGCATCCGCCCTTGTCTCCCGTCTCCCCGACAGCTCCAAATAATACCCCAGCATCCGCCGCCAAAACCGGTATGCCGCCAAATCGCCCATCTCATCCGATACCTCCGCCCTGATATGGGATATATGCTCCCGCCAGAACGGAATCTCATCGCGAAACATCCGCTCGCCTCTCGCCCTGTTCATAATGCTGCCCTCACGGTCAAGCACATAATGGTAGAGGCTTGTATCAAGGTAAACCGCCCTTGACAGCCTGCAGAAAGCCCGCGTTGTATACATGATGTCCTCCGAGTTCCTCCCCTTGGGAAATCGCGCACCCCTGACCAGATCCCGATGGAACAGCTTGCTCCACACGGAATTATAAATCACATACCGGTCATGCCCGCAGATGTAAAGCCTGAGCAGCTCCTCCCGTGAGAGCGGCACCACCTCGCCGCTTCCGCCGTCCTCCCGCAGACCCGCACGCTCACTGAAATATCTGCACACGGCAAGCTGCGAGCCGGTTTCCACACAGGCCCGGTGCATCCGCTCATACATATCCGGCTCTATCCAGTCATCACTGTCCACATAGCCGATATAGAGCCCCGTCGCTGCCTCCAGCCCGGCATTTCTGGCATCGGACAGACCGCCGTTGGGCTTGTGTATCACCCGCACCCTTCCGTCTCTGCGCGCATAGGCGTCGCACAGCTGCGGAGAGCGGTCTGTTGAGCCGTCGTCCACCACTATAATCTCCAGATTGACGTATGTCTGACTCAATACGGAATCCATGCACCGCTCCAGATAATCCTCCATATTGTACACCGGAACGATAATTGAAATCAAGTCAGAACACGCCTCCGTCAGCATCTATCAGAATCCATCCTTTCCAATTCTCCTGTATCTGCGCAGCATCCATATCCTCATAATTGTCATGATGAAGCGGGCGTATCATCAGCTTTCCGGGGTTCCGGTTCAGTCTGGCCCCCCACATGCTGAAAGTGCTGTTCGCGCAGATATTATGCCTGCACCGGCTCATCAGCGCCATATCCTGCAGGCTTTCCTTTCCGGTATTCCAGTCCACAACCCGCATGTTCGGTGCGCAAAACCGCTCCCTTGCGTACGCCGCGTCATCCGAGAATACATAAAACACCGGCTGCTCCACCCGCTCGGAAACATACCGGATCGCCGCCTCATAATACTTGTCCGTACAGATTCCCATATATCGCTTTCCATCCGCGACCGTAAGGTAATCCTTGCGCCGGATATGAATGCTCACGGACTGCTGCCGCTCCAGCTCCGCCAGCGCCGCGGCATTTCTGGGATTCGCGCTCTCGGGAAACCGAATCCGCTCCTGCAGCAGCGCGGTAATGTCCGCATAGTAGCGTTCACACCCCCAGAAGCCGTACAGATACACGTCATCCATCTCAAAAATCTCCGGCATATAGGGGCGGCACTCATTGACCTGTCTGCTGCGTCTGCCAAACAGCCTCCTGCGAAGCCTATCCGTCAGCTTCATGCTGCTGTCCAGAAAGTCTCTCCGCTCCTTGGGCGTGCAGACCTCATATCGCAGCCCGTCCAGCCATTCCAGCTCCGGCTCGCGCCACTCCCTGTCCTCCCCCTCCGCATCCTTATAGGCGTACAGGTCGAGCTTCACTCTTTTCCCGAGCGTCCTGAGCTTCTCATATAAAGCATACTGGTATAGCTGATTGCCAAGCCCGCCCATTACATGTATGATTATCATTCCGCCGTCCCATCCATATCCCTTTACAAAATAGTATTGATTTCTTCCGACAGTCCTATTCCCCCAAATACACTCCAATTAATTTTTATGATAACACAATCCTCCCGACAGGTAAACACCCTTTAAAAGTCTTCGTCTCATTAAATATCCGATGGCGAAGAGCCATGAACCGATTGAAATGCCGATGCCTAATCTCATCCCTGGTGTTACATAATACAGCTCCACCTCATGCGCACCCGCCGGCACTTCTATTCCCGCGAACATGTCATTCACAGGATGTACCTGCGCCTTTTCCCCGTCTATCCTCGCATGCCAGCCTATGCTGTACGGTACGGAAAAGCACAATATTTTGTCCCTGCTTAAATCAACGGTTCCGCGGATGCGGTTGGTCTCAACGCGGAATTTTCCATCCGTATCCGCCTTCAGGGCTTCTATCTGCTTCGCGTAATCCCTGAAATCATAATACACGACCTGCAACATATCCATATCCAACGCTGCCGCGTGACTGAACGTTATTACAATCTCAGCCGTTGTGTCCGTCTGAGCCGCTCCCAGATTCACTGCCAAAGGCGATAAGGGTCTTACATATTTCACATACCTGTTTTTTATATCGATTCCCCCTATCCAATCCGTACTTCCCGTGAAGAACAGATAGCTCTCGCATCCCGACCGAATGGTTACCTCCAGCGTTATCGTTCCGCCGGCCTCCGCCCGAATGGCATTGTCCTCCCACACGGCATCGCTCAGGCCGGTTATCTCATATGTCCCCTCATACAGACTGCCGGGCGGCTCCGGCAAATCCCTATACTCTCCGCTTATATCCCCTTCAACAGCCGCAGCCTGCATCATGATCTGCTGCTTTTCAAGGCCGGACATCGCGCGGTAATCCTCTATATCATACACATTTTCATAGGTGTAAGCCACCGGAAGGCTGTAGCTGTTTTCGTACAGACTCCACTCTCCATCCTGCGTGGAGCTCACATACGCGAACCCATATGGAACGATTCCCGCGTTTTCCGTTTTTACGACAAAATATTTTACGGCGCACAGCGTTTCCGGTATCGTCCTTTGATCCAACCCGTAAATATTATAATTGGCACCGGCAATATCCCAATTCTCAAACGCCTGCGCATACCTGTCATTTGTAATGCTGACATAGGACATGGTGCCGTAATACCCCTGCTGCATGGAAATATTCATGCCAAACCGCGGCTCCGCAAAGCCTCTCTCATTTTCTATCCGATAAAATACCTCCTTCTGTCCCTCAATATCCGTCAATTCACGAACCGCCTGCGGCCTTTGCAGGAGTTCTATGTCGGCGTCCCTCGCGACCGCTTTCCAATTCATGCAAATCGTAAGCCAGCCCGCCGCAAACAATATGTACATTCCGGCTTTTTCTCTTTTTAAACGCTTTAACAGGGGCAGCAATATAAGCAGCACAAGCAAAATCAACCCATACGCCTGAATCGTCCTTCCAAACCGCTCCTGTGTAAGAATATCTTCTTTTTTGCCGACGATTCCCAACATCAGATACACAAGCACGAGCCCCGCCTTCTGAAAAAGCGTGATCTGCCCCAGCTCGTCCCATATGGAAAACACACAGAACGCTATGTATAAATCGATCACGAGCTCCCATCGCTCATAGAAGCCGTTAAAGCCGGACATCGCATAACTGAAAAACGGCATGATCGCCGTCAGAAACAATGCCGCGAGATTAAGCTTTTCCCGAATCCTCTTTCTCGCCAGCAATACACAGATAAGTGCAATCATGCCCACTGTGCAAATCGCCAGCTCTTGGGCCCTGTTCTCATAATAAGACGGGAAAAACATATTTTTGAGTATATCCTTTATCTCCGGCCACGACAGGATGAGCGGACGCCAAAACCCCACTCTTCCCCTGTTGCTCAGCAGGAAGCCGAACACGGAGGGCACAAAAATCACGGCGGCCATTCCAATTCCCACAAAATATTCCAAAAGCATCCCGCAGATTTTTGACAGGCTCTCCAACGGCCCCGTTCTTCTCCTGCACAGTCTGTATAGTACATATACGGCCAGGGAAACGGATCCGATATACAGGAAAAAAAAGCCGCTTAGCGCAAAACAGCACACCGTAACGCAAAGGAGCCCTCTTTTCTTTTGGTTCATCACCCGTTCAGCGCCCAAAAGCAGCAACGGTATATAGAACATCGCATGTACAAAAATAATATGCATATTGCTCATCAGCGTAAATCCGGTAAAGCAGTACACCAAAGCTCCCATCACATACGCCGAGCCGCTTTTTGTGCCGTCCAACTCCGTGGCAAACGCAATAAAAGCAACGCCCCCGAGATAAACCCTCAGATAGAATAAGACGGAATAGAAATATGGGAGATTTTCCTCCGAGACCAGTACCGTCAACAGATAAAAAGGATCATTTAAGCCGTAATAGTTCAAGGCCATGATCGTGTCATCCCCCATACCGATGGAAAAATTCACCATAGGAAACACAAACCGCTCCCCGTGCAGCAGCGCCTGCCAAAAATCAATCCAAAGACTTCGGACATATACCATGATCGGATAATGCTGCGAAATGGCATCTCCCGTTCCCGTCATGCACAGGCCGAGCGATGAAATATAGTACACCAGCGGACCCGTAAACGCCCAAAAGCATACCGTAAATATGAAATATCTGCTTTTTATAAAATTCTTTACTGCCATCCGTCACTCCCCCGCACAAAATCCGTCCTCTATCCCCTTTCCGCGAAAGCGTATATCCGTCCGCCGCGGCAGCGCGGGAAACACCGCATAGCCCACGCGGTCCCCGTCCTCAGGGTAATAGAAAGTGACGCCCTGAACTTCATAGGCTTCCAGCGCATATTCCCCGTAATCCTCCTGGCACAGATAATACGGCTCCGCCGCCGTCTCACAGACATACCCCGCCAAGGACGTCGCCTTGACAAGCGTAAACACCGCAACCGCCGCCGATATGCAGACATACGCGCCGTGCGATATATCCTTCCTTCCGGTCAGGAAAACATCATAAGTCATGCCTCCGGTCAGCGCCACCGTCAGGAGCGCCCACGCATACCCGTAGCGCAGCAGCGGCGCGGAGAACTGCCAGAACAGATAGGAGGCCGTCACGCCGGAAAGCGCCAGAAGCGCGTCCAAACGCGCCGCCGTTCGCACTTTCCCGCCCGCAAGCAGATATAGTGCCAACGGCACAAACGCCGCCAGACACAGCATGTCCGCAATAATCAACAGCTTTCCCACCGCCGGGAGCATGGTGCGAAACCAATTCGGCGCCCACTCACCGATTCCCAGCTCCACAAGCGCCGCATTGTTGAGTCCGCGCCCCCACGTCTTTATCTCCGCGGCGTCCAGAGCCGCAGCCGCAGCCGGGATCTTCCAATCCGCCGCGAGAATATCCAGCTCCGGAAACGGGTACAGAAGATACCCTGAAATCAAGGCGGTTCTCGCCACCCACGGCAGGAGCACAAGCAGTCCCATAGACAGATAAATCGCGATTTCCCGGTATCTTTTCCCCCGAAGCAACAGGAACGCCGGCTTGAGCGTCAGCAGGAGAATCAGACCCGCCGTCAGCTTTACGGACACCGCGTATACCCCACCCACGCACAAAAGCGCAAACGGCGCAGCCTCGGCGATGTTTTCCTCCGACAGGGACAGCCACTTGATCATCAGATAAAAGACGATACACATGATGGCATAGTCGGAGGCCGGCGCGGTAATCTCGCGGTAGATGACCGTCAGATAATAAAGGGCTCCCAACCGCGCAAAATCCGACAGCAGCAGCCTCTTGCGCGCCCGTATTCCGGTGAGCTTCAGCACCTCAAGGCTTAGCAGCAATGCGAACAGCCCGTTTACGGTATGCAGGGACTGTCCCGTCAAAAAGCGCATGCCATAGAGTGCGGACAGCGCAAAAAAGGAGCTGTTATACGCGAAACGCACATGAAGGTTGCCAAGCCCCTTGACCACACCGTACTCCTCTATCCACCGGATACTCTGCGCATGGTACAAATCGGAATCATAGTGCATATATCCCCTTGAGGTACAGTAGGCCCAGAACAGGACAAGCGCAAGCGTCAGGATGCCCTTTCCCCCGCGCAGGAAAACGCTCCCGTCCGCCCAAAATCTGCCGATTTCCCTGCGTCCCGCAGCACAAATAAGCGCACTCGCCAAAAGCAGTATCATATCGGCGGCAAGTCCCACCCTGCATACAAGGCTGAAGAGCTGCGCGTACACCGTCGCAATGACAAGCCCGGCAAAAATCAGGCTGTCCGCACCTTTTATGCGGTATCCGAGCGTCCTCTCCGCAAATTTTGAAAAGGCAAGCCCCATTGCAAAGGCCGTAAAGCATATATAAACCCAATTCAATAAAACCGCAGCCATTCTTTCCCCTTTTCCGGTGTCTCTCCCCCGCCGAATCCGTATCCCATGCCATGCTTGCGCGTCATCAAGACGCTGTCATCAGGACGCTGTCATCGAGACGCTTCGGCGGCTCTGTTGAGCATCCAGCTCTGGAACATCAGGATATACCAGATTTGGATCCGCCAGGTTCCGTTTTTCACAAAATCCTCCCAGATGCGCCACACCTCGTCCGCATTCAAAAGCCCCTGCTCCCGGAGCAGCTTTTTGTCAATCAGCGCCTCCGCCCAGCTCTGCAGCTCCGGCTCCCGAAGCCACTTCTCAATCGGGATGGAAAAGCCCTTCTTGGGTCTCTCCATCATCTCCCTCGGCACATACCGATAGAGAACGTCCCGCAGCACAAGCTTGCCCTCCGTGCCCTGCTTCTTATATTCCATCGGCACCGTCCACGCAAACTCCACAACATCCTTATCCAACATCGGCACCCGCGTCTCCAGAGAGACCGCCATCGCCGCCCGGTCCACCTTGACCAGAATATCGTCCGGGTGATACACCTCCATATCCATCAGCATAATCGCATTCTGCGCGTCCTTCAGCGCGCCGTAGGGATACTGATTGTGCTTGTACGGGTGCGCTCCCGGCTCCAGCGCGATCCGGAGATTGGACGCCTCCTGCGCGTTGGACAGCTCGTAGAGGTGCTCCGGGCTCTTGGCCCCCAGCAGATAGGATTTGGTCTGTAATACCCGGTTATTCCTGATCAGCGGACAGTGAATCAGCAGATTGCTGCACAGCCGCCGCACGCCGTACGGATATCCCTTCATTTTGCCCCATATACGGTCGATTGACGAGTAGGTCGTGTACCCGCAGAACAGCTCGTCCCCGCCGTCCCCGCTCAGGGATACCGTCACATGCTCCCGCGTCATCTTGCTGACAAGATAGGTCGGTATCTGAGAGGAATCCGCAAAGGGCTCCCCGAACATCCGGGCAAGCTTCGGAATCACGGCCTTCGCATCCTGCGCCGTGATATACAGCTCCGTGTGCTCGGTTCCCAGATGCCTTGCGATTTCCGCCGCATAGACGGCCTCGTTGTATCCCTTCTCCTCCATGCCGATGGTAAAGCTTCTGACCTTCTTTGCGGACTGCGTCTGCATCAGCGCCACAATCGTGCTGCTGTCGATGCCCGCCGAGAGGAACGCGCCGACCGGAACGTCCGCGACCATCTGCTCCCGGATGGAGGCTTTCAAAAGCCGCTCCAGCTCGTCGGCAGCCTCCTGCCTCGTCCCCTGAAAGGGATGCGCCTCGCCGTATTTTGCCGCCTCCCTGACGGACCAGTACACGCTGCGCCGCGGCTCCTTATAGGGAGCGTCCAGCTCGAGCATACAGCCCGCGTCCAGCTTGTAAATATCCTGATAAACGGAATACGGCGCCGGTATATATCCATGGATAAAATAGAGCTGCAGCACCTCCCTGTCGATTTCATTGTGAAAGCCCTCCAGCGCGCAGATACTCCCGATATCCGAGGCAAAGACAAACCCTCCGTTGACAAATCCGTAGTAGAGCGGCTTCTCCCCGATGCGGTCCCGAATCAGCGTAAGCCGCCCTGTCTCCTTATCCGACAGGGCAATGGCAAACATGCCCTTGCACATGGAAATCGTCTCTTTTACCCCGTAGGCCTCGAACGCCTCCAGCAGCACCTCCGTGTCGGAGGTTCCGCGAAACCCGCGCACCTTCCCCTCGGCGAGCAGGCGGTCCCTTATCGTCCTGTAGTTGTAAATCTCCCCGTTAAAGACGCACACATACCGTCCGGACGCAGAATGCATCGGCTGTGCGCCGGTGTCCGACAAATCGACGATCGAGAGCCGCCGGTGTCCCAACACCACACGGCCGTCCGCACTCGCCCACACGCCGCCCGCATCCGGCCCGCGATGGTACATTCTGTCATTCATCCGCTGTATATTCTCCCGCCAATTCCCGGGATAATCACAAAAGCCCGCAATTCCGCACATATCGACCGCCATCCCTTTCTAATAAGTATCATATACGTTGCTCTCGATTCTCGTAAACCGCCGCTCGCTCACGATCTCCCCCGTATCCTTATCCGTTACCTCCACCATGAAGTTCCCCTCATAGTATTCGTCGGACAGTTCAACATACGTCAGCGAGCCGAACACCCCGATGTTCTCCAGAAGCGCCATAATCTCGTCGTCCCCGTATATCAGAGAATCCCGCGTGGCGTACACCGTCGTCTCATAATCCGCGTCGTTTAAGAGCATCAGATAAGACCAGGTATCCTGAATCCCGTTGAGCCACTCCAGCTTTTCCCGCTTATATTCCTCATAGTCCCGGTTCCAGAACGCGTACTCCGGATTTTCCCGATTATCGCGCACATCATAATGCTCCGTCAGATATTTTCCCAGGAAATCACTGACCTTCTTCGCCCCGGACGCGTTTAAATGATGGCTGACATCCGCACAGTCCGTCGCGTAGTTCAGCTCCAAATCCTCATACACAAAGTTCAGATAGGGCACATCATTCTCCTTTGCGCTGACATATCCCCAGTTTGCGACGGCCATCTCTCCCGCCGGCATATCGTAGGGAATATACATCAGCACGATGCCAATGTCCTTCTCCCTGCACAAATCTATGATTTTCTGCAGATATCGCTTGTTCAGACGATCCGCGGGGTCATACTGCTCCTTGGGTATCAGCTCCGGCGGCGTGTTCACGACCACCTCCTCGTGGAGCTCCGCCCCCTTCTCACAGCCTGTCTCCGGATGCAGATCCTCCGCGCCAAAGTCGTCGTCCCAGCGGCTGTGATACAGAGAAAGCGGAAACAGATATTCCGCGCGCTCCCCCGGCTCCAGCAGATCCCATATCATTCTCACTTTCGTCAGCGACAGCGGCACGGTGTCCGTAAAGTTGTGCAGATATTTCGTATTCACCTTGCCGTCCCCATCGACGGCATACAGATCAATCACAACCACCTTCGGCGTCGTGTGCTCAAGCGCATTCACCAGCTGCCAGTAGTTCGTGCAGATGTTCTCCGAATGGTTGGCAAGGTTATAGGAGACAATCCCGTAGTCGCGCCACAGCTCCATGGGATATACCGCGTTGATAACATGGCTTGTCCCGAGGAAAAGCACGTCGAAGTCCTGCGTCTGCCCGTAAAAATCATAATACTTCCAATAACTGTATTTTCGCTCGAACAGAAAGCTCGTCTTCGCCAGCAGGAAAATCACCAGCGCCGCAAATAAAACCGAGCCTGCCGCTCTTTTTATTTTTACCGTCATATCCCGATACTCCCCTGTCTAAAATTGAAAATAGATAAAGCTCGCGGCGTCATAGGTTCCTCCCCAAATCCCGAAAATCAGCACAAACCAAATCGCCGTGATGTAACACAGCCATCGGCACCAAAGCTCCTGCTCCAAAATAATCTTCCTAATCTCAATTCCCCTGTATTTCATAAAATCCGAGAAAAACAGCACCGCGATCGCCAGAAGCAGAATGCGGAAGCTCCATCGGCTCAGGCCAAGCTCATACAATCCCCCTGTCCAAAGTATGCCCATGTTTCCGATATGCAGCATGCTTCGGATAATCTCCACGGCCGAGCCAAGGCTCTCCGCGCGGAAAAATATCCACGCGAAATCCACCAGCGCGAAGGTAACCAGCCCGCTCACGATCTTATGTCCCACGGAGTCCGGCTTCATGCCGAATATGTCGTTGAGCTTCTCCCGCACCGGTCTCGTGACGCCTCCCGCGACCTGATAAATGCCGTGTATCAGCCCCCAGACCACATAGGTGCCCGCCGCGCCGTGCCACAGGCCGCTGACCAGAAAGACAAGGAGAAGGTTGATATATTTTCGCAGAACGCCCTTTCTGTTTCCACCCAGCGGAATATACAGATAATCGCGGAACCACGTTGACAGCGAAATATGCCATCTGCGCCAGAATTCCCCGATGCTCCGCGACAGATACGGACAGTTGAAATTGTCCATCAGCTCAAAGCCCAATACTCTTGCCGCACCCACCGCAATCGTCGAGTAACCCGCGAAATCACAGTAAATCTGTACCGCAAACAGAACCGACGCGGCGATGAGATAAACGCCCCCATACTCCGCGTAATTCCCGTATACCGCGTCCACGATAATCGCCGCCCGGTCGGCTATGACAAGCTTGAGGAAATATCCCCAGAGCATGGTTAAAAGCCCCTCCCGCATCCTCTCAAAGTCGAATTTATGCGTCTCGTTCACCTGCCTGAGCAGATTTTTGGAACGCTCTATCGGCCCCGCAACCAGCTGCGGGAAAAAGGCCACAAACAACGCGTATTTAAAGAAATTCCGCTCCGCGCGAACCTCCCCTCTGTAGACGTCCATGGTATAGCTCAGCGCCTGAAAGGTGTAAAAGGAGATGCCCACAGGGAGCAAAAAGGAAAGGGACGGCTTGGGCAGCGAGATATGAATGCCCGAGAGCAGCAAATTGAGGGAATCGATCGCGAAATTAAAATATTTAAAGAAGAACAAAACGGCGATATTCAATACAAAGCTCACCGCAACGGCCGTCTTTTTCGCCCTTTGAGAGTCCGCCCTCTCGATTGCGATACCGCTCGCATAGGTCACCGCGGTCGAGAACAGAAGCAGCAGCACATACCGGGCATCCCAGCTCATATAGAAATACCAGCTTGCCGCAAGCAGCCAGACATACCGCACCTTCTTGGGCAACGCAAAATTAATCAGTATGACAATCGGAAAAAAAATCAAAAAAGAATAGGAGTTAAATAACATGAGCGCTTCCTCTGTTTACCGGATTTTACATTCGTAACCAACTGATAGTATAGCATACTCAGCCTGAAAAGCGCAATCCACAGATTGCGCTTTTCAGGCTGACTGATACTGCTATTTTCCCCGGAAGCCGCAGTTTCATGCGCGCCGGCTCCAAATCCGCTTACGGCGTCTTCTGCTCCGCGTCGTCCGCCCTTGCGGCCTTCCTCTTGCGTCTGCGCGCCCGGCTCTTCTTTATCAGGACAAGCAGCGCAATCACCACGGCTGCCGCCGCGCCCGCCGCGATAAATCCTCTTATGTCCGTCTTCTCCTCCACCACGCAGAAGGCCTCCCTGCTCCCAGTCATCTCCACCTGTAAATACTGCCCTCTGGCCTTGCTCTCGCGCTGTGTCCACACGCCGTCGCGGTATCCCCACACCACTGCGTCCTCATAGGGATTCAGCAGCCGCACGGCAAAGGTTTCCGCATCGCCGATATTTGCATTCTCCAGCGTGACATTGTAGATGACATGCTCCTTATCCCGCGCGGCCTCCGGCGACGCCATATCGCTTATCCCGACCTTCAGCGTCGTCTCCTCCGTGAATATCTGCTCCACCAGCGCATACGGCCTCCGGTATTCCTCCGCGGTCTCCGCGCTTTCCATGTACTTTTCATTGCTCTCCACCACGGTGACGTTTTCCCTGTATTCACCGTTGATCACGAGATTTCCCTTCATGTACTCGCCCGTGTAGTCCGGCCACACGCCGTAATACCCTTCCCGCTCCGGAATCTGCGGATACTGCAGACCGGCAAGACTCTCCCCGAAGGCGACCTCCTGCGTGCCGAGATAGCTGTCCTCTATCCGGTACACGACCTTGAGATGCCGGAACGCCGTCGGGAGATTTTCCACCGTGAGCAGCTCCTCATACGTTATCGGCTCCGCGATACCCACATAGCTGATATCATCAACACCGCAAAGCTCGTCGCCCACATAGTAATTCCCGGATACCTTCGCGGCCTCCTCCTCATCCCCATGCGTATTCTCGTAGGAGGTCACCTGCCCCGCAATCGCTCCCTTTCGGTCTGCGGCCGCCTCGACGCTCACAATCGCGCAACAGTCCTTGAGCGTATCCGCATAGCCTGCAATCCCCCCGACATTCTTGTTGCCGGAGACACTGCACAGCGCATAGCAGCGCCTGATAATCGTCCGCGACTCCCCGCAGATGCCGCCGACATAGTCGCCCTCGGTGCTCTCCACGCTTCCGTAGCCCTCCGAATCCAACACGACGCCGTGCCTCATATAGCCGACAATGCCGCCCGCGCCGTCCTTTCGCGCCGTCACATAGCCCTCATTGACGCATCCGGTGATCACGCACTGTGTAACGTACCTCCTGCCGATGCGGTACTCGACGCTCCCGGCCGCGCTGTCCTCAGGATCCTCATCATCAATGGACATCGCCCCCGCGATACCGCCGATGTTGATGTCGCCCTTCACAACGCCCTTGTTCGTGCAGTCGTCCGTCCGGCCCGTCGTTATGGTCTCAATCTCCTCGTCCGACATATCCTCGTACAGATCCTCCGCACTGAACTCACTGTAATCAGCCAGCCGGTCAGTCAGAAGATTGAACACGACATTGATCTGGTCATTGACCGCGCGCAGATCCTCATTGATGATATCCGAGTAATCCGACGCGTTGTCCCCGAGACTCTTCAGACTGTCCGAGATGCCCTTGAGCTGATTGTGAAAGCGCTCACGCTTCTCGTCAAAGGTATCTCCCAGCTGTGTGAATCGGATGTCCGTCTGTGCATTGATGTAGTTTACAAGCTCTCTGAGTCCGCCCGACGCACCCTTTAAGGAATCGATAATGCTCTGAACATAGCGGGTAGCCGCCTCGATATCCCCCTTTGCGGCCATTGCCGCGTCGGAGGTGTAGGGCGTTAAGATATTGCTGATCACACCGAGGTCCCCGAGCACCGACGAGGCAGCCACGGACATATCCGCAACGGCTTCTGACAGCTTCTCGGCCTCGTCCAGCACCTCCTCCTGCTCCTTGGAGGTAAGCTCACCCCACTCCCTGGGATTTCCGTCCGCATCCGTCAACAGCTCATTCAGCCGCTTCACGGACTGCTGCACTCTGTCCGAAGCCTCCTGCAGCGCCTTGATATCATCCTTTATGCCCTGTCTGGAAGCGTCAATCGTCTGCTGCTTATTCTGCCCCTCAAAGGTTATCCGCACACTGTAGGGCGCCGCCGCGTCCTCCATCTCAAACTCATATACATAGGCATCGCTCCGTTTTTTGGAGACGGGGACATTCTTTCCCCCTTTGTCAAATACCTCCGGATTCCCGGACAGGATATACCCGGCGTCCGGCTCCACCGTAAGCGTCACGGTATTGCCGCTTATGCCGTAAGAAGCATTCCCACTCACATTGGAGGACAAAAGGATCTTGTCCCGGTTGACGCTCTCATCACAGATAAAGGTTGCCGACACCTTAATGTTGGCGGACGGCATAACCACTGTGTACACGTTTTCGCCGGCGGCAGTCACCGCGATTGCGCTCCCGTTCGCATCCGTCGCCGTCGGAGAACCCGCCAATTTATATCCGGCCTCCGGCGCGGCGGTAATGGTGATTACGTCATTCTCCCTCGGATTTCCGCTGTCACAGGTCAGGGACCCGCCGACCGTGGACAGCAGCGATACCCTTCTGTAGTCCGTCTCCTCATAGGGACTTGCGTCTACCTTTGAGACGACATCCAGATGATCGCTCAGCTGCTTTACGGTGTCATTGAGATCCCGAAAGAACGAACCTGCGTCGGAGGTATTCTGCATGATGCCCGGAAGCTGCTCCATCACATACTCCATCCGCTCGGCAATCGCCTGCGTCTGACCGATATTGTCATCAATAAAGTCCGTCAGCTGCTCCGCAAGCGCATCGCCCGAATCCAACGCCCAATCCGTGTACCGGTTCAGATTGTCCAAGTCCGACTTTACCGTATTCTTTCCCGCCTGCAAATCGTCAATGGTCTTGTTGATCAGCGTATGCAGCCTGTTCACGGCATCCCGCAGCGACTCCGCCTCGTTGACTTCAATGTACGGCTCCATCTGCCCCACAATCCCGCCAACGTCCTTTCGTCCATAGACCCCGCCGCTGTTCGTGCAAAGCGAGACAACGCCCGCCTGACGCCCCGCGATGCCGCCGATATTGTATCCCGTGTGCTCATAGCCGACCTTTCCCAGGTTCGTACATCTCGAAATAAGACCGTCCGAATACCCCGCGACGCCGCCGGTATCCACGCCGCTGTACAGCTCCGTATCCGATTCGGAGACCGTGATGCTGAAAAAGATGCCCGCACCCATCTCGTCGTCCTCCTCGACCCACTCGCTGTCGTCGTTGATTCCCGCACGGTTTGTACACCCCGTAATCACACCGTGGTTCGTCCCCGCGATTCCGCCGGTCATATAGTATCCGGTCACGCGGCCGCCCGCCGCGCATCCCGTTATCGTCCCCGTCCCTTCATTCACGCCCGCGATGCCGCCCACGGTATCCCGGCCGCTCACGGTTCCCTGGAAGCTGCAGTTCTTGATCATGCCGTAGTTGACGCCGCAGAAGCTTCCGATGCACTCCTTTTCCTCCGCGCCCTCAATATTCCCCTTGAGCTTCAGATTCTGTACAACACCGTCCCTTTCAATATAGCGGAACAGCCCCACGACATAGCCGTTGCCCATGTTCTCATAGCCCGAAATCGTATGCCCGAGACCGTCGAAGGTTCCGGCAAAAACGGGAATCATCCGAAAGTCCGTACCGGACAGATCAATATCCTTCTCCAGCACAATCCGCTTATTGGCAGACCACGAATCGATATGGCAGTTCTCCGCAAACGCAAGGAAATCCTCCACATTCCGAATAACAATCTCCTCTATGGCCGACTCCTCCGCCACAGACACCCCCTCCTGTGTGACAGGCATCTGCCAAGGCATTCCGGCCTTTGTCTGCTGCGCCGCCGCAAGCTCCTGCGCCGGAAGCATTGTGAGGATGAGAATCCCTGCCAGTCCGGCAGACAGCGCTCTAACTCTCTTTCTTGTCTTCATCTGCTTCCCCCTCTTCCTTCCGCATCAATTCCTCCAACGCGAGACCTTCATCCTCCTTGGGCTCCACTTTGCCCATATTGACCAAAAGGTTCGCCTCGCCGCGCACGAAGCCGTGTACCTCCGCGATAATGCTTCCGTTGATCTGCCCCTGTACAATGCCGTCAACCCGCATCAGACCGACGCTCCGCTCAAGCTTGAGCGGGATGGAAACCGCAAACGAGGTCTTGTCGATAATCTTTTCGCCCAGCAGGAGGATCTGCGGCAGCACAAACATAACCGTGAAAATGGAAAGGATTGTGCCGCGCCCCAGACACTGTCCGATGCCGCACACCGCGCCGTCCGAGGACATCTGTCCGATCAAGATGCCCGCGAGCGCAAGCATGGTGCCCGAGGTTACGATAGTCGGAAACGCGAAGTTCATCGTCTCTATGATCGCATCCTTTTTGGACATCTTATCCTTTATCTCCAGAAATCTTCCCGAGATGACAATCGCATAGTCGATGTTCGCGCCCATCTGGATAGAGGACACGATCATCGCACTCAGGAAAAACACATTCTGCTGCTGCAGGGACGGGAAGGAGAAATTCACCCAGATAACCCCTTGGATAACCGCGATCAGAAGCACCGGCATCCCCGCCGACATAAACGTAAACAACAGCACCACCAGCACGGCCAGTATCGAGACCACGTTTACAACGGCGTTATCCCGCTGGAAGGTCTTATACAAATCATACTGGCTCGTGGACTCCCCCGGGACAAGCACCTCACTCACGTCATAATATTTCCCCGCGATCTCGTGCATCTCGTCCAGAAAGGCGAAGGTCTCATCGCCCTCCTGCGGCAGCGTCAGGTATACCAGCATACGGCTGTAGTCCTCTCCCTGAAGCTGATCCAGCGCAATCTGCATCTTCGTGTGGGCATTCTCAAGGGTGTCCATCATCTCATCGTCCAGCGTGACATACCCCTCCTGCACTTCATCATAGAGAAACATAAAAATATCGATCAGCGGTACGCTATAGTTGGAAAAGCCGTTCACAATCTTGGCGTAATTCTCGTCGTTGACCGCATACGCCATGTACAGCAGCTCCGCCACCTCATAGTCCAGCTCTAAAAGCTCGGAAAAATTCCGCGCCGTCAGCTTATCCGTCAGCATATAGCCGTCCATCGCCTCCGTGTTGGCAAGCCCCTGCGAATGATCTACCTCCGGCCTTGCGTCCAGCTCCTTTAAGAGCTTCTTCTCCTTCTCGTAGCTCCCCGCAGGAACGACGAGCGCCACATAGTTCTCCGATCCGAAGCTCTCCTCTATCATCTCGTCCACCACCATCGCGTCGCTCTGCACGGGCGTCTCCAACTGCGTATACCCGTATACATACGGGCATTTCGACTGAATCAGATACGCGCCCACAAGGACAACGAGAAACAAAGGCGGGATAATATATCTCGTCTTATAGGCAAACTTCCCGACAAACGGAATCGCGGGGATAAAGCTCTTATGCCTTGTCTTGTCCATCGCCTTGCCAAACAGCATCAAAAGTCCCGGCATCAGCAGGAATACCGCGAGCAGACTGAGGAAAATCGCCCTGATTAAGCACAGCGCCATATCCCTTCCGATGCCAAACTGCATGAACATCATGGCAATCAGACCGCCGACCGTCGTCAGCGAGCTTGAGGAAATCTCCGGAATCGCCTTGCTGAGCGCCACGATGTCCGCCTCCCGGATATCGAGCTTCTGGTGCTCCTCCTTGAACCGGTTGCAGAAGATAACCGCATAGTCCACCGACAGGGCAAGCTGCAATACAATCGTGACGGAATCCGACACGAAGGAGATTGTCCCCATCAGGAAATTCGTGCCCTTGGTAATCAGCGCCGCCGAGCAGAAGGTCAGCAGCAACACGGGCACCTCCGCCCATGTCTGTGAGGTAAAGAGCAGCACCGACACCACCACGATAGCGACAAGCACGCTGATCACGGACATCTCCTTTGCAAGCTGCTCCGCGGACGCATCCCCCATCGAGGTCGATACATAAATGTCATATCCGTCCAGCATCGCCCTGACCTCGTCCAGCGCCTCCAGCGCCCGGTCGTCCGTCTCGTCATAGCCGAAGGTAATGCTGTACAGCGCCGAGAAATTGTTGTAATGCTCCTTGGAATTGTCAAAATCCAGCATGATGATGCTGTCCATCTCTGAAAGCTCCTCGTAGATTCGGTCCGCCTCATCATATGGAATGTTCGTCACCATCACCTTCGCCGTGCCATAGGTGATGAACTGCTCCTCCATACGGTCAAGCCCCCTGCTTGTCTCCGTTGTCTCCGGCAGATAGGCCGAAAGCGCATTCTCCACCGATACCCAGTTCATTGAAACCACGGAAAAAATGATTGCAATACCGAATAACAGAAAGAACAAATTGCGCCTGTCCACGATAAAGGTTGCAACCTTTATCATAAAATTACCGTTTTTGGATTCCTCCTCCATGTTCTCACTCCTCTGTGTACCGCCATAATCACGCGGTTTTACTAGGAGATATTTTACTACGGAGAAATTGTATACGCAATCAACATATTCCAAAAATTTGTATTATTTTGAACACTCTGTTGCATTTTGTCGGATTTTATGGATAATATTATTATAAAAAAAATTAAAATTTCATAAAACGGATTTCTCGTTTGGAAAGGAGGACGAAGATGTCCCAAAAAGCGGAATACAAGAGCGCTGTCCGCTCAAGAAGACTGATTAAGAACGCATTGATCGCTCTGCTGCGGGAAAAGCCGCTCAACAAGATTACGGTGACAGACATTGTCAGCCGGGCGCAGCTCAACCGCGGCACCTTCTACGCGCACTACCCCGACATCGGCAGCCTGATTCAGTCCATTGAGGATGAAATCGTGCAGACGCTGTGCGATCTGCTGTGCGCGCTCGAGGAGCCGAATCCCTTGGACGCGCCGCTCCCGCTCTTTCTTCAGATATCGGAATATCTGGAGGAAAACCGGGAGGTCATCCTCGCGCTGATGAACTCGCACGTCACAAACGCCTTCTTCGTGTCGCTTCCCGAGCTGATTACCGGACATCTCGTCACCTCCGGCGGCATTGCGCAAAGCCGTCGCAGCAGTCCCGAATTTCAGACCCGCTGCAGATTTTACGCGGGCGGCGCCGCAAGCCTGTATATCGCGTGGTTCCAAGGCACCCTCGACTGCAGTCTGCGGGACATCGCCTATATCCTCGAGCGAATCATCCGGAGCCGGCCGCTCTCCTAGAGCGATTCCAGATAGTCCTCCCACCGCTTATCGGCAACCTCCGGATAATAGGCCTGCACCGAGGCGTAAGCGCGGTCGCTCAGCTCCGCCGCATACGCCTCGTCCGACAGCAGCCTGCGCAGCGCGTCGGAGAGCGCGTAGGCGTCCCCCACGGGAACCAGAAGCCCGTTCACCCCGTCGGTTATCAGCTCCGCCGCTCCGCCGCAGGGACAGTCCGTCGATATGACCGGAACCCCCAGCGCCATCGCCTCAAGAATGGAGTTGGGCATCCCTTCGGTGTTCGAGGTCAGCACAAAGACCTGGGCCCTGCAAATCCGGTCCGCAATGTCTGCAACGCTCCCCGGGAGCAGAATCCTGTCCGAGAGCTCCTTCTCCGCCGCAAGCGCCTCCAGCCGGGCGCGCAGCTCCCCCTCCCCGTATATGACGAGCTTCATGTTCGGGAACTCCGCCGCAAGCTTCGCAAAGGCGTGAATCAGCATCGCATGGTTCTTGTTCTCGTCCAGCCGCCCCGCGGCCACGATGATATTCTCCCGCGCGCCTATGTATCTGCGGTCTGCGAACTGCGGATTAAGCGGATTTGGCAGCTGAACGCTCTTTTTGCGAACCGCCTTGGGAAAGAATTGAAAGGCCTGCTTCGTCTGCAGCACAACGCCGTCCGCGAACCGAAACAGCGTCTTTGCAAGCAGCTGCGCGAGCTTTCCCTCATATTCCATTGTCGGTTCCCCCCGGACGGACACCACGGTCCTGACCGGCAGAAATGCCGAGGTCGCAATCGCCATCAGATTATTTTTCCCCAGAAATGCCAGTATCACATCGGGCTTATAGGCCTTCCATATCTCCCGGAGTGTTCGGAAGCGCGTGCAGAAATTTCGGATGCGCCCGCCCTGCAGAAGCGTCTCCTCCGGCTCCGAATAGACGCGCCGGATCTCGGGACAGATGTCGTACTCGACCTCGCGCTTATACTGTGTGACCAGTATGACGTCGTATTTGCGCCCGTGCAGATATTCCGCCAGATTGACCATCACACGCTCAGAGCCTCCCTTTTGCAGGGAGTTGATAAACAGTGCTATTCGTTTCATGTCCAAATCATCTCACATTCATATAGGTTCTGTACCATTGCTGAAACACAAAAAAGGACCATACCGTTCTTGAAAAATTTGCGCCGGACGACGGGCCCTTGTCCCCCGTTCTCAGATATCCGTTTACAAACCGGTTCACATACGCCGCGTCGAAGATGCCCTGACGCCGGAGCCAATCCGTGTCGCACATGTCCGTCAGCTGCTCCCGGAGCGGGCCGCGCATCCATTTGTCAAGCGGCACCCCAAACCCGACCTTGGGCCTGTCCAACAGCTCCCGCGGAATATAATCATATGCGATATCCTTGAGAATGCGCTTTTTTACCCCGCCGGAATACTTGTACGAGTGCGGCAGGCGGTACGAATACTCCATGACATTGACGTCGAGAATCGGGCACCTCGCCTCTATCGAATACTTCATCGTCGCCCTGTCCACCTTACACAGAATATCCCCCGGCAGATACGTCTCCTCGTCCAGAAGCATCCGCCGCGCCTGCCAGCTCTTCTCCCTGTATTTTCCCTCTATCGGGAACCGAAAGGGCACGCCGCCGTCGGGAAGCATCTTGTCAATCACACGGATATAGGAGCTTCCCCCTATCTGCGTCTTGGTCTCCCTGTCGTGGTTGCCCGCGACCACCTGCACCCGAAACGGCAGCCTTTCAAGCAGCCCCGCCCTGCGAAACGGCGGAAGCTGACAGACGCCGTAGGTAAGCCGCCCCAAGCCGTCCAGCTTCTGCGCCTGCGCCACGCTGTCATAAATATTGTAGCCGCAGAAAAACTCATCGCCGCCGTCGCCGGACAGCACGACCGTCACATCCTTTGCCGCAAGCTGCGCCACCAGCATGGACGGAATCTGCGAGCTGTCGGCAAACGGCTCGTCATAGTATTGCGGAATGCTCTCCACCATGTCAAACATGGCCTGCTCGTCGATATAGAGCTCCGTGTGCCGCGTGCCAAGGTGCTCTGCCACCGCACGTGCATATTCCGCCTCATTGTAGCGCTCCTCGTCAAAGCCGATGGAGTAGGTCTTTACCGGCTCCCTGCTCAGCTCCTGCGCAATCGCGGTGACAAGCGAGGAATCATAGCCGCCGCTCAGAAAAGCGCCCACCGGCACATCCGCGGCCATCCGCTTTCCCACCGCGTCCCGCAGTATCTCCTTGAGCTGCGCCCTGGCCTCCTCATAGGAGCCTGCGGGCTCTCCCTTTTTACGGTTGTACACCTCCGCGATGTCCCAATATTTCCACTTTGCAATCCGCTCTGCCGCCCCGGGCTTCAACGCGAGCCTCAGAATTTGCCCCGGAAGAACCTTGTACACATCCTCAAATATCGACTCCGGCTCGTTCACGCACTGCTGAAACAGATACCGCTTGAGAACATCCCTGCGAATGCGCCTGGGGAAGCCCGGATATTCCATGATGGGCTTGAGCTCCGACGCGAACACCAGCTCCTCGCCGTTTATCCAATAAAACAGCGGCTTCTTCCCGATTCTGTCCCGCACCAGCCAGAGCTCGTTCGTCTCCCGGTCAAACAGCGCGATTGCAAACATTCCCTGAAACCTGTCCACGCAGGATATTCCCCATCTCAAATAAGCGGCCAATATCACCTCCGTGTCACAGTGCGATTGGAAGGGATAATCGCTGAGCTCCTCTCTCAGCTCCATGAAATTGTAAATTTCGCCGTTGTAGGTGACGACCAGCCGTCCGTCCCGCGAATGCATCGGCTGGTGTCCCAACGCGGACAGATCAAAGATGGAGAGCCGCCGCTGCGCAAGGCCCACGGAATATCCGTCGGCCGCGGCAAAGATTTCCTCCCCGCTGTCATCGGGCCCTCTGTGATACATGGTATCATTCATACGCTTGAGCTGCTCTGACGTAATGTCCCTTCTTGAGACAAAACCGCATATTCCACACATAGGCACCTCCACCGGTTAATTTCCCAAAAGCTCTGATATATAACGTATCCACTCCCCGCAGACCTTATCCGGGTGAACCTTTTCCAACACCCTTTTCGCATTCTCTCCCATGCGCTGCGCCCCTTGGGGATTAGCCAACAGCTCCTCCATGGCGTTCTGCAGGGCATCCGCCCGCCCCGTCGGAACCAGAAGGCCGGATACTCCGTTCTGCACCAGCATCGCCGCGCCGCCGCACGGGCAATCCGTGGCGATGCAGGGAAGTCCGAGAACCATGGCCTCTATCAGGGCATTCGGCATCCCCTCATAATCCGACGGCAGCACAAAGAGCGCGGCATCCCGAATCTCCTCCCGCAGGGAGTCCGTCACCCCCATGAACCGCACCTTGTCCTCAAGTCCGTTTTCTATAATATATTGCCGCAGCGCGTCATATATTTCCCGGTCCTGAATCTCACCGTAAATTTTTACCCAGTAATCCGGATAGGTGTTCAGGACGCCCCGAAACGCGCGCAGCAACAGGAGCTGATTCTTTTGTCCGCTGATGCGTCCCACCGTGACAATCTCTTTTTTTCTCACCGTCGGGCCGTTCTCTCCGACCTCCGGCTCCAAATAATTTTCTGACAGGGGATTGAAAATGACGCGGGATTTTTTCTGAAGCTCCTTGGAAAAGCATTTCATGGCGTCAGGCGTCTGAAACACACAGCCGGAAGCCCTTTTCTCCATAAGCCTTGTGGGAATTTTGTACGGCGCATAATCCCTGTCCGGGTCGTTGCGCACCGATACCAGAAGCGGCGTTCTCATGCCCAGCATGGCAATGGCGCTTCTGAAATTCGCCTTGCTGCAGAAAGACACGACAATGTCCGGCTTTTCCTTCCGGATGCAGCTTCTGAGCCTCGCAAGCCGGAGCGCGGCTTTGCGAAGCCTCCCCCGACGCTCCTCCTTGTCCGTCAGCCCTACCGAAATCCGTCTGACGCGTGCATCCGTCTCATATTCGTTCTCGGAGAGCCACTCCGTGGCAAGCACCACCTCGTGACCGTCCCCGGCAAAGGCGCGGCTCAGAATGCTTACCACGCGCTCCGCGCCGCCGCGCCCCATACTGTTTAAATGAAATAAAATCTTCATGTTCCTTCCCCGACCGCTCTCAGATAAAAATCACTCAACCGCTTTACCTGCTCCTTCACGTCAAAGCCCGCGGCTCTGAGCTCCTCCGTCCTCGAAGTCCGCTCTCCCGTGCGGGCCGCAAGAATTTCATCCGCCCACTCCTCCGGGGGCGCGTCGATACTCTTCATGCACATAAGATCCGTCACGACCGCCTCCGTCGTTATCCTGTCCGACAATATTCCGTGCAGACCGCTTGCCTGCGCCTCGATTGCGGTGCCGGGAAGTCCCTCATAGAAGGACGGCATAATGAAAAAGTCAAACGCCTGATAATAATCATATACATTTTTCCGGTTGCCCGCAAAAATAACACTCTTTGCAATCCCCAAGCGCTCTGCCTTTTGCTCCGTCTCGCCCCGCAGACGTCCGTCCCCTACCAGAAGCAGCTTCACCGACGGCTTCTTTTTCAGACATGCGGACAATATTTCCAGCATATACGCATGATTTTTCACGGTGTCAAAGCGTCCCACATGGCCGATAACGAAATCCCCACCGCCCAGACCGAGCTGCTCCCGCATCGCAGCGCGGGTCTGCGGGTTGTAGGCAAACCGCTCCACGTCAATCGCATTGGGTATCGTTGTCACCCTGTCCGCATTCCTCCTGCCAAAGACCGCTTCCCCCGCAAGTCTTGAACAGGTAAAGCATTGATCACAACGTTTACTCAGATTCCTTCTCAGCCACTTTGTCATATACCCTTTTATGCCCCTGTCCACCCCTGCGTTTCTGGCATGAGCAATTGTATACGCACCTAAACGGGCCTTGGCTATCGGCAGATAAATCGCCGCCGTGCTGGTCATGTGTCCGTGCACGATGTCAATCTCCGGATGCTCTGTAAAGAAGCGCTCCCAGCTCTTTTTATAGCCGAAATAATTGTAAACGCGAAAACGAGGCACATGATAAACGTGTCCCCCCATTTTCTCAACCTCAGCCTGATACACAGCCTCATCCGCCATATGCTGCATAAAGTCGAATTGGATTTTATCCCGGTCAATGTTGCGGTACAAATCCATGATTCTGCCCTCCGCACCGCCTATATTCAGTCTTCCCACCACATGAAGGACACGAATAACCTTTCCCATTCCTTTCTCCTATTCCTTTCCAAGTATTCCTGTAATATATTTTTCATACCATTTCGCCAGCGCCTCCACATCATATCCCGCGCCGGCAATTGCCTCATACTGACAGTTTCTGTCCGCGTCGATTCCCATGGCGGCCGCCTCCCTTGCCCATATGTCCGGCGTCCTCTCAATGGATTCATACCGAACCAGATTCCGGGACACGACGACATCCCTTGTGATGGTGTCGGATATCAGGCAGGGAAGCCCCGCGGCCTGCGCCTCGATAAGCGTCAGCGGAAGCCCCTCAAAGACGGACGGAAAGATAAAAACGTCAAAGCAGGACAGGAAGTCCTCCGCATCCTTTCTGATGCCTGTCAATATCACCCTGTCCTCCAGTCCCAGCCGCCGAATCTCGGACTCTATCCCGGCTCTCAACGAGCCGTCGCCCACACAGAAAAAACGCGCGTTCTCGTCAAGCTTCGCGATTTCCTTGTATATTTGCAACAGATACAAATGGTTCTTGGAGGATATAAAGTTCGCGATATGCCCATATACGCGCCTGTCCCCTAAGTTGAACTCCTCCCGTATTCTCCTTGAAGCCTCGGGCCTGTACGCAAACCGCCGGATGTCAATTGCATTCCGGATGATGCGAAAGGGCTGTCTTCCGTACATCCATTGCCCCGCTTTCTCAGAGCAGGCAAAGCGCTCCATCGCCGCAAACCGCATCAGCAGCCGCCCCAATCGGTGCAGGAGCTTCTGCGGATCCGTCTCATTGTGGGAATGGCATATGGTATACGCCCCGCCCGCGCGGGCCGCCAACAGCTGCGGAGCCGCCAACGCATTGGACGTATGCCGGATGACGATTCCATACCGGTTATCCCTTACGATATGAAAGAGTTGAATAAGATTTTGTATTGGATTCCGGGTCAGCCGCGGAAGCTCATACACTCTTCCCCCCATCTGCCGGATAGCGTCCACATAATCGTTTTGCTTTCTCATGTGAACCACCATGTCAAACTGTATCTTCTCCCTGTCCATCCGCTCATAGAGGTTCATAATAAAGTTTTCCATTCCTCCGGGATGCATTGCCCCGACAATATGAAGCACCCTTATCGGCTCTGACATACGCCTCACCCTCTCATACAGACTAAAATACGCTTCGTTCCCGCCATACAGCGCTCCGCAAGACCTCCCGCTCGGCCTCTGCGCACCGGCGGTATCCGCAGATACTCGGAATAGGAGATGAATTTCTCTCTGTTCTCACCAAACAGCTTCTCATAGCGCTCCCGCTCCGTCTCAAGAACCGTGTTGGCATGTATGACAAGCGTAGTGTATCCCTCCTGCTGCCTCAGACTGCCCGCAAACCGGAAGGAAATCGGATAAAATACAAGGCCGTCGTACTCATAGGGTTCCCTGCCAAAGCCGTCCGTAAGCCTCCGAAAGCCAAGCGCGCGCAGAGCCCGCAGTGTATTCCTGTCGTAGGAATGCGCCGGCGCCATAAACATATCCGTCTCAAGGCCGTTTCGGGACAGTATCCGTCTGCCCTCCTCCAGCATGTGAAGCTGTTCCCCGTAGGGAAGGCCCGCAAACTCCGAGAAGCCGTTCAGCGGAAACAGCCCGCCCTTTCTCGTGGTATACAGATGCCGGTAGCCGTGCATCGCAAAGCAGTACCCCCTCCGTTCCAGCTCCCGCATAATCGGATAAAAATCCGCCCTCGCCTCCCCGATTTGAAGCTTTTTGTCCCTGCAGTCCGGCACCACGCCCAACAGCGGCGTAATCCCCGTCTCCTCAAACAAAGCCTGAAAGAATCGAAAGCTTTCCCAATTCATATCCGGCGTAATATCATCCATTCTCACCGCTATCTTCATAGGTTTTCCTTATACCAGTCTATGGCCAGCGCGATTCCGCGCTCGAAATCATACTCGGGGGCATAGCCCAGAAGCTCCCGCGCCTTTGTGATATCCGCGTTGGAGTGCTTGATGTCCCCCGCTCTGTCGGGGCCGAAATTCGGCTCAACCTCCTTGCCCAGCGCCTTACACAAATCATAATAAATATCAATCAGATACTCCCGTCCGCCGTAGGCGATGTTAAACGCCTGTCCCGCCGCGTCCGAGGGCGCCAGGCAGGCCTTCATGTTGGCCTCGATCACATTGTCAATGTATGTGAAGTCCCTCGACTGCTTTCCGTCCCCGTTGATTGTGGGAACCTCGCCCGCAAGCAGCTGTCGGATAAATCTGGGGATTACCGCGGCATACGCGCCGTCGGGATCCTGTCTGCGCCCGAACACGTTGAAATATCGAAGTCCGTATGTGTCAAGTCCGTACAGACGCTTGTAGAGCTTGCCGTACTCCTCACCCGCGCGCTTTGTCAGCGCGTAGGGGGAGAGCAGGTTCCCCTCCTGTCCCTCCTTCTTGGGCAGCACCGGATGATCCCCGTACACCGATGAGCTGGACGCGTAGACGAATTTCTTCACACCGTTTTGTCTTGCCGCCTCCATCATGTTCAGCGTTCCCATAATATTGTTCTGCTCATAGAACAACGGCATCTCGATGCTCCGGGGCACAGACCCCCACGCCGCCTGATGCATGACATAATCAACGCCCTCGCAAGCCTTCATGCAGGTGTCCAAATCCCTGATGTCGCCCCTGATAAAGGTATAGCCCGGCCTGTCCGCAAGCATCCTGACGTTGGCCTCCTTCCCCGTGGAAAGGTCGTCCAGACATCTGACCCGGTATCCCATGTCGGTCAGCGCCTCACAGAGGTTTGAGCCGATAAAGCCCGCGCCGCCCGTCACCAGAAACACGCTGTCCCTGTCAAATTTTAATTCCTTATATCCCATTTCTACGCCAGCCTCCATATTTAGAACTTCTTAGCGAAACGTCCTATGACGTGAGCTTTAGAAGTTCTTCTCACATTGATCACCCATTCAATGCAGAGAATGCCCCACAGGGGCATTCTCTTATGTGAGATTTAGAACTTCTCAGCGAAACGTCCCATGACGTGAGCTTTAGAAGTTCTTCCCACATTGATCACCCATTCAGTGCAGAGAATGCCCCACAGGGGCATTCTCTTATGTGAGATTTAGAACTTCTTAGCGAAACGTCCCATGACGTGAGCTTTAGAAGTTCTTCTCACATTATAGCCTCCAGTAGAGATACCCCGCGTCCGTGTACTCCCTCCTGTCGAGAATCCCCTTCAGATCCGTCAGCACCTTGGCCTTCCCGTTATCCGCGTACAGCGCGTCCAGCTCCTCCCGCAGAAGCGAGCGGTACGACTCATGCGCCACCGCAAGAATAACCGCGTCACAGTCCTGAATCTCCTTGAGCGGGACAAACGTAATCCCATACAGACGCTTCGCCTCCTCGGCGTCCGCATTGTCGTCCGTCACCTGCGCCGTGATTCCGTACTCCTTCAGCTCCTTATAGATGTCAATAATCTTGGTGTTTCTCGTGTCAGGACAGTTCTCCTTGAAGGTAAAGCCCAGTATCGCCACCTTCGCGCTCTTGACCGGAATGTCCGCCTTAATCAGGTTCTTGACAAGGTTTTCCGCCACATATTTCCCCATATCGTCATTGATGCGGCGCCCCGACAGGATAATCTGGGAATGATAGCCCAGCTCCTCCGCCTTGTAGGTCAGATAATAGGGGTCCACCCCGATGCAGTGTCCGCCGACCAGCCCCGGCTGAAAGTTCAGGAAGTTCCACTTCGTTCCCGCCGCCGCCAGCACCGCCTTGGTGTCGATGCCCATCTTGTTAAAAATAATCGAAAGCTCATTCATAAACGCAATATTGATATCCCGCTGGCTGTTCTCGATAACCTTGGCCGCCTCCGCCACCTTAATCGACTCGGCGCGGTACACGCCGGCCTCCACCACCAGCTCATAGACCTTCGCGATTTCATCCAAGGTTTCCTCGTCCATGCCGGACACAATCTTTGTGATGGTCTCAAGGCGATGCACCTTATCCCCCGGATTGATGCGCTCCGGCGAGTAGCCGATCTTAAAGTCCACGCCGCATTTCAGCCCCGACTCCTTCTCCAGAATCGGCACGCAGATATCCTCCGTGACACCCGGATACACCGTCGATTCAAACACGACAATCGACCCCTTTGTGAGGTTTTGCCCCAGAATCCTGCTCGCGCCCTCCACCGGCGACAAATCCGGCGTGTGGTCGTCGTTGACCGGCGTCGGCACCGCCACGATATGGAACCTCGCCTCTCTCAGGCGGGAGGCGTCCGCCGTAAAGTCTACCGCCGTGTTCCGAATCACCTCGTCGCCGACCTCGTTTGTCGGGTCAACGCCGGACTTATACAGCTCAATCTTCGCCGCGTTCAAATCGAAGCCGATGACCTGAATTTTTCTTGCAAACGCCACGGCAATCGGCATTCCGACATAGCCCAACCCCACCAGCGACAACTTCTCTTTTCCGTTTACAATGTCCTCGTATAAGCTCATCCTTGTCCTCTCTTTCCGCACTTTCGGATTTCTTCCATATAGGCAGCTACCACATATTTTCTGTCAAATTCTTTTTCCATCTTATTTCTTGCGTTTTTTCCCATTTGCTCCCGCTCCTCGCGAGGCAATTCTATAAATTTTCTGATCGCTTCCACCAACGCGTCACCATCACCGGGAGAGAAACCAAATCCCGTTCGACCGTCTTCAAATCCCTCCATACATCCGGGAATCCGGGATGCAAGCACCGGCCTGCCGTTTGCCGACGCTTCGAGTATGACATTCGACATTCCCTCGTGATAACTCGGCATCACTACAGCATCTGCTTCCTGATAATAAGGCAGGATGTTTTTCTCATATCCCGTTAATTCTAATATACCCTTTTTTTCGTATTCCTCCATGACAGTCTTGTAATCTTCTTCGCAATTTCCCACAATCTTAAACAAGGTCTCCGGATACTCTTTATGAATCACCCTTGCCGCATAAAGAAACTCCTCTATCCCTTTCTCTTTCATAACTCTGCCCACATACAGAAATATCATGCGATTCGCTCTATAAGGATAGTCCTTATAGCTGTGTCTGTCAAGGTTTACTCCGGATCCCGGCACAAGCCGTGTCCTTTTGCCGCATATCTGAAATCTCTCAAACACTTCCCTGTTCCTGTTATTCTGAAAGAAAATACATTCCGCTTTTTTTAAAGCCATCCGATACAGGAATACGACAAATTTTTGTAATGCGCCCTCCTTTTCAAAAGCAGAGCCAAGCCCTGTAATATTTGCTATATATGGAATCTTTAAAATACGGCAACACAGATTTCCATAAATATTGGGTTTAATCGTATATGTGAGTGTCAAATCCGGTTTTATTCGGCGAAGCAGCCGCCAATACCTGCAAAACAGCCGAAGATCCCGTATCGGGTTCATCCCTCGTCTGTCTATGGGGGTATCATATATTTTACAGCCCTCCTGCGCAAGCTCAGGCGCTTTCTCCGCATCAGGCAGACTGAGATGCACTTCATATTCGTTCAATAACGCCAACAGCAGCTCGTTTCGAAAATCATACAGTCCGCTCGCGGAATTTGCCAAAATCAATACTTTTTTCATCATTTCTCATCAATAACCATTATTTCATTATATTTCATCATAACCTTCCCGACTGCATAATCCCCGATATGTTTATCGTTGATTTTCCCTGAAAGATTATTTCTGATTAATGCCATGTGATTCGCACCGCACGCATAAGCATGCGGATAGCCGCCTCCAAAACGCGGATTGACCTCGGAAAAATAATATGTGCCGGCTTTTTCAAAAATATCAATATCGATCTGTCCAATAAAACCGTTTTCCCGCACAAATGCTTCAATCTCATCAAAAAGCTTTTTATCAGCAAAAGATATGGCCTTATCGGTTTCGCCCGCACGCATAACCAGCTTTTTCTTTGTAAAAATCGACACTGTCTCCCTGCTGATCAGGTCAATATAAACATCCGCTCCGATTTCCTGTCCCGCCATGTATTCCTGTATAATCATTTCCTCGCCATGCGAAAACAAAAATCGTGCAGTTTCCATGTCATCGGCTCTCGCGATTTGAATACTTGCACTGCCTTTCATGGGCTTTACAAAAACAGGAAAATCAATCTCGCCCAACCCCATGTCGTGACAAAAATCCTCCATTGTTATATACGTTTTTGCACACGGATAGCCATGCTCCTTCATCCAGCAGTACAGTTCCCACTTATTCAAGGTACGCTCACACAGCTCATAATCAGAGCCTATAACCGTGACACCAATATTCCGAAATTCCTCCTTATGCTTTGCAATCAGAGAAAGTTCCGGGTCAATAAGCGACAGCACGCCTGTAATCTTCTCTTTTTCACAGATTTCATATATCACGTCAAGATAGCCGTCCTGTGTAATTCTCGGCACAATATAGTGGGCGTCTCCTTCATAGAGTGCCGGAGCGTACGGACTGCAATCAGTACATATCACTCTGCCTTCCCCCGCAAACGCGGCCTTAAAATACCGGACAACCATATCTCGTGTCCCACAGCTTAATATTAACAGATTCATAATCTACCCCTTATTATTTTCCATACTCGCGGCAGCAAGCTTCGCTCTCCTGATTTCTGCAAAGTTTCCCTCTGCCTTTGCAGTATCCACTGCAATATCCTCGTGAACAAGTATTTTGCGTATCGTCATAAAAAATATTTTTATATCCATGGAAAAGCTTATGTTTCTGACATACTCCACATCCGTTGCAAAACGCGTGTCCCAGTCAAGAAGATTTCGACCGCGCACCTGCGCCAATCCCGTAAGTCCCGGGCGCACACTGTGTCTCAACCGCTCCTCGTCAGTATAATAAGGCAGATAACTGACCAGCAGCGGTCGCGGGCCAATCAGGCTCATATCCCCCTTTAGGATATTCCAAAGCTCCGGCAGCTCGTCGAGGCTCGTCGCGCGAAGCGCTTTTCCAAAGCGCGTAAGACGCACCTCATCCGGCAGAAGCGCTCCGCTCTCATCCCGCGCGTCCGTCATGGAACGGAATTTGCACAGCCTGAAGATGCGCTCCCGATATCCCGGACGCTCCTGCCGGAAGATCACGGGACTGCCGAGCTTCACCCGCACCAAAATCGCCACGATCAGCAAGACCGGGCTCAGAACGACCAGCGCGGTAAACGATATGACAATATCCAACGCCCGCTTGATGTATTTGGAATACATACAGGTCTCCTTTCTCTAAAACAGTCCCTTAACGATTCCGATAATCCTCTCCATGTCCTCATCCGTATTCTTAATGTCGCTCGGCAGACAGACGCCGCGATTAAAAATGTCCTCGCCCACGCTGACGTCGGATTCATTGTGATTGAAAAAGTCACAGCCTGCAAATACCGGCTGTAAGTGCATCGGCTTCCAAATCGGGCGCGACTCGATATTCTCCGCCTCAAGCGCGTCCATAAGCATCGTCGGCGTCACGCAGCAGCCTGCTTCCAGAGTAATGCATGAGAGCCAGTTGTTCGCGTCCCCCTCGGGATTCATGGGATTCATGCGGATTGCCCCGTTATCCGCAAACGCAACCTTATATCTATCATATATTTTGTTCTTCAACGCTTTATGCTCATTCATGTGAAGCAGCTGTCCTCTGCCGATTCCCGCCACAATATTGCTCATTCTGTAATTGTATCCGATTTGGGAATGCTGATAGTGCCTCGCCGCATCCCGCGCCTGTGTGGACAGCTTCCGCGCCTCCTTCACAAACGCCTCCTCCTTGGAGACCAGCATACCGCCGCCGGAGGTCGTGATAATCTTGTTGCCGTTAAAGGAATAGACGCCGATGCGCCCAAAGGTGCCGGTGGAGATTCCGCTGTATGTAGAGCCGAGCGACTCCGCCGCGTCCTCCAGAATCGGCACCTGATGTCTGTCACAGATTTCCATCAGCGCATCCAGCTTCGCGGGCGTCCCGTACAGATGCACCACCACGACCGCCTTAGGATGCGGATATTTCTCAAAGGCCCGCTCAAGCGCCTCCGGAGACATATTCCAGGTATCCGGCTCCGCATCGATAAACACCGGCGTCGCGCCTTCGTACACAATCGGGTTGCAACTTGCCGAGAAGGTGAGGTCGGACACAAATACGATGTCGCCCCGCTTCACGCCCAGAAGCTTCAGTCCCAGATGAATCGCAGCCGTACCCGAATCGAGCGCCGCCGCGTAACCGCAGCCCGTATAGTCCGCCATCTCCGCCTCAAAGCCGTTCACGTTCGGCCCGAGCGGCGCGACCCAATTCGTCTCAAAGGCCTCCTGCACAAACCGCTGCTCATCGCCGTGCATCGTGGGCGAGGACAGATAAATCCGCTTGTTTTCCTTCACATTCTCTGACATTGCAAAACCTCCCTTTCAATCCTCCATTGTCCTCTTCGGGACATATGTCGGCACGATTTCCTGAAGCAGAGGACGCACATCCGCGCACTCATTCTCCACCGCCTGCTTCAGATTATTCAGCTGCACATAGAACCGCTTCTCGTCAAACTCTATCGGCTGCCCGACATGAATCAGCTTATTCTCCGTATCCGTGAGCCCCTCCTCGTTCATCAGAAGCTCCTCATAAAGCTTCTCGCCCGGACGCAGCCCCGTAAATTCTATCTTGATATCCTCATCCGGCTTATAGCCCGACAGGCGAATCAGATTTTTCGCCAAGTCCAAAATCTTCACCGGCTCCCCCATATCAAGGACAAAGATTTCCCCGCCCTTGGCATAGACGCCCGCCTGCAGTACCAGCGAGACAGCCTCCGGAATGGTCATAAAGTAGCGTATGATATCCGGGTGCGTCACCGTCACCGGGCCGCCCGCCGCAATCTGCTTCTTAAACAGCGGAATCACGCTCCCGTTGCTCCCCAGCACGTTGCCGAAGCGCACCGCCACAAACTCCGTATCATAATGACGGTTGTAAGTCTGAATGATCATCTCACAGATACGCTTGCTGGCTCCCATGATATTCGTGGGATTCACCGCCTTGTCCGTGGAAATCAGCACAAACTTCTTAACGCCGTTCTGCACCGCGGCCTGCGCGGTCTTCCACGTCCCGAAGACATTGTTCTTGATAGCCTCGTTCGGACTGACCTCCATCAGGGGCACATGCTTGTGCGCCGCCGCGTGGTAGATGACATCCGGACGGTATTCCTGCATAATGCTGTTCATGCGCTTTGTGTTCCGCACGGAAGCAATCAGCACAATCAAATCCAGATTCGGATACTTATACCTCAGCTCCTGCTGTATCTCATAGGCGCTGTTCTCATAGATATCAACAATAATCAGCCGCGCGGGCTGATGCCCCGCAAGCTGTCTGCAAAGCTCGCTCCCGATGGAGCCGCCCCCGCCGGTCACCATAACGGTTTTGCCGCGCACCTCATTTAAGATGGACTCCAAATCCACCTTGATCGGATCCCGGCCCAACAGATCCTCGACGTCCACATTCCTCAGCTTGCTGACCTTCACCTCTCCGTTTACGAGCTGATAGATACCCGGCAGGGTGCGCAGCTTGCAGCTTGTCTCCTTGCATATCTCCACGAGCGCACGCATGGTCGGGCGGCTCGCGGAGGGAATCGCGATAATAATCTCGTCGATGCCGTAGAGCGCCGCGTACTCGACAATCCGGTCCCTGCCGCCGACAATCTTGATTCCCTGTATGAATCTGCCCCATTTACTCTCATTGTCGTCAATGATGCATTTGATTGTCATCGTGCTGTAGTTGCTGTTTGTAATCTCCTTGATAACCGTGTTGCCCGCGTCCCCCGCGCCGATGATCATCACGCGGGTGCCGTTCTTCCGGTTCTGGCGCTTGTGCACGATTCCGCGCATGATTCTGTACGAAAATCTACTGCCTGTCGTGATGACCGTCAGCACCATCGCGTACATGAAATAATAGCTCCTCGGAATCTCATACCGCAAAAGCTTCATTCCGAAAAAGTTCAAAACCGCGCACAGAAAACACGCGGCCACGATATTCTGCACCTCCGTGGGTCCCGCAAACGCCCACAGGCTGTGATACAGGCGGAACAGATAAAACACGATCAGCGTGATTACCACATTCACCGCCATAAAATCCCAAGCCGACGTCAAATACACGTCCGGAATATCGGAGTATTTCAGCTCGAATCGTATCCACAGAGGGATGATGCCCGACACGCATACCGTCATAATATCAATTAACACCAGCACCATTCTTCTCTGTAAAAGCTGAGTATTCACACGGTTTAACAGCCTCATACTATCTAACTTGCCTTCCTTCTGCCTCCTCGGGCAATACTATTGGCGCAGGAAAAGCACCTGCAATATCAAAAAACAGAAGCCTGCCGGAATACAGGGGTGAAACGCCCATTCCGTAAGACTGACAGCGCCAAAAACAATCACCAGCGCAAACGGCACCATGAAAATGCCGTATTGTCTGCCCTGTGTCACGACAAGCCTCGCGGCGCTCCACAGCGACAGCGCGCATATGGATAAAAATACCATCCCTGCTATCATACCAAAATTATAGGCAACCTGCAAATAGGAATTGTGCGCGTGTCCATGATCCTCTCCCGTGTCGTTCAACAGCCCCATTCCCGGGTGCCCCTTCAGCTCCAGCGCCTTGAAATAATCCCTGAAAATCTCAAAACGGCCGTTGGAGACGTCACGCCCCGCCTCCGGCGCGGCGCCCTCCGGGTCGTCCGCCGCCCGATTCATCTGCATTCCCGCAAAGTCCTCTCCGGTGTAGGCCAACAACCCCTGCTCCTCCACACTGATACCGTTGAAGGCCTCTTCCTCCTCGGGGGCCTCATATCCGAACCGCCCCAAAAGCACGGAAAAAAAATGCTCCACCGTCATGTACAGTCCCGAATCGATTCGGTCTCCCTTGCGCACCGTATGGCTCGAATCCTCCCGCTCGATTTCATATTGAATCGGGTCGTCGGCTATCGCGGGAACCGACCTTACCGTGCTGAATACCACCGGGAAGCACATCAACACTGCCGCCGCAAACATGCCAAGCTCCCGCAGGACTCTCCGAGGCCGCTTTCGGTAGGTTACCGCCGCCAGTCCCACAATTGCCACCACCGTAATCCCCATCGTGAGGAAGGCCGTCCGCGACACGGTAAGCAGGATAAAGCTGATGGCGCACGCCGCCAGTGAGAGCTCATAAAAGCATCTGCGCAGCATATGTCCGCCGTCCTTGAGCTTTCCGTACAGCTTCCCCAGCGCCGCCCCCAACACCACCGCCATGTACATGCCGGTGCAGGCGACCGTGTGAAACAGCGCCCCATAGCGCGTCCAATAATGGTACGGCCTGTGATGCAGGCTGAACAGAACGACAAGCCCGAAACTCAGCAGAATCCCGTCGGTAAAATTCTTCAGGAACCGGCTTTTCGCAGCCGGCATCATTCTGAGGAAAAACATTGCCAAAAACGGCAAAACCGCGGTGAACACCCACACCTTCTCAAAGCGGTAGCACCACATAAACAGCGCAAAAACCACCCACAGCGCGCCGTATACCACCTGTGGGACATGTTCTGCAGCCGCAGCCCTCATCAACGCAAGGCTGCCCCTGCCGACCCGTATCTGTAATAAAATATTGAGTATCAAAAGCCCCCAGGCCGCCACCACACCGCAGGTAAGCTTCGCAAGCATCTGCGTTTGCTCATCCCCCGTGACGCCGCCGCAGTACAGAATCGCGCCGATTGTACCCGCGGCAAGCCAGATTGCGTTCAGCCGGTTCAGAAGCTGCCGCTCACTGAACGTCATCAGGAACGCGATCGCGAGGAAAATCAGCATCCATCGGGTGTTTTTCATATGGTCATATTCCCTCTGCGCATTCACATACTGACAAAGCGCGTAAAATAAAAAGCCAAAGCTCACCGTCTGTATATAATTGCGCCACTGGAAGGAAAATTGCCTCCCCACCGAAGCCTGTACCGTCTTGGGCTTCTTAGGATAGAAAAAAGGCAGCCACAGCGCCCCCATCACCCACAGACCCGCCGCCGGAACGGCAACCGCAAAAAACAGCCTGTCCCAAAGTCCGCCGCCGAATTTATTCCACACCACACAGAACAGAAACAGGAACACCATGCCGGCGCCCGCAAGCACGCTTCCCGCCACCCGCGCGTACCGGTCAATCACGCCCGCATAGTCCGAGAGCTCCCTATCGTAATAATACAGTCCCAGCATGACAAGCGCATACAGCGCCGCCGTCACCGCGAGAATCAGCGCATAGCGGAGCAGGATTCCCCCTGCCGACAACGGCTCGGAGTAGTCAAAGTCCGCAATCAGGCAGACCTCGTCATTGATGATGCCGTCAATATAGAGCGTGCTGTTTTCCACCTGTCCGAGCGCCCCCCTGTCCGCAACCGGAAGCTCAATATAGTCCACGCATTCCTCCGGGACAAGGATTTCATAGTAGTAAGCCCGATCCGTCTCCACATCCATATCGACGGATGCCCTCAGATACCCGTCCTTCTCCATTCTCCTACAGCTGTACTCCTCCTCGTAAATACAGGAAAAGCCGTCATTGTAGAGCCGAAACCATATCGTCTCCGTGACCGTCTGCTCCAGCATCACCTTACAGTTCAGATACAGCACGATCCCGTCCAGATGCTCCCGCGTAAAATATACCGTCTGCAGCTTCTTATCCTGCGCCGTAAAGGCCTCCCCGACAAGCTCCCCGCGCGCGTCCGCGGAAACCGCCTGCTGCCTTGACACCTCATGAGTCCGGGGAATTCCCATGGGATACACTCTGACGAGCAGAATAAAGGCCAGCGTCGCCATCAGTATCTGTATGTTCGCATTTCTTTTCACATGCTTTTGATCCGACAATATCTCTCTTAAAAATTCCAAGCCTGTTCCCTGCTCTTTCCCAACCTGATTGTCTCACGCTGTCTGAGTGTCACTCCGTCTGAGCCGCGTCTCCATGCCGCTCCGCCTCCCGGGCTTCCGCGCCGCTTCCCCCGCAAATCGTCTCCCGAATCACATACTGCGGGGAATTGTTGATGCTGATATAGATTCGCCCCACATACTCCCCGATCAGTCCGAGCATGACCATCAGCATCCCGCCGATGAACACGAGCGCCGCCATCAGAGAGCTGAATCCAAGCGGCACGTCCGGCCTCACAAACTTCTTGATAATCGTGTAAATCCCGTATAAAAATCCGGCTCCCGCAAACACCGCTCCCGTCACCGTGGCGATTCGAAGCGGCAGGATGGAAAACGCGGTAAACCCGTTGAACCAAAGCCCCAGCAGCTTTTTCATCGTGTAGCCCGAGGCGCCGATTTCACGGCTGCGGTGCTTCACGGGCACGTTTGAAATATTTCCCGTCGCGCGCAGCACCAGCCCGATGACATACGGATAGCTGTTCTCATATTCCAGCATGCTGTCCACCACAAACCGCCTTGCCGCAAAATAGCTGGTAACGCGCAGCTCCTTGGGCTTTCCGAGCATCATCCGCGTCATCAGGTCGTTCATCCGGGTGCCGAAATTGCGGAACGCGCTGTGCTTCTTGGAATCATAGCTCGCATAGACGACGTCCCGTCCGTTCTCAAGCTCCTTTATCAGACCGCCCACCTCGTCGGCCGGCGTCTGTCCGTCGTCGTCCAGACACACCACAATGTCTCCGTCCGACCGGCGCAGCCCCGCCATCAGCGCCGCGTGCTGCCCGAAATTCTTCGCCAAATCAACGCCCGTAATGTTGTCATATTTCCCGCAAAGCCGCTCTATAACCGCAAACGTTCCGTCCGGCGAGCAGTCGTTTACCAGAAATATATTGTATTCATAAGCCGTCATTCCCCGCATGGTGTCCCTGATTTCCTCCACAACCGCCTCCAGCGTTTTCTCGCTTCTGTAGCATGGAATGACAAAACTGATCTTGCTCATCTTTTCCTCCGTCCCAAGGGGGCTCCCTGTTTTTCGGAATTTATCGCCCCGAATAAAATTAAATCCTCGTATCTTCCGTTCAAAAACAGCTCCTCCCTCAGACAGGCCTCCCGCGTGTAGCCCGCGTTCTCGTGCATACGGATGCTGGACCGGTTATATGCCAGAACCCGCGCCATAAGCTTATGGAGCCCCAACGTGTGGAAGGCGTACGACAGCATGAGCTTCGCCGCCTCCGTGCCGATGCCTCTTCCGCGCAACTCCTGTTCTCCCAGAAAGATCCCCTCCTCGGCTTTCCCGTTCGCCTCGTCAAAATTTTGCAGATAGACAGAGCCCAACGGCCTGTCGTCCGCGTTGCCGCACACGATAAACTGGTGCACCAGCCCCGTCTCCACCTTGTTTCTCAGCCAATCGCGGTGCTCCGCCTCCGATATCGGCTCTCTGTAAATAAAATTATCCACAACCGCCTTGTCGTTTCGCCACCGCACGACCGACTCCGTATCCTCCGCCGTAATCGGCCGAAGATAAATCTGCCGGCCGCAAATCCTCAAATCCTTCTTTGCCGGTTCCATTCCCTATCCTGCCTCTCTCCCCTCCGGCCGCCCGCTCTGTTCAGGCTCCGGACACACTCAGCGCATACACCGCAAACGCGGACGTTCCCTCCGATGTACAAATGGTGTCCACTCGGACGGCCTCCGCCGCGATACCACGCTTCGCATAATAAGCCTCAAGCCATGTAATATCCTTGTCCGGCGCGGCCACAAAATACGCCTTCGTCCCCGCCCCGGCCTTTCTCGCGCAGAGCGCGCTCTGGACGTCCCTGAGACCGGCTCTTGCCAGCTTCTGCCTGTACAGAGGGCTCTTCGCCACCCATCCGCCGCAGATGTCAAAGTTCCGATAGGCGGAGTCCGCATTTTCAAAAATCTTCTCCGAATACGGCGCGCCCCCATAGGAGGTGGAGGAATACACATCAATCACATAAAAGTCGTCCGGATGCACGGCGCAATAGCTCTTGAGCGCCTCCCAGCGCACATCCGCCGCCGCCCTGTCCCGAAGCTCCTGTGCGGTCCGGTTATAACTGCCCCTGAAGGCCGCCGCCAGAAACAAAAGCCCCAATACACAGATTGCCGTGTTGGCTATGCCGCTCACAAGATCCGTCCCGCCGCGCCGTTCCCGTGGCGCACCGGCACGATACTCTGACAAAATCAGCCCCGCCAGTGTCGCAAGCTCCGCCATCAGCAGCGGAATCGTCACGCGCTCGAGCGCGCGGTCCACCATATATAAATATAACCACAAAACACTGCGGATAACCGCCAGCGCAAGAATTTTGACGAATGACTTCCACTTTTTCCCATAGCACGCCGGCAAAATACACAAAAGCACATAGAGCACATACGCCCCAAGCACCGCGTAACCGCCGACCGTCTCTCCCGACAGTGCCGCGGCGCTTTCCGTGGCGCCCTGCTCCTCAAAGAAGGTTGCGCCGAAACCGGCAAGCCCCGAAAGCATTCGCTCCCGGTACTGCCACAGCGCCTCCGCGGGGCTCCTTCTGGTCACATAGCCCAGCGTGGCATGAAGCCCCTTCCCATCGCACGCGCGCTGCCGTTGGTACGCCGCGATGGACTCCAGCATCCACGCGTCAATGGATTCATCCAGCGCGAAATTATAATTCTCCAACAGCGTAAACGATTCCTCCGACAGGCCAATGGACTCATAGAACGCCGCATTCTCATCATCATAGGGCGGCAAATCATAAAAATCATACAGCTTCGTGCGCGCGTCGAAAAAGCTCCGAAAGCTCCTCCATTCACTGCCGCTGTAGGCCAGACTGTCAAGAGAGAACATCACCAGGATCCCGAGCATCGCCCCTGCGAACAAAAACAGATATTTTCTGAAATTCGTGCCCGTGAAGACGCGCTCCTCGCTGCTCCATTTCACAAGTCCCGCAAAGATCAGAAACGGCATCAGCATCATGCACATCTCCGTCCGTATCATAAAGGACAGAACCACCAACAGCGCCGGAACGACATTGCGCCTGACAAACACGGACGGCTTGTCCGCGTTCTCCCCCGTCAGGAACAGAAACACCGCACACGCCATACAGAGACCGGAGGTCACACTGTACTGCACGATCACCAGCTGCCGCAGGAAAAGCCCGAGCGCCGCGAGCGCGAGAATGCTCAGCGCCGCCGCCCTCGCCGGCCCCCGCCTCATACGTCCCGTCAGCCGCCACGCCATCAGCGCAAACGCGCCGAACTGGCACACGCACAGAAACAGCCCGTACCACGGAACCGCCGGGAGGATTCTGTAAGCCCCGGCAATCACCCAAGACAGCGGGAACAAAAGCTGTATGCCGTATCCGCTCGGCAGCCCCGTGTAGGTTCCCGACAGAATATCCTTGATTGCGGTGTCATCATTCAAATCATAATAAAAGTCAAAAAATACTGCGGGGACGAGCACCAGCGCCAACGTGAAGCACAATACCGCACACCATCTGCCCGCCGTTCCCTTTGTGGGCCTGTTCATCATATGTGATAGAACTCCTTCACCTTGCTTACGATATAATCAACCTCTGACTCCTTGAGCGTATAAAACATCGGAAGACGCACGAGGCGCTCGCTCTCCCTCGTCGTCCAAACGTCCTCCCCGGCAAAGGCGCCGAATCGCTGCCCCGCGGGCGCCGTGTGGAGCGGAATATAGTGAAACACCGCCCAGACGCCGTTCTCCTTCATAAACCCGATAAAACGGCTGCGCTCCTCAATATCCTTCGTCTTGATATAGTACATATGGCCGTTGTGCACGCAGCCCTCCGGCACCGTCGGCAGCTCGATCAGCCCCCGCTCCGCCAGCGGCTTCAATAACGTATGATATTGATTCCACCTGTCAAGCCGCGCCCGCGTAATTTCCTGCGCAAGCTCCAGCTGCGCCCAGAGATACGCGGCGTTCATATCGCTCGGCAGATAGGAGGAGCCGTAGTTGACCCAAGTATACTTGTCAATCTGCCCCCGGTAAAATTTACTGCGGTTGGTTCCCTTCTCCCGAATGATCTCCGCTTCCTCCACATACCGCTCATCCTTGATCAGGAGGGCGCCGCCCTCCCCCATGCTGAGGTTCTTTGTCTCATGGAAGGAAAAGCAGCCGAAGTCCCCGATTGCGCCGAGCGCCTTTCCCTTGTAGGAGGCCATAATGCCCTGCGCCGCATCCTCGATCACCGCAAGCTTATACTTATCCGCAAGCGCCATAATGGTATCCATCTCACAGGCCACGCCCGCGTAATGCACCGGCACGATCGCCCTTGTCCGAGGGGTGATGGCGGCCTCTATTTTCTTCTCGTCAATGTTCATCGTATCCGGACGGATATCGACAAACACCGCCTTCGCTCCGCGAAGCACGAAAGCGTCCGCGGTCGATACAAAGGTAAAGGCCGGCATGATGACCTCGTCCCCCTCCTTTATGTCCGTCAGAAGCGCGGCAAGCTCCGTCGCATGGGTACAGGAGGTGGTGAGCAGGCATTTTGTCGTCCTGGTTTCCCGTTCAATCCATTCACTGCACTTCCTCGTAAACGGGCCGTCTCCGCAGATTTTCTGATTCTCGACAGCCTCCCGGATGTATTCCATCTCTTTTCCCGTGAAAGGCGGTACGTTAAAATTAATCATAAGGCGCTCCCTTCTGCACGCTTGCATTATTCTTTATCTTACACACTTTATCCGGATTTTGCAAGGGAAACGCTCTAATCAGCATTTCCCGCACCGGATTTGCGCTGCAAACCCGGCAAGTTACTTCCCTATATAAACCCGATATGCTTCGTCGGAATAGATCTCAACATAATCATTGGCCTTCATAAAGGCTTGGATTGCGCACAGCTTTTGGTATCGGAGGCCTGATTGCTCCGTCAGCCAGTCAACCGACTCCGCGCCGAGAATGACAGCGGGCCGGTCGTCGTGTATTGCAGCCAAATCCTCCTCAAGCCGGTCCGCCGCGTTCGAATCCAAGTCAGGCCAGGTGGTGAACACCGCGGGCTCCAAATCAAAAATATAGGCGAGCGCGGGAATGTCTCCATAGAGAATCACACGACCCCCGGTCAGACCGTTTTCCGCAAGACAACAATCAAGCGCCTGAAGCGACGCGGCCTTGGCGTTTGTCGTCCGCAGCCCGTCCGCGGAGACGCCGCTCTGCAAATGCAGGACCGCGCGCGGCTCCCGTGCGGCTTTCGCGTCATGGAATACAAAGCCGGCTCCGAACAGAAGGCTCTGTATCGCGGTACAGGCCGCGATACAGCAGAGGGTCGCCCGCCCCACAAAGGAGAAATCCGTCTTCCCGAGCGCGCCAAAGGCCTCCGCAAGAAGCAGCACCGACACCGGCGCAAGCAGAAACAGATTGTTGATGAGCGGATAAAGCCCGTTATTGCTGCCCAGCGGCGTGACGAAAACAGTCACAAGCGCGAACACGGACCACAGCTTCAGCGTCTTTGTCCCGCCTGCATGGAACAGCATCCATACGCAAAGCGCAATCACGACCAGCAGGTAGACGGTCACCCATTTATACATCGAAAAATAATCGGTATAATCAAAGCCAAACATCCCTCTGCCATAGCAAAAGCGCAGAAGCACCGGCAGCCCCGCCAGCCAGAGCGCACGGAGCAGATACGTCCCGGCCTTTTTTGCCCTGCCGCTCTTTATCAGCTGCCTCCTCACGGCAAAGAGCCCAAGACCTGCCGCCGCATAGCCCGCAAACAAAAGCAGCCATCCGCCGTAACGGACATAATCGCCAAACATCGCCAACAGCATCTCCACAGGCTTATAGTCGGTCGCCGTCTCCGTCATGCCGAACAGAGAACCGATCATCTCGGGATACGCGCCGAATCCGTACCGCAGTCCGATTACAAGCAGCGGCGGCAGAAGCCCCGCAAGATAGCCCGCGATACAGAGACCGGTGCGGCTCAGCGCCGTCTTGAAGGCGCTCTCATAGTCTCTGCGGTTCAAAAAGAAAAAATACCACACTGGCAGAATGAATGCCATGTATGTGATGTTCGGCATTCGGACCGCCACACAGAGGCCGAGGATCACTCCGGCGATGATGTAATCCCTGCGGGAGTCCCCTGTGATCGCGCAAAACAGCACGAGAGACGCCGCCGTCATCATCATATACCCCAGATAGTGATACAGGATAACCGTCGGCGCCCAACAGAGTGAGAGCGCCGTAAGCTCCGCCGCGAACAACAGCACGCTGTACCCGCGCTTGCGCCGGGCGTACCGCCCTGCCAGAAACACATAGACAGACGCCGCCGTCAGGCCCACCAAAAGTCCCGTATATACGTTCATCCCAATCCAGGTGTTGCCCATCGGCAAATGCGACAGCGCCACGCCCAACACATTCGCAAGATATGTCGCAAGCTTCCATGTCCGGCCCAGCACGTCAAAAAAACGGTAATTCCCCAACGCGTACCCCGCATCCATCAGATCCGCCCCTGTCCGGACATGGCGCAGCGGATAGAGCAGCAACACCAGCGCCAGCAGGACGATGGTCCATATTCTGTTCGTTTGACCCTTTGATTTCCTGTCCGTATTAACCGCGCTCCTTCCTCCCGTCCCCGCGGGCCCTGCCGCGGCGGATGACGCGCACAAGCCCTGCCCGCAGGATTTCTATCGCCGAGCACCCCAGATACATCCCCAACACAACGCCGAGCATACGAAGGAGCACCCCCGAAACAGATCCGCCCTGCGCCGCATCCCCGGGAAACCATGTCGTCCACCGCTCGCGGACATCCAGATGCTCATGCAGCAGGTACACGCCAAAGGTCGCCCCCGAGAAAAGCTCTATCGGCTTTCTGAACCGCTCCAATCGGGCGCCGCCCTCCTCCCGCTGCGAGAAAGCCAGAAACAGTCCGATTGCACCCGTGTAGCAGAGCAGATGATTGTAGGTGTAGGCATAGTGTATCATGGCCTCCAACCGTCCGGTTCTCAGAAACACCGCCCTGAGCCCGACAAGGCTCGCGAAAATCAGCAGGACGCTGACCGGATAAACCGCCGCGGCCCGCCCCCTTTTTTGCAAAAAGGGCGCCCCGTATCTGCGAAGCGCCGCGCCTGTCAGATACAGCGTGACGAACCAATAGGCGTCGTAGCCGTACTTGTCCCAGGGAAGCTGCATGGGAATGACGGTTTTTGCGATACTGAAAACCACAAGCATTCCCAGAATCAGCGCATACAGCCCCCGCCTGTCAAGCCGCGCGACGCCGGCATTCAGAAACGGCATGAACAGGCAGAGAATGATGTACGAGGTCACAAACCAGTAATGCTCCGTTACGACCGGAAACACGTAGGTGAAGACCCGGTAGATGTCAAATTCCCACCCCCCCGCGAGAAAGGCGATTCCACCGATTACAACCGAGTAAAAAAACGCAGTCCGCCATATCCTGAGCGGCCTTTTTATCACCGTCTCCGCCGTAATCGGAGCCGTATCTCCCGGTGCGCACGCACCGAAATACCCGCTGATCAGCACATACACGTTGACCGCGACGATGCAGAAAGCCTCCGCCAGCCACACGGCGTAATCCGCCGCCGCCATATCCGGCCGCGCGGGATTGCCGAGCAGCCCGCTCCTGCTGAGATAATGCAGGCAGACAATCATCAACATCGCAATGATTCTGAGCACCTCGTAATTCAGTTGCCGCTCCTTCCTTCCATCCGTCACACCCGCATCCCTCCTGCCACGCTATTCTCCGTGCCTTTTCTCCTGCGCCAGGCACAAAACCGCCTCCGCAATGCGCGCGGCTCCCGCCCCGTCCACAAGCTGCCGCTCCTGACGATACAGCGTCTGCCGATAAGCCTTGTCCCGCACGCACCGCAGCAAGGCCTGCGCAATCCTCTCAACCGTCTCCTCCCGGCGCCCGGCAAAGCAGCCCGCGTTCACAATGTCCGTGAGCGCCGCAAGCGCCTCCGCACCCTGCCGCTGGTTCTCCGCAAAATAAAAGCAGATCATCGGCACGCCGAGCGCGCTCACCTCATACAGCGTGCTTCCCGTCGCCGTGATCACGACGTCGCAGGCTCTCATCAGCGCCTTCATGTCCCGCACGTTCTCATGGAGCCGCACAGCCTCACAGTCCCCATACCGCAGCCGCAGCTCCCCCGCAAAGCGGTTAAACGGGCCGATAACCACATGGTAGCGGATTTCCGTCCCCATATCCCTCTCTGTCAGACGCTCCAGCAGAGCGCCTGACGCGAAATGCGGATCACTCCCGCCCGTCGTTATCATAACATCCGTTACGTTATCTTGCACCGCATAGTTGGTATCCGTCTGAAAATCCGTTCGAAGCGGCGTGTAGGCGGCTCCCAGAAGAAGCCTGTCCGGGAGCGCGTCCGCAGCGCCCTGTCGATAAGCCTCTTTTAATTTGGGGGCATAGAGATTATAATTGATCAACAGATTCACGGGATAGGGATGCCCCATATCCTCCATACAGGCCACCCCGCAGCGCTGCCGCAGCGCGCGATAGTAGGCGGGCCGCGCCTGATAGCTGTCCACCAGAAGCACATCCTCCCGCTGCAGGAGCGCCGCAAGCATCGGCAGCTCCGACTCCGGCTCCCGGTAGTCCGTGCAAAGCACCCGCACGGCAAAGCCTCTGTCCGCAATCATCGACGCACACGCCTCGTCCGCAAGAAGAAACGTCGGCCGCCCCCCCGGCAGGACACAGGCCGCCTCCGCAACGGACAGGCACCGCATCACATGTCCCATCCCAATATCGGTATTGCCGTCCGCCCGAATGTACAGCATCTTCTCTCCTGCCTTTCCCGCTCTCTCATAATTCAAAAACAAATGTTATATAATCCGCTTCCTCCGTTCTCCGATACCCGCATTTCTCAAATGCTCTCTGAGACGCGATGTTCTCCCGCTTCACCTGTCCCACCAGCCTTTTCACATCTCCCACTTCTCCGGCCTTCTCCCCTGCCAACGCCAGCAAAGCCGTTCCCAATCCCTTTCCACGCTGTCCGGACGCAACGCTGTAACCGATCAGAGCCGTTCCGTCCGCAACCTCCAGCCGTATCTGTCCGATTGGCTCTCCGGCGCGGCACAGGATATATTGATGCACCGCCTCGTTCTCAAGCATCCGCCGGAACCATCTTACATGGGTCTCATAGGAGATCGGCTCCGTGTGAAACGCATTGCGGCGCACCACCGGGTCGTTGGCCCACTCGAACAGCAGATCCCTGTCCTCCTCCGTCACCTCGCGCAGATACAAGTCCATATTCCTCACACCCCTAGTCCGCAATATCGTCAAACGAAAGCGGCGTACCGCGCTTGAGCGCGCGGACGGCCCGTTTCCCCAGAACCTCTTTATAATACTTGGGCTTGATCCCGTAGGAGGGGCGGATGCTCCGTATGTTTTCCGGCGTCAGGCATTCGCCTGCCTCGATATCCTGCACCACAAAGAGAGAACGCCGGAAACAGACATTGGACTCCTCCTGCCGGGAAACGCCGTAAAACACTTTCCCAAACGCCTTCTCCACCTCCCGGACCTGCTCCACCATCGCGCGAAACTCGTCCGGCTCCATGGAAAACGCGGAATCGGGATTCTTGATCGCCCTGCTGATGCAGAAATGCTTTTCAATGACATTGGCGCCCATGGCCACCGCGGTCGCCGCGCTGAACGCCCCCATGGAATGGTCGGAAAGCCCCACCGGAATATCAAACCGCTTCTTCATGTCGGGAATCGTGCTCAGATTCATCTCCTCCCGGTTCGCGGGATAGGCGCTGGAGCATTTCATCAGCGCAAGCTGCCGGTTTCCCGTGGCGTAAACAGCCTCCACGGCCTCCGTAATCTCCTCCAGGGTACCCATTCCCGTTGACAGGATAATCGGTTTATTTTTCGACGCAACATACTCCAACAGCGGTATGTCCGTCAGCTCAAAGGATGCAATCTTATAGAAGCTCACGCCCAGCGTCTCCAGAAAATCCACGGAGCTTCCGTCAAAGGCCGTGGAGAGAAAATCGATTCCCGCCTTGGCCGCCTCGTCGCGGAGCTGCTCCTGCCACTCCCACGGAGTGTAAGCCTTCCGGTACAGCGCATACAGATTTTCTCCCTTCCATGTGCCCTCCCCGATATTGAAATACCGGTTCCGGCAGTCAATGGTCAGCGTGTCCGGCGTGTAGGTCTGTATCTTCACGCAGTCCGCCCCGGCCTCTTTCGCCACATGAACCATCTCCAGCGCGCGCGCCAAATCCCCCGCGTGATTCCCTGACATCTCCGCGATAATATACGCCGGCGTGCCGTCCCCGATTCTTCTTCCGTTGATTTCCATCACACATACCTCCTTAAAGGCCCCCCGTCCCATACCGATGCCATCATACCGCAGCAAGGGTCACTCGTGCAGAAGCCTGTATTTCAGCTCCGCAAGTCTCCAATCCTCAAGCGTGTCAATGTCCTGCACGTTTATTTCGTCCTGAATCAGAGGAACGACGTTCTCCATCCATATCGCCCGCTGTCTGCGAAAGCTCTGCACATTCAGGCAGTAAAACTGCCCGCAGTCGTGATAGAACGGCTCCAAATCCTGCGAGCGCTTCGCCATGTCCTCCGGCCATCTCGGCGTCAGTCTGCCCTCCCGAATCACAACGCAGCGCTGCGGCGGAAAAGAAAAGCGCACCACCGGAATGACGCCGTCCGCCTGCTCCTGCGCCAAGAGCCGCATCGCGCTCCGGAGCATGTCCGCCGTCACAAAGGGCGCCGTGGGATAGATACAGCACGCCGCGTCAAATTCCTTCCCTATCTGCTCGTAAGATTCCAGCACCTCCCCGACAACCTCCGCCGTCGTCGCAAAGTCATCCGCCGTCCGCTCACTCCTCAGAAAAGGCACCGCCGCCCCGGCCCTTCGGGCAACCCCGGCGATTTCCTCATCATCCGTGGACACCATGACCTCCTCAAAGGCCTCTGACTGCAGAGCCGCCTCGATGCTGTATTCCAGTATGGGCCGCCCCAAAAAGGGCTTTATGTTTTTCCGCGGTATCCGTCTGCTGCCGCCTCTCGCCGTGATAATCGCAACACTGCTCATAGCATGTCCCGCCCCCTCCTCGCACTGTCCTCTCGATTTCGAAAAGCCCGGCTTGATCACCGGGCCTTGCCACTCTTATTTTCCATAATATGCCGCGATTTTCGTGACCGCCGTGATAACATCCTCGACATCCCGGTCCGTAAGCGCGTAGTACAGCGGCAGACTCAGGATTTCCCTGTAGAGCTTCTCCGCCTGCGGGCATAAACCCTCCCTGTAGCCGAGCTTCTCATAATAGGGATGCCTGTAGACCGGGATATAGTGCACGTTGCAGCAGATATTTTCCGCGCCGAGCGCCTCAAAAAAGCCCTTCCTGTCAATCCGCAGCCGCTCCGGCACGATTCTCAGGATATACAGATGTCTCGTCGTGTCCGACTCCGCGATTTCCTCCTGCACAAAAAGCTGCGGGAGCCTTGAAAACGCCTCGTTATACCAGTTTACAATCTCCCTGCGCCTTGCGGAAAACCGCTCCAGCTTGTCGAGCTGGCTCAGAATCAGGGCGCACTGGATATCCGTCAGTCTGTAATTATAGCCCAAATCGATCTGCTCATAATACCAAGGGCCGTCCGACGGGCGCTCCAACAGCCGCTCCTCCCGCGTGATGCCGTGCGCGCGAAACAGCACCAGCCTGTCATAAAGCTCTTCGCTGTCCGTCAGCACCGCGCCGCCCTCGCCGCCCGTAACCGTCTTCACCGGATGGAAGCTGAAGGTCGTCATGTCGGCAATGCTCCCGACCGGCCTTCCCTTATATTTTGTACCGATGGAATGCGCCGCGTCCTCGATCAGGACGATGCCACGCTCTCTGCACAGCGCGAGTAAGGGGTCAAGCTCCGCGGCCTGTCCCGTGAAATCGACCGCGACCACGGCCTTTGTCCTGTCCGTAAGCCTTGCGCGCACGCTCTCGGGGTCTATGTTGTAGGTTCTCGGATTGATGTCCGCGAAAACAGGCCTCGCCCCGCAGTATAAGCCGCAGTTTGCGGAGGCCGCAAAGGTTGTCGGCGTCGTGATCAGCTCGTCTCCCTCGCCCAACCCGGCCGCGAGCGCGGCCATGTGAAGCGCCGCGGTGCCGTTGCTGCACGCAACCGCGTATTTTGCCCCCGTGAGCGCGCAGAGTCTCGCCTCCAGCGCGGCGACCTTGGGCCCGCAGGTGAGATAATCGCTCCGCAGCACCTCGCACACGGCGTTTATATCCGCCTCGTCAATATATTGATGTCCATAAAACAGCTTTGTATCACGCACCGGCTTCCCGCCGGCAATTGCCGGAATCTCCATAATCGTCCTCCTTGGTCCCCGCGCTCCCTATTCATGCAAATCGGTCTTCAACAGCTCCCGAATCCGCTCCACGCTGAGCCACTCCGTGTTGTTCCCCGAGGAATAGCAGAAGCCCTCCTCCACCTTTTTCCCGCTCGGCATGGGGCGCTTGGATTCCTGCCAGAACATCTGCGGATAGATAATAAAGTGCTTGTCATATTCGTAGGTCGTCATGGAGTCCTCGGCGGTTACCATCACCTCGTGGAGCTTCTCCCCCGGACGAATCCCGACCTCCTTCGTCTTCATGCCGGGCGCCATGGCCTCCGCCAAATCCGTGACCCTGAAGGAGGGAATCTTGCTGATAAAGGTCTCTCCGCCCTTCGCCTCCTCAAGCGCCTTGAGCACAAGCTCAACGCCCTGCGTCAGACTGATCCAAAATCTCGTCATTCTGTAGTCCGTGATGGGAAGCTCGCTTCTCCCCTCCTCAATAAACTGATAAAACAGCGGAATGATGGACCCCCTGCTGCCGGCAACATTCCCGTACCGCACAATCGAGAAATTCAAATCCTTGTTGCCGCAATACGCGTTCGCCGCGATAAAAAGCTTGTCCGACACAAGCTTTGTCCCGCCGTACAGGTTGACCGGATTCACCGCCTTGTCCGTCGAGAGCGCCACCACCTTCCGCACCCCGGTATTCAGCGACGCGTCAATCACATTCTGCGCGCCCATGATATTCGTCTTGATCGCCTCGTTCGGGTTGTACTCGCACGCCGGCACCTGCTTGAGCGCCGCCGCGTGAATCACATAATCCACGCCCTCCAGCGCGCGCTTCATCCGCTCGTAATCGCGCACGTCCCCGATAAAGAAGCGCAGCTTCTCCTTGTACTCCGCAAATTCATTTGCCATCATCAGCTGCTTGAATTCGTCTCTCGAATAAATGATAATCTTCTTCGGCTTGTAGTGCGTAAGCACATATTTCGTAAAGCATTTGCCAAAGGAGCCCGTCCCGCCGGTAATCAATATCGTCTTGTCATCCAATAACATATAGCGCCTCCATCCGCGAATCGATTCATTTTCTCTTGGTTTTTTATTTTACCATATAATGGAAAAAACGTCAAAACCCTCCGGCCTTATTATTCCGGAATCCCCCGCGGCTATTCGTCAAAGCGGAGATTCGCCGCGATTTTTCCCGTAATTTTGTCATACACAATGATGCTCCAGCGGCCTTGCGGCTGATACTGCTCCACCCCGTCGATCAGTATCTGATAGAGGTCGCCGTACCTTGAGAGCACCAGCTCGCTGTCCGTCCCCAGCCGCCGGTGCACAAGCCCGCTCTCCTGCCAGAGACGCTCAAAGACAATCGCCCTGTCCTCGTACACCCACTGCCGCACCTCGTTCGCGCCTCCCGCGGCCGCGTCCGTCACGATAAGAATATAATTTTCGTCGTCCTGAAGCAGCTTCAGACACTCCTTCGCGTTCGCCGCCGCCATATATTCCTGCGCGCCGCACCGCTGCCTGTATAAGAGCGCCCGGTCCCATGAATTGGCCTCCGCCTCCCCGCGTCTGTCCGCAAGCGCGTAGCGCTCCTTCACATAAGCGCCGAAATGCAGGGAAACCTTCCGGGCGCCGAAATCATTCAGATGCTGCGCATCCCTGAAATCATGCGTCACATCCAATTCCAGCTCATTCCGGTAATACAGCTCGTTGTAATCAACAAAATCCAGTCCCCGCTCCCCGGCAAGCGCCCTGACGGCCTCCGTGTCATGGCGGTACCAGCCCTCTTTGGGCGATTTAAAGAGCAGCAGCTCCGCACCGTTCTCTCTGCATATCCGCACAAGCTCGTCCAGATACCGGATATTCTCCTGCGCAATCCAAGTCTCCCCCTCGGAGTCGTATGCCGCCAAATCAATCGGCGCCTCCGACACCTGCTGCGTCTCAAGATACCCCTTTGTGTGATTTGTCTTATCCTTATAAAAATATGTATAGTCCGTCTTGCTCAGCTCTTTCCAGCGATTATGATACCGAAGCGCCGGAAATACATAGGAAACATACTCTGCATTGACCGCTCCGACGGACTGATAAATGCTCCGGAGCTTATCCGCGGAGAGCGGCATGTCCGTATATCCCCACCGCAACGCCGATTCGCTCCTGCTGCCGGCGGGATCGCTCAGCAGCATATTCACCTCAAAGGCCACCAGCGCGGGCTTTTGCTCCTTGAGCGCCTCCCGGAGGTAGAGCACGGAGATATTCATCGGCTGCGAGGAGCTGCCGAAGTCATACGCGGCTATCCCGTAATTCTCATACAATATCAGCGGGTCTATCGTGCAGAAGCTGTTGCTGCTGCCAATCACAAGCATGTCGATATCGTTCTTCTCCTCCACGTAAAAGCCGTCCACAATCGTCGTGGAATCGCCGATAAACTTCGCGCGCACAATATTGCCGACAAGCAACAGCGTGGCCGTCATCAGCCCCAGAAAGACCAATACCGCAGCCGGTCTTCCCCAATTCTTCCCTCGAAGTCCCCTAAAATTGAAAATAAATGAACTGCGTCGCATCATATCCCTCACCATATACCCCAAACACCACTATCATTACCAGAAGCGCCAGCACGATCACATACTGCACCGCAAGGCACTGCTCCTTGACGAGCGTATCGATAAACGCCCTTTTCCGCGCGTAGTACATGTCCACCAACAGCAGGATCAAAATGCCCGCCCACAGCACGCCCATCTCCTTTTTGTCAAGCCCGAGATAATAGACCGACTCGTCAAAAAGCGACCAGACGTCAAAATGCGTCACCATCCGCTGCAGATAATAAAGGCCGTCCCTGATGGTATCCGCCCGAAAGAACACCAGCGAAAACAGAAACAGGAAAAAAGTGCTCACCCCTTGGAAAAAGGCGTACCCGAACGTATTCACGCGAATCCGGAACCGGTCTGTAAGATTTTTTTTCACCGGCCGCAGCATATCTCCGATGATGATAAAGACTCCCTGCAGTCCGCCCCAGAACACGAAATGCCAGCTCGCGCCATGCCACAGACCGCTTACCAGAAAGGTCACCATGGTATTCCAATACCTTCTGAGCCGCGGGCATCGGTTCCCGCCGAGCGGAATATAGACATAGTCCCGAAGCCATGAGCTGAGCGATATATGCCAGCGCCGCCACAGCTCAGAGACGCTCCTCGAAAAGAACGGCGCCTCAAAGTTCGCCATCAGCTCTATTCCCAGCACCCGCGCCGCCCCCATCGCAATCACGGAATAGCTCGCAAAATCGCAGTAAATCTGTATCGCGAACAAAAAAGCCGCCAGAGACAGCGCAACGCCGTTGAACATATAGTAGATTGCAAACACCTGATTGACCAAAACGGCCGCCCGGTCGGCAATCACCAGCTTCATAAAAAATCCCCATAGCATCAGCAGAAGACCGCGCGTCACCCGGTCAAAATCCCACATCCTTTTATGCGATATCGCCTCCAGCTGCCCCAGCAGCCGGCCGCTGCGCTCAATCGGCCCCGCGACCAGCTGCGGAAAAAACGAGACAAACAGCGCGTAGCGGACAAAGCTCTTCTCCGGCAAAACCGTCCCCCTGTACACATCAATCATGTATCCGACCGCCTGAAAGGTATAGAAGGAGATACCCACCGGAAGCAGAATGTCAAGCCGCGGCTCCCCTATCTCAAGCCCAAACACCAAGGCCAGCCGCGCCGCCGTGTCATACAGGAAATAAAAATACTTAAAAAACACCAGAAGTCCGAGATTGATCACAAGCCCGGCTGCCAGTACCCCGGCGCGCTTTTGCCTGTTGCGCGGCTCATCGCTTACGCCAACCCGTCCGAGTATGCGCGCACACAGATACGTCACCAGCGTAGAGACAAAAATCAGCGCTGCATACCTCGCGTTCCAGCCCATATAAAAGTAATAGCTCGCAACCAAGAGCCAAAGCGTCCTGAGCCTCTTGGGCATGATATAAAACAACAGCACCACTATCGGGAAAAACACCGCAAATTCAAAGGATGTAAACTGCATGGAACCTCTCCTGACCTTATCCTCTTATTCTTCTGTAGAAATACAGCAGCTTAAAATAAATCAAAAACCAAAGGGGCGACCTCATATGCATCGCCGCAAGCTTCTTCTGCTCCGCGTCAAACTCCCGCCGGTAATAGGCGTTCTTCTGAAAATCAGGGAACTCCTCCAGCATCCCCGCCCGTATCTTCTTCAGAAAGGCGCGCTTGGGATGCTTCACGCCAAGCATATAAGTGAACAGCGTATTCATATAATAAATCTTGGAGAAAGCAAATTCAAGCTCTGCGCGAAACATTTGATAAAAGCCGTACCTGCGGCTTTCCTCAATCAGCTGCCTCCCCATCAGCAGCCGCGCCTCACACTTCTCCACGCTGATTTCATGGACCGTTGACGCCTCATGCTGATAGTAATAGTAAAGCGGCTCCTCCACCCGCTCAAAGCGCGTAAAATGCAGCATCCATATCGGCGAAGCGCAGTTGTCCTCATAGAAGGTCCGCTCTGGGAACCGCAGCCCGTTGTCGTCAATCACCGCCTTCAAATAGATCTTGATCACCATGCTGCCCGGATTCATCACGAGCAGCTTGTATTTGTCCTCGTCCAGAGGCCCCGTCTGCTCCGCGGTGTTGTTCGGCATTACCCTGCCCACCTGCATACTCTGTGTCTCTGTCACGCAGTAGTCGCAGCCGACCACATCCGCGCCGGTCTCCTCCGCCCTTCTTATCAGTTTCTCATACATATCCGGGGCGACCCAGTCGTCCGAATCGACAAAGCCGAGCCAGGTGCCGCACGCCGCCTCTATCCCTCTGTTGCGGGCGCCGCCCTGACGCATGTTCTCATAGGACTGTATCACCTTGAATTTCCACGGATATTTTGACTCGTATTCCTTCAAAATACTCAGAGAATCATCCGTCGAGGCGTCGTCCACCGCTATGATCTCATAGTCCGCAATCGTCTGATGCACCAAGGACTCCAGACAATAACGGAGCTTGTTCCCCTCCGCCATATTATATACCGGCACTACAATACTTAACTTCATATGAACCTCCATCCGTCCGCACCGGCAGATTGATAGTCAACGCCGCGGCGTTCCTTTGCGTGAAAAAGACTTGCCCTCCCAAAGAAAGCTTGCTTCCTCTCAAAGAAGGCTTGCCCTCTCCCAAGAAGACTTAAAGAATGCAGCCCCGCGGCGTTCTTTTGCGCGAAGAAGGCTTGCCTCCTCTCAAAGAAGGCTTGCCCTGCAAGCCTTCTTTTATGTTAAGCCATAGAACTTCTTAGCCGGTGTCTTTTACCGGCTTAGAAGTTCTCTTAACATTTCCACCCTCCACCTGAAATACCATATCGCATTTTTCTATCGTCTGCAATCTGTGAGCGATAATGATCAGCGTCTTTTTGCCGTGAAGCCTGTTGACGGACTCCATAATCGCCGCCTCCGTGTCATTGTCGAGCGCGGAGGTCGCCTCATCCAGAATCAGGACCTCCGGATCATTGTAAAGCGCCCTTGCAATCCCGATGCGCTGCCGCTGACCTCCGGAAAGGCGGATTCCCCGCTCTCCGATGCCCGTGTAAACGCCCTCCGGCAGTCCCTTCACAAAGGCGTCCAGCTGTGCCTCTCGCAGCGCGTGCCACAGCCGCTCGTCGTCAATTTCCTCCTCCGGGACGCCGAACGCGACATTCCTGCGGATATCCGCGTCCAACAGAAATATCATCTGCGGGATATAGCCGACATTGGCCAGCCACTCCCGATAGTGCTCCTGTATATCCACCCCATCCGCCAGAACCTTCCCGCCCTGAAGCTTGAGCAGTCCGAGCAGAATGTCAATAATCGTCGTCTTTCCCGCGCCGCTGGCCCCGACGATGCCAATCGCCTTCCCGATGGGGAAGGAGACATCCGCATGGTCAAAAATCAGCTTATCCGAATTCGGATAATGATAGGTGATGTCGCAGAGCCGCACCTCCCTCGTGACCGGAAGCTTTTCCTTGGCCGCCACCGCATACGAGATGTCCGTGTTCTCCTCGCTGGTCTCCTCCACGAGATTGTCGCTCACATTGAAGAAAAACGGCTCGTTGAAGGCCATGCTCGTCATCTGGTTGTTGATGCGGCTGGCCGCCGGCAGAAGGCGCATCGCCGCGATCGCAAAGGCCGCAAACAGGGAAACCATCCCCGCCACGTCCGCCCCCGAGACGATCAGCACCAGAATATATCCCAAAAGCCCCGCGATGCACACCGTCTCTATCAAAAGCTTCGGCGTGTTGTTGAAGAGATTGAAGCGCTCCATCGCCTTGACATAGCCCTTGCCGACCTTACAGTATTCTCCGATAAAGTATTGCTCTCTCCCTGCCACCTTAATCTCCTTGATGCCCTGTATGGTCTGGGCAATCCACGCAAACATGGAGGCGCCGTAGTCCTGATTCTCCTTCCCGGTGCGGTTCATAATCGGCTTGATGATCCTTTTGATAACGCCGAGCGTCACCGCCAGCAGTACAGAGATTACAATCGTCATCACAATATCCTGCACCGCAAGCGCCGCCACGAGAAATACCGCCACTATCGCCTCCGACGCAATCTGCAGCACAGACATGACAAGCGCATACATCCCATTTACGTCCGAAGTAATGCTTCGCTGAATCACCGCCGTCTCCGCATTTAAATAGTACTCATATTCCCGGCGCACAAAATTTTTCATTAAATCAGACGCTGTTTTAAACTGATTAATATATACAAAGCGATACAAACTTCTCTGCATGACGAATTGAAATGCATTCTTGGCAATATACAGCAGTATCAGAAACAGAATCGCAAGCACCGAAAACTGCACGGTATTCTGCAGATGCAGGATGCCGCAGATTCGTTGATAGGTCTCCCCCTGCTCCAGCGTCTCCGGCGTCAGTATCAGCTGAACCACCGCCATGACCATCATCACGGCGCCAGTCTCAAGCCCCGCGGAAATCAACATCATCACAAGGAGCTTCGCCATGGAACGCTTCTGCTTTTTGTCCATCAATACGTTAATCTTTTTCAATATCCTGCGCATCGTATCTCCTCCCGGGCAGACTACTGTCTCTATTTGTCGGCGAGCTGCAGACCCGCCTTTTTGTTGTACGCATGTTTCTCGGGAGCCTCGTAAGCATCCCAGAAGGAAGCCCCCAGATTGAGCTTCTCGTCCACGAAATCCATATTGTTCATCGCCGTCGTCAGAATGGATACCGCCCTCCTGATATGAAGCCCCTCAAAAAAGTTCAGCACCTCCACCGGAAAGCGCCCCTTGAGCACCACCGCGTCCGGACAGAGCGCCTCATAATCAATCAAATCCCGCGGGTGCGGTTTGATCAGCACGCGATACCCCTGACAGTATTTCTCAATCACATCAAGACACACACGCTTTCTGGCCTCCACGTCCGCCGGATGCGGCTCGGTCAGAAAACAGGCGAATTCTTCTCCCGCATACGAGGGTCTCATCTGCTCCATAAGCCTGTCCGCATCCTCGATAAACGCCTGTATCATCCGCTTTTTCTGCTCCGGCGTCAACGCCCACTCCAACGGCTTGCGCGGCTCCTCCTTCAATCGCGGACAGGCCGTCGGCACCTTGCTGATGTCGTTTACCTCCATATCCAGACAGTATTTCCCCCAGCCGTTCATAATAAATATCAGATTGTGCCGCGAAAACCAGGTCTTTAATTTAAAGTGGCTGTGATTGGCGACATAAGCGTCATCAAGGTTCTTGAGACAGTCCAGCCCATCCTCCACCGCATGATAGGGGATATGCTTATAGTTCAGATAATACCCGATCGGATCGCTGTCACAGAACACATAGATATCCTCATACGCCGCAAAGTCGATTTTCTCCATGTAAGGCGCTTCACATCTTGCGAGCTTCTTCGTGAAAATCATGCGGTTGACCATGTTGGTCATCAGATTGCCAGTGTCGCGGCGATACCTTGCAAGCTGCGGGAAAAATTCCTCCCGCTTCTCGTCCAGCGCGAAGACCGCCTCAAAAATCCCCGTTTTCCCGAGACGCTCCCCAAGCCGCTCAAAATCCGTCGAGACTGCGCTCAGGGCAATCTCCCCCTTGCGGTACGCCCCGCGGGGCGTCTCCCGCTCCAGCTTCATCTCCTTCAATATGGACACATAAACATGATAAAAGGTGTGGCATACATATATTCTGCTCTTTGTCTTTCCCATCCGAGCGCTTCTTCCTCCGACGTTCTCAATTTTACTTATGGTATCAGATAATATTAGTATATGCCATATTTCCGATAATCACAATACGATTTTGCTATGTCTACGGGTTTGTCTCCCGTATGTCATTGATAACTGCCGTCACATGCGCGAGCTGGCAATCTGTCAGTCCTGTAATCTCTATATATCTGCGGCTGTCGAGCCCCAAAATAGAATCTGTAGAAACAGAGAAAAAATCCGATATGCGGATAAGCATGTCAACGGATGGTTGGATATTATTATTTTCCCAATTGGAAATGCTTTGTTTTGTCACTCCAAGCGCCTTTGCCAAATCAACTTGGGACAGATTTCTTGCCAATCGCAGCCTCTTGATATTTTCATTTAACGTCATAGATACTCCTTTGCAATAATGTCAATTATTACTTTACCAGTATAAAAAGAAGCTTGACCAACCAAAAATACTATAGTATATTAATTATTGACCAAAAAGAATAAATACAACCATATCTATAGAGAACGGGGGGCTAGATTGAAAAATAAGCCCGATAGCTTATTTTTCAATCGGCTATTTGTTTCTGAGCGAAAACAAATAGCCTTGATGGCAGACGGGAAAAATTTCTCGTCGCCTCTTCGCGACAAGTCGCTCAGAAATGGGGATTAAAATGAGTATAAAACACAGTTTATTTTATGGTTCCATGTTTTTTCACCAAAAAATAGCAAAGCATTTTGGCGGTGAATTGGTTTTTACACCAAAAGGATACTTGGAGAACAATGTTGTTACACAACCAATGGCATACGATTCCGTTACGGAAAATATGTATAGTGAATATAAGAGGCAAATGGATTATGTAAGATACCGAACCATTGAGCTTCTCGCAGAAGAATTAAAGCGAAATGCCATACCGGGAGACATTGCCGAAGCCGGTGTCGATTATGGAGACTGCTCATGGATTATCAACGCTGCGTTTTCTGACCGAAAGCTGTATTTGTATGATACCTTTTCCGGATTTGACAAACGTGACATTGAAATAGAAGAACGCAACCGATACACAACAAAAGATTTTTTTGAGAGTGCGAATTATTTTAAACGCACCAATTTTGCAACCTCCGAAGACCAGATGGAATATGTGCGACAGCGGTTAGAATACCCGCAGAACGTTACCTTTCGGAAAGGATATTTCCCGGAAAGTGCTACCCTTGAGCAAGAGAATCGCTTTGCATTTGTTTCGTTGGATATGGATTTATATCAACCCATTTTAAGTGGCATCGACTTTTTTTATCCGCGTTTAAATGCCGGCGGATATATTATGATTCATGACTATAATCACAGAGAATTTCAAGGCATAAAAAAAGCCCTTTCTGAGGCAGAGGAAAAATTCGGCACAATTCCCAAGGTGCCTTTACCGGATCAGGGTGGCACAATTGTTTTGACTAAACTCCGAAAATAAATAAACAGACGGAAAATGCTCCCGTCTGTTTATTTATTCATTTCTGCGCGTGTACGCGTATCCCTCCCGCGGCGCAATCAACGGCGCGGGGCTGAGCGGCCCGTGCGCCTGCACCACCGTTTTCCCCTCCATAATTCCCTGGCAGAAGGCGTACAGCCGGTCAGCGGCCTCCCGCGGATTCCACTCGCTGATCATCGTCTCATACGCGCTCGCGCCAAGGCGCTCACACAGTGCGGAATCAAGGCAGAGTTGCCGCACCTGCGCGTAGAACTCCCTGAAATGTCCCGTCCTGTACACCAGCCCGTTCTTCCCGTGCTTCAACAGAAACGGCACTGCTCCGATTCCGTGTCCGGCCACCACCGCGCAGGCGCTGTTCATGGCCTCGTTCAGGACGGCGCCCCAGCCCTCCAGATAATCGCTCGTGAAGAGGAACAGTCTCGCCTCCTCCATAAACCGGCGCACCTCCTTGGGCGGCCGGAAACCGTGAAACACCACCTCGTCGGAGAGCCCGTATTTCCTGACCATGGCCTTCAACGCATCCTCCTGCTCTCCGCCCCCCACCATGTCCAGCCGGAAGGAAATCCCTTCCGCCTTCAGACGCCTTGCCGCCTTTACCGCGTATTCCGGATGCTTGAGCTTCAAAAACCTTCCCGCCCAGAGGATTCTGATCTGCGCCCGCCCCTGCGCGTCCTGCCCGCGTTTGCGCGCAAGCAAATCGTCAAGCGCATAAGTATTGACCTCCGGAAAATATCCCCACACATATTTCCTGTTCGGATATGCCTTTATAATCGCAAAGTCAGACGCCACATACGCTCCGTGGCACAGCAGCCAGACCGGCGAGTCCGCGTACTGCGTATGATCCTCGTACTTCTTCCTTCTGCCGCGCGGGGAAACGGATTTCCACTGCCCCTCACGGTAAAGGCGCTCGCTGGCCCGGATGACGGGCTTTCCCGCCTTCAGGCGCGGTTGAATATAGGCTTCATCCTCCACACCGCCGAAAATCACGATATCGCTGTCCATAATGCACGCGGCACAGCCCGCCGCGTCCTCATAATAAAGTCTGAGATAGGGGATGCCCGGCACCTCCGCCCCCCAGCCCATCTCCACCCGGTCCTGCTCCATCCGCTCCGTCTGCACAAAGGAGAAGCAATCGCCAAGCCGCTCATGGAGCGCGTTCGACAGTGGTATCTGGTGATGGTTGATGTAATTGGAAACAATCGTTATTTTAGGAATATCAGACGTCAATTTCATTGTAAATCTCCAAAAGCCTTTGATAATTCTTTTCCGGGTCATGCGTCTGCAGCGCGTGGGCCCGCGCGTTCGAGGACATCGACATCGCCAGCTTGTCGTCATCAAAAATCCTGCATATCGCCTCCGCGAGACGCTCCGGCTCCTCCTTGGGATACAGCAGCCCGTCTCTGCCGTCGCTCAGCAGATTGTGTGTGCCGCCCACGTCGGACGCGACCACGGGAACGCCCAAAAGCATCGCCTCCCCCACGGAATTCGGGGAGTTCTCAATTGCGGACGGACATAAGAAAACGTGCGTTTTTAAAAGTCTGGCGCACATCTTGTCGGAGTTGAGCCTCCCAACAAACTTCACATGATTCTCGAGCCGCTTCTGTTTGATTTGCCGCAGCAGATATTTCCCGTACCCCGAAAGCTTTATCTTGTCCTTCAGGCTGTCGTTCGCGGTAATCCTGTCGCCCGCCACATACAGAACGGTGTCCTTATATTTTTCCACAATATCAGGCAGGATATCCAACACATAATGAAGCCCCTTTATCGGGTAATTGCCCTGGCTGACGAACAGGGAGTGGTGCTCAATCCTGTCTATGTTCCACGCGTCCCTATAGAATGCGCTCCTGAGTGTCTCATTCATAAAATGATAGACCGCGTTCGGCGCAAGCTCCCTCGTCATGCGCCTGTCGAAGTCCGTCCGCCCCGTCACATGCTCCGCAAGCGCGAGCGCCTCTTTCTCATACTCCCCGCGCCTTTCAAACTTGCTCTGCTGCTCCGCCAGACTGTCCTTGCGCAGCCGGTCGCGGAGCGTCCTCTTCTTCTGAGCGGAATACGGCAAATCCGCCATATAGACTTCGGCGCACACGCAGCAAAGTCCCTGAATGCCTATCAGCGTCCGCTCCGGGCGGTTGAAGGCCCGCATACAGGCCAGCGTATGCGGATATTCCGTGCCGAAAATGTGGACAATGTCCGGTCGGAAATCCTCCAAAACCGCGCGAAGGCTCTCCTCCATCGCAGTCTCGTAGATTTCGGGGCGACGCGTATCCTCCCGAAAGACATAGTAGTCAATGCCCTCCGCCCGGTTCTTCACAAACAGGGAGGCGTCCTCCTTCAGAATCCGCAGCTCCTCCGAGCTCGGAAAGCATATGGCAAGTGTTATGTTATTCTGCTCGCGATTCACGAGCAGCTTATCCGCAAGCCCCGAAAGCCAGCCCTCCTTCACCTCAATCTTATACCCGAGACTCTTCGCGATAAACGGGAGCATAATGTTGCATAGCCATAATACCTTCACAATAACTTCATCCCCCTTTGAACAGTTTGTAAACGGCTGTTTTTATGCTGTTATAGAATCGGGAAAAATGTCTGCTCCCGGCCAGCGCGCTCCGAAGCGGCGCCAGCGTCAACAGCAGAAGCAGCCGGTATTTGTCCGCTTTCCCTCTTCCCATATATTTTACAACAATTTCCCGGTGTTGTCTCGCGGAACGTTTTTTATTTTCCTTTGTCTCCGAATATCCGCCGCCCTCGTAGGAGGCGACAATCATCGGCACATAGCGGATGTCCGCCTTCTTCTCGTAATAGCACCAAAGAAAATGCTCATAGTCTGCGCGCACGGTATAGCGCGTATCATATCCGCGCTCCTCAAACAGCGATCGCCGGTAAAAGCAGCTCTGATGACACGGGACGTTTCGATAACATGCGAAATCATTTATCTGCGGCGACGCGTATATCACCGTGTCCAGCGCCTTGTGATACAGATTGCCATATATAATATCCACCGTTTTTTTATTTGCATTCTCCCCCGCCGGAATCGCGGCCGCCATGTCCTCCAAAACCCTGTCATTATAAAGGCTGTCGCCCGTATTCAAAAACAGCAGCCAGCTTCCGGAGGCCTCCGCGACCGCCTGATTCATCGCATCATAGATACCGTTATCTTTTCGTATGATAACATGCGTTCTGTCATCCGTCTCCACCCGTTGCGGGGAGCCGTCCGTCGAGCCGCCGTCCTTTATGATAATCTCATACTCCTTATATGTCTGTGCGCGCACACTCGCCACCGTATCCGCGAGCCGCTCCCCCGCGTTCAGGCACACGATAATGATACTGTAAACTATCCCATTCCCGATTTCACTATTTATAGACATATCGCTCCTCCGTAAACAGCCAGCTCTTATACGGGAGCAGGCCGACGCCTGCCTCGTGCGCCTGCAGCAGAAACAGCCCGAAATTCACGACACACACGAAAAACACAATCGCCCTCACGCGCCGTCTCAGCCGCTCCTCCTCTGTCATCCCAAGCATCAGCGGTATCATCAGGAGCTGTGCGACACTGAAATAATAGGTGATTCGCGTCACCACTGGCAGAAACGAGAAAAGAGTGCAGGATACCAGCGCTAACAGTTGCAGCTGCATGTAAAAACGCAGCTCTCTGTATGCGCGGTGCGCCTTCAACCGCTCCGTCCCCATCGTGTGCGCAAGCCACAGATAAAACGCGAGCGCCGACAGAATCCGAACCGCACTGCCGATGCTGCCGCCCCCCTCCAGATAGACCGTATCCCTATAGGAGGGATAGAGCACCAGCGCCGCCTTGAGCACCCAATCGCGTCCCAAAAAGCACAGCGCGCTCAGCGCCAGGCCGCAGACGATATATCCGCGCCTCCATTCCAACGTCGCAAGCCAATACGCCGGTATCACCAACAGAACGGACTTATGAAACAGCGCCGCAATCAAAATCCAAAACACAAACCGCAGATAATCTTTTGCCAGCACACTGCGCATCGCGCACAGAGCCAGCGCAAGCGCGAAATAATAACGCATGGTATTATAGGTCTGGAAATACAGACCCAGCGTCATAAAAAGGAAGAAGGACTGCGTAAAGCTGACGCTCTGCCGGTACAGCGCCCTCAAAAACACCCAAATCGTGGCAAAGGAGAATATGGCAAACACTGCCTCGTAATACTCCCCGCCGAGCAGCGTATAGACCAACCGCACCAGCCGGTTAAAACCGATTTCCGTGACGACATAGCCGCCCACATAAGCCTCGTGCGCCGTCTGCGTATATTGTTGATAATCATTTCCCACATCAAAGCGCAGCGCGGCGCACAGAAACAATATCGCAAATATTCCGGTCAGGAAGAGCCTGTTCCAAAAGCTTTGCCGCGTCCGCTCTCCGTTCACGAACACCGGCGCCTTTGCTCCTCCCGCAGACACCCGCGACGCCATCAGGCCTGTCGTTGCTGCGATTACCAGATAAAACACGATGGAACAAGCCCTGTCCAATGCCACCTCTACCTCCAAATCCGCTAAAGCCGTTTTACCGACGCAATCCCCCGCTTCATCAGGGACAGCGCCGTCTTTTCCGGTATTTCACGGCACATGGTATCGCCGTGCGCCATGAGAAAGCGCACCGCCATCGGATACGCCAGTCTCCCGTACAGAAAATGATAGAGCACGCCCCTGTCCGTAAAGAACTTCTCCGTATATCCCTGAAACCATGTGGATTCCCGCTCCCGCTCCGCACCGAGCTCCACCGGAACCGCATAGACTTTCATGCCGCACGACAGACAATCCTTGAGAAACAGGCTGTCCTCGCCGTTGCTGTACGCCGCGCCGCCCCCGAACAGAAGCGAAAAGGTCACATTCGACGCATGCAGCTTTTCTCTTCTTACGGCAAAGGAATAGGTCGGATACCGCCCCGCGTTCCAGATATGCACCCGATGAAACCGCTCCGTGTGATAGGTCGCCCGCGCCGCGCCGACGCGCATGTTAAACAGCAGGAAATCCGCCTCCGGGTGCGCCGCAAACTGCTCCAGAACTTTTTGCTCATAGCCGCTGTCATATACGATATCCTCATCCGAGAACAGCAGAATATCCGCGCGCGCCCGCAGCAATGCGTTGTTTCTGCTGAGCCCGACTCCCCGCTCCGCAAAGCTGTAGCACCGGATCCGTTTCCGTCCGCCGGCGCAGGGACGCTCATACTCCTCATAGTCAAAGCGATTCGTCTGGTTGATGATAATCGCATCGCTCTCAAGCCGCATACGCTCCGCCAGTGTGGAGACCTCCTCCCCCACCGCCGATACCAATACCTGTAAATCCATTGCCCCTCCCAGTCGGCGCCGCCGGTTATTTTCCCGCGCCGCGCCAATGCACCGTCTCATTCATGTAAATATCCATCCACCGCCTGTCCACGTCCACAAGCACCGCCCCGACAATCTCATGTCCCTGCAGCCGCAGATAGTTGATCTCATCCGCCGTTTTGCGCCTGCACGGCACACCGAACGGTATCACCATAAGAACCGCGGCCGCGCGCATATCGGAGTCTGCCTCCAATGCGCGGATGCGCCCTTTTACGCCGGGCGCCGCAAGCGCCTCCGGCTCCCGCGCAAGCGCGGCGGCCGCTCCGTCTCTGCCGCCATCTGCAAGGACAAGCTCCTCCCGCTCCGTCAACAGCCGCCCTATCCCCGCAAGCAGCATCTCCTCCTGTCTTGCGTTCTTTCCCTCCGCATAGCGCATCCCGTAAGCCGGAATGCCGAAATACCTGGAAATATCCGCCTTGGTATAAATACAGTCGCCCAAGCCGAAGCGAAGCGCAGTCACAAACGCTCCGACACAGACAAAAAGCACTGCCCCCAACAGCGCTGCCCGCGCCGAAAACAGTCTCACGCGCTCTTGTACGACGCCCAAGTCCTCCACCTTGCTGATGGAATCAAATTCATCCTTCGTATCCGCAAACGTCTCCAACGCCGCCTGCAGCGCAGCCTGTACGCGCTCCACGTCAGCCGCGTCCGGCCCCTTGACGGTGATGATCAGATAACGCACGTCAGATAAAATATCTGCCGTTATCATATCTCCCACCTGCTCCCGCACATAGCCGTCTCCGAGTGTCTCCATCATCCTGCCGAGTATCTCATCGTTTCTGACCACATCGTTCCAGGTAAAGGCATTGTAGTAGTCCTTGGCCTCCAGCCTGCCCTCCGCAAAATCAATATAGTATTCCGTCTCGGACACATATGTCGGCGTTGCGGACGCAATCCATGCGGCGGCGAGC
>JAMPFV010000050.1 GCA_023664265.1 Roseburia sp.
ACCGAAGTAACGGCAGTTACAATCAACGCGGTCAAAATACTTCCTATGATTTTTGTCGCGGCGCATTTTGTTTTTCCGTATTTGCTTGTCAAAATAATATCGTCAACGCCCCCATATTCTCCCGAAAAAACGGGTGCGGTCATAATTATATTTGTCTTGCCAAATAGTTTCAAGTGTTTAAGACAAGCATTGTGCAGGGCCGCTTCATCTGTCGCTTGCAAATCATAAACCTGTTGATTATAATATTGTGTATCTGATTTGTTGTTCATGTCAGGATTTCAAGGAGGAACTTCTATGGAGTATATCTGGTATATCATTGCAGCTCTGGGCGCGGGAATCGGCACAGGTCTTGCGGGGCTTTCCGCCGCCACGGTTATGGTGCCGATTCTGATTGTCCTTTGCCCGTCCTTCGCCAGAGAAACAGGCGCATATCACGCCACTGCAATCGCCTTGGCCTCAGACGTCCTTGGCTCAGCCGTTACATCCGGCATCTATATCCGCCACAAAAACATCGACCTGAAACGGGGATGGATCATGCTTGTCTGCATTATCGGCATGTGCATTGCCGGCAGCTTTGCGGCATGGTCAGCCGGAAATGTCGTACTTGGCGGCTTTTCGTTGTTCCTGACCTTTTTTATCGGTATCCGCTTTTTGATAAAACCTGATACGCAGCGCAAAGAAACGGCAGCAAAAGGTACAGGGCTCGGCTGGAAGGGAATCGCCATTTCTCTGTTTTTCGGGCTGACAATCGGCTTTGGCACAGGCTTTGTCGGCTCAGGGGGCGGAATGATGATGCTGGTGGTTTTTACCGCATTTTTAGGGATGGACAGGAAACCCGCCGTTGGCACCAGCACATTTATTATGACCTTTACAGCGCTCATCGCATCGGTCAGCCATATGATGATAGACCCGTCAATTGCCTTTGAGCGCTGGGATGTGCTGCTCATCTGCATTGTGACAGCGACTGCAGCTTCTATTGTTTCAGCACAGTTCGCCAATAAAGTCAATAACCGTACCGTCGGTCTCGTGACCGGCGCAATTTTGACAGCCTTGGGGGCGGTCATGCTGCTTCTGAATTATTGGGGACAGCTTTCAGGCTATGTTTCCACAATTTTTCGCTCGACAGCGGCGATATAAGAATTCACGCTGTCGCAATTTCTTATAGAATGAAAAGAAAGCTCTCGAAGTGGATTTCCCCGCTCCAAGAGCTTTTTGCACTAACGCCCATGCCGCCTCCGGCGGCACAAATCTTGCATGAGAAGAATGCTCAAGCGAACTTGTTCGCTTGAGCATTCTTCAGCGCGAGACTTAGAACTTCTTCACGAAGCAGCACTTACTGCGAGTGTTAGAAGTTCTTCTCACGCTATCAATCTTTAGCCCTACACATCATTCAACGCCCGAATCTTGCGGTTAAAGCAGGACAGGATGCTGACCGTAAAGCCGCAGACGCCCGTACACAAAAACATCACCGCCATACCGCTTCCGGCGCCTGCTCCCACAAGCCGCCCCAACGCTTCTGCAGCGCTTCCTCCGGCCCGCATGAACGGTTCAAACACATAGTCGGCCAGATATCCGCCCAAGAGTATCCCCACGGGAATCGTGCTGAACTGAACGGCGTTTCGCACCGCAAACACGCGCCCCTGCATCTCCTGAGGGATTTTTCTGTACAAAATCGCGTTCTGATTCGCCATAATAAACGGAATCGGCACGCTGGCCGCGACAGCCGCAATCGACCACCATGCGGTATTTCTCCCTGCAGCCATCAGCAAATCACCGAACAGAAATGACAACGCCGCCGACCAATAAATCGCGCTCGCCTTCCGACGGCTCTCCCGCTTCACGGATACAATGACGCCGCCGACAATACCGCCGACTCCCATAAACGCATTTACCATCCCCAGCGCGAAGCTGTTGTTACCGCTCCTTGCCAGAACCATCGGCGACAATATGTTTTCGTAAGTCAACTGTGAAAAGAAATTGATCAGCGCCATCGTGAGCATGATATACAAAAGCCCGCTCTCCTTTTTTAAAAAGCGAAAGCCCTCCACAGTTCCCGCAAACGGAGACTGACGCTCCTCCTGCTCGAACTGCTCCGGAATACGAATGACAAACAGCAGCACGCAGAACGCAGCCAAAAAGCTTATCAGGTCGATTGCCAGAATCAAGGGAAGCCCTCCCACGGTAAACAGCGCCGCCGCAAGCATCGGCCGAAACACGGTAATCAAGTTGCTCGAAAATGAATTTAATCCGCTTACATTGGATATTTTATCCTCAGGCACCAGCTTTCCCACCGCCACCGCGGAGGCCGGCTGCTGATACGCGGTCGTAACGCCCATCACAATGTTGATCAGCCAGATGTTCCACACTCGCAGACTGCCTGCCGCAAAAAGCGCCAAAACCACCAGCGTTCCGACGGCCGCAAGGGTATCCGAGACAAGCATAATCGTCTTTTTGCGGTGCCTGTCCACAAAGCCTCCGGCAAAAAGACTCACCAGAATATAGGGCACATAATTGCAGAAGGACATCAGCGAGACGGACAGGGCCGATTGGCTCTGCTGATAAGCCCATAACACAAGCGCAAAGGAGGTCATGGCGCTTCCAAGCTGGGATACGCTCTGGCTCAGCCATAAAATCATATATTTTTTAAAATTGTCCATTGAATTTTCTCCAATCTATTCTTCTTCGTATTCTCCAAATAAACCGGTACAAAATCCAATGTCGGACGAAACCTTATCTCTGTACAAACCTCGTCCTCTCATCAGACTTTGTACAGAGTTCGCAGCTTAAATCAATCACCCTATGGCACAGCATAGTCTCACCTCATTTCCCATTCGCGGAGCTTTAAGCCTCCGTCTCACTTATTGTAATACGACAGCCCGCTTTCGTCAATACGGGCCTCCCGCGTTCTTCATCGCCAGGTACAGCTCCCAATCCGTCATGTGATTGTCCAACACCAACAGCAGAAATACTTCCCTGTCCTCCTTCGCATAGCAGTATTTCCGATACCATGCGTCATGTCGCGCATTGTCGCCAAGCTCCCGGATATAGCCCATCACCTTCCGAATCATATAGGCCGTGTGCTTCATATCGGCAAAACAGTCATTGAAATAAAAGCGCTCCCACACGCCATATTCTGCGGCGCGCATCGCCGCGTCTGCCGCGTCAAAGCACGCCGCACTATCGCCAAAGAGCACAAACGCGCGCTCATATTCCTGTCGGGCATACGCCGCATAGGCCTCCCCGAAGAGGACAACGCCCCTTGCGCCGAGCAGATGCAGCCTCGTCTGTAAATAAATCGTCGCGTTAAACAGCTCCCCAGCCGCCCCCGTCAGTGTATCGCACGCCTGTGCGCACTGCGCCTCCAACGCGCGCAGCCGTTCCAAACTGTCATTGCATATCGCACACAGCCGCTTTACCTGCTCCGCGTAGGGAACATCACCCGTAAGCCAATACAAGCCCTCGCAATTGCCGGTTTCGTCCACAAGCAGTTGATGTGCCAGAATCCGGATATTCTCCGTGTAGAACTGCTCTCCCGCGTGCTCATCCGCATTGACCCCATACGCGGGCATCGCTCCCGGATACGCCTCATAGCAGGCCGCAACCGCCCTGTTTCCGTCAAAATAATCCTCCGCAAATTCCCTGCTGTGCGTGCGGTCCGTCACCGTCCGTCCAAACCACTTTTTCCGCACCGCGTCCAGATAATACACGTGCGGACGGACATTGGAGCAATTTATTATCCAGAAATCCCCGCCGCCGTTCTTCAACACCTCCGACAGCTCCCCGTTCACAAAATCAATCGAATTGGGAAGCATGGTGATGTGATTGGCCGCCTGCAAATCATAGAAGGACACATGATAGTAGATTCCCTGCATTCCTCCGTCGCGGCCGTCAGGCATGGAGGGAACGCGCACCGTATGGTTATCGCGGCGTCTCGTCACCATTTTCCCATAGCCGTTATCGGCGTATACTTTTATGACATCCGTGTCAAGCTCAATCAAGCCCTTCTCATACAGCTCCATAATCTCCCCATAGAGATTCGTGCAAAACACCGGTTGCTCCACATATCTGCGCACAATATCGCACTGACGGCGTATCACCTCGCTGATCATCCTCCCGCGCTTCTCATCGGTGTCGAACTGCCCCTTCGTATCGTTGCTCCAGAAAGGCATGTCGCCCTGTCCCCGAAAGCACAGATTCCATATGACCTTGCAGTCCTTCTGGGCGATCACGGCATCCTCCCACAGCCGATGAAACTGCTCCGGATGTTCTAAGTAATTCGCCTCCTCCTCCGGATACGCCCGCACAAACATCTCGGCGCCAAGCGGCTCCGCGTGATGATGCGTTATCCAAAGCCCCATGTCCGACGCCATTTGGCGGTTCTCCCTTGACATCTTGTCCGTGCCGGGGATTACCGTGTTGCCGCCGCAGCGAAGCAGGGCCTCAAAGGCCATTTTCCACCCCTCTCTGTCGTGCTCGTTGAGCTTCCATTTCAGCATCAGCACCTCGTCATTGAAGAACCATCCCCGGAAACGCACTCTCGGCCTCTCGGATATGACGGTTGTGTCATTTATTTCAACTTTTTCCCTCCGCGCCGGTCTCCGGTCCATCCAGAACCAGAAGGGCTTTCTCCCGAGATACCGCTCGCTGATATACAAAAGCCCGTAGATAAAGCCGAGCTCTCCCCGCGCGAAAATCGTCAGCGCGTCCGCCGCCACCGTTATCCGATACCGCTCCCGCAGTATATCCGGCGCTTCCTCCTGCGTCTGCTCCGTCTCCGTTTTCAGCAGAATCATTCCGCCCGGCTCCTGCGTCACATAAAAAGCATCTCTGATATCCCGCTCCAGAATGGCAGCCGCATTCCTGACAGGCTTTGTGAGGAGTTGCTCCTCCCCGACTATTTTACTGTTCCTGTTCAACCGATACATCGCGCTTTCCTCCGTATTCTCAACCGCCAAATATGGGAACATTATAGCATTCCCCCGAATATTTCGCAAGCGTGGCAAATTCTTCAAACACAAGCTGCCGAGCCCGCATTTTTATTATTGATTTTGCGCCGAAAAAGTGTAATAATGAAAACCGAACCGGAATAGTGTGAAATTGAATCAAGAATGGAGGACTCCCATGAAAAATTCCATGAAAAATTTAGTGATACCTGAGCATTATCACTCTTCCTTAAATCTGCACGATACACAGATTGCAATTAAGACCGTAAAGGATTTCTTTCAAAACCAACTGTCCAAGCACCTGAACCTCGAGCGCGTATCCGCCCCGCTTTTCGTTGACCCCTTGTCCGGCCTCAACGACAACTTAAACGGCGTGGAACGCCCCGTCGCCTTCGACATCCGGGAGCAGGACGGCAGACAGGCCGAGGTTGTGCAGTCTCTCGCCAAATGGAAGCGGTACGCTTTGAAGAAATACGGCTTCACCCTCGGGGAGGGCATCTACACGGACATGAACGCGATACGCCGCGACGAGGAGACCGACAACATTCATTCCATCTTCGTGGATCAGTGGGATTGGGAGCGCATCATCACCAAGGAAGACCGACACTTGGACACGCTCAAATCCACCGTGCGGAGTGTCTACAAATGCCTGAAAAACACTGAAAAATACATGGCAATCCAATACGAATACATAGAGGAGCTGCTTCCGGATGACATCTTCTTTATCACCACCGAGGAGCTGGCGGAAATCTTCCCCGACAATACCCCAAAGGAGCGGGAATACTATATCGCAAAGGCCAAGGGCGCCGTATGCATTATGAAAATCGGTGACAGGCTCGAGAACGGCAAGCCGCACGACGGCCGCGCGCCGGACTACGACGACTGGGCGCTCAACGGCGACATTCTGGTATACTATCCGGTACTGGACATTGCGCTGGAGCTGTCCTCCATGGGGATCCGCGTCGATAAGGACTCCCTGCTCTCCCAGCTTGAAAAGGCGGGCTGCATGGAGCGCGCCGAGCTGCCCTATCAGAAAGCGGTCATCAACGAGGAGCTTCCCTTCACCATCGGCGGCGGAATCGGCCAGTCCAGAATATGTATGTTCTTCCTCCGAAAAGCACATATCGGCGAGGTACAGTCCTCCCTGTGGCCCGAGGGCATTGTGGAGACCTGTAGCGAAAAAGGAGTGCAGCTGTTGTAAGCTGCGCTCCTTTTCACTAATCCTCTCTTCCGGAGTAATTCACAAAGCTTATGCTCATCCGCACATCCCCGGTTACGCCTTTAACCGAACCGTCAAACTCATACTCCCACATACCGAATTCATACGGATAATCCGGCTCATCCGCGTCCTGTGAGTACCATACATCATAGCCCTCCAGACGATCCATATCCACCATCGTCATCAGCCATTCCAAATCGCCGTACAGCATCGGCGTATATCCGGCGTCCGCAATCTCGTTCATAAATGTGCGCGCAATATCGGATTTCTCCTTCACACTCAGCGCGTCAATACGGGGCATGTCATCCACGACATCCTGCATGACGAACACAATCGGATAATCAATATCATAGCGCCCGATTGCGTCCAGAAGCACATCCGCCTCCTCGCGCGCCTCGGACTTCGTGACCGCCTGAGAGCAGAAGTAAACGCCGACATCCAGCCCCGCCTCATACGCGTCCCGCAGATTTGTCTTGTAATTCTCATCCATGACAATCCGCCCGCTGCTGTAGCCTCTTGCGCCGACCTTGACCATACAGAAATCACAGCCCGCCTTCTTGAGCTTGTCGAAGTCAATCTCTCCCAGACTCGCATCAATGCTGATGCCGCACCAGGACGCAAGCTTGCCGTCCTTATAATATTTCATTATCGGCTTCTGATACTTGAGCTTATCAAAATCATACTTGCTTGCGGGCAAATCCTCATTGATATCCACCCACTCTCTGGTGCCGTCCGAGTGCGTCACCCGAATGCGGGTCTCTCTCTCCTTTTCCTCCTCATCCTTGGCCTGATCTGCCTCCGAATCGGGGTCGGAATCCGTATCCTTTAAATTCTCCCGCTCCGCCATGTCATAGGTGGTCGTCTTCCCCACCTCATCCTCCGACGACGCGTCGCTCTTATCCGTCTTACTGTCCTTCGAGCCGTCGATAACCGTCTCCCCCGTCGTCTGATTGGTAACCGTTCCGTTGTTGCGGCTTGAATTGGTGCCGCTCTGCCTTCCCGTATCCGGAAGCGTCCAGATATCCAGCTCATCCGACGTGAGCTTGTTGCTCGACACCACGCGCTCCGAATCATTCGGCGCGGACGTATTGCCCGCCTCGCGCGCTTCGCGCTGCGCAACCGCCGCCGCATAACCGCTTCCGTCCGACCGGCTGCCTGAACGGTTGACCCAGAACACCAGCGCCGTCACCCCCAAAATCACCGTGGACATGATCAGCGCCATGTAAATATATGTCATATTGGAGCCTGAACCGCGCCCCTCATTAGAATTGTCGTCATCAAGCAGTCTCATGTATACCCCCTTAAAACATCACCGTATTGACATGTTATACTCAATTATACCTTATTTTGCGGACAATTACAATTCCATTATTGCTTTCTTGGGACACTTCTCCCTGCACGCGCCGCAGCCGACGCATTTACTCTGGTCAATATGCGCGTGGAAATCCGTCACGGTAACCGCCCCTGTGGGACACGCCTTCACACATAAGCTGCAACCGATACAGCCGCTCTGACACGCCTTCATGGTCACAGGCCCTTTATCCTTGGAGCTGCACGCCACAACCGACTTGGCCACATACGGTATCAGCTCGATCAGCGCCTTAGGACACGCCGCAACACACTTCCCGCACGCCTTACACTTCTCCCTGTCCACCACCGCAATCCCATTGCGGATATGAATCGCGTCAAACGGACACGCCTTCACACAGTTGCCAAAGCCAAGACAGCCGTGATTGCACGACTTTGCGCCGCCGTCCGGCACATAGCCCACCATGCCGCAATCGGCAATCCCCGTATATTCATAATTCTGCGTTGTCTTCTCACAGTCCCCCGCGCATTTTACAAACGCCGTCATGCGCACGGACTCCTGCGCCTCCACGCCCATAATGGACGCCACCGTCTTTCCGACCGTCTCACCGCCCACCGGACAGGCATTCACCGGAGCGTCGCCCTTTACAATCGCAGCCGCAAGTCCGGAACAGCCCGGGAAGCCGCAGCCGCCGCAGTTATTCCCCGGGAGCGCAGCCAGCACCGCCTCCTCCCGCTCGTCAACCTCCACCTTAAAGACGATACTCGCGACGCCGAGGAACAGCCCCAGGAACAATCCCACTCCGCCAACCACCGCTATCGCAGTCAAAATCGCTGAAATCTCCATTTTTTACCTCCGTTTATCTCGTTCCTGCCTACAGCAGGCCGGAAAATCCGCAAAAGGCGATCGCCATCAGTCCCGCCGTTATCAGGACAATCGGCATTCCCCGAAACGACTCCGGAATATCGTTATACTCGATTTTCTCACGGATGCCCGCCAGTATCACAATCGCGATCAAAAAGCCGACCGCCGTCGAAAAACCGCTGACAATGCTGAAGCCGATACCGTATTCCTTCTGCACGTTCGTCAGCGCAATCCCGAGCACCGCGCAGTTGGTCGTAATCAACGGCAGATACACGCCGAGCGCCTGATACAGGGACGGCACATACTTCTTGAGAAACATCTCCACAAACTGCACCAATGCGGCGATAACCAATATGAAAACAATGGTCTGCAAATAGGTAATATCAAGGGGGCTCAGCACAAACCGATATATCACCGCCGTGACCCCTGACGCAATCGTTATGACAAAGATTACCGCCCCGCCCATGCCGACCGCCGTGTCTACCTTCTTGGAAACTCCGAGAAACGGGCACAGGCCCAAGAACTGGCTCAGCACGACATTGCTCACCAAGGAAGAGCTGATCATCAACACCAATAAATCTTTCACTACCTCCGGCATTTCCTACTCCCTTTCCGCGCCGTTTCCGCGCATTTCTTTCTTGTCCCGAACAAGTCCATCCTCGTTCGTTGTATCCCCCACGGCTCCCGCCGGCGCATCCATGTCGATAAACCGGCGCGCACAGCCGCTGTCTGAGCAGCTTGCACAGTCGGAATTGCAGCCGGACTGTATCTTGTCCGCTGCCTTCCCCTGAGCCTGCATCCTGCGCTTTATGCGGTTTTGCAGCGCCGTCAGCGCGGCCAGCACGAAGAACGCCCCGGGGGCAAGCACAAAGATGCTTATCGGCACGTACTCCATCGGCTCCGCTCGCCCCAAAAGTCCCGAGAGGCCCGCGAGCGCCTTGTTGATCACCGCAACGCCAAAGAGCTCGCCCGCACCCAGAAGCTCGCGCACCGCACCGATGACCGTCAGCGCCACGGTAAAGCCAAGCCCCATGCCGAGCCCGTCAAAAATCGAGGGTATCACCGGATTCTTGGACGCAAACGCCTCCGCACGCCCGAGAATAATGCAATTCACCACAATCAACGGAATATACAGGCCAAGCGACGCATACAGGCTTGGGATAAAGCCCTCCAGCAGCAGCTCCACCACGGTGACAAAGGAGGCCACGATCACAATAAACGCAGGAATCCGCACGCGGTTGGGTATCACATGCCGCAGCAGCGATATAATAGCGTTGCTGAGCACCAGCACCGCCGTTGTCGTCAGTCCCATGCCAAGTCCGTTGATGGCGGACGTCGTGACCGCAAGCGTCGGACACATGCCGAGCATCAGCACAAACGTAGGATTCTCCTTCACAAGCCCGTCGAAAAACACCTCCGCCGGACTTTGGTCCGCTTTTTTCTTTATGTCGCTCATTGTACGGCACCTCCTCCCGCAAGCACGCTGTCAAAAAACATCAGACCGCCGTTTACGCCGTTTACGATTGCCCTCGTGGTAATCGTCGCGCCGCTTATCGCGTCAATCTCGCTGTCCGTTGTCGCGCCTGATTTTGTATAAGTAAACTCCGTCACCTTCTTATTCTGAAACTGTGGCACCAGCACATCGCCCGCCTTCATGCCAAGCCCCGCGGTCTCCGATATGCTCAAAAGCGAAATGCCGTTCAGCGTGCCGTCCAGCGTCACTCCCATAGAAAACTGAATGTCCCCGCCATAGCCGCCGTGCGAGGTGACCGTGATGACATATCCGAGAAGCTGACCCGATCCGTCAACCGCCTGCATCACCTCGTCGATGTCCACCTGCGGGTCCAACCCCGCCACAAAGTACGCGGTCGGCCCGTCCGCGCTCATCACAGGCTCAAACGCGTCCGCCGCGGCAAACACATTCTTGCAGGCCTCCGCCTTCGCCTTCGCCTTCTGCTGCGCGATGGGATCCTTGGTCACATCATAGACAAGCCCCAGCAGAAAGCCCGCAACCAGCGTTATCGCAAAGAGAATCAACGCATCCTTTATCATCGCTTTCTTTTCCGTGTTCATGCCTGATTCCCTCCCTTCCGCGCCTTGCGCTTTCCGAACGCGACAGGCCGCGTAATCTGCTCTATCAGCGGAACCAGCAGATTCCCGAGAATGATCGCGTAGGAGACGCCCTCCGCCGACGGCCCAAACAGCCGAAAAATACTGGTCATAACACCGAGAAAAACGCCGAACAGATACTGCCCGTTCTTCGTGATCGGGCGTGTCACATAGTCCGTCGCCATGAAAAACGCGCCGAGCATCAGTCCACCGCCCGCAAGCTCAGACAGGAGATAGGTCCCGTCAAAACCGTGTCCGCCAAACAATATTATAAATACCACAAAGCTCAGGAGATAGGACGCCGGCACGCGCAGATCAATGACCTTCATCACCAGCAGGAAAACCGCGCCGATCAAAAGCGCTATCATGCTTGTCTCCCCGATGGTGCCCGCAGTCCGCCCGATCACCATGTCCGCGAGCGCCACGCTGCCCTCCCCGCTCTTGATCACCGCAAGCGGCGTCGCGCCCGTGTACGCGTCACAGTCAAAGTTCGTCATAATCGAGGTAAACGAAATCAGCAGGAAGCATCTCGCCCCCAGCGCCGGATTCATAAAATTCTGCCCCAGCCCGCCAAACAGCATCTTTACCACGATAATCGCAAACAGTCCGCCGATAACGCCTATCCAGAGCGGCGCCTTGGGCGGCAGATTCAGTGCCAGCAGCAGGCCGGTCACAACCGCCGAAAAGTCACTGACACTGTTGGGCTTCTTCATACACCGGTCATATATGTACTCCGACAGGACTGTCGTCGCCACCGTCACCAGAATCAACAGCAGCGCATGGATCCCAAAATTATAAACGCCAAATGCCGCCGCCGGAAGCAGCGCGATAACCACATACTGCATGATTCGCGCTGTCGTATCCTTTGACCGGACATGCGGATTGGATGATACCTTTAAAACAGAACTCACGTCATTGCCCCTCCTTATGCCTTTTTCTTTCGATTTGCCAGAACCGTTTTTCTCATGGACTTGATGGATTGGGTGAGCTGGCGCTTCGCCGGACAGACATAGCTGCAGCAGCCGCATTCGCAGCATTCCATGCCGTCGTTGGCGACAAAGGCCTCCTCGTCGTGGCGCTGCGCAATCACCGCAAGCTTGCGCGGGACGAGCTGTCCCGGACAAGCCTCCACGCACCTGCCGCAGTTGATACAGGGACTCGGCTCCATCATGGACACCTCGTCCTTGGTCATGCACAGCAGCGCCGAAGCGGTCTTTGTCGTCGGCACATTCAAATCAAACAGCGCAAAGCCCATCATCGGACCGCCGGAAACCACCTTCTCCGGCTCCGTCTTGAAGCCGCCCGCCTCCTCTATCAAATCCTTGTAATTCATCCCGATTCTCACATAGAAATTGCGCGGGTCATTGACCGCGTCCCCCGTGACGGTGACAATCCGGTTCATCAGGGGCTTTCCCTCCTTCACCGCGTGATAAACCGCGACAATCGTGTCCACGTTGTCCACCACGCAGCCCGCGTCCGCCGGAAGCATAGAGGAATTGATCGCCCTCCCCGTTGTCGCATAAATAATCTGACGCTCCGCGCCCTGCGGGTATTTGGTCTTCAGCGCCTTCACGCTGATGCGCGCCTCGTTCTCGACAAGCTTACTCAGAACCTCAATACAGTCCGGCTTGTTATCCTCAACCGCCAGAATGCCCTGCGCGTTGTCAAACAGCCTCAAAATGATTTTCAGCCCCTCGACAAGCTTGTGCGGCTCCTCCAGCATTCTCCGGTAATCCGAGGTAAGATACGGCTCACACTCCGCGCAGTTTGCAATCACATACTCTATCTTCTCCGGCTCCTTCGGGGAGAGCTTCACATGCGTCGGAAAGCCCGCACCGCCCATGCCGACGATCCCCGCCTCCTGAATCAGCCCGATGATCTCCTTCCTGTCAAGCTCGTCCGGATTGTGCGGCGTGTATTCGACCTCCTCAAAAAGCCCATCATTGTCAATGATAATCGAGTTTACCATATCTCCGGTCACCACGCGCCGCGGCTCAATCGCCTTGACCGTGCCGGAAACCGTGGCATAAATCGGCGCTGACACAAAGCCGCCGGCCTCCGCAATCTTCTGCCCCGCAAGCACCCTGTCGCCCTTCTTCACGACCGGCGCCGCCGGCGCGCCGATATGCTGGCTGAGCGGATACACCATCTCTCCCTGCGGCACAATCTCTTTCATCGGTTTGTCCTTGGACAATTCCTTGCCGTCCCAAGGATGAACCCCGCCGCGAAATGTGAGTTTTGCCATTCTCTTCCCCTCTTTTCTTAAAGTTATCGTTATCTATTACTATACTCTAATTTCGATTATTTTTCCACCCACTTTCTATGATTTTTCTTGTGCAAAGCCGCACTATCTTTTGACACGGACGGCTGCTTGTGGTAATTTATTAATATACGAACCTTTCAGAGAAAAGACCCACGGTCAGCGGAAGGTAGAAAGGATTGTGCGCAACGCACGGAAAACACCTATGAAATGTATTCAAAAAAGTCTTAAAAGGCTTGTTCCGGCTTATCCGCTGGAAAACCTGTGCACACCGTCACAGACATTGTTTATAGATATCGAAACTACAGGGCTTTACGTCAGAAGCTCCAATCTCTATATGATCGGCTGTGCGTATCTTGACACGGACAGCCGCCCCTGCACCTGGCGCTGTATCCAGTGGTTCGCCGAGAACTATGAAGATGAGGCCAACGTATTGGAGGCCTTTGCCGCGTTTGCGGACTGCTACCGCTATCTGATTCATTTTAACGGGAACCAGTTTGATATTCCTTACCTCGAGAAGAAGCTGGAGCAGCACCGGATCAGCTTCTCCTTCAACGACTTCGAGGGAATCGACATTTACAGGCGCATCGCGCCCTACAAAGCGTTCCTCAAGCTGCCCAACTGCAAGCAGAAAACCATTGAGAGCTTCCTGAACACCTCCAGGGAGGACAAATATTCCGGGCGGGAGCTGATTGACATCTATCACGATTATGTGCTGGATGGCAGCCCGGAGAAAGAGCATCTGCTCCTGCTTCACAACGAGGAAGACATCCGCGGAATGTTTGAGATCATCGCCGCGCTTGCCGTTCCCGACCTGTTCAATCTTCCGCTCAAGGTCACCAAGGTTCAGGCGAACCATTACAAGGACATGAATCAGGCTCAGTGCTCCGAGATTATTATGAATCTGCGCCTGCCGACCGCGCTCCCCGGCAGCATCTCCTACAGCGCGCACGGCTGCTATTTCAGCGGCAGCGGCCCTGACGGAAAGCTGCGGGTTCCCATTTACGAGGAGGAGATGAAATACTTCTACGCCAATTATAAAGATTATTACTATCTTCCCAAGGAGGATATGGCGATTCACAAGTCCGTGGCCGCTTTCGTTGACAGAGGCTATCGCAAGCCCGCCACGGCCCGCAACTGCTACACCCGGAAGGTTTCCTCGTATCTGCCGCAGGGCGAGCTTATCTTTACGCCGTTCTTCAAGCGCAGCTACGACGACAAGGAGCTGTTCTTTGAGCTGACAGATGAATTTAAGACCCGGCGCGAGTTCTTCAACGTGTACGCGCACCATATCTTGGAGATGATGGTTTCCTGATTGCATAATTTCTCATGCAAACCTGTGCATAACAAAATCCCGGATGGCAATCCACCCGGGATTTTGACTTACCCTCTGCCGTTTTGACTTCCCGTCACACTTATTTCTTCACATAGAAGAAAGAATTCTTCCGCTCGAAATTAATCTCCTTGTAGTTCATGATCTGCTCCGTGCTGCCGATAAAGAGAATGCCCTTATCCTTCAGGGAAGCGTTAAACTTGCGGAATACCTCATCCTTCGCCTCCTCGGTGAAATATATCAAAACATTCCGGCATACAATCAAGTCACACTTTTCAGGATATGTATCCCGCAGTAAATTGTGCTGTTTGAACTGTACTCTCGACTTAATCTCATCGGAAATCTGATAGGACGGCCCTACCTTCGTAAAATATTTCTTCTTTAAATCGTCCGGAACGGCCGCAACGCTCTTCTCGTTGTACAAGCCGAGCTTCGCCTTCTCGATAACCTGTTTATCAATATCCGTCGCCATAATTGTTATCTGATTCAACGGAATATGTCTTGACAACGCCATAACAAGGGAATACGGCTCATCTCCCGTGGAGCACGCCGCGCTCCAGACCTTGAGGTTTTTCCCGAATTTACCGATCAGCTCCGGAATAATCTCCTTATCCATCAGCGCCCACTGCTCCGGATTCCTATAGAACTCCGACACGTTGATGGTAAGGTAGTTGACGAAATCCTCGAAAACAGTTTTGTCGTCGCGAAGCTTCTCAACGAACTTATCATATCCGGTCACCTTGTGCTTCGCTATCAGTGTGTCAATACGGCGCTTCATTTGCTTTTCCTTATAAGCATCAAGGTTAATCTTTGTCAGAGCAAAGACCTCCTTCTTAAAATACTCATAATCGTATGCCATTAAAGCTCCTCCTCTCATCTTCATCATTAAAGGTTATCCTGCGAACATAATTCCCGCTTGTCATAATAATAACAAATTGCTCTGAGAATTTCAATATTCTCAGAGCAATATAAATGCTATTTTATTAAAATTACTCTGCGGAATCCTCAGCCTCCTGCTTTGCAATTACCGCATCAATATCAACAGACACTACATCCGCGTCGCTCTCCTGCGCGGACGATTCCGCCGCTTTCGTCTCCGGAACCAACAGCGCCTTGATGCTCAGGCTGATCTTCCTGCCCTCCTCGTTGAAGTCTACAACCTTTGCCGTTACCTCCTGCCCTACAGACAAGGCGTCAGACGGCTTTTCGATATGCTCCTTGGCAATCTGGGACACATGAAGCAATGCGTCAATACCAGGCTCAAGCTCCACAAACGCACCAAAATCCGTCATTCTGGCAACCTTTCCGGTTACCTCCCTGCCGACTGCATACTTCTCCGCCGCGTTTCTCCAAGGATTGGAGTCGTCAAACTTGAGAGACAGCGCAACCTTGCTGCCGTCGATGTCCTTGATCAATACCTTCAAAACCTCGCCAACCTTAAATACCTTCTTCGGGTTCTCAACACGTCCCCAAGACATCTCGGAAATGTGGAGCAGACCGTCCACGCCGCCAAGGTCGATGAACGCACCAAAGTCCGTAACGTTCTTTACCGTACCCTCCACAACGTCGCCGACGCTGATCCTCTCGAACAGCTCCTTCTGCATCTCCGCCTTCTTCGCCATGATGAGCTGCTTGCGGTCGCCGATATATCTTCTTCTCTTGGGATTGTACTCACTGATGACAAAGTCGATATCCTGTCCCGCGTACTTGCCCAAATCCTTCTCATACACATCCGACACAAGGCTTGCCGGGATAAAGATACGAACCTCATCCACAACAACGCTCAAGCCGCCGTCCAATACCTGAGATACCTTCGCCGTCAATACTTCCTTGCTGTTGAACGCTTCCTCGATTCTCTTGTTGCCTCTGTCCGCGGCCAATCTCTTGTAGGTCAGGAGAACCTGTCCCTCGCCGTCGTTTACTTTAAGAACCTTAACCTCCATCTTATCACCGGATTTAAGGATCGTTGTAAGGTCTGTGTTCGGCTCGTTGGTATATTCATTGCTTGTAAGTATACCATCTGACTTGTAACCGATATTAAGGATTGCTTCATCCGGCTTTACGTCGATAACTGTACCTTCAATTACCTCTCCTGTATGAATAGTTTTTAATGATTCTTCCAACATTGTTGCAAAATCTTCTTGTTCAAAAGTTAAGTCTGACATAATTTTGAACCTCCTCAATTATTTTGTTTGGGGTAGAAGTCCCCGCTGTGATGCCCACCAGTTCAACAGAATTAGGTAATTCTAATTTCAGGTCTTCCAGTGTTTGTATATAGTAGGTATTCTCACATTCACTCTTGCACAGCTCGTACAGCTTGCGCGTGTTGGAGCTGTGAGTACCGCCTATTACAATCATCGCGTCAGCCTTGGCCGCAAGCTCCCTTGCCTCCCGCTGACTGTTTTCCGTTGCGCTGCAAATAGTATTCGCAACAATACTATCATAACCTTTTTTTTGGAAAATTTCAACTAATTCTTGAAATTTCTTGTAATTAAATGTCGTTTGTGTTACAATACACAGTTTTTCATCCTGTTGAAGCGTGAAATTCCGTGCCTGCTCCGATGTTTCTATTACAGTTGCAGAAGTTTTCACCCATCCCTTGATGCCCTCCACCTCCGGATGTCCGTCGTTTCCTATGATGACAATCTGCCGCCCGTCCGCGGATTCCTTCTGCACAATCTTATGGATCCTCTTCACAAAGGGACAGGTCGCGTCAATGTATCTCAGGCCCTTCGCCTCCATCAGCGCGTAGATTTCCTCCGGCACGCCGTGCGCACGGATCACAACGGTTCCCTCCGTCAGCGCCGCCAAATCCTCCCTGCTTTCCAGCACGGTCACGCCCTGCGCCTCGAGGTCTCTCACAACCTCCTCATTGTGCGCAATCGGCCCGTAGGTATAGATTTTCCCGCCCTTCTGCACCTGCTCGTACACCTGCTCGACGGCCCGCCTGACACCGAAGCAAAAGCCGGCGGATTTTGTCACAATTACTTCCATAATGTATGCCCTCTACGCCTCGCCGCACAGCGCCATAATCGCCTGCGCCACTTCTTCTATCGTCATATCGGAGGAGTCCAGCAGCGTCGCGTCCTGTGCCTGCCGCAGCGGTGAGAGCGCCCGATGCATGTCCTGATAGTCCCTGTCGATAATGTCCTTTTCTATCGTCTCAAGGTCACACGGCTCTCCCTTGGCCTGAAGCTCCTCATAGCGCCGCACCGCCCGCACATGGCTGCTCGCGGTCAGATAGACCTTAACGTCGGCGTCCGGCAGCACGCAGGTGCCAATGTCCCGCCCGTCCATCACCACATTTTCCTTTTGTGCAAGCGCCCGCTGCAGCTCCACCAGCTTCTCGCGGACGTCCTTATTCTTGCTGCTTGAGGATGCCATCCTGCCAACCTCCTCCGTGCGAATCAGTCCGTTCACATTCCTGCCGTTGAGCCACACCACCTGTTCCCCGTTCTCATAGGTAATCGTCACGTCCGCATCCTTGGCCGCCGCGCTGATTTTGTCCTGCTCCTGCGCCGAAATGCCGGATTCTATAAAAAACAACGCCATCGCGCGGTACATCGCGCCCGTATCCACATAGATATATCCCTTTTCTCTCGCAATCCGCTTTGCTATCGTGCTTTTTCCCGCCCCCGCAGGCCCGTCAATCGCAATACTGTAACTCATATCAATCCCCTCCCTTTGCGGCGCTCTCGCCCGCCAGATGTCCTGTAGACCATGCTATCTGTAAGTTAAAGCCTCCCGTGAGCGCGTCCACATCCAACACCTCGCCCGCAAAATAAAGCCCCTTCACCAGCCTTGACTCCATCGTTGACGGGTTCACCTCGCCGATTGCAACGCCGCCCGCCGTGATCACCGCCTCGTCGTAATCTCTGAGCCCCGTTATCGTGAGCTCCATGTGCTTTATCACCGCCGCAAACCGCTCTCTTTCCTCTCTGGTAATGTCATGTACCTTCCTGTCGGGGTCAATCTCCGCCAGCATCGGCATGAGCGGTACCAGCTTCGCGGGAAAAAGGCTGCCGATGGCGTTTTTGAACTGTTTATTCCTGTTCTCCTCAAATTCCCGAAGAATCCGCTTGTCCAACTGCTCCGCGGTGAGCGCAGGCTTTAAATCAATAAAAAGCTTTGCCGCCCTGTCCCGCCTGCCGTTCTCGCACAGCTTATGCACATAATGGCTGCTGGCGCTGAGAATCAGCGGCCCACTCACTCCGTAGTGCGTAAACAGCATCTCGCCGAAGTCCGAATAAATGGTCTTTCCCTCCGCCTCAACCGTCACACGCACATTTTTGAGGGAAAGCCCCTGCAGACTGCGGCACCACTCCTCGCGCACCGTAAAGGGCACCAGCGCCGGGGAGAGCGGCGTAACCGTATGTCCGCAGCTCTTCGCGAACCGGTATCCGTCCCCGGTAGAGCCCGTAAGCTCATAGGACATGCCGCCCGTCGCCACAATAACGCTGTCCGCCGTAATCATATCCCTCTGTCCGCTATTCTTATCCGTCAGCTCCACACCAAAGACCTCGGCTGTCTGCGCTTTCTTTTTTTTCTTATTCTCCCAGCCGTTGTCCTCCTGCGCAAGCTCCCACAGATTGATTTTTTGTACTTCGCAATTGAACCGTATCTGCACGCCTGCCGCCCTGAGAGCGGCCTCCAGCGCCCGTATAATATCCGAGCTGTGGTCCGACACCGGGAATACCCGCTGTCCCCGCTCAATTTTCAGCGGGCAGCCCGCCTTCTCAAAGAAGCGCATGACAGCCTGATTGTCAAAGCCGTATATCGCGCTGTACAGGAACTTGGGATTCCCCTGCACCTGCGCAAACAGCGCCTCCGTCTCACAGCCGTTGGTGACATTGCACCGCCCTTTTCCCGTGATAAAAAGCTTTTTCCCAAGCTTCTCATTCTTCTCCAACAAAATAACCGTATGATCCGATTCGGCTGCCGCTATCGCGGCCATCATTCCGGCCGCGCCGCCGCCGATTATCACAATATTTCTCATTTTTTCCTTTTCTTCTGCTCCATCTGACTTTGCAACGGTACGAGGAAAGTATCCTCGTCAATAAAGTTAATCTCATCTTTAAGATATACCTGATAGTTATCCCACGCGTACTCCAGCGACTCCAAGCTCCGGCGGACGTCCTCCGGGCGCTTCAGGCACAGGGCCACCACCAGCGCGTTAATCAGGCTCAGCGGCGCCACCAGCGAATCCACAATCGAGACCATGTCGCTTCTGGCCATCAGATTGCAGGACGAGTACAGACACATCGGCGAATGAATGGTGTCTGTAATCGTAATCACCTTTGCATTCTTGTCATTGGCCAGCTCCATCGCCTTGAGCGTTCTCATCGAGTAGCGCGGGAAGCTGATGCCGATAATCGCATCCTTCTCATTGATTCGCAGCATCTGTTCAAATATCTCGGAGGTGCTTGTCGAGGACAGCAGATAGACCTCCCCCCGAATCATATTCAGATAAAAGTGCAAAAACTCCGCAAGCGGCTTGCAGCTTCTGATGCCGATGATGTATACATGCTTCGCGTTCAGGATAATATCCACCGCCGTCTCAAAGGCCTGCGGATCCACATGCTCTATCGTATCGTTAATCTTCTCCATATCCGCGTTCAGCACGGAGGTCAATATCTCGGACTGCGTGCTCTTGCCGTATTTGGCTCCGATTCGCTGCACGGAATTGAGCTTGTCCTTGACCCACTCCGCCAGCGCCTCCTGGAACTCGGGATACCCCTCATAATCCAGCGCATAGGCAAAGCGCACGACCGTGGACTCACTGATGCCGACTGTCTTCCCCAGCTTCGCCGCAGTCATAAAGGCAGCCTGCTCATAGTGGTCGATAATAAAAGTCGCTATTTTCTTGTGGCTCTTGCTCATTTTATTAAATTTTTCGTTAATCCTTGATATCGTATCATACCTTGTGTCCATCCAAAATCCTCGCCGCTTTACAAAACAGGTCATAAGCCGCCGCTCATGGGCCTGTCCCTATGAGCAGCACTGATAAATATCCGCCAGAAGATCTGCGGTCTCCTCCCGGGTCAAATCATAATCGCCCGTAAGCACCATGCAGGCGCATCCGTGAATAAATATCCACATTTTCATAAATAATCCGCTCGGATTCTGACAGCCCCCCGCGGCCGCCCTGTTGATTTCCTTTGTCAGCGCGCCCGACCTCCCATTCAAAAGCTCATAGAGGCTCTTCTTCTCCTGCGCCTCCGACTGAAAAAGCATCTTAAATAACTGCCTTTCCTCCTTCGCGTAATTTATGTAAGCAAGTCCGAGGTTGATAAACGGCTTCTGCGCCTCCGACCTGAAATTCTCATAATAATCTCCAAACGCGTCCACTGCCTGCGCGTATATCTCCGCATACAGCTCGTTCATGTTTGCGTAAACACGGAAAATGGGCTGTGTCGAGCAGCCGATATGCTTAGCTAACTTTCTCGCGGTCACATTCTCCAATCCTTCCTCCCTGGCCAAAGCAAAGGCGGCCTCCAAAATTTTATCCTTCGTTATTAACTCTTTTCTTGCCATTGTCACCCTCCATTTGACCAAAATGCAAATCTGACCAAAAACAGTATCGGGTTAAATCTTTCTTAACCCGATACTGATAAATGCTCCGGAATTATACCGGATAAGCCCCATTCTTTGTATCAGCCTGAGTCATGTCAACCTTCTCCTGCTGCGCCTGACGATATTTGAAGAAATCGACTGCAACCTGGGGGAACAGCGCGTAGGACAGTACATCCTCATCCTGCTGCTTCCACTCCTTCATCTCTTCCTCGATCTTCTTCAATTCATTCGGCAGTTTATCCGCAGGACGGCAGGTGATGATGTTCTCCTTTTCCTCCGCGGAAAGCACCTTATCCTGTACCTCCTTGTTGAAGGGCTTTACGGTCTGTCCGTACTCGCCGCGCAGCACCGCCTTCGTCTCTTTCGTCGCCATCTTGTAGCGCTCGCCCATCAGCACATTAAATACCGCCTGCGTGCCGACAATCTGTGAGGACGGCGTAACCAGGGGCGGCTCGCCAAGATCCTTGCGCACTCTCGGAATCTCCTGAAGCACGTCGTAATATTTATCCTCCGCGTTCTGCTCCTTCAACTGGCTTACCATGTTGGAAAGCATACCGCCCGGAACCTGATACATCAGGGTCTTGATATCAACGCCGAGCACCCTCGGGTTCAGCAGGCCGCTCTTGAGGCATTCCTCTCTGTACGGTCTGAAATGCTCCGCAATCTCCGCCAGAAGGTTCTGGTCGTAGCCGGTGTCATACGGTGTGCCCTTGAAGGTCTCAACCATAACCTCCGTTGCCGGCTGGGATGTACCGAGTGCGAACGGTGAGATTGCGCAGTCGATCACGTCTACGCCGGCCTCCACCGCCTTGAGGTATGTCATGGACGCAACGCCGGAGGTATAGTGCGTATGAAGCTGAATCGGGAGCTTTGTCGCGGACTTCATCGCCTTGATGAGCTCCTCCGCCTTGTACGGAACCAGAAGGCCCGCCATATCCTTGATACAGATGGAGTCTGCGCCCATCTCCTCAATATCCTTCGCCATCTTCATCCAGTATTCCAGTGTATAGGCGTCACCGAGCGTGTAGGAAAGGGCAATCTGCGCCTCGCCACGCCCCTCTCTCTGCTTCACCGCATTCGCCGCGTTTACGGCACACTGCAGATTCCTCAAATCGTTGAAGCAGTCAAAAATTCTGATAATGTCGATACCGTTTGCAATCGACTTCTCAACGAACTCCGTAACCACGTCGTCCGCGTAATGGCGGTAGCCGAGAATATTCTGGCCTCTGAAAAGCATCTGAAGCTTTGTGTTCTTCACCTTGTCTCTGATTTTTCTCAGTCTCTCCCACGGGTCTTCCTTCAAGAAGCGCAGAGATGCGTCAAAGGTCGCGCCGCCCCAGCACTCCAGAGAGTGATAGCCTACCTTATCCATCTTGTCAAGAATCGGGAGCATCAGCTCCGTCGGCATTCTTGTTGCTATTAAGGACTGATGAGAGTCACGGAGCACAGTCTCGGTAATCCCAACAGGTTTTTTAACAATTTCTGACATGTTTATTCCTCCTACTTATTCTCCTTATTTTATTTACAACCTTCGCAGACTGCGGCGCTGCTTCGCCTTAGAATACTCCGAAGATTGCCATAAAGGTACCGGCTGCTACTGCCGTACCGATAACACCCGCTACATTCGGCCCCATCGCGTGCATCAGCAGGAAGTTCGTGGGATCCTCCTCCGCGCCGACCTTCTGGGAAACACGCGCCGCCATCGGCACCGCAGAAACTCCGGCCGAGCCAATCAGCGGATTCACCTTGCCCTTCGTCGCAATACACATCAGCTTGCCGAACAGAACGCCAGCCGCCGTACCAAAGGCAAAAGCGACAAGTCCTAAAATTACAATCTTAATCGTACTCCAATTCAGGAAAGCCTCCGCGCTTGTCGTCGCGCCTACGGATGTTCCGAGAAGGATAACGACAATGTACATCAATGCGTTGGACGCCGTCTCCTGAAGCTGTCTGACAACGCCGGACTCTCGGAACAGATTACCCAGCATCAGCATACCTACCAGCGGAGCCGTCGTCGGAAGAATCATACATACAACGATCGTAACGATAATCGGGAAGAGGATTTTCTCAAGCTTGGATACAGGACGAAGCTGCGCCATCTTGATCTTTCTCTCCTTCTCCGTTGTGAGAAGCTTCATAATGGGCGGCTGAATAATCGGCACCAGCGACATGTATGAGTATGCCGCCACCGCAATCGGTCCGAGCAGTGCGGTCTGTCCGAGCTTGCTGGCAAGGAAGATAGACGTAGGGCCGTCCGCGCCGCCGATAATGGAAACGGCCGCCGCTGCCTTGTCGTTAAAGCCGAGCGCAATCGCGCCAAAGTATGCCGCAAAGATGCCAAACTGCGCCGCCGCGCCGAGCAGGAAGCTCTTGGGGTTCGCAATCAGCGGGCCAAAGTCTGTCATCGCGCCGACGCCCATAAAGATCAGCGACGGAAGGATTGCCCATTCATCCAGTAAGTAGAAATAATACAGCAGGCCGCCGGCTGTCCCGTCCTCACCGATCGGGGACATAATATCCGGATAGATATTCACCAGCAGCATACCGAACGCTATCGGCGTCAAAAGAAGCGGCTCATACTGCTTCGCGATAGCAAGGTAAAGAAATATACATGCTACGGCAATCATGATAAGATTTCCACCGGTCAGGTTAAAAAATGCCGTCTGGTGTATCAGATTGTCCAATGTAGTTAATATATACTGCATTTTGTTGACCTCCTATTGTATTGTCTGCCGGAAGCCTGCAAGAGATTTCCGGCCCGCACAGATGCTGCCTGTGCTTAGTTTAATGTTGCAAGCGTAGCGCCTGCTTCAACAGAGTCGCCAACTGCCACGTCGATGCTTGCCACTGTGCCATCCTGAGGAGCGACTACAGGGATTTCCATCTTCATGGCCTCAATGATAACAACCGCATCACCCTTCTTTACTGCCTGACCGACCTTCGCCTCAAGCTTGAATACCTTGCCTCCCGCGCCGGCC
>JAMPFV010000051.1 GCA_023664265.1 Roseburia sp.
GTCAAATATCCATGCAAGCATGGCTATTTTCCTCATTACTCGCGGGAATAAAGGAAAACCGACAGCATCTTATGGATGTATGGCGATAGAAAAACAGCGGACTATTTTCTGATATGAAAACAATGTCCGCTTTTTCGTATTCTTAATTACGCCAGTACCGAATCCCTGCTCTTAATGACAGCATCTATTTCCTCCATGCTTTTTCCTGTCGCAAGGGCAATCTGCTCAAATGTAAAGTTATTCCTATACATATTTAAAATAATTTTTTCTTCACTTTCTGCTCTGCCCTTTTCCCTGATTCCCTGTGATAAATTGCACATTATGACCACGTCCTCTCTCATTTTATCATTTAACGGGATTCCATACTCCGTCTCCATAATCCCTAATTTTTCATCCACAGATAATTCCATTGACAATATCGCGCTCAACAGGCGGTGCAGCTCATATTTATCATCATGCCGAGGAAGTTCGTCCGCTATTCCTACCATGATAATATTCAACAAATCCAATCCGCCTTCCCATTGATACGAACCCAGTATGTCATCTTTCATCAGATGCACATATGCCATGCTGCTCTCATCCACGCCCCAAAATTCATCAACCGTTTTTACCAGAATATGCGCCAGAATGGTTTTATTTCCTAACAGCCGTTTCGCCTTTTCATCATACTGCGCATCCGTATCCGCTGCATTTACTGCATTTTTTATTTCCGTATCCATGGGCATAACCTCCTCGTCCGGCAGACTTCAAAGCCATGCAGAAAGGCATACAGCCTCAGGGTTATTATAGCCCGAAACTGCCACTGAAGCAACCGTAAATTTATTGAACATGGGACCTGTAAGTGTCAGGGCAACTGACCACTATTTTCATATTCCGCCCCGCTGCCGCGGCACCGCTACACGATTGTCAGAATCGTTGGGCAGCCGGTAATCCTGAAGGTCTCCGCCACAATGCTGTTCGCGTTTGTGATAACCAGTCTCCCGTTTCTTCCAATCATCATTTTGTGTGCCATCTGCGCAAAGCGTCCAATGACAAAAAAACCTTTAAGACCTCTCACGCTTCCCACATCGGTTTTCTGGGAAACCCTACATGATAGGTAATTTTTTCCATGATAAGCTCATGCTCTCCCATCCGGTATCTTCCGATGGCAGTGTCCTTCCCGATAATCATCCCCTTGGGATAGTCGTTCAGGCAGCGGTTTAACAGCGCCGCCTGCTCCTCCTTCGCCTCCTCCGAAAGGGGGATATTCGGATTCACGCTGCCGATTGGAACGAGCTTGACATAGCGGATATCCGCCAAAATATTCTTCTCATTTTTGTCCATTTCGCTTCCCCGCCTCCACTGCGCGCTCTTCGCCCGCTGCCGGTGCGGATATCTTTCCTGCGGCCGCGTCGCCGTACTCGGATTTCTTATTGAGCAGCTCCTCCTCTATCCGGTTCACGCTGCACTGCGATGCGAGCGCGCACTTCTGCGCGCCCAGAAGTGCGCTGTAATACTTCTCCTTCTCCCCGTACTCCACCGCCTGCACGGCTTCCGTATCCGGCGCTTTCAGGAAAAACATGTCCGAAACGCCCTCCGGCTCCTCGCCGCTGTCCGCAATCAGCTTCACGAAATCCGCCGCCTGATTCTGAAAGGCGTTCCAGCTCTGATTAATCTCGTCCATTGTGCTGCTGTATCGGGCGGCGCTCTCGTCGTCCCCATTCCCCGCCGCGTTCAGCTTTTTCATCATGCTGCCCTGATACAGATTCTGCTGTGAGGAGGCAATCTTCTTCAAGAGCTGCACATTGCTGTCAAGCCCGTTGCGCGCCGCCTGCAGGCGCCCCTCAATCTGATGGATTTCCTGACGCAGCGCCTTTAACTGTTCCGCGCGTATTCTCGAGGCCTCCGGCAGCTCCTGTCCGTTTCCGTCCTTCACCGTGCTGCCGACCAGCATCGGCGATACGTTTGCCGCCATCATATCCAGAACGCGCGCCAGCCCCTCGGGTATCCCATGGTTGGTCGCGCGCACATCCACATGATATTTTGCCGAATTGTCCGTGCTTCGGGTGTTGGTGTTGTGCGCGCTCACGTTTCCGGATACGCTGACCTTAAAAGGACCAAGTCTCAGCGTCGCGGACGCGGAAGCGCTCAAATCCATCGAGCTTTCCTCCTTCACGCTCTCCTTGACCTCCATGTCGAAGAGAATATTGACCTCGTCCACCTGTAAGTTCGGTATCGGTACAATCGCGAGCAGCGGAACGTCCACTTTCATCTCGTTGAGATTGCTCGTCCCGTCCTCGTTTACGGTACGCCCCTGATATCCGAAGGATACCGTATGTACCTTCCCGTTCGCGTCAAAGCCTGCTTTGTTGATAAATTCCGCCGTGGAGTTTGCCAAATGGGCATTGGCGTCTGCCGCCGCCCGAAGCGGCCCTCCGATCAACTGATCCATCTGCAAGCCCGCAAACTGTTCTGCTATTGCCATAATCATCCCTCCTCCTTTTCTGTCCGTAACCCAAATAGTGTTTTTGCCAAGCGCTTTAACCTCCATATTATCCGTCTCTGTCCTTTATCGGGAAAATTGCGCCTTTTTCCCGCTCGGGCCGGACAATCTCCGCCACGGTAATCCTGTCCACCCACAGAATTGTCCCGAAAAATACGTCCGCCTCCTCAACCGCCAGCAGCAGGCGAAAATTCAGCTCGTCCGCCAAGGCCTGTGCGCTCTTTCGGATTTCCCTGTCCGTCAGAAGCGCCTCTTTTCTATTCCTATGTTTCTTCCTATTTCTACTCATAATCCCTGTCGAGGCCGAAGGCAATCTCCTTATCCATAATCTGCTCCTGATATTCCATGATGCGGTTGGCGATGTTGGATTGCGCCATCAGATACTTGTCCCTGTCAAAATCACAGGTGCTCTCCTCGAATGTCTCCCTGCTGATTCGCTCCAGACGCTCCTGCTCCGTTATCATGTCGGAAATCTTTTTATAGAGCTGCCTCAGCCGCTTTACTTTCGCCTTGAGCTTAGCGACCTCCTGCCGCGTCGCCTTCTGCTCCTCCGTCCCCAAATTCCCGTCCACCGCGACCGGCGTCGTGTCCGTCTTTTTCGCAATCTGATTGGTACTCAAAATATCCGTCATCCGCATAATCCCCTCTGTCGCGGCGAGGGATCCGATTTCCAGCTTATAGGTCACACGCGGCAAAAAGTCGCTGTCGCGCTGTTCAGGGGAGCAGATGCGGGCGAGCACCCTGCACTGCCCGTCCGCGTTATTCTCGGCTCTTACCTCCGTCGAAAAATCAATTTCCGCCTTCTCGACATTCAGGTTGGTGATTGGGACAATGGACAGCAACGGCACCTGAATCTGTAAATTGTCCACACTGTAGCCGTCCTCTCCCTCCGCCCGCACTTGGTCATACGCGAGATTGATCGTGTTCAGGCGGACAGTCTCCTCCTGCCCGTTTTGGCGCAGGGTTCCCATGCTCTTAATCGCGTCCACCACCTGCGCGCGGAGCTGTTGATTCGATTTTGCCAGCGCGTGCAGCGGCGCATAGACCAAATCATCCAACAGGATAAAATCACTGTCCTGATATCTGTTTTTAAAGCCGCCGTCGCCACTGTCCTTCACGCCGTCCTCATAGGTTTCGGGGCTGCCTTCTCCCCCATAGCGTTCCTCGTTGTTCATTTCCGCATCCCCTCCTGTCCGCCTCTAAACCCGCTTATTCCTGTGACAGGAAGAGCGCCCGCTCCGCTTCCCTGCGCCGCGTAAGCCCTGCAAGCACCTTCCCGCCGGCCTTGTTGTACGCGAGAAGCTTTTCCGCGACAGTGGCAGCGTCCCTTCCCTCGACCAGCTTTTTCAGGCTGCCCTTTCCGCAGTTGTAGCAGAAGTCGGTCAGCGCGTCAAATTGGTTCTGCGTGAGCGCAAAAGAAATGCTCTTATCCTTCACACAATCATTGACGTACCCGCCGTACTTGGCCAAGTCCTCCTTTAAGAGCGCCTTCGCCGCCTCCTGCGAGGGGAGCCTGTCCCCCTCCTTAACGCCTGCCGTGTGCCCGTATCCGATTGTCAGCACACCCGCCGGACATCTGTATGCCTCCAGCTTACAGCCCTCGAACTGTGCCACAAGTGCAACCCCGCGGTCGGAAACCTGCATCTCCAGCGTCGCGGGTGCCAGCGGCTCCTCTGACGGCGGCGCCTCTGACAGTGACGCGGGTGTCGGCGGCACTTGTGGCGCTGTACCCTCCTGCACCGTATCTGACACTACTGTCAGATATTTGACGTCCACCGGACTGTTAATGTTCCGCGTGCCGTCCGCGTTCTTGTCGATGACCGCGCGTGTGCCGCTCACAGACTTGACAATCCATGTATCCCGCTTTACCCAATCCGGCATTTCCTTTCCGGTATAATAAACCGCATTGTCGGCAAGCCTGACAACCGTCCCCTCACGAATATCATCGCCCGTGGATTCCGGAGCGTTCTTCGCAAGCACTTGCTCCGCCGGTTCCCCCGCTGCCGCTTCCGTTCCCATCGCCTCCCTGACAGCCTGACGAAAACCCGCCATTGTGTACCCGCAGGAAAGTCCGTTCCAGAGGTGCTCGGGATCTCCATGTCCGGAGGCGATTTTCCTGTCATGTCCCTCCTTGTGGCTGATAATCACACCGTCCGCCAGCGGATCCAGCTCGAACTTTCGGCAGAGGAATGCGAACAGCTCGACCGCCGCGGCATAAGTACGCTTCACGACTGCCAGCGCCGTTTCCCTGTCGGAGCAGGTAAAGGTCGCGCCCCCCGTATATTTTATGCAGGCGGGCTCGCACATCTCGACGCCGATATGCGTGTTATTCGCGCTGCCGTTTGCATCCGAGCCGCAATGCCATGCACGATGATCCCATGGCAGGGTCTGGTACACCTTTCCGGTATTTCCATCAATAAATGCGTGCACACAGGCCCTTGAGGACTCTGCATTATTCCACTTTTTGACAAAGGTCTCCGCAGAGGTCAGCGGGCATCCGACGCTGTGCAGCATCAGCCCGCTGACCTTAATCTTTTTCCCTGCCTTATAGCAGGGATTTTTCTCCAAAATACTCTGTACTGTTTCCATCTGATACCTCCTGTGATTCCTATATAGTTCCATACTGCTTGTTACAAATGAAAATTTTAATTTTCAATCCTGCGATTCAAATTTGTGACGTTTCGGCACAAATTTGTGATTGAAAAGTAAGCTGTCAGGCTTACTTTTCAATCTTTCTACAGATATCTGAGTACTTTCATCATACAGCCTCGGGAATAGCGGCGTAACTTACACGCATGTAGTTTTTGCGGGTTTATCCCGCCCTTTCATCTATGTAAGTTACGCTTCCCTACGTTTGTAAGTATCATTGATATTACAAAAGTCTTATGACGAATATTTAGGAGGAATATACATATGATGAATTTGTCGCCCTTTTGGGAAATGCTTTCACGGCGCGGAATCAGCACCTATGATTTGGAGTACAAGTACGACATTAATCCCGCGGAAATATCGCGCCTGAAGAATAATCACAATTTTACCTTGAGTACAATTGACCGCTACTGCGAGCTGTTCGACTGCAGGATTGAGGACATTGTCATACACATCCATGATACGCGGAAAAAAAGACCCTGATGTGCCGGGGCGCAATTTCCATACAAGCAAAAAGCAGGGAAACCATCGGAGCAATCCGTTGTTTCCCTGCTTTTTACAGCCATAATATTATTCTTTTGTGTTCTACACGGTCTGAAGTTCTGCAAGCGTTTCTACTTCCTCAATTGCAAGACCGGAATATCTTGCGATTTTGTCAATTGGCAGCTCCCCGTCCTGCAGCATCCTGAGCGCTGTCTTCTTTTTTGTCTCATTTATTCCCTGATTTAAAATGGTTCGCGCTTCTGTCTCAATTAATGCTCCGCTCATCATATCACCTACGCCTTTCTGCACATTTCCATACTTTTGTGCGATTTCCCGAATAACGTCACCTGAAAGTTCTATGATTGTACGCTTATCAAATGCCCCGATGACCTCCTGTCGTTCCAATTCGTCAAGCCGCTCCAAAATAATCTGATACTCTGCCTTTAATTGCTCCAGTTTCTGCTTATCACTATTATACTCCGAAAAGTTTTCCTCATGTGAGAAAATGTAAAACGGAAGCAAAAGCAACAACTTTTTATCGAAAATATCATCCAGCGAATACCGCTGTACTTTCATAATCGGTACATCATACTGCACCGTCCCACCTGGTGTTACTATCACATACTTCATTCTATCCGGCGTTTTTTTGTAAGTCCTGAGATACAGAACTGCCGTGTTGGGAAACGTCACTGTCAGGGTTTCCTCCGTAACCGCGCCCTCATCCAGCGCTATTTGTGCGTCATACTCAAAAAGTCTTATCGTGATTTTTCCATCCGGCAGACTGCTTTCACACTCAATATGGTATTTTTTCTGCGTTTCTCCGAAAACCGTAAAATTCGTATCGGTTATTCGTTCCCTGTCCGCCTCGTCCTGCCGATCCATAAAATGCTCATTAGGAAAAAACAGGATTTCTTCCTCCCCTGTATAGTTCTCCCCAAATATCTCATTGATTACAGGGATTACCAGCTTCCGGCAGTCATTTAAGATTGTACGAAATACTCCGTCATATATATTTGCCATGCACAATTCCCTTCCTGTTTATGAGTTTATCATATCACTTTTCACACATAACATCAAGCATTTCACAAGGTTTGGCAGTCTCATATGCTTATTATTACCCCTTCTTCCACTGCCTCCTCCGTCTCCTCCGGCAGGGGCAGCAGCTCCGTGAACAATAACTGCTGTCTCGTGTCCTGAAGCATAAAGCCGAACAGGCAGTCCTCCGGCGCAATCACGATCGTCTCGAGAAGCGCGTCATACTCCTCCTCGATTTGACATGCATTTCCTATGTAGTAGGCGCCTTCATACACCTTTTCTTCCGTCTCAAGCGAGCTGACATCCATGTCAGAATCCGTGACCAGCGGATAGAGCGGCATTACGGTTACTCCCGTCTCAAGCCGGTATTCCCTTTTGGCGGACGTCGTGCCGTCGCTCATCGGCACGATACTCAAAATCTCCCCGTCCGGATTTTCCTCCGAAAACTGTATCTTGGCCAGGCACAGTTCACCGTTATAGAGAAGGGGCGACAGATAGTCCGTGCATTCCTCGCTGTTGTACTGCTCTATCAGGCACAGCGGCTCTCCCATCAGGCCGATGTACTCCGAATCCGGCTCCGCCTCCATGCTGCCGTCCGCCTTCATCACCAAATCGCTGTCGGTTGTGAGCAAACTGCTGCATCCGGAAAGCTCCGGAATCGGGACGGCAGTGATCAGATAAGCCGCCACTATCCGGTCGACCGCCTCCGCGTCAAGCGTCATTGTAAATTTCCCGATCTCCTCCCCGTAGGCTGCCGCGGCCTCCTCAATCTCCGGAGACTCCCCGTTCAGAAGGTAGTCCGCATACCCCTTGGCAAATCCCAGATAGCTGTCCAAAAACAGGCATTCCTGATATTTTGCAATATCCTCCTCCAGCATCATATCGGACCCGCTGGGCACATAAATACTGATTCCGCAGATCTCGTCCGCATACCCGACAGACTTCGTGGCCACGATCATTGTGTCCAGCGTCTCCTCCAATGCCGCATTTTCCCACGCCTCCGGAGACAGGCTCCGGTAAAATCCCGCAAAGTCCACCAAATCGAGGCTGTCCAGCGCCGCCCTTCGGTCCCCGAAGCCCTGCGCCTGTGTCCGCGCCCGCGAGACCAGCTCATAGAGCTGCGTATCCGCATCCTCCAACACCTGCGCATTGTAATACTCCATCTCCTGCCGCACATCCGAATAAGCCTTCAAATCATAGCAGGAGAGGGTCGCGCATCCCTTGGATTCGGCATAAAACTCATAATAGCAGTCCACAATCCGCGTTGCGATTCCGACGGTATCCTGCGGCTCCTCCGCGAAAATCTCAAGCCATGAATAATCCCATCCGTCCCCGGCCTCCAAATCGGCGGAGCCCGCCATGTAATCCGCGTAAGGGCTCACGACATGGACCGTCTCCATATTGCCCATCAGACAGGCGTCAAAGCCGATTAATTCAAAGTGCGAAATCTCCGATTCCGCAATCCCCCTGTCGAGCTCCTTCAGCGTCAGGCTGTCTCCATCATACAGCATATCGTACCCGTAGCCCCCCACAGGGCCGTTTCCGTGATCCCACAATATCAAAATATAATTCTCCGCGGGGTAATTTCCCGATGCGTAGTTGATGAAATCGCTGAGCGCCTCCTTCTCTCCCATATCGATTCGCACCAGCTCCTCCATCTCAGCAATGCCGGAGGCGTCAATACAGAACCGCGCGTTTGTTATCCCCTGCAGCTCCGGCATACTCCACTGCTCGCTGCCGCCGATTTCCACGACCAGATTCATTTTTTCACTGATCCGCGCTCCGTTGTCGCCGCCCAACGCCTCCATCATCTCCATAAGATCCGCGCTTCCGGCGCCAACCGCCCCATCTGCGTCGGATTCCAAATCACTCCCAATCATATAGACCATCACCGTATAGTCCTTCTCCTGCGCCTCGGTCTCATAAACCTGAACCGTCGTGGTCGGCTCCTCCTCCCGCTGCTTCATCACCGTGAGACCGCCGCTAACCGCCAGAATACCGCACAATGCTGCTATGGCGCTTCTCTTTTTCACCTTTTCCATGTCCTGTTCCTCCTAATTATAACCGGCTCTCATATCTTCCCTTTGCGGCTCTTGTCCGTTGCTTGCGGATCTCCTCTGTCTCCTCCCCGCCAAATTCTTTCCGCGCCTCGTCCAGATATTGATGAATCAGCGGCTCCCTTGACAGATTGATCATGCCCTTCTTGTTTCGGGATATCGGAAATTCCTCATAGATCAGTTCCTCTGTCCGGTTTAATACCTGTGTCATGTCCACGGAGGGTATCGCGCCGGTCTCCAGCATTTCCTTCTGATACTCCTGCTCCTTTTTCTTTATCGTCTCGGTATGGGTATTCAGGGTCTGCTGCTGTGCCTCCAACTGCCCCCGCCCGTTTCGGACGGATTTCAAGAGATCCAGCGAATCCTTGTACTCGTCAATCGCCTTCTTTACCAGAATAAAGGTTGTATCCCGCGTCTTTTCCTCCTGCTTTCCCATTTCCTCCTCGACCATCGCCACCGCCTCGTTCATGTTGTCAAAATCGACGGAGCGCTCCGCAAGCTCCAGCAGACCGGAGACGTCACTCATGGCCTGCCCATAGGATACATTAAACTCCTCAAACTCCGGCATACTCTCCCCGCAGCTGTCCACATAATTCTCCTGCATTCTGCAGAGCAGATTGGTTCCGGACTTGATCTGCAGCATCCCGTCCCGAAGCTGCGCTTTGTTCTGCGCTATCGTGTAGGTCTCGTGCTGATAGCGGTTCCGGTTGCTCCGGAACGCGCCCTTATCAATATTGTTCAAGTCGCCGTTCATGCGGTCGTTGATGTTGTCCGAAAGCGCCTTCGTCGGATTTCCCGAAAGTGCGCTCCGCCCGATAGTGGTCTGATAATGATAGGTCTTTCCCAGCGCCACAAACTCAATCTCCGCATTGAAATTCTGCTCCGCTGTCGATACCCGCGAGGCCAGACGGATATAGCGCACAAAGAACAGGTTCAGCGTCGCCGTGATCGCCCCGTTGACGGCGCGCAGCACGCTCTCCCCCACAACGCCGCCTATGTTGACAATCTGCTTTGCGACCTCCAGCGCCGCCTTCGCGACACCGATTGCAACGTAAAGCCCTGCCTTTGCGACCTCATACGCGGCAATCTCAATGCCCTTGGCAATGGCGACAAAGGCCTTCTTATACCACTTTGCGTTCTTTATCGATTTCTTGCAGTCATCGATATTATTGTCCAGTCTGCGAATCTGCCCGTACAGCTCATCCACCTGATTCTGTGCGTCCGTAAGGCGCTTCTTCGCGCTGTTGACCTTGTTTTTCAGGCTGTCAATGGCCTGATTGATCTTATCCTGAACGGACCTGAGTTTTTGCTCCAAGCCGGTACAGTCTACCACCAGCTCAAAGGAGAAATCCGCCTTGCTGAAATTCGCATAGTCCGCGCCGATATGCAGCGACACCTCCATGCATCCCGCCAGCGAAAAGCGCGTGTCCACGGAGACGGTTCCCTTCGCGTACAAAATCCGCGCCGCAAAGCAAAACAGCCCCAAAAGCTCCAGCTTCGCGTCGATATAAAAGCTCACCTCGTTGCTTCCCGCCCTCAGATAAAAGACCGCGCCCTTCTCCTCCGGATTGACAAACTGCCGCAGCAGACTGTTCGCCGGCAGATTCGTGAGCGGATTATCCGCCTGCGTATTCAGGCCTGAACCCTCCAGCTTCAGAAAGCCCAAATCCAGATTCCGAATGCAGGCATACGCCATCACGCCGTCTGTCTCCGAGAGCGACAGAAGCGCCTGAAACTCCACCTTCTGAAACAGGCGAATCGTACAGCAGGTAAAAATGCCTCGGGTGATGGTATAGTCTCCCAGCACCATGTCCTTCATTGCATAGTAGAGCTGTGCCTGCAATTGCACTTTTCCATCCTTGTCGATATAGTAATGGCGCATCCGCTTCTTATCGGTAAGCACCATTCCGTCCTGAAAGCGCTCCGTCTGAATCCTGTCCGCGCTCAGCGCAAAGCTCTTGTCGCCAATCCGCTCATTGAACAGCCGCGCCGTCTCCTCCGCAGGCGTATCCTCCTTAATCGGGAGCGTACTGTTTATGCTGATCGGCAGCCCCAGCAACTGAATGAAGTCAAAGGTCTCCAGCCCGCTGATCTGCTTCCCGACAATGCTCCTGACAAAGACCGGCAGCGTGATGTCCGTCACCGCGCAGGATACCATATCCAACACGACCGCAGCGCCCGTCACCGTCAGCCCCAGCGCGCCAAACAGCTTGATCTCCCCGATGTAGAGATTGCAGAACATCTGAAAAAGAAACCCGCTCTGATACCCGATCGCAAGACAGGTATCCCCGATGGAAAAGGTGTGGAATAGCGGTATGGGCTTGTCCGGCTTGGCAAAAGCCTCAATGCGAAAGCCCTGATTGTTCAGCTCGCACCGGACTTGGAACGACACCCCCTCCAAAAAGGAGAAAGTGAAGGTTCCCGAGAGCATCATCTGCGCCTTCTTCGCCTTGAAGCCAAGCCCGAAATACAGCTCCTCCACCGTAAGAATCCCCGATTCAAACACGGGGAGCAGCACATAGCCGCTGAAATCCTTTCCCGATACGCCAAAGAACATGTCGAGCGCTGTCCGTCGGATCCCGAACAGCGCGTCCATCGCCTTGCCGATGACCGTATCCTCGTCAAAGCAGAAGGATCCACAGAATAACAGATTGCAGGACGCCAGCGGGGACGGCGCCTTCAACGTCTTTTCCCCGCCGGTGACGGTTCGCGCAAGCTGCGTCAGCTCACAGGCCTCCCCTTTTTTCAGGAAGAGAAACATCTGCTCTATCCCGAGCGCCTGCGCGGCACTCGTCACATAATAGGATACGCTTCCCTCGGCGGCCCCGTCCTCCTGCGCAACGGCACACAGCACCGCCACATTTTTTTCCTCCCACAGGATTCCAATCTGCGTGCCGCCGCCGCGAAACCAGAGGATGCATTGATTATCCCGATAGCGGAAATACGTCCGCTCCGGCAGGCGGGCCGTCACGGTGTTGAGATAAGCGCCGGCCGTTTCCGCAAGCTCCGCGTCAATCATCCCGAGCGCCTTCCCCAAATCCATCTTATCCGTCTGCACAATTCCGCTGATGGAAACGCCGTTTCCCTGTTTTCCTATTCCGAATTTGGCCGGCATGGACAACAGCGTGCCGTCCATGCTGATATCAAATGACATTTTATTTTCTTTCATCGCCGTCCCCCGCTGACTCCTCAATCGTTTACTCCTGCGCCGTCTCCTCCGCCGGCAGTCCCAGATAGTCCTCCATCTTTGCAATCGACATCTTGTTCAAAATCTGTGCGCGCTCGGTGTTCCAGATGGCAAGTCCCAAGTGGTCCACACTGACGATACTCTGTAAAGCCTTGGGAATCAGCCCCGTCGTCTGAACGCCGACGTTAAAGGCGTACTCCAAAATATCCTCCTGATCGGTCTTGCTGATGTACAGATACGCCATGTTGAGCTTGATCCGCACCTCGTCGAGGTTGACCTTTGACGGGTCGTCCGCCGCAGACTTGAGCGTATCCGTGATTTCATCCGCATTTGCGGCTTCCTCGCCGGTCACGCCCTTTATCAGCTTTTTGACGTCGCTCATCAGCTCTTCGATGGAAACACCCTCGTTGTCCTCCTGCAGGGACGGAATCAACAGGATTCTGTAGCCCTCCTTCTCCTTCCTGTACATTGCGTGCAGCGATGTGCCAATCAGTGAAAAATCAACCGCAACCGCCGCGTTTAAGCTGTTTGCTGCCATAATACGTCTCTCCTTTCCGTTCCAATGGCTTATTATACTACTGCAGATATCTGAGTAATTGCAGTATAGCGCGGGGAACGGGGAATGATAACTTGCACTTATGAAAGACGGGGGAGATATTTTGCAGAATGCTATAGCGCGGCTGTCCCTGTTATGCTAAACTGATAGATAAATGGATACACGCGTCCGCATAAGAAACCGGGGGAATGTTTATGATGCAGTATGTTAAGGGTCGGCGGGTCCTGTTTATTACGACAAAAAGCTTGGATTATCTGCGCAATACGCAGGAAATCCATCTGATTCGGAAATATGCGCGCGCGTATCATGTCATCGGCTCGCGCAGCCGGTATTATCCTGTCCGTATCCTCACGGTTTATTTTCGGCTGATTGTGACACCCGTGTCATCTTATGATACGGTCTTTGTCGGCTTTGCCCCGCAGCTCGTCCTTCCCGTCTTTTATTTCAAGCTCCGAAAGGCGGCTGTTGTGGAGGACTTTTTTATTTCCATGTATGATACCCTGTGCCATGACAGGAAAAAAATAAAACCCGGGGGGCTTCTCGGACGGTTTTTGCACTTTATTGACCGTAAGACGCTGGAATACGCGGATGCCGTCGTATGCGACACGAACGCGCACGGGCAGTATTTTACGGACGAATTTCATGTTCCCGCGGACAAGCTGCATACCTTGTACCTGCAGGCAGATGTCTCCATCTACTATCCGCGGGAGGGACAGCGGCCGGAGGCTCTGCGGGACAAATATATCGTCCTGTATTTCGGGAGCATCCTCCCGCTGCAGGGCGTTGACGTTGTACTGAAGGCGATAGACGCCCTCAAGACGCGGCAGGATTTATATTTCTATTGTATCGGCCCTATTCGCGGAAAAAAGCTGAAAGCGCTCAGACCCGTATCCCCCAATATCGAATATATCGACTGGCTCCCCCAAGAGCAGCTTGCAGCCTACATTGCGCAGGCCGACCTCTGTCTTGCGGGCCACTTTAGCGGCTCTGTCGCGAAAGCCGGACGCACCATCCCGGGGAAAGCCTACATTTATCAGGCAATGAAAAAGCCCATGATTCTCGGGGATAATCCCGCAAATCACGAGCTGTTTGATAATGACAGCAGTGTCACATTTGTTGAGCCGGGAAATGCCCGGGCGCTAGCGAATGAAATTCTGCGCCACATGCAATAGCCATATTCCTCCCGCCCATCTGCATCTGCCAATAACCGTCACAATCTTCAGCCGCCACTCGGCATTGCGCAGCCTGACTTGATGGAAGGCCGTATGGTACGGCTCCGTCGCCAAGACCCGCCTCACGTCGCGAAGCTTTTGCGACAGCGGCCTCCTGTCCTGCGGATGAAAAAAACACAATCGGCAGCAGATACTAAAGGACTTGATGATTCTGCAATCATACGCCTGACGAAAACGCTCCGCCCGCGCCGCGTCCCAGTTCTGCCGCGCCGCATATTGGCGTATATACGCCCATACCGCCATATCCTTCTCCACCCTGTCGGGCCGATATTGATTCGTAATCGAATCCGGCACATAGCGGTAATGGTATATTTTCTCTTTGCAGTACGCCACCGCCCGCGCCGCGCCAAAGGCTTCCATATTAAATACCATATCGTCCAATACCTTCAGCGTCTCCGCAAACCGCAGCGCGTTTTCCCGCAGAAAACGCCCGCGATACACCTTGTCCCACGGCGCCGCAAGCGGGCGCTTTGTCGCAGGATGCGCCATCGGGAAATACAGCGCGCCGCATTGAAGCGCCGCGATCGCGTCAGCGGTATCCCACACACTCTCCTCCCGAAAATGCTCCCACGCCGTCTCCCGCTCCGCATGGTTCTGAAAGGCGTCAAACAACAAGATATCCGCGTCCTGATGCTCTGCACAGCGCGCCTGTATCTTTCCCAGCGCTCCCCGCGCCAGCCGGTCGTCCGAATCCATAAAGTAAATCCACTCGCCCCGTGCCGCAGCCATGCCGGTATTGCGCGCCGCCGCCACGCCGGCATTCTGCTTGTGAATGACCCTGATAAAGGAATATCTTGCGGCATACGAATCCGCTATTTCACCGGACCGATCCGGCGATCCGTCATCCACCACAAGCGCCTCCACGCCGGCCAGGAACTCACGGCTGTCCGCCACGATGCTTTCCAGACAGTTCTCTATGTACTTTTCTACGTTGTATATCGGAATGATAATGGATATCCATGGTGTCATCAACCGCTACCGCCTTCATTTATTCCCGTGTCCAGTCTTCTACCGCCAAGCCGTCCACACGGCTAAATTCCCTTGTATTGTTTGTCACAAGAATAAGCCCCCTCTCCTTGGCATGGCCCGCTATCAACGTATCCATCGGACCAATCGGCGTTCCCTTCCGCTCAAGCTCCGCCCGAATTTTTCCATACTCCTCCGCCGCCTGCCCGTTAAACTCTAAAACCGTAATCGGGGAGAGAAACAGGGACAGCGCAATGCGGTTCTTCTCTGCCATCAAACTTTTTTCAACGCCATGCATCAGCTCCGCATAAGTAATCACCGAGATACACAGCTCCTCCGGCTCATACGAGAGCATTTTTTTAATCACAGCCTCTGGCCGGTGTTTAATGGCATAGATACAGATGTTGGTGTCTAACATATATTTCATAATACTTCCCGCTCCTGCGCCGCCGGCTGCTCACGCCCATCCTTCATAAAATCTTCTGAAAAAAGATTGAAGCTGTTTAAAAATCCTGACCATTTATTTTCCTTTGGCATCAATAGGACAACATCCCCAATTTTATTCACGGCCACTTCTTCGTCACTGAACCGATATTCTTTGGGCAGTCTGACCGCCTGACTTCTGCCATTTTCAAATACCTTTGCCATCATCATCTCTATACACCTCCTGCCTCAAGTATATATCGCGATATATATCATGTCAAGATAACGAAAACCTATACTTCATTTCAAAGAATCAATCTCCTCCATAACTGCCTCCGACAATAGGCTGGCCTGATATATTCCCAATTCATTTGATAATGGATATCCATGGTGTCATTTTAAAACCCTGCTCCAATACTCCACACGCTGTAATTCCCCAAAGCGTTCGCGGTAGGCCTCTTTACTTTGTTTATATTTATGGCTTATCAAAATTAAAGACTTCAGATACAAGCTGATAAAAACAAAAATCTGCCGAAACGACCTTTGCACTTCTATTCCCTGTCCGCTTGCCTCATCATAGAGAATGACGGCTCCTGTTCGATATAAATCTATCGGATGCACGCCCATGCCAAAGGTATAAGTCCCCTTTTTTGCTGGAAGCAGCCATCCGTTCAGTGTGACCAGCTTGCAAAGCAGTTTCCCAATGCCGCGCTCTTCCTTTACCTTCGCCAAAACCTCGCGTATACTGCTCAGTTCTGTATAACCGTTGTTTTCCTTTCCCTGTATGCACCGGCTTACCCTGTCACGCATGTCCTCAAGCCAGTATCCGCTCTCCCGGATCGCCTTGTGGTAAGCCGCCGCATCCAATCCCAACAGCCAATCCGGCCCCTTGCAGAAATCCCGCAGTGCCCTGTAGACCAGATGCATGTCCTTATACCGATACCGCAGCAGCGCCGTCAGCAGATTTGTAAACATCTTTTTCCTTAACTGCCGCGCGGAATACTCCGGCGCATAGCCCGCGTTTATGATCAGCATATTCCGCAGATTGTAGTATTCATTGGCAGAGAGCCTTTTATTTTCCGCAACCGGATGCCGTATGGCAATTCCGTTCATGGTGATGATCCGAGCCGCGTTGCGAAGACTGTACTCCACATCGTCCCCGTGAATAAAAACCGGTATCGGCAGATTATCCCCGCGCGCCACCTCTATCGGCATACAGCAATACCACCAGGCCGCATAATCCGGCCGCCGCGCCGATTCATTGCGCACCACGTTCTCAAACCGGCGCATATCCATTCCCCGATTCACAAAGACACAGCTTCCCGCGTTCCATATCGCGCCGTTCTCATGCTGAATGCAGGGTCTGTCCATGCGCAGCAGCGCCCCCGCAATAAAGGCGTCCCGGTATTCCTCCCGCAAAAGCCGAAGCATACGGTACGTCCGCAGGAGACTCTCCGGAAGTATCTCGACGTCATCATCCATAAAAATAATACGGGTAATCCGCTCCTCCCGCGCCCTGCGCGCAATCTCGAGAAGCCCTCTCGCAAATCCGCCCGCACCGCCGACATTCGGATTATGACAGACATGCACATTCCCGTCCGCGATTGCGTCAGCCGTCAGCGTTCCTCCGTTATCCGTGACAAATACCTTTAAATGCCCGTACAGCGGAGAGTCCTCATTCTCCAAAAACGTCCTCCGAAGCAGCGCCAGGTTCCGCAGAAGATACGCCTCCCGCCTGAACGTACATATATTCAACGCGATTGTAATCTCCCTGTGATACGAATCCGCGCACAGATACCGGGCCCGGTAAAGCTCCACGCCCTCCTCCAAGGCCTGTGCGGTGAAAAAAATAACGCCGCTTTCAAACCGCGGCAGCGCTATGGACACCTCCCGCCTGCCGGCCGCGTCCGCCTCCCGCTCCCAAATGCACTCCTGCCGGAGCGCGCCGTCCTCCTCATACGCGTGAAACACCTTTATCCGCAGCCGTCCCCTCACCTCCATCACAAGCCGCAGCTCCTCCAGCACGCAGAAGGTATGCCATTTCCCGATGGAAAACGCGTTAAAATAAGTATCCGTTGCGAAGACCGCGTCCCTGCCAAGCAGCATCCGATCCCCCCGCCGGGCAACAGGCCCGGCAGCTCTGTAATACAGCTCGCTGTTCTCCTGCTCCGCAATCAATATCTGCTGCAATATCATACCGGTCTCTCCCTTGCGATTATTTTTACCGGATCCCCTACCGGTTCATAAAATCCACATAATGCCTCAGCACCTCCGCAGGCGCCCCCAGCTCCTTTATCCTGCCCTCATGGAGCCATAAGACCGTGTCGCAGAACTCCTTTAAGGTCTCTATGCTGTGCGACACGATCATTACCGTCCTGTTCTTGTCCGTTATCAACGCCTTCATTTTATCCATACTCTTTTTCCTGAAACGCTCGTCGCCCACACTCAGCACCTCATCTACCAGCATGATATCCGTCTCGAGCATCGCGGTTATGGCAAACGCAAGCTTGGAATGCATCCCGCTCGAGTAAGTTCTGACAGGCCTGTCAATAAAATCCCCGATTTCCGCAAAGTCGATAATCTCCCCCATCCGCTCCGCGACCTGCCGCTCCGAAAAGCCGAGCAGCATACCCGACAGCACAATATTTTCCCTTCCGGACAGATTGGGCTTAAAGCCAACCCCAAGCGCCATCAGCGAAACGGAATGCCCGTTCAAATCAATGCTTCCAGAATTTGGCGAAAACACGCCCGCAACGGACTTGAGCAGCGTGGATTTCCCGCTTCCGTTTTGCCCGATGATACCTAGGATTCCTCCCCTCTCCACGGAAAAAGAGACATTCTTTACCGCCTCAAACACCTCGTCTGCGGTGTGCCTTTTCAGAAAGCTTTTCCGCACGGAAACCGTATTGAGTATCCTGTAGCTGACGCTCACGTCCTTTACCTCTATCGCATAAGTATTATTCTCCATACCCTGCCCCCTCAAATCACTTTCACATATGCGTTTTCATTGCTATAAATCGTAAACACCCCGAGCGCGATCAAAATCAATGACAGAAAGCCCCACACCGCCAAAAGCGCGAGGGACGGCATCTGCCCATACAGCAGCGCGCCGCGCATGGCGGCAATCAGAAACGCAACCGGATTACAGCTCTCTATCATTTCTCCAAACGGCTCCGGAACGCGCCGCGCTATGGAATAAAAGGTTCCGGTAAAATACATCATCATCTGCAGCACAATTCCCGTGATATATCCCAAATCGCTCACATACACGCCGTAATGCATCAAAATCGTGCCAACGCCAAAGGTAAACAGAAAAAGCACCGGCAAAATCAACGCCGCGCACAGGATATTGACGGTGGGCGCCACCCTGAACGCCACCATCATCACCGCAACAATACCGAACGCCACCAGCATCTTGAAGCCGTTTACCAGCATCCTTGAAAGCAGCAGAATATACTTGGGCATATACACCTTGGTAATGATACCCTTATTATCGCGCACCGTATTGACGCTCCCGGAAACGCTCCTTGAGAAAAAGCTCCACATACTGATTCCGATAAAGATAAATATCGGGAAATACGGCTCCGAGGCCTTGAACACCACGCCAAAAATCAAGGTATAAATCAGCATCATGCAAAAGGGCTCAATCAGCCACCAGAGCCAATTCAGGTAGGAGCCGGACACCTCCGAATTCAAATCCGCCTTGGCCGAGCGCACGGCATAGGGAAAGTATTTCCGCACATCTCCGATCAGCTGCCGGGAATATCGCCTCACCCCCGCAAGCGTAATGATGTCCTCCGCCATCAGGCATATCGGAAACGGCATGACAAATCCGCATATAATCCCCAGTCCCGTATATTTCGCCTTATAGGTCATCGTCATGTCCGCGAAGCGAAGGCCCCTCACGCCGCGCAGGCAGGAAACGCCCATGGTGATCAGATTGATCAGCAGAAAATACACCGCGTAAAATAAGGCCTTTCTCCTCCCGGTCAGCTGTCCGTGCCGCAGATAATTATGGATTGTAAGCGCAAACAAGGGCGGCACGCAAAGCATTATCATTCCCGGAACCACATTCATACAAAACCCCTCCTTCCAAAAAGCAAAAGCCAGATGCAAAGCATTATCCATACTTTACATCCGGCATTCCGTTTACCCCGTATTCCGTTATTCAGGCCTAAACATTACGCACCTTCAATCAACCGCTTGTACTCCTCGTATTGCTCCTCCGTCGTATCCATAAAGGCGCAGGCCTCTTCCTTCATCTGTCAAAATATTGCCACCCTGAATACTACAAAAGATATTGATATGCCTGATAGTATCTGTTAATCTGTTCTCCTGTGCAGGCAAGATTATGTTCGCTTAAATAGTCTTCCAACACCTCTTTGCTAATCAATAATTCCGGTAACACATGAGCATTTTTGCCATCTTCCATTGTAAGCCGCGTATATTGTATTGCTTTTTGAAAAAACATATTTCTTTTACTTGAATCCAAATCATATTTCAATCCCCGTTTTACTTCATTTCCTATGTTTATCATCTGCTGTACGAGTGACAGCTCAAACCATTTTTCATTTAAAACTGAATCCATTTACAAATTACCTCCGTTGCTTTTGCCATGATATCCGAATCCAATATTCCCATTCCCCCACGAGGAAAACCATGCATCTGATTATTATGAATGTTAATAAAAGAATCGTATTCCAAAATTTCATCCATCGACTGGTTTTCAAGCCACAAATTAAATCCCCACATATCAGATTCCTTTGATCCCCTCTGTTCTTTCAGATAATCTGCCAATTCATAGTGCATATCCGCATCCAACGCAACCAGTTCCTGATTCAAATCTACAACCCCTTTGACAAATCCGTTTATAAAGGAATTGATTTCGTAAAGCTCCTTAACCGTATATTTTTTATCTAAAATAATCATTTCCAATCCTCCTGAACAGAAAATTGATTACTGCTTTTTACTCAACTCACTTTAATTTTTATGTCAGCCTTTTTTACAATACATTACTCTCCAATCAGCCTCTTGTACTCCTCGTATTGCTCCTCCGTCGTATTCATAAAGGCGCAGGCCTCTTCCTTTGACACATTCAGCTTCTTCATGGCAATTTCAATCGCCTCAATCCTATCACGAGCTTTCGCCTCTCTCGTCGCCTCTCTCACGGCCTCATCCAACCGCTTATTCACCGCCTCGTCAATCTCCGGCCTCATCAGCTCCACCAATGCACTGTACATGTCCGCTTCCTCCTCCTTCATCCTGTCAAAGACCTCCAGATTCGCCTTTGACGCTATCTGCAATACGGCATCCGCATACTCCGCCTCCGGTCTGTCCAGAAGCTCCCGCGATCTGTTGATCAGCTGCCTTGCCTGATTCCTTCCGATACTGTCCGTCAGCGCCTTCAGCCAGATATGGCCGTCCCCGTCAAGCTCCCGCGCAACTACCACCTGTGTCGCGAAAAATCCCGCGCCGCCTATATAATACACGCCCTCATATGCCTGCTCCACGCTGCAGCCGTGCTGCCCGAACCACTCAAAAAGCTTTGCGGGCTTTCCCTCCCGTATTATCGTGACGGTTATGTCCTCCACGTCGTAAGACTGTCCGTCCTTTCCAAGCTTATACAGGCTCGCATACGCATAGACCTTGAAGTAGGTGTTCACGTCCTCCCTGTCATGCGGCGATTTGTACTCGATGATATTGTGGCCCTTGAAAATCCTGCCGATCTCATTCTCGATGACCGCTCCGGCCTCCTTCTTAATGATCAGCAAATCCGCCTGCAACGCCTTTGTGTTGAGCAGATACTCCGGGCAATACTCCAATATCCCGCTGTATTCCATAAGCTCAAGCTTCATGGCGGCGGGAAAGGCCATATGCCATTGGGTTCTTCTGTCGTTCAAGTCGCGGTTCTCTTCGGGTCTCGTGTTTTTCGGCATGTATTCTTCTCCTTTAGTATATCAATTGTCAGCCTTTTTTACAATACATTACGCTTCAATCAGCCGCTTGTACTCCTCGTATTGCTCCTCCGTCGTATTCATAAAGGCGCAAGCTTCTTTCTTTGACATGTTCAGCTTCTTCATGGCATTTTCAATCGCCCGAATGGTACAACGGGCGTTCGTCTCTCTCATCGCCCTGCTCGCAGCCTCGTCAATCTCCGGCCTCATCAGCTCCACCAGTGCACTGTACATGTCCGCTTCCTCCTCCTTCATCCTGTCAAAGACTTTCAGATTCGCCTTTGACGCTATCTGCAATATATCCATCCAAAAATATGTTCTTGTTAATTTTATACCATTGCGGCTGTATTGTCAATATCTGTAGTAGGATTCTTATGAATTTTGATGTAAAGTATGGAATTGTCAAGGTACTGAACCGTTTTTTAATCTATATAGGCAAGCTCTCTTGGCACCACCAAATATCTGTAAGTATTTATTCAGCCTGTGCTCACGAGAATACTATCTTTATTTTGCATTCAAAAAGCCGGATGCAAAGCATTATCCATACTCTACATCCGGCTTTCCGTTTTTCTGTATTTTGTTATTCAGGCCTAAGCATTATGCACCTTCAATCAGCCTCTTGTACTCCTCGTATTGCTCCTCCGTCGTATTCATAAAGGCGCAGGCTTCTTTCTTTGACACATTCAGCTTCTTCATGGCAATTTCAATCGCCTCAATCCTATCGCGGGCTTTCGCCTCTCTCGCCGCTTTGCTCGCAGCCTCGTCAATCTCCGGCCTCATCAGCTCCACCAATGCACTGTACATGTCCGCTTCCTCCTCCTTCATCCTGTCAAAGACCTCCAGATTCGCCTTTGACGCTATCTGCAATACGGCATCCGCATACTCCGCCTCCGGTCTGTCCAGAAGCTCCCGCGATCTGTTGATCAGCTGCCTTGCCTGATTCCTTCCGATACTGTCCGTCAGCGCCTTCAGCCAGATATGGCCGTCCCCGTCAAGCTCCCGCGCAACTACCACCTGTGTCGCGAAAAATCCCGCGCCGCCTATATAATACACGCCCTCATATGCCTGCTCCACGCTGCAGCCGTGCTGCCCGAACCACTCAAAAAGCTTTGCGGGCTTTCCCTCCCGTATTATCGTGACGGTTATGTCCTCCACGTCGTAAGACTGTCCGTCCTTTCCAAGCTTATACAGGCTCGCATACGCATAGACCTTGAAGTAGGTGTTCACGTCCTCCCTGTCATGCGGCGATTTGTACTCGATGATATTGTGGCCCTTGAAAATCCTGCCGATCTCATTCTCGATGACCGCTCCGGCCTCCTTCTTAATGATCAGCAAATCCGCCTGCAACGCCTTTGTGTTGAGCAGATACTCCGGGCAATACTCCAATATCCCGCTGTATTCCATAAGCTCAAGCTTCATGGCGGCGGGAAAGGCCATATGCCATTGGGTTCTTCTGTCGTTCAAGTCGCGGTTCTCTTCGGGTCTCGTGTTTTTCGGCATGTATTCTTCTCCTTTAGTATATCAATTGTCAGCCTTTTTTACAATACATTACGCTTCAATCAGCCGCTTGTACTCCTCGTATTGCTCCTCCGTCGTGTTCATAAAGGCGTAGGCTTCTTTCTTTGACATGTTCAGCTTCTTCATGGCATTTTCAATCGCCCAAATGGTACAGCGGGCGTCCGTCTCTCTCGTCGCCCTGCTTGCAGCCTCATTCACGGCCTCACTTACAGCCTCATCCAATCGCTTATTCACCGCCTCGTCAATCTCCGGCCGCATCAGCTCCACCAATGCACTGTACATGTCCGCTTCCTCCTCCTTCATCCTGTCAAAGGCTTCCAGATTCGCCTTTGACGCCATCTGCAATATATCCATCCAAAAGTATGTTCTTGTTAATTTTATACCATTGCGGCTGTATTGTCAATATCTGTAGTAGG
>JAMPFV010000052.1 GCA_023664265.1 Roseburia sp.
TGCACAGGCGAACCAGTCCAACCAGGGTGTTCTCAGCCTCTTAGGCTAATGAGTAACTGACCGCTCGATATTGTAACAAAAGTATAGGAATATACAGAACAAAAGCCGTCTTTCGTGGCGGCTTTTGTTCTGTTATAAGAAATTGCGACAATCGTAGTGATGATTAAAAAAGAATTTGCAAAAATCACAAGGAGATGAAGCCATGTCAAAAATACCCGTTTCCGTATGCATCATCGCCCGAAACGAAGAAGTCCATATCGAAAACTGCCTTAAAAGATTAAAGCCCTACGGCTTTGAAATTGTCGTGGCGGATACCGGCTCCACAGACGCCACAAAGGAGATTGCCGCGCAATATGCGGATTGTGTCATCGACCTTCCGTGGACGGACAGTTTCAGCGCGGCGCGGAATGCCTGCGCGGCCCACGCCTCCCATAAGCACATTCTGTCGCTCGACTGTGACGAGTATGTGGAGGCTTGCGATCCCGAAGCGCTTCTCCGGCTGATGAAAGCACATCCGGACAGGACAGGCGCCCTGCAGATCCGCAGCGTCATAAACCACTCTGATGGGACAACAGGCTTTGTGAAGGACCTTGTGCCGCGCTTTTATGACAGGACACGCTTCCGATATGAACAGCCCGTCCACGAACAGCTGATGCGGACAAGGCCTGCGGCTATCCCGGACGCGGGCGCAGGCTTTCTGTTGCCCATGGACGTTGTCCACCACGGCTATGCCCTTCCCCCGGAGCAGATGCGCGTCAAGCAGGAGCGGAATCTGCGCCTGTTGCATCATGCGCTGGAGACGGAGGGTGAGACCCCGTATCTGTGCTTTCAAATCGGCCAGTCGGAGCTGGTGCTTGAGCGCTGTGAGGAAGCCATCCGCTTTTATGAGCGGGGGATGGCCTGCAATCCGGACTGCTCCCTTCTGTATGTCCACACCATGGTAGAGGGGCTTGCCAAGGCCTATGTGATGACGGGGCGCGAGCGGGAGGCGCTCGCCCTGATGGAGCGTTACGAGCCGCTGTGCAATTCCGCGCGGTACGTCTTTTACCATGCCAATGTGTTAATGGACAACGACGAGCCGCTCAGGGCGCTTGTCAAGTATGTGAAGGCGACCATGATGCCGGACACGGACACGCTGGGGGACGAGCTTCTGTACTGCTATAAGCATATCATAGAGCTGTACCGGCGCTTCGGGGAGGAGGAGCTTGCGGAGGTCTTTATCCGAAAATATGAGGAGCTGCTTTGATTTTGTTCCGACAAGCCGCTGACACAGAAATTTCACGTAAATTTTATTGTAAATAAGGGTAATTTTCTGTATAATCAGGATAAGGCACGAGTATGCTGTATTTTATTCCGTGAGAGATTGCGGCGATGTAAATCTTTTGCCATAAATTTAAGGATTGGGGTGTAGGATGCAGGAGAGACAGCCAAAATATACTATTAAGGACAGCGTTTTTGCTGATTTGTTCAAGTCAAAGAAGTATTTAATGCAGTTGTATAGGACGCTCCATCCCGAGGATGAAACAGCGACAGAGGATGAGCTGACAGATATCACAATCAAAAATGTTCTCACGGATGGGATTTATAATGATTTGGGCTTTCTTTTAGGGGAGCGGTTCCTGCTTCTGTTGGAGGCACAGTCCCTCTGGACAACGAATATTATTGTCAGGGCGCTACTATATCTGGCGCAGACATATCACGATTATTTTGAGCGCACCAACCAGAACCTGTACAGAGGCAGAAAGGTAAAGATGCCGAAACCCGAGCTGTATGTGGTCTATACCGGAGACCGGAAGAACATCCCTGACACCATAACCCTGTCGGAGGAATTTTTCGGCGGTACAGATACGGCCGTTGAGGTAAAGGTCAGGGTTATATGCGAGAACGATACGGACAGCATAATAAACCAATACATTATTTTCTGCAAAGTATATAATGAACAGATGAGCCTGCACGGCAGAACAAGGGAAACCGTCACGGAAACCATCCGCATATGTAAAGACAGGAATGTATTAAAAGAATATTTGATGACCAGAGAAAGAGAGGTAGTATCAATAATGATGAGCTTATTTGACGAGGAGGAAATCATCCGGTCATATATCCGGAGTGAGCGTTACGAAGCGGCCCAGGAAGCCGCGAGAGAAGCGGCAAAAGAAGCGTCTCAGAATAAGGCAAAAGAAAAAGCAAGGCTTATGTTGAAAACCGGAAAGCTTTCATCGGATGAAATTCCCCTATTCTTTCCGGAACTGTCCGATGAAGAAGTCCGAGAGCTGGAGGCGGAAGTTTTACGGTTAATATAATATCGAAACAGTAAAAAAGGCGCGCCCAACACACTTATCGGATGCGCCTTTCGCTTTCCCTTACCGAAGGGACTTCACTCTCTAAAAATCCCCTTCAGCACCTCATCCTCCCGCAGCACCCGCTTCGCCGCCTCCCGATATTCCTCCTCGTGGAGATAGGTGTGGCGGAACGGCTTGATGGAGGGCGCAAGGTCAATCGCTTTAATATAATCCTCCACGTCGAGCGACAAGGTGCGCACATAATCCCAGAAGCCCGTCTTGGTAAACACTGCATGAATCCGCTGATAGCGGTGATTCTGAACCCGGCTCATCAAATACGTCGCAATCCCGACCTGTACCCCGTGTAACTGCGGATTTTCCAGCATCTTATCGAGCGCGTGGGAAATCAAATGCTCGCTGCCGCTGGTGGGCGCGCTGCTTCCCGCAATCTCATTTGCGATACCGCTCATGGCCAGCGAATCCAACAGCTCCTTCAGAAACAGATCATCATGGATGCTTTCAAAGGGCGTCCGCACAAAGCTGTTCACGGCCTTCTTTGCAATCATCAGGGCGAAATCATTGACCTGTGCCGCGCCGTGCGCCTCCTCGAACCTCCAGTCGTAAAGGGCGGTAATCTTGGAGACCATGTCGCCGATGCCCGAATAGAGGAACTTGTCCGGCGCGCTCCTGATAACGTTTGTATCCACAATAATGCCGTAGGCTAACTGCGCGGGGACGGAGCTGCGTCTTCCGTTGACGATAAGCGACGCGCTCGCGCTCGAGAAGCCGTCGCTTGAGGAGGAGGTCGGAACGCTGATAAAAGGCAGCTTGCGCAGATACCCGATATATTTCGCCGCGTCAATGACCTTGCCGCCGCCAAGTCCGATAACCGCCTGCGTCTCGTTGGGCAGTCCAAAGGCGATGTCGATAATGTCGTCGATATCGACCGTGTCCGGCTCGCAGTATTCCAAAGCTTCAATCTCCGCGTTCTTCAGGGAATCGAACACCTTCTGCCCGAACATGTCAATCAGATCGTTTCCGAACAGGATGACAACCTTATGAAAGCCGCACGACTTCAGATAAGAGCCGATTCCGGTCAGGGCGTCTGCCTCGATCTTCAGCAGGGTGGGAATTGCAATATGGCTGTTGGTAATCTTATTCATTTCGTGGAATGCTCCTTTCTCAATCGGCCCCTGTCGCGGAGCCCGCGTCTCTATTGTAGCACAAGATGAAAAAATTTCCCATCGGTATTTTTGAAGCGTCATATTTTATGCTTTTCCTCATATATTGCAGTATGGAACTTTGCCGGCAAAGACCTGCGAAGGAAAGTCGGACAAGAGGGGGCGGGGGTACAATGCGTAATCAACTGCTGCAGTTTTTCCCGGAGCGGCTCAGAGACGCGTGGGCGCGGAGCGGGCTTGAGATCGGGGACGTGCAGGAAATCCGGCTTCGCGTCAATCAGCCCGTGCGGGTGCTCGCGGGGCAGGAGCGGGAGCTTCCGATAAAATATGACGCGCGGGACATGGAGGACATCTTCCGGTATCTGTGCCACGATTCCGTCTATGCGTATGAGGAGGAGCGGAAGCAGGGATACCTCATGGCGGACGGCGGACACCGAATCGGAATAACAGGTGAACTGACCGCACTCGGTCAGGGCATGTATATCGCGAAATATATCCGCTATATGAACATTCGGATAGCGCACGAACAGAAGAATATCGCGGATAATATCATCTGTTATTTATATGACAGAGAGGGGACTTGGCCGCTCAACACGCTGATTGTATCGCCGCCGGGCGTCGGGAAGACAACCCTGCTGAGAGATATGATACGGCTGTTGTCAAACGGAACGGGAGGATATGCGGGCTGCAATGTAGGCGTTGTGGATGAGCGGGGGGAGATTGCGGGCGCATACAGAGGCAGCGCGCTTTTGGACTGCGGCAGACGGACGGATGTGATAACCGGCGGAGACAAGCAGCAGGGCATCTCCATTCTGGTGCGCACCTTCGCCCCGCGGGTCATTGCGATAGATGAGATTGGCGGGAAGCGGGACGCACAGGCGATTTTTCGGGCGGGGGTGAGCGGATGCAGTATTCTGGCGACCGCACACGGCAATTCCCTGAAGGACATTGAGGGAAAGGCGGAACTTTCCGAGCTGATGCGGGAGGAGCTGTTTGAGCGCTTTATTCTTCTTTCGAGCAGGAACGATAACAGGCGGTATGCACGGATTTTGGACGGAAAGGGAAATGAGCTATGTGGGGAAAAGCTTTTGCGGGCATGTGTGTGATGCTGGGGGCCTCGGGCTTCGGCTGGTCGCTTTGCCAGGAAATGAAACGCATGTTATTTCATTTGGAAGAACAAAAACGCATGTTACTTTACATAGAACGGGAAATCTCATTTATGCACAGGCCGATGCAGGAGAACCTTGTGAGCGTGAGCGGCCGTCTGAGAGAGCCGTATCACTCCTTTGTCCTGGAGGTCGCGGCCCGTATGGAGGAGCGGGACGGAAAATCGCTGCGGGATATCTGGCATGACAGGGCCGAGCAGGGGAGAAGGAGAGGGGAGTATCCTGCGGAGGCGGTGCGGATGCTGCATCGAATGGAGGAAGTCCTCGGCTGTGAGGAGGACAAGATGCAGATAGAAGCGCTGCGGCTTCTGGAGACGGAGCTCGCCGAGCTGGCGGCGCTGCGGGCGAAGGAGAAGGAGGAGAAGAGCAGACTGATACAGACCTTGAGCGTACTGGCGGGAATCTTTTGTATCGTGCTTTTTATCTGAGACGGGTGCAACCCGACTATAAGGAAATGAGGACAAGTAATGGAAGTAAGTCTGATATTCAAGATAGCGGCGGTGGGAATACTGATTACAATTTTGGGACAGGTGTTGAAGCACAGCGGCAGGGACGAGCACGCGTTCCTGATCAGTCTTGCGGGGTTGGTGCTGGTGCTTTCGTGGATTGTTCCTTATATATATGATCTGTTTGAAATGATACAGAAGCTGTTCGGACTGTAATGCGATGGGAGGATAGGGTATGCTGCGGATATGCATTCTGGCGATGGCCGGGCTCTTTGCCGCGCTGATTGTGAAGAAGGACAAACCGGAGTACGCGACGCTGATCATCATGCTTGTGGGCTTTCTGATAGCGGTCAGGGTGCTCGGCGTCATGGAGGAGGTTGTGCGGGAAATCAACGGCTGGCGGGTGGTGCTGAGCGATAACGTCGTGTATATCAATTTCCTGCTCAAGCTTATCGGCATCACCTACATCTGCGAGTTTGCCGCAAACCTGTGCAGGGATTCGGGCTACGCGGCGCTCAGCAGCCACATAGAGCTGTTTGGGAAGGTAACGATTATGATTGCCGGATTTCCGGTGATACGGACTATGATAAAAATGTTAGAGGAAGTTATGCGATGAGCGGGATTGATTTGACGGATGAGATTTGGCAGGAGGTACTGCCGAATCTCGATATTGTGGATAGGTTTCTGAAGGAGCTGTCGCCCGACGGGAAGCAGATGCGCTCGATGGATCTGATAGAGGACGTGCTGAAGGGGAACTGGGTGCTGGAACCGGGACTGTTTTGGGATTACATAAAAGAGGTGACAGACGGCTTTCTCTGGCACTGGAAGAGCCTGTTCCTGTGTATACTGGTGCTCTTTATCCTCTCGGCCGTGGTTGCGGGCTTTCTGTCCGCCTTCCAAAACGACGGGGCGGCAAAGGCGGCGCGGATGTTCTTTGTGCTGTGCCAGCTTGTCGTTCTGATAAATGCATTTCGGGAGGTTCTGGAAATCGTGACGGACACCATGGCGCAGATGCTGGAGTTTCTGAAAATCATGCTGCCCGCGTACATGATCTGTGTGGCGGCGACCGGCTCCGGACTTACCGCGCTGATATTCTATAAGCTGTTGCTGGGGTTTCTGTGCCTGATAGAGGGGATTGTTGTAGTGGCGCTGGTGCCGGTCGCGGAGGGCTATGTGATGTTCGGCGTTGTGGAGGGCATCTGGGGCGAGGAGCGCTTCAAGGGAATCATGCAGCTGCTCAAGAAAGGGATCCAATGGGTGCTCAAGACGATCATCTTGTTTTTGTCGGGCAGCAGTATCTTGCAAATTATAATAACACCTGTTGTTGACAAGGCAAATATGACGGTGATACAAAAAACGGCAGGCGCCATTCCCGGTATCGGGGATATCGCGGAGTCGGTTACCGGGATTACGCTGGCGTCCGCAATCGCGGTCAAGAACAGTATGGGCGTATTGATTCTGCTGGTACTGATACTGCTCATCACGGCGCCGGTCATACGGATCTTTATGATACTCGGGACAATACGGGTCAGCGGCGCGCTGGGCGGCATCTGCGGGGAGAAGCAGATGATGAACTGTGTGGAGTATATTTCGGACGCGGGATTTCTGCTGCTGCGTATGCTGGTGACGGTTACGATATTGTTTTTTATCACCATCGCGGCGGTGACGAACGCGACTTCGGGGTGAAGATTGAAAATTAAAATTTTCAATCTGCGCATAGTCTCAGCAAAGCTGAGCCGGTAAAATAGCGCAGAAATGGGGTGGAATATGGAACAATTGGCGGGAGAGGTGCGGCGGCTGATTTACACCATCATATGCTTTCAATGCCTGTTGCAGCTGGCCTCAGGCAGCGTCTACCGCAAATATCTGAAGCTGCTCTCGTATCTGCTGACGCTGTGTATCTGCTGCAGCGTGCTGTTTTCCTTTATGGGACAGCTGCGGCAGAGCTTCGGGCAGGCGGATGTCTTATACGAGAAATGGGTACAGGAGTGGAGCGAATACAGCATAGAGGGAGGAAGCCGGCAGTATGTGGAATAACAAGTGGCAGGACGGTCTGAAACGACTGATGGAAAAAATCAATAAAGAGACGATGCTGATACTGTTTCTGGGAGGGATACTGATATTTGTCATTCTTCTGCCGACGGACAGCGGAAGGAAGAGCAACAGCCGCGAGGAGCAGACGGCGGCGGACGGGAATACGGCGGCTTCGGAGACGACGGAGCGCTATGTGGACGCGTACAAGGAGGCGTTGGAGGCGGAGCTGGAGGAATTTCTCTCCGGCGTCGCGGGCGTCGGGGAGGTGAAGGTGATGATATACATGGAGCGTTCGACGGAATATATCGTGGAGAAGGATAGCGCGACGACGGGCAGCGAGGAGAGCGACCGGCGCGAGACCAGCAAGGAGGAGGATACGGTCTACACGACAAACGCGGCGGGGGAGCAGGTTCCGTTTATTGCGCAGACGGTCCGGCCGCGTGTGGACGGCGTGGCGGTTGCGGCAAAGGGAGCGAATCAGGAGATGGTGCGGCTTCAGATTGTCCGCCTTGTGATGGCGCTGTTCGGGGTGGAGGCGAACAAGGTGGAGGTTATGCCGATGCAATAAAAGGACTTTAAAAAATTTGTGATAATGGAAACGGGTGCGGAATATGATAGAAGTAGCAAAGAGGAGCAAAGGAAGGAAATGGTCTTAGTGAAAAAAATATTGAGAAAAAATCAGATTATGATTACGGCACTTGCGCTTATGATTGCGGTGGCCGGCTACCTGAACTTTGCCGGTACGAAAATCGGTGAGGAGGACTTTATATCGGTAGACGGCAGCAACAGTGAACTGACCTATGAGATTTCAGACGAGGATACCTATGACGCGGATATGTACGCGATTTCACTCAGAGAGGACACGGAGGGGGAGATCACGGATTATTCTCAGTACGCGGCGGCCACAGATACCGATGGGGATATTCTGAGCCTCGACACGGATGACGCCGCGTTGACGGAGAATTATCTGGAAACGGATATGGAGGTCGCTGTCGAAAGCCATGGAGTGCTTGCCTCCAATGCGGAGGAGAGCGCGGATGCCAATGTGATCGAGCAGGAAGTCCCGGGGGAGGCGATCTTTACCAGTGCGACAGGCGTATCGACGATAGCGGGCGCGAAGCTTGTGAAAGAGCAGACGAGGGCACAGAACAAGGAATCCCTGATGGAAATCATCAACAATGAGAGCCTGACCGAGGCGGCAAAGCAGGACGCGATAAACAGCATGATAGCGCTGACCGAGGCGTCCCAGAAGGAGTCGGATGCACAGATGCTTCTGGAGGCGAAGGGCTTCACGCAGGCGGTAGTCAGCATAAGCGGAGACTGCGCGGACGTGATGATCGCGGCGCAGAGCCTTACGGAATCCCAGACCGCGCAGATTATCGACATTGTGCAGCGCAAGACCGCGGTTGCACCGGAGAATATCATTATCACGGTCTCCGCAGAATAATATTTGTAACAGTTCAGCCATGCAGAAATGATTATGCAAATTGACCGAGGGAGCTTGCTCACTAAGGGCGATTTGTATAATTATTTCTATAGGGCGGACGCCCGACATGAAATGATTTGCCGGCCGGTTTGTAACTTATTTGGTTATATGCATATTCCGGCAAATTATGAATGGCTGGCGGAACTGTTCCTGATATTTAGAATTTTCATATAAAAATCGAGTGCCTTTTTGCCTGATATGTGCTATACTAAAGTGTCGTGACAGTATTTACCATAAGAAGCCGGCACGATAGAAAGGGGTACTTATGAAGAGAGTGTTTTTGATAGTCTTAGACAGCTTCGGGATCGGTGAGATGGCGGATGCGGAGGCCTATGGTGACAAGGGAACGAACACCATCGGCTCTGTGTCTGCCAGTTCGTGGTTCCATGTGCCGAATTTAAAGCGGCTGGGTCTTTTTAATATTGAGGGCGTACAGTGCCAAAAGCAGGAGAGGGAGGCAGCGCCGCTTGCCGCGGTGGCGCGGATGCGGGAGGCCTCCAGAGGGAAAGACACCACTATCGGGCACTGGGAGATTGCGGGCATGATATCGCCGGAGCCGCTGCCGACCTATCCGGACGGCTTTCCCCAAGAGGTGCTGGACGCGTTCTCGGCGCGCACCGGCAGGGGTGTGCTCTGCAACAAGCCCTATTCCGGCACAGCGGTGATTCAGGAGTACGGGGACGCCCATATGAAAACGGGCGATTTGATTGTGTACACCTCCGCCGACAGTGTGTTCCAGATTGCGGCCCACGAGGAGATTGTCCCCGTGGAGCAGCTCTATGAATACTGCCATATGGCGCGGGAGATCCTGCAGGGAAAGCACGGTGTGGGGCGCGTTATCGCAAGACCCTTTATCGGGCCGCTCGGGGGGCCGTACACCAGAACGCCGAGGCGGCACGACTATTCGCTGCTTCCGCCGCGGACAACCATGCTCGACCAGATCAGCGGTGCGGGCCAGTCTGTTATCGCGGTGGGGAAGATACAGGACATTTTTGCGGGAAAGGGAATCACGGAGGCGGTCTATACCGGCGGGAACGCGGAGGGTATCGAGCGGACGCTGGAATATCTGGACAAGGATTTCGAGGGACTGTGCTTTGTGAATCTGGTCGATTACGATATGCTCTATGGGCACAGGCGGGATGTGGACGGTTACGCGAAGGCGCTCGCCTACTTTGATGAGAGGCTGCCGCTGCTGATGGACAAGCTGCGCGGGGAGGATGTGCTGATGATTACGGCTGACCACGGATGCGACCCTGCTTATATGGCGACGACTGACCACACGCGGGAGCACACGCCCCTGATTGTGTATGGGAAGCCGATAAAGCCCGTGAATTACGGCACAAGGGATACGTTTGCGGATATTGCCGCGACCATACTGGACTATCTCGGGATTGCGCAGGAGACAGCGGGGACAAGCCTTTTGGGCGGGAATAAGGAATAGAGGATGGAGGAGACAAGTGAGTACGATTGCGGAAGAAATCAATAAAAGGAGAACCTTTGCCATTATCTCGCATCCGGATGCCGGAAAGACGACCCTGACGGAGAAGTTTTTATTATATGGCGGCGCGATCAACCTTGCGGGAAGCGTGAAGGGCAAGGCGACCGCGCGGCACGCGGTATCGGACTGGATGGAGATTGAGAAGGAGAGAGGAATCTCGGTCACTTCCTCTGTCCTGCAGTTTCATTACGACGGGTATTGCATTAACATTCTGGACACCCCGGGACATCAGGATTTCTCGGAGGACACCTACAGGACGCTGATGGCGGCGGATTCCGCGGTGATGGTGATCGACGCCTACAAGGGCGTTGAGGCGCAGACGAGGAAGCTGTTCAAGGTGTGCGGGATGCGCGGGATTCCGATTTTCACATTTATCAATAAGCTGGACAGGGACGCGAACGACACGTTTGAGCTGCTGGACGAGATCGAGAAGGAGCTCGGCATTGCGACCTGCCCCGTCAACTGGCCGATTGGATCCGGAAAGCGGTTTAAGGGCGTCTACGACCGGCACGGGAACCATGTGCTGACGTACTCGGACACGCAGAAGGGAACCAAGGAGGGAGAAACAACTGTTATTTCAATGGATGACGAGGCGGGACTGCTGGAAAACATTGGGGAGGAGGCGCTCGCCACGCTGCGGGAGGAGATTGACCTGCTGGACGGCGCGAGCGCAGAATTTGATTTGGAAGAGGTGCGGCGCGGAAAACTGACGCCTGTTTTCTTTGGCTCCGCGCTCACCAATTTCGGCGTTGAGATATTTTTGCAGAATTTCCTCCGGATGGCGACCACGCCGCTGCCGCGCATATCGCAGGGGGAGTCGATAGACCCCGTGGAGAACGGCTTCTCCGCGTTTGTGTTCAAAATACAGGCGAACATGAACAAGGCGCACCGCGACAGAATCGCGTTTATGCGAATCTGCTCGGGCAGATTTGACGCGGGCGAGGAGGTAAAGCATGTGCAGGGCGGCAAGGTGATGCGCCTTTCCCAGCCGCAGCAGATTATGGCGGATGAGCGCAAGATATTGAATGAGGCGTATGCGGGTGACATTATCGGCGTGTTCGACCCGGGCATTTTTTCGATTGGCGATACCGTGTGTATGCCGAAAGATAACGTGCGTTATGAAGGGATACCTACCTTTGCGCCGGAGCATTTCGCGCGCGTCCGGCAGATGGATACCATGAAGCGCAAGCAGTTCATCAAGGGGGTAAACCAGATTGCGCAGGAGGGCGCGATACAGATTTTCCAAGAGTTCAATACCGGTATGGAGGAGATTATCGTCGGTGTTGTGGGCGTTCTTCAGTTTGACGTGCTCAAGTACCGGCTGGAAAATGAGTATAATGTGGAGATCAAGCTGGAGCCGCTTCCCTATGAGTATATCCGCTGGATAGAGAACAAGGAGGAGGTGGATCTGATGAAGCTTACGGGAACCTCCGACATGAAGAAAATTCAGGATTTGAAAGGGAATCCGCTGCTGCTGTTTATCAATCAATGGAGCATCGGCATGACGCTTGACAGGAATAAAGGGCTGGTGCTCTCCGAGTTCGGGCGGGCATAAATTTGATTTGGAGTAAAAGGTTGATCAATGAGAAAATTAAAGGCGGCATTTATGGGTATGCTGATGGTAACGGCTCTTTTTATCATTGGCAGAGGCGTGTACAACGCATCTCAGGCAAATGATATTCGCGCGGTGCAGGAGGAGGAAGCGCCGGAAACGGAGATACGGACAGAGGAAAGCGCCGGGGCGGAGATCCCCGACGGGGAGCGCCTGTCGGAGGTAGAGGCCGCGCTGCAGGAGCCGGCGGACATATACTATGCCTATCAGGCGTTGAAGGAGCCGGAGCAGGCCGTGTATCGGGAGCTTTACGGGGCGCTTGCCCAAATGCAGGAGAGCGTCACGCTCTCCACCGTGGAGGAGCGGATGATTGACCGGATATATTCCTGCGTGATGAACGATCACCCGGAGCTTTTTTACGTGGAGGGATACCGCTATACGGCGCATACGACGGACGGTGTGATAACCGCCATCGTGTTTGAGGGAACCTATTCCATGACGGCGCAGGAGGCGGCCGCGCTGGAGCGTCAAATCGAGGAGAAGCTGCGCGCCTGCTTTGCCGAGGTTCCCATGAATGAGGACGAATACAGTACAATCGCTTACCTGTATGAGTACCTGATAGAGCATACGGAGTATGACAAGGACGCGGAGAACAATCAGAACATTCTCTCGGTGTTTTTGGAGGGGCGCTCCGTCTGTCAGGGCTATGCGCTGGCGCTGCAGTATCTGTTACAGCGCGTGGGGATACAGGCGATGGTGGTGACGGGCTTTACCAACGGGGAGCGGCACGCATGGGATTTGGTGCGGGTGAACGGCGCGTACTACTATATTGACCCCACATGGGGAGACGCCTCCTATGCCAACGGCGCGGAGGCGGCGGACGGGGGCAGTACGCCGCCGATAAATTACGATTATTTTCTGGTTACGACGGACGAGCTGACAAGGACGCATTCCATCGAGCGGGTGGTTCCGCTGCCGATATGCACGAGCACGGAGGACAATTATTTCGTGCGGGAGGGGTTCTATTTCGAGTCATATGACAGGGAGCAGCTGGCGCAGATTTTTGACAGCGAGGCGGCGCGGACAACGGATTATGTGACCATCAAGTGCGGCAGCATAGAGACGTATAACGATTTCATGCACCGGTTGATTGATTCGCAGGAGATTTTTGACTTTATCAGCAATCAGGGGAGCTCCATCGCCTTTACCTCGAATCATTATCAGCGGACAATCAGCTTTTGGAATATTTTTTATTAGTGCGGGAATCCGGTACTATGCAAAGTTTAAGCGGTTTGGTATAATCAATTCAATAGAGTATAGAACAGTAACATGGAACAATAACATTGTAGGAGGTTGTAACGCATGGAAAAGGAAACGGCAAAGAACGGATATGTGGCAAACAGCGAGAACGCTGAGTTCGGCACGGTGAAAATCGCAAATGATGTGATTGCGATGATTGCGGGGCTGGCGGCCACCGAGGTGGAGGGCGTGAACGCGATGGTCGGCAATATCCCGAATGAGCTGATGGGGAAGGTCGGCATGAAGAAGCAGACTAAGGGCGTGAAGATTCAGATTTTGAACAAGGTGGTGTCCGTCGATCTGGCAGTGTCGTTGGAATATGGCTTCAATATCCCGACCACCGGCAAGAAGCTGCAGGACAAGGTGAAGGCGGCGATTGAGACGATGACGGGCTTCGAGGTATCGGATGTCAATATCCGGATTGTCGATATCAAGATGCCGGAAGGAAAATCCAACTGATACGGGATGAAGGAAAAGATAAATGAGCAGACGAGAGCTTAGAGAGCAGATATTCAAATTCATATTCCGGATAGAGTTCAATGAAAGGGACGAGATGTCGGAGCAGGAGCGGTTCTTCTTTGCGTATTTTGAGGACGAGGGCCGCCCCATCGCTGAAAAGGACATGCAGTATATCTCGGCAAAGGGCAACCGAATCATCGAAAAGCTGGAGGAGCTTGACGGTATGATAAACGAGCGGGCCAAGGGGTGGACAACCGAGAGGATGGGGAAGGTAGAACTGACAATCCTGCGGCTTGCGGTGTATGAGATTGCCTTTGACGAGGAGGTTCCGACCGGCGTCGCGATCAACGAGGCGGTAGAGCTTGCAAAGAAATTCGGTCAGGAGGAGTCCTCCGGCTTCGTGAACGGCGTGCTCGCGAAGTTTGCCGGATAGCGGAACGGAGGACTTATGCAGAATGTCTACACGGTTGCTCAGATCAACGCCTACATCAAAAACATGTTTACACAGGACTTTATGCTCAAGTCCGTTTTTGTCAGGGGAGAAATCAGCAACTGTAAATATCATTCATCAGGGCATATCTATTTTACCCTGAAGGATGCCAAGGGAATCATAGCGTGTGTTATGTTTGCCGGCAGCCGCGCCGGACTTTCCTTCAAGCTGGAGGAGGGTCAGATGGTGGTGGTTGGCGGTACGATTGACGTTTATGAGCGGGACGGGAAATATCAGTTGTACGCCAAACAGATTGTCCTCGACGGCGCGGGGCTTCTGTATGAGAGGTTTGAGCAGATGAAGCGCAGGCTTGCCGATATGGGGATGTTCGAGCAGGAGTACAAGCAGCCGATCCCGCGCTATATCCGCACCCTCGGGGTGGTGACGGCGCCTACGGGAGCGGCAGTGCGCGATATTATCAATATTGCGGCCAGAAGGAATCCCCATATCCGAATCATTCTCTATCCCGCGATCGTGCAGGGGGATCAGGCGCCGGAGAGTATCGTAAACGGAATCCGCGCCTTGGAGCGCCTCGGCGTGGATGTGATGATTGTGGGGCGCGGCGGCGGCTCCATCGAGGATTTGTGGGCGTTCAACGAGGAAATCGTGGCGCAGGCGGTGTTTGACTGCAGTGTGCCGATAATCTCGGCGGTCGGGCATGAGACGGATACGACAATCATTGATTTTGTGTCGGATCTGCGGGCGCCGACGCCCTCCGCCGCGGCAGAGCTGGCGGTGTATGATTATATGCGGCTTATGGATGTGCTCGCGGGGTACAGGGATTCGCTGAACCACGGCATCCGCGTGCAGCTTCGGCGGCAGGAGGAGCGCCTCGGGCGGCTGAGGGTGCATATGCGGTACCTGAGTCCCGCGGGGCAGATACAGGAGCGTCGCAATTACTGCATGGATTTGGAGGACAGGCTCAACCGTCTCATGCAGGATACGCTGACCCGTGACAGGCACCGCATGGCGCTGTACGCGGAGCGCCTTCGGGGGCTGTCGCCGTTGGAGAAGCTGAGCCAGGGGTATGCGTATGTCGAGTGCGCCGGCGGCGGGGCGCTTAGGGACGTGCATCAGGTTCAGGCGGGCGATTTGGTGCGGATCCATGTAAAAAACGGTGCGGTTACCGCAAGAGCCGAGGAGACGGAGGAGATTGCGTATGGCGAAGGAAATGACACTGGAACAGACCTTTGAGAGGCTGGAGGCCGCGATAGAGCGTCTGGAGGGCGAGGATGTCTCGCTGGAGGAATCCTTTAAGCTCTATAAGGAGGGCATGAAGCTGATACAGGCGTGCAATGATAAGATTGACAGGGTGGAGAAGGAAGTCCTGAAATTAAACGAAAATGGTGAGTTGGATGAGTTTGAACAGTGATTTTGAAGCGGAGCTAAGACAGCGGGCGGAGGCGATTGAAGCCCTGCTGCAAAAATACCTTCCCGGGGAGGAGGGATACGCGGGAACGGTCGCGAAGGCGATGAATTACAGCCTGATGGCAGGGGGCAAGCGTCTGCGGCCGATGCTGATGGCGGAGACGCATAAGCTGTTTGGCGGCGATTCGCGGGCGATAGAGCCCTTTATGGCGGCGATTGAGATGGTGCACACCTACTCGCTGGTGCACGACGATCTGCCCGCGATGGACAATGACGAGTACCGCAGGGGGCGCAAGACGACACATGTGGTGTACGGCGAGGCGATGGCGTTACTGGCGGGCGACGGGCTGCTCAACTATGCCTTTGAGACAGCCGTTTCAGCGTTTGAGACGGAGGGCGCGGATGCCGCGCGGATTGCGGGGGCGCTCTCGATACTGGCAGGAAAGGCGGGCATATACGGGATGATAGGCGGCCAGACCGCGGATATCGAGGCGGAGGATCTGGGCGATAAGGTCACGGAGGAGCACTTAATCTTTATCCATGCGCACAAGACGGCGGCGCTGTTTCAGGCCGCAATGATGATCGGCGCGGCGCTTGGCGGAGCCGACGAGAAGCAGGTCGCGCTGATTGAGCAGGCGGCGTATGAGATTGGCATAGCCTTCCAGATACAGGATGATATTCTGGATGTGACGAGCAGTCTTGCGGTGCTGGGGAAGCCAATCGGCAGTGATGAGAAGAACCGCAAGACGACATATGTCACCCTCAAGGGGATGGAGGCGGCACAGGAGGAGCAGAGGGCGCTGTCCGCGCACGCGATCGCGCTGCTGGCCTCGCTGGACGAGGCGTACTCTCTGAGAAACGATTTCCTGTTGGCGCTGGTTCGCAGTCTGATTACCCGAATAAAGTAAAGAGCGAGGGTGAAGGTATGATTTTAGAGACGATAGAGAAGGAAAACGACATCAAGAAGGTGAATCCGGAGGACTGGAACCTGTTGGCAGAGGAGATTCGGGAGTTCCTCATCAAAAAGATCAGCGTGACGGGCGGCCATCTCGGCTCGAATCTGGGGGCGGTGGAGCTGACCATGGCGCTCCATCTGAGTCTGAACCTGCCGGAGGACAAGATTGTCTGGGATGTGGGACATCAGTCCTATACCCACAAGCTGCTCACGGGGCGGCGCTCCGGCTTTGAGAACCTGCGCAAATACGGCGGGATGAGCGGATTTCCCAAGCGCAGGGAGAGCGAGTGCGACTGCTTTGATACCGGACACAGCTCGACTTCCATTTCCGCGGGGCTGGGGCTTGTCAAGGCGCGGGATCTGCGCGGCGAGAAGAGCACGATAATCTCTGTAATCGGAGATGGTTCGCTGACGGGCGGCATGGCCTACGAGGCGATGAACAACGCGGCGCGGTTGAAGAAGAATTTTATTATCCTGTTAAATGACAACAATATGTCCATCTCGGAGAATGTGGGCGGCGTGTCAAAATATCTGAACAATATCCGGACGGCGGACACGTATCTCGGCATCAAGGAGGGAATCTATAATTCCCTGATGGACACGAAGATCGGCGAGCCGATTGTCGAGAGCATCCGGCGTGCGAAAAGCTCCGTCAAGCATCTCGTGATACCCGGCATGTTCTTTGAGGATATGGGCCTGACCTATCTGGGGCCGGTGGACGGCCACAACATCAACGCGATGCTCAAGGTGCTGCGGGAGGCGAAGCGGTGCAAGTCGGCGGTGATCATCCATGTCATCACGCAGAAGGGCAAGGGCTATGCGCCGGCCGAGAAGCATCCCGCGCGCTTCCACGGGGCAGAGCCCTTCGACATCGAGACGGGACTCCCTGCGGTGCCTAAGACGAAGTCAAGCTACACGGATGTGTTCTCCACGGTAATGTGCAAGCTGGGGGACCGCGACAAGGAGATTGTGGCGATCACGGCTGCGATGCCGGACGGGACGGGGCTGAAACGATTCCGGAATATGTATCCGGACCGCTTCTTTGACGTGGGGATTGCGGAGGAGCACGCGGTGACATTCGCGGCGGGGCTTGCGGCGGGCGGCATGAAGCCCGTGGTCGCAATATACTCGTCCTTTTTACAGCGGGCGTATGACCAGATATTACATGACGTGTGCATCCAGAACCTCCCCGTGGTGTTTGCGATCGACCGCGCGGGGCTTGTGGGAAGCGACGGGGAGACACATCAGGGAATCTTTGATCTGTCGTACTTATCCTCCATTCCGAATATGCATATCATGGCGCCCAAAAATAAATGGGAGCTGTCGGATATGCTCAAGTTTTCCGTGGCCTTCGGCGGCCCGATAGCGCTGCGCTATCCGCGCGGGGAGGCCTTTGACGGGCTGCGCGAGTATCGGGAGCCGATATGCCTGGGAAGGGCGGAATGGATCTACAGGGAGCGCCACATCGCGCTGATCGCGGTGGGGAGCATGGTAAAGACGGCGCTCGTTGTGCGGGAGAGGCTGATACGCAAGGGCTATGCGTGCAGTATTGTCAACGCGCGCTTTGTCAAACCGATAGACACGGAAATGCTGGATGACGTGTGCAAAAACCATCGGATTGTTGTCACTATGGAGGAAAATGTCGCGAGCGGCGGCTTTGGGGAGAAGGTGCGGGCGCATCTGGACGCGTCCGGCGCGGCGGTCAGGCTGCTGAACATCACGATCCCCGACGAGTATGTGGAGCATGGCAATGTGGAGGAGCTGCGCAGGGAGGTCGGCATTGATACGGATACGATTGCGAAGCGGATTTTCGCGTGCCTGGCATAGCGCGGCCGCAAATGGAGGTTGAGAGTGAAGGAACGCTTGGATGTGCTTTTGGTCAGGACGGGGCTTGCCGAGTCGCGGGAGAAGGCGAAGGCGGTGATCATGTCGGGCGCTGTCTATGTCAATGACCAGAAGGAGGATAAGGCCGGAACGATGTTTGACGCGGCGAAGGCGAGAATCGAGGTGCGGGGGAATACCCTGCGGTATGTGAGCCGCGGCGGCCTGAAGCTGGAGAAGGCGATAGACCGGTTCGGCGTGGACTTGGCGGGAAAGGTCTGCATGGATATCGGCGCGTCCACGGGCGGCTTTACCGACTGTATGCTGCAAAACGGCGCGGCAAGGGTGTATGCCATCGACGTGGGGCACGGACAGCTTGCGTGGAAGCTCAGAAACGACGCGCGCGTGGTCTGCATGGAAAAGACGAACTTCCGCTATATAACGCGGGAGGACATCCCACAGACGCCGGACTTTGCCTCGGTGGATGTATCCTTTATCTCGCTTGACAAGATACTGGGTCCCGCGTATGCCCTGCTGCGGCAGGAGGGCGAGATGGCGTGCCTGATCAAGCCGCAGTTTGAGGCCGGACGCGAGAAGGTGGGCAAGAAGGGCGTGGTGCGGGAGCCTGCAATCCACAGGGAGGTCATTGAGCGGGTATTTGCCTTTACCTTGGAGAAGGGCTTTGCGATATTGAATCTTGACTTTTCCCCAATCAGAGGGCCGGAGGGGAATATCGAGTATCTGATGCATATACGCAAGGGCGAGCCTCCCGCCGCGGAATATGATGCCGCCGCGGTTCGGGAGACATTCGCACAGCGGATTGCCGAGACGGTGGAGCTGGCGCACGAGGCCTTGGAGTAAAAGGGAGCATGAATGAAAACTTTTTATATTTATACGAATCAGTTTAAGGACGAGAAGGGGGACTTTACCCAATATATCAGGGATTATCTGGTGAGCAGGGGCTGTGTGTGCAGGGAGGAGGTGGACGCCTCGGTAGAGGGCATCATTGTCCTTGGCGGGGACGGCACGCTGCTGCGGGCCGCGCGCAAGTATGTCGGACTGCATATCCCGTTTATCGGGGTCAACCTCGGGACGCTGGGGTATCTCGCGGAGGTGGACAAGGGCGACGTGGAGGCGGCGCTCGACAGCCTGATCGCGGACGAGTACGAGATAGAGGCGCGGATGATGCTCAGCGGGATACCGGTACTTGCGGGCGAGAGTATGGCGCCGCAGATTGCGCTCAACGATATTGTCATCAACCGGAAGGGCGCGCTGCACGTCATCAACTTCAATATCTATGTAAACGGGAGGCCGCTCAGTACATACAGCGCGGACGGTATGATCATATCGACGCCGACAGGCTCTACGGCCTACAATCTCTCGGCGGGCGGGCCGATTGTAGAGCCGCGGGCGCGGCTGATCATGATGACGCCGGTATGCTCTCACACGCTGGTAAACAACCGTTCGATCATATTGGCGGAGGATGATGTGATTGACATCGAAATCGGGGCCTACAAGCCGGGGGAGGAGCAGGAGGTGGACGCGAGCTTTGACGGGCGCTGTCCGGTCAGCCTGCACGAGGGCGACAAAATCCGAATCATACGCTCCGACAAGGTGACGAAGATTATGAAGCTGAGCGAGGCCAGCTTTCTGGATACACTGCACAAAAAAATGCGTATGGTTTAGAGGGATGTGGAAATGAAGACACGAAGGCATGAGGCGATAGTGGCGTTGATCGATCAATATGATATTGAGACACAGGAGGAGCTGGCGGCATATCTGAAAAAAGAGGGCTTTGAGGTCACGCAGGCGACGGTCTCACGGGACATCAGGGAGCTGAACCTGTCAAAGGTTTCCGTGGGGAACGGCAGGCAGAAATATGTGACGGTCCGCAAGGACGATACCGGCCTGAATGACAAGTATATACGCGTCCTGCGGGACGGCTTTGTCTCGATGAATATGGCGCAGAACATTCTGGTCATCAAGACCGTGCAGGGGATGGCCATGGCGGTGGCGGCCGCGGTCGATGCCATGAAATTCCCCGAGATTGTGGGCTGTATCGCGGGGGACGATACCATTATGGCGGCGGTGAAGTCCGTCGGGGAGACGCAGCTTGTGATGGATAAAATAAACGAAATCTTAAACGGAGGAAATTAAAGGGTTCATGTTAATTGGTTTACATGTGAAAAATCTCGCGCTCATAGAGGAGACAGAGGTTGATTTTAAGGAAGGACTGAATATTTTAAGCGGCGAGACCGGCGCGGGAAAGTCGATTATCATCGGGTCGGTGAATCTTGCGCTCGGTGGGCGGGCCGATAAGGATATGATAAGGAGCGGGGCGGAATATGCCTTGGTGGAGCTGATATTTCAGGTGCAGGACGAGGGCATATTGGCGGCGGTCCGCGCGCTGGAGATCCCCGTCGAGGAGGACGGCCTTATCATTATTCAGCGCAAGATCCAAGCCGGACGCAGCCTGTGTAAGATATGCGGGGAGACGGCGACGGCAAAGCAGCTCAAGGCGCTCGCCGAGCTCTTGATCGATATTCACGGGCAGCACGAGCACCAATCCCTGCTGTACAAGAAGAACCATCTGGAAATCCTCGACGCGTTTGCGGGGGAGGAGCTTGCCAAGATAAAGGCCAAGATAAAGGACGCCTATCACACGTACACGGGACTTGTGCGGGAGCTGGAGACGCTCCAAGGGGACGAGGGGACAAAGGCCAAGGAGCTTTCCCTCGCGGAGTTTGAATACAATGAGATTGAGGAGGCGCAGCTTTCCGTGGAGGAGGAAGAGGCGGTGGAGCAGTGCTATAAGAGGATGGCAAACGGCAGGCAGCTTGCGGAGGCGGCGGCGCGGGCGCATCTGTATACGGACGGCGAGGAGCAGTCGGCCGCGGAGGCGGTCGGACGGGCGGTTCGCGAGCTGCGCGGCGTGGAGGAATATGACGCGCGGGCGCGGGAGCTTGCGGACGAGCTTGAGAATATCGACGCGCTGCTGGGCGACTTTAACCGAGAGCTTGCCGCGTACATGACGGACATGGAGTTTGACGCGGAGACATTTGCGCGGACAGAGGAGCGGTTTAACCTGTTAAATCATCTCAAGCTCAAGTACGGCGGCAGCGTGGAGAAGGTGCTGGCATACCGGCAGGAGCTTGCGGAGAAAATCGACAGGCTCAGGAATGCGGACGCCTATAAGGCGCAGTTGGAGGAGCGGATAAAGGCGCTGTATGAGCAGCTTGGGAAGGATTGCGCGCGGGCGTCGAAGCTGCGCAAAGCGGAGGCGAAGAAGCTTTCGGCGGACATGGTTGCGGCGCTGTCGGATTTGAACTTTCTGGCTGTGCGGTTCGAGATACAGGTGCGCGAGAAGGAGGAGCTGAGCGCGAACGGCTTTGACGAGGTGGAATTTATGGTCTCGACCAACCCGGGCGAGCCGATAAAGAGCCTTGGAAACGTTGCAAGCGGCGGCGAGCTTTCCAGAATCATGCTGGCGATCAAGACGGTGCTGGCCTCCAGAGACAGGATACCGACGCTGATCTTTGACGAGATTGACGCGGGCATCAGCGGGAAAACCGCGTGGAAGGTATCGGAAAAGCTGGGTGCGCTGGCAAAGAGCCATCAGATCATATGCATCACGCATCTTCCGCAGATAGCGGCGATGGCGGATGTCAACTTCCGAATCGCCAAGCAGGCGGTGGACAACAAGACAATCACCGATATTGCATGTCTGGAGGAGAGCGAGGTCGTGGACGAGCTTGCGAGGATGCTCGGCGGCGAGAACATCACGGATACCGTGCGGGAGAACGCGCGGGAGCTTATCCGCACGGCGCGGGAGAAGAAGTGAGAGGCGGATGTTCTTATAGGTGAACTGTCAGGTGTGTGTTTTTCAGGGATGGCTGAAAAAGATGAGAAAGGATATAACGAATATAATAAAGGGAAGGAAAGTATAAAATGCCGGAAATATCATTATTCTATGGGATAAAAGTCACAATGTATTATGACGACCACACACCGCCGCATTTTCATGCGGAATATAACGGAAATAGGATAATTGTGGATATTATAAAGGGTAAAGTTATAAAAGGCGGATTTCCCGGGAAGCAATTGAAATTGATTCTCGCATGGGCTGTGATACATCAGGATGAGCTTATGCAGAATTGGGAGCTGTCAAAGGCAGGAAAGCCTTTAAACAGGATAAATCCGCTTTTTTAGGAGGGCGTTATGGAATATTTTCCGGAAATAGTGCAAGTGATACCACATGAGGATTTTACAGTGTCTGTTTATTTTTCTGATGGGAAAATCGTACTGTATGACGTAAATCCGCTTTTACATATGGAGATCTTTTCAAAAATAAGTGACAGGGATGTATTTATGGGCACATGCACGATTTTAAATGATACGCTTGCATGGGATATTGCGGGGAACCGGAATGAAAGCGAATGCATAGATATTGATCCGGATGTCTTGTATGCTTTACCGGAAGCGGCAGAAAGAACAATATAGAGCGACAAAGAGGAGGAGATGCGTCTCCCCCTCTTTTCCAACTTCTGTTGGTTAGTTGGAATAGGTGACTTAGAAAATATCCATTATTCAAGGGTTTC
>JAMPFV010000053.1 GCA_023664265.1 Roseburia sp.
TGCCACGGGCGCCGCGCCGGAGCCTGTGCCCTCCTCTACTGTCACATCATATACGCTGCCATTCACGGTAATTGTATAATTTTTCATCTTGTTTATCCTCCTAAATAATTACAATTATGCATTTTGCCATTTTTTCGTATTTGCCCGCTTGATGCTCCGCACCCGGAGGCCCTCCACGGAAGTGCCCTCGTACGCCGCGATTGCCGCCGCGATCACTGCGACAAGCTCTGTGTCGTCCTCCTCGGGCGTCTCCTCCACTGCAGGAGCAGCAGCCGTCTCCACCACAGGAGCAGCAGGCGCCGCAGTCTCTGTCTTCTTCTCAAACTTCGCCTGTATCTTAGGGATAAAGCCAAAGCAGGAAATGATAAGGCTGATCAATATCAGCACGACAAACACGGTTCCCATACCGAGAAGCGTATTCAGCGCCGCCTTTGTCATCAGCTCGCCCATGCTGCTGTCCACATTGAGCGTGCAGGACGTCATTGTAAAGAACAGGTCATTCGTGAAAATTACCTCCACAGAGCCTGCCTTTGCAGAGCCGCTCACCGGAACCGTGACGATGATCGTGTCGTCATCCACCACCGCTGAGATGTCGCCAGACGTAATGTTGTCCCCCAGCTCCGCCATCCCTGACCGGAAGGATGTCAGCGCGCTGCTTACCGCCTTGCCCTCACAGTCGAAGTCCGTGACGGAACCGCCGGAAACCTGCGTCAGAATACCTGTCATTCCCTCATCGAAAATGTGCGCGATCTCCATATTGTCATAATTCTCAAGCCATGATATGTCAATATCATCCTCCACGATGGACATCACCGCGTCAACGACGTAGCCCGCACGGAACTCCGCCGAGCTGATCTTGCTCTGCTGGACGTCACTTATGGGTTCCTCAGCGCCACAGGCCGTCAATCCCAAAACACAGGTAAGCATGAATAACGTCTTTAATATTTTCTTCATATTAACGTTCACCCTTTCCTAGACTGTCCCATGCTTCTTAGCCGGACGATCCTCTCTTTTTGTGTATAACATTTCAAACGCACCGATAACATATTTTCTGGTATCCGCTGCCTCGATGATCTGGTCTACATAGCCCCTTCTTGCCGCGCCGGCAGCGCTCGTCTGAGAAGCCGCATATTCCGCAGCCTTCTCCTTGATCACCTCGGCTCCTTGTCCATCATACATAATCTTCGCCGCAAGCTCCGCGTCCATCGCGCCGATTTCCGCATCCGCCCACGCAATCGTGATATCCGCGCCGACAGCCTTGGAGTTCATCGCGACATAAGCGCTTCCAAAGGCCTTGCCGATAACGACATTTACTTTGGGAACCGTGGCATTGGCGAAAGCGTATGTAAGCTTGGCCACCGCCTTGGCAATACGTCTCTCGCTGCACATTGTCGCCGCATAGCCCTTCACGTTCGTGAGGGACAGCACAGGAATATTGAACGCGTCGCAGAACTGAATGAAATCCGCCGCCTTCTCGCAGCCGTTCGGGGACAGCGCGGCCTCGAACTTCTCCTCCGCCTTGCCCTCCTCGTTGTAAACCTCCGTGCGGTTGGCAACGCAGCCGATTGTCACCCCGTTGAGCTTGATAAAGCCCGTCACCATATCCTTCGCATAGTTCTCCTTAATCTCAAAGAAGATGTTGTTGTCCGCAATCGTCGAGAGCGCAATCGCGGTATCTCCGACGCAGTTTGCCAGATCCGCGCACACCCGGTTCAAATCATCCGTGCACTCCGTCTCGGAGGAATCGTCCTCGTTGTTGCCGGGCAGCATGGATACAAGCTCCCGGATTCGCGCGAAAATCGTCGCCTCGTCCGCAACCACATCCACCGTACCGCTCTCTTTGCTCTGGAAATCCGCTGATGAGGAATCACACTTGCCGATATTGTTCCCGTCAAGCGCGTTCGGAGAATTGACAAAGAGCTTTGCCTTGGCGCTCTCCATAAAGGTGAAGTCCGTGAGAGTCGGAATCAGCGCGAGCCCGCCGCCACAGCTTCCGAAAATCGCCGTAATCTGGGGAATCACACCGGAAGCGAGCGTCTGCTTGCGGTAAATCTCGCCAAACGCGTTCAGCGCGTCCGTCGCCTCCTGAAGTCTGAGACCTGCCGAATCGATGAGCCCGATGACAGGCGCGCCGGTCTTCATCGCCAAGTCATAAAGGTTCGCAATCTTTTTCGCATGCATCTCGCCAACGGAGCCGCTCAGCACGGAAGCGTCCTGACTGTACACATACACAAGATTGCCGTTGATGACTCCATAACCGGTTACAACACCATCGGAAGGAGTCTCAGTCTGTTTCAGATTGAAGTCTGTCGCTCTGGCCGTAACGAGAGCGCCGATTTCAACGAAACTGCTTTCATCAAGTAAAGATTCAATTCTTTTACTTGCCAAACTTGAAGTGTTACTCATTTTATGACCTCCATTTTTATATTAATTTAAAAAAAACCCTTTCTACGCAATTCGTTTGAAAAAAATTGCGTCATCTTGAGTATAACACATACTATTCCCCACGCCTAGTAAAATTTTGAAATTTTTTTACAACATCCAGTGTCCCAGAACCTGTCGGAGGCACCACGCAAAATCGATCGCCTTTTTCTCTTCCAGCGTGACCAGCTCCACGCGCTTCCACTCCTCGTTCCCGACGCTGTAGCTGATATAGCCTACCCGCTCTCCCGCCGCGACCGGCGCCGTGAGGTACTTCCGTTTATGCAGCGTAACCGTTATCTTCTCGCTTTCATTCAACAGCAGTCCTTCACATTCTGCATCATTTCCTTCATTTTTATTCACCGAAAGCCCTACCTTTACATATTCCACGCCGCCGATCCTGCCGCTCTGCGCCTCCGCCACCCGAATCGGCTGACAGGTCTCCTGCGGTATCTCGGCCTCGTCAAACGAGCGGTAGCTGTAGTTCGCCAGCCCGTACTCCATCAGGCAGCGCGTATCGCTCCACTTGTAGGTCTTGTGGTTGGGCCATCCGCAGGCCAGCAGCGCCACGACAAAGGTTTTCCCATCCCTGCGCAGCGCGCCTACATAGCAGTAGCCCGCCTTGTTCGTGAAGCCGGTCTTGCCTGACAGCGCGCCTGTCATCATATTCAGGAATGCGTTATGGTTGGTACAGCTGAAGCTCCTTGTGCCCGCAATATCCGTAAATGTGTGCGCGGGCGTCCGTGTGATTTCAAGAAACTGCTCCTTCTGAGGAGATTTCGTGATGCAGTAGGACATGATGCGCGCCAAGTCCTCCGCCGTCGTGGAATGGATTTTGTCGCCGTCCGTGGCGTCCAACCCGTTAGGCGTGATAAAATAGGTCCCCGTGCAGCCGATTTCCGCCGCCTTCGCATTCATCATCGCCGCAAACTGCTCCACGCTGCCGCCCACATGCTCCGCAATCGCCACCGCGGAATCGTTGTGGGATTCCAGCATCAGCGAGTAAGTCAGATCCCGCAGACGGTACTGTTCATTCTCCCGAATATTGAGCTGCACGTCCGGCATGGACGCCGCGTAGGAGGACACCGTCACGGTATCCTCCAAGTCCGCATTCTCCAGCGTCACAATCAGCGTCATTATTTTCGTCGTGCTCGCCATGGGAAGCTGCTCGCTGCCGCACCGCTCGAAGAGCACGCGCCCCGAATCGGCGTCCATCAGCACCGCCGCCTTCGCATAGAGCTGCAGGTTCGGCGTCTCCGCGTGGACCGGCAGGCCCGCGCCGGCTGTCACAAAAATTATCAAGCACACCGCAAATATTTTCCTGAGACGATTCCTGATTTTCATAAATTTTTATTTCCCTTTTCAAAAGGCTCAATAAAAATATATGTAACGCCGGCGGCCGCTATTACTGCCGCGCCAGCCGCTCCTCCAAGGCATCCACCACTGTCTCAAGCACCTTGATCCGCGCATAGAGCTTGTCGTTTCCCTCCACGATGATCCACGGTGCGTCCGCGGTCGAGGTCCTGACCAGCATCTCGTCCACGGCCTTCTCATACAGCTCCCATTTCTCGCGGTTGCGCCAGTCCTCGTCCGTAATCTTCCAGCTCTTCTCGGGATTGTCCTGCCTGTCCTGAAATCTGCGCGCCTGCTCGTCCTTGTCGATGTGCAGCCAGAATTTGAGCACCACCGCCCCGTGGTTCACAAGCTGCTGCTCCATCTGGTTCATCTCCTTGTAGGCGCGCTGCCAATCCTGCGTCGTGCAGAAGCCCTCGATGCGCTCCACCATGACCCTGCCATACCATGTCCTGTCAAAGATGGCGATGTGCCCGTCCTTGGGCATCTGCGTCCAGAACCGCCACAGATAATGGTGCGCCCGCTCAATGTCGTTCGGGGAGCTTGTCGGGTTCACCGTATAGCCTCTGGGGTCGAGCGCCCGCGTCAGCCGCTTGATCGCGCCGCCCTTTCCGCCGGCGTCCCAGCCCTCGAAGGCCAGCACGACTGGAACGCGCTCCGCATACAATCTTCCGTGCAGCAGCCGCAGCTTTTTCTGAAGCGCCTTGAGCTTTTTCTCATACTCCTCCCTGTCCAGCCTCCTGCTCAGATCCACCTTCTTCAAAACGCTGTCGCCATAGTCCGCGTTCCCGAATTTCCCGTCAATCTCCCTGACCTGCGGGGCGCACTCCTGCTTATAACGCTCCGCAAAGGCTGCGGCCACCGTCGATAAAATCTTCACCGTCGCGTACCGCTCATCCTCCGCCTCAACAATCGTCCATGGCGCATACTCATTGTCCGTCTTAGTCAACATCTCGTCCGCAAGCTGTAGATATTCGTCAAAATGCCTGTTCTTGTCAATATCCTTGTCCGTGACGCGCCAGCGCGTCGCCTTTTTCTCGGACAACTTCTTAAAACGCCTGCGCTGCTCCTGCTCCGAAATATCCAGAAAAAACTTGATCAGCAGTGTCCCGCCGTCCGTAAGCTGCCGCTCAAAGCTGTCAATCTCCTCAAAGACCGCCGGCAGCTCTTTCTTGGACGTTCTCCCCTCGTAGCGGTCTATGAGCAGCTTCCGGTACCAGCTCCTGTCAAAGATGGCAATCCGCCCCTTCTCCGGCGTCCTTGTCCAGAACCGCCACAAGAAGGGATGCATCGCCTCCTCCTGCGTCTCGGCGTCCGTCGAGTACACCGTGAACCCTCTGGGGTCAAGCGCCTGTATCAGCCGGTTGATCTGCGTCCCCTTTCCGGCCCCGCCAAAGCCCTCAAATATAATCATCACCGGAACGCCTTTCTCCTTTAGCTCCCGCTGCAAAAGGGCCAGCCGCGGCTCCAGCTCCGCCATCCGCTTCTTATATTCCTTTTTCTCGAGCGTCTTTGTCAAATCGATCTTCTCTAACATATGCTTCCCCCATTTTCTCCAAGGCATTTTACTTCTATTCTGTGCAGAATCGCTGAAATTACCCTTTCAATATCAGCACGTCCCTGGGCGCCATCGCCACCTGTGCGCCCGCCGCATAGGTCTTTCCCGTGATAATGTCCGTGCCGCCGTCGGGAAGCACAACCGCCGTCTCCGCGTCATTGTGATTCAGGACAAACAGGAAGCTCCCGTTCTCGTTTTTGCGCAGGGTCGCCTCTATACCCGCAGGCGCCCTCAACACCGGAGCGATGCCAAGACCGGCGCAGACATCCGCCAAATAAGCCGCGTAAAACGCCTGATTGGAACCCGCCGCCACATAGAACGCCTTCCCCTTCCCGAAATCGTTTTCCGTGAGCGCCGGCATTCCCCTGTAAAAGTCCTCCTCGTAGGCCGCCAATGCCTTCGCGCCCTCCAAATGCAGCAGATCGCAGAGGATGTCCGCCGGATACTGCTTTCCTTTATAGGTGAAATGATTGCTTCCGCCCTCGATAATCGCGTCCGACTCCTCCACCCATATGCCGAGGATGTCGCGCAGCCTTGCCGGATACCCGCCTGTCACCACCAGGTCGTGATCCTCCACATAGCCGCTGAAATACGTCGTCAGGAACGCGCCGCCGCCGCGCACGTATTCCCTTATCTTCTCGTCAAAGCCGTCCTTGCACATGTAAAGCATCGGCGCGATGACAAGCTTGTAGCCCGACAAATCGTCCTCCACACTGACGATATCGACTGCCACATTCGCCTCGTTCAACGCCCTGTAATATTTCGACGCCTCGCCGTGATAGTTTATCAGTCGGCTTGGCCCCGCGGAATACTCCGCGGCCCACCAGTTATCCCAGTCAAAGACCAGCGCGGCCTTCGCGTCTGCACGCGCGCCGAGCGTCTGCCCGCCAATCCGCTCCAGCTCCGCGCCGAGCGCCGCCGTCTCGCGGAACACCCTTGTATTCTCGTGACCCGCATGGTCAATCACCGCGCTGTGGTACTTCTCGCACGCGCCGATGCTGCGCCGCATCTGGAAGAACATCACCGTGTCCGAGCCGTGCGCCACCGCCTGATAGCTCCAGAGCCGCAGCACGCCCGGGCGCTTCAGGGCACAGTATGCATGCCAGTTGCTCACGCCGGGGGTCTGCTCCATCAGCCAGAAGGGCGCGCCCTGCTTCAGCCCGCGCATCAGATCATGCGACATCGCAATCTGCGCGGGGTACGCGTCATACCCGGGATAGTTGTCCCAGCTCACAAAGTCCATCTCCCGCGCCCACTTCTGATAGTCCAAATCCTTGTAAAAGCCCATCAGATTGGTCGTGACGGGAATGTCCGGCATAACCCGCTTGAGCGCGTCCCGCTCCGCCTTATAGCACGCGAGCATACTGTCGGACTGGAAGCGGCGGTAATCCAGAGAAATGCCTTGGAAATTCGTCCGCGTATAGTCCCAGAACCACTCCTCGGATTGGAGATTCGGCGCCACCACATCCTCCCAGTCATACATGGTATGGCTCCAGAAGGCCAAGTTCCACACGCGGTTCAGCTCCTCTATCGTCCCGTATTTCTCCCTGAGCCACACGCGGAACTGCCGCTCGCAGTTCTCACAGTAGCACAGCCCGCCGTACTCGTTCGCGACGTGCCACGCGACAATATTGTCATATCCCTTGTACCGCTCCGCCAGCTTGGCGGCCAGAAGCGCCGAATATTTCCGATAGGTCGGGCTGTTCGGGCAGGAATTGTGCCGGCTTCCAAACTTGCGCTTCATCCCGTTGTGCTCCGTCCTCAGAATATCCGGATGCTTTCTCGCCATCCAAGCCGGATGCGCCGCCGTCGAGGTCGCCATGCACACCTTCAGCCCGTTTGCCCGCACCATCTCCATAATCTTATCCAACTTGGAGAAATCATAGACCTCGTCATCCTTCTGCAGCATTGCCCAGTTGAATACATTCAGGGTCACAATGTCGATATGCGCCAGCTTTAACAGGCGCATGTCCTCCTCCCAAACGTCCTCACTCCACTGCTCCGGATTGTAGTCCCCGCCGTAAACGATTTTGTTTAATTTCTGCATCCTATTCAGTCTCCTTTCTCTCACTAATCCTCATAGATTGCCCTTGCGTTCATCCTGTCCAGCTCAAGGATTTTATCGTAGCCGTAGCTTGCCACCGTCACCTGCATTTCGCGAAACAGCCGATAGAATTCCGCCTCCGTCTCCGCAAAGACCATCTCCCATGAATAGCGCTGGATGGCGCTCCTGCACTGATTTCGTATCGTGGTCTGCTCCAAGGTCTCCGTCGGCTGCACGTAGGAGCTTCCCGGCGCCACCAGAAGCATCCCGTTCTCCTGCAGATACTCCATCGTGGTCTCCGCCCCCATCACGCGACGCCAGTCCGCCGTGAGCGCAGAGGCGTCCTTTTGAAGCATGCTGTCCCACAGGACATAGTAATAATAATTCCCCTTGTCATCCTTCTCCCGCTGTGCCACAGACTTATAATTCAGCTCTGAGATTCCGTCCTTCCATGTCCCGCCGCCGTACTCCTCCGGCATCTCCACCGTGCCGCCGTTGAGCAGCGCGTCGATACCGAACTCCGTCAGATACGGGCCGTCCTCCCGCAGCTCCCAAGTAAGCCCCTCGGGGCCTGCCGCCGCTCCGGTTCCCGCGCTGTTTAAGCTGATTCCCTCCGGCGAATACAGCCAGTTGATAAAGTCCGCCAGCCGCTCCGGATCCTTGGCCTGCGCGCCGATGGCGATCACGCTCTTCTGCTTCCCGTCGGGATTGCAGCCGTAGGAATAGACCTGCATATCCTCCACGGGCGCAAACATATAGCCCTTCCCCGCCTCGGTATGCTCCGTTGTATTGTACGCCGACTGTCCCAGCCACGGCCACGGGGAGAACAGAATGCGCCCCTCACTGTATTTCTCAAAGCAACTGTCGTAATTCTGGCTGACCGACTCGGGATCGACAAGCCCCATCCGGTTCGCCTCAAAATAGAACTTGAGCATCCGCATATACAGCGACCCCTCGTCCACAACGCTCTGATAGTCGCTGCCGTCCGCCTTGGCAAGGATGAAGCCGCACTCGTCGTAGCCGTAAAAGCAGCAGGGCTGCTTTACCGCGTTCATCATATTGTCATCCCAGTCTCGGAAAAACGAGAAGCCGTAGGTCTTCTGCCCGTCCTCGGTGACCGGCATCCGCTCCTGCATCTCTTTCAGAACCGGAAGCAAATCCTCAATCGTCTCAATCCTCGGATACCCCAGCTCCCGATACAAATCCCAACGGATATACGGGCCATAGCTTGGCTCCAAGGCCTCGCCGGGCGTATAGCGGGTATCGGAAGAAATCTCGGAAGGAATCGCATAAATTCCCTCCTTGGGCACGTCCTTGTGCAGGTTCTCGATCGCGTCCCGGTACTGCATCAGCGCAGTGCCCTCCAAAGCGTCCTCCATGTTGTAGACAAGCCCCGCGTTCACCAAATCGTTCAACACGCCGTTCTCGGCCCGGAAAATAATCAAATCCCCCACATTGCCCGCGGTCGCCCGCATTTCAAAAAGGGTCTCATGCCCGCCCGAGACGTTCGGCGCGATGATGTTCAGCTGCATATTAAACTTCTTCTCAACCACCTTGCCGAACCACCCGGCCTGTATCCCCTGATAATTGGCAAAATCATCAAACACATCCACCACGATAAACTCCTCATACGGGCATTCGTTCTCACTGAGCCGTGTCAGGTAATCCGCCCGCTCCGTCGCGGACGCACAGCCCGTAAGCAACAGGGCACAGGCTAAAATCATGCTGAAAGCTCTCTTCTTGTTCTTCATTAGCGTTACCTCGTTTATGCTATATTTCGGTTTGACAATCTATTTTCGTTCGCCTATACTGAAATGGAGCTTACAAGCCCGACTCATTCTTTCAGGAGGCTCTATAATGGAAACACTGTTTATTGCAGATGATGAAAAAAATATCCGGGAGGGACTTAAATGCATCCTTGACTGGGAGCAGCTTGGCTTCACAGTCTGCGGCGAAGCCGGCAACGGCGAGGACGCGCTCTCCGGTATCCTGCAAAATACACCCGATCTTGTGCTTTTGGACATCCGTATGCCGAAGCTCACCGGCATTGACATTATCCGCATCGCCCGCGAACAGGGCTTTCAGGGCAGATTTATCATTCTCAGCGGCTACTCCGACTTTGCCTACGCACAGGCCGCCATCAAATACGGGGTGGAATTCTACCTCACCAAGCCCATCGACGAGGACGAGCTGCTCGAGGCCATCCGCGCCATCAAACACAGTCTTGAAGAGGCGCGAAAGACATCAAGCCATATCGCGCTCTACCGCACCAAGGCCAAGGACGCCATCCTGCACGAGCTTGTGACCGGCACTTGGAGAGCCGACGCCTCCACACACGATTATCCGCTCGACGACCTTCAGGGTATGGAGCTTATCGCCGACGTGTATCAGGTCGTCATCTATGAGAAATTCGGACAGCTCCCCGAGGATAAGAGCTACAGCTTCGCCGAGCTTCTGAATATCACCAACAGCGGCAACCATACCTTTGAATCCTTTGAGGAGGAGCACAAAAACGTTATCCTGTTAAAGGGAAGCTTCGCGCTGCGCCGCTTCGAGGAGTTCCTCGCTCACTATGAAAAGAATCTTCCACAGGCGGGAAGCCCTCTGGACACGATTTTTCTTGCCTACGGCCGTCCCGTATACCAGCTCGACGAGATATACCTGTCCTACGAGGAGGCCTGCACCCTGATTCAGCGGCGCTTCTTCTGCATTCAGGGACAGCACACGCTGGGCTGGCAGGAGCTGTCCGCCGTTATGGCGGACAAGCATACCATCAGCGATGACAAGCTCCACGAATATTGTGACACGCTTGTCAATTATCTGCAGACCGCGAACCGCAAGCAGATGGCTTCCACACTCTTTTCACTGGAGCAGTATCTGTACAACGCGTCGAACACCATCGGGCAGGTGAAGCTGTTTCTGACGGATTTATTCTTACAGATGAAGCAGAGCATCCATATTGTATACAATAATTCCAGAATCACCTTCCCGTCCAATTCCGCGATTATCGACCATATAGAGCACTGCTGCTATTTATATGAAATTATCCTATATTTTTCGGAGCAGGTCAAGGCTGTAATGGACACTACCGGAAATTCGTCAAGGGACTCCGTGCTGGACGATATTCTGTACTACATCGACAACAATTATCAGAATAACATCAAGCTAGAGACCATCGCCCCGCTGTTCGGCTACAACAGCGCCTACCTCGGCAAGCTCTTCACCAAGGCCATCGGGGAGAACTTCAACTCCTATATCGACCACCGGCGCATCGAGCACTCCAAACAGCTGCTGGAGCAGCAGGGGCTCAAGGTATACGAGATTTCCGAGCAGGTCGGCTACAAGAATGTCGATTACTTCCACAAGAAATTCAAGAAATATGTGGGGGTCAGCCCTGCCGAGTACCGCAAGCAGCTCCGCGGCGAATAAGCGCCCTACGACCGTTGGTCTTTTTCAATTTCCTGAAAAATTCTTTTTGAGAAGGCCGCCACGGTAAAGATGGCGAATGCCGGCCCAAACAACAGTCCGATGTACTGCAGTATGGTGTTAAAATTAAAAACCAGAAATTCCAGCGCTAACAGCACTACAATGAAAAGGGTTCTGCCAAAATAGCGTCTGGAAATTTCCATGGAATTCTGAATGGTCGCGACAATGCCGTTCTCATAGCGCGCCATCAGCGGAAACGAGTACAGGATCGCCATCACATAGATAAACGCCGACAGGATGCCGATAATCATCAACGGCATGGATCCCTCCACGGAGACGCGGTTCAGCTCGTAATCCAGATAGAGCGCATAGGTCGCCGCCATGAAAATAATGCCCAAAACAATCCCCTGTCTGAGATTTTCCCGAAACGCCTTGAAAAAACTCCTCGCGATATACCCCTCCTCGTCGTCCACCATCTTCAACGCCACGCTGTACGCCGCAACCGTGGACGCGCCGATTGTCACAATCGGCAGGGAGCACAGCAGCCACAGCAGATTCAGCTTCACCAAATCAATAAACCTGCTGATAAACCGGTAAAATCCCCCGTCAATGCTGAAAAAGCCCATTTCCACACCCTTATCCTTCCTTGCGCTGTCAGTCAACGAGGCTATCCGTCACGGATAGCCTCTGTAAAATTATCTTATTTCTATTCTATCTGTCTTCCCGCGGTATTACTCAACCTCCGCTGCCTTTCTGAGGGCTGCTTCGTTTGCGCTCCACTCGATACACTCCTGATAGCCATAGCTGTCTGCGTCCGCGCGCATCTGCGCCATGATAGAGTCAAACTCATCATCGGAAGCCGCGTAGATTGCCTGCCATGAACCGTTCTGGATGCAGGTCTTTACCTGCTCCCAAGTCGTCGCAAGCTCGTCAGACTTTGCGCTCTCCGCATAGTTGTGCGGTGCGGAGATGGAGTGGTCAAAGCCGGAAAGGTACTCGGAGTAAGAGTCAACACCCATATCCTCTCTCCACTGTGCCTCTGCCTCGTCTACCTCCAAGGACAGATACTTATCCCAATACTTGTAGTTGAAAGTCTGCCCGTCAACGCCGCCCGGGATTGTCGTGTGCAGAGACCATGTCGTGTTGTTCATCTGAGGGCATCCGTCATCCCAAAGTCCTGTATAAGGAGCCGGCATAACCTTATCCTCTCTTGCCGCAAGCGCCTTGCACTGTAAACCAAAATCTGTCAGCTCTGCCTTGCCGTTGTCAAGCCACTCCCAGCATACGCCCTGCGGGCCATACTCGTAGTCCAGTCTGCCTTCCGGTGTGCAGAGGTAGTTGATGATTGCCATGCAAAGCTCCGGATACTGAGACTTCGCACCGATAGACCAGATACGGTTGCTGCCGGACTGTCCGAGACCGTAAACCAAGGTATCCTGATTGGTTGCCGCTACGGGAAGCATCTTCTTGCCTGCCTCCATATGCTCAGCCGTGTTGTACTGTACCGCGCCCATCCACTGGAAAATACAGAAGAATGCGCCGCCGTCCTGATAATCCTCCATACAGCCGTCATAGCCCTGCGTCATGGAGTCCGGATCCAGCAGACCCTCCTGATACAGCTTGTTGTAAAATCTCAGGCATCGCTCATAGTGGCCGCCCTCCTTGAGGCAGTCCTCAAACTCGCCGTTGTCCGCGTCATAGAAGCCGAACTGGAACTCGTCGAGACCGTAGAAGTTGGTTGCCGTCGCCTTCGCGAACATCACCATGTTGCCGTCCCAATCCTTGAAGAGGGATACGCCGTAGGTCTCCTTGCCGGAGTCGGAAGTCGGGCAGACCTCCTTCATCTTCTTCAATACGTCAATATAGTCCTCCAGCTCGTTAATCTCCGGGCTGCCAACCTGTGTGTAGAGGTCATAACGGATGTCGGGATGATAATCGAACTCACCGTACTGTCCCGCCGACGAAGCGACGTCATGTCCGAAGCCGTATACCGTGCCGTCGGAAATCGCCGCGTTCTTCTCGAGCGCCTCCGCCATGTTCTCCTTGATGTACGGGCCGTAGTCGGAGAGGATGTCATCCTCATTCCAATCCAGAAGCATACCGTTGGAATATGCGCGGGTATACTCCTCACCGTCAGAGCCAAAGAGCACGATATCGCCCAGATTGCCGGACTCCATACGGGTATCAAATACGCCGTCGCCGTTGCTGATGATATTCAGCTTAACGTTGAATTTCTCCTTCATAATGTCCGCGAACCAGCCGATCTGCTCGCCCTCATAGTTGGAAAGCTGGGAATATACCGTGAGCGTTACCGTCTCCGTCGGTATAATGTCAGACAAATCTGCCCCTGCGGTCTCCCCGCCGGCTGCCGCGTCCGTATTTGTGTCCGCCGCCGGAGTGGTCGTGCTGCTTGTGTCCGCATTGGTCGGTGTGTCTGTCGCATTGTTGTTCGTCGTTGTGGATGTTGAATTGCCACAAGCCGCCAATGAGCAAACCATTGCAGATGCAAGCACAAGTGATACTACTTTCTTGAACTTCATATAAATCCTCCTTTTTGCTTTACGCTCACAAATATGCAAGCGCATGTGTTATGTAAAATACCGCACTATGCAGTACCTTAACACCATCATTCCCATAAAAAACCTGCGCTTATCCCTTGACAGCCCCGAGCATGATACCCTTCTCAAAGTACCGCTGCATAAACGGATATACCATCAGAATCGGCAGTACCGTAACCATCGAAATCGTGTACTTGATGGTCTTTGCGTTCAAAACGTTTGCCGCCGCCGCGCCGGAAATCGTTCCCGCGCCGGAATTCATCACGCTCTTCAGGTTGGAAGCCGCATTCAGATAGGTGTACAGCTTGTGCTGCAGCGTATGTAACCCGGGTGCGTCCGGCATCAAAATCAGGGAGTCCGTGAAGGAGTTCCAGTTGCCGACCGCGCCGAATATCGCGATGGTCGCCAGAATCGGCTTACTCAGCGGCCATATGATTTTCCTGAAAATCGTCATATACGAGGCGCCGTCAATCTTCGCACTCTCCTCCAGCTCGCCCGGAATCGACTCGATATAGGTCTTGACGAGAATAATATTGTACGGAGCTACCACTCCCGGAATGATATACGCCCAGAAATTATTTGTCAAGCCCAACATGGACATATTCAGATACCACGGTATCAGACCCGCATTGAAATACATGGTGATAACCAGGCATCTGTACCAGATCTTCCTGCCCCACATCTCCTGCTTGGTCACAAGGTATCCGACAAACGCGGACGCCAGTACCATCAGAATAGTGCCGAGAAGGGTACGCCCTACCGTTACCAGCAGCGCCGTTCCGACGTCGTTTACGTTGAACATCGCCACATAATTCTTGAAATGAATGCCCTGCGGCAGGAAGTTGATCGCGCCCTTTCTCACCAGATCGTTATTACTGATGGTATTGATAAAGATATAGTAGAACGGGAAAATACACATCAGTGTGAAAATCAGGAAGAACGCGTGATTCAAAATGTCAAACGTCCAGTCTCCCGTTGTTCTTCTGTATTGGCGCTTATGCTTCTTCTCGTAAAGCTTTTCCGCTTTCTGATCCAGCTTTTCCTGTTTCGTCATTGCCATTCCAATCACCTCCCTAGATAATGCTCTCGCCGCGGACTGTCTTGGAAATCTTATTTGCCCCAAACAACAGCGCCACGCTGACTACAGACTTAAACATGCCGACTACAGTTGCCAGCGGAACACGTCCGCCATTGATACCCAGCTTATATACATAGAGATCCAATACGGTAATCGTGTTGGTGTTGTACGGTGTCTCGAACACGAGGTACTGATCCATACCGTTGCTCAGAATACCCGCGATCGCCATCAACAGCAATACCATGAAGGTCGGCACCAGACTCGGAACCGTGATGTTCCACATCTTCTGGAAACGCCCCGCGCCGTCGATGGAGGCCGCCTCATAGAGCTGCTGGTCAATACCGGAAATCGCTGCTATGTAAATGATGGCATTCCAGCCCAAGCCCTTCCACATTCCCCATGCGAGCATCTTGATCCACATGTGGGAGTTGTCCATCAGGAAGTTCGTGCCGCTCTCCAGCACGCCCGCGTTAATCAACAGGGAGCTGACAAAGCCGTCCGTGGAGAAGATTGCAAACGCGACCGCATACACGAGAACCCAACTGATAAAGTTCGGGATTGTCGTGAAGGTCTGCACCAGTCTTCTAAACTTGAGATTCTTGATTTCACAGAGGAAAATCGCAAACGCCATCGAGCACCAGCTCGTCGCAAGTCCCAGACCGCTCATCGCCAGCGTGTTCCGAAGCACACGCACCAAGTCCGCGCGCGTCGCCTCGTTCTGGAACAGGAACAGGAACCATTTAAAGCCCACAAAACTGCTCATGGTGAGCGTCTCGCCCGATTTATAGTCAAAGAACGCGTATCTCCAGCCAAGCAGCGGCAGATAGGAGAACACCACGCACAACGCCAAAAACGGCAGGAATAGCAGAAACAATTGATATTTTGTCTCCATATGGCACTTCTCTTCCTTCTCCACCTTGGGCAGCAGGAAGAAAATCGCGACAGACAAAACCAAAATTACAACAGAAAGTACAATATACAGCGAAAGCATTGCCGGCTTGAGCGGGATAACCCTGTCCGGATTCGGCGTTCCCTGAATATCGTTCGCCGCCCAGTTGATCATAAAGCAGCCCGCCAGCGCCACTGCAGCGCCGATGATCGACGGAAGCGTGCCCAGCTTCTTTAATTTATTCGTGCCTAAGGACATGCAGCCGCCCGCAGCGGTCGCCACAAAGCCGATAATCATACACAGGCACCCGCCAAATACCATCTGCATCGTCAGCGTGCCAACCCAGCCTCTGTTAAACGCGCGCAGGAAATTCTGTGTGAGCGTCCCGTACGAGGTCCCGCAGGTGAATACGGAGGACGTCTTTGGGACTAAATCACTGATCCGCGCAGGGTTAAAGGCTGGAACAAACAATATGATCAGCGCCGCGATACAGAGCACTCTGAATACGATATACAGCTTATCTGTAATCTTTTCCTTGTTCATATTTCTACACCCTTCCTTCTTTTTTGAGATAATTTTATTATAGAAGGAAAAATTTTATAAAAATACAGAAAAAAATTGATTAAAATTACAGCACTTTTTTAATTTTTACCCTTATTTTATACATAGTGCTGTATTTCCTCCGGCAAAATCAGGGATACTGTCGTCCCCAAATCCGGTTCCGAGACGATTGTCAGCCCGTACATCTCCCCGTAGCAGAGCTTCACGCGCTGGTTGATGTTGTACAGGCCGATGCTCTCCTTCTTCTGCGGATTCTTCCGCTCAATATCCTGCCGCAGTCGTTCCAGTGCCTCCGGCTCCATCCCGCAGCCGTTGTCGGAGACGGAAATGCTGAGGCCCGGCGCGCAGCGCCCGATATTGATAATTACCATGCCGCCCTGCTCCCGCTCCTCCAAGCCGTGCAGAATGGCATTCTCGACAATCGGCTGCAGAATCAGCGGCAGAATCATGCACCGGTTGACGTCTATCCCCTCCTCAAGCTCCATCCTGTAGTCAAACTTCTCGCCGAACCTGAGCTTCTGTATCTTCATGTAGATTTCAATATGATCCAGCTCATTTTTGAGCGCGGTGAAGGCCGTGCCGTTATTTTCCAGCACATACCGCATGGACCTGCCAAGCAGCTTGATGGCCGTCGCTGCCTCGCGGTCGCCCGCCGTGTAGGCCTTCATGCGGATGGTCTCGAGCGTGTTGTACAGGAAATGCGGATTGATCTGACTGGCCAGCATCTTGAACTCCATCTTCTGCTGCTCATAAATCAGCTCCTTTTCGTTGATCATCGCCTCGTACATGCGCGCGTCCTTCTCCTTGATGTTCTGCACCATAATGCCCAAGTCGGCAAAGGCGTCCGAAATCTCGTCCTCCCCGTGGACAATCTCCTTAAACTCATAGTCCTCATTGCTCGCCTGATGCATCACATGGCGGAGCGTCTCGATTCTCTTGGTGAAATATCCCGTGAAAAAGTGCACCAGAATCCCGGGGACAAGAATCGCGAGCACAATGATAATCAGGCAGGTTCTGACAATGCTCAAAATATTGTCATACGCCTTGTCGTTCATCGTGGCAATGTATATTTTGGAATCCGACTGATACAAATGAAGCGTGGACACATCAATAAAGCAGGTCTTGTCCTCTATCCTCCTGCTTCCCTTATATTGGAAATAATTCTCGCTGTAGTCGATGTCGATAACCTGCGGCTTCCCGTAATCGCTCCTGTCAGACGCGTAAAAAATCGTGCCGTCGTCCACGGAGGCGCAAATCCGGTACTCCTGACTGTCCATGCGCGTTTTCAGATAATTGTCGCTCACATGGATAATCAGTACGGCGTTGTAATCCGAGTGCACCAGCGGCATCTTGCGCACCAGACACAGCTTCCAATACTCATTATTATATTTGTCCCTGCTGACCATCTCCTCCCAGAACACGCCCGACTGTCCGACCGCCTTCCGGTACCAAGCCGCCTGCCGCGTCTCGGAATCCACCCGATGGTACTGCTTGTAGTCGTACATCTGCGGATTGTCGCAGTAGATTTCAATCTCGTCGATTTCGGGGTAATTGTACATATAATTATCCACGACGGCCGCCGCGTGATTGACGGACGCCACCAGCTCCTCCTCGGAGGCGTAGCGTCCGGTCAGCACCGACGCTACATCCTCACTGAAGGAAATCTCTTCCGAGATATTGTAAACCTGCGTTGTGATTTCAAACAGGGTCGTCCGCACGCGCAGATTGTCCGATTCCAACAAATCCTTGTGATAATTGGTCAGAAGCTGCCGCGTATTGCTGACCAGAAAAATCCCGATCAGCGTTACCGGCACAAATACAGCCAGAATATAGATGGAATAAAGCTGTCTGCGTATCTTTGACTTTCCTATAAAGCCAATGCGCTCACGTCTGTCTTTCATTAATCAAGGAATTCCTCCGGCAGTGTCACCTTAAAGTCCTTCGCCAAGTCGCGGAAGTCCTGAGAGGTAATCGTCTGTCTCTTGGCCTCCGCCATCGAGCGCACCTTCACAAAGATTTCCGCGGACTTCTCAACCGTGTGCATCAGGCCGAAGGTGAGGTCGAAGTCCTCCCCCGACACAAAGATGCCGTGATGCGCCCAAATCGCCACGTCATACTTCTTCATCAGCTCGCTCGTCGCAACCGCAATGTCGCGCCCGCCCGGCACCATCCAGGGAACAACGCCCACGCCGTCCGGAAATACCACGGGGCACTCGGTCGCCATCTCCCAAAGCTCGCGCGTAAACACCTTATCCTCCAACGGAAGCACAAAGGTCATGGCAATCACATTCGCGGGATGCGCATGGTAGATTACCCTGTGCTTTCCGCCCGTCGCAATCACCTTCACCTCATGGTTCATCAGGTGGGAGGGCAGCTCGCTCGTCGGCCGTCCGCCGTTTACAAGCCCCCACACGATACGGTAGTTCTCGCCCTTGTCGTCTATCTCGATAATCGCAAAGGAATCCTCCGGCTTGATGATCACATTGCGGAAATATTTCCCGCTGCCGGTCGCCATAAAATACTCGCCCGCAAGCTTGGGCACGGTGGTTCCGATAGGCGTCCACTCCTTGGGGGTGAAGTTCTCCTTCACCTGCTCCACCTCCTCCGGCTTCATGCGATAGGTCAGATTGCCGCCGTTCCTCTCGTGCCAGCCCTGCTCCCAGCCGTCGTTTGCCATACGGATATAGCCCTTTACAAATTCTGCATCCAATACCTTCATCTCATTACCTCCACACTAATCTAATTCCTCTTGGAAAGAACCTCCTGCTCATACTTCTCGCAGTCCTCAAACCACTTCTCGCCTACCGGCACGCCGTTCTTCTCGCAGAAATAATTCCAGACGTCGCCCATCGGATAGGTCTTCATCTCCTCCTGCTGCATCATAAGCTTTGTCAGCTTGCCCTCCTCCTGAAGCTGCGCGAGCTGCTTATTCGGGGAAAGCAGCGCATATAACAAGGCCTTCTGCATGTTTCTCATGCCAACCGTCCATGCGCTGATGCGGTTGATGCTCGCGTCAAAGTAGTCCGTCCCGATAAATACCCTGTCGAGCGCGTCATTGCGGACGATTTCCTTCGCGATTTCCTTGGTCTCGTCATCCAGCAGCACCACATGGTCGCTGTCCCAGCGGACGCCTCTCGTCACATGGAGCGCAATCTTGTCATTGAACAGCAGCAGGGACGGAATCTTGTCGGAAACCACCTCTGTCGGGTGATAGTGTCCGTTGTCGAGCAGGCTGAGAATGCCTCTTGTCGCCGCGTAGCTGATGCAGAACTCTGACGAGCCGACGGTATAGGATTCCAGTCCGATACCGAATACCTTGGACTCCAGCGCCACATACACCTTGGTCTTATCATAGTCGATGGACAAAATCTCGTCAAGCGCGTCGCGGAAGCGTCTCCTCGGCGCAACCCTGTCCGCCGGAATATCCTTGTAGCCGTCCGGTATCCAGATGTTCATCATACAGGGCTGTCCCAGCTCCTCCGCAAAATACTGAGAAATCCGGATACAAGCCTTGCAGTGGTCAATCCAGAACCTTCTCGTCGCTTCGTCAGGGCTGGAAAGCGTCAGGTTATCCTTCACCATGTCATGCGCAAAGAGCGTCGGGTTGAAGTCCAGGCCAAGGCCTCTCTCTTTCGCGAACTCCACCCACTTCTTAAAGTGCTTGGGCTCCAGCTTGTCTCTGTTGACAAACTCGCCCTCCTCAAAGATTGCGTAGCTCGCGTGAAGGTTAATCTTGTGCTTGCCCGGAATGTAGGACAATACCTTGTCGATGTCCGCCATCAGCTCCTCCGGCGTCCTCGCCTTTCCGGGATAGTTGCCCGTCGTCTGGATGCCGCCTGTCAGCGGGCCGTCATGGTCAAAACCGATCACGTCATCCCCCTGCCAGCAGTGCATGCTGATCTTCACGTCCTCAAGCTTCCGAATCGCCTCGTCCGTGTCAACCCCGATTGCCTTGTAAATCTCCTTTGCCGACTCGTATCTCTCTTTCACTGTCATGTTTCAGTCCTCCTTGTTTATTATATTTTATGATAAAATTTTGCCCTCAAAATTTTATTTTTTCTATTTCTATACTGTTCTATAGCGCCTTGTAGGTCTGAATGTCAAACGACTCGAAAATCGTCTTTCTCGCCTCGGTCAGGTTCGGCAGCGCCCCCATCGAGAGCATCTGCACTGTCAGGTTGCCGATGGCTGTCGCCTCGGTCGGCCCCGCATAGACGGTCTTTCCGGTCTCCCTCGCCGTGAGCTCATTCAGATACTGTGCGTTTGCGCCGCCGCCAACCACATGGATGCAGTCATATGACACGCCTGTCATATCCTCGATTTCCTTCACGGTATCCTTGTAGCACACCGCAAGGCTGTTGTAGATGACCGCCGCCTGCTCCGCGGTCGTCTCGGGAACCTGCTGCCCTGTCTTTCTACAGAACGCCTTCACCGCCTCCTGCATGTTCTCGGGTGCGAGGAAGGAGTCGTCGTTGCAGTCCACGATCGAGGAGATGCTCTCCTTCGACGCCATATCGCAAAGCTCCGCAAAGCTGTATCGGTTATCAATCTCTTTTCTCAGGGACTGTATCATCCACAGGCCCATGATATTCTTGAGATAGCGGAAGCGGTAGTCATAGCCGCCCTCGTTTGTAAAGTTCCGCTCCATGCTCCTGTCCGAGCAGTCCGCCTCCATGCGCTCCACGCCCATCAGCGACCATGTGCCGGAGCTGATATACATCGTGTGCTCCGCGTTCGAGGGTACTGCCAGCACAGCCGAGCCGGTATCGTGCGTCGCGGGAAGCACCACCTTGCAGGTGAAGCCGACCTCCTGCGCGATCTCCGCCTTCAGCTCGCCGAGCACAGTGCCCGCCGTCTTAATCTCGGGGAAAATCTCCGTCGGATAGCCCAGCCGGTTTATCAGCCCCATATCCCACACCTTCGTCTCAGGACTTACAAGCTGCGTCGTCGTCGCGTTGGTGTACTCCACACATTTTCTGCCGCAGAGCAGGAAATGGAAATAATCCGGTATCATCAGAAAGGTCTTAGCCGCCGCAAGCTGCTCCGGCTTCTTCTCCTTCAACGCCATCAACTGGTAGATGCTGTTGAAAATCTGCTTCTGGATGCCTGTCTTGTTGTACAGCTCCTTCTGGGAAATGAGCTCATAGACCTTATCGTCCATGCCCGCCGTCCTGCCGTCCCTGTAGCCGACAGTATTCCCGATAACCGCGTCGTTCTCATCGAGCAGCACAAAGTCCACCGCCCAAGTGTCGATGCCGACGCTCACGGGAACCTTCCCCAGCTCGGCGCATTTCTTCATGCCCGCCTTGATCTCGTTGAAAAGCTGTACCGTATCCCAGCAAAGCTCGCCGTCCTTTTTGCTCATGCCGTTCGGGAAGCGGTGCACCTCCTCCAGCGCCATCATGCCGCCCTCCATATGCGCCAGAATGTGCCGCCCGCTGGACGCGCCGATATCAATTCCAAGATAATAATCCGCCATATGTACCTCCGCTAAAATAATGTTTTTCCTGTCATGGTTTTATTCTATCGGATTTTACCACACAAAAAAAGGACACCGTTTGACCAAAAAAGTGTCCTGATTTGCACTCACGCATCTATGGAGCCGCCGAGCCTGCGCCTTTTATCCCGAAACTGCTTGGGGGATACGCCGTACTGCTTCCGGAAAATCCTGTGAAAATAGCTGAGATTGTCATACCCCACCGCGTTGCCGACCTCCGCCACGGACATATCCGTATTGCGCAGCAGATAGGCGGACTGCTGCATACGCTTCTGTTGTATCAGCTCCGTGTAGGTCTTTCCGGTGCGCTTCTTGATCATCCTGCTCAGCCAGTACAGATCATAGTGCAGGCTTTGGGCCAAGTCCGTCAGCTCCCCGTCCTTGTAATTCTCCTCCACATAGCGCAGGACCGTGAGCACGAGGTCCTCCTCCGTCTGCGCCCCGCCCGTCGCAATCTTGTCGGTATAGTTCAAAAGCTGTAAGAACAGCAGTCCCATCGTCGTCTGGTTGATACTGCGCTTGTTCTGCTGATTGTTCATGATCGTCCATATCAGGTTCTCGACCAGATTCTGTATCGGGAGCACGTCCGCCACCCTGAAATGCAGGTATCCGGCGCCGTTCAGGTTCTCCGCGCGCAGGCAGCCGATAATGAAATCCCGCAGCGGGCTTTCCTCCTCCCCGATCATCCGCAGGGACTGGTCGAAGAACTCCGGCAAAATAATAAAATTGACACCGATGTCATTTTCTCCCGCGGCGTCAATCTCCTGTATCGCGCTCTGCCCGAGGAACAAGAGCTCTCCCTGCCTCAGAAGAACCTCCTCCCCGTTGATATGGTGCCTCGTCTGTCCGGAGCACATATAGATAACCTCTACATAATTGTGCGTGTGCTTGGGAAACGCCACAAACCGCGTGTGCGGCCGCACCGTGATCAGCTTCGTGCTGTCCAACAGCTTCCTGCTGTCAAAGACATTCCCCTTGGCCTGCACATAGATGTCCTCATTAAAGCCGCGCCTGCCGTCCAGAATATCCTGCTCCTCCGGCGTGATGCGGCGAAGCTGCTCCAACAATGTCCGATTCATAACCCTGTCCTTTATTCCCGCGAGTAATGAGGAAAATAGCCATGCTTGCATGGATATTTGAC
>JAMPFV010000054.1 GCA_023664265.1 Roseburia sp.
ATGACTGAATATGTGCCTGTCCGCGTTCAACGTTTTTCTTTACACGCTTTTTTGTTACTTTTTTTGCAACCTTTTTAGCCATTTTAAACTAACCTACTTTCTCGATTAAACTTTTTGTTTGCAGCATTCAGCATAAGCTGAGATTATTTCTTCTTGTTTGCCACGGTTCTCTTGGGACCCTTTCTTGTTCTCGCGTTGGTCTTCGTCCTCTGACCGCGAACGGGAAGCCCCTTTCTGTGGCGGATACCGCGATAGCATCCGATTTCCTGTAATCTCTTGATGTTCAGCGCAATCTCACGTCTGAGGTCACCCTCAACCATGTATTCCTCCTCAATAACCGCACTGATTTTCCGGACATCATCATCCGTCAGATCCCTGACACGGACATCGGGACTGACTCCCGCCTTGTCAAGGATTTTGTTTGAGCTTGCCCTACCGATTCCGTAGATATAAGTCAAACCGATTTCCACACGTTTTTCTCTTGGTAAGTCAACACCAGCAATACGAGCCATGTTAAAATTCCTCCATTTTGCTTTATGACAGAATTTTCCAATCGGCAATCCGTCATAATATTAACAGTAAACTAATTGATTGGGGCACACTGTACCCGACCGGATATTTATCCGGTTTGTCCGATACTACGCGAAATGTTTCTCGGTATCAAGAAGTAAACACATAACAGACCAAAACCGTCATATATTCATAGACACATGCGGCAAAACGCCGCCCGAGGGCATACGCCCGCGATTGCTCCGATAAATTGCCGTGTGTCTCAGCCGCGAATCAATACAGAGCTTTGATTGGGGAAACTCCCGAGGGGAATTAACCCTGTCTCTGCTTGTGTTTCGGGTTCTCACAGATTACTCTGATTCTTCCTTTTCTCTTGATAATCTTACACTTTTCGCAAATAGGTTTTACTGATGATCTAACTTTCACGTCAAACCCTCCTTTCAAAAAGACCGTTTTACATTATAACATGCAATTGTAGTGATTGCAAGCCTTAAATAGATAATTTTATGATGAATAATTGAATAATTACTATTTATCTCTCCAGATAATTCTTCCCTTGGACAGATCATAGGGAGAAAGCTCCAGCGTAACCTTATCGCCTGGAAGAATACGGATAAAATTCTGTCTCAGCTTCCCGCTGATATGCGCAAGTACCCTGTGCCCGTTCTCCAGCTCTACCTGAAACATTGTATTCGGAAGCTTCTCCACTACCGTTCCTTCAATTTCAATTACATCAGACTTTGACATTATTTTACCTCCTGAATGTCCTTGCAGATTCGTTTAATTTGTTCGTTCGTCATAGACTCCAAGCCCGCCTTGTAATCCTGCTTTTTGATTACCTGTATGTGCTTTTTGTTCTTGCGCTTGGGATTCTGCAGGGTCCTTACGCGCCCATCGACAAGCCATACAAATCCGTTCTCTTCCTTTATAATAAGATATACCGCGTCCTTATCATGTCCCGCGATGGAATATGCCAAGTATCCTACCATATCTGTCCTCTGCTTCACTCAATATTGTTTTGGCCGAGCCGGAAACCGTCACGGCAAAATGGTAAGGATTTCCGGCTCGCCGTCCGTGATCAGTATCGTATTCTCATAATGCGCGGAGACGGAGCCGTCCTCCGTGACCACCGTCCAGTCGTCGTCAAGCCATTCCACATCCGCGCGTCCCAGATTTATCATCGGCTCTATCGCCAACGTCATCCCCGGCTGCAGCTTGAGGCCTCTGCGCCGCTGTCTGAAATTCGGTATCTGCGGGTCCTCATGGAGCGACGTGCCAATGCCATGCCCCACCAGATCCTCCACGATTCCATACCCGAATTGAGAGATATAATCGTCAATCGCATTGGAAATATCGTGCAGATGGTTGCCCCTGCGCGCGTACCGGATGCCCTCAAAGAAGGACTGCTTCGTCCTGGCAATCAGCATCTCCACTTCCGGGCTGATACGGCCTACCCCGTAGGTTCTGGCGGCATCCGAATGATACCCCTTATAAATCAGTCCACAGTCAAGGCTTACAATATCCCCCTCCTGAAGGATTCTGTCCGCCCGCGGAATGCCGTGCACCACCTCGTCGTTCACGGACACGCATATCGACGCGGGAAACCCGTTATAATGCAGGAAATTCGGAATACACCCGCATCCTCTGATGAGCCTTTCGCCAAGCCGGTCAATGTCGAGCGTCGATATTCCCGGCTCTATCGCCTGACCGAGCTCCTCATGCACCTTCGCAAGCAGACGGCAGGACTCCCGCATCAGATCAATCTCTCTCTGTGATTTTATCGTAACAGCCATTTTCCATAACCTCCCGATCGTATTCCGCGTCGCGCAATCGCAGCCGATTACCGCAGAATATCCACAATCGCGGAAAATACGTCCTTCATGTCTCTGGTGCCGTCCACGGACTGTAAAACGCCCTTCGCGGAATAGAAATCGATCAACGGCTGTGTCTGCTCATGGTATACGTTCAGTCTGTTCTTTACCGTCTCCGGCTTATCGTCGTCCCGCAGAATAAGCTCCGCGCTGCACTTGTCGCAGATGCCCTCCGTCTTGGGCGGAATGTGTACAATGTGGTAGGTCGCGCCGCAGCTGACACAGGCCCGTCTTCCGGACATTCTGTTGACAATGTTCTCATCCGGGACGTCCACGTTAATCGCGTAATCAATCTTGTCACCAAGCTCCGTCAGAGCCTTGTCAAGCACCTCGGCCTGCGGAATCGTTCTCGGAAAGCCGTCCAGCACATAACCGTCCTTACAGTCCTCCTTGGCAACCCGGTCGAGAAGGATCTTCACGGTCAGCTCATCCGGAACCAAAAGACCCTGATCCATATACTTCTTCGCCTCCATGCCAAGCTCCGTGCCGTTCTTGATGTTCGCCCTGAAAATATCTCCGGTTGAAATGTGGGGAATACCGAACTTCTCCGCAATCATCTTCGCCTGCGTGCCTTTTCCCGCCCCGGGGGCGCCCAACATAATAATCTTCATTTTCTTTCCTCCTTACGAATGGTTTTTATTTATCTGTTTTTATCTGTTTCAATATTTTCAATTCAACAGACCCGCGACGGCCCGCTCAATTCAAAATACCGCGCCGCAGCGCCAGCAAAACAGAACAATGGACAGAAGCAAAGCGTATGCTTTGCTTCCACATCGTCTATTGTTTGATTAGTCATTCCAAAAAGCCCTTGTAATTGCGTACCAGCATTTTAGACTCAATCTGCTTCATGGTCTCAAGAATAACGCTTACAATAATGATTAAACTTGTTCCACCAAAGGAAACGGAAGCATTGAATACACCGTTAAAGAAAAACGGCACTATCGCAACGATCACAAGACCGACCGCTCCGATAAAGATAATCGCGTTCAGTACCTTGGTCAGGTAATCGCTGGTGGGCTTGCCGGGACGAATCCCCGGGATAAAGCCGCCCTGCTTCTTCATATTGTTCGCAATCTCTAACGGGTTGAAGGTCAACGACGTATAGAAATACGCGAAAAATACGGTTAAGACAACGTAGACCAAGAGGCCGATCGAATAAATCATCTGATTTGGATTGCACCAATTGTCCTGATTCAGACCGTTCAAAATCTGTCTCCAAGCGCCGTTCCCGTTGTACCTGAGCAGCGTTGAAATAATAATCGGGAACTGCATCAAAGAGGAGGCAAAGATAATCGGGATAACGCCCGCCGTATTGACTTTCAACGGCAGATGGGTCATCTGCCCGCCCACCGTCTTGTTGCCCTGTATTTTCTTGGCATACTGAACGGGGATCTTGCGGACACCGCTGTTCAATATGACAACGAAAACAATCATTGCCAGAACGATCGCAATGATGACCAAAGCCGCCACCACCGCAAGCGGAATGGATTTCCCCTTGACAAACTGCTCGTAGAGCTTGCCGAAATCATCCGGCAGCCGGGAAATAATGTTGATAACGAGCACAATCGAGATCCCGTTTCCCACACCCTTCTCCGTGATGCGCTCGCCAATCCACATGAGGAACGCGCTGCCTGCCGTCAACGCGGCAATGACCGTAATCACGTTTAAAACATTATATTCTCTCAAAAGTCCCTGATTCCCGAAGCCGATTGCCATCGCCGTACTCTCGATCAAGGCCAGCGCAATGGTCACATAGCGCGTAATCGAGGCGATTTTCTTGCGCCCGTCCTCGCCGTCCTTCTGCATCTCCTCCAGCTTCGGAATCGCAATCGTCAAAAGCTGCATGATGATGGAGGAGGTGATGTAGGGCGTGATGTTCAACGCAAATACGGACATCCGCTCAAAGGAGCCGCCCGTAAACGCGTCAAAAAAGCTGAACGCACCGCCTGTCTGAGCCTGAAACCAGCTCGAAAACTGTTCACTGTTCACGCCCGGAACGGGAAGCTGGCAGCCGAAACGGATAATGACCAGCATGATGAACGTGAAAATCAGTCCGGATCTGATCTCCTTGATCTTAAACGCATTTTTTAAGGTTGTAATCATTAAATCACCTCTGCTGTTCCACCAAGTGACTCAATCTTCTCCTTTGCGGATGCGCTGAATGCGTTTGCCTGAACATTGAGCTTCTTGGTTAATTCTCCTCTACCCAAAATCTTAACTCCGTCTCTAGGGTTTTTAACGATTCCAGCTTCAATCAAGGACTCTACCGAAACAGTGGCTCCCTCCTCGAATCTCTCCAATACTTCAATATTAACGGCGACGATTTCCTTGGAGTTTCTGTTGGTGAAACCTCTCTTGGGAATACGTCTGTACAAAGGCATCTGACCGCCCTCAAAACCTACTCTCGGCGCTCCGGAACGCGCTTTCTGTCCCTTATGCCCCTTGCCGGCCGTCTTGCCGTTTCCCGAACCGTGTCCACGGCCTCTTCTAAAATTATCGCTGTGCTTAGAGCCTTTCGCAGGTCTTAAATTCGATAATTCCAATGAGTTGCTCATCTTCCGACACCTCCTATTCTGCTTCTTCCACTTTTATCAAGTGATTTACCTTACGAATCATGCCTCTGGTTGCGTCATTGTCCGGAAGCTCCACTGTCTTGTGCAGCTTTCTCAAGCCCATTGCTTCCACGGTGGCCTTGTTCTTAGGAACCGCACCGATTGTCGATTTCACCAAAGTAACTTTTAATGTCTTTGCCATCTTAACTTGCTCCTTTCCCAGACCTGCCCTTTAAGCCATAACCTCTTCAACAGACTTCCCACGGTTTGCCGCTACCTCCTCCGGCGTCTTCAGCTGTGAAAGACCCGCAATCGTGGAAAGTACAACGTTCTGCTTATTGTTGGAGCCCAAAGACTTTGTTCTGATGTTCTTAATCCCTGCAAGCTCACAGACAACACGCGCAGGACCGCCGGCGATAATACCGGTACCTTCGGGAGCTCTCTTCAGCAGCACGCTGGAGGAACCGTATTTGCCCGTGATATCATGCGTAATGGAATTGCTCTCATCCATCGCAACCTTTACAAGTTTCTTCATTGCGTCTTCCTTGCCCTTACGAATGGCTTCCGGAATTTCTACGGCTTTACCAAGGCCTGCGCCCACGTGACCATTTCCGTCACCTACAACTACCAGAGCGGTAAAACGCATGTTACGTCCACCTTTAACAGTCTTGGTTACACGCTTAATTGCGACAACCTTATCTGTCAATTCAAGCTGACCAGCATCAATGATTGTACGTTTCATGTGATTTTCTCCCTTCCTAGAATACCAAGCCGGCTTCTCTTGCGGCCTCAGCTAAAGCTTTGATTTTTCCATGGTATAAAAAGCCGCCTCTATCGAAAACTACTTCCGTAATACCCTTATCGATTGCTCTCTTCGCGATAACTTTTCCTAAGTACGCCGCCGCCGCAACATCATTCGTCTTCTCCAGCTCCGCCTTTACCGCTTTCTCCACGGTAGACGCCGCCACTAATGTATTTCCCACGGTATCGTCAATAATTTGAGCATACATATGATTATTGCTTCTGAATACTGCCAGACGCGGTCTCGCAGCAGTACCGCTGAAACGGTTACGTATTCTCATGTGTTTCTTTTTACGCACTTCTGTTCTTGATTTCTTGCTAACCATTTTTTACGCCCTCCTTATTTATTTCTTACCGGTCTTACCGACTTTACGTCTGATGGTCTCATCAGCATATTTGATACCCTTGCCCTTATACGGCTCCGGTCTTCTCTTATCCCTGATCTCAGCAGCAAACTGGCCAACCTTCTCTTTATCAATCCCCTTGACAATGATAACGTTCGTACCCTCAACGACCGTCTCGATTCCTTCCGGATCCATCATCTCAACCGGGTGCGAATATCCTAAAGACAATGTCAGCTTCTTGCCTGATTTTGCCGCCCTGTAGCCGACGCCGTTTACCTCGAGCTTCTTTTCGTAGCCTGTTGTCACGCCGACAACCATGTTATTCACCAATGTTCTCGTGAGGCCGTGCAGGGACTTCATCTTCTTCAAATCGTTCGGTCTTGAAACCGTTATCTCTGCTCCCTCAACCTTAATCTTCATCTCGGAAGGCAACACTCTCTCCAGCGTTCCCTTGGGACCTTTTACAGTCACTTTATTATTTTCTGCAACCTCCACGGTAACACCCGCGGGAATTGCGATTGGCATTCTTCCTATACGTGACATGCCCGTACCTCCTATAATAATTTATTATAATTTATTATTCACAGCCGTTTACCAAACAAAGGCCAATACCTCGCCGCCAACCTGAAGCTTTCTCGCTTCCTTGTCCGTGATAACCCCCCGGTTGGTGGAGATGATCGCAATGCCAAGCCCGCCGAGAACCTTCGGCAGCTCATCCTTGCCCGCATAGATACGCAGACCCGGCTTGGAAATTCTCTTCAAGCCCGTGATAATTCTCTCGTTCTTATCTGCGCCGTACTTTAATGTAATATGAATCGTCTTAAACGCGCCGTCATCCACAACGTCAAAGCTCTTAATATATCCCTCATCCAAGAGTATCTGCGCAATCGCAAGCTTCATCTTTGACGCGGGAACATCTACCGTATCATGCTTTGCAGTATTGGCATTACGGATTCTTGTAAGCATATCTGCAATCGGATCACTCATTGTCATTTCAGTTTCCTCCTTAATATTCTTCCAAACGGAACAGCGTTTTTTACCAGCTTGCCTTCTTCACACCGGGAATCTGACCCTTGTATGCCAACTCACGGAAACATATTCTGCAAATTCCGTATTTTCTCAAGTAAGCATGCGGACGGCCGCAAATCCTGCAGCGGTTATACTCCCGTGTGGAGAACTTAGGCTTGCGCTGTTGTTTGATTTTCATTGCTGTTTTAGCCATGAGAATTTACCTCCTTCATTGTCTGGCGAAGGGCATGTTAAACTGCGTCAGCAGCTCACGCGCTTCTTCGTCCGTCTTCGCCGTTGTTACGAAAATAACATCCATACCTCTTACCTTGTCAATCTTGTCGTACTCGATTTCAGGGAAGATGATCTGCTCCTTGATACCCAGCGCATAGTTGCCTCTCCCGTCGAACGCGTTCGGGTTCACACCTCTGAAGTCGCGTACCCGGGGAAGCGCAAGGTTTACAAGGCGATCCAGAAACTCATACATCTTCTCGCCGCGGAGCGTCACCTTACATCCGATTGCCATGCCCTCGCGGATTTTGAAATTCGCGATCGCCTTCTTGGCCTTTGTCGTGACAGCCTTCTGTCCGGCAATAATCTCCATATCCCTGACAGCGGACTCCAACGCCTTGGCATTATCCTTTGCCTCGCCTACGCCCATGTTGATAACAATCTTCTCGAGCTTGGGAACTTCCATGATATTCTTATATCCAAACTTCTTGATCATAGCGTCTGCGATCTCGTTTTTATATAAATCTTTAAGTCTGCTCACCAGCCAGACCTCCTTCCTAGTATTAATCAATCACTTCACCGGTTGTCTTTGCGAAGCGCACCTTCTTATCGCCCTCCATCCGGAAGCCTACGCGGGTAGCCTTGCCCTTATGGAGATACATTACGTTTGAGACGTCAATCGGAGCCTCTTTTTGAATAATGCCGCCGTTCTGATTCGCAGCGGAAGGCTTTGCATGCTTCGTGACAATGTTCACACCCTCAACCAGAACCTTGGACTTCTTCCTGTCAACAGATAAAACCTTGCCTTCCTTGTCTTTATCCTTGCCGGTGATAACCTTTACCGTATCGCCCTTCTTAATCTTAAACATCCTTGGCACCTCCTTATAATACTTCGGGAGCTAAGGAGACAATCTTCATAAACTGTTTCTCACGAAGCTCTCTTGCCACCGGTCCAAAAATACGTGTTCCTCTCGGAGTCTTGTCATCCTTGATAATGACAGCAGCATTTTCATCAAATCTAATATAAGAACCGTCCTTGCGACGGGCGCCTTTTACGGTGCGTACAACCACAGCTTTTACCACATCGCCCTTCTTTACAACGCCGCCTGGTGTTGCATCTTTGACGGTGGCAACAATTATATCGCCGATTCCGGCATATCTTCTTGTAGAACCGCCCATAACCCTGATGCAGAGTAACTCTTTCGCACCGGTATTATCAGCGACTTTCAGTCTGCTTTCCTGTTGTATCATGCTTATTCTCCTTCCAAACCACAAACGCTGTGATTTAACTTATTTTACTCTTTCGACAATTTCCACAAGTCTCCATCTCTTGTCCTTGGACAGGGGTCTTGTTTCCATTACTTTCACGGTATCGCCAATGTTGCACTCATTCTTCTCGTCATGCGCCTTCAGCTTATAGGTTCTCTTAACGATTTTCCCGTAAAGAGGATGCTTTACATGATCTTCAACAGCAACCACGATAGTTTTCTGCATTTTATTGCTAACAACCTTGCCTGTACGTGTTTTTCTCAGATTTCTTTCCACGACCACTTTCCTCCTACTCTACGTTTTTAAGATTTGCAGATATTACGGTCTGAATTCTGGCGATGTTTCTTCTGACCTCTTTGATTCTTGCCGTATTGTCTAACTGATTCGTTGCATTCTGAAATCTCAAATTGAAAAGTTCTTTCTTTGCAGCTACCAACTCCTGTGATAATTCTGTAGCTGATTTGGTCCTTAACTCTTCTACATACTTATTTGTTTTCATTTACTGCACCGCCTTCCAAATCCGCTTTAGAAACAATCTTACACTTGCAAGGAAGCTTGTGTGTTGCAAGACGTAACGCTTCTTTTGCCACATCCTCAGCGACTCCGCTGATCTCAAACATTACACGACCGGGCTTTACAACCGCCACCCAGTACTCCAGTGTTCCCTTACCGGAACCCATACGGGTCTCCGCAGGCTTTGCCGTGATCGGCTTATCCGGGAAAATCTTGATCCAAACCTTACCGCCACGCTTGATATGACGCGTCATCGCAATACGGGCCGCCTCTATCTGATTCGACTTGATCCAACAGGGTTCCAGCGCTATGATACCATACTCACCGTAAGTGATGGTGTTGCCTCTCAGGGCCTTACCTTTCATTGAACCGCGAAACTGTTTACGATGCTTTACTCTCTTTGGCATTAACATTATTTATCGCTCCCTTCCTTGTTTCCCTTAGCAGGAAGTATCTCGCCCTTGTAGATCCAAACCTTGACGCCCAGCTTGCCATAGGTCGTATCTGCCTCCGCGAAACCATAATCAATATCTGCTCTCAATGTCTGAAGGGGAATTGTACCCTCGCTGTAGAACTCCGTACGCGCCATATCCGCGCCGCCAAGACGACCGGAAACCGCTGTCTTAACACCGAGTGCGCCCGACTTCATGGTTCTGCCCATGCAGGACTTCATCGCACGCCGGAAGGACACACGGTTCTCGAGCTGCTGCGCAATGTTCTCTGCCACGAGCTGCGCGTCTCTGTCGGGTCTCTTAATCTCCTTGATATCGACAAGAACGTTCTTGCCTGTCAGCTTCTGAAGCTCCTTCTTGGTGATCTCAATCTCAGCGCCGCCCTTCCCGATGACAACGCCGGGCTTTGCCGTAAATACAACCACCTTGACTCTATCCGCCGCTCTCTCAATCTCGATCTTGGAAATGCCGGCGCTGTACAGCTTCTTCTTCAAAAATTTTCTGATATTGTAATCTTCCACCAAGTAATCAGCAAACTCGGCATCCGCATACCATTTTGAATCCCAATCTTTAATAACGCCGACTCTCAGTCCATGAGGATTAACCTTCTGTCCCATTTTCTTCCTCCTTATCTCTCATCCAGCACAATTGTAATGTGACTCATTCTCTTCTCGATTCTATAAGCTCTGCCCTGTGCTCTCGGTCTTATTCTCTTCATTGTCGGTCCCTTGTTGGCATAGCACTCCGCGATATAAAGGTTCTCCGCGTTCATACCGTTGTTGTTCTCCGCATTCGCAATCGCGGATTCCAGAAGCTTCTTGATGATGCTCGAAGCATACCGGGGGCTGTACTCCAGAATACCCAGCGCGGACTGCACGTCCTTGCCCCGGATGGCATCCAACACAAAGCAGGCCTTCTGAACGGACACTCTGGCATAAGAGAGCTTTGCTGACGGTCGGGTTTCTCTATTTTCTGCGTTTCTCTTTCTTTTATAACTTGTTCTGCTGTATTTTTCCTTCGCCATGGTTGAACCTCCTTTCAACTAATTATTTCACCTTTGATTTCTTCTCGTCCTTACCATGTCCTCTGTAAGTTCTGGTTGGGACGAATTCACCAAGCTTATGTCCAACCATATCCTCTGTTACATATACGGGAACATGCTTCCTGCCGTCATGCACCGCAAATGTATGACCTACAAATGCGGGGAAAATCGTGGAACGACGGGACCATGTCTTGATTACTGTTTTGCTTCCTGACGCGTTCATCGCATCCACCTTCTTTAACAGGCTCGCATCCGCGAAAGGACCCTTCTTTAATGATCTGGCCATTAGGTATTCCTCCTTATTCTTCGATAACTATTTCATAGCTCTTCCGTCTCTTCTTCTTACGATAAGCTTATCCGATGCCTTGCGCCTTCTGGTCTTCAAGCCAAGCGCCGGCTTACCCCAAGGTGTGGACGGTCCGGGACGCCCGATACCGGTCTTGCCCTCGCCGCCGCCATGCGGATGGTCGTTCGGGTTCATAACAGAACCGCGGACAGTCGGCCGGATGCCCATGTGACGTTTCCGTCCCGCTTTACCGATCTTAATAAGGTTGTGATCTCCATTTCCCACAACACCGATAGAAGCTCTGCACACGATGGGAACCATTCTCATCTCTCCTGACGGAAGTCGAAGCGTCGCGTACTTGCCCTCTTTCGCCATCAGCTGCGCGCTGTTTCCTGCGGAGCGTACAAGCTGTCCGCCCTTGCCCGGGTACAATTCGATATTGTGCACGTTTGTACCAACCGGGATTTCAGAAAGCGGCAGGCAGTTGCCCACTCTGACCTCTGCGTCCGGGCCGTTCATAACCTTCATTCCGTCTGTCAATCCCTCCGGAGCGAGGATATAAGCCTTCTCGCCGTCCTCATAGCAGATCAGCGCAATGTTCGCGGAGCGGTTCGGATCGTACTCGATACCGATAACCTTCGCCGCAATGCCGTCCTTTCTTCTCTTGAAATCAACAAGTCTGTATTTCTGTCTGTTGCCGCCGCCCCGATGGCGAACGGTGATCTTACCCTGATTATTCCGTCCGGAATGCTTCTTCTTGGATACGCAGAGGGACTTTTCAGGCGCCTTCTTCGTAATCTCAGCGAAATCAGATCCGGTCATATTTCTTCTGGAAGGTGTATATGGGTTATATGTCTTGATTCCCATGGTTATTTCTCCTTTTCTCTTTATTTATCATCACACTTGTCTGTGTATAGCTTTCCGGTCAGCTTACAGTCCTGAGAAAATCTCAATGTCCTTGCTGTCCTCGGTCAACTGCACGATGGCCTTCTTGGTCTTGGCCGTCTTGCCGACTACCGCCCCGCGCCTTTTCTTCTTGCCGTTCAGGTTCATCGTGTTGACCTTCTTTACCTTAGCCCCCTCGAACATCTTCTCAACGGCTTCCTTAATCTGAGACTTATTCGCCTCCGTATGCACTAAAAACGTATACTTCTTCTCGCCCATGCCGGCCATGCTCTTCTCCGTAACGACCGGTTTGAGGATTACATCATAATACTTGATATCCGCCATTATGCGTACACCTCCTCGATTGTCCTAACGGCGTCCTTTGTCAGGATTACGGTGCCGCCGTTCATCACGTCATAGACATTAATGGTGTTGGTCAGTGCCGTCTGCACATTGGGAAGGTTCCTTGCGGACAAAATCACGTTGTCATCCTTCTCATTGAGAACAACGTAAGCCTTCGCCAACTTTAAATTGTCCATAACTGCCTTGAAGTTCTTTGTCTTAATCTCATCAAACTTTAACTCGTCAATTACAATCAGCTTATCCGCCTGAACTCTGCTTGTCAGCGCGGACTGCAGAGCCGCCCTCTTCTCCTTCTTGTTCAGCTTGAAAGAATAATCTCTCGGTACGGGAGCGAACACAACGCCGCCGCCGGTCCACTGAGGCGCTCTTATCGAGCCCTGTCTTGCATGACCGGTCCCCTTCTGTCTCCAAGGCTTTCTTCCGCCGCCGGATACTTCCGAGCGGGTCTTTGCCTTCTGAGTACCCTGACGCTTGTTTGCAAGCTGTTGAACGACCGCCATGTGTACAAGGTGCTCGTTTACCTCTACACCGAAGACAGCGTCGCTCAGGTCAATGCTTTCAACTTCCTTGCCTTCCATATTATAAACAGATACTTTTGCCATCTGTATAGTCCTCCTTTCGCTTGATACTGTTTAAGCCTCTACTCTGGTGGTCTCTTTGAGTGTTACCAACGCCTTCTTCGATCCCGGCACGGAGCCCTTGATCAAAAGCAGGTTCTTCTCCGCGTCCACTCTGACAACCTCGAGGTTCTGAACCGTCACCTTCTCGCAGCCCATATGTCCCGGCATTCCCTTGCCCTTGAAGACTCTGCTCGGTGAGGAGCAGGCGCCGTTGGAACCCTGATGGCGATGGAACTTGGAGCCGTGCGTCATCGGTCCTCTGTGCTGTCCGTGCCGCTTGATTGCGCCCTGGAATCCCTTGCCCTTGGAAATCGCGGACGCGTCCACCTTGTCGCCGACCGCAAAGATATCCGCCTTGATCTCGCTGCCCAACGCGTACTCCTCCGCATTCTCAAACTTAAACTCTCTCAAAAATCTCTTGGAGGGAACGCCGGCCTTGTCAAAGTGTCCCTTGAGCGCCTTGTTCACACCATGTCTGTGAAGGATCTCCTTCTTTCCTGACTTGTCTCTGTTGACAATTCTGTCCTTCTTGTCCATAAAACCGACCTGTACCGCCTTGTAGCCGTCATTCTCCTCCGTCTTAACCTGCGTCACTACGCAAGGTCCTGCCTGAAGCACGGTTACCGGTATCAGGGAACCGTCCTCGTTGAAGATTTGTGTCATTCCGACCTTCGTAGCTAAAATAGCCTTCTTCATTTCCTTACCTCCATATTGTTCTACAGCGGAACGGTAAACGTCCGATGCGTTATCCCGCTCATACTAGCAGGGGTTTACTTGTTTTTCATTTTGATATCGATATAAACACCCGCCGGCATCTCCAGTCTCTGCAATGCGTCTACAGTCTTCTGTGTCGGTGTGATGATATCAATCAGTCTCTTGTGGGTTCTCTGCTCAAACTGCTCTCTGGAGTCCTTATACTTGTGAACCGCCCTGAGAATTGTCACGACCTCCTTCTTGGTAGGAAGAGGAACCGGTCCGCTCACCTGTGAACCGTTCTTTTTAACTGTTTCGATGATTTTTTTGGCAGATGCATCAACTAACTGATGATCGTAAGCTTTTAATGTAATTCTCATTACCTGACTTGCCATAAAAAAAGTCGCCTCCTTTTCGCACTTTTTATCAATAAGTACGACAAGCGGTGACTGTACACTCCTCCGTGTGTGTCCTGTTTCTTCTCTCAGATAAATGCGCGCATTCATCCTCTTTTCCAATCCACACACTTTCTACTCGTCTCAACGGTAGAGTTCTTGCTCTGTACAGTGACTTGTCGCCAGTTTCATAACTTGACATTCGCTCCACGGAAAACCTGCCGTTTGACGGTCAGCAACCTCACGCTTCATCGCTATCATGTCACAGCACTTGATAGTATACATGATGTTTCGTAAAGATGCAAGTGTTTTTTAAAAAATTTTACATCAAAGAATTTTACGTCAGATATTTTTTCAGCGCGGCTCTGATAAGGTCCTCCCGCTCTCCGAGAAATTCCTCAAAATTTCCGAAGGATAAATCGACGTCGGGAATGTAATGCTTCTTTTTATAATCCTTGAGGCTCTCGGAATCGCCGTAATTGTCGTCCAGCCACTCGTCAAAGCATTGATCGCTCTTCTCCTCGTTCGGCGTCGATTCCAAGAGCTGCAGATTGCCCAGATAATTGACATTGTCCATATAAAAGTCGATTTTGTCCTCGGCGACGCCCATTTTCTTCAGCCGCTTCCTCGTAAACCTGCTCTTGGGCCAGATATGGTCTATATGGAAGTGGTTTTTCAGGTCCGCCCAAGGGTATAAGACGGAGAGAACCACCAGCGCGTCCCCCTGCCCGTATTTGGTCCACAGCAGATTATCAATGTCATCGTCCGTGAAAGTGATATCGCGGTTTGTGCCGCGGAAGCGCTTCGCGATTTCGGCATAGGGAAAACGGCCGTGATGTTTGTCAATAATATCCCTGACGGGCTTTAACAGGCCGTCGGGCATAAAGCTGAACACGCGGCGAAGCAGCGACGCCGCAAACCACTTTTTAATGAGGATCCTGTCCTCCCTGTAATCGCGCGACCTCACGAAATTTGCCGGCGTTCCGATGGATTTTATGTAGTACGCTATCGGTATGATCAGATTGCCGGAGGTCATGTTCTCCCTGCTGTACCCGAAGGAGGCCAGCAGCTCCACGGCCATCCGAAACGCGCCGGTAAGCTCGTCCCAGTTCTCCTCTATAAAGAGCATATTGGAGCGGTTAAAGTTGTCCACCTTAAACGAAATATCCTTGAAGCCGCCGAGCACCAGACAGGACTTCAGGATAATATCCTTTCCTATGTTAAAGCCGCGCCCTGTCATGTTGACTTCATCCATAAAGGCATTCAGCTCTTCCCGCGCGTCCCGACGCTCCCATTGAGCAGTCGCAAACGACAGCAGCAAATCGGAATAGCTCAGCGCCGTTCCCCCGCTGTTTACGCGGATGAAAATCTTCAGCGCCTTGTCCAGCTCTGCGCTTTCCTCCAGATAATAGCTTATGGTCTGCTTCCTGTGGATAACACTGTAGAGACGGAATAACGCCTTATTGGCAAATTTCGCCTGTTCCTTGTCCGGAAGACCTGTCAGCGAATTGTCAATCAGGTATTCGTTGACCTCCGCCTCCTCTTTGATATTCAAAATCTCCCCCACGGGAAACCAAAAATAATGCCGGTTGCCGTTTTCGTCCCTGTAATCGTCGTCCTGCTGCGCCTCCTCCTCTGTCAGAAACCAAAAGTCATACACCGTGTCCGCCTCCTCCGACGGCTCCAGCAGGTTCAGATACAACCGCCGCTTGGGATACGCCCGCAAATCGTCCCACCGCTTATGGGGCTGCTTCTCCGCATAGGTGCCCTTGAGCCCGATATACAGGGAGGTCAGCCGCTGCTGCCCGTCCAGAATGGCAATAATGTCATCAGAGCCGCTCACGTTCGCCTTTACGTTATGCCGCCCTGTTCTCTGGTGATAGTCCCTCAGAAATTCATAAAAGCTGAACTTCCCGGACTTTTCCTTGGGCACCCTCCAGAACAGAAAGGTGTTAATCGGATAGTCCATCATCAGGCTGTCGAACAGCTTTTCAATCTGTTCGGTTCTCCACAAAAATTCTCTCTGTATGGACGGCAGCAAATATTTCTTTGCGTCAATGTCCTTGATAACACTCTCTATCGTCAACGCGGTCTGATATGCCATTGCCCTCTCTCCCGTTCTCATTCCAAAATGCGGTGTATTGTGTCCTTTCCAGTCTATCACAAGATATTCCGTTTTTCCACAAAAATATGTGTATTGTAAACCCACACGGAATAATTTGTTTTTTCGGTTTATCGGCAGCAATTTAACACAAATACAGTGGAAACTTGATTCTGATTATGATATTCTGATAAAGAAGCGCTGATTGAGTCAGCGCTTCCTCAGAAATGATTGGGGGATACCGTTTATGAAAAAGCCGCTCTCTGAAATGCGTTTGGAGGAATTGTGGGCGCTGTTTCCCATCTCTCTTGTAGCGCCGAGCGAGGACCGGAAAAGCATGTGGGCGGGCATGTACACGGATATGGAGCGGTTCTTGACCGAGCACTTATCGGATTGCCGCGTCGTCCGGATAAGCCATATCGGGAGCACGGCCATCACCGGAATATGGGCCAAGAATATTGTCGATATTCTTCTGGAAATTGCCGCCGGCGAGAACCTGAATGATGTGGCAGAGCATATAGAAGCCGCGGGATTTCTCCGCATGGCATCCTCCGCCGGCCGCATTTCCTTCAATTGGGGCTACACCGAGGACGGCTTTGCCGAAAAGGTATACCATCTGCATCTGCGCCATGCAGGCGATAACGATGAGCTGTATTTCAGGGATTATCTGAACGAGCGCCGCCCAATTGCAGAGGAATACGAACGGCTGAAGCTGGATCTATGGAGGAAATTTGAGCACGACAGGGATGCCTATACAAACGCCAAATCCGCCTTTGTCGAGCGGTATACGGCCGAGGCGAGAAAAACGTACCCGAACAGATACTGACAGCGGCAAAGGAAGGAAAGCAGACCGAGATTTGCCCTGCCTTCGGATAGGACACCAAAACAGAAAGGGAACAAATCATATGTGGACAGCAGACAATTGGAAGGATTACGAGGTTCTTGACACCTCCTTGGGCGAAAGGCTCGAGCGGTGGGGCGACTATATTTTGATACGGCCCGACCCGCAGGTGCTCTGGAATACGCCGCGGACGCTCCCGCAATGGCGTAAGCCGAACGGGCACTACCACAGAAGCTCGAAGGGCGGCGGTGAATGGGAGTTCTTGAAGCTTCCCGATGAGTGGGAGATTCGCTACGACAGTCTGACTTTCCGGCTCAAGCCCTTCAGCTTCAAGCACACGGGGCTGTTTCCCGAGCAGGCCGTCAATTGGGACTGGTTTTCTTCTATTATAAAGGAGACTTTGAAGCGGGAACCGAATCGGACAATCAAGGTGCTCAACCTCTTCGCCTACACCGGAGGAGCAACGCTCAGCGCGGCGGCGGCGGGCGCTCATGTCACGCATGTGGACGCCTCCAAGGGCATGGTCGGCTGGGCCAAGGAAAACGCTGTCTCCTCGGGGCTTTCCGATGCACCCGTCCGCTGGCTGGTCGATGACTGTGTGAAGTTCGTGGAGCGCGAAATCCGACGCGGCAATAAATACGACGCGATTATCATGGATCCCCCCTCCTACGGACGGGGACCCAAGGGTGAGGTCTGGAAAATTGAGGATTCCGTTTTCCCGTTTATTGAGCTTGCCGCGCAGCTCTTGGACAGGAATGCGCTGTTCTTCCTGATAAACTCCTACACGACCGGCTTACAGCCCGCCGTCCTGACCTATATGATGGAAACCGCCGTCTGCACCCGCTTGGGCGGACATGTGGAGGCCGGTGAAATCGGGCTTCCCGTGTCGTCCAACGGGCTGGTTCTTCCCTGCGGTGCCTCCGGACGGTGGACACGCACACTTTAATAATAATACCAATAGTAATCGCTTATAAGCGCCTCGAGGCCGCCGGCCCCGATTACAATCGCCGTAAACACGAGGATGGATACCACCACCGAAATCAGCGCCCAGACAAGCGATGCCTTAAAATAATTGGATTTGCTCTTCTTGGTCGATGAGCCGAAAGCCCATACGAACATCATAACGATACCTACACACGGTATACAGAGTATCAACTTGGTGAGCATCCAGTCCCCAAAGCTGACCGGCTCCTCCAGACCGCTGTCGTCCTGTGAATAAGGCTGTTGGTACGGCTGCTGATAAGGCTGATACGACTGCTGTTGATAAGACTGTTGGTACACCGGCTGTTGATATGCCGGCTGCCGGTATACGGGCTGTTCATTTCCCTGCACGCCCTGATTGTTCGGATTTATCGGATTCTCCCGATTCTCCGAACCGCCCTGATTATACATGTTATTATTGTCCATTTCTTTTATCCTCCGCATTCCGCCCCATCAGGCATTTCCCGTACTCTCAATGCCGTACTGACTGCATAGCGCCGCCAGACCTCCCGGGAAGCCCCGGCCAATCGCATTGAACTTCCACTCTCCATCCCTCCGGTACAGCTCTCCGACAATCATGGAGGCATCTATGGAAAAATCTTCTCCCAAATCATATCGAATCATCTCTTTTTCCGTCGTCTCGTTGACGATTCGGATAAACGCGTTGCTTACCCTGATAAAGGCGTTCGATACCTGCCCGAAGTTCTGCTGCCGCTCCTTCGCGCCGTAAATCGTGACCGTGAACACGATTTTTGAAATATTGTCAGGGATTTTCTTTATGTCAATCCGGATCTGCTCGTCGTCCCCGTCGCCCTCGCCGGTCAGATTATCGCCTAAATGTCTGACGGCCTCGCTCGGATGACAAAGATTCCCGTAGAAAATAAACTCGCTCTCCGTCGGGCACTTTCCGTCTTCACCGAGCATGAAGGCCGCCACATCCAAATCAAAGTCCGTCTCATAGTCCAACGCGTTCACATTCCAACCCAGCCCGACAACAATATTTGTCAGCTCCGGATTTCCCTTTGTCAACTCAAAATCCTGTCCCTTAGTTAAATTTACCGCCATACTTCTCCTCCGTTTCTGAAACGCATTCCACAATATCAATGTCTGTTTCACATCTTATCATAAAACCGGCCGCTTTTCAACAAAAAATACCTCTAATGCGCGCGCAGCAATCGCAAAAGCCTCACCACGAGATTGTTTTTGTAATATACAAGCGGCGGACTTCCCGGGAACTCATGCAGCATACGGTACAGATAGATAAGAAACGTAATCACGCAGACCACTGCCAGACACCGCTTCACGCGCCTTGCGTCTCTTCCCATCACATAGCGCTCCCAAAAAAAGTACAGAAAGAAGAATATCCAGAGCGGCGCCGCCGGGTTCAGCTTCATCCCCCGCCGAACGCTCCCCGTCAGGATGTACCAAACCGCTCTGGTCATCCCACAGCCCGCGCACGGGAAACCGAACGCAATCAAAAACGGGCAGAATGCGTGAAATACCGCCCTGACGACCACATTGTAGACCGCAAGCAGAATTGCCCCTATGTAATAATTTCTGATATCCGCCATGATTCGGGCCGATACCGTCCGCCACCGGCTTTCATGCTTATCCATTGCTCCTCCATCGCGCCCGAGAGGCTTTCCCAAAGCACACAGTATAATGCCTGACAATATCCGATAAATTGAATCTAATATCGCCAGGCCCATAAGTCAAGAGAAAAATCCGGTTTTGCACGCGGCTACGGCTCCTCCACGATGATTACCCGAATCGCGTCGCTGTCGTCGCGCCTCCAATTGAGCAGATAAATCGTATAACGCCTGTCGTTTCGCAGATTCAGATAGGAGGCCAGCAGCACCGTATTCCCGAATCCGGGATACCGCGCGGTCAGGCTCTGCATAACGCTGTATGTATAGTATCCGCCCCAAATGGGCTTGAAATTCGACACGGAACGATACTGCAACCCGTTGAAATTGACATAGTGATTGCCGATGACCACGCTGAGCATCCCGTTATTGTAGGAAAGATTGGCCGCCCTGATGCACGCGGTATCCGGGCTCCGTCCACAGCTGCTGTCCGCAATCAGCTCAATGTCGAGGCCCGATTCCGTATTGATGACGGCAAGCGTCGCGTTCTCGCCGTTCCGGAGCTGAAAAGGCTTTTGCAGATAAATATAGCCGTTATCTCCCATCAGCGTAATCACATGCGCCCGCGCGGCAATTCTTTCGTAGGCGGAAAGCTCGCCAAAGCCCAGCCCCGCGGAAAAAAGGCATTCCCCGATAAATACCACAAAGGGATTATAGCCGCATACCGCATTCAACACTCTTATTGACCCGAACTGCGTGTCATTGCGGTCATACAGTCTGCAGGACTCATTGGGGCGGGGATGCGTTGAAACGATGACGTCCATGATATCCGCATCTCTGATACCGTCATTGCCGGCTCCGCCGCCGTTGCGGCCAATCGGAATACTCATTCCGCTGTTTTCCTTCATTCCGGCCGGATTATTCATCCGATTCTCATGCATTCCATTGTTGTTATTTATCCGGTTATCGGGTGTCCCAACGTTGTTATTCATCCGGTTATCGGGCATTCCGCCGTTATAATCCGTATCGGGAAGCATTGTCTCCCCACGGACGGGTTCCCTCTCGCCGGACTCCGGCAATGGTATAACAGGTGTATTCACAGGCTCCATATAAGTCTGCCCCCTGATGCTGACACTTTATTTATATTCTATTCGCCCGCGGCAGTTCTGTGCATATCCGGCGCCGCTTTCCCATACAGCGGCGTATACCGTATCGTTACATCCGCATCGTGGCGTTTCAGCTCACAATATGCCGACAGTATTTCTTCCAGCTCTCTTCCCTTTTTATATAAAGCCGAGAGTTCTTCGGCAGATATCCATTGGCTGATTTGCGCCGCTGTTTTTTGATCTTTAAACGCTGCTTTTTGGTACTCATCAAATTCCGGAATACGGTAATTCAGCGAAAGACTTTCATGTGTCATCGGATAGTCTTTAAGCGCGTATTTTATCTCTATGCATACATAATTATTTTTCTCTTTTTCCATCTTCAGGCTGCCTGTAATCACTTCTTTGCTTCTTACCTTCTCAACATGACCGTCAATTTGTACAAGCCGATCCCCATATTTTCCCAAAGACTGATAGCAGAAGCGCCAACCATCCACATCCGTTACTGTCAGCATGTCCGCATTTGCCACAGATACCGTATATGCATCCGTTACAGTTTGCATATCTCCTTTCTCTACCACCGAAAACACTAATCCACAAGCCTCAAAATCCGCCGAGGCCGCATCTGCATGCTCCATCAGATAATCAACAAACGCTTTGGCGTTGGCTTTTCTTTTATGCGAATCCATCATTCCACGCAGCGCAAGCACGAAAATCAGTATCAATAACAAACCGCATATGCGAAATAAGATTGCTCTGTTCCTGTGCTCTTTCATCGCTTGCAAATCCTTTCTCACCGGTATATTGATCATTGTGAAGCTGCTTTCCCATACAGCGGCGTATACTGTATCTTTACATCCGCATTGTGGCGTTTCAGCTCGC
>JAMPFV010000055.1 GCA_023664265.1 Roseburia sp.
ATAACTTTATCAGTGTATGTACCTTGTGCCACAGTATTTATATCGCTATTTATCGCCCTAACCTTACTATCCTCATTGTAGTGTCCCGCGGGGACTCCCAGATAGGTGTAGGCATCATCCTGCGTTACCCCTGTCGCCTCTACCGTGGTGCTGCCCAACTCCAGCATGTCCCCCGTAATCTGCTTCCCCGCCGCATCATGCGCCGTATATCCGTCCAAAAGCGCTGCTGCCGTCACCGTATCGTCAGACGTATCCGTCATGTCAAGCACCTTATCCAACAGCACTTCCCATGTTTCGTCCGTGGATGCATCAATTCCCATGGCAGTAAGATTTTCCACGAGCTTCTTTTTCTTCTCACTGCCAAGCGTAAAAACCTCGTTTATCGCGTCCACGATATTGTCAGCTTCAATGCCCTCTGCAAAGTTCGGGCCGCCGTCCGGATTATCTCCATCCCCGCCAAGCACCTCATCCATTCTCTTTTTTAGGACTAAATCATTTTGTATCAATTGTTTTGCCGCGGCATTTATATTCTCCGCATTGCCCGCATCTGTTACTTCCGTTATTTTTATCGAATCTGAAAATTGCGGATTCGTATTAGTATACAGTCTCATGCCTTTAACCTCCCATTACATAGTATCATTTACCTTAAACGTAAACAAAAAATCTCTGTCTTTCTCTTTTGTCGCGAAGTTTTTTATGGTTACCATATCCCCGTCCGCATCTACAAGCGCAAGTTCACTTATGCCACGACCTGCCAACTCATCCTCGTCAAGATCACAATAATATTTTACCTGTGTGTCGCTTATGATTTCAATTTTTGTAATCTTTTTTCTACAGATTTCGTTATTCAGTTCTTTTTGCTCATTTTGAGGCTGTATTACATTCCCATTATTATCAACCCCGCCATCACCAAAGGCCATTTCTTTAATCGGTGCAACCACTCCCATTCCTGCGCGTGCGAGCAATATCTTCTTTTTTGCCGCCACTGTCGTAATTTCTGCCATTTCCAAAACCTCCTCATAAAATTCAGCGTTTAAAATCCGATTTCCATCCAGTAATACGGATCCGTCCAAAAACCACGCATTTTTTTGCCTTATCAGTTCTGCGCCGCTCCCTTTTTCAATTATTTGTGTGCTTGTCTCCATCTCCATTCTTATTATCTGCTGCCATGTTACCGCATTTAAAAGTCTGCTTCCATCCAATAATACAGACCCGTCCAAAAACCATGCCCCTGCCACATATCCCCGCACATAAATCGTTGTCTCCATTTCCAATATCTTATTTGTTTCACAAAATCGTATCAGCGCATCAGTTTCCGTTTCAAATGCCATGTACACATTCAAAGGCATATATTCATCCAATATTTCGTATATTGTCCCCACATTGGATACATTGTCTCCGACTTTAACCGTCAGTGCCCCCACGGTTTTGTCAATACTTAAACTCACTTCCGCATAGTTATTTAACAGCCGCATCAGTTCAGATAAGCTCAACTTCCTTCGGAATATGGACGACAAAATATATAATTTCCTATCATCCAACCGTTGTCCGCGCTTCGGCACTATGCCGAGAAACTTTTCGTATCTGCATACCCCCTCTTCATTTGCGGTAAAAATAAACATATTGCCTTCAATCTCCGCCATTTTTATCCGCAGCTTGGAAAATTCCATGTCTTCCGCTTTAGCAATCTCTTGAATATCCTTAATCCGCTTTATCACATGGGGATAATAATTTATTAATCTCTGCATTCAATCACTCCCCTGACCGGTATTGCGTTCGGATCCAGCAACAGGTTCTCTTTCTTATTATTCAAAGCCGTGTCCTGCACGTCTACAATACCCTCAACGCCTGCTATTGCCGCATTTACCTTCAATATTCTTACTGTTATGTACTCCCCGTTTTCCCACTCCTTCGCAAGCTCCAAAAAATAGTTGTCTATTCTATCTTCTATATCCTGCCGCATATCTTCCCATACATACCCCGTATCCATGATTATCGTTGCTTCAATATTCACCGTCTCAGATACACACGGGTAAATATCCACTACATGGAATATCGCCGCTTTTCCTTCACCTTCCCCCTGTTTCCCAAGCGGGTCCATAATCTCCTGCACATCCGACACAAGCTCCGCTGATGGTGTTCCATATGTGCTGTCAAGAATAAATATCTTTATTCGCTTTTCATTTTGCGTCACACGATATATTTTGCAGGCCCCGACTCCTTCCAATTTACAAATTACGGATTTATACTGTGCGCGGTTGCCTCCAAATTCCTGTGCCTCCGTTATAACCGAATTGTACCGTGCACGGAAAGCCTCCGTTTCCTCCTCATCCCGTGCCGGAATCAACAGTTCTGACAGTTCCCCGCTGTCAAAACCGTCTATGTATTCAATCGGTATCAGGCTCCCCTGCTTTATATTTCCCTTTGCCCCTGACTGCTCGCACCTTAACCGATATTCTCTTTCCTTTATCTTTTCAATACACGCGTATGTAAGTTCTCCTGACGAAAAGCGGGTACTTAATTCTATATCAATATTAAATTCCGCTTTCCAGACCGCGCATGATGCCGGAAGCGGTTCGATTCCTCTTTCTTTTGCTCTCAGAATTAAATGTTCTCTGTCGGCAGTCTCCGCATATCCGTTTTGGTCTATCATTGCCAACTCGAGATAAGCCTGCTCAAATTCCGCTGCCGCTCCCCGGAAAGCATGGTCAATCAATGTTCCTTCTCCGGTTCCGATGCCGCCCGCCACCGTATTTTTCAAGTCCTCCATTATGTTGTTAAGCGTTTTGTCTTCAAACAGCATTTTTCCTCCTTTCCCGGATTATATTGCCTGATTTTCAAAGCCTATACTGCCGTATATGGTATTTGCAACAAACGATATTGTTAATGTATCATCTGCCATGTCTACGATGAAATCCGTTATACTCTGTATATCCCTATTAATCAGCAGACACTCTTCCGTCATGCGTTTTGTTTCCGCATATATATATTCCTCTGTGTAACCCTGTCCGATTAAATCCTCAAATTCGCTGCCATAATCCCATGTATAAGCGTAATGTCTGTAGCGCGGCGTTCGCAATGCAAGATATATCCATACCTTAACCGCTTCTTTTCCCGTTACCGTTAAACCGGTCAGTTGCCCCGTTTCAAAATCAATTCCATATTCTTTCGGCAGGGTCGTTTTATTCTCCGTTCTTAATTCGGTGTCATTCTCAATGTATGAAGGAAATAAACCCATATTTATACCAGCCTTTCCAACACAATATAAAGCTCATCACTGATCCGATAAACCGCCACCTTGTCACCTTTCCTCAAAGGCTCCACAAAAGTTTTTTTATCCTTTTTGGATGGCTCATTGTCGTAAACCGCGCAATGATACCCTGTTTTGAGATGCTCTGCAATTAATAAATCATCACCGGACAGTTGCAGCTTCCCGATTTGGCAGCTTGCGGCCCCCGTCATTATCCCTATCTGAATTGGCGCGGTATTGTCCTTTCTTCCTTCGCTCCGCATTATATCCAAAATTTGTTCATATGCATTCATACGGTGCCCCTCCCGTTATTCTTCACTGTCCTTTTCATCCATAAGGTTCTTAAAATTCAACTCCAAATTCATCAGGTGTACCCCGTTCTCCCAAGTGTGCATGTCGGCATCAATCCAGAATATACCCGCCAGTCCTGTCGCCGCGTCCCGAACTTCGACCGCATTTCCGGCAATGCACTTCAGATCGCCGTTTATGCCGTCAATCGTCACTTTCTTTTCAATCCCGCTGAACATGTTCGTCGCAGCCGTTATCTCATTCATCCCTTTTTCTTTTTTGTATGTCTTCTGATAAATTCCATATTTTTTAACCCATTCATCATTTTTTACCTCACCAGTCTGTCTTCCGGTATCGTCATAGATTTTCACCACGTTTACCATATTTTCAATCGTTTCCTGATATGAGGAATTTGTTATGTTATATCCCTCAGCCAGAATGAAATCCCGTACCTTATTTCCCTTTACCTCCACCGATAACTTTGAACCGGTCATGCGGCATATATAAAGCTTGCCCGATTGGCGGGAAGCTTTTGTGTACGCCTGCATGATTGTGTCGTAAATCGTACTTCCGTCCACAATCATCTTCCGAATCGGTACTTTGCTTTCAGCTATGCTTCCCGCCTCGATCAGGAAGTCCGCGCACAGCTTCCGCGTTATGCTTTCAGCCGTCGTGTTTTCAAAATTGTAAACCGCCGTGCTTCTTAATAAATGAGCCAAAAGGTCCGTACAGCTGTATGTTACACTTCCGTATCTGCTCGCCTTTTCCGCCGCCTGAACTTCTCCAAAGAATATGTTTTCCCCGTTTTCATACAGCCTTATTGTATCTCCCGCGCTGATGCTCAAATTAAGACGCTCTATGTTCCTGTCGTCGGGTGCATTGATCACGGTTATTTCCGCAGTACGCGCGGCCTGTGCCACACTGCCTCCCCACGTTACCCCCGTTACCGCCTCCGTAATATCCGCTATACATACATCCCCGCCGCTGTCATGTATCCATTCTGTTCTCATACGCTTATAACCAATTCCTGACCCGGATAAATCAGGTTGGGGTTCCCTCCTATTATGTCTTTATTTTGCTCATAAACAGCTTTCCAATTTGCCGTACTTCCCGTCAGAACCTTTGCAATCCTGCTCAGGCTGTCTCCTTTGACCACCGTATAGGCGGTGCTCTTTACTTCTTTCGCCGCCCGCTGTGTTGCGGCGGGTATTATCTCCGATGCAGGCATCTCTTTCTTCTTTGAAATTATAATCTTTACCCTTCGGTATTCTTTAAATTCCAATGAAAAATTTATATCCTTTGTGCCGTCGTTTTCTCCCCATGAGAAGCTCTCTATCGTACAGTCCATGTTTATCGGCGTTCCGGTCATTATAAGCCGTAAGACGCCGTTATCCTTCATCCTGTCTATCAGCGCCACGCTCTCGGCAGGCGTCGGGAATGTGCCATACTCGCACCAATTGTATTGCTGTGCGGGAAAAAACGAGGAAAAGGACACATTTTTCAGCATCCTTTTTCCCAAAAGATTTATTTCTCCGAATGAATTTATAACCACCTGTGTATTATTGCTTTCATCCGTCAATTCATACTCCGGCGGCAGAACCGCAAACCTAAAGCTTACATTACCCTGCTTCAACCATATTTCCATTTTACCGCCTCCCTATGTCGTCCCCGTATTAAGCGCTATCTTTGCAAGCTTACGCGCCAGTTCCTCTGCTATACGGTCTATGTCTTCATCACTGCGTACTTCTATATTGTCTGCCAGTTTTTGGATATTAATCGTTAAGGAACCCGAACTGCTGCGCTCACCCTCCTTTCGCGCCATATCCACGCTTTTATCATGCGGATATACCCGTGTGCCTTCCGGCAAATCCACAATCTCACCGCCCCTGTCGTGAATTATCGCCGTACCGCCTTTCCAATTATCCGTTCCTTTGTACAGCATCGGTATAGGCGGAATATTAAGCCCGAAGGTCTGACCGCCCAATCCAGGAACCCAATCGGGAATGGAAATGTTTAATTTGTTAATTCCCGCAATTGCGCTGTTTATGATGCCGATAACCGCATTAATCGGTGTTTTGCACAATTTCGCAAAAGTGTCAAATATTCCTTTGAATATGGTCTTAACTCCTTCCCATGCCTTAGACCAATTTCCGGTGAATACACCCGAAACATAGGTTATCAGGCCGCCGAAGACGGTTATCATTCCGTCTGTAACCGTCTTAATCGCGTCAGCCGCAACCGAAACCGCAAAAGTTATCCCATCAAATACCTTTGCAATTCGGTTTACGGCGCTTTCCGGCAGAAAGTTTGAAAGTGCGCCCGTGACAAAATTCTTGATGGTATTGATTTTGAGTTTTATGATATTCGCGATGGTATCCACAATCCCGCTTACCATTGTCCGCAGGCCTTCGCCTATCATCTTTGCGTCGCCGTTGACTATGCCTTTGATTACGGTCTTAATGCCTTTGAATATCGTTGAGATGCTTCCGAATATTTTCCTGACATCCTGCACAACTCCGCCGAATGCTTTCTTTATTGCGTCCACCGACCCCTTGATAATCGGCAGTGCCATATAAAACGCCATTATCAGTCCTTCCGCCATGTCAGGCGGAAAGATGTTTTTAAGGCTGTTTTTAAAGTCCTGCACGGCACTGCCCCAGTTCCCCGCAAATGCCCCCGTAAAAAAGCCTAACAGTGCATCAAAAACCTGCAGCCCCGTATCGACTGCCCCGACAATCCCGTCAAGACCTGCCATCGCGCCGCCGACAAACATTTCCAATATGCCGCCCGCTTCCGCCGCGCCTTCTTTTACGCTGCCTGCAAATTCCTTCCTGAACAGCCCCGCTATGGACTTGCAAAAGCCGCTTATCTTCCCCGCTATGCTGCCGATCGTATTCCCGATTGATATAAATTTGTTTTTAAAGCCCTCAACGGAAAAACCTGCCTTTTCAAACGCATTTTTAAACCAACTGCCAACGCCCTGCAAAAAACCTTTGACTTGATCCCAATTCTTTATAACCAAAAACGCTGCCAACGCAATCGCCGCCAGTACGCCGATTACTATTCCCGCAGGACTTGTCAGCAGCTTCATAACTCCGCCGAAGTTCCCTATCGTTTTTACGATTGCTCCGAACGTCCGATTGGCCGTTCCTATTCCTTTGACGACTTTTCCGAAAATCATTATCGCCGGACCTGCCGCCGCAGCAATACCCGCCCATTTGATAATATTGTCTGTCTGTGCATCGCTCAAATTATTTATATAATCTGCTGCCGTCTGTACCCATGAAACCGCAGTTTTTATATGGGGCATCAGTTTATTTCCTATGGTTATCGCTATTCCCTCCGTTGCGGATTTTAAAAGAGTCAGCTGGCCGTTTAAATTGTCAAGCATCTTTGCCGCCATTTCCTCGGCGGATCCCGACGATCCATTGATCGCCGCTGTCAGCTTGTCAAAATCTTCCGTACTTGCGTTTACAATCGTCAAAAGCCCTGCCATGCTTTGCTTGCCCGCTAAAGTGGTTGCCGCTGCCGCTTTTTCCGTTTCTGACAGCCCTGAAAATGACGCTCGCAGGTTATCCATCACTTCCGCAAAGCTTTTCATCTCACCATTGTCTTTTATAAGGCTTATGCCCAACCTTTCCATAAGCGCCGCCTGCGATTCGCTCGGCTTTGCCAGATTTGCTATCGTGTTTTTCAGGGTAGTTCCCGCCATGCTGCCCTTTATTCCGGCATTACCCATAATTCCGATTGCTACGGAAATATCCTCTATGCTGTACCCCATTGCGCCCGCTGTCGATGCACAATATTTAAAGGTTTCCCCCATAAGCGCAACATTTGTATTTGCATTTGACGATGCAGCCGCCATAACATCGGCAAATCTGCCGCTATCCTTTGCCGCCATTCCAAACGCGGTTAATCCGTCCGTTACAATGTCCGATGTTGCCGCCAAATCTTCTCCGGATGCCGCCGCGAGGTTCATAATTCCTGCAATGCCCTCCGTCATATCCTGCGTTTTCCATCCTGCCATAGCCATATACTGCATAGCCTCCGCGCTCTCACTCGCGGAAAATGATGTTGTCGCGCCCATCTCCTTCGCTTTTGCGGTTAATATCGCCATGTCCTCGGCACTTGCGTTGGATATGGCGCCGACTTTTGACATGGAAGCTTCAAAATCGGCGGCAGTCTTCACCGCCGCCGTCGCTGCTCCCGCAATCGGAAGTGTTACCGTTTTTGTCAATGCACCGCCGGCAGATGCTATCATATTTCCGGCCCGTTGCAACTGCTTTCCGGCTCTTATCGCCTCATTGCCCATTCTATTCATGCTTTCAATGGCTTCTTTTGAAGGATTTGTAAAACCGTCAATAAACCGCAACGCTACACTGATAACCCTGCCCACATCAACCACCTCCGACCGCTTTTTGTATTCTCCTGTTTTCTTCTGCCCTGTCCCTCATTTCCTGCCGCATATATGCACGCGCCACGCGCTTTTGTCCTTCCGACAGACTCATGTATTCAAAAGGTTTCCAGTTTTTAAAGCGATAGTGCAGGTAATCCATGTTTACCTCCCTATCGCTCTTTATCAGTTTTTTACTTCTTTGTCCGTCGTTTCCTCATCGTTGAAGCCGCTCAGCTTGGCAATCTCCGTTGAAATTCTGTTGATCTCGCCTTTGAATATCTTTTTGGCCGCATCCGCCGGCGTCGCAACGCCGAGAAGCTTCAACAGTCTCTCGTCCTTCAAATCCGGGTCTGTAATACCCGCAGCCGCAATTCTGGCATTGGTGGAAAACGCCCTGCCGTAATCAACTTCCCCGTTCTCATCCAATCCGCTTGCGGATAATCCTCCGAAAAGGTCCCCGTCCACCGCCTGTATCGTCACTTTCGCATCCGTCCCCAAAAGCTTTGACAGCCGTCTGCTCGCAATCTCCTTTTTCTCGATTTTGTCAAATTCCTGTCGGTCTACCGCCAACAACTTCTCAACCAAATTCATGTTCCTTCTCCTTTTAACAAAAAAATAAGGCGCCCCCTGCGCCTGTGCTTTCCGATTGCCTAAATAGCCTGCAATACTTCCCAATCCTCGAACGTGAAGCCGTAGCTTTCCTCTCCCATCTTTCCCGCCTCCCAATCGGCAAGGATCAGTTTATCAAGCAGACATCCGTACAATGCCACCCGTTCCCCTCCCAGGGCGTCCGGATCCTGCACATGTGATACGATCGTGCAGGTCATCATCTTGCCCCGCTTGAAATACTCACTCATTTTCTTCATTATGAAACTGTTAATCTTGTGCAGCTTGATTTCTCCCTTCAGCTCCAGTCCGGTCATTTTCTGCCCTTCCTGAAGCTTCTGAACCATTGCAATCGCTGTCTTTTTCGGCGTCACTTCCGCCTTTAACGCCGTAACCTGCGCCAGATATTCTCCGTCAAGCCACGCCTCTCCCCATGTTCCGTTGATAACCTGTTCCGCTTTAAATTCTTTCGGCATACTCTCTCTCCTTCTTTCTTAAATATTAATTGGCATCTTAATGTCCTCGATTGCATCCAGAATTTTTACATTACCGGTCAGGAATACATTCGCCCCGGTATCCGCCGTTATAATCTCCCCGTCACTGCAATCATCAACATTCTTTACCGAGCCGTCGTCAAGCGTTGCCTGCACGCCTTTCCCCTTCAGGTAAATCCGAATCGCCTCCGCGTCCAATCCCACGGAATAACTGCTTATAATATCATCCCGCTTCAACTGTGCAAAATAACTGCTTACAGCCGTTATCAGCAGACACTTGTTGGAATATGTGTTTGCGTACTTGCCCAAATAGCTGTCCTGTGCCGTTTTGACAATATCATCATTGATCATGTCCATAGCCTCAACAATCTTGATCTTTTTGAAGCTGTCGCCTTTTCCGTCAACGGTTGTAACAAAACTATTAACGCCCCTTGCCACCTTTACCTTCTCGCCGTCATAGAAAATAATCAATTCTCCTTTGTCTACCGGCGTATCGTTATCGGTTAGTCTTGTGCAATCCGACAGTTCCGGCAACGGCGCATAGGTACAGGCAATCGTCATAGGCGTACCCGCGATCAGTCCGGCAATTCTCGCGCAATACTGCTCTGCCGTGTAAACCGTGTCAACGGTTGTTTTCTTTCCGTCTTTTCCGGTTACGGTTTCCGTTTTTACGCTCTTTTCGGTTGTGAAATTAATGATCCCTTCGTTGTCTGCCGGTACGTTTGGCAAAACCGCCTTGATCTTCTTTTTCTTATTCTGCCTCATGGACTTAACCCACGTTGCAATATCTTCCCCTTTGCCGTCCGTTTCCACTGTCGGGATTGCCAGATAGTCAAAGCGGATCGTTTCCGCCGCCTCCATTGCCTTTTTATATCCGGTGTCAACTGCTGCCGCCTCTGCATCTTCCGAAATCCCCATGCAGTATACAAGTACCTTTTTAGGTGCATTTGTATAGCCGATCATTGCCAGTTTTACCTGCTCCACCGTCACATCTGACAAGCCCTCCGGTATGTCGCTTTCTGTTACCACCGTTGCCGGATTGGCCGCGGATGCCGGCAACATGTCCTTTACCCACAGCATCACAATACCCCGCTCGCCTCGCGTAACCGCCGATATTGCCTTTTCAATAAAACTGATGTCAATACTTGGTGCGCCCATTCTTTCAGCCTCCTTTTAGCCTTGTGTTATTTCTACGCCTAATTCCTGTGCCACCGGTGCGGTATCTTCCTTTTGCGTGTTTTCCTTGTAATCAATTTCAACGCTGATCTGCAAAATGTCCTGATACTCCCCGATATAATCATGTGAAAACTCGCCTATTGTCAGCTTTCGATCCCCAACGCAAAAAATCAGCCCGAAAAGGTCTTTTATCTCGTCCACCTTTTCAAGCTGATCTAATTCGTTTTTCTCTGCTTGGAAATATGTTATTTTGACCGTAAAGCCGCCCTTTGCGAAATTCCTTGTTTCCCCGCTGCCGCCTTTGTCTATAATCTCTGTGAAAAAGCAGGGTGCATCATACCCCTCCTTGATCTCTTTCCCATAGATTTTATATTGCGGCGGCGGGTATCGGCCTTTCAGCAATCCATTGATTGCCCTTTTTACCTCTGCAAATTTAATCCAAATCACTCTCCTTTAAAATATCATCTGCCATTTTTTCAAACCGCTCCGGTACAATATCTTTGTAATCATTCTTTGTCTTTTCCATGATATGCTTTCCCGCTACAAACCCGATAACATGACCGTCTCTTACAAGATTGTGACCGTTTTCGACTAAATGAAAATGCCTCGCGCTGTTCCATACTAACGCCGTTGCGCTTAAATTATCATTTACCAATTTATGCCCCCATTTTCTCCTAATCGCTTTCTTTTTCTGCTCTCCTTCGCGGTCATGCGGTTTTAATTCTGCATTTGCCTTCTTTTTTGCCGATGCCTTAAACTCTTTTGCAAGTTCTACCAGTGTTTCCTCCGCTTGTGCAGGTGCTTTTCTGATTGCTTTTTCTAAATCACGTTCAAATTCCTCCAGTCCTTCAATACTGAATTCAAAACTATCTGCCATTTTACCACCACCAAAAAGGCGGCATAAAACCGCCTGAATTTAAAGTTATTTTTCGATTTTTTTAGTACAAATAATTTCTAACATCGCATTTCTTTCCCTCACGTTGATAACGGAAACGATGTTGAAAAAGCAATCTTTGAATTTTATAAACATATCCGGCGTTATCTCTTTGTGGTATCGCGTTGTTATTTTATAAGTCAGCTCGGGCCTTATCCGTTGTGCTTCCTGATACTCTCTGCCCCTTGTCGGCTCAACACTCGCCCAAACCGTCTTAACCTCTGTTAAAACCTGCTCCATTTGGGATAAACCGTTTTCTTTTTCCTCATACCTGCAGAATGTGATCCGCTTGTTTGTTCGTCCTATATCCATAGTCTACCTACTTCATTTTAAGCTGCAACAGGATTGATTTTGCCGTAAAGCTGAAATCTTCCGCCACGCCGCCCGCGGAAGCTCCTTTTCCGACAGGGGAGCGCTGCTCATACCAATGCGCAATCAATAACTGCAGATAGATCTTTTCGAGTTCATAATTAATCCTGTTACCGTTTTTGTCCGTCTCGGGGTACTCTTTTCCAGTTGCATTCTTTAAATATTCCTCCGCCGACTTTATCAGCGTTTCCAGCAGCCGGTCGTCCTCATCAATGTCAATCCTCGCATATTCTTTTACCTCTTCCAATGTTATTATCATGCCGCACTCCCGCCTTTACGGGCGGCAGGCGTTACCCCGCCGCCGTTGTCCCGTTTCTTTTCCTTGCATTGCCACTTACTCGCCCTGCGCCGCCGCCTGCTGTGCCATAAAGTCAGCCACAACCGCCGCTTTTTCACTCTCTGCCGTCGTTGTCATGGTATACCCCAACTGAACGGCTAACGCCATGATTTTTTCGCGTGACAGCTTTTCAATTTCCGCCTGTGTATATATCCTCGGCTCCACCGGATCGACGCTTGCCGTTGCTGCGCCATCCGAATCCGTAACGGTATGCTCCGCCATGATAACCGCCTCTTCATCCACGCTTTGAATATCCAAACGTTCACGCACCTTGATGCCGGTCTGGTCTGTTTCCCACAGCTTGCCCGCAGTGCTTGAAATGTCGATTGTGAGCGTCTCGCGGTCAAAAATCGTGATTGCTTCCTTTAAATCTCCGCAAACAATCGGTATTTTGTATCCTCCCTCTGTCGGCACACTCGGCAATGTCCGGTTACTTACCTTTTTAATCGGATACCTGCCGAATAAAAGCATACTCGTTGGCTTTGTCGGATCCGGCTGAAGAATGTACTTACCGTCTTTGTCCTTCAGGCTGTCAAGCCAATTGTAGCCGTCCTGATTTGTTACAACATGCGCACTCAAGGCAACAGCCGGGTCAAGCAGAATATTAAATATTCTCTTCAGGTCGTCCAAATTCTCAACCGGCACCTCCGCATCCTTGGTAATCTCACGCACTTTTGCGATAATCATAAAATTTCTCGTTGCTTTTGCCTTTCTGGCGATCCACTTTTTCAGATAGCCGATAATATTTTCAGCCGTATCACTCAAAAGCTCCTGTGTAACCTTCAAGATGCCGCCCTTTTTCTTGACCTTGTAGTCAATTTTCTCAAATTGCGGTGTGGAAATCTCCGGAAACTCCGCCGCTTCGTCCACGTTGTCAAACGGTGTCTGGTCGGCATGCCGCTCAATGACCCTGCTGCCGCTCAACGTGGTGACATGCTCCACGTTTACAAGCGTTTCCAACGCATCCTCCGACCTTCGCAGCTCCTTGATTGCCGTTTTGATGTCCTTCGGTACCGTCAGGCCGCCGTCCTCATCCTTGCCCTCGTTCATGGAATTAAGGATTTCTTTGTCGTCCGCCGATAAATCGGCCAAGCCCACCGCCGTCTTGATTGCGTTCACGAACGCACCCGCAATCTTCCTGCTCTGATCCACAATCTTCCTGGCGCTTCCCTTTTCCGCCCGCTGCTGCATATCGTCCAATTTATCCTGCTCCAGATCATAAAGCAAATCAAACCGTGCCTGCATGTCAATCAGCTCTTTCTTGGCCCTGCCCGCATCCTCAATCTTACCTTCCTTGCAAAAATCCCTTACTTCCTGCTTTTTGGCTTTAATGCCGTCTAACAGCTTCCTTAATTCTTCGTTCATTTTTCTCTAATCCTCCTTATTTTTATTGCATTAAAAAAGACTTAAATCAAATCCAAGTCTTCTAAAATTGCCTCTATCTGCTTTTCCTTATCCGCTTCCGGTATACGGTTTTCTCTGATTGCTTTTTCAAGCCTTTGTGCCGTCTCTCCCACAATTGCATCGACTATTCCGTCAATATCAACCGCCCGTGGTTCCTGACCCATTTTTAATCTTTCAGGCAGATTGTTATATTTATCGAAATAATCACTTGTGCAGGCCGCCGCAGTACTCTTTTCCGCCACCTCAATATCAAAAAATTCCTGCCATTCCTCGCCGTTCTTCCACGTCTCTGCATCAATCAGCGCATTTATCTGCTCTGACGTTACACCCTCTTTGGCGTGCTGCATATATGTATTCAGAATGACTTTCTGGCAGCCGTCCAGTATATCCGCTTCCTTTCTCATGTCGTCCGCGTTGCCCCATGTAAAACTGCTCGGCTTGTGGATCATCATCTGCGCATTTGCGGGAATGATGATTTTATCCCCAGCCATTGCTATCACGCTTGCTATACTTGCGGCCAAGCCCTCCACATATACGATTATTTCCGCACCGTGCCTCTTTAAAAGGTTATAAATGGCAATACCTCCGAATACCGAACCGCCGCCGCTGTTAATATGTACGTTAATCTTTGAAATGCCGTCAAGCTGACTTAAAAAATCCTGCACATCACTCGGGGCTTTATCCTCGGGATAATACTTTTGCCATTCTCCCAAGCTCTCACTGTTTATGTCTCCAAAAAAACAGAGATCAACCGTCGTATCCGTTTCGTTTTTAATCTCTATGCTGCCGACCTCTCTGTAACGGTTGTTTTTGTCTTTCTTTTGTAACCTTAATATTTTTGTCATCTTCTTCTCCTTCCTTGCCGATGTCCGCAACCTTAATATAATTCCCGTTGCATATCAGATCATCACCGCCTTCTTTTCCGGGCTTGTTCATATATGACCTTGCCTCATTCAATGTGTATATCCCGTTCTGTACATATCCCCTGAGGATTTCGGCCTGACTCTTTGCATCCGTGCGAAGAATAACGTTTTCGTTGAATTTATAGTATTTCCCCTCCGCAATCTCGACCGAATCCAACAGTTTGTAATTTATTTCCTCCTCATACTGCTTTAAAATATACAGCGCCGTATCAATATAAAAAGAAATATTCTGCATCTCGCTGTTGGCATAACTGCTTTTTTCGTAGTCGTTTATCTGATTGGGCTTGATGCCGAACGCTCCCGCGATTTGCAGGGCGCTGTATTTTTTTAATTCAAAGAACTGACTGTCTGTAAGCTTAATGTTAAGCGGTTCCAGTTTCATGCCTATTGGCACCGGAATGAACTTTCCCGCATTATTCGCACCGTTGGCATATTCTTCCAGTCTTGCAATCAGCTTTTTTTCCAATGCAGGTGACAAATCACCCGTATACTGTAAAGCCGCTCGCGCAGTCAATCCGCCCTTGTAAAGATTATTCATAAATGCCTGACTTTCCAGACCGCCCTCTATGGTTGCCTTCAAAATGTTCCTTACCGGCGCACCCGTCAGGCCGTCGAATGACATTGACGTTTTAAAATGCATCACATCCCCCGACGGAAATATATGGCTTTCGCCACTGTACTTATCCGCATACCAGTAATAAATGTCGCCCGCAGCGCCAAAAACGCCCTTATCGTCCATAAGCACCGTGACGCTTTCCGACTGCATAATCCACAAGCCTTTGATTTCAATGTCGCCGCCGTATTTTTTTCTTTTAAACTCCCGTTGAATCCATACATAAGCATTTCCGTAATGGTTCCTGTTATTTTCAACAGCCGTCCAGAATATGGTAGGCGTCATCTGCGGGTTTGGGCGTGTCTTCAACAGGCCGTATGCGGGATTGGCCTGCGCCTCTTCAACGCCCCGCTCCGTCTGCTGATAGAATTTAATCGGCATTTTTCCCAATGTTTCGGACAGCATTTTCAAGCATGTAAAATAAGTAACCTCTCCCAACACTTTTTTAGGGCTTCTTGGTATCCCCAACCAGTCCAATATCCGCTCTTCATCCGCGCCGGCCGTCGGCCTTATCGTTTTATTTATAAACGCCCTGATTTTATCAAATATTTTCATTTATCGTCTGCACCTGCCTCTTTCTCAAACATCTTCAAATAGGCCTCCACACTCTGATTTGTTGTTATTTCCTCAACCTCTGTGCCCATTGCGACCTTATGGGCGCATATCGCCGCATCACAGGGGTCTATCCTGTTTTTCTGCAGCATTTTATCTATCTTAATCTCCCCGAAGCTGTTCGGCTCTGATAAAACAGCGTCATTCATGGATCGTGTTAATAGCCGGTTGCGCTCATCATACTCTATGTTGTGCGCCTTTACCTCCAGTTGGAAATCCACCGTGGCATCATTCAGGCTCCGCGCACTCTGCTTGATTTCCACCAAATCACATCCGAAATCTTCAAGATCCGTCAGGAACGCGCTTGCATTATGCGGGTCATATGCTATTGCCGTCAGATCTATCTCATAAGTGTCAATCAATGTGTGCAGATGTGCCAAAATCGCCTTGTAATCGGTTTTTATTCCCGATGCGGCAGTAGTCACCGTAAGTAATCCCTCCTGCTGCCATATTACATAAGGTGCATTGTCTTCCTTATCCATGTGCTCCTGCATCCGGCGCTTTGGAATAAAAGAATGGGAATAGATATAATATTTCTTGTCGCCCGTCTTTGGGTCTTCATATGGAAATTCCAAAACAAGCGAGGTAAGATCACCGCCGCTTGATAAATCCAGTCCGCATATTGCTTTTTTCCTTCGGAAATCCTCAAGTGTTTTCCCGCAACCGCATTTTTCCCATTCCTTTAAGTCAACAAAAGCCGTCTCCGCATTGGTAACCCATATATTCAGCGATTTTGTCATAAAATCGCGCAGTTCATCGCCGCCCATTGATTTGGCTTTTTTGGCGTCTTCCTGCATCTGAGAAACCAATTCCGGGTCATTTCCCGTCAGCGGACAACATTTTATCCAATTCTTCGGCTCCCAAATGTTGTCTTTTTCGTCCATTTGAGCTATATAAACAAACTGCCGCTCGTTTGTGTCAATTCTCCTCAACACCCGGCGGCAATACTTGTATAATTCATAGCAGGGACCGTTCAGGTTAAATCCTGCCGTTGTGATAACTGATATGAGCGACTGTTTTAACTTTCTCGTACCGCCCTTGAGCAGCTTATACATCTGATTATCCTTGTGCGCATGGTATTCATCCACTATGCCAAGGTACGGTCTGAATCCGTCAATTGTTTTTGTGTCCCGCCCCAACGCCCGAATTGTCGCATTGGTGATTTTTGCCGTTATCTCGTTTAGGTAATCCTTTATGACAAACAATTCCAGTAAGTCCGGGTCAGCGTTTATGAACTTTGCAATCTCATCAAAAACAATCTTGGCTTGGTCTGATTTTGTCGCCGTGCAGTATATCTGACCGTAATTGTAATTGTCAAAATTACTGCACTTAATCCCCAAGATGGCGTTCAATACGCTTTTTCCCTGCTGCCGCGCTACCTGCACATAACTGTCGGTAAACCTGCGCTTTCCCGTCTCTTTGTGTATCCAACCGAAAAGGGAACCCAGAATAAACTCCTGAAAGCCCGCGCAGACAAATTCCTCATTTCCCTCGCCCTCCGCAATCGTCAGTTTGTTTGCAAGTTCTATTATATCCTCTGCTTTTTCAGGTACAAAAACATAAGGAAAATCCGGGGCGTTTTCCCCGGATCTTTTCATATCGTTTAAATGACGTTTGAACGCCAGACGTGCATCTTCTCCAAATTCTTTTTTGTTTTTCAGGTTTTTTTCCGCAAACCGTGATACGCAATCCGTTGACCGTAATAATCTTTTACCCATGTTCTTATGCGTGTTTCATAAATTTGTTTTCGGGCTTCTCGTCTTCCGTCTTCGGTATCACCAGTCTGCATCTGCTTGATATGGTCAGACCCAATTCCCTTGCGTTCTCATTGCACGCCTTCATAAGCCTGTTCTGAATTTTGGAAAGATAATTGTATTTACCGTATTGCTGCGCAAGCTGCTCCTCTTCGGGAATTTCGCTTTTTCTGTCGGGAATAAATTTTATTTTCTGAAGCTGCTTCGTAATCTTAACGTATTCCGTCTCCGCCTTTACATATCTCGCCAACACGTCACAATCCAGATTTGACATAATCCTCAATTCTATCAGCTGTCTTGCCAGTCTGTCGAATTTTTCACTCTCCTTTTTGGATAAAAACGGAGGGGATTTTATATCGTCCGCAGGAGCCGCGACCTCTGCTTTTTTTCGATTGTTATATTCCTCGTTTGTCAGGTGTTTCCGCCCTTTTGCGACAATCAGGTCAATCGGTTCTCTCGGTCTTGCCATCTGTCATATCCTCCTTCCAAAAAAAGTTCATTTAGGGAGTTTTCGCGTGATTTTAGGGGGGCTGCGGTCTCTATATTTTTTTTTTAAAACTTTTTTGCACCCCTACCCCGCAAGCCTCCGTTTGTACTCTCGTATGCACTCCCTTAGTGTCTGCTGCATCGCCGCCTTCTTTGCGCCGTCCTTGTATGCCCTGCTTATCATGCTGTGCGTTGCCTCTGATATGCTTATAAGGTTGTCTATGTCGCACCGCTTGGAATAATCCTCCATTAACTCCACAATATGATGTACTGTGTCAGCCGGTACGATCCTGCCTTCCATGATATACATATAAATATCTATGCCGGTATCTCTCGCCATTGCCCGCGCCCTTGCAGCTTTCCACTCTGCACTATTGTAAAACCCTTTCGCTTTTTGGTTCCGGCAATGCGCATCATATTCCCTGTGCCGTTGCCGGTTTTCTTCCGTCTTATTTACGGCGTGCACCGTGCAATATCTGACCCCCTGCGGCACTATCCGATTACAGCCGGCTTTGTTACAATATTTCATTAGTGCCATGATTACCTCCATATATAAAAGCAAGAGCGCGGTATGATTTCTTTTACCTGAAACCTCCGCGCTCTTTTAAAGTGTAACAGTGGAATTGTAAAAATTATAACATGGTAATACAGACTTGTCCAGGGCGGTAAAACGGGCGTGTTGTCAAGTCCTTAATATGTGCTTTTTTCCGCAAAACATTGATTGCTTTCCTATACCGCATCCGAACCGAATAAAAATATGGCTATCTCGCGTACAAGCGTATTCTTGTAATTCCTCACGGTTTTTTCGTTCAGGTTCTCATTGTACCCCTGCTGCCCGCTCAGAATACCGGCTATTTCCTCAAACGTGTAAACTTCCTCCGTCTGCTTCCCGTTCTCCATAGTCTTTTTGCGCTCCAGATAACGCATCCGTATCACTTCGCAGCCTTTTTTACCTTCAATTCTCTTCAAAGCTTTTTCGATACGCTCCACATCATTTTTGCTTCGCTGATATGAGGCGATACGATCCTCCAACAGTTGATTTTCATCCTGCTTCTCCGCTTTGTTCTTTGAATATCTGATTATGCTTCCGCTTTTTTTCTTATCAATCATACCCAGATATTCCTCTTCGTCCGCAACGTGTTCTTTTAAAATATTGAAACAGTAGAGGATTTTTTCGGTGTTCTTGAAAGCCTCATCCTTCATTGCCTTTTGCCGTTCCAACCATGATATGGTATTCATTTTCTTGAATACCTCGTCAATGGTTATCGCGATCGTTTCTTTTACCTCTTTTGATACCGCCATGTTAGCCTTCCTCCACTTCGCCAAAAAATTTAATATATTTGTCCGGCTCATTCTCGCCGATCCATTCCTTGATCTTCTTTTGGTCTGCAACCTCAATCTTTCCGCTGCCGGTTGTTGTGTGCAGGAATACTACGCCTTTATCGGTTATGTATATTTCCTGCACCTTGCTACCGAAACTATTTTGAACATCGCAAATCTTTTTTGCCTTTTCAGTGTCAAAAAGCCTCGTTTGCTCTACCGCCTTACCCTCTATCATGGTTGTATATGTCAGAATTGCCTTCAATCTGTTTCGCCTCGCTTTCCTGCTACCGCCTCAAATAACATCATTGTGCGCCCCTTTCGTATAATTTGTTGACCGCTTCCATGATCTCGGCGGCTTTCTTGGTTCCTACGCCCTTAATCTCAATTAAAGCCGTTGCAATGTCTGAAGGCTTTATTCTCGGCTCTGCTGCCGCTTTGCCATCCGTATGTCCTTCGTTGTAAATATTTATGATGAATTTCTCCATTTCCTTATGATCCATGTTTTTTACTCTTTTATATTGCTCTCTATTCAGCTTTAACCCTTTTGCCATTGCACCCTCCTAAACTATGATAATCGTGTCTTTTCCCGCTGCCGCCTTTATCTCTGCCGCCATGCCCTCGCTGATGCCGTATCTCGCGCCTATAATGATTGTGCCGCAGGCGTTTAAAATGTCTTGACCGGCTTTTAATGCGCGCCGCCTCTGCGCCGATATATCATCATTTAATATCTGCGGCAAATATAAATGTGTGGTAATCGGCGTATAACCTAATTCCAATGCTACGCGGGTTATATGCCGCGCGTATGCAATGTTGCGGATTCTTTGGTATGCGTTGCCTCTGTATGGGCTGCATACATATGCTAATTTATTTTTCATCGTGTGCCTCCTTATCGGGCAACAGGTTTTTACGCCTGCTGCCCTTCTCTGTAATCGTCAAAACCGGATAACAATATTGTCATTGCATCTATGGCGGTATCAAAATGTTT
>JAMPFV010000056.1 GCA_023664265.1 Roseburia sp.
CAAGGCTATTTGTTTTCGCTCAGAAACAAATAGCCGATTGAAAAATAAGCTATCAAGCTTATTTTTCAATCTATACCTTTCCTTTCCTTATATCTGTTATTCATATAGTATTTGCACTGCTGCAGATGGGCTCTCTGTTTTAGTCCCCTTTTGCATACCAAAATGTCACAGAGTATGCAAGTCATCAAGAACCGCGATATACCTGTCCTTTTCCTTGAAAAATTCCACCTGGAGCGTCAGGTCATTTCTCTCGCCGGCTGTTGTCAAATCATACTCTAAGCGGTATCCGCTCCCGTCCCTGAATACGAAGAAACAAAAATCCTGCCGGCTGCATTTTACCTGCGCGGGATCGTCAACTCTCAAGACAGGCCGACGTTCGTCTAAATATCTGAGTGCGGAAACCAGTTCCCGCTCTGTCAGTCTGCTGCCGTCAAACAGCGATAAAAAAGAGGCGTACTCTTCTTTTGCCAACACGCCCAAAGCACGCTCCACAAAAGCAACAAAAGCATCCTGTTCTTTTCCATGCTCTGCATATATCATCAGACAAATCCCCCTACAGCATCCGCTCCGGCATCCCGCTTGTATGTATCTGAAACGTTCCGTTGGCAGGCTCATAAATCACCGTCCGCGGGTACGCCCCGCCGACCTCCGACGCCAGAATCGGTATCTTGAGCTCCGCGAGCTTCTGCCGCACGGCCGCGAGATTCCGCGACGAAATATCGCTGCTTTCCGGCGTGTTCCCAAGCTTTATCATATGCGCCGCTCCCGCAATCTTCGCCTCGAGCCTGCTCCTGTCGGCCCCCTTGATGATCAGCCTGTTCACCATCTCCTCTATGCCTATATCCGCGTACCGCGTCCGCTGTATCTCTGCCATCGGGTCATGGTCCATATAGCCCGGAAGCATGACGTGCAGCAGTCCGCCCAAGCCGATATGCGGGTCGCGAATCGCAACGCCGACGCAGGAGCCAAGGTCGCGGGTTATCAGCTTTTGCGTCCCCTGCGCCAATTGATACTCTCCCATTTTCACCATAATCGCACCCTGCATTCCGTTCACGTCCAACATTGCGTTACCCCCTCTGAAACCTGTCGCACGCTTGCACACTTATGCGCTTTTATGCATCTTTTTGTTCAAAATCGTTCCCAAACCAAAGAAAACTTTGTGCAAAGCTATCCAAACATATGTTTACATCTTGGATTATTATTTATTATATCTTATCATATAGATTGGAATGATTCCAGCTTATTCCCAAAACAATATCAAATAATGTTACGATTCAGTCATGCCATTGATAATTTGCCAAAATATACCGTATAAACAAATCATTTGCAAAGGCGGATGAAGTAGGTTGAAAAATGATTATAAGACAGCAAAAAACGCTGTCTAACAATCATTATATTTCAACCCGGAAAAACGCAAAGACAGCGTTTTTCATTACTATTTGTTTCTGAGCGAAAACAAATAGCCTTGATGGCAGACGAGAAAAATTTCTCGTCGCCTCTTCGCGACAAATCGCTCAGAAATGGGGATTAAAATGAATTTTAAATCGGATAAATTTTTTCAACGGATTGAGCTTCTCCTCGCCGTAATTTCCTTTACCTTGATACTGCTCTTCTCCTGTGTCGCGGTAATCTACAGGGTCTTTACGCCGATTTCCTGCAATGTGCAGAGTCTGGAAAAGGGATGGGTCAATGAAAACGGAAAATCCGTTTCTCTGGACGGCTTTGACGCGACGACGCAGGAAGGGCTTGTCGCACAGCGCGTATACTGCCTGGTCACGCCGACGGACATTGACACCGCGCTGATATTCCGCTGCCGCAACTGCTTTGCGAATGTCTATGTGGACGGAGAGCTTGTCTACAAGGACGATATGGCGCTTCCCGCCATGTATGGGCGTTCCCCCGGAAGCCGCTGGCATCTGCTGTCCCTCGATTCCTCGGATACGCCGGTGGAGCTGTGCCTTGAAGTCACTGCGAGCTTTTACGATTCCGACGGCCTTGTCGATAACATCTACATCGGCAGCGCCGAGGGCGTGTCGCGCAGGATTACCGCCTCGCGCGTGCCCGGGTTTATCATCAACACCTTTATGCAGCTTATCGGCCTTGTCCTGATTGTTTTATATGCGTACCTGAAGCTGCGCGCGAAAAGGGTCGGCAAGGATTTTCTGTACCTGGGCTGCGCCACCTTTTTTTCCTCGCAGTGGTCGAGCACGGAAACACTGCTGTGGCAGTTCTTTTTCGGATATTCGGAGGTATTCCACTTAATCGGCTACTTCTCGCTGGCTGTCACGCCGCTGTCCTTCGGGCTTCTCGCGAGCTACCGCCTGAAGGGGAAAATGCAGACCGTATCGCGGTTGTATGCGCTCATCTCCGGCGTCAACGCGATTGTGATATCCGTTTTGAATGTGGCGGGAATCCTTGAATTTCATTATTCGCTGGTGTTTACGCATGTTCTCCTGTTTTTGCTGATACCGATTGTCGTGAAGCTGGTGCTCAGCTATGCGGAGGACCTCTCAGAGGACGGAAACGGCACGCCGGTCATTTTGATTTTGTCTGGGATTTTAGCGATATGCATTGCAACGGCGGTGATTCAGTATAGAACCGGCAGCTACGCGAGCTTTTCCCTGTATGCCCGCATCGCGATTTTGTCCTTCCTGTCCTGCCTGATCATCTATCACCTTAACCAGATAGCGAACACCTTCACAAAGAGCATGAAGGCGGATATGCTGCACGATCTGGCGCTTACCGACCATCTGACGGAGCTGTTTAACCGCACCGCCTTCAACGAGCACAAGCCGGATTACGAGCACCTGATTGACAGCTTCTCCCCGCTCGGAGTGATACAGTTTGATGTCAACAACCTGAAAAAGGTCAACGACACGCTTGGACACGAGAAGGGCGACCAACTGATATGCACCGTCTCCGAGGGCTTGAAGAAAGCCTTTACCGAATACACGCGCACCTATCGGATGGGCGGCGACGAATTTCTGACGGTTATTTTCAGCCCCGACCCCGACGCGACCTACAAGGCCGGAATCGACGCGCTCAACGCCTACTGCGACGAGCAGAATCAAATACCGGATCTTGGCTTCCGGATACAGGTCGCGCACGGTTATATGTTCATCAAGGGGAATAAGACGTTGAGTGAAGCCATCGACGAGGCCGACGCGTTGATGTATGAAAACAAGAAATTCTTAAAAATGAGCAGGGGCTAATCCTCCTGCTCATTTTCAAGCTTATTAAAGAAATCATTCAGATTCAGAAGACATTTTATCATCACCTTCATCTCCTCCTCATCCAAATCCTTTACAATTGCCTTTATCATGTTCTTATGGAAATCCCTGTGATGAAAGAAGGCCTTTCTCCCCTTCTCGGTCAGGAACACGAGCACCACGCGTTTATCCGTCCGGCTCCGCTCCCTGACAATATAGCCCTTATTCTCCAGACTGTTCATATTCGTTGTGAGCGTCCCCACTGTGACGGACAGCTTCTTGGCGATGACGGACATGCTATTAGGCGCGTCCGTGTCCACCCCGATCGCCTCAATAATGTGCATATCGTTGTTGGTAATGTCCTTGAACGTCTCCGTGATCACCGCCTTCTCCTCAATGTCCATGACATTGTTAAAAAGCTTTACCAGCATCTCGTTTAAGGTTTTGTTCGTGCTCTTTTCCATCCGTTTTATCATGTTCCTCTACACCCTGACTCTCCTTATACGGCGCGCTATCCCCAGACCATCACGCTCGCGCCGTAGGTAAGGCCCGCGCCGAAGCCCGAGAGCACCAGTCGGTCTCCCTTCCTTATCCTGCCGCCGCGGTTCAGCTCATCCAGAAGGACCGGTATCGTCGCCGAGGACATATTCCCTGTCCTGTCCAGATTCATCGGGAACTTGGCGATATCCGCCTTCAGCCGCTTCGCCACCGCTTCTATTATTCTCACATTTGCCTGATGCAATACAAACAAGTCAACATCCTCCGCCGTCAAGTCCGCTTTCTCCAGCGCCTCCGTGATGCACTGCGGGACCTGCCTCGTCGCGAACTTGTAGACCTCCTGCCCGTCCATCTGCACATACGGCCAAGGCTTTTCCACCGCCGGCGCAAAAGGATTGGATACCGCCCGCTCCCCGCAGGAAAGCGCCATGCTGCCGTCAGAGCCCTGTACCACGCTCTCGATTCCCACGCTGCGCCCATTTGCGCAGACTGTCTCCTCTATCCGCTCAATATAAGCCGCGCCCGCGCCGTCGCCAAAGAGCACGCAGGTGCTCCTGTCGCTCCAGTCCACCAGCTTTGACAGCACCTCGCTCCCCACCACGAGCGCATTCCGGTACAGGCCCGTGTCCAGATACGCACAGGCCGTATTCAGCGCAAACAGGAAGCCCGAGCAGGCTGCGTTTAAGTCAAAGGCGACCGCCCTGTCCGCTCCGAGAATGCTCTGCACCTGACACGCACAGCACGGGAGCAGCAGCTCCGGCGAGCACGTCGCGACCAGAATCAAGTCCACCTCCCGCACCGATACGCCCGCATTTTCCAGCGCCTGTGCGCAGGCCGCCGCTGCCAGTGTTGACACCGTATCCCCCGTCGAAATCCTGCGCTCCACGATGCCGGTTCTCTCCCGCACCCACTCGTCAGAGGTCTCGACAAGCTTTGCCATATCGAAATTCGTCACTGTTCTTTCCGGCAGCGCGCTTCCTGTACCGCTAATCCTGATTGTCATTCTGCAAAATCCTCCATTATATCCGCCACTGTCTCGATTTTGTCAGCGCTTCCTTAAAAGGCCCGAAAACGCTCGTACCGCTCCTGCGCGATTTCCTCTCCGGACTTCCCGTCATATTTTGCCAGAAACTCCTTGATATGCTCCTTCATATAGCCGGCAATGGCCTCCGTCGTACCACTGTCGGCGCCGCCGAACTCCGGCACAATACGCTCTATGATCCCGAGACGCTTCAAATCCTGCGCCGTGATGTTCATCACCTCGCTCGCCTCCTGTGCGCGGCTTGAGTCCTTCCACAATATGGAGGCGAATCCCTCCGGCGACAGGATGGAATAGGTCGCGTTCTCCATCATCCATACCTCGTTGCCCACCGCGGTCGCAAGCGCGCCGCCGCTGCCGCCCTCTCCGATTAAGATACAGAGCACCGGCACCTTTAAGCCCGACATTTCCAGAAGGTTGCGCGCAATCGCTTCTCCCTGCCCGCGCTCCTCCGCCTCGATTCCACAGAACGCGCCTGCGGTGTTGACAAAGCTGATGATGGGGCGGTTGAATTTCTCCGCCTGCTTCATCAGGCGCAGCGCCTTCCGGTAGCCCTCCGGAAGCGGCATCCCGAAGTTTCTCTCCTGACACTCCTGAATATCCTTTCCCTTCAAATCCGCAATCACCGTCACCGGCTGTCCCTCAAGAAACGCAATGCCGCCGACAACCGCCTTATCATCGCAGAATCCCCTGTCCCCGTGCGCCTCGACAAAGATGTCAAAAATATGCTCCATATAGTCGGTCGCGGAGGGGCGTCCCACCTGACGCACCGTCTTTACCTTTTCCCACGCGCTGCGCGGCTGCGCGCTCCACGCCTGCTCCTTCAGCGCCTCGCTCAGCTCAAAGTGCCCGCCCTTATCCTCGCGGAAATCCGCATAGGTTCTCCTGCCGCCGCACGAATGCGCCTTAATCAGGAATTGAATGGTTTTCTTGAGGTTCTCCCGAAGCACAATCCCGTCGATAAAGCCGTGCTCCAACAGAAACTCCGCCGTCTGGAAGCCCTCCGGAAGCTCCTGCCCGATGGTCTGCTTGATCACGCGCGGCCCCGCAAAGCCTATCAAGGCCCCGGGCTCCGCCATAATCACATCACCAAGCATCGCAAAGCTTGCGGTGACCCCGCCGGTTGTCGGGTCGGTCAAAATGGAGCAGTAGAGCAGTCCCGCGTCGCCGTGGCGCCTGATGGCCGCCGAGGTCTTTGCCATCTGCATCAGCGACACGATTCCCTCCTGCATTCTGGCGCCGCCCGAGCAGCAGAACATAAATACCGGAAGCCGCAGCGCGGTGGCCCGCTCAATCGCCTTGGTAATCTTCTCGCCGACCACATGTCCCATGCTTGCCATCATAAACCGCGAATCACACACGCCAAGGACAATGTCCTCGCCAAAGACCTTGCAGCGGCCAACCGTCACAGCCTCGTTCAGCCCTGTTTTCTCCCGCGCAGCCGCAAGCTTCTCCTCATAGCCCTCGTAATCCAGCGGATTGCTGACCGCCATATCCTCAAACCACGGCTCGAAGGTCCTGTAATCGGCCACCATGCGGATGCGGTTGTTCGTCTTTACCCTGAAATATCCGCCGCACTCATAGCAGACATAGCGCTTTCTGACAACCCTGTCACGATCTACCATTTCCCCGCATTTCGGACATTTAATCTGTGTCTTGTCCTCGGCGGGCACACTCTCCGTCTTTTCCCCGACAGGCTCCGCCGCTCTGCTTCTAAGCCTTTCCTCCAGCTTATTATACAGGTTTGCAGGAAACTGTCTGCCGGTTTTCACCAGTTGTATTTTATCCATGACAATCACAACTCCTTTTCGCCATCTCCAACTCAGAATCTATTCCCCCACCGCAAAGGTCAGCTCCGCCCTGCATACCGTCTTCCCGTTCACGGCCGCGGACGCTTCCCCGACGCCAATAGGCCCCTTGATCTTGACAATCTTCGTCTCCAGCATCAGCACGTCCCCCGGGTGGACCTTCTGCTTAAAGCGCGCCTTGTCGATACCGACAAAATACGCGGTCTTTCCCTTCCACTCGGGAAGTCCCAGAATCGCAACCGCGCCGACCTGCGCAAGCGCCTCGATGATCAACACGCCCGGCATTACCGGATTGCCCGGGAAATGTCCCGCAAAATACGGCTCGTTGAAGCTCACGCACTTTTTCCCGACAGCCCTGCTGCCCTCCTCCAGCTCCTCTATGGTATCAATCAGCATAAACGGGTGCCTGTGCGGTATAATCTCCATAATTTCCTTTGCCGTGTAAACTGACATGTATGTCACCTTCCTTTTCTATTTGCCATATTTCTTCACAAGGATGCTCGCGTTATGTCCGCCAAAGCCCAGAGAATTGCTGAGCGCGTAGGTGAAGTCCTCCTGCACGCTTTCCTTACAGTAATCCAAGTCCAGCTCCTCCTCGCTCTCCACAAGTCCCACGGTCCTATGGATAAAGCCCTCCTGAAGCTCCTTGACGCAGGTGACAAATTCCACCGCGCCCGCCGCGCCGAGCAAATGTCCTATCATGGATTTGGTTGAATTAATCTTCAGCTCCCTCGCATGTTCGCCGAACGCCAGCTTGATCGCCCTTGTCTCGAACAAATCATTGTGGTGCGTCGCCGTTCCGTGCGCATTGATGTACGTAATATCGTCCGTGGCGATGCCCGCGTCCTCCACCGCGTTCACCATGGCCGCCGCTGCGCCCGCGCCCTCCTCCGCGGGTGAGGTGATATGATATGCGTCCGATGAGCAGCCGTAGCCGACCACCTCCGCGTAGATTTTCGCGCCGCGGGCCTTCGCGTGCTCCAGCTCCTCCAACACGACAATCGCCGCGCCCTCGCCCATGACAAAGCCGCTTCTGTCCTTGTCAAACGGGATGGAGCATCTCGCAGGGTCCTCGCAGGCTGACAGCGCCGTGAGCGCCGAAAAGCCCGCGATGCCGAGCGGCGTGATGGAACTTTCCGTACCGCCCGCCACCATAATGTCCGCGTCACCGTACTGTATCGTCCTGAACGCCTCGCCGATGGAGTTGGTCCCCGTCGCGCACGCCGTCACAATATTCTCGCTCTTGCCCTTGAGGTTATATGCGATGCTCACGTTTCCCGCCGCCATATTCGATATGACCAGCGGCACAAACAGCGGCGCGACCTTCGACGGTCCCTTCTCCCCGAGCCTTGTGTGTTCCCGCTCCATCGCCTGAAGGCTTCCGATGCCGTTTCCGACGATACACCCCGCTCTGTAGGGATCCTCCTTCTCCATATCCAGCGCCGCGTCCTCTATCGCCTCTTTCGCAGCAGCCACCGCGAACTGACAGAACTGCTCCATCCTGCGCGCTGCCTTCTTATCCATGTACGCGGACGCGTCAAAGTCCTTGACCTCCGCCGCCAGCTTGCACTTGTACTCCGCCGTGTCAAAATAAGAGATTTTGTCGAAGCCTGTCTTTCCCTGCTTTACGCTCTCCCAAAAAGCATCCACACTGTTCCCTATCGGGGTAATCGCACCCATGCCGGTCACTACTACTCTTCTCTTCATATTCATACCCTTTCCTTATCCGCCAAGCCGCTAAATCGCCATTCCGCCGTCCACGCAGATGACCTGTCCCGTGATATAATCGGACTGACTGCCCGCAAGGAACAGCACCAGATTCGCCACATCCGCGGTACTTCCGATTTTGCCCATCGGTATCATCCCGCTCAGCTCCTCGCGCGCCTCCTGCGCCATACCGCTTGTCATGTCCGTGTCAATAAAGCCCGGGGCAACCGCGTTGACATTCACGCCGCGGCTTGCAAGCTCCCGCGCAACGCTCTTTGTCAGCCCGATAAGCCCTGCTTTGGAGGCGGAATAATTCGCCTGCCCCGCGTTGCCCAGCACGCCGCTCACCGACGTTATGTTGACAATCTTCCCGCCCCGCTGCTTAATAAAGCTTCTTGAGAGATGCTTTATCATATTAAAGGCGCCCTTGAGGTTGGTATTGACAACCGTGTCATAATCCTCCTCGGACATCCGCATAATCAGGTTATCCCGCGTCACGCCCGCGTTATTTACGAGAATATCCACCTTCTTATATTTCTCAAGCACGGCCTTCACAAGCGCCTCGCTCGCTGCGAAATCCGCAACGTCGCACTGCATTGCCTCCGCGCTCCCGCCGTTGTCCGTAATCTCGCGCACCACCGCCTCGGCGCGCTCCTTAGAGCCGTTGTAATTCACAATAACCGTCGCGCCGTTTCGCGCGAGTGTGAGTGCGATCTCCCTGCCAATCCCCTTTGCCGCTCCCGTAACCAGAGCCGTCTTTCCTGTCAACATCCGAGCACCTCCAATGCCGTCTCCAAATCCGCCAATTTGTCAATATTGACGCATTTTACCTCTTTATTAATCTTCCGCATAAAGCCGCTCAGCGTCCTGCCCGGGCCGATTTCGACAAAAAGCTCCACGCCGTCCGCTATCATCCGCTCCACGCTCTGCTGCCAGCAGACGGAGCTGCACACCTGCTTCTCGAGCAGCTCTCCGATTCGGTCCGCCCCTGTCACAGAACTCGCGTCCACATTGCACACATAGGGAATTGCGGGCGTCTTGAGCGCCACCTGGTCCAACTCCGCGCGGAGCTTCCTCCCCGCGTCGCCAAGCAGCTCGGAGTGGAACGGCCCGCTCACCTTGAGCGGAACGCAGCGCTTTGCCCCCGCGACCGTCATCGCCTCCGCCGCGGCTGCAACCGCCTTCTCCTCGCCGGTGATGACAATCTGCCCCGGACAGTTATAGTTCGCGATTGTGACAATGCCCTCCGTCCGGCTGCAAATCTCGAGGATCTTATCACTGTCAAGCCCGAGCACCGCGGTCATCGCACCGCCCACAGGATACGCCTCCTGCATATAGATGCCGCGCTTTCGAATCAGATAAAACAAATCCTTCAGCTCCATTACCTCAGCCGCCGCCAGCGCGCCGTATTCCCCGAGGCTCAGCCCTGCCGTCACATCCGCCCTCGCGCCCTTTGACAGGAGCACCTTCAAAATCGCGACCTCCGTCGCCAGCATCGCAATCTGCGTGTATTCCGTGATATTCAGTCTGTCATTCTCCGTAAAGCAAAGCGTCTCCATATCCAATCCGGCCGCCTCTCCCGCGAGCTTATATACCTGCCTTGCCTCCTCGTATGTATCATAAAAATCCTTTCCCATGCCGACGTACTGCGACCCCTGGCCTGGGAAAATAAATGCCGTTTTGCCCATTGCTCCCTCCATTTCAAGGCTTCCTGCGTCTGCCTCTATGCGCCTGACAGCGCTGACGCCTGCTCCATAATCTCGACGATAATCTCCCTGCAGGGTTGCTCCTTCCTGACAAGCCCCGCAATCTGTCCCGCCATAACGGAGCCGTTTACCACGTCGCCCTCCACGACCGCCTTGCGGAGACTGCCCAGCGTCAGCTTCTCCAGCTCCATGAAGTCAACGCCCTCCTTCTCGAGGCGCAGATATTCCTTGGTCATCTTATTTCGTATGGTGCGAATCGGATGCCCGTGTGAGGTTCCCGTCACCACCGAGTCAATATCCTTCGCCTTAATCAGCATCGCCTTATAATTCTCATGCACAATGGATTCTGTCGCCACGACAAAGCGCGTCCCTATCTGAACCGCCTCCGCGCCGAGCATGAACGCCGCCGCAAGCCCTCGTCCGTCCGCAATGCCGCCCGCCGCAATCACCGGTATGGACACCGCGTCCGCAACCTGCGGCACAAGGGACATGGTGGTTGTGGAGCCGATATGTCCGCCGCTCTCCATTCCCTCCGCGACAACCGCGTCCGCGCCGCCTCGCTCCATCAGCCTCGCCATCGCCACGCTTGCGACTACGGGAATAACCTTTATCCCCGCGCTTTTCCACAGCTCCATATATTTCGCGGGGTTGCCCGCGCCGGTCGTCACGACCTTCACGCCCTCGTCCACGATCATCTGCGCGATCGCGTCCGCCTCCGGATTCATCAGCATCAGATTCACGCCGAAGGGCTTCTTGGTCGCGGCCTTTACCTTCTGTATCTGCTCCCGCACAAATTCAGCAGGCGCTCCGCCTGCCCCGATAATTCCCAATCCGCCGGCCTCGGATACAGCCGCCGCAAGATGATGCTCCGCGACCCACGCCATGCCGCCCTGCAGAATCGGATATTCGATTCCCAAAAGCTCTGTAACTCTTGTCTTCGTAATCTCTGTTTTCATATTCTCTGCTTTCACAATTTCTGTTTTCATTCAAGCTCCCGTTTTCAATCCTGTTACAATCCCCCATTCCAAGCCTTCTGCCGCGCGGAATGGGGGACTGACTGTGTTTTTATGCATTTACACCCTTGGCCTTCATGTACTCGATCACCGAGCCGACCGTGGTAATCTTCTCCAAGTCCTCGGAAGGAATTTCTACGCCGTACTCCTCCTCAAATGCCATCACAAGCTCAAACAAGTCAAGGGAATCTGCCTCCAAATCCTCCTTAAAGCGTGTCGCCTCCGTAATCTCCACACCGTCAAGATTCAACTGCTCCTCGATAATTTCCTTTACTCTCTCTAACATCGTTCCTTCGCTTCCTTTCAAACTGATTATTTTCTTTTTGTCCGTTGTTTTGAAATTCAAATAGTTTGAAATATCAAATATTTTGACTTTCAAAGCTTTTACGCATTCAGCATACCGCGTCCGGAAGGATTTGTCAACAACAAATTTATAAAAAGACTAAAAAAAGAAAATTGCACTCTTGCAGAATGCCCTCAAATGTGCTATACTATCTCTATTCGCAGATATAGTATATCGGTAGTACATCAGCTTCCCAAGCTGAGGGGGTGGGTTCGACTCCCATTATCTGCTTCCAAAGCCGTGAGTATCGGTTACAGCCGTATTCACGGCTTTCTTTGATATTATTATCTGAGGAAGCGCTGATTAAATCACTGTCTCCCTAAATAATCAATCCCCCCGCTGCATTCGCCAAATGCTCATTGCTCACGGGAATCAATTGTCTGAACAATAACTGTAACTGTCCGCAACACTTGGGAAAGGATGTACGCTTATGGCATTAACACAGGAAAAGGCCTATACACTTGATGACATTTATGCTCTCCCCGAGGGGCATCGCGCAGAGCTGATTGACGGACGTATCTATAATATGGCTCCGCCTGCCAGAATCCATCAGCATCTTCTTATGAAGCTCTCTGCCCTGATTCACGACTATATCAGCGCAAAAGGAGGCTCCTGTCTGGTCTACCCTGCCCCCTTTGCCGTATTTCTCAATAATGATGACAAAAATTACGTCGAGCCGGATATTTCCGTCATCTGTGACAAATCAAAGCTGGATGACCGAGGCTGTAACGGCGCGCCGGATTGGGTCATTGAAATTGTCTCGCCGTCATCACAGCAGATGGATTACGGAATCAAGCTTTTCAAATACCGCACTGCCGGAATAAGAGAATATTGGATCATCAATCCCATCACACGAACGGTAAACGTTTTTGATTTTGAACAGGAAAAAGGGACTTGTCAGTACAGTTTTGATGACAGCATTCCCGTGTCCATTTATAGGGATTTGATTATACGGATTGCGGAGCTGCTTCAATATCTGTAACACAGACTGTTCTCTTCAAGCTCAACGGGGCTGTCGCACTAAGCGCAGCCCCGTTGCCTTCTCTGAATATTCTGTTTATTTCTTCCTCTTCTTAAAGAAAATCCCCACCGTTGCGGCTATCGCTGCCACAGCCACGACGCCTCCTGCGATCCAAGGCGCCTTGCTCGTCTTAGGCTCCTGCGTGCCTGCCGCCTCCGCTGCCGGAGCTGCTTCCTGCTCTGCGGCTTCCGTCTCCGCCTTTACGATGGTCGAATCGCCCTGTACCAGCACCATGGCCGAAACCGCCTCAACGGATACCGTGCCCTCCGCCATGCCGATGGACGCGGTTCCCGCCTTCTCGCCATTGATACAGATATCCCATGCACCCGCGGGAAGCTTGATGTCAACCGCTGTGTCGTTTGCATTGTAGATTACCATAAGCTTCTCTGCCGTCTCGTTATTCGGGCGTCCCTCGATCGTATAGGCTACCACGTTCGCGTCCAATCCGCTCATAAAGGTAAGGCTGTTCTGAATATCCGTGGTCTCCGTCATGCGGAGCGCGCCGTGCGCCTTGCGGAACGCGATCAAGCCCTTGTAATACTCATAGGTCTCTATCACACTCAGCTTGTCGTCCCATTTCAGGCTGTTCGTCGCGTCCGGCGAACAGTAGCTGTTCTCGTCAAAGCCGGTCTCCGACTTGTCCGAGGGCTTGGAGCGCAGCAGCTCCTCCCCCGCCTGGAAGAAGGGTACGCCCTGCGAGGTCATTATGATCGCGCTTCCGAGCCTGTTCATCTTAACGCGCGCCTCCTCGCTGTCGTCCGCGTTTGAGATCGCAAGTTTATCCCAGAAGGTCAGGTTGTCATGGCAGGAAATATAATTGATACTCTGTCCCGGCTGTCCGGCCCAGCTCTTGGCCCCCTTCTCATTCTTTGAGAGCAGTACCTGCGGGTGCGGGGTCGCCGCCACAACGCCGAACTTGATGCTCTCCTCCATTCCTTCGCCGCCGTTTACAAAGCCCTTGTCCAGCGCGTCGAATACATTTCCCTTGATGGCGTCGCGGATGTCGTCACTGAATGCGCCGACCCGCTCTATCTTGGCGATATTGGCCTTCAACGCCTGCTCTGCGGAGGAGATTGCGCAGTCCCCGCCGGTCCAACCCTCGCCGTAGACCATAATAGACGGGTCAATCTCGTCCAGTGCCGCGCGCACCGCATTCATCGTCTCAATGTCATGCACCGCCATCAGGTCAAAGCGGAAACCGTCGATATGGTACTCCGTCGCCCAATAAACGACTGAATCGACGATATACTTGCGCATCATCGCGCGGTCAGAAGCCGTCTCGTTTCCACAGCCCGAGGCGTTGGAGTAGCTGTCGCCGACCTTTCTGTAATAGTAGTCCGGCACCGTTTTCTGGAACCACGAGCCCTCTATATTATAAGTATGATTGTAGACAACATCCATGTTGACGCGGATTCCGTTCGCATGGAGCGCCTGTACCATCTGCTTCATCTCATTGACGCGCACCTCGCCGTGATAAGGATCCGTGCTGTAGGAGCCCTCCGGCACATTATAATTTTTCGGGTCATAGCCCCAGTTAAACTGCGCCGTGTCAAGCTTCGTCTCGTCAACTGTCGCATAGTCGTAGCTTGGCAGAATCTGTACATGCGTCACGCCAAGATCCCGGATATGGTCAAGCCCCGTCAAAAGCCCGTCGCTGTTGATGGTTCCCGTCTCCGTAAGCCCCAGGAATTTCCCCGTATTGGCAATCCCCGACGACGCGTCTGAGGACAAATCCCGAATATGAAGCTCATAGATGACCGCGTCCGTCGCATTTTCAAACGCCGGCCGCACATCATTCTCAAAGCCCTCCGGATTGGTCGCCGCCAAATCGACCACCATACCCCTGTCGCCGTTTACACCGGTGGTTCTCGCATACAAATCCACCGCTTCATTTGTCTTATCGCCGATTTTGATGCTGTAGGTATAATAGACGCCGTTCAAATCACCCTGCTTTTCACAGCTCCATGTACCCCTCTCGCCGGCGGTCATGGGTACCGTCTCCCGCAGATTATCGCCGTCGCCCTGCTCGTAGAGATTCAGCGACACCTCCGACGCCGTGGGCGCCCACAGCTTAAAGGTTGTCTTGTCCTTTGTGTAGACCGCACCGAGATCGCTGCCGTCATAGGCCATCTCCTCGTCAAAGTACGCAGAGCCCAAAATCTTCTCCATGGACACCTTGCAGCCCTCATAGCCCTCCATTGAAACATCATATGATTTCGACAATTCCAATTCCTCCTCTAGATTCAACAAAATCAATTTCCCGTCCGGACTCTCCGCCGACGCGACGGCATACTCTCCGCCGTTCTCGTCCGTAATCTTCAACTGCGCCGCAGCCGCGTCCAAATCCTTCGGCATCCGCGAAAGCGATATATAAATCTGCCTGCTGGAGGTCTCTGAGAAATAAGCCTCCGCAATAACAGGATTATATACAACTTCATCAATATTATACCAGAATGTGGGGTTCCCCTCCACAATGTAGACGTCCAGCGCACTGTCCGCCGCCCTGCTCAAATCCACCGTATATTCCAAGGCCTCGTCCGCGTTTCCGTCCTGAATCACCTTCACGCCCGCAGTCGTATCCCCCTCCTTGGGGAACAAGCCGATTCTGAAAAACGCGCCGTAGGAATCCGTCTCGGACAGCGGATAGCTTCCGCCCACGTCCGTCCCCGCCCACGCGTAGGCCTCCACGGAATCCGCACTGTACCTTTGGTCAAAATTATAGTAGTGCACGTTGAGCTTGGTCGCACCGTCCTCGTTGTAGGCGTTCAACCTCGCCTCCTCCAGTGCTTGAATATCATAACTTGCCGCACCGTCCGGCGCCTCTGTGGCAAATTCCGCCTCGCCGCTTGTCACCCAGATTTCCACGATGTCTCCGTCCATCGCGACAAACCTGTCGTCCGCGGTGTCCTTGTCCTCCCACTGATTCAGCCGCACGATAAATCCGATGCTCGCCGGCTGCCGGTTCGTCTGGTATACCGCGATTTTACCGAAGTCGTCCTCGTCGGTAAAATCCACCTGCTGCCCTTCTCTTCCGTCCTCCCAAATCCACAGGTTCCAGCCGTCATAGCTGTTGTCGCTGCGTCCGCCATAGTGGACAATCAATGTTTTCCCCGCTGCCCGCACCGTCATTGAGGGCGTCAAAGTCGACACCACCGTGACCAGCATCAGCAGAACAGCGAGCGCTCCTGCCATCAGTCTCTTCCGCATAATAACTCCTTTTCTGCACATTTGCTTTGCGCTTTTCTCCGAAATATTTTGATGGCTTTATTATATAGCGTTTCTCTGTCCGTGTCTATGAAAAATTTCGTAAAATTTCGTAAAATATTTTTGGTAGAAATCAACAAAGGCGGATGCCTGCGCACCCGCCCTCACCAAGCCTTATTTTAATTGATGACAATCTCATCCCATGTATCAGATGGCACTAGGGAAACATAGGTCTTACCTGTATTCATCTCAATCTGCTCGCCGGTCTGCTTGTCCAGATAAATCGTTACCTCACTCTCCGCCGGCTTAATCCACTCCACCACAATCGCCTTCCCATTCGTGATATAGTACGCGTCACGTCCGGAGTCAATCGCGTTGTAAATCAGATAGCCGTTCTCGTCGAGCTGGGAGAAAGTACAATCCTGAATCAACAGGTTCTTAAACGTGAGCTGCGCATTGTCATGCAAAGGGTCTGTGTGCGCCTGCCCATATTCGTAATAATCGTAGGTGCCTGTCCCCTCATTATATTTCAATGTGGACTCATTATGTGAAAACGGGAGTTGTATCTCCGTGCAGTCAAAGGAGTCACTCCGCTCCGACAAATCAATCTCCGTATTGGAGAATACATAGTGCGCTCCCGGGTAATATTCGTTATACTCCGTACTGTACTTGGAATTGCTGAACTTGCTGTCCAAATCCCCAGTGCAAATATACTCCGTAAATTCCCTCGCCTTGCCGTTGTCAACACGCGAAAAGCCGCCGCTGAAATTCGCCGAATATTTTCTTGCAATCCAATCATTGATATAGAACGGCCCGCCGTCGTGGCAAAGCACCGCGTTCCACTCCGCGGCCAGCATGATGTTGGTAGACCGCGTGCTCCGGATACTGCCAAACTGCGTGATGCTGCCCCAGTCCTTCACAATCGCCATGAAACGTGTGATTCTGCCGTTTTTCGTGCTGTTCATGATCTCATAGACAACGTCCGCCTCCGTCAGCCCGTAATGGGGAAGCGCCGTTTTCTCATTGTCAACCATGACCGCAATCGGACGCTGATTCTTCAGGCTCTCATCAATCCACTCGTTCGTGAGCTCGCTGCGGTACATTCCCTCGTGGGACTCCTCCTCCGTCTGCGGTTCTGTCTCCAACTCCTCCTCCGTCTGTGTCTCCGGCTCCTTCACCGCCGTATTGCTGTTGGTAATATCCGAAAAATCAATCTCCGGCTTGTCCTGCGTATTTCCCTTATCGCCGCATCCGCTTAATGAAGCTGCCGCCAGCATCATAACCATAAGCAAAGCCGCGCTTTTCTTTTTCCCGTTTAATTTTTTCATTGCTTCCTCCCTTTGAACCTCTTACAGCCCTGTCCGTACCTCTCCGAATACTCTTCAATACCGCGCAAACGGCTTCGAATTCTATAGCCCATGCACGTTACCTCTACAGCCTGCTCCGCCAGGCACCCTCACGGCACATGCAAAATCTGCCTTAGTGCTGCTACATTCCTGTCCTGACACGGTTCGACAGCTCACATTGCGCGAGACCCAAACTTCAACGCCGCTTATAAAGGGCGGCTGCATAAACGCAAACCCTCCGCCGTTCATCACCCCTACTGTAGCGGATTGTAGGTACAAGGCACCGCTAACGCCCCGGCTGCACGGTTATTATATTATACCCTTATTCATGGCAATTAGTCAATGGATTTGTATGGAAATCCGTTGATTCCAACGTGTTGATTTCAACATGTTGATTTCAACATGCGGACATCATGCTCTCATTCCCGTCTCCGCCGCCGTTTGATGATGTCATTGTACATCAGCACCGTCACAAGTTCCTGTATCCAAGGCTCCTTTTCCTCCCACGGCACACTTTCGCCGGGCGTAAGCTCCGCCTCCCCGTTTTCATTCGCCTTGATGACCGCCATAATGCTCTGCACCATCCGCATCAGTGTCAGCTTATCCGGATATTGGTCATAGATAAAGCTCCCCTTGTAATCCACCTTGTCAACCACGCTGTTTATCACGCCCTGATATTTTTTGGCATAGGACGGATACATCTGCTGCAAATACTCCATGTCCTCCAAAATCCTGTCCTCATTCGTAAACGCCGGCGCGTTCCACTGCTGTCCGTACCCCATATAAAAAGGAAACGCCTTATAATAATCCATTTTCGAGCACCTCGTTTTTATGATTATCATATGCGTTTCCTTTTCTATTCGTGATTGCGCTTTCCTGCAAGCCCAAGCCTATTTTAGCTTCGCGGCATTGATACGCGCGATGGAGCGCATCAGCGCGGCCTCTGCTCTGGCCACATCAATGCTTCCCTTATCGCTCAATCTCTTCTCTGCCCGCTCCTTCGCTGACATCGCACGCGCTTCGTCAATCTCACCAGGCCACTCTACAATCTCTGCAAGGATTGTTACCTCCTCCGGAAGTATCTGCACAAATCCGGCATGAAGCGCTGCATTTTTGACGGTTTCGCCCTGTGTCACTCTCAATATGCCGGGCTTCACGATAACTGTCAGCGGCGCATGGCCCTGATAGATACCGACCTCGCCCTCCGTTGTATTGAATTCCACCATGTCAACCTCGTCACTGAAAAACTCGCGGTCAGGCGTCACAATCGTAAGTTTAAGCTTCTCTGCCATGTTTTCCTCCATCTAATGTTCACTGTTATTTTACGCGGGCCACTACATCATCAATGCTGCCCGCATTCAGGAAATGGCCTTCCGGAATGTTGTCATGCTTTCCTTCGAGGATTTCTTTGAAGCCCCTGATGGTCTCAGAAATCGGCACATATTTACCGGACATACCGGTAAACTGTTCCGCCACATGGAACGGCTGTGACAAAAATCTCTGAATCTTTCTCGCACGGTTTACGACAACCTTGTCCTCCTCTGACAGCTCGTCCATACCAAGGATTGCGATAATATCCTGCAATTCCTTATATTTCTGAAGGATCTGCTGCACGCCGCGCGCCACCTCATAGTGCTCCTGTCCCACAATACGCGGGTCAAGGATTCTGGAGGTGGACTCCAGAGGGTCAACCGCCGGATAAATACCGAGCTCCACGATGGAACGCGAAAGTACAGTCGTCGCGTCCAAGTGCGCGAAAGTCGTCGCCGGCGCAGGGTCCGTCAAGTCGTCAGCCGGAACGTATACCGCCTGCACGGAGGTGATGGAGCCGTTCTTCGTGGAAGTGATACGCTCCTGCAAAGCGCCCATCTCCGTCTGCAAGGTCGGCTGATAGCCTACGGCTGAGGGAACACGTCCAAGCAGCGCGGAAACCTCAGAACCCGCCTGTGTGAAACGGAAAATATTGTCGATGAAAAGAAGCACATCCTTTCCACCCTTGTCACGGAAATACTCCGCCATCGTCAAGCCGGTAAGCCCGACTCTCATTCTCGCTCCGGGCGGCTCGTTCATCTGACCGAATACCATGGCGGTCTTGCTGATAACGCCGGATTCCGTCATCTCGTTGTAGAGGTCGTTTCCCTCTCTGGTACGCTCGCCTACGCCCGTGAATACGGAGAAACCGTCATGCTCGTTCGCAATATTTGTGATAAGCTCCTGAATAAGTACCGTCTTTCCTACGCCGGCGCCGCCGAACAGACCAATCTTCCCGCCTCTCTGATAGGGGCAGAGAAGGTCAACAACCTTGATACCCGTCTCAAGCATCTCTGTGGAGGTCGCCTGCTCCTCAAAGGAGGGCGCCGGTCTGTGAATCGGCTCATAGCCCTGCGCCTCAGGAGCCGGTTTGTTGTCTATCGGTTCGCCAAGTACGTTAAACATACGTCCAAGTGTGCTCTCACCGACAGGAACCGTAATCGGCGCGCCCGTTGAAACAGCGTCCATTCCTCTTACAAGTCCGTCAGTAGGCCCCATGGCGATACACCTTACCGTATCGTCACCCAAATGCTGTGCAACTTCCAGTGTCAGCTCTGTGTTATCAGACCTTGTGATCTTGATTGCGTCATTCAGCTCGGGAAGCTGTCCCTCGCTGAACTTCACATCGAGAACCGCACCGATAATCTGGGTAACTTTACCAATTATCTTATCTGCCATCTCTTTGTTTCCTCTCT
>JAMPFV010000057.1 GCA_023664265.1 Roseburia sp.
GTAGCTTGAATAGGCAATGAGAAAACTGGTATTGACCATTGCTAATACATTCAAAAGAATGGCGGTGAAGAAGTTTGTCGTCAGGTTGTGCGTACTTCTAAAATCGCTGTGAAACTTGTTTTCGATGTTGAAGAGCAGGAAGTTCCATGGAACCGCTTGGAGGATGAGAACATGTGCTATCAGGTACTGCGAAAAGTCAGAGCTTACGATTCGGAGGATAATCCGGTTTTCAGGGAAAGCGCAAAGGTGCAGTTTCATGTGGAAGGTCCGGCGGAGATTGTTGGTGTGGAGAATGGAGATATGAAGAGCCTGGAGCCGGTACAGAGTAATTTTATTCATCTCTATCAGGGAAGAGCAGACGTAGCAGTCAGAATTACAGGGATGGGGCGTGTGCGGATTACGGCATTTGCGACCGGAATGACGATGGCACAGACGGTTATTTATGCCGGTGTACCATCCGCGGAATCCATTACGGGGAGGACGACGGGGAGGCGCGGCCTCAGAGGCTTGTCCTGAGCGCGTGCGAAGGGATAACCGTCAGCAATTTGAGGTGCATGTAAGCGGCAAGGCTTATTTATGGGCTTTCCCGGAAATCTGCCTGATTTCGATACGATATACGGAGGTCTTGTCCTTGGCGGCCTGAAGATATTTCAGGCCGGCCTCTGTGTATTCCGGGCTGTATTTTTCTATAAAGGCCTTCAGCGCCTTCTCTTTCTCTTCCCCCTCGACGATTTGGGCCTTTCCCAAAACGATTGCGCTCTCATATCGCTCGCTGAACGCGGAGGCCAGAACCTCTGTCCTCCCGACCACGGTAAAGCAGACATTGGCGTTTGCGTTCAGGTTTTCCGCCTTCTGCCCGATTGCGGAGGCACCGTGAATGTAGATGGCATTGTCCGCGACCGCGTAATTTACCGGGACGCCGTAGGGGTAGTCCGGCCCGACGGTTGACAGGATGCCGAATTCTCCATCCGTCAGAAGCTTCATGGACTCCTCCTCGGATAATTGTCTGTCCCTGCGCCGCATTTCCTTTAACATGATTTTTCCCTCCGTAAATTGTAAATTGATATGTTGCCGCCGGCATTGGGATTATAGCATATGTTCGCTCGGAGTACAATCCCCTCTATTACGTTACAGACAGAGCACTCCGAAACATCCGCCCGTTGACACGCCCTCCCTGCAACCCTTATACTAAGTATAGGACGAACCGCATAAACAAAAATTCTCAGGAGGAGCATGACTATATGAATAAGTATTTGGACGTATCAATGGAGGTGGCGGAGGCGCTCGCCCTGAACAGGCCGGTGGTGGCGCTTGAGTCCACGATTATTTCCCACGGGATGCCCTACCCGCAGAATGTGGAGACGGCGCTGAAGGTAGAACAGGTTATCTGCGAGAACGGTGCAGTTCCCGCGACCATAGCGGTTATCGGCGGAAGGATGAAGGCGGGACTTACCAAGGAGGAAATCGAGCATCTGGGCAAAACAGGCCATGACGTGCCCAAGGTTTCCCGACGCGATCTGCCCGTGATCCTTGCGAAGGGGATGGACGGCGCGACGACGGTCACGACAACCATGATTATCGCGGCGCTTGCGGGGATAAGGATTTTTGCGACCGGCGGAATCGGCGGCGTGCACAGGGGCGCGGAGACGACGATGGATATTTCCGCCGACCTTGAGGAGCTTGCGCAGACGCCCGTGATGGTCATCTGTGCGGGCGCAAAGTCCATCCTCGACCTGGGACTGACGCTGGAATACCTCGAGACAAAGGGGGTGCCGGTCATCGGCTATGGGACGCAGGAGCTTCCCGCCTTCTACACCCGAAGGAGCGGATTCGGCGTTGATTATCGGCTGGATACCCCTGCGGAGCTTGCGCAGGCCTTTCATGTGAAGCTGGAGACGGGGCTCAAGGGCGGTATGCTTGTCGCCAACCCGATTCCCGAGGAATTTTCGATGGATCCCGCGATCATCAACAGGGCGATTGACGAGGCGATTGCGGAGAGCAGGAGGCAGGGCATCCACGGAAAGGAGACCACGCCGTTCCTGCTTGCGAAGGTGAAGGAGCTGACAGGGGGCGACAGCCTGGACTCCAATATTCAGCTCGTGTTGAACAATGCGCGGCTGGCGGCCGAGACGGCCATAGCGCTTTGCAGACTTGAGGCATAAAGACAGAGGATTCCGATGATGATTCCCATGCAGACGCAATGCAGACGGGCAGGAGAAAACTCCTGCCCGTTTGGTAAAAGAGATATGAGAAAGTAATACAAATAACTGATAAAAGCATCTTTACTAAGGAAGCGGTGATTTCATCAGCGTTTCCCTATATAATTGTTGTTACGGCATGGACCAGAAGCTGAACGGATTGTAATAACCGTTGCCGTTGTTCTCCTCCTGCTGCGGCTGCCGTTGCTGCGTGCCGCCGGAGGCGTCCTCGCCAAAGACCGCCTTGGTGCCGAGGGTGAGCGAGAAGGTCTGCTCCGTGTAGCCGTTTGCACCCTGTACCATCGCGGTGACTTCCACTGTTTCGCCCGCTCGGTAGTAGGTGAGGAGCGTCTGCAGCGCGCTCATGGAGCGGACTGTCTGGCCGTCGAATTTCGTGATGATATTGCCCTTTGCAAGCCCTGCGGCCTGCGCGGGCGAATGGTCATAAACCGTATTGATAAAGATTCCCACAGGCATTCCGTAGGTCTCTGAGATCTCCTCCGTCACATCCGTGCCGCCGATGCCCAGATACCCCTGCGCGTCGGCATCGACAACATCCCGTGTCTCCTTCAAGGCCAGCTCCTCAATAATGGACTGCACGTCGGAAATCGGAATGGCATAGCCCATGCCCTCAACGGAGTCCGCGGAAACCTTCACGGAGTTGATGCCGATCAGCTCGCCGTTCATATTCAGGAGTGCGCCGCCGGAATTGCCCGGATTGATGGCCGCGTTCGTCTGAATCAGCCTGTTTGTAATGGGATTGTTGTTGTCGTATACCGTCACTTCGCGGTCAAGCGCGCTGATAATGCCGTTTGTCACGGACTGGCCGTAGCCGAGCGCGTTGCCGATTGCGACGACCTCCTGCCCGAGCGTGAGGGTGGAGGAGTCACCGATGGTCGCAATTTTAATCCGGGAGCGCATCTCCTCCGTAAGGTTGTCAAGGGAAACCGCGATGACCGCCAAATCCTTATCCGCGTCGTAGCCCTTGATGCGCGCGGCTACCATGGAGGGATTCTCGTTGTTTTCCTCATAGCTAAAGACTACCGTGAGCTCATTGCTGCCGGACACCACATGATAGTTGGTGACAATCAGCAGCTCCGTCTCGTTCTCACCGATAATAATACCTGAGCCGCTGCCCTCGGAGTCCTGCTGGAAGGTGCCGAACATGGTGCGCACCTCCGTCACGCCCTTGGCGGTGATGGAGACGACGCTCGGCAGACAGCTTTCCGCGATGTCCGCCACGGATAGGCCGCTGTCGGCGGTATAGGCCGTGTTGGAGGCGGAGAGTGCATCCGTTGTCGTGGAGAGCGCGTTGGCCGTGTTCGGCTTTACGGCTGTCATCTGGGATTGCATCTGCTCAAGCTGTGTTCTGGCCTCCCGCAGCTCCTGCGTCGTCATATAGGCGGGGACGCTGAAAACCGCGCCGGCCGTGACGCCAAAGAGTGCACCGCAGCAGATGAAGGATGCTGCCTTTTTCAAAAAGGGTCTTGGCTTTTTCGCCTTCTTGGCAGGTGCGGGTGCGGCGTTCTGTATACTGCCGTTCCCCGCCGAATAATAGTATTGGCGGTATTCGTTGTTTGTGTTGTTTTCTGAACTGTTCTCGTACATATATAAATCTCCTTTCGATTACATGATTGCCATTTGCTGTTGATGCTTATACAATAAACCGAATTTGTGTTTCAATTGTTATTGAAATGTGATAAAAGTGTGAACTTCGGAAACAAATTATAAATTGAAAAGACGCCCGTCATGGCGGCGGCGAAAACAGAAGACTTGCGTTTCCCGCTTTTTTGCGGTATGATTAGAGGCAACAAACGGGAGGGGCAAAAGGCCCCTGCGCACGGATGGCAGGAGCGGAGAATATATGAGAACAGATGAGATCATGAACGAGCTGAAGAAAAGGGACGGCGGGGAGTTTCCGGAAGAGCTGATCGCCTCCGAGGGTGTCGATATCGCGGAATATTTGAAGGAGCTTCTGGAAGTCAAAGCGGTTACCGTCTCTGCGCTGGCCGCCAAGCTGCCCTACGACCGCTCGTATCTGTATCAGTTTTTCAACGGCAGGCGCAAGCCGACCAGAACTCTGCTGCTCCAGATCGCGATACTGCTGTCCCTGTCCGCGGACGAAGCAGGGCGGCTGCTGCGGATTGGCCAGCGGGCGGACCTGTATCCCAAGGTGCGGGCGGACGCGGTGGTCATATATGCGTTGGAGCATGGACTGTCCCCCGATGAGACGGATGAGCTGCTGACACAGGTTGGGGAGGATACACTGTTTTGAATCAGATAAAAGAATCTTTTGACAAAGAATACGCCCTGCTTTTGGAGCAGCAGGCGTTTCCGGAGGTGCTGCGGGAGGAGTTCGTTCCGGAGGCCTGCATTGGGAGCAGTGAGAACGGAGAGACCTGGCTGTTCCGGTGCAGTGACACGGGCCAGCGGTATGTGGTGAAGGTTCGGTCCGCGAATCAGCGCTACCGGGTGGATATCGAGGAGCGGATGCTTGTCAGACTGCAGGAGCTGAATATTCCGGCACCAAGACTGCTGAAGCGAATCGACGCCGGAGATAAAATATTTCTGGTCAGGGAATATGTGGAGGGACAGACGCTGGAGGAATACTGCCACAGCAGGGAGGCGTGGTCCGAGTGGGAGACGATTGAAATCGGGATGGCGGTCTGCGAGCAGCTCGAGCAGCTTCAAAGCGTGTCGCCGCCCATCGTCCATCGGGATATTAAGCCGCAGAATATTGTGATTACGCCGGACAGACAGGTTCGGCTGATCGATTTCGACACGGCCAGAGTTTATGAGGAGGGGAAGGCGCAGGATACCTATTTCTTCGGAACAGAGCAGACGGCGTCGCCGGAGCAGTACGGCTTTGAGCAGACGGACGGCAGGACGGATCTCTACGGGCTGGGAAAGACGCTGCTTTACCTGACCTGCGGTAGTTATGACAACGCCGCGCTGGAGAAGGCGCACTGCAGTGAGGGCTTCAAGCAGGTGATTCGTAAGTCCGTCAGCCTGCTGAAGGATCAGAGATACCGTTCCGCGGCGGAGATGTACCGGCAGTTGGATCGGTGCCGAAAAGCCGCGCTGTACAGAAGACGGCGGATTTTTCTGGGCGTGGCGGCGCTGCTGGCTGTGCTGGCCTTAGTCTGTGTGGGCGGCGCAGGGTATTGGCGGATGCGCGCGGACAGAATCGTTCATTTTGAATCGCAGATGCTGGAGACTGCCGTGCGGGAGGCGCTGCTGTTTGACGAGGGGCGGGAGATTACCTATGCGGATCTGGAGCGGGTATATGAGCTTCGGATGATTGGAACCGTGCCCTTTGGGGCAGGCTCCACATACTATTATCAGGACGTTGAATGTCCGGACCATATCAGAGATGATAAGTACAACGAGAAAGGCGATATCGCCGATATTTCCCTGCTTGCGCATATGCCGAATCTGAAAAGGGTATACCTGTGCAATCAGTATATCACGGATCTGTCGCCGCTCAAGGACTTGGAGCTGACGGACCTGGCGCTCTCAGGGAATCATATCATGGACTTCTCGGTGGTTTCGCAGATGGATTCCCTGAGAAGCCTGTACATTGGCGGGAATCCCGTGCAGAACCTTAATTTTCTGGAGGGAAATTCCACGCTGCGGCTGCTGAATCTGGGGAGTACCTCCATAGAAAGCTTCGAGCCTCTGACGGGCACACAGATAGAGGATCTGTGGATCATGGGGTGTACGGTCATGGACGGGGACTATACGGCGCTGTCCGGTATGGAACAGTTGTGCCATCTGTACACGCTGAACTTTTCGGAGGAACAGATGCGGGGACTGAGCGGCAGTAAGAATCTCAGAGAGCTTTATCTGTGGGGCGATTCCGGCGCTACGGATCTGAAAGGCTTGGACAATGTGGACAGTCTCGAGTTGTTGGTCATGGGGGAGCAGTTCCGGTCAGTGGACGGAATCGGGAATCTGAAGGGATTGCACAAGCTGATTTCGGGAAAGTATGCCGTGGATTTGACGGCGCTCGCGGAGAGTAGCAGCGTGCGGGAGCTGGATCTGTTCTCCCATGACGCGGTTGTGCAGGATTATACGCCGGTGGTGGAGCACCCGGGGCTGACCAAGGTGCTCTGCAACGAAAAGCAGATGGAGGAGATGCTCAGACTCCGCCCCGATATGAACACGCTGGAGCTGGGAACGTGGTAGGGGACGACTGAAAAGTTGAGCACAAATGCACACCAATTCGCAGGACGAAAATGATAGAGTAAAAACATGTGAGTATTCTGTTGCTGCGGAAGGAATGGTGGATTTGAGAAAACGTTTGATGGTACTTGGCTGCGTGACGGCGGCGCTGCTGTCCGGCTGCGGGGACACGGAGGTGAAGCGGCCCTACACGGAGCCCGAGATTCAGGAGGGACAGGCGCTGATCTGGCTGCGGGAGGAGCAGGGAGGGGATTACGAGCTGCTCTCCTGCTCGGAGGAACTGTCCTGTACAACGTGGACATACCATTTTGACAACAGTCCGGAGGGCAAGGAGCGCAGCGAGTATTTTGCCTGTGTGGTGACAGGGCTGGAGCCGACCGACAGCGGCGAGATCGTTTTGCTGTTCAACAACGGGAGCGCCCCTTGGGATAATGTCAAAAAGGCGTTGATCTATGACGTCGCGGTGTCCGCCGACGGACAGGTGACGGTGGGCGAGGGAGAGGAATGTCAGGACTTCGCGGTAGGCTGGGAGTTTCTCAAAGAGCCGGAGCTGCAGATTCCCGAGGATCCGTACTGCTATACGACGGAGGACGGCTCCTTCTTTGCGGTGTCCGGCAGCTATACGGCAGGGACGCCCTACGGCGCTGCGGGGATGCTGTGGGATACGCAGATCCTGGCGCGTGAGGTGAGCAGCGGCACGAGCGGGGACGATTCGCTGGAGGGCGGCAGCAGAGCGGACTCTACATATTATTTCCTTCCCCAAGCGCAGGGCGAGACCACGATAGTGGAGATGGAAACCTTCTTTACGGAGAACGAGACGACGGGATATTTTTATCATATCACGGTGGACGAGGAGATGCGGTGCCGGTGGGACTGGTACACAAGCGGCGTAAAGGATGAGGATTTTAAAATTTATATCACGATAAAGGACAGAGCGTATCTTTTCCCATGACGGAGTCGGGCTTCACAGCCCGGCTCTTTTTTGCGCAGGCCCGTGCAGAGGAAAGTGCCACTAAAGTGGCGCACGGGCCGCGCGGCGAGTAGGGCGAAGAACCTCCCTACTCGATTCCGATTAGCGGCGCGGAGGAAAAGTTGAGCATAAATGCACACCAATTCAAGGGATAAAAATGGTAAAGTGGATTTAAATATGTGCTTACCCTGCTGCAACGGCAGTGATACAGGGGGATTCAGAGCATGAACAGGGAGGGACGACGAGATGGCAAACAGCCGCATAACCATTTTTATCGGAAAGAGTGAGCCCCAAATGTACGACTTGGATTCCTTTGGCAGGGATACGGTACGGCTGGGGCGGGGAGGCTTTCACGGGGATACGGGCAGTGACAGGAACGATATTGTGGTTCCCACGGAGGTCTCGATTATCTCCAGAGCGCACTGCACCTTCACCAGGACGTCGGAGGGGTGGAACATTCGGGACGACGGAAGCACCAACGGACTGATTTTCAACGGGACGAAGGTATCCTCCAGACAGCTCCACGACGGCGACAAATTCTATATCGGCAGGGAGATTGAGACCCGATGCGTGATTGCCTTTTCCAACCAGAGCGTGGCGGGAGCGGGCGAGGGTGCGCTCGAGAAAATATCGCTGACCGGACAGAACCGATTTGTGCTGGGGCGGGATACCGACTGCGACATCATACTGGATCACCCGTCGGTGTCAAGGCACCATTGCGTGTTCACCTGTGAGGGCGGCAGCTATTACATAAGCGACAACAATTCCATGAACGGCATCATCCTCAACAGCAGTCCGCTGCAGCGCAAGCAGAAGCTGGAGCAGATGGATAAGATCACCATCGCGGATACCTCCATGGTGTTCTGCGACAACATGCTCTACTTCACCAAGAATACGGGCGGCGTGAGCGTTGTTGCGCATGAGGTCGTCAAGGAGGTCAAGGCCGGAAAGGGCAAAAAGCGAATCACGAATCAGGTGAGCCTCTCCATTGATCCGGGGGAGTTTGTGGCGATCATCGGCGGCTCGGGCGCGGGCAAGACGACCCTGCTCAACTGCCTCTCGGGCATGGCGGACTTCACCTCGGGGGATATTTTTATCAACGGAGAGAGCATCAAGACCAACAGCCGGAGCATTCGCAGTATTATCGGCTATGTGCCGCAGAATGATATTGTCTATGACAACCTGACGCTGGAGCGGATGCTGTTCTACTCTGCGCAGCTGCGGATGCCCAGAGACACCTCGAAGGAGGAGATACGGCAGAAGATCGACGAGACCCTGAAAATGGTGGAGCTGGACGCCCACCGCGGCACGGTGATCAGCAGGCTTTCGGGCGGGCAGAAGAAGCGCGCCAGCATCGCGGTGGAGCTGTTGGCTTCCCCCAGACTGTTTTTCCTCGACGAGCCGTCCTCGGGACTGGATCCGGGCACGGAGAAAAATCTGATGGCGATGCTCAAAAGGCTCACGCTCACGGGAAAAACCGTCATCATGGTAACGCATACGGTACAGAATATCGGCATGTGCGACCGGGTTATCTGCATGGGGAACGGCGGCCTGCTGTGCTATTCGGGATCGCCCCACAAGGCGCTTGAATTTTTCGAGAAGGAGGGCATGACGGACATCTATGAGGATCTGAACGAGCATTCCGCCGACGTGTCCGCGCGATTCCAAAAGACCTCCCATATCCGGCAGGATGTGGTGTCCTCCGCGCCGCCGCCAAAGGAGAAGCGGAGGCCGGACTTCATCAACGGCCTGCTGCAGTTTCGGGTGATGACAAAGCGGTACGCGGAAATCCTGCTGAACAACCGGCCAAGATTGCTGCTCCTGCTGCTGATGCCGGTGATTCTGACGATTCTGGTGTGCATAGCGTTTCAGGCGGACGGGAATCTGTACAATTATCTGAACCTGACGGTCAACCGCACGAATCTCCCGTTTTTGGTGGGCAGCGATACCATGACGCTCCTGTTCACCTTCTCCTGCGCGGGCTTCTGGGTGGGAATCTTCAATTCCGTTCAGGAGATCAGCAAGGAGCGGGTCATCTATGAGCGGGAGCGGTTTACCGGCGTGAAGTCGGTGCCCTACATCCTGTCGAAATTTGTCGTTATCGGGGTTTTGTGCATCATACAGGCGTTGATCATGATGCTGCTCTTCTCCGTATTCACCAACACCACGGCGACCGTGGACGGGGATATGACAGCGGTGACGGCCCTCAAGCTTGGCATGGGGGAGAACGGAATCGTGTTCACGAACGGCGGGCTGTGGCCGGAGCTCTATGTGACGACGCTGTTGCTGCTGTTCAGTGCGATGTGCCTGGGGCTTACCATATCCGCGGCAGTGTCGAACGATATGGCGCTGGTCATCTGTCCGGTGTGCCTGCTGCCGCAGATATTGTTTTCGGGCGTGGCCTGTACCCTGTCGGGAATCACGGAGACCCTCTCGAATATCGTCACCTGCCGCTGGTCCTGCATCGCCTACTTTACCTCGGCGGGCATCAACGAGATGTACCAGTCCTGCACCTATGATATGGGGACTTGGATAAAGACGGAATTTAGCAACGGCTTCGGTATCGACGAGGCGTATTCCGCATATAAGACCTATGTGCTCGGGCTCGACCCCGTGCGCAGCTCATGGCTGGTTCTACTGGCGCTGTCCGCGGTGTGCCTTGTGCTCGCCGTCGTACTGCTGTCATTAAAGAAAACAAAAAAATAAAAAGAAGAAAAAGGAGTGTATTTATGAAGAGAAAGAATGTGATCAAAGGAACGGCGCTCTCGGTTCTTGCGGCGCTTATGCTGACGGCCTGCGGCGGCGGGGACGCCTACAACGAGTATTCCACGGCCTACAAGAAGGTGACCGCCAACGGCGGGATGGACGCGGACTTTGATGTTACGCTGAGCATGGACGGGACGACAAGCAATTGTACGGGGAACTTCAAGCTGGACACCTCGGACGGCAGCAATATTCTGTACTATGAGATGAATTTCGACGATTCCAAGGTCATCCAGTTCTCCGACGGGACGTATCTCTACAGCGAGTCCGACGGACAGAAGACCCGCTATTCGCTGAACGCAAAACCCGCCACCTCCGGCAATCAGCAGAAGATGGAGCGCAAGGAGAGCGCGTCGTCGGACGGCTTTAACACCGCGGAATTTCTGAATGAGTTTTCAAGCTTTTTGGAGGCGGGAAAGATTAAGGAGATGGGCCTGCTCTCCCCGATGGAGAAGGCGGCGGTGACGAACGTCAGCGAGAGCGGCGGCGTGTATACGCTGGAATTTTCCGATAATCTGGTGAAGAAGTATCTGAACATTATGATTGAGAACGAGACGCAGTCCTCCGGCTCGGACACGCTGAAAATCGACGAGATGAAGGATTTCAGCTATCAGGCGACCGTCTCCGGAGACATTGTGACGAAGGTCAGCTACAGCGGCACGATTCAGGTGTGCGTTCCCGCGAGCCTGATGGCCTCCGGCGAGGAAACGACCTATGACATGGACTTTGATATTCAGATCACGTTTGTGAATCCCGGAAGCGCGGTCAGCATCACGCTGCCGTCCACCGACGGATACATGGATCTGTAAAAAGCTTGAGGAGGAGACGGATATGGAGCGCATGAACCCCACGGAAATCAGGGTTACGGACAGACAGTCGCTGATTCATCTCGGCAGTCTGGATTCCTTCGACATCACCGAGGGCGGCAAGACGGCGGCGGGGCTGATACTGGAATATCTGGAGCAGGGCGGAGACGACAAGCTCAGGAGGGCCATCACGATCTATGATGAGATTATTCCGAATGAGAATTTCGGCGGCGAGTACACGGCGCTGGAATGGCTGTGCAGGCTGTTTCTGGCCGACGAGGCGACGCGGGAAACGTTTCTGTCGCAGCCGATGGTGCAGAGCTTCTGGAAGATGATGTCAGAAAATAACTTTGACAATCTGACTACATATTTGAAATACAAGTACCACATTGTGGAGTACGGCCCCGGCGACAACACCATAATCAAGGCGCGGATGCGCTTTCTGGAGGATTTCATCCTGTTCAACAATCCGGACAGGGAGCGCTGGGAGACCACCAAGGAGAACCTTGAGAAATTCGACATCAGAGAGGGGATGCATGTGGCGGACGTGGGCAGCGGCCCGGGGTATTTTTCCTTCCGCTTCGCGGACCTTGTGGGGGAGCAGGGGAAGGTATACGCCATCGAGACCAATCCGATGCATTTGGAGTATCTGCGCAATTATGTGACGGATTACGGCGTCCGGAATGTGGAGGTGGTGGAGAGCAGCTTTGAGGGAATCGGGCTTTCCGATGACATTCGGGTGGATCTGGTCTATATCTGCTCCCTCTATCACAACGTTTACGCCGCGTTCACCGACCCCGAGCGCGACCGCTTTGTGGGGAGTATCCGCCATGCGCTGAGAGAGGGCGGGCGGCTGATCATCGTGGACAACGATCTGGTCACGGGCGAGGAGCTGCCCTACCACGGGCCCTATGTGAATAAGTCCATGCTCATCAGCCAGCTCTGGTATTACGGCTTCCGGCTGACCGACACCTTCCAGTTTACACCTCAGCGGTATGTGCTGATCTTTGACATGGTGGAGATTCCCGAGCGGGGAGATGAGAAGTGCAGGATAGACGACGACACGATTTTCGTCAACTCGGCTGCGTCGCTGGTCCGCTACCGGATCATAGGCACCTCCACGTCGGGCTATACCATGCGCGGCAAGAAGGCCGGCCGCATGATGTATGAGGGCCTTGCGGAGGGCAATGAGGAGAAGTTGCGTCGGGCGCATGACGCCTTTGAGGCGCTGTATCCGCTGGAGCGCGTCGGGGACGACTACACGGCGCTGATGTGGTTTATCGCGTACCGTCTGGCCGACGAGGAGCAGCGCGGCGAGATGACGAGGGACAAATTGACGGCGTTTTACTGCGAGTACTTCAGCGAGGGGGATTTTGACAGGCTCAAGACCTATCTCTTTTACAAGTTCCATCTCGAGCTGCCGGACCCTGACGACGCCTCCCTGGACACGAACTTTGAGTATAACGGCGGGGACTTCTCGATAGCGACGCTGAACAAATGGAATGAATTTCTGATTTTCAACAATCCCAACCGCTTCCTCTGGGAGCGCACGGGCGAGATGCTGTCGTACCTTCAGATCAGAGAAGGGGAGACGGTGGCGGACATCGGCTGCGGCGGCGGATATTTCTCGTGGCAGTTCTCCAAGGCGGTCGGGGAGAACGGCACCGTCTACGCCACGGAGATCAACAGCGAGGCGCTGGAGTACCTGAACGAGTTTGTCCGACGCAGTCAGGTGCGGAATATCCACACGCTCACGGCGGCGATGAACGATGCCAAGCTGCCGCCGGACAGCGTGGACACGATATTCATGTGCTCGATGTATCACGCCGTCTATATCACGGATATCGAGTTTGTCAAGGATGCTTTTATTGAGAGCCTGCGTCTGGCGCTGAGGAAGGGCGGACGGCTGGTGATTGTGGATAACCACATCACGGAGAAAGGGGTGCCGAGCTACTACGGCCCCGGAATCCTGCCGGAGCTCATCATCGCGCAGCTGCGCCATTACGGCTTTGCCCTGAAGGTTTTCCTGACGCTCGTGCCTCAGCGGTATATGCTGGTGTTTGAACAGGAGGAGGCATAGTGGGAAAGGTAAGGTTGGAGAGCGGCAGGGGGAAATCCGTCCTGCGGTGGTTTGGCATTGCGGCGGCGGCGTCCGCCCTTGCGCTGTGCTGTCTCTGCGCGCCCGACGGACTCTCAAAGCAGGCGGCCCGGACGCTGGGCGTCCTTTTGGCCGCCATATTTCTTCTGATTTTCGAGTCCTTTAACGTGTGCGTATCTTGTCTGCTTGCCTGCGCGATGCTGTTCGCCTTCGGATGTGTGGACAGCATTTCCGCGGCCTTCAGCGGGTTCTCCAACCATATTTTGTACTTTACGACGGCCTCTTTCGGGGTGTCGCTGGCCTTTCAGAAATCCTCTCTCAGCAGAAGGCTGATTCGGTGGATTATCCGCACGGAACGGCTCGGGATCAGGCAGATTACCTTTCTGTTCATGCTCTGCGGGGCGGCGCTGTCGGCCATCATGTCCAATGTGGCGGCGGTCGTTATTTTTATTCCCTATGTGGAGGGGCTTTTGGCGTATTTTCACGACAAAGAAAAGCAGCGCAGGTCGCGCAGATGCATGATGATCTGCCTGACCGTGTCGGCGCTGATCGGCGGGATGATCACGCCCGCGGGCTCCAGCATGAATCTGATCTGCATGGATATGCTGGAGAGCTACGCGGGCGTCCGTGTCCGCTTCATCGACTGGATCGGCATGGGGCTTCCGCTCGCGGTCGTGATGCTGGTCATTGCCTTTGTCATTATCACAAGGGTGTATCCGCCGGCGGAGCCCGATAAGGAGGAGCTGCGGCGGTATGTGGCGGAGCTTCGCAGGGAGGAGCGGGCTTCCTTTATGGACATCTATACGGGCGTGCTGATTTGCGGGATCGTGCTCACGTGGATTATCAGCTCGTGGGTTCCCGCGATCAATATCACGGTGACGTCCATTGCGGGGCTGGCCCTGATGTTCCTGCCCTGCTTTCCGGTGATGACCTGGGAGGAGTTTTCGAGAGCCATCAGCTGGCCCACCTTTTTTGTGGCGGGAAGCATGATTTCCGTCGCGGCGGCGGTGGTCTCCACGGGGCTTTGCGACTACCTTACGGGGCTGCTGTTTCTGAATACGGCGGGGCGCACCGGCGTGCTGCTCTTAATGCAGATTGCGGCGGTGACGTTTGTGTTTATGGCGGTTCTGCCGTCCGCGCCGGCGGTGATCACCATTCTGTCGCCCATCATTTTGCAGTTGGCCGCCGGAAACGGGGTGAATCCGGTGATGGCGCTGATGACGGCGGCGCTGTGCGTGTCGAATATTTATCTGTTCCCGTTGGACGCGCCGCTGGTGGTGGCCTATGACAGAAAGGCCTTTCGGATGTTTGAGCTGCCAAGGGCGACCCTGTGGATTCAATTGGTTATGATACCGGTGGTATCGCTCTGGATGACTTGGGTGTTCAGGGCAGGCTGAGTGAGAAATATATTGAGGAGGTATAGGATGCAGACAGAGGAGAGAAAAGAGAAACTGATACAGCATGCGGAGGAGGTGTTCCAAAGGGTTCAGGAATATCAGCGCATGGGATTGATATGCGACGACGGCGATTTCGTCCCGTCCGTGCACTACCCGCCCATCACGCAGTATCCGGAGGGCGACGCGGAGGCGGCCTTGGGGGATTTCGTCTATCCCGAGGACGGCTATATGGATATCTATGTGCATATCCCGTTCTGCATCCGGCACTGTATCTTCTGCCACTACCCGGGAATGGTGGGCGAGTGCAAGGAGGAGAAGGAGAAGTATATCCGTTACCTGATACGCGAGATCGATCTCTATCGGGAACGCTTCGGGATAGACAGGATACGCCCTCGCTCCGTTTTGCTGGGGGGCGGCACGCCGACCTATCTTCCGCCCGCGCTGTTGGATCACTTTCTGGAGGAGTTCGGCAATCGCATAGACCTGTCGGACTGCAGGCAGTACAATGTTGATCACGACCCCAATTCCCTGCTGGGCGAGGAGGGGACGCAGCGTCTGGAATCGATGAAAAAGCACGGCGTCACGCGCCTTACCATCGGCCTGCAGTCCCTCAACGACGACATTCTGCGGATTATGAACCGGCCCCACGATTCTGCGATGGCGGTGGAGGCGGTGGAGAAGGCCGCGGCGTTCGGCTTCGACGTGAACATCGAGTTTATCTACGGCCATCCGGGGGAGACGCTGGAGAACTGGATGGAGGTCATAGACAGGGCGGTCAGGCTGCCGGTAAATGAGATACAGATTTACCGCCTGAAGGTGCAGGCCTACGGCGATAAGCAGGGCATCATCAATACTTACAGGGACGGCGGCCGCGAGGTGAATATCCCCGACTTTCGGGAGACGATGATGATGAAGCAGATCGCGATTGACATTCTGAACGAGAACGGCTATCGGGAGACGCTGCGCAGGGTGTACGCGAAGGACAGAAGGGTGTATTCGCACTATGCCTACAACCAGTGCTGCAATCTGTACGATCAGGTGGGCTTCGGGCTGACGGGCTTCTCCAGCTACCATGACCGTTTTGACATCAATTCGCAGTATTTTGATGAATATTATGCTAAGATTGACAACGGGGAGCTGCCGGTGACGCGCGCCTATAAGCGCCCGCTGTCGGACCAGATCCGTCAGGCGATTGTGCTGCCGCTGAAAAACCGCTCCGTCATAAAAGCGGACTTCCATAAGCGCACGGGTGTTTGCTTCGACGATATTTTCAAGGAAAAAAGAGCGATACTGGAGAAATACGGTCTGCTGGAGGACAACGGAAAGGTCGTGAAGCTGACGGAGATGGGCGGCTTTCTGGCGGACGAGGTCTGCGAGCAGTTCAACGCGGACGCGTACATACCGTTCCCGAGAGAGCGGTACGCGCAGGGGCCGATGAACCCCTATCTCAACAATGTCCTTGAGGCGTGACAATGTCCTTGGGGCATGACAATGCCCTTGGGGCGCGACAACGATAACGGGAGGATGCGGATGTGATTGCCATAAATAATAAAACATTGTGTGAATACTGCTTTAAGGAGATTGACAAAGAGCCCTGTCCGCACTGCGGCTTCAGCAGAGGGGCGTATGTGCGGGACCCTGTAGTTCTGGCGGTGGGAAGCGTCCTCGAGAACCGCTATATCGTCGGCGGCGTTATCGGGAAGGGCGGCTTCGGCATCACCTACCTCGCATACGACAGAAAGCTCGAGCGCAGAGTTGCTATCAAGGAGTATTATCCCTACGGGCTGGCGTCGCGCAGCCCGGGCAACACCTATGTGGCCACGGTCGGCGCCGATTCCATGGAGGTGTTCAAGGAAGGCGCGGATAAATTTTACGACGAGGCGCGTCTGGTCGCGAAGTTCAACGACAATCCGAATATCGTGAGTGTCTATGATTTCTTCTATGAAAATGACACGGTGTATTTTACCATGGGTTTCCTGAAAGGACAGACGCTCAAGGCCTACATACGCGACCACGGCGTGCTCACGGCGGGACAGACGATACAGGTGGCCAAGGACGTCACCAACGCGCTGCTGGCGGCGCATCATCTGAACGTCCTGCACCGCGACATTTCTCCGGACAACATTATGATTTGCAGTGACGGGACAATCAAGCTGCTGGACTTCGGCGCGGCAAGGCAGGTGCTGACGGAGGGCTCGCAGAGCCTCTCCGTGATTCTCAAACAGGGCTTTGCCCCCTTGGAACAATACCAGAAGAAGGGGAAGCAGGGTCCTTGGACGGACATCTATGCCTTGGGCGCGACCTTGTATTATGCCCTGACGCTGGATCTGCTTGACGACCCCATGTCCCGGCTGGAGGACGACAGCGCGTACAGCTCGAATATCCACAATATCGACGCGCCGCTGTGGGAGATTATCCGCAAGGCGACCATGCTGAGGGCGTCGGAGCGCTACCGCGATATGGAGAGCTTTCAGGGGGCCTTGGCGGCACTGGATATACGTCCCGAGCGCCTGACGATGTCCGAGGACTCGGTGGAGCGGATTAAGTTCGAGCCGTTTGCGGGCGTCTCCGTGAATCTGTCCGCCGGAAAGACGGGAATGGCCGGAACGGTGGCCTACATGGAGGCAGGCGGCGCAACCGTGCCGGCGTCTGCGGATGCAGGTGTGACACAGGCGCTGCGAGAGGATGCGGATATCGGCGTGACACAGGCGCTGCGAGAGGATGCGGACATCGGTGTGACACAGGCGCTGCGGGAGGACGCGGACATCGGCGTGACACAGGCCTTGCGGGAGGATGCGGGTCTTGGCGTGACACAGGCCTTGCGAGAGGATGCGCCCGTTGGTGTGGCACCGGCAGTGAAGAGGCCCACTGTGACGCCTGTGGTGAAAGCGCCGGCAGAACCCGCGCGCGAGCCGGATACCGTGCCGCCGCCGAAAAAGAAGGAAAAGAAAGAAAAAAAAGAAAAGAAGAAAAAGCTCAATCTCAAGGTGATTGTGGGAATCGGCGTGGCTTTGATTCTCGCGGCGATTCTGTTTTCGCCTGACGACACGGAGGAGGACAGGGAGGCCGTCATCGCGGATATGGAGAGGAAAAAGAGCGGTGCCGCCGACACGGACACGGAGGAGACGGTCGTCTCCGGCGATACGGATACGGAGGAGGAGACTGCCGATTCCGGAGATACGGAGACCGTGGAGGAAACGCGCGACGCGCCGCCGGGCGGGCCTGACGGGCCGGGCGCAGGCTCTGAGGAGCCGCAAGAGCCTGCGCCCGAGCAGGAGGAGGCGCCGAGGAACGATTGGCGGTCGGAATATATATTGCCGGACAGTGACAGCCGGTATCTCACCTATGACGATTTGAGGGGAATGACGGCGGAGGAGTGCAGACTGGCCAGAAATGAACTGTTTGCCCGCCACGGGAGACGCTTCCGGGATGAGCAGCTGCAGGAGTATTTTAATTCAAAGAGCTGGTATCACGCGACGGTGGAGCCGGATGAGTTCGATGAGACCGTATTCAATGAGTATGAGTTTGCCAACCGGGATTTGATTATCCGATATGAAAAGGAAATGGGTTATACGAAATGACGAGATTAAAAAAATTGTTTTTGCCGTTTATCATCATTGCCGTGACGCTTGCGGCAGGAGCCTGCACAGCGGGAAACGTCCCGCAGGAAATCGTGTTGGAAGGAAGCGCCGCAAAAGCAAGCGTCGCGGAGGAAACCGCCACGGAGGGAAGTATTGCGGAGGAAGCTGTCCCTGGGAAGAGCGCCGTGGAGGAAGCCGGTTCCGGGGAGAGCACGGCTGAGAGCGCCGTGGAGGAAGCCGGTTCCGGAGAGAGCACCGTGGAAGAGGCCGGTGCCAAGGAGAGCGCTGCGGGGAATCCGGAGGGAACTGCGGCGGGGAATACCGTGCCAACGTCTGCCTCGACGGAGACGGTGGAGATGCGCACCACCTCGAAGGTAAATGTGCGCATGGCACCGTCAACGGACAGCGAGGTCTATAAGGTTCTTGCGGCGCGGACAATCGTGGAGGTGGCGGACGCGGACGCCGAGTGGAGCAGAGTGCTGTTGGACGGCGGAGAATACTATATTTCCAGCGAATATTTGAGACCGTATGACGGCGCGGCTAACGGATACCTCGTCGCGATAGACGCGGGGCATCAGGCCAAGGGCAACAGCGAGAAGGAGCCGATAGGCCCCGGCGCGGCGGAGCAGAAGGCCAAGGTTTCCGGCGGCACCTCCGGCGTGGTGAGCGGATTGAGCGAATACGAGCTGAATCTGCAGGTAGCCCTGAAGCTGCAGGCGGAGCTGGAGGCAAGAGGCTATGAGGTCATAATGATAAGAACCGTAAACGAGGTGAACATCAGCAACGCCGAGCGGGCCGCCGTCGCGAATGAGGCGGGCGCGGACGCCTTTATCAGGATTCACGCGAACGGGTCGGAGAATAAGGACGCAAACGGCGCCATGACGATATGTCAGACTCCGGCCAACGTATATAACGGAGACCTGTACACGGAGAGCAGGGCGCTGTCAGACTGCATTCTGGATGAGATGGTCAGCGCTGCGGGATGCCGTAAGGAGCGTGTCTGGGAGACGGATACCATGAGCGGCATCAACTGGGCGCAGGTGCCCGTGACCATCGTCGAGATGGGCTATATGACCAATCCGGCGGAGGACGCTCTGCTGGCGACGGAGGAATATCAGGAGAAAATAGCAGTCGGAATCGCCAATGGCGTAGACAGATATTTTTCAGGGGAGCAGATTGAAAATTAAAATTTTCAATCGCGAGATTTGTGTCTGCGCTGCGCTTGCCATAAACTCGTTATGCGCGGCAAGACAGCGCAGACACAAACTCGTTATGTGTGACAAAACAGCGCAGAAATGAGGGAAAGTATGATTCAAATCAACAACAGAACGCTCTGCGAATACTGCTTTGAGGAGACCGACAGGGAGCCCTGTCCGCACTGCGGCTACAGCAGGGAGGCATATGTGAAGGATCCCAT
>JAMPFV010000058.1 GCA_023664265.1 Roseburia sp.
GATATACCGGTTCTCCTGCATTAACAATTTTCTCGATGTCAGGAAACTTATTTCTCAAATCTGAAACAGGTCTGATCTGTAACATATGCCCACACTCCTTATCCATATTTTATCTTAATTTTATCATTTTTGTTGTATTCTATAATTCATAAAAAAGCAACTCCTTCAAATCCCTTTTCATGTCCTCCTAAAAACAGACTATTGACAGAAACAGGGAGTTGCCTGTTTCTCGTAATCATAGGGAGCTTTCATCGTAATTCTAATAAGGAATATACCTAAAAATATGCTAAAACCTTGTATTCATGCTATTTTAATGCCTACTGCACCAAAAGATGAAAATTTCATAAAATAAGTTGTAATCAGCAAAAAATAGTGTATACTAAATATAGCAGGTGATGCACAGCCTTATAAATGAGCGAGTTATGAGTGGGTGATGCACAGCCCTTAAGTGAGCGAGTTAGCAGATGGCAGGGACTACTTTAGGTTCCTGCCTTTTCTGTAAATAGACAAAGGAGCTTTATGAAAAATAATATTAAAATATATGGCGTGAAAGATGCCTATATAAAATACTTGAGCCAATATCAGGAACATTTGTTTTTGCACGAAGGTGGTTCATTTGGACGAAAGTACATAGGCGCTGTTTTAGCGATTAACGGATTTTCTTATTTTGCGCCATTATCTTCATTTAAGTCCAAACATAAGAAAATGAAAGAAAGTGTAGACTTTATCAAAATAAAAGATTATGCGGTTATCAACCTTAATAATATGATTCCAGTCCCAAAAGAGCAGTTGATTGAATTAGACATCAATGCTGAAAAAGATCCGCACTATAAATTTCTTTTGCAGGCTGAAAGCCGTGAAATTAACAGACAAAAGGATCGGATAAGGAAAAACGCAGAGATCGTTTATAACCATAAAAAGCGGAACAAGGATTCAACGCCATTAGCGAAAAGGACAAATGATTTTGAGATGCCAGAAAAGAAGTGCAGGGAATATTAGAATACATTTTCCCAATATGCTAAAAACAGAGAATTTTTAGGTTCCTTGTTATATAAACTCAAAAATTCGGTTAATAGTTATAAATGGGCAGAACCAAATTTTAAGCTCTACCCATTTTGGCATTATAAAATAAGAGATCTTTAATAGGATCTGCTAAGAAGTGGGGCATTTTACGCAATGTTTTTTGGAATAATCTTTTTACAAATCTATTGACTCTATTATAATTTTAAGGCACTTAGAGAAATCACTTTAAGTGTCTTGTTTGTATCAATACAAAATGTTTAAAAAGGTTAATATTGATATTCTATCACAAAAACTAATAAAAAAGTATAAAATCAGACACTTTTATAAAGTCAAAAACCCCGCAGCAAGCTGACGGGGCATCAAACTTGCAACGCAGCAGAGCTGCGGGGTATTAGACCCTCGCGGTATTCGTCAAATATCCATGCAAGCATGGCTATTTTCCTCATTACTCGCGGGAATAAATGCAGGCAGGCTACGCATATCTGTCTGTCCCCCCTCCCAAGGAATCAAAATGCTTTCTTCATCTCTCCGAAGATTTAACGGATACATCATATAAATCCCCTGCCGCCTTTGCGGCCCAAGCTACTTACAGGCAATATAAATATCCATACTGTCCCCATCGGTTTCAAAGCAGGGGATCACATCCTTTTCCGTGCGCTCCAGAGCGTTCACACGCATATACTCCATAAGCGTCTTATAGGCATTGGGAATCGTCACAAAAGGATTTCCGAAAGGTGATTCAATGTGCACCGCCGCATATCTGTGATCCGCCTGATCGTGTATTTCCATGTCGGGAGGAATAATCCCGTCAGGCAGTATCCACGCCGCTTCATATCCATGCATATTGAAAACATTGATCTGCTCCTGCGACACATGGGGGAAATCCCAGCCAATGACGCGAGGGTTCTCCACGCCACAGCCGCGGGCAATGGAAAATACTCTGTCGATAGCGTCGCCTTCCGGATCGGCGCTGATAACAGCGTGCTTTATATAGCGGAAAGCGGGGACGGTTTCGACACGCAAATTTGTATACGCTTCGTCACAAGCGGTCATGTCATCGCGGAATAAGTTGTCCAGTGAACAATTGAAAAGCCTGCAAAGTTCCATCGCCTTATCCATTTCAGGCTGCACTGTATCCAGCTCCCATTTTGATACGGTTTGACGGCTGATATTCATTTTTTCAGCCAAATCCTCCTGTGTCATATTCCCCTTCAAATGTCTTAAAAACTGCAAATTTTTTCCGAAACTCATAAAATATTCTCCTTCTTCTTTTTTCTTGCGCCGCGGCTTATTTTCAGTATAGCATTTCCCCGACAAACCACAACCAATCTGTATGCGCTGTTTTTTTCGATTGCGCAACTTTAAAGTGCGGAAAATATTTTAGGCGTTCTTTTCACAGCCCGCGGTTTACTTCCACCGCTCCATCGCCTCCTCCAGCGTCAGGCCGCCCGCTATCGCGTCCCGCCGCGCGGCATTGACCGCCTGTATCTCCTTCATCCGCTCCCCCGTCAGCGTGTAGCCCTTCATCGCGAGCAGCGTCGCCGCCCACGCCGCCATCGGAATCACGCAGAACAGGATCACCACCACCCCATGCATTCCGTCCGCATACGGCGTGTTCCCGTCGGGGAGCACATGAATCCCAATCAGCGCCAGCGCGACGCCCACGATGGTTGACCCAAGCGAGCTCACCAGCTTGTCCACCAGCGAAAACAGCGTTCCCATAATCCCCGGGATGTACTTTCCCGAGCGGTAGGTCTCATAGTCCGAGCAGTCTGCCACCATCGGAATCGGCATGTCCGCCGTCGCGTAGTACGCGCCATACCCCACGCCGAAGCACAGGACAAACAGCACCGTATAGAGATTCAGCGGCCCAAGGCGCAACTGCACCACAGGATTCTGCGGCCTCCAGAGCAGCAGGAGCGCCAGCACCCCCGCGTACATCAGAAGCGCCAGCCATGTATAACGCACCAGCGACGCCTTCTGCCCGCGCTTCTGTGAGGTGCGCACCGTCAGCAGAAAGAACGGAACCGAGAAGACATACCCGACAACCATCATCGGCAGATACAGACCGCCGTAATCGCCCATCATCGCGCCGTAGAGCATACACAGCACCGTCATGTTGGTCGCGATGGAAAAGGCCAGCTTGCACCCCGCACCCGCCACCATCAGCCGCTGCAGCTCCCTGTTGGCCCGCAAAATCGCGGCGTATTCCCTGAGCGCCACTTTCTCCTGTACCGCGCCCACGCCGAAAAATTCAGGGCGGTCCTTCTCCCAAATGCCCACCACCGCAAGGAGCGTCAATACCGCGGAGACGATAACGGACAGCGGTATCAGCACATTGAAGAAGGCCTCGCTGTTGTAACCGCCCAGCCGCCCGCTCAAAATCGGCGCGAGAAACTGAATCAGGCCCATGCCGATCAGGCTTGCGATGGTGTTGAACACAGTAAAAAGCGGCCGCTGTCTCGGGTCGTTGGTCAGACACGTCTGTCCCGAGCGGGTACACGCGGTCTGGAAGGTATAGCCGATCACATAGAGCGCGTAGAAGAGCACAAAGCACACATAGCGAAGCCACGCCTGACTGTCCGAGATGAGCCGCGTCCCGAAGTAAAGCAGGACGGAGGCTGTAAGCATAATGCCATTGCCCAATATCATATACGGGCGGAACTTCCCAAAGCGCGTCGAGGTGCGGTCAATCAGCGCGCCGATGACAGGGTCCGTCACCGCGTCAAAGAGACGCATCACCGTCACCATTGTCGTCGCAAACATCAGAGCCAGCCCCAAAACGCCGTTCGCGTAGTACGCGATAAAATTCATGGTGAGAATATAGTAAACATTTGTCGCGCCGTTATTCATCGGAAACAGCGCCAATTGATACAGCTTCGCCCTGTTCAGCGCCGTCCTCTCATGCTCCATACGCACCGCCCTTTCCGAACCTCCGCCTCTTTACGAGCCACACCGCGAGAGAAACTGCAAACAGCAGGCAAAATGCCGCCGCAGCGCCCTTGCAGATTTTGACCAGTCTGAGGTCTGTCTTTTTAATCCTCGTGCGCTCGCTCACGCCGTTCATGCCGGCCGAATTTACGATAGAATACAGATTCTGATGGCACGCCTCGCGCATCGCCGTCACCACCACCGCATCCTTTTTGTACTTGGGGAGCTGGTTGGTCACCAGCGGCAGCATCGCGTCAAAGGTCGATACGCCGCCCGCCATCAGGCCGTCCACACCGTTTACATAGGCTGTCAGCACGTTGTCCGTGATGTTCAGCCCGATTTTCCCCCACTCGCCGCGCAGGATGCCGCTCATCAGCTCCTCGTTCGCGCCCGACCAGACCGCGCCCCAGCGGGTGTAGGCGACCATGACGCCCGCGTCCGCCTCCTCTATCGGCGCCTGAAACGCCTTCAGGTAGATTTCCCGTGCCGCCTGCTCGGAAAGCCACACGCCAAGCCCGATTCTGTCCTGCTCACAGTCGTTGAGCGCAAAGTGCTTGAGCACCACAAAGATGCCCTTGTCCGCCAGTCCCTGTACCTCGTGCTTTCCCATCTCGCCCGCAAGAAATGCGTCCTCCGAATAATACTCGAAGTTGCGCCCGCCGTAAGGCGTTCGGTGTGTGTTCGCGCCCGGCCCATAAAGGCACGCGATGTCCGCCGCGATACAGTTATTGCCGATCACCCTGCCAACCGCGTAGAGCAAATCCGTATTGAAGGTCGCCGCCATCACATCCTCGGAGGTGAACGCAGTCGCCTTGATTGCCGTTTTCCCGTCCGAAACGCCTGTCGTGAACAGGGAAGCCGTAAGTCCCTGCGGCCCATTCTCGTCGCGCGTCCCGGGCGCCTGTATGGACTCTATCGGCATCGTCCAGTGAAACGAATCACCAATCAGGGAGACCATTTCCCGAAAGGTCATCTGGTCGAGCAGCGTCTCCCACCTCGAATCGTCATAGGGCGCTCCCATCAGTTCCACCAGACGCAGACCGTTCTTTGCCCCCATCGTCGGCATTTTGGCAGTCTCATAGTCCTCGGGACGATACTGCACATTTTGAAGCTTTGCCGTCAGCGCGTCCGTCAATGTAAGCTGTAAAATCTCCGTGGGAAAGGTTCCCGTCCAGTCGCTCCTCGACAGATAGGAAATGCGCTCGCTCACCGCCTCCGTCCTGTTGATGTCCGAAGCGGACAGTCTGCTCGTGATGGCAGTTCCGTTCTGCGAAACCGCATACGTCTGTGCGTCGAAGGACGGATTGTTCCAACAATATACCAAGGTACTGTCCCCCGCCGCATCCATGCGGTTCTGCGTGTTCGCCGGCGTGTACCCCTTGGCCGCGAGCACATTGTTTGCCGCCTGATGCGCATCCGACGCGCAGGTCAGCCAGTAATCTCCGTCCTCCAAAATATAAGTGCCCGCGCCGTACGCGTCAAAGGAGGCCAAATCGCGCCTGTCCACAAGGATCTCCACCGTCTCGCTCTCCGCAGGCTCCAAAACTTCTGTCTTTGCAAAGCCGACAAGCGCGACCGCGGCCTTCTCCACACCGTTTTCTCTGTCGTACTGCGTGTAGGGGCTCGACGCGTATACCTGCACCGTCCGCTTTCCCGCCATATTCCCCGTGTTTGTCACCGTAAGGCGGATGCGGAACCCATCCGCCGCCGCGTCGTACTCTGTCTGCATACCGCTGTAGGAAAAGTCCGTATAGCTCAGCCCATAGCCAAACGGAAACGCGACGGCCTCGTGATACGCATAATCGCCTGCATTTCCCGCTCCCGTCACATAGTCCTCATAGCGGGTCTCATAATACTTATAGCCGACGTAGATTCCCTCCTGATAGATCATATAGGTGCTTGCGTTGTCCGGTATCGCCCCCTTTTCATAGCCCGCATAGGCCGTCGGCACGAAGTTTGCCATCGCGGGGGAGGAATAATTGTCATAGCAGTAGGTATCCGCAAGGCTCCCCGAGGGGTTCACCCTGCCCGCCAGAATATCCGCCACCGCGTCAATCCCCGAGATTCCGACGTCGCCAATCCACAGGCAGGCGTCCACACCGTATTCATTCTCCTTCAAAAAGTCCACCTGCAAAGCGTTTGCGGAATTGATCAGCACAATAATGCGGTCAACCGTGCCCGCACGCTTCATCTCTGCGATATTTTCCATCATTTCCCGCTCGTCCGCGTCCAGCGCAAGATAGTTGCTCCCCAAAAAAGTAAGATCCGCACCCTCGCCGCCCACGCGGGAAATTGTGACAATCGCCGCATCCCCATAGTCCGCCACAGAGGCCTTTACCGCGTTCGTATAGCGCGCCCACGGCAGCTCGGACACCTCCGCCGCCTCCGTCGAGACCATACTGCCGACCTTGCGCAGCCAGGGAGCGTTTTCCTCATTCAGGTAAAAATCCCAGAGTGTCGGATTGACCACCATCCCCGAAGCCTCCAGCGCACTCTTGAGCGTATTTGCCGTTGACGCGTCGATATTGCCTGATCCGGTACCGCCATACACGAGATTCCCCGACGAGTTCGAGAAGCAGCTCACCCGCGCGCCCTCCCCAAGCGGCAGCGCATTATTCTCATTCAGCAGAAGCGCCGCGCCCTCGGCCTCGACCCGCTCGCAGAGCTCCAAGCCGTAAGCGGTCATCTGCTCCTCGGAATCAAAATCCAAGGCATAATAGACCGCGTCGGAGTCCTTCTCAAAATGATTGAAGGTGCCGCCCACAAAGATTGAGAGCGAATTGTCAAATATGCTTGTAAAAACCGCGGCGGCGGTGAACAGTATCGCAAACGGCAGACTAAACCACGTCAGTCCCTTCCACGACCGCACCGCCTTGGCGCGCGCCTTTTGATACGCCTTTCTTTTTGCTTTTGCTTCCTTTTCATTCAATGCCTTCTCTTCCATTCTTCCCCCCATATTGTCGTTTCCGCCTCTCTCCTGAGCGATCGCCGCCTTTTGCTTCTGCGCGGCTGCCCTGCCTCCGGTCTGGGCTTCTGCTTCTGCGCGGCTGCCCTATGTCCAATTTTGGCTCCTGCTCTTTTTCACCTTGTACTCGGGTCTCGGACGCCGTGTTCTGTAGAGCACCGCCCTGTCGCTCAGTCCGCCCGAGCGCGCCTCTATCCTGTTTTCTTTTGCCAACGCCACGCGGAAGCGGAACACATGCGCTCCCCTTTGGGTCGCGACCCGCTTCCCGTTGCAGTAGAGCGACACCTCCTGACGGTTCGAGTACACCGTCACCGTCGTCGTCCGCTCCGCGCGGTACCGATAGCGCTTGCCGCACAGATGCACGAAGGGCTCCTCACTCCACCACGCCTTATAGATGTAAAAGCTGTCCTTCTTCACCCTGCGGTCAAAGGTTACCAGCCCCTTGTGATTCATCCCTGCCTCGCCGCCCTGATCTCTGGCGTCAGCCGCGAAGTCAAACATGTTCCACACATAGGTCGCCCACAAAAACGGATGCCTGTCAAAGCACTCGAGCATGTACTCATGGTATCGCGCCTGATATTCCTCGGAGTGGTCGCCGCGCCGCGGCCTTGCGCTGTGCAGATTCGGCATCCCCTCCGCGCCGTACTCCGAATAGCCGAGCGGACGGTCGGGATACCTCCGATGATAAAATTCCATAAACCGGTCATTCAAAAACAGCCCCGGGACATACCACCCCAGATACAGATTCCACGCCACCAAATCGGAAATCCGCGTGACCGGATGAAACGGATGGCACATCGCGTAGCAGGCCAGCGTCGTCGGCCGCGTCGGATCCAGCCTTTTCGCCAGCCGCTGCAGCTTACGGTGGTTGTCCAGCATATCCGCCCTGTTTCTCCCCGAAATCGTAATCTCGTTGGAAAGCCCCCACGTCACAATGCAGGGGTGATTGAAATTCTGCACGATAAGCTCCCGCAACTGCAGGAAGGTATTCTCCCTGCCCTCCGGCATATGCTCCGAGATATAAGGGATTTCCGCCCATACCACCATCCCGTATCGGTCGCACAGATCATAAAAATACGAACTGTGCTGATAGTGCGCAAGGCGAATCGTGTTCGCCCCCACCTCGCGAATCAGCGCCATATCCTCGTCCATCTGCGCCTTAGAGATTGCGTTGCCGATTCCCTTGTAATCCTGATGTCTGGAAACTCCGCGCAGTGGATAGGATGCGCCGTTCAGGAAAAAGCCCTTGTCGGCATCCACGAAAAAGGTTCGGATACCGCAGGCGACGCTGATTTCATCCACCACCGTCTCCCCGCGCATCAGTCGCGCCTCGAGCTGATACAGGTACGGGTCCTTCACCCCGTTCCACAGATGCGCGTCTGCGACCTCCATCACAGCGCGAAATTCCTCAGCGCGGCACCCTTGGGCATTATGACCCTTGGCACTGCGCCCTTGGGCATTATGACCCTTGGCGCGGCACCCTTGGGCATTATGACCCTTGGCGCTGCGCCCTTGGGCATTATGACCCTTGGTGCTGTGCCCTTGGGCACAATGCCCAAGGGCGCTTATGACCACAACTCCCTGCGCGTCCCTGAGCGTGAATACCGCCTCTATCCCCTCGGCCTGCAAACCCTTCCGATTCGTATACGCCCTGATATGGAGGCGGCCCGTCGTCCCCTGCACCTCCGTCGTGACGCGCAGTCCATTCCCGCCGTAATAATCCAAATCGAAATGCACCTCCGGCACAATCAGAAGCGCCACGTCCCGATAAATGCCGCCGTAAAAGGTGAAATCCGCAGCCTGCGGATAGACCCGCCTGTTTTTGCCGTTGTCCACCTCCACCGTCAGCGTATTCATCTCCCGCAGCTTGTCCGTTATGTCCACCCGAAAAGCCGCGTAGCCGTTGTCGTGCGTGCACACGCACGCTCCGTTCCAGAGCACCCGCGCGCTCGCGTTGACGCCCTCGAACTGCAAATATACCCGCTCCGCCCCATAAAGCGCAGGCCTTGCGACCTGCCGCTCGTAGACGCAGACGCCTCTGTAATAATCGTTGCCGCCGTCCTGCCCATCCTGCGCATTCCATGTGTGCGGCAGCTCTACCCTGCACCGCTCTCCCTCTTTCGAGAACGTCCAATCCTCCATCAATTTTTCCGTCCGTCTCATGCCCGCTCCTCCCTGCGCTGTCGCGATTTCCTGTAACACACAAAAAAAGAACCTTGTATATTATGTCCCAAATACACAAAGTTCTTTCGCTATTCGCTATAATTTGATACCTTTGTCTGCAAAATATTTTATAAATCCATTGACAAGTATCCGTTTTCGGACTATTATATCATATAGCAGTCCGAAAACAGATACTTTATTCTTATAAAGAGAGGATTTTGTATGAACACAATAAAAAAACAAATGATTGAAATTAACCGGCTCTGTAATGAGAGTGATGAAATCTACCATAATATAGCACAGAGGTATCATCTTACTGACAGTATATACTGGATACTATATATTCTGTACAACTATGACGAATCTGTTTCACAAGTGGATTTGTGCAATAACTGGTTCTATTCCAAACAGACGGTCAATACTTCCGTTGCCGCAATGGCAAAAAAGGAGTGGATTACACTGGAGGTAATTCCGAACACGCGTAACAGAAAGCGTATTGTGCTCACGGAAATCGGGAAGCAGTTCTGTGAAAAAGTAATAGGGGAAACGCAGGAAATTGAACAGACCGCTTTTTCCGCAATCTCAGAGGAAGAAAGAGCGCTTTTTATTTCAGTTTTTCGCAAGCTCAACCGATTTATGCAGGAAGAATACAAGAAGAAAACGCCTGTTCCAACGGACTGACTCAGATACAATCAAAACAGAGGGATCAAAGGAGACGCTTATTTATGAAAATCATAACAATCAGCCGCGAGTTTGGAAGCGGCGGCAGGGAACTTGGAAAACGACTGGCGGATGAGCTTGGCTTCGCCTACTACGACAAAGAGATTATCAGCAAAATTGCAGAAAACCTTGAGATGGATGAGCATTATATAGAGAAGGTTCTGGACCGTGGCTTTACCGTAAATTATCCCTATACTTTCCGGCGCAGCCTTACGACACAGATATATGCCCAAAACCAGACGGCAGGTATTCTGGCGGAACAGCACAAGGTCATCCGTCTGCTTGCGGAAAAAGGGGATGCTGTCATAGTAGGAAGAAACGCCGACATTATTCTGCGCGACATACAGCCATACCGTATTTTTGTATATGCGGATATAAAAACGAAAACAGAACGCTGCAGACAGAATGCCGCAAGTGGTGAAAAACTGTGCGAGTACGAGATGGCTCGGCGCATGAAAATGATTGACAAATCCCGCTCTGCAAGCCATGACCTTCTCTCCAACTATCATTGGGGAGACAGACGGGCATACGAATTGTGCGTAAATACGACAGACATTGAAATTCCCGAAATCGTGTCCCCGCTTGCAATGCTGATAAAACAATATTTTGAAAGGAAAAAGAAATGAAGATCCAATTATCCGATCATTTTAACTACAAACGACTCCTGCGCTTTGTCATGCCATCCATTGTGATGATGGTATTTACTTCTATTTACGGTGTCGTGGACGGTCTGTTTGTCTCCAATTTTGTGGGCGACACTGCTTTTGCCGCGATCAACTTAATCATGCCCTTTAATACGATACTGGGCGGCGTGGGCTTTATGCTGGGAAGCGGCGGCAGCGCTTTGGTTGCCAAAATATTGGGAGAGCGGAAAAAGGAACAGGCGGACAAATATTTTACCATGATGATATGGGTATCGGTTATTACAGGCGCTGTTCTTACGGCTGTCGGGATTGCCGTAATGAAACCCGTGTCGCTTCTGCTGGGTGCGACGGAAGGGATGCTGCCTTATTGTGTCCTGTATGGCGTCGTCACAATGGGCTTTACCGTTCCCTTTATGCTACAGTATGCATTCCAGAGTTTTTTGATTGCGGCAGAAAAACCCAACCTTGGTCTCCTGGCAACCGTGGCGGCCGGTGTGACAAATATGGCACTGGATGCCTTGTTTATTGCCGTATTTAAATGGGGCGTTACAGGCGCTGCGCTTGCTACAGGCTTGAGCCAGTGCGTGGGGGCTGTGATACCGCTTATCTATTTCCTGCGCCCGAATACAAGTCTGCTGAAGCTGGTAAAAACAAGGTTGGAAGTGAGACCGATCCTGAAAGCCTGCGCCAACGGTTCCTCTGAAATGGTATCCAATGCGACTTCGGCGGTAATTGGCATTTTGTATAATTTCCAACTGCTCAAATATGCAGGGGAAAACGGAGTCGCTTCTTACGGCGTGCTGATGTATGTACAGTTTGTTTTTGCGGCAATTTTTATCGGCTACTCCATGGGCAGCGCACCTGTTATCAGTTATCATTATGGCGCGGGGAACCATGCGGAACTGAAAAATCTGTTGAAAAAGAGCAATATCCTCATGTTTACAACCGGTACGGCCATGGTAGCGGCGGCACAGCTTCTCGCCGCCCCGTTGGCAAAATTATTTGTGGGCTATAACCCGACGCTGTTTGACATGACGGTGCGGGCGCTGCGGATTTCCACAATATCCTTTGTTATCGTAGGCTTCAATGTTTTTGCCTCGTCCTTCTTCACCGCGCTCAACGACGGCGGCGTATCGGCGGCAATCTCCTTCCTGCGTACTTTTATTTTCAAGATGGCGGCAATCCTGATCCTGCCAACCCTGTTTCAGCTTGACGGTATCTGGTTTGCGGACGTGACGGCAGAGATTTTTGCCTTTGTCATCTCGATTGTATTCTTATTCGCAAAGAGGAAGAAGTATCAATATATGTGACAATGTCGGGATATAATGGCGGAAAACAACGGTAAAAAATATGAAAGCAAAAGAAAAATTTAAAAAAATAATCGAGTTTTTATTGAATCCACACTTTTTACTGTGCTTCGGTATTGCATGGCTGATCACAAACGGATGGTCGTATATTATGTTGGGAATCGGCACCTGTTATGAAATCGGATGGATGATGGCTGCAGCAAGCGCCTATCTCGCTTTCCTGTGGCTTCCGGTCTCCCCTGAGAAGATAGCGACCTTTGCCATCGCACTCACACTGCTGCGGTGGCTGTTTCCGAATGACCAAAAAACGCTTGCCGTCCTAAGAGAGCTTTTAAAGAAAACAAAGGATGCTTTCCAATCAAGAAAGAAGAAAAAGACAACGCATAAAAAACTTGGAAGCCATTCAGAAACAGACGGAACAAGGAGGGTCTTTATGAGAAAAGTACAGCAGCCAATCAGCTATTCCAACTTGTTTTGGCTGTTTATAATGGGAAGCCTGTCGGGTGTCCTTCTTGAAGGAGTGTTTTGCCTGTTTAGCCATGGGTATTGGGAAACCCACACGGTAGCCGTATGGGGACCGTTTTGCATTATTTACGGTATTGGAGCGGTCGTTTTGTATATCGGAGCCGTTCTGATGAAGGATAAAAACTACGTTCTGCAATTTTTTATCTTTGCTGCTTCCGCAACCGTTGTGGAATACCTTTGCGGTGCGCTTTTGAAATATGGACTGCATATGCAGGCATGGGATTACAGCAGAAAGTTTTTGAACATCGACGGACTGGTGTGCCCCACATTTACGGTTGGATGGGGTATTGCGGGAATAGTGTTTTCCAAATGGTGCGTACCCGCATTAGGGGGGCTGTTTTCTAAAATAAACACCCCCATGTGGAATATCGCCTGTATTGCCCTGAGTATATTTATGGCGCTCAATCTGCTGACCACATCCATATGTATTATCCGATGGTCACAGCGGCATCGGGGCGTTTCACCGCGAAATTCCATTGAGCGCTATATTGACGAAACATGGGACGACAACCGTATGCAAAAAAGATTTTGTGAGTGGCGTTTTATTGAGAAAGGAGCCTGACAATGAAAAAGATAATGAAAATCATGCTGACGGCAATCGGAATCCTATCAATCGGTTTTGGCGCTTATATCCTATGGGATGGCTATGTCCAAAAAAAAGAACAGCATAAGAAGACATCAGAAGCTGAAAAAAGGGCTGCGTTTATAGCGCGCAGAAAAGCCCGCGCCCGTGCAAAAGCAGCATCAAGAGCGGATGCCGCTTTAAAAACGGAAGCGGACGAAACAGAAACAACTGCTTTTGAAAATGAATAAAGACGATGGGTAAAAATCCGTTTGTAACGCTATGAAGCAAGCAGGATTGCCGCCCCCAAAATCACAAGCACCACACCCGTCGCCCGATTCAGCACAATAGCGCTCGCCCTGTTTGCGAACTTCGCCGCAATCCGCGCCCACAGCAGGGTCGAGACCACGCAGAAAAACAGGCACCACAAGTCCGGCATACCGCCAATGACAAAATGGCTGACGGAGCCTGTCAGGGCGGTGAAGGTCATAATAAACACGCTCGTGCCCACCGCGGTCTTTAGCTCATAACCCAGAATGCTTGTCAGCAGAAGCAGCATCATCATGCCGCCGCCCGCGCCGATAAAGCCGCAAATCAGGCCGACCACCGTCCCGCTGACGACGGACTGAATCATCCTCCTTGTACCGCTGACCGCATTCATCGACTCCTTGGTCGTCATCACCGGCTTTACAATGAATTTAATACCCAAAAGCAGCGTCATAAACACGGAAAAGTTCCCCATTGTGGTATTGGGCACCAGACTCGCAAGAAAGCTCCCGACCAATGTAAATATCAGAACCACCGCCATCATCACTACGCCGTTTCGGATATCCAGATTTTTATTTTTCCCGTAAGTATACGCGCTTACGGCGCTGGCGAGCACATCGCTCGCCAATGCGATGCCGACAGCCTCGTAGGCCGGAAGCCCCAAAAAGGTAATCAGCATCGGACTGATGACCGCCGCGGCGCTCATCCCCGCAAAGCCCGTCCCCAGTCCCGCGCCGATTCCGGCAACAAAACAGACAATCAACTTCAGCATTTCGGTTTTCCTCCCGCTATATCTTTTGCAATACCCTTCTGACTGCGCCCGTTCCCGCAATCATTTGCCTGAAATAATCGCACACGATTCCGTCCAGCCCGATTTCATACAAATCCACGCCGAAAATCGCCTTCTTTTCCAGAAGCGGGCGGAGCCTCTCCTCCACATCCGTCTGCTCCCCGAGCGTTATCCCCGCCACATAAGGGCGCACCTCGTCCAACAGCGGGTCAGGGCTGAGCGTAAAGGCATTGCCCGCGTCATCCACCGCCATCAGATACCGCAGCCATCCTGCAAGCACCAAGGGAATCCGCGTCAGCTCCGAGACCTGAAGCGTGTCGGAGGCCTGATAGGCCTTGATGGTCTCCCCGAATCGGATTGCCAGCTTCTGCGAGGTGTCCGTCGCAATCCGCTGTGGCGTGTCGGGCATAAACGGATTGGGAATCCGCACATTCAGAACGGTATCAATAAATTCCTTGGGATTCAATATTCCCGGATTGATTACGACCGGAAGCCCCTCTTGATATCCGACGGCCTCCACCAGTCTCTTCAAGTCCTCGTCCCGCATTTCCTCCGAGATTTTCTCATAGCCCAGCAGGCAGCCGAAGATGGCAAGCGTCGTGTGCAGCGGGTTCAGGCAGGTACATACCTTCATCTTCTCCACCTTGTCCACGGTCTCACGGTCGGCAAACATCAGTCCGCCCCGCTCCAAGGGGGGCCTTCCGTTCGGAAACCAATCCTCCACCACCAGGTACTCACACTCCTCCGCGTTGACGAAGGGCGCGACATAGGTATTTTTCGAGGTAATCACCGACTCCAGCCCCGAGATCCCATCCTTCTCCAATATCGCCTCCACGGACGCGTCGGGTCTTGGCGTAATCTTGTCAATCATCGTCCATGGGAAGCTCACCTTTTCTTTCTTATTAATATAGCTCAAAAAGCCCGCCTCCACCAGACCGTTTGACGTCCATTTCTCCGCGAAGGCGCGCACCGCGTCATACAGCTTATCGCCATTGTGGGAGCAGTTGTCCATGCTGACCATGGCAATCGGCTTTTCGCCCGCCCGATAGCGGGTGTACAGCAGCGCCGCAACCTTTCCGATATAACTCGCCGCCGTGGCGGGGCCTGCCGCGAAATCCGCCTCCACCGCCGGCAGAAGCTCCCCCTTTCCGTCCACAAGACTGTAGCCCTTTTCCGTGATCGTGAAGGTCGCCATCTGCAGTGAATCCTTTGAGAAAATCTCCTCCAGCCGTCCGAACTCCGCCGCGTTTTCCGAATCCAGCACACAAGTCTCCACAATGCTTCCCACAACCGTTTTCTCCACGCTGCCGTCCGCCTTTAATGTAGCCAGAATGCTGAGATTGTCATGCGGGCGGTACATCCGCTCGATAATCTCATAGTCAAAGCCCTCAACCGCAATCAGGCCGCGGTCGAGAACGCCCTCGTTCAACAGCCGCTGCGCCACATTGGCCTGAAACGCCCGAAACAGATTGCCGGCCCCGAAATGTACCCAGAACGGGTTCTCCCTTGTCGTAGCCGCCGCTTTCGCACGGTCAAACTCGGGCAGCCGATAGCCCTTGGCCACCCACTCCTCACGGTTTTTCAGACCGCTGTCACTTAATTCCATCATGCCGTTTTGCTCCTTTCTCAATGGCCTCCCACAGGCCATTCAAATATGCCGCCCCAAGCGCTCTGTCGTAAAGCCCATAGCCCGGCATCGCCACCTCATCCCATATCATGCGCCCGTGGTCAGGGCGGATAGGCCCGTCAAAGCCGATTTCATACAGCGCCTTCATAATCTCATACATGTCAAAGGTGCCGTCTGAGGAAAGGTGCGCCGCCTCCTCAAAGTTCGTCGGCGTGATGAATCTGAGGTTCCGCACATGCGCAAAGTGAATCCTGCCCTTGAGGGAGCGTATCATGTCGGGAAGGTCATTGTCAAGGTTGGTGCCATATGATCCGGAGCAGAAGGTAACGCCGTTGTGCGGATTATCCACCATCTCCATCATGCGCAGAATATTTTTCTTGTTGATGATGATGCGCGGCAGCCCGAACACGCTCCATGCGGGGTCGTCGGGGTGAATCGCCATATTGATGTCGTACTGATCGCAGACGGGCATGATTTTCCCCAGAAAATACTTCAGATTCGCAAACAGCCGCTCATCATCCACATCCTTGTAGAGCGCGAACAGCTCCTTCACATGCTCCATCCGCTCTGGCTCCCAGCCCGGCATGACCGTGCCATTCATATCCCCCGCAATAGACGCAAACATCCGCTCGGGGTCCAGCGCGTCCACCGCCTCCTGCGTGTAGGCAAGCACCGTAGATCCGTCCGCGCGCACACGCGCAAGCTCCGTCCGCGTCCAGTCGAACACGGGCATGAAATTATAGCAGACAAGATGAAGATCCTCTTTTCCCAAATTCTCCAACGTCTCGATATAATTCGCGATGTACGTCTCCCGCTCCGGCGCTCCGATCTTAATCGCGTCGTGAATGTTGACGCTCTCGATTCCCGCGATATGAAGGCCGGACGCCTCCACCTCCTCCTTCATGGCGCGAATGCGCTCACGGCTCCACACCTCGCCCGGCGACGTGTCATACAGCGTCGTAATCACGCCTGTCACGCCTGGTATCTGCCGAATCTGCTTCAGGGTGACCGTATCAAATTTGCTTCCGTACCACCTGAGTGTCATCTCCATAATTTTTCCCTTCTTTCTTTATATTCTCTTTTATTATGGCCAATCGTCGCCAAAATCAGCCTCTTTGCCGGCGATTATTATGAATTTTTCTCCCGCGGCGCTCTCCGATTCCAAAGTAGCACAAACAGCAGCAGCGCAAGCCCGCTCCCGACGAAAATCGCTGTCAGCCCCCATCTGTCGGCCAGCAGCCCCGCCATCGGAAACAGGAGGATCATGGCTGTCGAGAAGAACATGCTGTCAACGGAAATCAGGGTCGCGCGCTGCTCGGACGGTATCAGGCTGTTCAGCAAATCGGAGTGTACCGGATACAGCACGGAATTGAAGAAACCTGAAACGGCAAACGCCGCCACGGACACAACAATATTCTCAAAGCCATAGCACAGAAGCGTCACTGCGATTCCACCTGCCGCAATCCATGCAAGCCTCCGCCCGAAGTGTCGGGAGAGCCGCGCGCTTGTCAGCGCGCCAAGACAGGAGACACCGCCCACAACGAGCAGAATCAGGCTGATTTGGATCTTATTATATCCCAGCTCAGAATAATACTGCTGGCTGTAGAAAAACAAAAGCGTCTCTGTCGCAAAGACCACCTCATAATAAACGATAACCTTCAAGATCCGACTATCGGACTTCAGGATTGCAAGGCTTGTCCGAAAGTGCCGCGCGACCAGCTCTCTGACGGTGAGCGGCTCCCGCTCCATATCGATACAGGGTGCCTCCTCCATAAGCCAAACGGGAAGAACCGCCAGCGCCGCAATCACCCAACACGCACCGTAGCACCAGACCCACGAGTATTCCGCCAGAATGCCGCCCGCCACGGTCGCGATGCCCTGCGATACCTCGACGACGACATTGAGCCGCCCGCAGACACTCTTATAATGCTCCTCCTGCCCGAGAACCTTCATACTGTCGTATACAAGCGCCTCCTCGGAGCCGGAATTGAAATTGTTGCCGACGGCCTGAATGGCAAAGCTCAGCGCAAAAAGCCCAAAGCTCTTGGAAAACAGCATGAGCATGCACGAGACCGCTATACAGAGTCTGCTCAGAAGCATACTCCGCTTCCTCCCAAGTAAATCCGCCGCCGCGCCGGATGGAATCTCGCACAGGATACTTGTCGCATGGTAGATTCCCTCAATAATCCCAATCTGCGCAAGGCTCATCCCACAGTAGGCCAGATAGAGCACCCACACGGAGCTTTGCATGTTCAGGTTGGTGATAAAGACGCTGATATAATCCAATATAATGTTTCGTTTTAATTTGTTTTCTGATTTTATATTCATCCGTAATTCCTCTCTTTTTCCGCGGCAAATTCTTTCCTGACTGCCGCTGCGATTACCACGATTCTTGGAACATAAAAAACAGTTCAGCCTCCCCTGAGGTCGAACTGTATGCGGAATTACTGCGATGAATTTATGAAATTCTCCTAAAAAAGAGCGCAGTAATCCCGTAAACATGAATCTGTGCATGTTTTTGACATGGAACTGCTGCTGCAAATCGGTGCGTATCCCAAGCCGTTCATCCTGCGCCTCCCTTCCAACGGACATTCCCGCCGTCAAATTTCTGTTTTATTATAGCATCTGCAGGGATGAGATGCAAGACTGATTTTATTCGAGTTTCGCCACTTTTTGAAAATTGATTTTACCGCTTTTTTGTGTGTATGAAAATGCAGAAATACGAAAGTTTTGTTATGACCAAAACTTATATATTTTACCTGACGTCTCCGTTTTTCATTCAAAAAGGCTTTCGGAGAAATCCCCGAAAGCCTTAATTTTACTGGATAAATTACAATTACTCGATGATAGACGCAACCCTGCCAGACCCAGCAGTCCTACCACCCTCACGGTTTTCTGTGGGAGAAATCGGTATAATTTCACTTGATTTACAGGGCATTTTCGGTGGTTTTTTGCTTGGTATGCACCTCGTATCTGACGTTTTTTTAATTTTTGTTATCATGGTGTTATCACGGGCGAAT
>JAMPFV010000059.1 GCA_023664265.1 Roseburia sp.
TAGACGAGGTTTTACGCTATTACAGCCGGAGAATCCGCCGTGAAGCCATTGAAAAAACAAGAGAAGGATATGGAGACAACAACCGCTATTTTCCGGCAAGTCTGCAATGAAATTGACGAATCGGCAGTTGGCATCAATACAATTTTGGAAAATTCGAGAAGCCTTGAGGGGACTCGGACGGAGACGGTGGCAATTGTTCAAAATTCTGCGTCACTTTCGCAGGAGAATTCTGCAAGTCTTGAGGAAATTATGGCCTCTATTGAAAATATTTACGATGAAATCGGCGGTATTTCCGAGAAGGCTAAATATTTAGAGAGCTTATCACAGGAAATGATGGCGAGCGTTGATGTATTCCACATATAATATTACAGTGTATCCATGCGGCTCACAAGTATTCATTTATGCGGCTCACAAATATTCATTTACCTCTTGACAAAAGTCACTTCAAGGGGCCTGCCGAAGGTATGCAGGACACAGACAAAGCCAGGGACAAAATTTGGAATGGCAGCGGAAGAGAACGAATTTTAAAAATCTTTTGCAGGATGTCCATAAGAGTATTATGAAGGAAATAGTGGCAAAAAGCTCCCCCACCCCTCAAGATTGAGGGGCAGGGGAAAGCCTGTTTTTACAGATTCAACCGCAGATGGCGAGGAAGCCCGTCAACCATGACAGGCGACAGCTCCGCCTGTATCAGCGGACGGATATAATGAATCAGCTCGTCGGACACATAAGTGTTGTCGCGCGTAATCCACTCCAAGGGCACCTTCTTCTCAATATTGGCGATTTTGTGCACATCCTGTGTGCCGGTCGTGCAGATGTAAGGGTCCTCGGATACGCGGTCGAGCACGATAACCTTTCCCGTATCGCCCTCGAATGCAGCCTTTACGGCGGCGCCGCCCACCTGAAAGGCCTCCGTGATATCCACGCGCGAGGTCATGTGCGACGCGCAGCGCTGTAACGTGCTCAGCTCAATTGCGCGTGTCTTGACGCCAAACTCAGATCCTACTTTATCGGCAAGGAATTTCGCCGCGCCCTGAAGCTGCTTGTGCCCGAATGCGTCCACAAATTCCACATGATCCTTCAGCTCAAAGACATAGCGGCCGTCGGCAACCTTGATGCCCTCCGATACGGCGATAACGACAGAGCGCTTGTTCTGGCAGAGTTTTTTGACCTTTTCCATAAATACATCAATGTCAAAGGCAACCTCGGGAAGGAAAATCATATCGACGCCCTCGCAGTCCTCCCCCGCGGCGAGCGCGGTAGCGGCGGTCAGCCATCCCGCGTTGCGCCCCATAATCTCAAGGATTGTGATGGTGGGATAATCGTACACAAGCCCGTCGCGGATAATCTCCTTGGTGACGGAGGCAATGTACTTGGCAGCGCTTCCATATCCGGGGGTGTGATCCGTGCAGGCGAGGTCGTTGTCGATGGTCTTGGGAACGCCCATAAATTTAATGTCGCTGCTGATCAGGATTGCGTAATCAGAAAGCTTCTTTATCGTGTCCATGGAGTCGTTGCCGCCGATATAGAAAAAGGCTTCAATATTCAGCTCCTCCAAAATTTCAAAGATTTTGTCGTAAATCTCCCTGCCGTCGCGAATCTCGGGAAGCTTATAACGGCAGGAGCCAAGGAAGGAAGAGGGCGTGCGCTTGAGAAGGTCGATGTCCAAATCTGACCGAATATGCTCGGACAAATCCACATACTGCCTGTCAAGAAGCCCCTTTACGCCATGGAGCATACCATATACCTTTCCTGCGCCGCGGTCGCGCGCCGTCTTGAAAACGCCGACTAAGCTTGAGTTAATGACTGATGTAGGGCCACCTGATTGGCCTACGATAACATTTCCGTGCATAAGCAACCTCCTAGAATAAAAAAATGAGTGACAGATTATACAACCGCTTACCCTGCAAGTGTATCACATCTTGACAAAATCCACAATAGTTTTGAGTAAAAAATGTAAGCGCTTACATTAAAAATGCGTGGCGGAGCGTGGAAATCCTTATAGAAGAAATTGAAATATATTGAAGGATTGTATATAATAAAAACATATTCAGACAGGTATTTTGACAGAGAAGTGGTGTGAAATGATAGAGGCGGAACAGTTAAGAACATTAAATGTGCCTGAAAATTTGGTAATAACGGAACATGCGCGGCTTCGGCTATATGAACGGGGCATAAGCATTGACGATATTGTGAACGGCATTAATACAGGGGAAATCATCAGGCAATATGAGGAGGATAAGCCACTGCCAAGTTGCTTGATTTTGGGTTTATCTGTGAAATCGGAATATCTTCATATTGTTGTGAGCTGTGACGCGGATTTTATATATTTGATAACCGCATATGTTCCTGACTCTGATATATGGGAAAGTGATTTAAAAACAAAAAGGAGGCGTTAAATATGGTATGTATGAGCTGCGGGGCAAAGGCTGAGAGGGGATATACCACAAGTGTTACTGATTTAGGGAACTGTCTGCTGATTGTCCGAAATGTTCCCTGTTATAAATGTACGGAATGCAATGAGACGATTTACACAGGGGATGTTATCAAGCGATTGGAACGGATTACAGAACGGGCGAAACAATTTACACAGGAAATTTCCATTGTAAACTATGACAGCGCTGCGTGATGAAAGCCGCAAATCATCAGCAGATGTTAATGCTTACCGGCAATGAACCGATATAAATATATATGGAAGTAATGAAAAGACTTTGGAAGCTCTATCATAAACAGGAAGGAGGCTTTTCTCATGGAGATTACGGACAGATACGGGAAATACGGTGATTATGCGGCGCAGAGCGTGACGGATAATCGAACGGCATCCAGCCAAACGGCCGATAACGTCCGCCAAAGCGCCGCCCCGCAGAAGGTATCGGAGCTGTCGGAGGAATCGCTTCCGCCGTATACCCGCAGACGGGAGAGCCTCAGGGACTATGCAAAGCGGCTGGCAAAGCTTGTGCCGAGCGTGGAGGTGCGGGTCGGCAGTACCTTTCCGTCAGAGCGAAAGGGCAAGACGCTCACGATCAATCCCGGACTTTTGAACAAAATGCAAAACGACCCTGAGCAGGAAAAAGAGACAAAGGAAATGCTTGGGGGCGTCGAGATGCTGACAAAGTGGCTGGACGGCATGTACAAGGCAAGCGGGCAGACGGTGGTATTCCGCCACAGCTATATAGACGCGGACGGCAAATATCGCTCCTTCTCCTGCGTGAGGAACGACCGAAGCCTGAAAATGAGCGCGAAGCTCCGGACGGAGCGGCGCAAAAACGCGGACAGGCTGATTCAGGTGACGCGCAAAAAGGCGGCAAAAAGGCGAAAAGAGCTGCAGGACAAGCGGGGAGGCCGCTGACGGACATGGAAGAAAAGATAAAGAAAAGAAGCGGGGCGGAGCAGCTCGTCAACGATAAGCTCGCCGCGTCCAAGGATGGGATTGTCTATATGAATGATATGGAGTTCAGACAGCTTGTCGCGGCCGTCAGGGCGGAGCAGGCGGAGAAGACCGATGCGAAGGGGCAGGCATCGGTCGGTGTCAGCGTGGATTTGAAGCTGTAGCTTCAAGAGCCTGCCCTTTGGCGCTCCGCCGCTCTCGATGGAGCTTTTTGCCTGAGCAAAGCGGAAGCGCTGCCTAAATACTGGACGGCGATTCGATTTTCGGGTTTTGCGTCAAAGAGATACAGGACAATCACGAAAAAATATTCCAAGGGCTTCATCAGCAGATAAACCAAGTCAGCAGTCCAACGGCTTCGAATATGCCTTGCAATGGGGTACCCGCAGGTGTCGTAGAACCGGCGCAACCGTCTGTGAGTGCGAGGGAGCCGCTCCGCGAGGAGATCCTCAAACGCGTTGGCAACGAGAAGCTGACGGTTCACCACGATGCGGTGTCCGTGCCGCTCTCCCATGCGGAGCGGTTTTACAAGCTTGGGATGCCCGCCGGCGGCTACCGTGCAGAGATAGTGCTCGTCATAGATTATATTAGGCGGGGCTTTTTGGAGCGACAGTGTCCAATCGCTGGTCTGGGTAAAGGCTTGTATGAGACTGTCGGGCTTTTGGCCAAACAGAATCAGTATGCCAGTCAGGATCCCCAGAAGCGGCCACATGAGCCAAAAGGCCATCCAAGGCAAACGGGGGCTTTGCGCATGATATACACAGACCTGCTGTACGGTCTTCCCGAAGATCAGAAGCAGATTGAGTGGGAGGACAGTCAACAGGATACGGTTTGATACCAGTTGAATGCAGAAAGTGGCGCTCAATCCGATTCCCATATATGTGGCAGCCAAAGCAAGGACGGTGAGAAGAGGGGGCTGCTTCCTAAGGGGGAAGTAGCGCAGAATCAGGTATCCCAGAAATGCCGTCGCGCCAATTGCCGCAATGGTAGGGAGCGTCCAGGTGGCAATCGGTGTGTGAAGCTGATCGTTGTGCAGGACTTGGGTCCAATCAGCCCAACGGATGTCCCTCCAAGAGACTTCATCCAATAAAAGATAACAGAAAAAGCTAATGCTTCCCCAGAGAATCGTGATGATATCCGTAACTCGTGCGGTTCGGATACGCTCTTTCTGATAACAGGGACGACAAAGCTGCAAAAAATTTTGCAGAGTCAGCATCATCGGCCAGACATAGAGAGGGCCGATGATGATGCACCCTCCGACAATGAGTCCGGGGCTGTGGAGCAGCGTATAGGGCGAGTAATATAGCGAGACATGTAGCGAAATACCGATGGGCCCCAACAGAACCGAGCATATGAACGTGCTTAAATGGGGATGTTTTTCGCAAAATTTCTTGATTCTTTCCATATCATTTTCTCCAATCCGTATATGAATAAATGCCTTCCGGTAAATAATAAGACTGCAGTCCGTGTCCGATTTGCAGGGGCTTGATGGATTTTGCCTTTTGCATATTCTACCATATATTCAAAAATTTGAAAACGGTTTTATACCTTTGCGAAAATTAAGAACACGCAACAGTAGCGGCGGTATGGCAATATGCGCCGGTTTATGCTATAATTTGTTAAAAAAGAAATCTTTAGATTATGCGAAAGCGGGGAACAATAATGACAAAATTCACGAAATATTGGCTTGGCGTGCTGGCGGGGACGCTTGCGTTGGCGGCTTATCCGATCTATATGGGCGTCAGCGTTATCCGCGATATGATGGCGCGGGGCACTGTCATGGAGGCGGACTATCCCAAGTACATTATTCCTTACGCGCCGATTGCGTTTGCGGTTCTGCTTACGGTGGTTTTAATGCCGCTGTTTATGCGGCTTGCGGGCAGGGCCTGTGTCGGTGCGGCGTCTGCGATTGCGGTTGCAGCTTTCTTTGTGGCGGAACTGTTGTTTGAAAGTAAGGTCATCGTCACGACGACGACGGTGACGACCTTGGAATCGTGGCAGATGTTTATGTGCGTTTCGCTGCCTGTGCAGCAGGTCCGCGCGGTGGATATTCTTATAGGAAATTACAGTCCCACCTTTAAGCTGCACTTTTACATGATATCGGTGGTTTTGATTGTCTCCATGGTAAACGCGCTGTATGGCTTCGGACAGATGGTGCGCAACGGCGACAAAACGAGAGGGAAGGCGCTCGCGGTTCAGTCGGTATGCGCGGCGCTCTTTCTCGGACTCTGTATTCTGGCCTGCTTCACTGCGTTTTTCAGGGACGGGGAGCTTACGGTCTCGGCGGTATCCGCGGTTCTTATGGGCGTGTTTTTCGTGATGTTGGGTGTGACGGCGGGCGTGTACATCGGCTCTTTTCTGCTCGGGAGGGGACGGGCGGTATCCGTGCTTGTTCCCGCGGGAGCCGCTCTGCTGGCAACGACAGCAATGTATATAGGGGAGCTGTGCCTTCTTGGGGGAAACCTGTATCGTTTTGGCAGAGGGGTTTTCTTCCAAGGGCTTGGCGGGCTTATCCTTGCGCCGGTTGACCTTCTGATTATCCTGTTGGCAGGAGGCCTCAGCGCGATTATCTGTCATTGGCTGAATGCCCGATTGGTTTGAGGTTTATTTTATCAAAAAATCCATATACTACATATGCGGGTTCAAAAGACTTCCAAAGGAAACGAAACGGAAAGCAGTGGTATGGGATGAAAGCGAAAAAGAGATACATTTTATTTTTATATATGTTTCTGGGCTTTGCGGTTGGCCTGTTCTGCTGGGCGACATACGCGTACTACCAAAGCGTCGTGCCGAGCACGATACGGGTAAAGGCGGGAACGAGTGAGGAAATCAATCTGCGCGTGCCGGCCTCCGGCGTTATCAGCACCGATTCGGATACGGTGCTGTCGCTCAATCAGCCGGTGACGATTGTGGCGGGAGAGGATACCGGCTCCTGCGAGATGCAGCTCAAGCTTTTCGGACTGTTGCCGCTCAAGAACGTGGACATTCAGATTATTCGGAATACCCGGCTGACGCCGGCGGGAAAGCCCATCGGGATCTATGTCAAGACACAGGGCGTACTGGTGGTGGACACGGGCAGCTTTCGAGGCGCCGGAGGCAGCAGCTGCGCGCCCTCGGAATATAAGCTGCAGTCGGGAGATTATCTGACCGCCATGGACGGCGTGGCAATCACGGACAAAAAGCAGATAAAAAGCTATGTGGAGAATGGCGGCGGCAGGGAGATTATCTTTCAGGTCTCCCGAAATGATGAGCTGATACAGGTCAAGGTAAAGCCGGAGGCGGACGAGGAGGGCAGCTATAAAATCGGAGTATGGCTGCGCGACAGCGCGCAGGGCATCGGAACCATGACATATATTGACGCGCAGAACCGTTTCGGGGCGCTGGGGCACGGGATTAACGATATGGACACGGGGGAGCTTCTCAAGCTTGGAACCGGTCTGCTGTACCACACGGAGATTGTCGCCGTGAAGCGCGGGCAGAAGGGGATGCCGGGGGAGCTGACGGGGATCATAGAATACAAGTCTGACCAGGTTTCGGGGGTGATTGCGGATAACACGCCGGCGGGGATATACGGAGTGGCCAATTCCAATCTCCTTGAGGAGATACGGGCCGCGTCCGAGCCGCTTCCGGTGGCGTTAAAGCAGGAGGTACATCTTGGGGCGGCGCAGATACTGTGCACCATAGACGGCACGCCGCGATATTATGATGTAGAGATTACCAGACTGAATCCGGGGGAGGAGACGGTGAACAGGCAGATTTCGCTGACGGTCACGGACCCCGAGCTTCTGGCGCTTACAGGGGGAATCGTCCAAGGCATGAGCGGCGCGCCCATCATTCAGGATGGGAAGTTTGTGGGCGCGGTCACGCATGTGCTGGTTCAGGACGCCACAAGAGGCTATGGTATCTTTATTGAGGACATGCTGGAGCATTAGGGAAACGCTGATGAAAGCTGATTGAGAGAATGGTGTCCAGCGCCCGCTGAAAGCGCTCCTCCTCAAGGTCGGAATAGTTTACGATAATAGTGTGGGCGTGCACTTCCTTATCGCGCTCGCAATACTCTGAAAGACAGTCGAGGCGCACGCCGTTTTCGCGGGCCAGCCATTTCAGCTCGGTGTCGCTGAGCGTTGTGTTCAGGCGCATCAGGAAATGGTTGCCCGCGTCTTTTTCTTCGATGGTTACATAGGGGCAGAGCCGCGACTTCTCAAATACGCGCAGCATACGGTCGCGCTTGGCCCGGTAATACTTCTTCATCCGATGGATGTGGCGCTCAAAGTATCCGTTGTCCATAAATTCGGCGAGGGCGTACTGCTCCAGAGCGGACACCGTGCAGGGCGAGAATCGCATCGCGGACGCGTAGCGCTCCATCAGCTTCTGCGGGAGCACCATGTAGCTGATTTGGATGGCGGGGGCGAGCGTCTTGGAGAAGGTGTTCAGATAGATGACCCGATGGTTGTGGCGGAGGCTCTGGATTGCGGGAATCGGGCGGCGGCTGAAGCGGAACTCGCTGTCGTAGTCGTCCTCAATGATATAGCGCTGTGCGTCCTCCTCGGCCCAGTCCAGAAGCTGCTGCCGCCTTGCAATGGGCATAATGCCGCCTGTGGGAAAGTGGTGCCCGGGAGAGACATGGACGATGTTGGCGCGGCTTTCGCCAAGCAGATCCGCCCGCAGGCCGCTCTCGTCCACGCTGACATATTCATAGGAAGCGTCGTTTGCCTGATAGATTTTCGCGATGCTGCGGTAGCCAGGGTCCTCCAGTGCATAGATGCAGCCGCGCCCCAGAAGCTGAATGAGTTGCCCGCAGAGATAGTCCGTCCCCGCCCCGATGACAATCTGGTCGGGCGATACCTGCATCCCGCGAAAGCCGTACAGGTATTTGGCGATGGAGACCCGCAAGGCGAAAAGCCCCTGAAAGGGAACTGCCCGCAGCAGTGTGGAGCCGCCCTGCGACAGGATCCCGCGCACCAGCTTGGCCCATGTGTCATACGGGAACTTCTCAACGGCTGTATGATTGGCGGTAAAGTCCGCAAAACAGTCACCCTCACCTGCTGTCGCAGCGGTATCGGCTCCATCGCGGGAATCCCCGCCGTCGCAGACGCTGAAAGGAACATGATTTTGGTGGCGCGCCTGTCTGCCGTCTGTGTCGGTGGCCAGTGCGGAGACAAAATACCCGCGCTTCTCCTCCGAATAGATATAGCCCTCCGTCAGGAGCTGTTCATAGGCATTTTCTACGGTCTTGAGGCTGATCTGGTGGTGTCCCGCAAGCTCCCGCTTGGACGGAAGTCTGCTGTCGGCGGCGAGCGTGCCGTCAAGAATGTCCTGTTTGATGCACCGGTATAAATACTCGTACAGGCTTTGCCCGTCTCTTTGGTTCAGGTCGTAGGTCAGCATTTGAATCTGGTCTCCTCAAAAAAACTTATTTTGGTTATTTTAATAATATCACTTTCGATTATAATAAAGACTATAAGAAATAGCAAGAGCCAAACAATAAGGAGGAAAAGAAAATGGGCGTATATGCAATTACGGGTGCGTCGAGCGGAATTGGCGCAAAGACAAAGGAGCTGTTGGAGCAGGAGGGCCACAAGGTAATCAATATCGACTTAAAGGGCGGCGACATCTGCGTGAACCTTGCCACGGAGGAGGGACGCACGGAGGCTGTCAGCAAGCTCCATGAGCTGTGTCCCGACGGGCTGGACGGGATGATCTGCAATGCGGGCGTATCCGGCGCCTGCGGAAATCTGGCGCTGATCATCTCGCTGAATTATTTCGGGACGATCGCGGTTGCGAAGGGCGTGTATGATTTGTTGGAGAAGAAGCACGGAAGCTGTGTTGTGACGGCCTCCAACACGATTTCCCAGGGCGCTGGGAGAATGGATATCGCGGACCTGCTCAACAACATCGGGGATGAGAAGCGCGTGCTGGAGCTTATCAGCAGCCTTGACAATTCCAATCTCAGCATCGGGAACAGTATGTACGTATCGACCAAGTATGCACTGGCGCGCTGGGTGCGCAGGGCGTCGGCCTCATGGGCGGCAAACGGGGTGCGAATCAACGCGATTGCTCCGGGCAACGTGAATACGGCCATGACGGCGACGATGAGTACCTCCGCGAAGATGGCGCTGAATGCGCTGCCGATACCGACCAAGTTCGGTCTGGAGACCCTGATGGATGCGTCCGAGATTGCGGAGGCGATGATTTTCCTGGTATCTCCCAAGGCGAGCGGGATCAACGGAAACGTTATGTTTGTTGACGGCGGAACAGATGCGTTATTGAATTCAGAGAAGGTATATTGATAGGAGGAGAGAGGAATGAGACCGATTGAAAAATATATAGAAGCGATGGAAAATAAGGATTTTGTGGGGCTTTCAGAGCTGTTTACCAAGGACGGGATACTTTGCGATTACTGCTCGAACTCCTCCAGCCAGAGGGAATATCATATCTACGGCAGAGAGGCGATCAACATGTTCTTTCGGAATAAGTTCGGCTTCCGCCAGTATTCGATTATGAGCGCTGAGGTCGTAAACAACGAGCAGGCGGAGTTTATCGCGAGCTTTGGGGACTATCATATTATGGCGATTGCGACCGTCAGGGAGACGGACGGGGACGGCTTTATCAAGCGCCTGACGGTAAGACCGAAATAACGCGGAGACGACAGGATACCGGATAAATATGGAAGAAACTGCGCAAAACAGTGCGGCTGGGCCTACAGAGTGGGTGCAGCCGCTTTTTCCGTGGAATGGGAAATTATAACAGCACAAATCATTCGGGGAGAATGCAAAAAACATATGGAAATACACTTATGAATATGATACACTACGTTTTGTGAGTATGAAATGCATACTATACGGGGAAGGAGTACGGGTACGGATGGAGAAATCGCAGAATATTATCGAGTTAAAGCATATCAGCAGAACCTTTGACGACGGTTTTCGGGTGGTGGAGGATTTTAACCTGACGGTACAGAGAGGGGAGTTTGTGACCTTTCTGGGGCCCTCAGGCTGTGGCAAGACAACGACGCTGCGGATGATTGCGGGCTTTGACAGCCCGTCAGACGGCGAGCTGCTGCTCAACGGGGAGGACATCAAGGAGCTTCCGCCCAACAAGCGGCCCATCAACACCGTATTTCAGAAGTATGCGCTCTTTCCGCACCTGAATGTGTTTGACAACATCGCATTCGGGCTGAAGATCAAGAAGCTCCCGCGGGCGGAGATTGTGCGGAAGGTGAAGAAGGTTCTCGAGATGGTTGACCTTGAGGGCTTTGAGGAGCGCAAGATACACACGCTTTCTGGCGGACAGCAGCAGCGGATTGCCATCGCGCGGGCGCTGGTCAACGAGCCGGAGATACTGCTTCTGGACGAACCGCTGGGCGCGCTGGACCTGAAGATGCGCAAGGAGATGCAGTTGGAGCTCAAGCAGATGCACAAGCGGCTTGGCATCACCTTTATCTATGTAACGCACGACCAGGAGGAGGCGCTCACGATGTCCGACAAGATTGTCGTCATGTCGGAGGGGAAAATCCAGCAGATCGGCACGCCGGAGGATATCTACAACGAGCCAAGGAATGCTTTTGTGGCGGACTTTATCGGGGACAGCAACATTTTCAGCGGGATAATGACCGGAAAGCTGCGGGTGCGTTTCTGCGGCGCGGAGTTTGAGTGCGTGGACGACGTGGAGCACGGCACGATGATCGACGCGGTGGTGCGTCCCGAGGATATTATCATCACGACGCCGGAGCGCGGCGCCATCACGGGCAAGGTGACGGCGGTGGTGTTCAAGGGCGTGCACTATGAGATTACGGTACTGTCCGGCAAGAACGAGCTGGTGATACAGTCAACCCGAAAGGCGCAGGTCGGCGCGGCGGTCGGGCTGAATATCGAGCCGGAGGGCATACATATTATGATTGCGGAGAATATCGAGAACCGCATTGAGACGGGCGTGACGAAGGATTACCGCCTGCACTTCCTTGACGGCGCGCTGGCCTGCGATATCGTTGGGCTGATACCCGGGGCGTCGATGAACGCGGACGGCGTGCTTGTGGACGCGGGCGGTGATGAGATTGATAGTGAGAAAATACGGGTGGTGGTGTCCGTGAAGCCCGACGACATCGAGATGAGCGACGATAAGAACGCGGGAATCCTCAACGGGCACATCATCAATATGATATACAAGGGCGACCATTACAGCTACGTCGTGCGGACGGACGAGGACGAGGACTTTATCGTGCATGACGAGGATCTGTGGAATATGGACGACTATGTGAGTCTTGTGATCGCGCCGGACAAATTTCATTTTTCGCTGAAAAGATAGGGAAGGGAGCAGGGTCGGAGAAATGAAAAGGTGGTACTTTTCGAGGCGGCAGCTCGGCATACCGTACGGGGTGTTTCTGGTGTGCTTTGTAGCCGCGCCGCTGATAGTGATTATCTATTACGCGTTCACGAACGGGCAGGGGCGGTTTTCCATGGAAAATCTGTCGGACTTCTTCACAAGCCCCAATACCATAGGAACGCTCGCGTACAGCTTCGGGGTCGCGGTTGTGACGACCTGCGTCGCGCTTTTGCTGGCGTATCCGATTGCCTATATTCTGGCGCGGAGCAAAATGAAGCATAAGACGGCGGTGCTGTTGATTTTTGTCATGCCGATGTGGATTAATTTTACGTTGCGGATCACGGCGTTGAAGGAAATCCTTACGGTGCTGGAGGGAAATCTGGCCTATTATCCGTTCCTGAACACGGTTATCGGGATGACCTATGACTTCCTGCCGTTTATGATTCTGCCGATCTATACGACGCTGCTCAAGCTCGACAGCAGCCTGCTGGAGGCGGCCTGTGATTTGGGCGCGGACACGCTGCACACTTTTGTCAAGGTGACGCTGCCGCTCTCCGTCCCGGGGATTATCAGCGGGGTTGTGATGGTCTTTCTTCCGTCAATGACGAATTACGTGGTGCTGGATATGCTGTACAACAGCACCTATATCATGGGCAGCCTGATCGGCGCGTATTTTGGCGCCTACGACTGGCATAACGGCTCCATGATAGCGCTGATTTTGCTGCTGATCATACTGATATTTACGCTGTTTACCAACCGCTACTCGGACGAGGAGGGCAACAGCAGGGAGGTGCGTCTCAATGGTGAAAAAAATATGTAGCAGGGGCTTTCTGAGCCTGATGATTCTGGCGATATACCTCCCGATACTGATCCTGGCGGTGTACAGCTTTACCGATTCCGCGAATATCGGGGCTATCCACGGATTTTCCCTGCAAAATTATATCACGCTGTTCACGAAGGAGGAGCTGACGCAGATGATAAGCGGGACGTTGCTGCTCGCGGCAGGCTCCTCCATGCTGGCCACAATCCTCGGGACGCTCGGCGCGGTAGGGGTATTTTACGGCAGGCGGTTCGGAAAGCTCCTGATCGGCTCGCTGAATCAGGTTCCCGTGGTCAACGCGGACGTTGTGACGGGCTTTTCCATCTGCATTCTGATGATCGGCGTGCTGGGCGTGGATAAGAGCACCTTCATACCGCTGGTGGTCGGGCATGTGGTATTGTCCGCGCCCTTCGTGTATCTTGCGGTCGCGCCCAAGCTCCAACAGATGGACAACAGTCTGTACGAGGCGGCGCTGGATTTGGGCGCTTCCCCCGCGATGGCGCTCAGAAGGGTGGTAATCCCTCAGATCATGCCCGGAATCCTGTCAGGCTTCATGCTGGCGTTCACGCTTTCGCTGGACGATTATTTTGTCACGAGCTATACCAAGCCCGCGACCTTCGACACCATCAGCACCTATGTGGTCAACGCGACAAAGGGCTCGCAGACCGAGATAAAGACCGCGCTCTGGGCGCTTTCCACCATCATATTTGTTATTGTGTTGTTGGCGGTGGTCTCCATGAATATGGCAGAGGACCGCAACGTGAAGAAGGCAGGTGCAGGGAATGAAAAGAAGAAAAATATATAGCGCCGGACTGTTCCTGCTTGCGGGTGCGGGCACCGCGATGACCGCAGGGGTCAATACGGCGGGAAAGGAAGACGTTATCACGCTGCGGGTCTGCAACTGGGAGGAGTACATGGACCTTGGCGAGTGGGACGAGGAGGAGCGTATAACGCTTGAGAACGGGGTGTCGATTCTGGGCGAGCGGCCGCTGTACGAGGAGTTTGAGGATTGGTACCGCGAGACCTACGGCAGGGAGGTGCGCGTGGAGTATTCGTGCTTTGGAACCAACGAGGACTTGTACAATCAGCTCACGCTGGGCGACACCTATGATTTGGTCTGTCCGTCCGAGTACATGATTATGAAGCTGATGGCGGAGGGAGAGCTGCAGCCCTACTCCGAGGGCTTTTATGACAGGGAGAATGAATACAACTATTATATCAACGGGGTATCGCCCTATATATATCAGACGCTCTCCGAGAACGAGATTAACGGCGAGAGCTGGTCAAAATATGCGGCGGGCTACATGTGGGGAATCACGGGCGTGCTCTACAATCCCGAGAAAATCAGCGAGGAGGAGGCCTCGACCTGGACGCTGTTCGACAATCCTGCGTACAACAGGCAGGTGACGCTCAAGGACAACGTGCGGGATTCCTACTTCGCGGCGCTGGGGGCGTTAAAGTCGGAGTTGCTGACGCAGGAACAGTTTCTTGCGGACGCGGACTATCGCGAAAAGCTCGGCAGGGAGATGAATGATGTCAGCCCCGAGACGATCGAGCAGGCGCAGCGGCTGCTTGCGGACATGGTGGAGAACAGCTATTCCCTCGAGACCGACAGCGGAAAGGCCGATATGATAACGGGAAAGATTGTCGCGAACTACCAGTGGTCGGGGGATGCGGTGTACGCCATGGATCAGGCGCAGGAGGACGAGTTTTATCTGAAATTTGCCGTGCCAAGAGAGTGCACCAACCTCTGGTTCGACGGCTGGGTCATGCTCAAAAACGGTATCGACGGCGACGCGCAGAGGCAGCAGGCGGCGGAGGCCTTTGTGAACTTTGTGTCGCGTTCTGACAACGCCGTCAGAAATATGAGCTATATCGGTTATACCTCATCCATAGCGGGCGCGGCAGGGGACGATACCGTGTTTGACTATCTGAACTGGTGCTATGGCGCCGACGAGGAGGAGGCGGATGTGATAGAATATCCGGTAGGATATTTCTTTACGGGGGATAATACGGATATGTCGTATGTCATCACGGCCTCCGCGGAGCAGGCGGACCGGCAGCTCTACGCGCAGTATCCCTCGTGGGAGGTTATCCGCAGAAGCGCGGTCATGGAGTATTTTGACGAGGATGCAAACAAGGCAATCAACCGGATGTGGATCAATGTGAGGTGCTTTAATATTTCAGAGATTCCCGTGGGCGTGTGGGCGCTGATACTGGCGCTTTTGCTGGCCGCGCTGGGAATCAACGGTGTACGGCATATCAGACGGTAGAAGGAGGAGGGTTATGTCACAGACAGAACAGAGCAGAATCCGGAATTTCTGCATTGTGGCGCATATCGACCACGGCAAATCCACGCTTGCGGACAGAATCATAGAGAAAACAGGACTTCTGACCGGCAGGGAAATGCAGGAGCAGGTGCTCGACAATATGGAGCTGGAGCGGGAGCGCGGGATTACCATCAAGGCGCAGACCGTCCGCACCGTGTATCAGGCGCAGGACGGACAGGAGTATATTTTCAACCTGATTGACACGCCGGGGCATGTGGATTTTAACTATGAGGTGAGCCGTGCGCTGGCCGCCTGTGACGGCGCGATACTCGTCGTTGACGCGGCGCAGGGTATCGAAGCGCAGACGCTCGCGAACGTGTACCTTGCACTCGACCATGATTTGGAGGTATTTCCCGTTATCAACAAGATTGATTTGCCGAGCGCAGATCCTGACAGGGTGAAGGATGAGATTGAGGACGTCATCGGCCTCGAGGCGCAGGACGCGCCGCTGATTTCCGCCAAGAACGGAATCGGTATCGAGGAGGTTCTGGAGGCGATTGTGCACAAGCTTCCCGCGCCCAGGGGGGATGCCGATAATCCCCTGCAGGCGCTGATATTTGACTCGGTTTACGATTCCTACAAGGGCGTGATCGTATTCTGCCGCGTTATGGAGGGGCGGGTCGCGAAGGGAACGAAAATAAAGATGATGGCGACCAGTGCGACGGCGGACGTGGTCGAGGTCGGCTATTTCGGAGCCGGACAGTTTATCCCCTGCGAGGAGCTTTCCGCGGGGATGGTAGGGTATCTGACCGCCTCCATCAAGAATGTGAAGGATACGGCGGTCGGGGATACGGTGACGGACGCCGAGAATCCCTGTGCCGCGCCGCTGCCGGGCTACAAGAAGGTGCAGTCCATGGTATACTGCGGACTTTATCCCGCGGACGGCGCGAAGTATCCCGATCTGCGGGACGCGCTGGAGAAGCTCCGGCTCAACGACGCCTCCCTGTTCTATGAGCCGGAGACTTCGGTTGCGCTGGGCTTTGGCTTCCGCTGCGGCTTTCTGGGGCTTTTGCATCTCGAAATCATACAGGAGCGCTTGGAGCGCGAGTACAATCTCGATCTGGTAACGACGGCCCCGGGCGTTGTCTACAAGGTCTATAAGACGAACGGGGAAGTGATAGAGCTGACGAATCCGTCCAATCTGCCCGACCCGTCGGAGATTGACCGCATGGAGGAGCCGATTGTCAGCGCGGAGATCATGGTGACGACAGAGTTTATCGGCTCGATCATGGAGCTTTGCCAAGAGCGGCGCGGCCGCTATCTGGGAATGGAGTATGTGGAGGGGACAAGGGCCCTGTTGAAATATGAGCTTCCGCTCAACGAGATTATCTATGACTTCTTTGACGCGCTCAAGTCGCGCTCGAGGGGGTACGCCTCCTTTGACTATGACTTGAAGGACTACGAGCCTGCGGAGTTTGTGAAGCTGGACATTCTCATCAACCGCGAGGAGGTGGACGCGCTGTCCTTTATCGTGCATAAAGCCTCGGCGTATGAGCGCGGCAGGAAAATGTGCGAGAAGCTCAAGGACGAGATACCGCGGCATCTGTTCGAGATTCCCATACAGGCGGCTGTCGGCGGGAAAATCATCGCGCGGGAGACGGTGAAGGCCATGCGCAAGGACGTGCTCGCGAAGTGCTACGGCGGCGACATCACGCGGAAGAAGAAGCTGTTGGAGAAGCAGAAGGAGGGCAAGAAGCGTATGCGCCAGATTGGAAATGTCGAGATACCGCAGAAGGCGTTTATGGCGGTGCTCAAGCTGGATAATGAATAGGAAGGACGCTGTGAGAAAGCTTGGACTCTATATTCACATTCCGTTCTGCGTGCAAAAATGCGTCTACTGCGATTTCCTGTCTGCGCCCGCCACGGACGATACGCGGCGGGCGTATCTTGACGCGCTCAAAAGGGAGCTGGCCTGCGAGGCGGATACTTATAGAGAGTGTGAGGTCGATACCGTGTTCTTCGGCGGGGGAACCCCCTCTCTCCTTGAGGCGCAGGCCTTGGCGGACTGCATCGGGCAGCTCCGCGCGCGGTATCGGATTGCGCGCACAGCGGAAATAACTCTCGAAGTCAACCCGAAAACCGTGACGGCAAAGAAGCTCGCGCAGCTTCGCGCGGCGGGGATCAACCGCCTGAGTATCGGCCTGCAGTCGGCGGATGATAAGGAGCTGCGGATGCTCGGGCGCATTCATACCTATGCGGATTTCCTGCAAACCTACGAGTGGGCGCGCGCGGCGGGCTTTGACAACATCAATATCGACCTGATTTCGGGGATTCCCGGGCAGACGCCTGCGGCTTGGCATGCGACCTTGGAAACGGTTTTGGGGCTGTATCCCGAGCATATCTCGGCGTACAGCCTGATTGTCGAGGAGGGGACGCCGCTGTATGCGCGCCTGGCGGAGTATCCGAGCCTGCCGGACGAGGAGAGCGACCGTCAAATGTATTGGGAGACAAAGCGGCTGCTTGCAGCGCGGGGCTATGAGCGCTACGAGATATCGAATTACGCGCGGGAGGGCTTTGCGTGCAGGCATAATCAAATCTATTGGCAGCGAGGGAAGTGCCACACGGCGGATTACGTGGGCTTCGGGCTTGGCGCCACCTCCACGGTCGGTCGGCGGCGATGGCGGAATACGGCGGATATGGGGCGGTATCTGATGCTGTGCGGCGCGGGGGACACGGGCGCGCTCAAGGAGGAGCGGGAGACGCTCACCGAGCGGGACGCCATGGCGGAATTTATGCTGCTGGGGCTCAGGATGACCTGCGGCGTATCGGCGGGAGAGTTCCATGATACCTTCGGGACGACGGCGGAGGCGGTTTACGGGGATGTGTTCAGGAAGTATGAGCGGTACGGGCTTCTTGTGCGGGAGGGCGACAGGATCCGCCTTACCGACGCGGGAATTGACGTGAGCAATCAGGTGCTTGCGGAGTTTTTGTGAGGAGGGAATGGCAAGAGGAAAAATGAAAAGCCGGAATATTCCTTGTGGCATCCGACATTTTCTGATAAAATATTTTTACGGGGTACTGCCATAACG
>JAMPFV010000005.1 GCA_023664265.1 Roseburia sp.
AAATATCCATGCAAGCATGGCTATTTTCCTCATTACTCGCGGGAATAAATTAAGTGCCGGCGCACTTCTTCTCCGCAATATAAAAAGCGGATAATCATCGCACGACCATCCGCCTCAGCTCAAATCTCACAATCAATGCACCGCCGCCCGTAACAGCAAATGTGCACCGCCTGCACAATGTACACGGCATACATAAAGTACACAACATACATAGAGTACGTAGCATACATAAAGTACGCAGCATACATAAAGTATGCAACGTACATAAAGTACGCATACATGAGAATTATGAACGCCTATAAGCGCCTTCGCCATAGGGTGAGAGTGGATACTCTGCTTTCCTGAATTGTTTGAATTGCCTCAAACAATGATACTTTATCACAACGCCGGCGCCGTGTCAATCATTTTTTACTTTAATCAACCAGGTAATTTTACAATTGATTTTCCTTCTACGACAATTTCCCCATGCTGATTTATACATCTCGTCTCAAGTGTAGCGCGCCCCTTGGAATCAATAGCCTGAATCACCGCCTGAGCAGTTATTGTGTCTCCAATAAATACAGGCTTACAAAATGTGCTTTCCTGACATAAATATATTGTACCGGCTCCCGGCAGATACATGCCCAGAACCGTCGATATTAATCCCAAAACCAATGTACCGTGAACTACCCTGTTACCAAACATACTGTTTTGGGCATAAACCATATTCGTATGTATCGGATTGAAATCTCCTACCACTCCCGCATAATTATACACATCTGCTTCACTGATTGTTTTAGAAAACTCAGCACTTTGTCCAATGTAAAAGTCCATCCGCCTTAACACTCCATAAACTTTTGCTCCAATTTCAACAAACGATTACTTCTATCTTTTATTTTTTTACATGGAATCCCCGCATATATCCCCCAAGCCTCCAGCGATTTGTTTACCAGCGACATGCTTCCGACAGCGCTGCCTTCCCCAATCAATACCCCCGGCATAATACTGGTTCCTGTCCCGATAATCACATGACGGTCTAAGATTACCTTTCCTGTGCGAATATTCAAATAGCTCTCATCAACAGTCGGGTTTGTCAGATATTCGCCCGAATAATCATCACTTTCAGCATAAATGACGCATCTTGATGACAATCCCGAAAAATCCCGCATGATAATTCCCGTTTTCCCGCCAAACAGCGCCGAATATACAGCAATATGTATGTAATCTCCAAGCTCGAGTTCTCCCGACAGCACACAAAAATCATCTACCCGCACATGATTTCCAATGCTCATATTTTGTGCCCCATATATACTGACCTTTTTACTTATCAAAACATTCTCTCCGATATTTTTAAAACCGATTCCTTCCAATTCTTTTGCAGAGTAAAAGCTTGTTTCCATCATTTATCACCTGATACTATATGACACCAAAAATCACCGTTTCTATTTTGCACTTATTTAGGTGCAATTATAACATTAAAATATATTACTGTCAATAATATAAACATGTAGGTGAATTTATGAACTATAATTATGAAGTATTATTTGGCAATAATATAAGAAAGCTCAGACAAAACTCAGGTCTCACACAGGAACAGCTGTCCGCCCGTCTGCAAGTATGCGGCTGTGACATTACCCGAAGCGCTCTTGCTAAAATAGAAGTCGGACAGCGGCATGTATATCCCGATGAAATTAAACAATTCAAAGAAATATTAAATGTATCTTATGATGATTTATTTGAATGGTAATCTCTCACTTGCTCAATAAAGCTATCCGGAATCATCTGTCAGTATCGCGCAAAAACGCAGGCCCTTTCTCAAGCAGCCTGCGTTTTAACAGTACCCCGTCGGTACACATCCCTTATCTCTTTCCTACTTCTCACAAAACGTCGCGCACAGCGTCTCATCGCTGACTGCCGCGCCATTCCCCTTGATGTCAACATGCTCCGCCTGGCAACGATAGTCGGAATTGTACACGCACTTCGTCGCCTCACAGTCGATGCTGATGGTCGGGCTTGGATGGGAAATCGCACTCGTAAAGGAGTCCCCGCTTCTCTTATGGAAGCTCTCGCAGCAGGTATTCTCACAGTCACAGGCGTGCTTTCCGCCGACCATGATGTCTCCCTTGCAGCAGCATTTGTCTTTATTGTAGGAACAGTCCATCGCTCCACAGGTTAAGTTTGCCATAGTATCCTCCATTCCTTTCCGATTCCGTCTTGTCGAATCTATGGCTAGTATGCGCATACAAAACCCGTGTTATGCATTATTTTTATTTGATAGCATGTGTTATTTGCTAACATATTCTATTTGCCAGCATATTCTATTTGCTAGCATATTCTATTTGCTAGCATATTCTATTTGCTTTCTTCCGCCGGCAGCTCCTCCCGAATCGCCTTGGTGCGGATTTCCTCTGTAATATCCGCGATAAACGCGTCCAGCGCCCTGCTACCCTCGTCGCCCGCGAAGCGGCTTCTGACGGAAACCGTGCCGTCCGCCTCCTCCTGCTGCCCGACCACCAGCATATACGGAAGCTTATCCAGCCTTGCCTCCCGAATCTTAAAGCCAATCTTCTCCGAGCGGTTGTCAACCGTCACGTCAATCCCCGCCGCAGCAAGCGTTTTCCGCACCTGCTCCGCATACGCCTCATACTTCTCCGAGATCGGCAGGACGCGCACCTGCTCCGCGCAGAGCCACGTCGGGAACTTGCCCGCGTACTTCTCAATCAGCCACGCAAGCGTCCGCTCATAGCAGCCCATCGAAGTTCTGTGGATGATATACGGGCGAATCCTGTCGCCGTTCTGGTCAATATAATACATGTCGAAATTCTCGGCAATCGCACAGTCAAGCTGGATCGTGATCATCGTATCCTCCTTGCCGTACACATTCTTTGCCTGAATATCAATCTTCGGCCCGTAGAACGCCGCCTCTCCGTCCGCCTCCACAAACGGCACGTCCTTCTCGCGCAACACCTCGCGCAGCGCCTCCTGCGTCGTGTTCCAGTAATCGTCGTCGCCCAGATACTTCTTCTTATTCTCAGGGTCCCACTTGGACAGACGGAACGTGACGTCGTCCTGCAGTCCCAGCGTTGACAGGCAATGGTACGCGAGGTCGAAGCAGCCCTTGAGTTCCTCCTTCGCTTGGTCGGGGCGGATCACCAGATGCCCCTCGGAAATCGTAAACTGGCGCACTCTGGTCAGGCCGTGCATCTCGCCCGAGTCCTCACAGCGGAAGATCGTCGAGGTCTCGCTCATGCGGTACGGCAGATCGCGGTAGGAGTGCTGCTCATTCTTGTATACATAATACTGGAACGGGCAGGTCATCGGACGAAGCGCGAGCACCTCGCTGTCCGTCTCCTCGTCGCCCAGCACAAACATCCCTTCCTTATAATGATCCCAATGCCCCGATATTTTATACAGATCGGATTTCGCCATCAGCGGCGTCCGTGTGCGGACATAGCCCCACTCGTTGTCCTCGAGATCCTCAATCCAGCGCTGCAGCTTCATAATCATCTTCGTGCCCTTGGGCGTAAACAACGGCAGCCCCTGTCCGATCACGTCCACGGTCGTAAACAGCCCCATCTCCCGTCCGAGCTTATTGTGGTCGCGGCGCTTCGCGTCCTCTATCCGCTCCAGATGCTCCGCAAGCTCTTCCTTCTTATTATAAGCAGTTCCGTAGATGCGCTGCAGGCGCGCCCTCTCGGAATCCCCCCGCCAATACGCCATCGAGGAGGAGGTCAGCTTGAACGCCTTCACGCCCTTCGTGCTCATCAGATGCGGCCCCGCGCACAAATCGACAAAGCCCCCTTGGTCGTAAAAGCTGATCTGCGCATCCTCAGGCAAATCCTTAATCAGCTCCACCTTGTACGGCTCGCCCTTTTCCTCCATAAACCGAATCGCGTCCGCCCGCGGAAGGGTGTAGCGGGTAATCTCCTTCCCTTCCTTGATGATTTTCTTCATCTCCGCCTCAAGATTGTCCAAGTCCTCCCGCGAAAAAGGCTCCGCGTCAAAATCATAGTAAAAGCCGTCCTCTATCGCAGGCCCTATCGTCACCTTGGCATTCGGGAACAGCCGCTTTACCGCCTCCGCCAGAACATGGGACGCCGTGTGGCGAATCACCTTCAACGCCTTGGAATCCGTCGCCGTGATGATGTTCAGCTCGCAGTCCCTGTCCAAAACCGTCCTCAAATCCACCAGTTCCCCGTTGACCTCTCCCGCGCATGCGACGCGCGCCAAGCCCTCGCTGATATCCGACGCAATGTCAATGATCGACTTTGCGCCTTCATACTCCTTGACGGAGCCGTCCTTCAATATAATCTTCATCTGCTCTCAAATCCTCCCTGTTATGATTCGGCAGCCGCGTTTTCGGGCCGCCGCCATTTTACACTTTCCCCGCGTTCGCAGTCTCAAACTGTCCCTGTTTTAGACTTCCGCCGCGTCCGTGCTTTAATCTTACGCTTCCATCGTATCCGCATCCGTGCTTTATCTTACGCTTCCGCCGCGTCCGCTTCGTCGTCCTTCTCCTCCGCGCCGTAGACATTTCCGTTGTTATTGCCGCAGGAAATGGTAATCCCGTGCGTCAGCGGCGCCTTCAGCAGCCCGAACACAATGCCAAACAGCATACACACAAACGCAAGCACCCACAGCTCCTTCTTGCTCAGGGTGACCTCGCCCACAAAAAGCTTCTTACATTTCTCCCGCAAAATAAGTCCCATTGTTCTCCTCCATTCCTGAATCCTTCCTATTCTGATTCCTGCTTAATTCTAATTCCTTTTTCCTAAATTAGTCCTATATCCGTCTTATGCTAAAATCCCATGCACTACAAACCGTAATGCATGGGACAAATCACCAATCCTATACCGCCTGATTTTTCCCACAGCACTTCTTGTATTTCTTGCCGCTTCCGCAAGGGCATGGGTCATTCGGATAAATCTTCGCATTCTTGACAATCGTGGTGGATGACTTCTGCTCCTTGTACAGCTCCTTGCGCCTGTCCGCGTCAAAAATATCGTTCCACTCCTCCAGATTATAGAGCCAGTCCGCTTCGGCAGCCACCATGTTCTTGTAGAGCAGCTCCTTGTCAAAGCCAAGTCCCACAACGGTATCCTCGCCCATCTCCTCAATCGGATTCGCCGTCTTGAGGCTGTCATTGATTCCGTCCAGAAAGCCCGTCATCGTCATCATGTCAACCTTATATTTCTCCGCAAGCTCTCGAACCGTCCCCTTCACTTCCTCGTCAGGGTTCTTCAGGAGCTGCTGATATATCTCTTTTTCCTTCTGGAAATAATCAATCCAAAGCTTCTGCAGGCTGTTCTTGTCCGTCTGCTCATTGTAAGCCATTGCGCGCCACTGATCCAATAATGTGTTTTTCTCTGCCATGATTCTCCATCCTTTCGTTACTGCCATCTGCAAGTAGTATATAATAAACCGCTCGGAAAGTCAAAGGAAACGCTTGCATTTGTTGGAATTTATTACTATAATGATTAAAATATTAAAAAGTGCTTGAACATTTTTCATCCGGTAAATTGCACAAAATATCGCACGCTGCCAGACTACGGCAAATGGATTTTCTAAATATTCCGATAAAGATTATTACAATGACCGCAACCGCCCTCTATGCGCCGTCCATGGCGCATTACGGGCTTTGTGGGACATCCATGCCCCACAATTGCTGAGTTGTTGACGGAATATTAAGAAAATCTCATTCGCCTTCGCAAGTGCAGCTTAGCAATATTTTGTGCAATCCGCCTTGTTGAAAATCAAGTAGTACCTTTTTGACACTTTAACTCCATAATATAATAATTAAAAACTCAATTCGTTCATACGGTTTTATTATTTTAAGAGAGGTTTTCTGTTTTATGAGCAAAAAAGCAAAACGGATTGCCGCAATTGCGGCTCTTCTTGCAATCGCGGCTTTCCTTATTTATTTTATCGCTTCCGCCATTCTGGCCACGCCGGACGAGGCCGGAAATCGTTTTATGGCGCTCCTGTCAGGCATCATCGGTCTTCCGCTTCTGGCATGGCTGCTGCTGTTCTGCATCGGACGCATGCGCCAAAAAAAGACAGCCGCAGAGCCTTTTCCTGAGGGGGACGAAGTAAATCAATAATCAATCCTTTTCATCCGTCTTTATGTCTGCGCGTTTTTTCCCTCTAAATTCTTTCTCTATATGGCAGTGCTCTTTTCTTTCCAATAGCTTGGACGCTTCAAAATCAAGCTCGATAATATACGGCATCCAATCTATAATGCGCAGGAAATCCTTACAGCCGAGCTCGGGATAGTAGAAATTCAAAATTGAGCTGAGCGCTGTCCCATGCGTCCCAATTACAATACTCCTGCCCTTATTTTCCGCCAGTATCTCTGTAAGTGCAGCGATATTTCTTCTTTGCACCATACGGATGGACTCGCCATTTTCTTCATGGTAATCATGGTTATCCCATCGTTTCTCAAACATACCATGATTGTTACCATCCGCCCCCTTTTCCCTCTCACGCAGTCTCTCGTCCGTAATAATTTCTTTTCCGTAAAAGGCTGCCGCGTCCGCTATCGTATCAATACTTCTCTTATAGGGACTGCTATAAAATGTATCTATCCTTTTATCTCTCAGGAAATCCAACACCATTTTAGAATCCTGCCTCCCCTCAGCAGTCAAGGGTCTGGTTCTATCATCCTCCCACATGTGCTCGGGCTGCGCATGGCGCACAAAATATACTCTTGTCATTTGAGCATTTATTTCTCTTTCCAATTTTCCCCCATTTCTGCGCTGTTTTAATGGCTCAGCTTTGCTGAGACTATGCGCATAACGAGTTTGTGGCAAGCGCAGCGCGCAGACACAAATCTCGTTCCTCTCTTCTTCAAAAACGGGGCGGATTTTCCGCCCCGTTATACTTCGTATTCTTCTGACACCCCTTCTACCGCGCACCCTTATCGTAAGGGATGCCCTCCGCCTTCGGCGCCTGGGAATTCTTGGACGTAAACGCCAGAATCACCATAGACGCGATAAACGGCATCATATCATAGATATTCTTTGACAGATGGAGATTGGTCAGGAAGGTCGCATCCGCAATGTTCGCAAGCGATTTGAACACCGCGAAGAATACCGCCGCCGCCGCAATCCGAAACGGCTTCCACTGTCCGAAAATCATAACCGCCAGCGCAAGGAAGCCAAAGCCCGTCACGCCGACCTCAAAATTCCATGTCGAAACCGAGGGGACGATATAGGCAAAGCCGCCGAGCCCGCCGAGAAATCCCGAAATCATAACACCTGTGTACCGCCATTTGTACACGTTGATTCCCACCGAATCCGCCGCCTGCGGATGCTCGCCGCACGAGCGCAGACGCAGGCCGTACTTCGTCTTGTACAGGAACACATACGCCGCAATCAGCAGCACAATCCCGATAATCAGGAAAATATTGTAGGTGAGCGGCCCCGCCGTGAAGATGAACTCCTTATTGGAATAGGAGAGCTTCGAGGAAGCCGAGCCGTTCCCGCCCGTGGCGGAATTGTTGTACGCCTTCACAATGACCACAGCCGCCGCGGTCGCAAGCATATTCAGCGCCGTACCGCCGATCGTCTGGTCCGCCTTCAGGGTGATCGCCGAGAAGCCCAGAAGCAGGGAATAGAGCATTCCCGCAACCGCGCTCGCCAGTATCGAAATCAAAATCACCGCCGCCGCGGGCAGCGTCCCCTGAAACAGCACCAGCACCAGAATGCCCGCAAGTCCCCCGATTGCCATAATGCCCTCCAGCGCGATATTGATTACCCCGCTTCGCTCGGAAAACATACCGCCGAGCGCGACAAGCATCAAAACGACCGCGTAGAGCAGCGTATATTTCAAAAGCAGAAACATTATTCATCCGCCTCCTTCCCGTCCGACGCCCCCTGCGTTTTCTTGTTCCGCCGCTTGGCGACCGCCTCCACGACAACGCCCTTAAAGAGCGAGACAAACGCGCACAGGTAAATGATCACCGCAATAATAACATCTGCTATTTCCGGCTGGAAATACTTTGTCGGCAGATACCCGCCGCCCACCGTGATATGCGACACGAAAAGCGCCGCAAAGATAACGCCGATGGGATTGCTCAGCGCAAGGAGCGCAACTGGAATCCCGTTGAAGCCCATCGCGGGAAGCGCCGTGCTCACCTGCGGATTCCACTCCGCCACGCCCGACAGATAGTACAGGCCCGCGCCGATTCCCGAGAGCGCGCCCGCTATCGTCATTGAGAGGACGATATTCCGCTTCTCGTTGATGCCCGCGTATCTGGCCGCGTCCTTGTTGTGCCCGCACGCCTTGAGCTCGTAGCCGAAGGTGGTTCTGTTAATGACAATGTATACCAGCACCGCGATAATGATTGCGATAAATACCGCTATCGTCGTAGACTTCGTATTAAACACCGCGTTCAGCCCCATATCGGGTATCATGGACTGCGGCGCGGCAGCCCTCAGGGTATACGTTTTCGTCGTCTTTAAATCATACATATCGCCGATTACGCCCTTGTAGATAATCTCGTTGACCGCATACAGCCCGATCCAGTTGAACATAATCGCCGTGATAACCTCGTTGACGTTAAAATACGCCTTAAAAATTCCCGGGATTGCCCCCCAGACCGCGCCGAACACCATCGCCGCGAGCAGGCACACATACCACGGCATCTGAAGAACAATCGCGAAGTACAGCGCGCCCAGCGCCCCCACCGTATACTGTCCTGCGGCGCCGATATTGAACAACCCCGTCTTAAACGCAAACGCGACCGAAAGCCCTGTCATAATCAGCGGGGCCGTCTGTGACAGCACCGTGCCGACGCCCTTGGGCATCAGATAAAAGCCGCCCTTTATAATCCGGCTGAATCCATCCACCGCGTATTCCCCGTTGATACAGCAGAGGATGATAAAGCCCACAAAAAGTCCTATCAGAATACAGATCAACGACGCGGCAACCGACAAAAGTCCCGAGGATACGTCGATTTTTTTGTTCTTCCTCTTTGTTGCATTCTCCACACGCATCACCAGCCACCTACTTTCCTTCCGCAGGCCGATCGTCCCTCTTTGCACCTGCCATATACAGACCCAGCTCCTCCACGGAAACCGTCTTGGGGTCAAGCTTCCCGACGATCTCCCCCTCGTACATCACAAGAATCCTGTCGGAAACGTTCATCACCTCGTCCAGCTCGAGCGACACCAGAAGCACCGCCTTGCCCTTGTCCCGTTGCGCGACAAGCTGGCTGTGAATATATTCAATCGCGCCGACGTCAAGCCCGCGCGTCGGCTGAACCGCCACCAGCAAATCGGGATTCTTGTCAATCTCGCGCGCGATAATCGCCTTCTGCTGATTGCCGCCCGACATGCTCCTCGCTATCGTGACAGGGCCCTGTCCGCTGCGGACGTCATACTGCGCAATCAGCCCCTGCGCGTATTCCCTTACAGCCCCCTGCTTTATAAAGCCCGCCTGCTGAAATTCAGGCTCCCAGTAGCGCTGCAGCACCATGTTCTGCTCCAGGCTGTAATCCAGCACCAGCCCGTGCTTGTGCCTGTCCTCCGGAATATGGCTCATACCGCTCTTCGAGCGCTCTCGGATGCTCGCCTTGGAAATGTCCTGCCCGTTGAAAAGGATTTTGCCGGACGTCATCTTCTCCAAGCCTGTCAGCGCATGGACAAACTCCGTCTGTCCATTGCCGTCGATTCCCGCGATGCACACAATCTCACCGCGCCGCACCTGCAGCGACACGTCCCGCACCGCGTTATTCTTATGCAGCTTGCTGGGCACCGTCATATGCTCAATCTGCAATACCGTCTCCGTCGGCTTCGCGGGCTTTTTCTCCACCTTAAAATTGACATTGCGCCCCACCATCATTCTGGAGAGCTCCTCCTTGGTCGTATCCCGAATGTCAACCGTCGCGATGTACTTCCCCTTGCGGAGAATGGTACAGCGGTCGGCGACCTCCATAATCTCATTCAGCTTATGCGTGATAAAAAGAATGGACTTCCCTTCCTTGGCGAGGTTCTTCATAATGTGGATAAGCTCCTCAATCTCCTGCGGGGTGAGCACTGCCGTCGGCTCGTCAAAAATCAGGATTTCATTATCGCGGTAGAGCATTTTCAGAATTTCCGTGCGCTGCTGCATCCCGACCGTGATGTCGGATATCAGCGCATCGGGATTGACCTTGAGCCCGTATTTGTCGCTCAGGGACACGACCTTCTCCCGCGCGCCCTTTTTGCTGAGGAACAGCCCCTTGGTCGGCTCGATGCCAAGGATAATGTTGTCCAGCACGGTAAAACACTCGACCAGCTTGAAGTGCTGGTGCACCATACCGATATTGAGCGCGTTCGCGTCGTTGGGATTATTGATTTTTACCTCCTGCCCGTTCTTCTTGATGATGCCGCTTGTGGGCTGGTACAAGCCGAACAGGATGCTCATCAGCGTTGACTTTCCGGCGCCGTTTTCCCCCAACAGCGCGTGAATCTCCCCCTTGCGCAATTGCAGGGTAACGTTGTCATTCGCCTTGATGCCGGGGAACTCCTTCGTGATGTTCAGCATCTCGATAATGTATTCACTGTTTGCCATACTTACCTCATTTCTGGTGTTATGCGTTGCATGCCGAAAGGCTTTTAAAGGGTTGTGATTTTGAAAATATCGTAATTTTAAAAACAGGGAGGGAATTGCTGCTTCCCTCCCCTATTCTGACATTCATAAACTAGTCAATATAAGTTACCGTCACACCATCGCCAACCGCCGGCTGGTTCTCTGTATCATTTGAGATTGTGATGGAGCCGTCCTTGATACCGTCAAGAAGCTTCTGGTACTCGTCCTTTGTGAAGGTCGCAAACGCCCATGAAGCGCCATCCGTAGGAAGCCCGATATAATCGCCGTCCGCAAGCCCGAGGTTCTGTACCTGGCCGCCAATGGAAGCCCAATTGCCCGCAAAGCAGTCGTCAAGCCTGTCCTCTACCGTGGAGGAAAGTCCCTTCATCGCGGAAGTCAGCACCGGATTGTAGGAATTGCCCTCGCCAACGGAATACTGGTCTACATCGACACCGATAATCATGCCGTTGTAATTCAAGGCCGCCTCAAGCGCGGATGTGTAGATACCGCCGCCGCACGCGAATACAATCTCCGTACCCTCTGAATACCAGCTCTCCATCTTCGCCGTGATATTCGCGTCACCGAAGAACTGTCCGCCATAGGTATACTTCACCTCTACCTCTACGCCCATCTCCTGCGCCGCGTCATTGATACCCTGCACATAGCCGTAGCCGTATCGGATAACCGCGGGTACCGCCATGCCGCCGAGGAAGCCGAGCTTTGTATAGCCGTCCTTCACCGCCGCGTAGCCTGCGAGATAACCTGCCTGCTCCTCGCTGAAGGTACAAGCGTATGCGTTGGACTCAATCGGAGCGGTCATGTCGCCCTCTGAAACGTCAACCGCGATAAAGTTTACATCCGGATAGGTGGTCTGAACCTCAGAAAGCGTCTCACCAAACAAGTATCCGGGCAGTACGACAACCGTAGCGCCCTCGCTGACCGCAAGGTCAATCTGGTTGATTCTCTCCTCCGTGCTGTCCTCTGTCGGCTGGTAGTATGTATACTCGATATTGTGTGTATCGCCGTACGCAACGATACCCTCCCATGTCGCCTGATTAAAGGACTCGTCGTCGATGGTTCCCACATCCGTGACCAGCGCAATCTTGCCCTCTGCCACTGCCGTGGTATCCGCTGCCGCGTCTGTGTTTGTCGTGTCTGCCGCCGCGTCCGTGTTCGCCGTATCCGCGCCTGTGGTATCCGCCGCCGGCGTGCTTGTCGTGTCCGCCGCGGGTGTGTCCGTTGCAGGCGTGTCAGAAGAACCGCCGCACGCAGCCAGTGATACGACCATCGCGGAAGCCAAAATAAGTGATAGCGTCTTTTTTTTCATAATAGTTTCCTCCTTTGAAAAAAACACCTGTTTCAAGGTCATTTACTCTGCTATTCTAACACAAACTTTTCAATAATTCAATTCGCAATATTCACAAAAGGGAAAAAAGAGATCAGGAGGCTTCAACGGAGCGGGGAAATCTGATAAAAATAACCACGGCTAAGATCAGGAATCCCGCCATGCCGATGATTCCTGACGGCTTCGGCCCCAAAAGCACGTTATGAGCGTCTGTGCAAACTGCCAAAGGCGCTTCCCGCATGGCGTTAATCACCCCATGCGCGATACAGGCGGGGAAGATGCTCTTTGATTTCAGCATAAGCCAGGAAAGAAATATGCCTATGCTCGTCGCAAATACCACCATCATCAGAATGCCTGTTCCGGGCGCACCCGGATAGTCCCCCGTATAGTTCAGTCCAAAGCAGACAAAGGGAGCGTGAACAATCCCCCACAGCACACCTTTCAACAGTACGGCCTTCCGTACGCCGAGCTCTTCCGCCATCAGCGGCAGCAGAAACCCTCTCCAACCGATTTCCTCCCCAAAGGCCAGCACATGATTGACGAACACCAGCGGCGCAAACAGCGCAATCGCAAGTCCAAGTCCCACAACGACCGGAACGGTAAGCCGCGGAAGCTCAACCGCCTGTCCGCCTGCGGCTGGAAACTGCTTCGCATAGCTAAGAGACAAATCCAACTGCTCCGGAAACAGGGCGAAATAGAGCGTCGCGCCACATAGTATCAGCACTCCGGGCAAAAACGCCGCCAACAGGTACTGTTTATAACTCCTTTTCAAATTCAGTTTTAACGGCAATTTGCGGTTATCGTGTGTCAGCCGTCTCGTTATCAGGGTCGTTATGGCCGGCAGGAACATGGCCGTCACCGACGCAAGAAGCATCTGCGGACTTCCCTGCCCAGCATGAAGCAGAAAAAGCGGCAGACTGCATAAGGCATTCAAAACAAACTCAATACCGATAAAAATAAAAATCTTTTTTCTCCGCTCTGTCATTATCCTCAATCTCCTTTCGAATCGGCTACATCGTTATCATCATCACGCAGCTCTATGCACCACAGCTTCCTCTTACAGCACGGGCAGGTCAGCTTTCGGGTCTTTGGCGTATGGTTCGCAAGCATGGCCTCCGCCTTGGAGGGCTTGAATGCGGCATGGCACTGCGGACAGAGGTATTTCACATGCCGGTACCAATACGGGAACAAAGCCAAAACACAGGCCGCCACAAGCGCGATACTCACAGCAAAGGGAATCCAGTTTTTGGACAGGAGGCCATAGACAAAGCTGCCCACCTCCAACGCTTCCGCCGGAATCACTGCCATAAGTATCCTCTTGTAAATTTCGCTCAATTTTTTTCTGTTTTCCATAATCATTGATATGTCGTGAATGGATGTTTCCGACAGCTCGTCAAAAGTCTGCATCATACTCCGCATTCTTTTTACTCTCGCAAGCTGTTCATTCTTTTCCGAAATCTCTTTCTCCAGCTCCGTCATCTGCTGCTCCAGCAAAAGTGAAACCACCTCTTTGGATTCAGATGAAGCAAAAATATCCGCAATACTCTTCAATGAGATTCCCAGATCCTTTAGAAAGCAGATGGTTTCCAGTCTTGCCACGTCCTTCTCCTTGAATAATCTTCTCCCGCCTTCCGACAGCTTATCCGGCACAAGGATTCCTCTCTCATCATAATATTGAACGGTTCTCACGGAAACATTGCACTTTTTCGCAAGCTCGCCCGTCGTATATGTTGACATATCCTATCCTCCTTTCTGAGGCAATCATACAATATAACGCTGCGTAACAAGCAATATATTACGCAGCGTTATTTTTAAATAATTTATTTATTTCAATTCTTTAGGCTGTATTTATTATATTCAGGTGAGTTGTATAAAGAAGGCTGTTATTTTTTCAACGGGCTCTTCCTGTAAATAATATCATCTCTCGCGGGCCCGTTGCTGATCAGCGTAATCGGGTATCCGATCTGCTCCTCGACAAACTCAATATACTTGCGGCAGTTCTCCGGCAGCTCCTCATAATTGCGGATGCCTCTGATGTCGCACTTCCAGCCCTGCATGATGGTCAGCGCCGGCTTTGCCTTCTCGAGCTTTGCGGTTACCGGAAACAGCGTCGTCACCGCCCCGTCAATCTCATAGCCCGTACATACGGGGATCTCATCGAGATACCCGAGCACATCCAGCACCGTAAAACATACGTCCGTGGTTCCCTGCAGGCGGCAGCCGTATTTGGAAGCCACACAGTCAAACCAGCCCATTCTTCTCGGACGGCCCGTCGTCGCGCCGTACTCGCCGCCGTCTCCGCCTCTGCGCCTCAGCTCCTCCGCCTCGCTGCCAAAGATTTCCGAGACAAACGCGCCCGCGCCGACTGCCGAGGAATAGGCCTTACATACAGTATAAATCTGCTTGATCTCGTAAGGCGGAAGGCCCGCGCCGATTGCGCCGTAGGCCGCAAGCGTTGAGGAGGAGGTCACCATCGGGTAAATCCCGTGGTCAGGGTCCTTCAGCGTCCCAAGCTGCCCTTCCAACAGGATATTCTTCCCTGCCTTCAGCGCCTCGTCCAGATAGGAGGAGACATCACACACGTACGGCCGGATCATGTCTGCGTATCCGCGGAGCGTCTCCAACAGCTCCTCCGCCGCCAGGACGGGCTTATGATATAAGTGCTCCAAAAGGACGTTCTTCTGCTCCAGCACGCGCGTTACCTTTTCCCTCAGCCGCTCCTCGTCGAACAGCTCACTCACCTGAAAGCCAATCTTCGCATATTTATCAGAATAGAACGGCGCGATTCCCGACTTGGTCGAGCCAAAGGACTTCCCGCCGAGCCGCTCCTCCTCGTATTGGTCAAAAAGCACATGGTAGGGCATAACAATCTGCGTCCTGTCAGACACCAAAATCCTCGGCATTGGGACATTTCTGTCCGTAACGGACTGAATCTCCTTGATGAAAATGGGAATATTCAGCGCCACACCGTTGCCGATAATGTTCGTTGTATGATTGTAAAACACGCCTGACGGGAGGGTATGCAACGCAAATTTCCCGTAATTGTTCACGATGGTGTGCCCCGCGTTCGCACCGCCCTGAAAGCGGATAATGATATCGGCCTCGCGAGCCAGCATATCCGTAATCTTACCCTTTCCTTCATCGCCCCAGTTCGCTCCTACTACTGCTTTTACCATTGCCATACCTCCGGTTCATTAGAATAAATTCATGGTTGCCGTGCACCGCTATTTATCATACATCTTTTTGCATAAGAAGTAAAGGAAAACCGGTAATTTTTCTAGTACAGCAGCTTGCTCCCCTTTTCGCAGATTTCATAAATTTCATCATACTTTTTCTCGATTAACGGCGTGAGCCTTTCCGTCTGCTTTCTTACCTTCCGGTTATATAGAAAGTAAGGGCATATCCATCCCACAAATCCCGGGATGGCAAGCAGGATGCACAGGATATAGTGCGGGGGCTGTGCCGTCACCGCAAAGGTTGACGCCGCCATGAACGCTGTCCCGACAATGCCGAATACTATCGCGTACATGGCCGCGGCGGCAGTCTTTGATCTCTCTAGGGCGTCAATCTCGCTGACGCAGGACTCGAAGTTGCGCTGGAGCCTTGTCAGCTCTGCCTTGTTGACAAGCTTGCGGTTCCGCTTCAGGTGCACGACCACCTTGCGCCCCGCATCCGCGCCGCGTCTCTCCTCCTGCAGATTCCCGTCAATCTCCCACCCGAAGCTCTCATAGCCGTCGAGCAGGAGCGACACCCTGTCACTGTCCGCGGCAAGCTCCTTGTATTCGTATCCGATAAAATTCTTCTGCCGCCCTTCATAATCACCCATTTTTACCTCCATCTCTGCACGCACCATCTCCGCCCGCGGGCAGCGTCACCGTAAAGGCGCTGCCGCTTCCTTCCTCGCTGACGACCTGAATGTCCCCGTCCATAAGCTCCAGCACCCGCTTCACCAACGCCAGTCCCAGTCCGTTCCCCTCCCTTGCGTGGGAGGTATCCCCTTGGTAAAACTTGTCAAAAATGTGCGCCACGCTCTCCTTTGCCATGCCGCAGCCGGTGTCGGAAACGGCAACTGTAACGCGCGATTCCGTCGAAGTCTGGCGGATTGTCACGCGTCCGCCCCGCTCCGTGAACTTGATTGCATTGGAAAGCAGATTGTTCCACACCAGCTCCAATAAGCTCGCATCACCCCACACCATCGCACAGTCCTCGATCTGCGTCTCCAGCTCAAGCTCCTTTTCATCCCACGCCTCCTCGAACTGCAAAATACACTCGCACAACTGTCTGCACACGTCATACGCCGCCACCTCGGGCAGGATGCTCTGATTCTCCAGCTTGTTCAGCCTTAAAATATTGCTGATTAAATTGGAAAGCCTTACTGCGGCACTCTCGACAGCCCTCGCGTATTCCACCCGCTCCTGCTCTGTAAGCTCCCCCGTCCGCAGAAGCTCCGCATAGTTTTTGATGATGGCAATCGGCGTTTTCATCTCATGGGATACATTCGATACAAAATCCGTTTTCAGCGTCTCGATGCTCCCCAGCTCCTCCACCATCTTGTTAAAATCCATAATCATATCGTCAAGATAATCCGATTTGTCCGCCGTATGGATAGGCGGCACATACACGGAAAAATCACCCTTGGCGACCTTTCCCGCGGCCTCCGCCATGCGGTGCAGCGGAAGCTCATACGTGGTCTTTATCTTTCTCTTCGTAAGCACCGTAATCCCTGCCGCCACGGCCGCCCAGTACAATATCGGCACAACGGATTGGACAATTTCATTGCATTGCAGCTCGGACATCAGCACAAGCAGCCCCATATGAATGCCGGACATCAACAGAAGGACGCCGCAGTAGATGGTAAAAAGGGAAAGCGCGAGCCGCAGCTCCTTGTCCTTCTTCATTGCAGCACCGCCTTATAGCCAAGCCCCCTCACGGTCACAATCTTGAATCCGTCGCAGGCCGACAGCTTATCCCGAAGCTTCGTCACATACACGTCCACCGCCCGCAGGCTGCTATCGCTCTCCACATCCCAGAACTCATCCATAAGCTGCCCCCTTGAGAAGGTCTTTTTGGGGTAGGACAGCAGCTTGTAGATAATGTTAAATTCCCGCGTGGTCAGCGCAATCTCCGCGCCGTCAATCTCCGCACTCATCCCGTCCGCGTCCAGCACCAGATTACCCACCACGATTTTCCTCTCCATCTCAATGTTGGCCCTGCGCAGAAGCGCGCGCACCCGCAGCAAAAGCTCATCCAGCTCTATCGGCTTCACCATGTAATCGTCGATGCCAAGCTGAAAGCCCTTCTGCTTGGAGGGCAGGTCGTCCTTCGCCGACATAAACAAAATGGGAATGTTCTTATTCACCTGTCTTATCGTGCGGGCAAACTCAAAGCCGTCAATCTCCGGCATCATAATGTCCGAGATGATCAGCTCATACAGACTGTTGTACAGCTCCTCATAGGCGTCCCTTGCGTTCAGGCAGCCCTTCGCCTCAAAGCCGCTGTCATTCAGGTAGGTACAGACGATTTTGTTGAGCTTTGCGTCATCCTCCACCACCAATATCCGAATCATACGCGATACCTCCCTTCGCCTCATCCTTTATCCGCTTCGTCGCGTGCACCAGCATATAGACGGCCATTCCCAACACGATCACGCACACGCCCGCCCCCGTCGAGGCCGTCATAATCAGCCGAAACTCCGCGTCCTCCGCCGCGCCGAACTGCGTCAGCATGGCAGTCTCCAGCGAGAGCATGGATACCAGCGCCGCCGTCAGGCTGATAACCTTGGCCGCCGACAGAACGGGACGCCCATACCGCCTGAATTTTATCACATTCCAGATCGCCGTGATTGTCGCGTAAAACGTGTACAGCGCCATGACATAAATCAGCATCCCGGGATATTCAAAGCCGCTGTTTTGGCGCACCACAAGCACGATGATCCCCGACAGTGCAAAGTTCATAAACAGCAGCATAATCCCACACAGGCGGTATCTTCTCCACTCCGAAGCCTTGCTCCCGCCGGCTCTTTTCCCGTTTCGCACATAGTGAAGCAGAGAGAGGCGCATGACCGCCAGCAGGATATAGTATACCGCCAGCGTCACAAACCACACGGATTTGTAATATATTCCCGAAAACAGCTTGACGCCCGCATAGAAAAAATTGATGAAAAATCCTTGATATAAAGCCGCTTCCGTCCGAAACACGGCCTCCCGAAAATATCGGTTGACCACAGGGACGCTCAGCGCCCTTTGCACCATCGGATGCGACGCCGCTCCCTGCCGGATCCAACGCACGATTCCCGTAATCCCCGTGACCGTGATGATCAGCGCATACGCGGACAGGATATACGAGGCATAGGTAATAACAGGATGCACCGCCTCGGCCACAAGCGCATAAATCACAAGCCCGTAAGCCGGTACCGAAATCAACAGCGTCGGCACCAGCGGCAGGCAGAATATTTTCTTTATAATCCTTTTCATGCTCTGCAAATCCATCTCACCCTCCCACGACAGGATTACCCTATAACAGAATTACCATAGCACACTTTTGTTTGTGTTTTGTTTGTAAATTGTGTCCAAAGTGTGAACGGGGCGGATTTGCGATATGGATACCGTTACTTCAAGCCCTTGATAAACGGTATCAGGCACAGCAGAACCACGATCCCCGCAATCCCGATGACAATCCCGACAACCATATGGCTCCATACCATCGCAAGGCACATTCCGACGCCAAACAGCAGCGCCCCGACAATGCCAATCAGCGTTGCGCCGATGGTCTTTCCCGACAGCTTCATCGGCTCCTTGTTCTCCATCCTTCTCCAGATGAGCACCATGGCCAGCAGCACCACCATACCGATCACGCCCATAATAACGCCCTGCTGCCGCGCATTCCACTCCGCTATCAAGGCCATGCACATACCAAGCGCGAATAATATTCCTCCGATTGTTCCCAGAATCGTTGCAACAAATGTACTCTTTTTCATTACCTGATACCTTCCTTTCTTTCTGTTTCCGTTTTGACGGCTTTTCCCTGTCCGGCGGCTTCGGCCTTGTGTTTGGCCGCCTCCACCACGGTCCTCTGTCTCTGCTCGCGCTCTTTCCGCTCTGCCGCACTCTTTTCTTCTCTTTCCTTCTGCTCCGCCGCCAGCCGCGCTTTTGCTTCTTCTACGGACTCGCCTTCCTTCGTCAGAAAACTGTCCACGAACTTGTCAGCGATTTTGTTAAAGCCGCCGACCGCGCCCTCCTCGATCTTCTTATAGCCGCTGACTACGCCTGTCTCGATTTTCTTATAGCCGTCAGCGACGCCCTCCGTAATTTTTTCATTTACTCCTACCGACTTGAATTTTGCCATTTGTCTGCACTCCTTTACATATGTTTTATTAAAGTCTGCTTTTCATCACACTTCTTCAACAGTAATCCCTTGGATATCAGGACCTGCCTACGCAGATTCATCTGCCGCCGCAATCTCATCAACGCTTTTATCTGCTGCCACAGCGTCATCGTTTTTCAATATTTTACGCATTGTGCTTTTAGCGGACTTGAACCCCTCAACCACGGCCCCGACTGCCGCTCCGCTTGCGACCACTGCGCTAAGGGCCACTACCCCTGTTGCCAGACATGCCGCCCCTAAAAGCTTTGCGGCCTTTTTCCCTGTCATTTTCACTGTTGCATCCATTTCTGATTCCTCCATCTTAATGCTTAATGAATTTTGTTATCGTGTTTCACTTGTTGATGAAAGAATATCCTATCATTATTTCCATACTGTTTGGGATTTGTTTGAGAAATGTTAATTGTGGGAATTTTCATCAAGAATAATAAATTGCCAAAACCCTATTCCCATTTTTCCAATTTTCGTTTATCATAGAGTGAATGGCAAAAACTTACAGACAACTTACAGGAGACAAACAAAATGAATTTTATCTACAATATTGATTTTGAACTGGCAGGACTGATATTCACTTTGGTTCTGTACATCCATTTCTGCATGTACTATTCCAATCAGTCGGAGGTCAATAAGAAGTTCCGAGTATTGACGAAATATCTGATACTGGCGGAGCTGATGGACATCGTAACAGCCGTTACAATCACTTACGGAAGCGTGATTCCCATTGCGTTAAATATCGCGGCCAACACGCTTTACTTTACGTCCTCCTTCTGCCTCGCCTATACCTTCCTGCAATATGTCGAGAGCTGTGTGCGCCCCAGTGAAACCGACAGGACAGCCCTGTCCTTCAACAAACTGCTGCTGATCGTACAGTTGCTGCTGCTCTTTCTGAACATGTTCACAGGATATATATTCAGCTTTAGTAAAGACGGGGCGTATACTCATGGAACACTGTACATCCTCGTGTACCTTGTCCCACTGTATTATATCGGCTGTTCGGCGTATATCCTGTTCCGAAACCGAAGCCTGTTTCGGAAAAAGCAGCTCTTTTCCATCATCGCCTATATCGTCTTGGCTATGCTTGGCCCGCTGATTCAGATGCTGTGGTTTCCCGACGTCCTGCTGTCCGTATTCACCTGTTCGATTGCGATCATAATTATCCTGTTCTCCATGGAGACTCCTGATTATCAGATGCTGATGAAAACACTTGCGGAGCTGGACGCCCTGCGCAAAAGCCTGCAGCAGGAGGTAAAACGGCAGACAAAAGTTGCCGAGGACAGACGTGAAAAGGCGGAACGGCTGTCGCAGCAGGTCGTACTGACACTCGCCAAGACAATCGACGCGAAGGATAAATATACGAAAGGCCATTCGGAGCGTGTTGCAGATTACTCCCGCAAAATAGCCGAAAGGATGCATCTGTCCGAGCAGGAGCAGGAGGAAATCTACCGCATGGGACTTCTGCATGACATCGGGAAAATCGGAATACCCGATACCATCATCAACAAGACCGGAAAGCTCACAGACGAGGAATTTCACATTATCCAAAGGCATCCTGTAATCGGCGTCGATATTCTGAACACCATATCGGAAATGCCGAATATCTCAGACGGGGCAAGGTCCCACCATGAAAAGTATGACGGATCCGGTTATCCCGACGGACTTGCGGGGGAGAATATCCCGTTTATGGCAAGAATTATCGGCGTCGCGGATGCCTACGACGCCATGACCTCCAAGAGAAGCTACCGCGACGTCCTGCCGCAGGAGGTTGTCCGCGCAGAGCTTGTGAAGGGAAAGGGAACCCAATTTGACCCAAGCTACGCAGACATTATGCTTGAACTGATGGACGAGGACAAGGAATATAAGATGAAAGAGCATTGAGTGAAAACGCTCCTCAAGACCTACACTGTAATCTCCGCCTTCACGCCAAGCTCCGCCTTATTCGCCGCGAGCACGGGCTTCACTGCCTTCTCGAGGAAGCTCTCCACTTGAACGGGCGCCCGCCCCACATATCGGGAGGGCTCCATCGCCGCCTGCAGCTCCTCAAGCGTCAGCGGGAACTCGGGCGACGCCGCAATCAGCTCCAATAGGTTGTTCTCCTTGCCCTCGACCTTGACATGCTTCCCTGCCTCCATCGAGAGCATCCTGATTTTCTCGTGAAGCTCCTGACGGTTGCCGCCCCTCTTCACGGCGTCCATCATAATGTTTTCCGTCGCCATAAACGGCAGCTCCGCCAGCAAATGCTTCTCAATCACCTTGTCATAGACCACAAGCCCGTCCACAACATTCAGGCAGAGGTCGAGAATACCGTCCACCGCCAGAAAGGCCTCCGGAATGGAGAGGCGCTTATTTGCCGAATCGTCCAGCGTCCGCTCGAACCACTGTGTCGCGGAAGTGATAGCGGGATTCAGCGCGTCAATCATCACATAGCGCGACAGGGAGGCTATCCGCTCCGAGCGCATCGGGTTTCTCTTATACGCCATCGCGGAGGAACCGATCTGGTTCTTCTCAAACGGCTCCTCGATTTCCTTCAAATGCTGCAACAGGCGGATGTCGTTGGACATCTTGTGCGCGCTCGCCGCAATGCCCGCCAGAATATTCGCGACCCGCGTATCCACCTTGCGGGAGTAGGTCTGTCCCGACACCGCATAGCACTCCGCAAAGCCCATCTTCTCCGCGATCATCGGGTCAATCCTGTCAATCGTTTCCTGGTCGCCGTCAAAAAGCTCCAGAAAGCTCGCCTGCGTCCCCGTCGTCCCCTTCGAGCCGAGAAGCTTGAGACTGCCCGTCACATACTCCAAATCCTCCAAATCCATCAGAAACTCCTGAAGCCAGAGCGTCGCGCGCTTCCCCACCGTTGTCGGCTGCGCCGGCTGGAAATGGGTAAAAGCAAGCGTCGGAAGACTCTTGTATCTGTCGGCAAACCGCGCAAGCTCGTCAATCACGTTGACCAGCTTTTTGTGCACCAGCCTTAACGCCTCCCGCATCACGATAATGTCCGTGTTGTCGCCCACATAACAGGAGGTCGCGCCGAGATGAATAATCCCCGCTGCCTTGGGACACTGCTGCCCGTACGCGTACACATGGCTCATCACGTCGTGACGGACAAGCTTCTCCCGCTCTCTCGCCACGTCGTAATTGATGTCCTCCATATGCGCCCTCAGCTCGTCAATCTGCTCCTGCGTGATCACAGGCCTGCCGTTCTCACTGAGTCCCAGCGCCATCTCCGTCTCCGCGAGCGCGACCCAGAGCCGCCGCCATGTGCGGAATTTCATATCCTGTGAAAAAATATACTGCATCTCCCTGCTCGCATAACGCTCCGAAAGGGGGCTTGTGTATCTGTCTGTGCTCATTTTTACCTCATTTCTGTGCGCCGCCCGCGCACCCGCTCCTATCCGTTTATCCCTGCTCGCCGCGGATGTCCTCCGCGGGCGGCTCCATCGGGTATTTCCCCGTAAAGCAGCCCTTACAGATGCCCAGACCGTCCGCCATCTCCTCAAGGCGCTCCAATCTCAGGTAGCCCAGCGAATCCGCGCCGATTTCCTGCCGTATCTCCTCTATCGTCCTGTTGTAAGCGATAAGCTGTTCCCTTGCGGGCACGTCCGTGCCGAAGTAGCAGGGCCACAGAAACGGCGGCGAGCTGACGCGCATATGAACCTCCCGCGCACCCGCATCGCGCAGCATCCGCACAATCCTGTCCGAGGTCGTCCCGCGCACAATCGAATCGTCAATCATAATAATCCGCTTCCCGTCCACTTCCTCCTTCAGGACATTCAGCTTGACCTTGACGCCCGACTCCCTGCTGCTCTGTCTGGGCTTGATAAAGGTCCTCCCCACATATCCGTTCTTCACAAAGGCCGTGCCGTAGGGAATCCCCGACTGCAGGGAATAGCCCAGCGCCGCCGCGTTCCCCGACTCGGGCACGCCGACCACCAAATCCGCCGCCACCGGAGAATCCATGGCAAGAAACCGCCCCGCCTTTATTCTCGACGCGTAGACGCTCACGCCGTCCAGGCTGCTGTCGGGCCTTGCAAAATAAATATACTCAAAGATGCACCGCGCCTCCTCCTGCTTGGGCAGCGCCCGCGACAAATCCGAGACAACGCCCCTGTCCGGCGTGATGGTGACAGTCTCCCCCGGGAGCACGTCCCGCACAAATTCCGCGCCGACCGTATCCAGCGCACAGCTCTCCGACGCCAGAATATAGCAGTTCTCCCGCTTTCCGATACAGAGCGGCCTGAAGCCGTAGGGGTCGCGCGCGCCGATCAGCTTGCGCGGGCTCATCACCACCAGCGAGTACGCGCCCCTGATTTTGCGGCACGCCCTGTTCACCGCCTCCTCCACCGTCTCCGTGTTGAGGCGCTCGCGCGCGATATGGTACGCGATGACCTCCGAATCGATGGTCGTCTGGAAGATTGCCCCCGTGTACTCCAAATCATGGCGAAGCTCCGCCGCGTTGATCAGGTTGCCGTTGTGGGCCAGCGCCAGCGTCCCCTTCACATAATTCAATACCAGCGGCTGCGCGTTCTCGCGGACAGACGCTCCCGCGGTCGAATAGCGCACATGCCCGACGCCGATATCGCCCTTCATCCCCTCCAGATGCTCCTGCTCGAACACCTCGTTGACCAGTCCCATGCCCTTGCAGGAATTGACCCTTCCCTTGGGGCCTTGAGTGTCGCTCACGGCAATGCCGCAGCTCTCCTGCCCTCTGTGCTGCAGGGCAAAAAGCCCATAGTATATCGTGGAGGCCACATCCGCCCCGTCAAAATCATAGATTCCGAAGACACCGCACTCCTCACCAAGGCCTGTCTCCGCAAGCCGTCTGTCCATCTTATCCCGCATCACTCGAAATCCTTCCCCGTCAGCAAGGCGAACGCCTCCTTGTACTTGTCCACGGTCTTTGTCACAACCTCCTCGGGAAGCAGATTGTCATTGTCGGGATTCGCCTTCAGCCAATCTCTGACAAACTGCTTGTCAAAGGAGGGCTGCCCCTTTCCTGCCTCGTATCCCTCCAAGGGCCAGAATCTGGAGCTGTCAGGCGTCAGCATCTCGTCGCCCAGCACGATAACGCCGTTCTCGTCCAGACCAAACTCAAACTTCGTGTCCGCAATGATAATCCCTTTGCTGAGCGCATACGCCGCGCATTTTTTGTACAGCGCGATGGTCGCGTCCTTAATCCGCTGCGCGTACTCACGCCCCTTGCCCGGGTAGAGCTTTTCCAGTACCTCCACGCTCTGCTCGAAGGAAATGTTTTCATCGTGCAGCCCGATTTCCGCCTTGGTGCTCGGCGTGTAAATCGGCTCCGGAAGCTGCTGTGATTCCTCTAAGCCCTCGGGAAGCGTTATCCCACAGACCTTCCCCGTCTCCCGATAGCTCGCCCAGCCGCTGCCCGTGATATATCCGCGGACAATGCACTCAATGGGAAGCATCTTCAACTTGCGGCACATCATACTGTTGCCGTCAAAGCGCTCGTTTCGGAAAAATTCCGGCATATCCCTGACGTCCACCGACAGCATGTGGTTCGGCACGACGTCCCTTGTATAGTCAAACCAAAACCTCGACATCTGCGTCAAAATGGCGCCCTTCTTTGTAATCTTATTCTTCAAAATCACGTCAAAGGCGGAAATCCTGTCCGTCGCAACAATGATAAGGCTGTCGCCGTTGTCGTAAACCTCGCGTACCTTACCTTCCTTAATCGGTGTAAATTCTCTCATCTCTCTAACCCTGCTCCTTTCGCTGTTGTTCACTGTACCATATAAATCGCTGTGTTTCACGCAAGCGCCTTTTCATAATCGGACACCATATCCAAGATTCGCTGCGCGTACTCCGGATACTTATCCACAATGTCCTTCACCTCGTCCTGCGCCTTCTGCGCAATCTGCGCGTTGTACTCCATCTGCTTCCTGAGCTTCTGGCGGCGGATGATCAGCCCGTGGCGAATCTCCACCATCTCCTTGTTATCCAGAAGCGCCTGCGCCTGACGCAGCCAGATATTCGGATCCTGAAGCTTGCACCGCCGCAGGAGCTTCACAAGCGCCGCCTGATTGAACTCCATATCCTGCTGCATCTGCTGTTCCTGCTCACGGTGCTCCACCTCCTCGACATACTTCCCCCACAGCTTTTTCAACTCCGCAGAGCTGTTCACGTCATATTTCACATACAGGTACTCCAACAGATTCGTGTTGTTCACATAGCGGATTTTGACCGTATTCTGCAGGAGCACCAGCTTGTTCATCGCCTTGTCCACCCGTACCAGCTCCCGCTGTGAATCGTGGAACTTGACATACACCAGCGTGAGCGTCGTCGCCGCAATCAGCACGGCAATCACATAGCCGAGCTGTACATCCAACTGCCAGGCCGTCCCAATAATTGCGAGCAGGACAATCAGAAACAGCATGGAGCACAGACACATCACGGCGATTCCCCGCATATTGTTCTGAGAGGTCAGCAGCTCGTTCTTTCTGAAAGAATAGGCATGACGCTCCCCCTCCAGCCTTCCGAGATCCTTCTTGACAATCAGATGATAATCCTCGGCCTCCTTGACCTTGTCATACCCCTCCGGCATGTACTGTTCGATTCGCTCCATCCGCAGATACTCCTCCTCTGTCATAACCCTGCGCTTTTCCCGCACCTGCTCCTTGGTACTCTCAATCTCGACAATCTTTTTTGCATATCCCCGTATCTGCTCCTGAAGCTCCTCCGGCAGCGCCTCGATCTCCTCGATATCCGTCAGATACGCCGTCACAAGGCTGTACTCGCCCCCAAGCGTATCCAGCTCCCTGGAGGCCTCCGCCATCTGCTCCAGACACGCCTTGACATACTGTTCCCGCTGCCTCGCGTCATGCATGTCCACGTCGTCCCGCCTGATTCCGGTCTCCTCCCAATCGGGAAAATATTCCTCATCGGCTGTATCCGCCTTTCTGCCGAAGGCATGCCTGATTTTTCCAAACAATCCCATTCCGATACCCTTGTTCCTTTCGATTCCACATTCACGCGGCTATATCTGCGTCTGCTTCTTATAATCCTTCTTGAGCTGTCCTATCAGCTCCCCGGCCTTATGATAATACGCCTCCATGGAACCCCTGCGCTTATCGTCAAGCCACTCCGTCAACAGCCTGCGCTCCTTGGAAAGCTGCCACTTCTCCTCCACCTGCGCGCACAGCTCCTCCACCTGTGCAAACTCTTTCTCCCAATCGGGATTTTCTCTCTTGAAAGCCCCATACGCGTAATCCGTCATGTACCGCCGGCAGGACAGAATATAGGCAAGCCGCGTCTTCTTATCCGGATACAGCAGATGGGACTCATAATAGTAATCCGCCGCCTGCGCATAGGCAAAGTCCATCGCGTATATGGACGCCATATTATAGTACATCAGCGCCCGCCCCGCGTTGTCGCGCTGCGGAATATAGTCCAACAGCTCCGAATAGATGACAAACGCCTGTCGGAAGCGCCCCTGTCTGTAAAAATACTCCGCCTGCCGCTTGTACCGCTCAAGCAGGGTAAGGCTTGACTGCTCCTTCAGGATATGCTCTATCTTCCTGACGGTATTCCCGTCATACATCCCGGTCCGCTCAAGGATTGTGGAGACAAAGGCCGCCGCCGACACCCGCTTGCGGACATAGACCTCCAGCTCCTCCGCAAGCTCCGGCAGGCCACACTCCGTCCGTATCCAGTTGACAAGCTCCGGTGAAACGATGGAGTCGTCGAGCAGATACACCTTATCCATAAAATAATAGCACAGCTCCTCCATCGAATACAGCGAAACATCCAGGAATTTCACATAAAACGGCGTTTCGGCATAATTGCCCACGCACAGGCACACATTGTTCATTCAAATACCCCTTTGAAGCTCCGGCACGCTAGGAAATCGCCTCCAACGGCAGACATTCCTTCCACATCTTCCCCGTGGAGGGAAAGATTTCCCCAAAGCCCTTATCCCATATCTCTATATAGACGGCCTCGGGATTTTCCATATAAAACCGAAGCCCTACTCTGTTGGTCTTGTTCCCTCTGACGGGCAGCCCCTCCAGCGAAATCTGCGCGACGCGCGTTTTACTGCCGTCCACGGGCGTTATCGTAAGCGTGATGACATTGTTGCGCACAAGCATCACGTCAAACTCCTTCTTCGCGTCATACCAGCTCGTTCCCGCGTTGAGGATCGGCAGATAGACGGCCTCCTGCCCCCTGTCGCATTCCATTCCGATATTTGCACGCAGCTTCTCCGGCGACAGATAGACATAGGAGGTAGAGAGCGTCGAGGGATACAGCCGCTCCCGCGCGCCATAGCACGCCCCCTTGCTGAACAGGTTGTTTCCCTGAAATACCCGCCGGCTTTTGCACATATATTTCAGCGATTCCTTACACCACTCTTTGGAAAAGAAATCCCCCAACAGAAAAATGGAGGTCACAACGCGCTCCCCGCACTGTTTCTGCAGGATTTCAAGAAGCAGAACATCCAGCTTCCGGTAAAAGGCCTCCTTTTCGATTTCCAAGCCGCCGGCGGTGTCCGGAACCCGCATCTGCGGGAATCGCTCCGTCTCCATAAAGCACGCAACCGGGCTCGTCTTTCTGTTCATCTGTAAAATATGGCTCGTGATGCCGTCCTTTCCATAGTCGTAGAGCAGCACGTCGTGAATCCACATCTCCGACGGCTGATGGATGATATATTGGAAAAAACAGTCCTCATGGCTGAGGAAATAAACCTCCGTTCCGGCAGCGCACACCCGCCGCACAATCGCACGCACCGCATCCATCAGCACCGGCTCCGGCGCCTCCATCGTAAAGGCAATCGCCCCAATCGCGTCCGTCCGCACATACGCGGATAAAATAGCAAGTGTTTTTCTAATATAGACTTCGAGCAGATACTCCGCCTCAAAGGTCTCCTCCCCAACCTGTACGGAAGCGTTTTCCAAGACCGGCTCCAGCAGATTTTCGACCGCCACGCCCTGCTTCTCCTCGATGGCTCTGAGCGCGTCCCTTCCGGCAAGCCATGTCGGCGCACCGTTCCCGTCCGCCCTTCTGCACAGAAGCGTTGGGATGTTGTACTGCTCCTCCCCCATGACCAGACTGAGCGTGTCCGGCATACTCTGATCCGCCCTGCAGTAACTTATCTGTGACCGGGCGGCCCCCAGATCGAAGCCTATCACGACTTTATTCTTTTTTGTCAGCTCATCCAGCGCTCTCTCTATAAACATTGTCTACCCCTATCATCACAAGCCGCCGCATACGTCTATAACACCCGAAACAGCTCTCGCGCGCAAAAGTCCTGATACAGATATTCCTCCGTCATCTGCTCTGCCGTAATCTCATCCTTCATGGCGATGCTCACCATAATGTCGTTCAGAATGCCAAACCGCCCCTCATGGGCCGTTGCGCTCTTCTCCCCCTCGCCCTGCGTGTCCCCGAATATCGTGTCGCTCTGCGTAACGCACTCCTGCACCATATCATCCTCCGTGGCGCACAGCTCGGTAATGTAATACTGCAGCGCCTCCCCGTGAAACAGGCGGAACACGCTCACATAAATGCCGTCGTACATTTCCCGCATCTCCTGTACCTCATAACGGGCGGTATCCGAAATCGCCGCGCTCTGCTTCTCCTCCTCCGTCCGCAAGTCAAAGTGCCCGTCCGCAAAATCGCCGCAGGAAAAATGAATGCGCACCCGGCTCTCCGGCAGTGTCCTGTACTCCACAAAAAAGAGATTTTCAAAGTAGTGCAGCTCCGGCACAACGGCAGCCAGCTCCGCGAAAAAAGGGAAATACCGGTCCTCTTTCAACAGCTTTTTGACCATTGTATTCAGCGTCTCGGGCGGTATGGTCTCCAAATACTCCGGATTCTCGGACGCGAACTTGAGCATCGCAAGCTCGCAGACGCGGTCCCCGAAGCCGTCCAACGCATACTCCTGATACAGCTTGTCAAACACCGCAGGCCAGACCACCGCCTCATGCACGAAATATTCATAGGCTACGCTGCGCAGAAGCGTCTGCACAAGCGCCTCGTCATGCCCCTCGCACGCCGCGTAATCAAGCAAGATTTCATCCTTCTCCTGCACCACCGCGCCGGTGTAGCTGATCTGCTGCAAAATCTTATGCATGATGCTGCGCGTATCCAAGTCCAGCTCAACGGCGGATTTCCAGAGGTTCCTGAGCGCGCTCGTCTTTCCCTGATAATACAGCATTAAATAACGCAGGATATTTTCATCATACTTCATGTTGCTGTAAATATAGTAGGCCACATCCACGAGAAATTCCTCGTATTCGTACTCCTTGGTGATAATGCGTTTACTCACAAGCCGCGCCAGCGACTTCGGGTCCACGCCGTACAGACCGAAGCGCCGCAGCCAGCCATACGCCTTCTCAAACATCCCGCGCGATATCATATAGCGGATAAACTCGGCCCGCTCCTGCGACTCCATCTCGTCCGCCTCGACGTCCTCCAGAAAGGTGTCCAGCTCCCCGATCATATCGTTATCATAATAAAACCGCAGCAGCTTGGTCCGGATTTCCTTCTTAAAGCTCTCAATCACCTGCGGCGACTCCGCAAGGTTCTTGAACCGCCGTACATTCTCCGGCGTAATCGTGATGTAGTTCTTGTCCAACTCACAGAGATAGATGTCAAAGCTCAGCCGCCCCTGCATACAGCCGCTGATGTACGGCAGCATACCGTCCGGCCGCATCAGCTGCTTATTCTCATAAGCAATGCTTTTGGTAAAGCGGTTCCCCTGCTCGTCCTGCAAAAAGAGCTTGTACTCACTCCCGTAAATGGAGAGCATACAGAGGTTATCCGTCACCGGATAGGAGCTCTCCCCGTTCACCTTCTCGTGAACCACCACCACATTCTTTATCCGCGGGTTGTCCACACAGATGCGGTGCATAAAGAGCAACGGCGCAAACGCATAGGCCATATCGTCCGCCACCATCCGCGGCGTCAGTATCCGCTGATACAGATATGCCAGATTTTCGTTAATTTGCCCTGCCTTGATCCTATCGATGACAAACCGCTCCATCGCAACCCGATAGCTCTGCTCCAAATCAGGATACCTGTCCGCATTTCGGAGCACATACGCGTACAGGAACGCCGTCAGCTCATCGTCAAGCGCGCTCTGGTACGCAAAATACATCAGCACCATGCGCGGAATCTCCAACGCCGTATCCCTGACATTGCCGTATCTGTCAAGCTCCAGCGACATCATGTAATACTCATAGAGCTTTGTCACGCGAACCGAATGCTCCACGCCAAGCGCATACCATTCAAAATACTCCGCCCCTTTCTTGTCGCCGCTGATCAGCTGCGCGCATATCGCGGCTATCGTCTGCGGCGCCTTGTAGGTCCGATAGATCTCGCACAGAGTGCGGTAAAGCAGCGGAGAATACTCCTTCTTGCGCGCCGCGAGATACTGCAGCTGCTCTGTCAGCTCAGGCTTGAGCATATGGTGGCGCGCGCCGTTCCATAAGACATTCTCCTCAAACGCATCCAGCTTCAAAAGATACGTCGGCACCTCCCGCAGCAGGAGCACCGCGTCGCAGAGGATTACCGGGCTTGAGCAGCCGCCCTTGAAAAGCTCCTCAAGGAACCGCCACCGCGCCTCGTTATTTCGGTTATAATTCTCATTCAACTGCAATGAAAACCATGCAATCCACCAATCCGAGGGATGATTCGCATACAGGGTCTCTATCTCGTCCGTCACGGCCTGAATGTGATCCTCGTCGCGGTTGAAGAGCGTCGTCAGATACAGATAATAGCTCCGCAGCACCGGAGATACGCCCGAGGCCGACATCTGCGGCTCCAGATTGTCCAGATACCATTTCGCCTCGTTAAAGCGCTCCTTCAGAATCAGAAGCTGTGTCTGATGAAGACGCACCGTCACGCTGTCCTCGTCAATCTCCCGGAGCGCCTCCAGCTCCTGCTCCATCCGCTCTACCCGCTGCTCCTTGGTTATCTTCGCGTATTTCATCTCCACATACAGCCTGACGATAGTCAATAACGCCTGCTGTTGTCTTCGGTCCTTATGGCGCTTCTCCGGTTCCTCCTCCATCAGGATGTCCACCGGCACGCGGTATTCGCTGCGCACATCATAAAAGACGAGACTGCCGGCGTTCACCCCCTTGTGCAGCAGGGAAGCGTCGATGTCAAACGTAAAATCACATACGTTATCTTCAAAATCCTGCTCCGCGAGCAGCTCTGACGGAATATGTACAAAGTCCCCCTCGGCTCTTACATTCAGCCGCGTGTATCCCCATCCGCTTCTCGTAATCCGAATGGTGCGGCTGATGCTGTCCTGCACATCCTCGAGCAGAAAACCCTCAATGTCAAATTCGTAAATAATGGGTGTTTTTTTATTGACCTCTATCAGAAACTCCTCTATGTTCTGCCGGTTCCCGCTGTAGCGCGACAGCCCCGCGTACGACATGTAGGCATTCCTGTCATTCTTATGGATAATGGTGGGGAAATCAGGCGAATAGAACAGCTCCACCGCCTCCTCCGGATCCGCCTGCGCAAGGTTGGTGAAGTGGAACAGATTTTTGAGCGTTCCGAGCGAGCACTCCAGCCTGGGCCTCTGCACGTTGATCCGAAAAGGGATGGCGTACTCCCCATAGTTGCTGATAATGTCAAACTCTCCCTTAATAAAGTTCCCGGCCTCAGCCGCCGCGCCCTCGAAATAATACTGCACGACGAACTCCTGCCCGCTGAACTCCGAAACGATTAACCGGACTCTGGTATCGGAGGAGTATATGCTTCCCTCCGCATACCTGTCCGGCGCATGAATAACAAAGCTGCCCTCGACGCGCTCTCCCGGCGTCGTCTCTATTTCGATGCTTCGACAGGAAAATTCCAGATAATGCATCGTATCCCCCATTGTTTCACTTCCTTAAATCTCTACAATCCATCCCTCAGGCGCCTCAAGCTGCCCCATCTGGATTCCCGTGAGCGTATCATAGAGCTTCTTGGTAATCGGCCCCATCTGCGCCATTCCGGAGGGCAGACAGATTTCCTCACCCTTGTTCACAATCTTTCCGACCGGCGAGATAACCGCCGCCGTGCCGCAGAGGCCGCACTCCGCAAAATCCTTCACCTCGTCGAACAGAACCTCGCGCTCCTCGACCTCCAGGCCGAGATATTCCTTCGCCACAATCATCAGCGAGCGCCGCGTAATCGACGGCAGAATGCTGCCGGACTTGGGCGTCACCACCTTATTATCCTTCGTGACAAAAAGGAAGTTGGCCCCGCCGGTCTCCTCAACCCTGGTGCGTGTCGCGGGGTCAAGGTACATATTCTCGTCAAAGCCCTCCTCATGCGCGGCCACGATTGCATGAAGGCTCATCGCATAGTTCAGTCCCGCCTTGATATGGCCCGTCCCGTGGGGCGCTGCGCGGTCAAATTCGCTCACCTTAATCGTAAGCGGCTTCGCGCCTCCCTTGAAGTACGGCCCTACGGGCGTACAGAAAATCCGGAATTGATATTCGTCCGCGGGCTTCACGCCGATAACGGGATTGCTGCCGAACATGTACGGCCTGATATACAGCGTCGCGCCGGAGCCAAACGGGGGCACATACGCCTCGTTCGCCTTGACAACCTGCCTGACCGCCTCGACAAAACGCCCCGCCGGAAGCGTCGGCATCTCCAAACGCTCACAGCTGTCATGCATACGCTGTTCATTCAAATCAGGACGGAAAACCACCGTCCGCCCATCCTGCGTGGTGTAGGCCTTCAGCCCCTCAAAGCAGGTCTGCGCATACTGCAGAACACCGGCGCACTCGCTCAGCACAATGTTCGCGTCCTCCGTGAGGCCGCCCTCATCCCAAGCGCCATCCTTGAAATTCGTGACATAACGCTTGTCCGTCTGCCTGTAGCCAAACCCAAGACTTGACCAATCCAGATTTTTCTTTTCCATACTTATGACTCCCTTCCGTTTTCTTCCTTTATTCGATACCATTATCATCCCAAAGCGCGTAAAAGTCAATACTGTGTCTCACCAATATGCCGCAAGAATGACTTCCACGCTGCTGTACAACGCGCAATATTCAAACGTAATCAGAAGCGCTGCCATCGCCAACGACTGCAGGGGCCTCGGGAAACGGCTCGAGAGCTTCTGCCAGCCTCCCACCACCAGTATTCCCAACGGGATACACATAGGCAGACAGTACCTCCCCTGCGCCTGCATGTCAACAAAAAACGAATAGTACATACTCAGCCCGATTGTAATCAGGCACATCAGAACCATGCAGAGATAAAAACATCTCTTCCCGCCGCCCTTGAATATATCCTGCTTCGCCTTAACAAAATTGCCGGCCAGTCCGATACCGCAGAGGCCCCCCATCCACGCATACATACCGTCCGGCAGCCACAGCGTCTGATAGCCAAAGCCCGCAATATAACTGCGGAAGCTGTAATACAGCCACTGACGGTCAACAAGCATCTGTTTGAGCGATTGTCCCATATTATGGGGCGTATCCCTCTGGGAGGGCTTATAGCCGTCCTGCGCATATTGCTCCCCACAGGCCTGACTGGCGCGCAAGCCCGAAAAATCGCCATCGTAGAGGATTGCATTGCGAATAAACCACCAGCCTGCTACGACAAACGCCGCCGCTGCCACCCACACGACGCGAATCAGGATAAACCGCCCTTTATTGTCGATTGTACAATCCTGAAAAACCATCACGACGGAGTACAACAGCGCAATCAAAATGACGCCATAACAATTATAATAGGATAACAGGCAGACGCCGATTGAGACTCCGAGCACGCAGCAGCTCTTACAGCTCCACTTTTTATCCCTCGCATCCAGCATGTTAAAAATTGTCCATGCCACGGTAAAAATTCCCATGGCATCATTATTTACATAAGAGGAGATAAATATAAACTGCGGCAGGAATATGACAATAACGGTTAAAATCTTTGCGTACGGCTCCGGCCAGATGCGCCGCGCGATTCTCATCGTATAATACGCCGTCCCGACCGAAAATAACACGCTGACCAGTCTGGCCGCAATGGCAAGACCGGCTTCCCCGGCAATCAGATTGCCGGCCTTCATAAAGACAGCACCGACCATATAGCTCAAAATCGGCGTAAATCCATAAGAAAGTCCCCAGATGGAATTGCGGATTTCCGCAGCGTCCCCCCGCGGCAGGGTACCATGCCGGTAAATATACTGACAGATCGTATACCGCATCCCCTCATCCGGCGCATCGTTAAAGGGAATCATATACGCCCAGAGCAACGCCGACAGAAAGAACCCTCCAAGCAAAGCGGTGTAGACGATTCGATCATTCCTTTGCATAGCCGTTTCCTCCAAGATTGATGAAAATAATGCCGACCGTAAGGAACAGCTCAAGCATAAAAACCATCACGGCAATCCCCCCGGATGCGATTATGTATGCCTTGAAAGCCCAATACTGCAGAATTGCAAAGGCGACAGCCTTCGCGACGCTCCCCGGCCACGAGCAGTTCCGTTTCGACAAGGCTCCGGCCAACAGCAGATCAAACAACAGCATCAGGGCGGCGTGAGGGACAAGAAAGCCTCCGGCGCCCTTGTCCGCATAGTTTATCAAAACCGCCTCCGGCCACACTGCCGCCCCCTCATCCAAATCCTCAAAATCCAGACGAACCGTCCGCACAAGCCGCCGGACATTCAGCGTAATCCCGCCTGTATCCGTAACAGCCGCCGCCGTTTTATGGTTCTCCGTATACCCGCTGCCCGTGTCATAATAGCAGACGACCCGGCCGATGCCCTCCACCGCCCGCCATTGTACCGTTATATCCTCTATAATCCCTCGCGGACAGTCCAACACCAGATAAGGATCCCTTCCCGTTACGACAAGCGCCTGATCCTGCCACGTCAGGTCGTGACCGGTTCCCTCTTTCATATGTTCCGCTGAAACGATACAGAGTTTCTCCGAGGGCTCTGTCAATGTCGTGTACATCACGAAAATCCATAAGCCCTCCAATAGGCATACCAATAGGCATAACAAAACAAAGGCAGCGGAATATCGTTTGTTTTTCCGGTTCATTTTTTCCCTTCCATTCCATTCCTCTTAACTTCCATAAAATTCCGCCAACGCGGAAGCGCTACAGATCCCACTTATCGGCAAGGGAATTAATCTGGTCGGCAAACCGGGCCAAATCCTTATTGCTTCCTCCCTCATTCTTACGGATAACCGCAAGCAGCCGCTGTCCGGCAGCCAAAAGCCTTGCAAATATATCCGCCGCCACATGAGCGCGCTTCCTGATGAGCACAGGCGCCGCTTCGCATTCTATAGCGCCCGTTATTAAATCGACTCTTGTGCCGGAATACGGCGCATATGCGTTGTGGCCGTACTCGTTTCGCAGACAGTCCGCAAATAAATTACAGGTGCTGTCCTCCCCGTGTACAAGGAATACATACGCCGGCTTTGTCTCAAACGCATTCACCCACTCAATCAATCCGTTTTTGTCCGCATGGCCGCTCATCCCGGGCAGCTGCTTAATCTGCGCCCTGACCTCAACCGTCTCGCCGAAGAGCTTCACCTCGTCGGTTCCCTCCACAAGGATACGCCCCAGCGTTCCCGCCGCCTGATACCCGACAAACAGAATGGTGCTCTCCCGCCGCCACAGATTATGCTTGAGGTGATGCCGGATACGCCCCGCCTCGCACATGCCGCTCGCCGATATGATAACCTTCGGCGTATCGTCAAAGTTAATCTGCTTGGACTCCTCGCTTGTGATGGCAAGCTTCAATCCAGGAAAATTGATCGGGTTGATGCCATGGCGCACCAGCTCCATCGCCTCCTCGTCAAAGCAGGTGTATATATTCTTCTGAAAAACGCCCGTCGCCTCCACCGCCAGCGGACTGTCCACAAACACCTCGAATCGCGGAAAATCGGGGACAAGGTTATCCGCCTTGATTTTTCTTATGAAATACAGGATCTCCTGCGTCCTGCCCACCGCAAAGGAAGGGATTACCACGTTGCCGCCCCGCGCAAAGGTCTCCGAAATCACCTGTGCCAGGTCCTCGACGTAATGCGGCGTTGTCACGCCATGCAGCCGGTTCCCGTAGGTGGACTCCATAACCACATAATCCGCCTGCGCGGTATAAATCGGGTCCTTTATCAGAGGCTGGTTCTTGTTGCCGATGTCGCCCGAAAATACGAGCTTCTTGGTCACATCGCCCTCCGTGAGCCAGACCTCGATGCTCGCGGAGCCGAGCAGATGTCCGATGTCCGTGAACTTGATGGAAATGCCCTCACAGACCTGTATGATACTGTTATAGGAGCAGGGAACAATGCTCCGGATAACGCCGTCCGCATCCTCCATTGTATATAGCGGCTCCATCGCCTGTATGCCCGAATTGCGCTTCGCCTTCCGATTCTTCCACTCTGCCTCCTGCATCTGTATGTGCGCACAGTCACGGAGCATGATGGAGCACAAATCCGCCGACGCCTCGGTCGTGTAGACCTGCCCGCGAAAGCCCCTCGCGTATATCAGCGGCAGATTTCCCGAGTGGTCTATATGCGCATGTGTCAGAAATACATAGTCCAGCTGCGCCTCCTCTACCGGAATGTCGCAACACTCAAAAGGATTTGCGCCCTGCTGCATCCCACAGTCAACCAGTATGTTCTTCCCGCAGGCCTGTATGAAATGACAGCTTCCGGTCACCTGATGGTCAGCTCCCACAAAAGTTAATTTCATAGAACTCCCTCCTTCACTCTGGTATTTATAATCATTTTACCACAGTTTCTAAAAAAAGTATTATAAAATGTATCTATTTTTTACATTCTCTTTTGCAGGACCCATGATATAATGTTTGGTGTGCGGCATCGGGCACCGTGATGTAACAAAATTGTGACAATAAGTCCGATGCAGAAATGAGGTAAAGGATGAAATTCAGTAACGGCTGCTGGCTTCAGCAGGAGGGCTGTGAATGCTTCGCGCCACAGCAGGCTTATTTTACAAGAGTGGAAAACACCCGGGTAACCATCTGTGCTCCGACCGCCCGTATCGGCCATCGCGGTGATACGCTTGGCGGAGTCAACCTGACGCTTGTCATCACGTCCCCGATGGAGGAGGTGCTTCGCGTTCAGGTCTGGCATCATTTAGGCGCGGTTGGCACCGCTCCCGCCTTTGAAATCAAGGCGGACGAGCTTCCTTTGGCTGTCGAGGAGAACGATGCCCGTATCCTTATCCGAAGCGGCTCTCTTGCTCTTGAAATCGGCAAGGACAACTGGTACATGAAATATACACGAAACGGACGGCTTGTCACGGAGTCCAAGGGACGCGATCTGGCCCTGATGAAGACGGACTGGAAGGGGCTTGCCTATGACAGGGGGGATAACGAGAACACCTATATGCGCCAACAGCTCAGCGTCGGCGTGGGTGAGCTGTTATACGGTCTCGGCGAGCGCTTTACGCCGTTTGTCAAAAACGGACAGAGCGTTGAGATTTGGAACGCGGACGGCGGAACCAGCACCGAACAGTGCTATAAGAACATTCCTTTCTATATTTCCAACAAGGGCTACGGAATATTTGTCAACCATCCCGAGAAGGTGGAGTTTGAGCTGTGCACGGAAATGGTCACCAAGGCCGAGTTTTCCGTGGAAGGTACATACCTCGACTGGTTCCTCATCAACGGCCCCGAGATGAAGGACGTTTTGAGGCGTTATACAGACATTACGGGGAAACCAGGACTTCCCGCGCCTTGGACTTTCGGTCTGTGGCTGTCCACCTCATTTACCACCGACTATGACGAGAAAACCGTTATGAGCTTCGTGGACGGTATGCTTGACCGCGGAATCCCGCTCAGAACCTTTCATTTCGACTGCTTCTGGATGAAGGAATTTCACTGGAGCGACTTCCTCTGGGACAGCCGCGTATTCCCCGACCCTGCGGGAATGCTCGGGCGCATCAAGGCAAAGGGGCTGAATATCTGCGTATGGATCAACTCCTATATCGGTCAGGAATCCGTATTGTTCCGTGAAGGTATGGAAAAGGGATACTTTATCAAACGCCCGAACGGACAGGTATGGCAGTGGGATATGTGGCAGCCCGGCATGGCAATTGTCGATTTCACCAATCCGGCGGCGTGGACGTGGTTCCAAGATAAGCTTGAGGCGCTTCTCGACATGGGCGTCGACTGCTTTAAGACCGACTTTGGCGAGCGCATCCCGACCGAAGCAGTCTATTATGACGGCTCCGATCCGAAAAAAATGCACAATTACTACACTTATCTGTACAACAAATGTGTGTATGAGCTTCTCGAGCGCAAGCGCGGCAAGGGACAGGCAGTGCTGTTCGCACGCTCCGCGACCGTCGGCGGCCAGAAATTCCCCGTCCACTGGGGCGGCGACTGCTGGTCCGACTACGAGTCCATGGAGGAGAGCCTGCGCGGCGGACTATCGCTGTGTATGTCGGGCTTCGGCTTCTGGGCGCACGACATTGGCGGCTTTGAGCACACTTCCACCGCGGACGTGTACAAGCGCTGGGTGGCTTTCGGCCTGCTCTCCTCCCACAGCAGACTGCACGGAAGCCAGTCCTACCGCGTCCCGTGGCTCTATGATGAGGAGGCCGTGGACGTTGTCCGGTTCTTCACCCGCCTGAAGGCAAAACTGATGCCATACCTCTACACGGCGGCGGTTACGGCAGCGACGGAGGGCATCCCGACCATGCGGAGTATGGTACTGGAGTTCACAAAGGACAGGACCTGCCACTATCTGGACAAACAATATATGCTTGGCGACAGCTTTCTGGTCGCGCCCATCTTCAATGAGGAAAGCCGCGCTGAATACTATCTGCCAAACGGCGTCTGGACAAGCTTCTTCACCGGACGGGAGTACAAGGGCGGCACATGGATAGAGGAAACGCACGACTACCTGAGCATCCCGCTTATGGTGCGCGAAAACTCCATTATCGCCATCGGCTCCCACGACGACAGGCCGGATTACGACTACGCGGAAAACTGCGAGCTGCGCGTATACGCGATATACGACGGCGTCACGCTTGAGACGAAGGTTTACGGCTTGGATAATACCGTAACGCTCTCCGCAACCGTGAAGCGGCAGGGCAACACTATCCGGGCGAATGTGGAGAGCGGCAGACCGTACACTATCCGCATGGTCAATCTGCACGCATCAGGTGTCAGAAACGGCACCGTCACGGCGGATGGAAACGACTCCGTTATCACACCGGAGAATGGAACGGCGGAGCTGGAGATAAGCTTTTAAGGGATAAAAAGGATTCGCCATCCATGGCTCAGGGTGGGCTTTGCGGATCTCCATGTCCACAATCGCTGTATCCTTACGGATGGTTAAGAGAATGCTCTATATTGCAGCAATTTTATATAACGCAAAAGCAGAATGCCGGTTATTTGGCATTCTGCTTTTTCATTGCACGGATAAAGATTTATGAAAAGCCGATCCTCATCCATTCGCCTTTTCGGAGTGCCAGCTCTATCGTCTGCCCGTCATACACAAATTTCCTGACGGTATCACACCCGCTGCAAATCTGCGCCTCTGCCAGTCTTCCATCGCGCCACGCGATATTCATCCTGGCATTCCCGCGCACCCGCACGCCCCTGAGGCTTCCGCACGGCCATGCGGCGGGCAGGGCCGGCAGCAGCACAATCCGTCTCACGTCACTCTGCACCAGCATCTCCACCATCGCCGCTATAGAGCCGAAGTTCCCGTCAATCTGGAAAGGCGGGTGATTGTCAAATAAGTTCGGCAGCGTGGACTTGATGAAGAGCTGACGGAGATTTTCGTGCGCCCGCTCCCCGTCCCAGAGCTTCGCATAATGGTTCATTATCCACGCCCGGCTCCAGCCGGTATGTCCGCCGCCGCCCGCAAGACGTCTCTCCAGCGTAAGCGCCGCCGCCCGCGCAAGCTCAGGCGTGCCGTCCTTTGTAATCTGACAGGACGGATGCAGACCGTACAGATGAGAAATATGCCTGTGCCCCGGCTCCTTTTCCCCGTATTCTTCACACCACTCCAAAATCCTGCCATCGCTGCCAATTCGGGTCGGTATCAGCCGCTCGCGCGCCGCCCGTATCTGCGCATCAAGCGCGTCCGACACGCCAAGCGCCTTCGCCGCCTCATTGCACTGTGTAAACAAATCCCGCAGTATCTGATTGTCCATGGTCACGCCGATGGAATTCGCCCCCTGCTCGCCATTGGGCAGAATAAAGGTGTTCTCCGGCGATACGCTTGGACAGGTACACAGATATGTCCTGCCCTCTATCTCATACTCGATACAGAAATCGAGGAAAAACTGCGCCGCCTCCCGCATCATCGGAAACATCTCCCGCAGAAACGCCTCGTCGCCCGTATATTCATAGTGCATCCAGATGTGCGTGCAGAGCCACGCGCCGCCCATGACCCAGAAGCTCCCGGGAATCCACAAATCCTGTGGCGCGGTGTCTCCCCAGATATCCGTATTGTGGTGCGCCACGAAGCCGCGGCAGCCGTACATCACCTCCGCCGTTTTCCTGCCGTTTGGCAGCATTCGCTTCATCAGAGCAAACAGCGGCAGATGACAGTCGCCTAAATCACAGATTTCCGCGGGCCAGTAATTCATCTCCGTATTGATATTGATGGTGAACTTCGCATCCCACGGCGCTTCCATATCCTTATTCCACAGACCCTGTAACGTCGCCGGCAGCGTGCCCGGACGGCTGCAGCTTATCAGCAGATACCTGCCGAAGTTAAAATACAACTGTTCCAGCCCTAAATCCGTCTCCCCGCCTTCAATGGCGGCCAGCCGCTTATCCGTGGGAATCCGAGACTTCACGTCCCCCGCCCCTTCGCCGAGCGTCAGTGCGGCACGGTCAAAATACGAGCGGTAGTCCGCGATATGCTCCTGCCGAAGCTGTTCATACGTCTGCGACATTGCCCTGTCCAGTCCCTCCGCAAGCGCTGTCCCCAGCGCCTCCGCTGCGTCCGCCTCCGGCGCTGTCTTCACGCGGAAGGTCGTCGCCGCGCTCCAATACAGGTATACCTCCGCCGCGTCCTCAATCACGAGGCTTTCCCCGATGACCGCGATCCTGCCGTCCGGTGTCGCGGCCTTGCACATCATGGCGTAATCCAGCCCGTCCCGCCCGAGATTGCCGCCGAGTACAATGCCGTCCACGCCCGCCCGCTTAGAGTATTCGTATATGTGGTGCCTGCTCTGCATGATTTCCAGATGCAGCTTATTCTTCCCCGCCGCCGTGAGATGCATCACACAGCACTCCGCCGGCGCGGACATGAAAAGCTCCCTGTCATAGACCGTCTCGTCCCACTTGAAATGGGTATAAGCCATCGCCCGCTCCACATCCAGACCGCGCTCATACTCTGTCACGTCCTCCATGGACACCGCGCCCAAATCATAGTCAATGGAAATATCGCCCAAGGTCTGATAGATGCGCATGCCAAACGGCGTCCCGCTGAGAGCCTGCTTGCAGAGGCGCTCGGCCTCATGGATTTTCCCTTCTTTTATCAGGCTTTGAATAATCGGAAGCTTCTCCCTTGCGCTGGGATTGTTCCTGTCCATCGGCCCGCCGTACCATATCGTGTCCTCGTTGACCTGAATGTGCTCGCAGCCGAGCGCCCCAAATACCATGCCGCCGATTCTGCCGTTCCCGATGGGCAGCGCCTCGTTCCAATCCGCCGCGGGAGCCTCGTACCAGAGCACGGCGCAATCCTGTTTGCTTTGTTCATATGCTGTTCTGATGTCCATATGGCAGCCTCCCTGATATTATCGCTGTGCGTCCAGAAGCGCCTGCAGCGCCTCGTCGCTCTCGCTGACCCACGCGTCCTCCTCCTCGGCGTTCAGCCCGAGGTACTGCGCAAGAGTGCACTCCTCCTCGCTCATGCCCCATTCATAGCTGTAGTCGTCGATGGCCTCAAATTCAATCTCGCCTGCCAGATAGCGTTCTTTAAACTTTTTGTTCATTGGTGTTCTCCTTGTGGGTGGGTTTTGTAACCTTATTATGATTTGAACTATATTTTATCTGGTACCTCCCTGATAAGCATCATACGAAAGTTCCCACAACTGCCGTTGTGAATCATAGCCTATAACAAACAGCGTAATTTTTTTATTAATATAGCTTCGCGGTTTTTCAATATATTTGCCCGTCACATATTTCAAATGTACCTTCCCCTGTTGCACTCTGCCTTTCCATTTAAATTTCAAATATAAAAATTTCCCCAAAAAATCTGTCACCAAGCACTCAATAGGTTTTCCCTGAATCTCAATAAAAAATATACCATTATAATCTGCCCTCTGAAGCTGAAGAGAAGCCCATAGGCCCCGATGAATAATGTACGACCATCCATTTGCCTCTATAGGTGTAATATCATTACAATGATTCCATCTTTCAATCTCTCCATTAGTACAGCCAATTACACCGACACGATATAAATTATCCAATATACTATCTATATTATCCGCCATATCTGTCTCATTCAGGTTTTTTGCCAAATATCTTGCGAACTCAGTTTTCGTAAATTTTTTCCTGTTAAATGCTATCAAACTTTTATTAATATTTTCAATTTCTTTATTACTGTATATCGCCCCCATTTCTTCAACCAATTCAGCCAGCCCCTGTTGCGAATAATCATCCAAAGCCTGAATAAAATATTGATCCCGATAGCTCGTATCCATTATACCGGCTGTTGCTTCCAATAGCGCCATAAAGCGAACTATATCTCTGGGTTTATACCAAGTCCTTTTTAGTATAAAGTCAACCGTGTCCTCTATTCCGATGGTGGCAGGAAACCAATCCGCATATATTTTTTCGAACTTTTCCATGTCCTCATAACCCGCTGCAATTTTAATCCTTTTTAACCATACATAAAACAATGGTTGATGAATACCTTGTCCCTGTACTTGTCCCCACTTTATTTTCTCTTCGAAACCGTCCAAACACTTGTTAATTTCTTTGCCAGACAACTCATTAGAAATGCTCTTTATCATTTCACTCCTAACAGATAAAACTATCTTCATATTTTTGGCATTCCCTTGTCTGATTAATTCATTTATTCTTTTTGCCGTTATTATTAAGTCCCGAATCATTGCTAAATCTCTTAAAAAAACTTTTTTCTCACTTTTATATGCTTCTAATTCATCAATACACAGAAAATATTTGTGGTTATACATATCTAATGACTGAAACAGCTTATCCGCAACTTTAATTGCATCATAAAATTCTCCCAACGGTATTGCATCTTCATTTTTGGGATATTCTATTCGCTCCTCACTTATATACATATCCTGCACTGAATCATAAACGGTTTTTACCTCTTTAGGAATAGTTACCGCCAGTTTCAGAATTCCTTCTTTAGTAATATTCAATCTTGTTATTAATGACTCAAAGGCACTCCAGTTTGTATTTTTTTCAAAAATTTTATAATCGCTATTTTTATTATCATTAACTATTTTCGTATATATCAACAAAGTCCATATACTTGAAAAATCATGTACATATAATAAATCATTCTTGTCAATATCCAAGTTACTTATCAACTCTTTTTGAATTTTTTCCAATTGCGCTTTTTCTACATTAGAATAATCTCGCTTAAACATTATCATAGAGCATAATGCGTCTCTGTCCTCTTGTGTAAGCAATTGCTTAATATACAATAATATTGCTGTTTTTCCTACTCCTTTATTCCCTACAATATAAAATTTATCGCCATTCACTATATTATTGAGATTAAAACTGGGGGGCACAATAATTCTTTCACAAAATTCTTCCAAAGAAGAATACACAACCTCATCACTTGCATCAGGTTTACCTACATGTATTTGTTTTACCGTGATTCGTTCCATAATAGCTCTCCTCATTAGTAAATAAATTTTTTAATCATCTTGAATATTTAACAATCTTGTACTATATTATATACATGTAGTTTTAATTTTTCAACCCATATCATCAATAAATACAAATGAGGTTTCTATGTTCAATAAAATTAAAATTGTCAATGACCTTTTGTCTTTTAAATATGCTCGAAACAGAATATTATATTCTCTTAGCATCTTACTGCTTCTGTCCATATGTATTATTATCCGCTATTGCCAATATCCACTCTTAATTCACTCTCGATTATTTGAAAAAATATTTGTCCCCGCCTCTAACGATATGACATTTTACAATATTGCCCTCAGCTTCGTAGCAGCATATATTTTCTACATTTTTCAGGTATATATTCCTGCAACACTCAACCATTACAAAAGCTATAAAGCATTATCCCCCAATATATCCAAGGAATTAGACTTGCTTCAAAAAATGATTTTTATTTGCCGGAATTCATTGCTTATATCTGGCAACCACATATACATTGACACCACCCCAAAAAACTTTTATTTTAAAACAATATCCAATAGAGGAACATGTTTACACAGGTTCACCTACGAAGTCTCATATAAAAACTACAAAGAGCAATTGATAGAGTTACATAATCAAATTGCTTCTAATCCTAATTTCTGCCTTCTCGATTATTCTATGCTATATAATTACTATGCCATACCAACAAATGATTTTCTCAGATTCATGGACAGCATTGCTGCTAATATGGCAGCCTCTCAAGATTTATCTATTACTTCTATCCTCATATTAGAAGAAGCAGATGAAGCCATAAAGAATTTTATACATAAATTCCGTCTTGCTTCATCTGCCTATTTTGATGCGAAGGTTTCCGACGAGGAGAAAATGAAATATGATAAAACGTATGCCATTGGTCAATACCCTGAATATAAATATTCAGTCATATTAACTTCATTAACTTCTTTGCACTAAAGCAGTGTATTCAACTTTATTATACACGAATAAACAGAATCTGCCGTAACACATTATACATAATGCCATTATTACATTTAATTTCCTATCCTCCTCAACAACCTCTCCCTAGGCACTGCATATATCACAAATTCTATAGGCAGTCTTGTCGCTTTGGCAGGGTACTTGCGCAAAAAGAAATGCCAGTCCTCCCCCACTTCATCAATCAGCTTTACAATCTCGTAAGGATCCTCCTGTTTATGATACGCACAGAACGCTATGACAGGTCTCTGACTTCTGATTATTTGTCTGGCGCCTCTTAACACCCCCATTTCAGCGCCTTCAATATCCGCATTTATTAATGTAACTCTTGTATCTTTGAACAGATTATCAAATTTGTTTTTCTCATCATCCATTCCAATATACATATTTTTAAGAAGAATCTTTTCTCTGTATCTTTCATCCAATCGGTTAATATTTCCACAAAGGCGATCATACATCTTTGCATCGCCTTCAATCGCATAGATTTTGGAAAACTCATAGCCTTTTCCCAAGAATTTAAAAATAGTATCCCCCGTATAACTTCCGCAGTTTACAAAACATTCATCTTTCAGGTGTGTATATATAGCGTCATTTCCGTCAAAGTCACATCCCCAATATTTGTCGTCGTATCTATGCTCCCTCAAAAGATATGAATCATTTTGTGTGATACTTCTCACCAGCTCAACGAGCGTTTGCTTAGACTCCTCATCCTCCAGTCGGTCATGCAGCCATTCCATTTCTTCGATATGGTCGATATAATAGCTTCTTCTGCATAACATTGAAGTATTCAATGACGCCATATAAAATATATTTTCTCTTAAATATCCATGTTCGGATAAAAGCACGTCTATCTTTTCTTTTTCTGTATGGCTTGTTTCATAGGGTCTGAAACCGACTGTTACATAAACATTCCGTTTCACCTCTGTTCCAATATCTGAAATATGTTTCACTTCTATATTTTCCACTCTTGTGCCTTTTTTAGAAACATCAGAATCAATAAAATGCGCCGGTGTCATGCCATGAAACAGCAGCCACCTCGCAATGCAGGCACCCATCTGTCCCGCACCGTAAATAACAACCTTTCCTTTATTCAACCTCGCCAAATTCAGAAGAATGGAGGCCTCCGTCGCATCCTCAATTCCATCCGTCAACTTTTCTTCCATCAATACTTCTCTTAAATTCATTATTTCATCCTCTCTTAGTACACAATTACCGGAAAAGCCATTCATTACATCTGCTCTTATAAGCGCCTTATCCCATTCTCATGTCTGGATCTGTTGCATATTTGTTCCTTAATCTCCGTTGAACTTATTGTCTCTGTATATGGGAAAAACACCATATCAGCTCCACGCTGTTGCAAGAACACCTTTTTTGCAAGCCAGTCGGGATCGCTTGCATAATCACTGCCTGAAAACTGCACATCAAAGTGATACATATACCATGCATCCACCGTCCCTGGCCTGTCAACGGGTATCGCGACCGCCTCGTCCACATATCTGCAGGAGCGCACGATCTCAAACCTCTCCTCAAAGGGGATATACGGGCGCGTCTTCTTGCCGTTTATAACCTGCTCGTCCGATACCACGCCTGCAATCAAATAATCGCACTGTTCCTTCGCGCGTTTCAGCAGGTTCAGATGTCCGATATGAAACAGGTCAAACACGCCCGCCACATAGCCGATATGATATTTCTTCGGCGTTCCCTTTTCCTCCTTACTTACGATTCGAACAGGTCTTTCGTAATCCAACCGCGGGTCGTACACAGAAATATCCTTAATACCCATATCCTTCAGCTGTTCCAGCACGTCCTCGAAAAATTTAATACAGATAAATACCTTGAAGGGGGCGCTAGGCTCCTTCAAAATATCAGGGGAGTAAATCTCTACGCCCGACAGGCTCTCCCCCCATCTCCGCTCATTGTTGTCAACAATCCCCGTAATGTCGCAGTATTGTCCGAACTGCTCAATAAACTTCTCCGAATACTTTCCTGAGCCAAACAACCAAATCGCCCTACCTTCTGTTCCCTTAAAAATATTGGTGAACAGCCTTTCATACTCTTCCTGGCTATAATTCATCCTATGTCGGTTGACAGCTATTGTTTTTCCCTCCGCTCTATGCCGCACATGATATTCGGACAACTTTATATCATTACTATGCATTTGCAAAAATAACTGCCCTATTCTTCTCCAGATGTTTTGATGCTTGTAAAGGTTAAAGTGCTTCAACAAGTCTTCCCTGGAGTATATTTTCTCCATATCAGGGCTATCTTCATAGATAAAATCAATCGTTCTGATAAAGACAGCATTCGCCGGAAAGTTTTGCACAAAAAATTCCTGATCAAAAAAAACAAATCCCTTTTCAGTATGGAAACAGTTTATTGACACTAAATCTATATATCCCCGTTTCAGGATCACACCAATATTCCGTCGCTCTTCTTCTGTTCCAAATGCACGTTTCCGCCACTGATCAATGTTTGGATCATCCTTTTTCCGTTTCTCCCACTCCGGTTCAAACTCTTGCCAGTTTACTTCCTCATAGGGTACATGTTCCGAAGATGCCAAAATAATCTGCCTGAATGACTCAAGTTCCTGTACAAAAGTCTTTTTGTTCTTTCTCAAAATCTCCTGGAAATACTCCGTCGCAATTTTCCCACCTATATAAGGCATTATATACATATCATCCTTTATTTCCGCATCAGCCACGGGAACATTATGTTGCATTAAATCTCCGGATATTTCCATAAGGATTTGCGTCTTATACTTGCCCTCGGGATACAAGGCCTTTTTGGCGACCCATTCCGGATATTTTATTACTGTTGCCATGGCTTCCTCCGGATTACAGTCTCCTTGCACTGTAATCTGGTCAAAATCCGTAGGTACTCCATCCACGCTGCATTCGACCAAAAAGCCGTTGGCCATCTGGTGGAACATATGATTCTCCATCAAAGTCTCATATAGGCGTTCCTCCTCAAGGTAAACCGTTTCCGGGCTTCTGTATTGCGGGCGAATCCGTACATCCAACTTTTCATTAGGCATATAAGTTTCTGAAATCAGAATTTGCGGTCGCACCAATTCCGGCATGACTGAATAGAATTTGTATTTTCTCAAGCCTGCCCTATCAAACATTTTCTGCAGTTCTGCTTTCGCATACGCGCGGCCTCCATTAACTCTTCTCTGCATATCATTTACTTTGTGATAACCGTCCGGCCCATCCAATATATGCCCCGTAAATGCATCTTTATCTCCGCAAAAATAGCGGACAGCCAATCGATTCTCCGTTGCGAGAATAAGCTTTCCTTGTTTCCTTAAAAGCTTTCTAAAGCTTACAAGCAGCCTCACCGGTTCCTCACTCTTTTCTATAACTCCGGCTCCTATAATGTAATCAAAGGTTCCATCTATTGCATACACTCCTGCTAAATCTGTTTTGACTGCATCTATTTTTTTTTCTCTCAAGGCATCTAACAATACTTCACATTCCAGTATACCGCCTGAAATGAATAGAACCTTGGCCCCTGTCTCAAAATCATACCAACTAATCAATGCCTTGGGTAGGTTTTTGATGATTTTATCTGTCTCCATGTCTGTTACACCACTTTCTTCCGTCCCCTACATCGCTTCTGCGACTACTCTTTTCACAAGCTCCATATTTTTTAATTTATCTTCCTGCCCACTCCATTTCGCAGTATCTAAGCACATTGTCCATCCCCGAATCCCAGACAAAAATATCTTTGAAACCTACCGTTGCCGCACATCTTCTCATTTCAAGTTTCGTTCTTAAATCCGCAACCGCTATAATCACTTTGCAGTTTTTATTTATATTTTCATCCGTTATTAAGCAGACATTTCCTGCATTCCCTGTCAAATCCGAAACTATAAACTCAATCTGACAATCCGGGTTTAATTTATTAATAAATGCTTCAATTCTCCGTCCAACCTTCCCTGCTCCATAAATATACAACCTTTTTTCGCATATATATTGTTTGAGCATTTTACCATAAGCCGTCGCATTACGCCGCACTATTTTATCATTTAGCAACATCCTGTAACAGGTCTGTGGAGCTACCGCCCAGATATTCATGTTCTCCCACTCTGATATCGTCAACGGTTCCCTGCAAAACTGCAATATTTCACTTGCCCATTTCATTTCCGCAGATGTTTTTATGAAAAATTCTTCCAGATAAGTCTCATCAATTCTTCCGATATTCCATTGATAACATTTATACATATATATAGAAAGATACGGCAAAATAATGTCCTTCCTCAAACCGGAGTTCTTCAAATATCTTCTGCACTCCTCTATTTCATCGCAAATACAAAATACCTTTTGCGAAGATTTCACTGATGAATTGTCATTATCCAGACGGTAGTTTACAAATGCATCCTTTATAAGCATACCTCTATGTGCCGAAACACAAACTTTAAACCAAAATCCTGTATCCTGATATGATGCACCTGCTGTTTCAAGCAGCCATATACCTTTGTCTGCCAAGAAACTTTTTCTGTATAAACCTGCCCAAATGCTTTTTGTAAGAAAAAGCTTATCCATATTCTCATATTCCGAATACACTACCCCATAATCGCAGCCAGGCTGTTCCTCATGCGCCGCTCTGTGTGTATCACTATATTCATAATAACTGCATTTTACATAGTCAAGGGAATTATTTTCAATAACTTCACAAAGTCTTTCATACATATTGCTTTCAATAAAATCATCGCTTTCAACAATACCAATATACTCTCCGGAAGCCATGCTGATTCCCAAATTAACTGCACTTCCATAACCTGCATTCTTCTTGTGAATCACCTTGATTCTGCTGTCCTTTTGGCCATATCTGTCCGCTATTGTCCCTGATGCATCCGTAGAACCGTCATCCACACATATAATTTCAATGTCATTGAGTGTCTGGTTTATCACACTCTCAATACATTGCTCCACATATTTCTCAACGTTATATATTGGAATTACTACACTGACCTTTGCCATCTTGTCACCTCAGTTCCAAACAGACCGAACGGTCTGGTGCCCGGTCACACGCATTTTTCTCCTTTTCAGTAGAACATACAGAAACCCTGCCATCCGATACCTTATCGCTATGGGAATCCAAAAGCTCTTTTTCGGACTATTCCTATGGTAATGAGATATTGCCATTCTTGTATTCGCAGCATCAACAAAGGCTTTAAGATTTCTTTTTGTTTCCCTGACGGTTTCCGGAGCATACTTTACATATGTAACAAGCTCCCGTATAATCTGATCAATATAACAAAATGAGAGTTCTCTCAGACTTCCTGCGCCATCAATTATCCCACAAACCTCATCGTATCTCCTCTGTTCCATCTGATAGTGGTCGTAAAAAATATTTTTGGTACACGAGTTTTCATTATCATCCATATAATAGTAAACAACATTTTTTATAGAACTTATTTTGTTTACATGCTTCATATACTCCACCACAAATATGGCATCCTCCCCACACCGGAGATCCTCAGGAAATCTTACCTTATGGTCGCGTATAACCGCCATCTTATACATACCGATGCAAGATGAAGTCGAACCGAGCCGTTCTCCTTTATATAAAGCAATAAAATAATTCTCCACAGAATATGTCCTGTCTTCCAACCGGTTTACATATTCCGTATATTCAAATACTTTTGCCCAACCGCAAAATACCACATCGCTGTTCTCCGCAGTTATATTATTTAGCATCAATTCCACAAAATCCGGGGGGATTACATCATCGGCATCCACAAAATGCACATACTCACCCCGAGCAACATCAATTCCATAATTCCTTGCATATGACACACCATGGTTTGTGTTGTGATATGATTTAATCCTCTTATCCCTCAACGCAAAAGCATCACATATCTCACCGCTTTTATCGGTAGACCCATCGTCTACCAAAATGACCTCAATATTTCTGTAGGTCTGTTCCAATATACTGTTGACTGTACGTCTCAAAAAAAGTTCTGCATTATACACCGGAACAATAACCGACACCAACGCCCCACTCATAAAATTATCCTCCTCAGACTCCTACATCAGGCCGGTTATACGAAATACTAACGTCATATACCCCGATGTCCTTCACACCCATATCACGCAGTTGCTTCATCACTCTATCATAATTTTTGATACATATAATTACTTTACATTCTTCCACACCAAGCTCCATCAACTCACTTGGTGACAGAACCGGTATACCCGCAAAATTCTGTCCCCATTTTTCTGAATTATTGTCCACAACAGCGTATATAGGATAATCGTACCTGTATGTTTTAATAAATTTTTTCGCGAAAGTTCCCATGCCAAATACAATTAACTTTTTATCTCTCAATCCATTGAATATATCAAAAAATATTTTCTGGTATTCTGCATTTGAATAATCCATTCGCTGTCGGTTTCTTTTTATTGTTTCAGAATCAGCCCTGTACTGCTCATAAAACCGGCCCAGCTCATTTTGATGGCGCAGATTATTTATAAATTCGGCTGCCTTGCGTCTCCACAAATCAAGGTACCTGTCAAGCCCATACCGTCTCAGGAAAAACTCCATCGGGAGCATCTTATTCATGTCGCTGTCCGCAGAGTATGCTATCACCAGCATCCGATAGATAATCAGATTAGCCGGACAGTCCTCTTGGCAAAACTCCTGATCATAAAATACATATTCCCCATTTATCACAAAACAGTTTAACGGAACCAAATCAAGATACCCTCGTTTGAGTATCACCCCCATTCCGTCATTTAAATCCTCACATGAATGTTCTGATGACTGCAATATCAAATCCCTGAAACGATCTATTTCTTTTATCAGACATTCCTTGTTCATTTTAACCAAACGCACAAAATATGTGGTTGCTATCTCCGCATCTATATACGGCATCACAATAGCGCCATCCTCAAGGACGGCATCCACAACATTTAATCCATGCGCACGCAAATCAGAATCATGTTCTATCATCTGACGCAATTTTATCATTCCTTCAGGATACGCAGCCCTCTTTTCTACCCTATTATTATCGCAGACAAGGGTAAACATTGCATTATCTCGCCCTCTGTCCATTGTTGCTGTTACATGTTGGACAGATGAATAATTACTATTCATCGGACATTCTATCAGATACGAATTTGCCATCGCATGAAAAAGTCCATTTTCTATCAAATCTCCGTAAATAAATTCCTCGTCAATAAAAACGGTACCTGGATTATTGTATGCCGGAACATATCTGGTCGCCAGCTCTTCCACAGGATTATAGTCATGCGCGTAAATAAGCTGTGGAAAATCTAAATCAGGCAGTACAGAGTAGAATTTAAAACCGTTTATCCCACTGTTGCAAAGCAAATTTTTTATCTCTGCTTTGGTATACATACGCCCTTCCAAATTGTCTCTTTCGCTCGGTGACATTCTCCTGTAGTTCTCAATGCCATCAAAAACCCTATCTGTATATTTATCCTTATCCCCACAAAAATACCTGAGTCCCAAACGATTGTCTGCGCCAATCAACAGTATCCCGTCACCTTTTAAAAGACACTGCCATCGTTCTATATCTTTTTGCGGCAGCCTGCATCGTTCTAACACACCTATCGCAACTATATAGTCAAAGTCCTGTCTGTTCTCATCCATAAATGCCTGTGTTATTTCCCCTGAATTGATACAGACTGTTTCCATGTTTTTATCCATAAAAATACTTTTTAGAAAATCATTTCTGTCCGTCAGATACAATACTCTGCTGTTTTTCTTAAAATCGTACCACTTCAGCAAGCCTTTTGAGAGCTCACAAATCATTTCATTTTGTGCCATTTATCATTTCCCTGTATTCCTATTCACCACTAGTCAATCCGTTTCCTCTGTTTAAATATGTGCTTTTTATTTTTTTGATTCGTTCCCCATACTTCTCTCTGGCAATCCATGTCTCCACATCAGCCCATGAAAACTCAACATTGCGCAGTGGATGCGCATAATGGTGAATGGAATGCGTGTATTCCGTTATCCTTCCGACAGCACCTTCAAAATCCGTGGGTGCGAAGAATTCCATGGGAAAAACCGCAACATTATTTTTTACCTGAAACTGCCCGCTTCTCTCAAATCCATACTTTTCCATCACTTCAGACTGTATGACCGGACAGGTTTTCATATTTAAGGAGCCGTCTTCCCAAACAAACGGCATACGTTCGTATACTTCCAATATATCCTTCAGAATCATATGTCCTTGAACAGCCCCAACCCCAAGCCCCCATGCAATATAATTAGTTCGTTCAAATCCACAAAACAAATCCCACACAAGCATATCGTCAAAGGGAGCAATCACCTCCACATCCGTGTCAAAATAGATGCCTCCTTCATGGTATAAAATATCCACTCTCGCATAGTCCGATACAAAGGCCCACATTTTCTGCTCATAGGCTTCATGGACGTATCTGTTTTTATGGACATCATAATTCGACTCATCCCATCGGATGATCTCGTAATCGGGGCAGTATTTTCCCCATGATTTCATATAATTGCGATACTCAATCGGAATTTCTCTCCCGCCAAACCAACAATAATGGATTTTTTGGGGAATAACCGGCCTTGTCGGTTTCTTCTCTATATGGATTTCTGTATGCTCCGTCTGCAGGGCAATCAAAAAGTCTACATAACAATCCATTCCGTCACATTCCCTTATGGAATCTAACTGTTCCAGTAATTCCTCAATGGCGGCACAGGTGATGACAACTACGCTGTTCCCATCACACCGCTTTGCAAATTCTTCGGCGGAAATCACGGGAACCGTTTTCCCGTTCATAAAAACAGATTTTTTTCCCACATGGCAGTAATTATCAATGATACCTTCCACCACGACTTCGCTATACTCACTGGCAAATGCCTGCAGTCTTTTACCCGCTCCGAAACAATACAACTTCTTATTTTGCACCCGCTTGACAAATTCACTTTTACTGCAGTCTATCAGATTTATCATCCTAACCTTCCTCTGCCCATCTATCTATAACCGACCACATTGAAACAATCGGAACGTTCGTCCTTTCCTGCAACATATCATAAATAGTACCATAATAAAAAATCGGTGTGACAACAATGCAGTCAACTTCAGGTATTGCGGAATCAACCCCTATCACAAATTCATTCTCATTTGACGGAGCTGACTTGTCCATTATCGCTACTACTTCTATATCTGTATCAGATAGCGCTTGAATAAGTCTCTTGCCAATATATCCATTCCCATATACCATAATTTTCTTATATCCGTGATTATGGAAATATTGCTCGATACTGTTCCCGGAATAAACAAATTCCAACCAGTCATTAAACAACATCATGTTGGAAAGATTACGATCCATCCGCTTCTTATAGTCGTTTATCATGCCTGCCAGTGTCTTTCCCCCAAGAACAAATCCGATTCCAAATGATGACATCCCTGTCAAACAAATGACAAATTTATTTTTCATTTATCATCGCTCCTTCCTACAGCAAAAGACTACTTTAGGTGTATGCATCTTATCTTCATTATGAGTTATTTCCCTTTCTCTCCGGCACTGATATGTCAATCCGATTCTTTTTAAAAATCTCTTCATTCTCCAAGGTGATATAAAATGCTGCCCAAATCTTTCTTCCGTGTCAATCCCCAAAAATCTGAAATATCTTTCTTTTATTTCTGTCCGCTTAGCGTTTAAACAAAATACGTTGTATCTGTCCATTATGTCAAAAATCACATACCCGCCCGGTTTTGTCATGGAAGCCATTTTCTTAACCGTTTGATAGAAATCGGGAATATACCAGCTTGCCCTTACACAATAAGTAACGTCGTACACTTCCTCAGCTCCCGAATATTCTTTTACATCGCCAACCCAAATTCCTTTTTCATTACCAAGTTCTTTTTGTGCCAAAGCAATGGAACTTTCAGCCACATCACATCCGTCAATTTCTATGCCCTTGTTTTTCAATGCAGCTCCTATCGGCCATCCTGTACCAATCCCCACTTCAAAGACCTTCTTTGGTTTCGATTTTAAAATCAGATTAACAAGATTTTGTTCATATAGCCCATAACCATACTTTTTTGTCTGACTCGCCCAATATTTATTATATACTGTTTTGTAGTATTGAATCTCATCCATATCCTTTATATCCCCATTTCCTTATTCCGACACGCTACTTCAAAAGATACCTCTCCATCTCCTCCACGGCCATCTCCGCTTTATCCCAACCGTAATAAATCGGCGCACATTTATGGTGCTGTGCCACCCAATAACTGTTCGGCAGTTCCGCATTGACTCCTTCTATTTCGTTCCCGAAATCCGTATAATTAAAAACTTTACCTGTTTCCTCCTTCAAATTTTGGTCAAACACTATATACTTATAATATCCCGACTGCATCCCCTCAGGTAAAACAACCCGTTTGTCAAAAATCCGGTCAAATTTCCGCGCCAGATTTCTTTTCCATTCCAGAACGGCAGGCAGACGCTCCATCTGAACAATCCCCAATGCCGCGGTAAATTCACTGATCCTGTAATTGAAGCCCTCCTTCATCGGATAGGTGACAATGTTTCCGTTAAGCACTTCCTTACCGTAATTGCGGAACTTCTTCATCCACGCAATCAGCTCCCTGTCCCTGCTGACAATCATCCCGCCTTCCCCGAGCGGCATCGTCTTGGTCGCATAAAAGCTGTAGCTCCCCGCCAATCCGTAGCTTCCCGCCGTTTTTCCATTCCATTCTGCCCCGTGTGCATGGGCACAGTCCTCAATCAATGCAATCTTATGCTCTTCACAATACTTCGCTGTCTTTTCTATATCAAACGCAATATGTCCGCCGATATGCACGATAATGACCGCTTTCGTATCCGGAGTGACTTTGCTCACCATATCTTCATAGCTCATGCAGAGGTCTTCCCTGTTACAGTCCGCATATACCACCTTCGCTCCCGCCTTCTTGGCCGCCTGCGCAGTAGCCCAGAAGGTATTTGCCGGCACGATGACTTCCTTTCCCCTGACGTCCACATATTCCAGTATGGACAACAGACCCGCGCCGCCGCTTGTCACTGCACAGGAATACAGCCCCGTAAACTCTTCAAATTTCTCTTCAAATGTTCGTGTCATTTTTCCGTCAGACCAGAAATTTGACTCGAACACTTCGTCCAACAGCTGATAATATCTTTCCCTGTATTCTTTCTCAAAAGGCAGTACCATCTTTTTCCCTCCGCTAAATAAAATGCTTTGAATGTACCTTCTCCAACTGCTCAAATATCACATTAAATCCCGTCACCCTGCACGCGCTGCACCCGTTCTGGCATTCCGCATTCAGCAGCCTCTGGCTGATCTGCTCCCGATACGGAGAAACCCAGATGTCCTCAAAGGAATTTTCATATACATTGCCTAGGATAATTCCGTCCTCCCTTCTTTTCTCGCACAGCGCCACCTCACCGTTCGCATGGATGACCGATGTCAGGGAGTGCGCGATGCATGGAAGTCCCGCATTCTTCTCCACTATCCTGTCGGAAATTGCCAGCATATATTTAATCCTTGTATCCGCCGTCAGTTCCGCCATTTTTTTTCTCAGGTCGAGAAGAGCTTCCAGCGACGGTGTAATATCTCCCGCTTCCTCCACCGGTCTCAAATAAATGTAATCAATTCCCATCCTGTCCAGCTTTTTCACCAACTCCGTCAGGCTGCCTTGGTTTCTGGTCGTCAGCACATATCCCACTCCGATAAATGTTTCCTCGGGGTTCCTTGCTTCGGACATTTTCTCCAGATTTTCCAGAACACGTTCAAAGCAGTCCACACCCTTCTCCCTTTTGTATTCCTCCCCTGTTCCGGAATCCAATGATACCCTTACCCATTTCAGTTTATCAACACTGTCCGATATGTCTGTCGTACCGTTCGATATGAGTCCCATGTCAATGTTGGAAGCTTTCCCCGCAGCCACGATTTCCCTGAACTCCGGATGCAGGGTCGGCTCTCCGCCTCCCTCAAGAGTGACACCCGTTCCATGCTGCCAAAATTCGCGGAACAGCCGTTTTACCGTCTGTGCATCCAAAACCGCTTTATTTTGCCTTAGCTCCTTATCCGTACACCATTCACAGTTCAGGTTGCAATTGTCTGTCAGGTGAAGCTCCACACTGATTGGGAACTGCTCGTCCATTTTTTTAATGCCGTTCCGGACAGCAAGGACGGAGTTCACCTTCTCGTTATTCAAAAGCAGCTTCAGCTTACTGTATTCAAATTCATCCCAATAATTTATCCCATGCATATCATGCTCCCCCACTCATTCCAATTCTAATCCCACAGCGCACGCCACTTGGGTGCCAACACATCCCATGAGGAATGATTCCAAACGAGCTCCGCATTTTTCCCGCATCTTTCTTTATAGATATCCGGATTTGCAACAACATCCTCCAAAACCGCCGTTACGTCAGGTATCGTATCCACGTCAAGGAAATAAATCCCCATTTCATGTAATGACCTGTAGGGCAGCCAGCTTCCGGCTATGACAACGCTCCCCGCATACATCTCCTCCAGCATGGTGGAGCTCAACTGATCTGTCGTTTGGACATGGATCATGATGTCGGAGATCAGGGCATACTCGGCCATTGATTGGAAGTCCATAAATTCGGTCAGAACTACATATTCAAGACCAGTTTTATCTAATCTACATCTGACTTTTTCAATATATGCCTTACTTCCATTATATGTCATTGGAAATACACAAACTATTTTTTGTTTTTCATCGTCTTGCAAATTACACAGCGCATCTATAATATCCATGTGTTGATGTGCTTCACTGGCATTATGTCCACATGTAACAACAAATTTGTCTAATGGAATATGGTACTTTCTTTTCATTTCATTGTTATTCTGATTTTTGCTTGAATTAATAAAATCCAGCACCTCTATCCCAAAAGGAAGAAATCCCACTTGACCCTTTATTTCATCACTATAATAATCCTGAAATTCCCGAACAGTTTCTTCTGTTTCTGCAGTCACTTTGTCCGAACATGCAATTAATTTCCTCTTGAAATCTCTTTCAGTTCTACTTGCCCTATAGAATTCACTTCCCCCCACATTAAGATAAAGCTTTCTTGTCTTATTCCTTAATACTTTATAAAAATATGACCATACATTTTCAATCCACAGCACCTGCATTACATCATACACTGGCAACTGAGCCAAAATTGTTTTTATGTCTGATTTAGTCTGAAAAAAATAAATATGTTTCAGGTATCTTGCATCTATCTTATCCTTGTTTTCCTGTTCGCTCGTTAACAGGCTGATCTCTATATCATTGTATCTTTTAGCCATATTCTCAATAAGCTGTTTCGTATACACAGAATAAAACGAATAAATTATCAGTATCTTTTTATAACCTGTACTTTGTTCTTTATTATTGAGCAAGTCATGCTGCACCAGTTCCTTCTCTGTTCCATCTATTTTTTGCGCATCTAATGGATACACCTCATACCTAAACGAATCATTTATTCGGACACCCTCCCCCAAATATATTCTATCCCGGTCAACACCCATCTGCAGTAACTGATATAAAATATCAATGTAAAAATTTGTCGGTGTAATAACAATATTACAATCATATTGTAGTATTTCATTTGGAGCTTTTACTACATAGCCTTCAAAAGCACTGCCCCATTTTTCCTGTTCATTATCCGTCACAAACAAAATACGATATTTATTTTTTAACCAATGAACCGCTTTTTGTCCATTCTTCCCTATACCAAAAACTATCACATTCTTCATATATGATCTTTCCTTTTTCAATAAATTTTTTTAATATATAGTGCGGTCACTGTATAAAAACTTTTTAAGGCATATCCTTCCTCTCGCATCTTCTTATGAATTGACGTTTCCAGCACTGCTTCAATATCGTTCTGACCCAATAATTCTATCAATACACATTTGGGCTGATATTTCTTCCAATTGAAGGAATAAACAATCCGCTCATCAAATCCCTCTACATCAATATCAACAAAGTCAATTTTCTCAATGTGATATTCTTCCAAAATATCATTAATATTGCGGACTTTAATAACTTTGGTAGCTGTGACAGACTGTAAATTTTCCTCTTCCACAAAGGAATTTTTCCCCTCGGCTCCTTCAAAAATATGATATACTAACTCTTCATTTTTATCAGATACCCCACAATTAATATTAATATCTTCCGGACGAAACATATTAAACAGTTTTATACTCTGCTCATTTGGATCTATATTCATCCCTCTCCACCCTAATTCATACGCCCATCTTGTATTATTATAAGCAAACGGATGATATGCACCTATATCCAGATAAAATCCTTTGTATCCGTTCAAAAAACCATTGCATGTAAACCAATGCTCCAATCCCACGTCTTCACCCAACTGGGAATTGATAACCTTATTCCACGCATCTCTTATATCAACTATGCCCTGCCCTGTATTTGGCGTATATGCTTTTGCAAAGGAAAGTAACCCGTCCTCAGCCAATTGCAATATGATTTGATCCATTCCGGCACGAGTTGTAATATAAATAATATCATTTTCTTTGTCAAATTGACTTTTCAATTCATCATACCCATAAACAAGAATTTCCTGAAACAATTCTCCTTGCCTTTCAGGCGAATTATCAACAAACCCTTTGCATTTTAATTTCCCATATTCTTTTATATACTTTTCTCCCCATTTTCCAGCTCCAAAAAGCCATATGTTTTTCCCAGACATATCCATCTTCCTCTCTACCAATAACATCCGTCTTCTACTTCTTTATAATTCTGTGGTTTCAAATCATCTGTTGGTCTGACCCAATATTCATTATATAATTTATGTTGATAATCATAGCCGCTTTCTTCCCAGCGTTTTCCTTTTATTCCAAACAAAATCTGCAAGGAGCCTCCCATATGTATCGCTTTCTTACGTAACTCTGATTTTATGAACGCTCCCAGCGGCATACCGTATGCACCACAGCCAATCAGGGCAATATCAAAATCTATTGTTCTAATATCATTTTTCATTTTATCTAATGCCATAAACCATGACTTAAACTCTGAATTTCCATTCATTGACTGCACTGCCTGATATACAATCAGGTTCATCTCGGGCAAAATATTTTGTGTTTTAAATAGTCTGCTTCGGTATACATATTGTTTTGCTATCAATTTTGCAAACGGATGAATTGCCAATACCGTTTTTCCTCTCAATGCTCTTGTCCATGAGGAATCCGGCCAAAAAGGATACATCATATTCGACGTAACTAATATAGCTTTGGGAGAATAAAGTTTATATAGATCCTCTATCCATGTGCACCAACATCCAGCTATCAAAACATCAATTTCTCCTGCAGCACTCGCACTGCATTCTGAAAACTTATGAATAGAACCATTATCTATCGGATAAAATCCTGCATTATTTTTTAATGAAAATGCTACAGAATCACTAAGCATTCCTGCTAAATCCGCATAAACAGCCTCACCTTCCACACCTCCCCATCGTGAACATAGAAAAGGAAGATTGTCATTTAGTTTATTCTCCAGCATTTCTTTTGCTTCTGTATCCCCTAATGGCTTACACATTTTCTCTCCATTATAAAACCCCTTTTCACCTAGCCTTTGTGTTAAAAAAGCATAATCCTTATGCTGATATCTATACATTACGGCTTTATTATTATACAATAATATTTCCTCTGAAATCTCATTCGCTGTCTTTTCAGATTGAACAGCTATAATAAATTTTATCTTATCAATTTCACTTTTTATCTGCTCCAAAGTTATATGTTCATTCATATCTTTAATAGCAGAATCTTTTTTATCATAAATCCAAATATTTTTTAATTTATTAACCCGAATTTCCTGTAAAAGCATGCGTCCCCATCTGCCTGCTCCCCATATAACCACAGAGGAACTTTCTCTGATTTTCGCCACATCTTCCCACCCCCGTACTATTTCCATATATTTATTCATCCTCCAACTACAACAAAAGCACATATAAGTATTCTGCTACCCTTTGCCTGACATATTGTAAACAAGGCTGTCTATCACTGTACTTAACCCTATTACATTATCATATCCAAGCTTTTTAATTTCACTAATTATCTGTTTTTCAGACAAAATTACTGTAACAACTATGGCATCTGCATCCAGTTCTAAACTATCCAACCATGAGAACTCAAAAATTTTGTCCATTCCATTCGGATTTTTATCCAGCAGATATCTAATTTCTATATCACTGTTTTCCAGTTCATCATACAGCCTGCAGCCCAATGCCCCCATACCATAAATAGCTATACTATGAATATGATTTTGTTTGAAATATTCGCTGAACGAATGACCATTTTGTCTGATTTCCAGCCATTTTAACGCCACAGGAAACATTAAAGCCGATTTTCGATATAAGACACCCTCTGTATTTCTTCTATTAAAATCCTTAAGTTCGCTAATTGAGGTATAATATGCCTTTAGTGTATTCAAAAACTCATCATAATTATAAGATTCAAATGCTTCTATTGTTTCATTATAAATCCTTAGCAATTCCACGCAATACTGCTTTGAATCAAACGTATTTTCTGCATATTTTTGTGCCTTACAAACAAGAATATTCTTTTGTTCCTCAGTACAATTTATAGCTCGTTCCATTGTATCTGCAAGTGATTTACTGTTCCCTAATTCATACAAAAAACCTCCTTCTTCATTGGAACCGATAATTTCTGTTGTTCCGCCGCTCTTTGCGCCGATTACAATATTTCCCGCAAGCATCGCTTCTATCGTCACTCTGCCAAGCGCTTCATTCTGTGAGCTGGTTATTGCATATGACGCACAGCTACGCAACTGTGACAAATCCTCCTGAAACGGGAGAATATGAATATTATTTTCCAGTTTTTTTCTTTTGATATATTTGTTCAACGCCCAGACATAACCTGACGACCCATTTCCTACTATAATAACTTTAATATCGTCATGCCCCTTTTCCACAAGGTGTTCCGCTGCTTGAATAATATCCCACTGCCCCTTTTCAGGCGTTATCATCGCCGCTGCGATAAAAACTTTATCAAATTTCTCCCTTATCACTTCGTCTCTCTTAAAACGCTTAATATTCAACCCATTGTACAATCTGTATGTTTCAAGCCCGTATTTTTTTTCATATTGCTTTTGAACATAGTCTGATATTGCAATCCGTTTATCTGCTTTTTGGAAAAGACTTATTTTTAACTCTTCATTTAGGAACTCGCAGCCAAACTGTTCCTGAAGCAGTTCCCGTATATGCCAGATATATGGAATATGCGCCATTAAGGCGGCTATTGCGGCAAAAGAACTTACGCTGGAATTAATATGTATTAGTTGAATCTCTTCTTTTTGAATAATTGGAAGCAACTGTAATGCAGCTTCATAGCTTTGTATCACATCCTGCTTTTTCTTATCCATGCCCGCGCTTCCTATTTTTACATAATCCGTGGCGAACGGAATCCTGTAACACTTTATCCCTAATTCAGTAAAATTATTTTCAACCTCCGCGCCAGCCTGTATAATAACGATTGGATTTATTTCGCTTTTTATTTCAGATAATGTGTCCAACAAAGACTGCCCCGCGCCGCCAAAGCCAGTGTCGTTAAATATATACATGATGTTTTTTTGAATATTATTATTGTGCATTTTGTGTGTTCCCTCGTTCTACAAAATATATTGTTTCTTTCTGAATAAAATCTTCTTCCAAAAAATAAATAAAAAATCTGATGTATCCGTACAGACTTCATACTTTACATCAGACTTTAATCTTATTTATTCAATTATCTTTCAGACTGCCTCCAGATCAAAATTATCGTTATAATCATCAGCATCCTTACAGAAATATATTCTTTCGTTATACGGATTGGCAATAAATATGATTTGCCGTAAAATATCCATCCCCAATACAGTATCCGTAACCCGTTCATCGAAGGTAATCCAAATGTCCTGCTCTCCCATATCTATGTTTCCTATCGTAAACTGTTTTAGCCTGCATTTATAAAATTTTACCGGTAATCCTTTTACAAATCCTCCAATAAATTTTATCTCGCTGTCAGAAAAATCTGATTCACGAATATCCGACTTCAGGGAAATATGATTACAACATGTATACATTGCTCCTGTATCTACGATAAAATCAACAATGCACACCCGGTCCATTACCGCAAGGCAGATAATTGGATATTTGCTATCCTTTAAATTCGTACTGTACACCTACTGCACCTCCATTGTTGTAACTTCCTCTTAGAACACATATTTTTCCATCGTCTTCCAGTCTGTCTCTTTCACTGATAAGCTCCCTGTATGAATCATCCGATGTGCTGACACAATATAAATAACCTTCATCATCTACAATCTTATCATAATTATCTATGATATACAGATATTTACAATCTTTATACAGTTTCCTGATTTCCGTATCTGTCCGCAAAACTTTCTCATCCAATATTTTCAACATATTATTGCCCCCGATTTCTTAATAATGCAATTATTATATTTATTATAATATTGGATAGAGTACGTGTCAAATCATTCTTCAAACTTACATTTGTTTATTGATGTAAAGTATAAAATTGTCAAGGTACTGTTTCTGCATTACTTATTGTAACAGCGTCTTTTACTTCCTTAAATAATTTTCTTTGTTAAGTACATTGTTGCCAGTTCTTTAATACTGACACATTTTAGTTTTGTATTATCTTCACTCTCTAACTGTTGCTTAATCTCTTCCCCTTTTTCTTTTACCGCTATCAAGACAGATATATCCATGTTCTGCAATTCGTCAGGAGAGATTACCTTAATTTCATGAAAATATGTATCCCATTTGCTCTTATTGTTGTCTGAAAAGTACAAAATCCTTACATGACCATCTGCAAGGTTTCTATAACATTCTTCCGCCCAAGTTCCCGTACCAAAAATTGCAACTGTCATTACCGTCTTGCGAAAATATTCACATAGTAATTTACTCATTAGCCCCTTTAAATTTTGCATGTCCATACTAAAACATGCCCAGTTATAAGTTTCTTTTATTTGAGATATGACTTGCTCCTTATATGGACATTGGTCTGCATATGACATGGAAATTTTATATCCTTCATCATACATTTCTTTTTTTCTTTTTGTGCTGAGGCCTCCCTCCCTGAAATATGTAATTACTTTATCAATATATCCAAACGTAACCTTTTTTGAATAAAATCTTAATAAGAGTTCATAATCTGCCGCCAATCTATATCTAACGTCAAAAATTCCCAGTTTATCATAAACTTCTTTTTTAACAAACACGGACGGATGTGGTAATGCCATTTGATACCATATGCTTTCAAGCGGCATATTTCCAATTATTTTCTTCCCATGTCCCCCTGATACGGCCACGATTTTTCCATATGTTAATTCCACATCATTTTGTCCAAAAAAACTTACTACACTTTCTATGGCATCATCAGCATACCAATCATCACTGTTTACTATGCCAATGATTTCTCCCGTTGCTTTTTCTATCCCCTTATTCATTGCATAATATAATCCATCATCTTTCTCGCTGACATAACAGGAAATGCTGTCCGCATATTTTTCTATAATCTGCTGTGTACCATCTGTTGATGCCCCGTCAATTATGATATATTCAATATTATCATATGTTTGATGCAGAATACTCTGTATCGTCTGTTCTATTGTTGCTGCACCATTATAAACAACTGTAATAATACTGACCTTATAATTCATACTAATCATTTTATTTCCTCATATGTCCTTACTTTACGACTACCAGTGTTCCCCCCTCATCCGCAAGCGGGACTTTAGACAATGTACTCCCGATTTCTCGTTCATATGTATTCACGGCCTTCTTAACTCCTCCTAAAAAATAATTATTATAATCATGCACAAAGATACTCCCACCGGGCTCTAACCGCGGGTAGAAATATCTCAACCCTTCCAGGATAGACTGTTCAAAGTCAACGTCTATGGAAACAAATGCATAGCTTTCATCTTCAAGACCTTTAGTTGTTTCAGGGAAAATGCCGACTTTAGGTATGCATTGCTCAGGATAAAGCATATTGTCCAGAACTTCCCTTACACTTGTATCTGCGAAAGCATCAAAAAAATCAGCTTCACAGTTTCCAGCTTCCTTTTCCTTATTAAATTCAGCTTCATCAAAAGAGGAAAACGTATCAAACAAATACATTTTTCTATTTTTAAATTTTGCATTGATTAACTTTGCAAATGATCCTCTAAATACACCAACTTCTGCACAATTTCCCGAAATACCAGCTCTAATAATCTCGTTTGCAACCAGTTCAAATGTTCTATATCTGCAATAATCGTGCTGATATTCCTTATCTGCAAAGCTTCTTGACTGCATCAGGCAGTTCTTCTCTACAAGGTCATATCCATTTCCTCTAATAACCTTACATCTTGTTGCCAGCGTTTCCCTCTGTTCCATCATTTTCCATAATTCTGGAAAATATTCCTCAATCATGCAATTATCCTGTTCCATATTAATTTTTTTAGTCAAAACACCCGGAAGCACTTTCATGGCATTCCCGTCCAGCCATTCCAGATTATCAAGAAAAATGACTTTAGATAATGATATTCCCAATTTCTCGCACAAACTCATTATATTCCTTGTTTCATATGCTACACATACCAAAATGTAATCATATTCTGTATTTCTTATCTCCTGTGGTTCAAACACGTTCATACTATTCCAGTTCTTTTCCGTCCTCTTGCTTTGAATAAATCCAAGAAGATCATATTTCGATGTCTCACCTTTTTTCATATATTGTTTTGCCAGTTTTCCTGTTCCCCATATATATATTTTCATACTTATATCATCACTCCTTCCAACATATACCTTTTATGTACACACTCTAATCAAATGTAACAGAAAATCATCAAATCGCAAAATCCGTTTTCTCTCAATCCCATTTGTCAACAGCAATTCACTAACTGTATCTGCATAAATTTCTGATACTGCAACTAAAATCGGAATACCTTTATCTACATATTTTTTGTACTCTTCGACAGGAATTCCCCCTATTTCTTGAGAATTATTTTCTTTGTCCTCTACAATAAATGCTTTAATCAATTGTTTCATATGGTGTTGTTCCATTATTTTATACAATTTCTTTGCTATAGTACCCGCCCCATAAATAACAATTTCTTTATTGTCCAACAGATTACATAACAATTGACAACCATACTCGGAAAAAACATTTTTTTTCTGTATTTGAGCCTCTTCAAATGTAAGTGATTCACTGTCAAATATACAATCAAAAAATTTCTTATATGATCCCCAATATTTTGGATATGCCTCTATTAAACAAGGTAAGTTTTCATCATCATTGCCATTTTTGTTATGTTCCATATATAAGCCATTTGTTAAAGTTTCATGTATGGGTCTGTCCGTGAAAAACGCTTTTGCAGTTACTACCGGTATATTATTCATGACCTGCATTACCTTCAGCCAAATATCGTCTGTGTACAAGCAGTATTTAACAATATTATCCACATTAAATATTTCATCTTTGTACAACTCAGGAACAAACAACGAACCTCCGCCATTGGTTGCAAACAAATCCATCCTTGCCTGTCCAACATTACACGGGAAATCCCCCGCCGTCCACCTTACAAAGGGTTCCAGCGTTCCTTCATTTGTTTTAAGCATTTGTAATGTTCGCCTTGCAATTACCGCATTAGGAAACTTTTCATGCATACTCAATAACTCTTTAATCATATTTTGGCTATAATAAAAATCATCATCTACAGTAATCACAATGGCATCATGATACTCTTGAAATGCATAATAATATTTTTTATGTGCTTTCAAATCCACTTTACACCAATGTATCTCAAAAATATCACCAGTTAACAGATTAAGTTCCTCTGGAATTGACCGCCTGTCAAACTGTTCCTCTGCCAGGTATAATACAATTTTATCTGGTGCATACGTCTGTTTCATTAATGTTCTTATAACCTTGCACACTATTCTTATCCTTTTAGGATAAGACGTTAGAGAAACAATTACTTTTTTTCCCTTGTACATTACGAATAGTTCCCCCAATTCTTAATCACTGCTTCTTTCCATAAATATGGAACTATCGCCTGCCATATATTGGATCCATCATAAAAATTATTTCGATTATCCTTATAAAATTCAACCACCTGCTGGATTATGGAATCTGAATCAATAATTAACTCACATTCCCTAAAGTCTTTTGAATTAACCGTATCAAGCAAAAATTCTCTTAATTCACCGTGAAACCATTCTGTCATTGGAGCATTAAATCCTACCTTGGATTTCCGATAAATGATATCTTTATCCATAAACGGAGCTGCTGCATCTCTAACAATTGATTTGGTATAGCCATTTCTTAATTTAGCTGTCCATGGAATAGAAAACGCAAAGCAAACTATTCTATAGTCCATAAACGGCATACGGATTTCCAACCCATTCCCCATACTGTATCTGTCATAGCATCTTAATAATGTTGGTAATATACGTTCGTGTGTTTCTATATAAAGCCTGCGATTTGCTTCATCCAATTTATCCCATGCTCTATGTTTATCGTCTAACCCTGATTCAAATCTCCTGCTATCAACAATATCTACAAATTTTTCAAATGAGATCTGATCGCTCAATGCAAAAGTACTTGAATATATTTCCCATATTTTTACAAGACTTTCAGCATCACACCGATTTTCCTTTGCAGCCGCATAATGAACTGGCCTATATCCCCCAAACAACTCATCCGCTCCATGTCCATCAATAGTAACCCGAATTCCCGAGCGAGTTATATAGTCATATGTCTGAAAAAAAGGAATAGGCGCTGTGGTATATGGTTCCTCGCAAATATATAAATACTGCTGGAGCTGTTTCGGTGTAACTTTGTCTGTAATAGGGACTTCACTGATATCCACGCCGACATATGCCGATGCTTTTTTTGCATAATTTGTTTCATCTATAGATGTCCCTGGCATCGATGCAACAAAAGTGTGCTGCCAGTCCTTATTAACGTATATATCACTCTGATTTGATACATATTTCATCATCCCTACAACTGTGCTCGAATCCAGACCACCACTCAACGCCGTTCCTATCGGAACATCACTTCGCATCCTTATTTTACATGAATCTATAAGCAGCTCCTGTAAGCACTCCACTTGCTCCTCATATTTTGCCGGCACTTCTACGATATTGTCCAAGGTATTCCACCATCTATGCCTTTCCAGCTGACCTTTTTGATAGTAACCACAATACCCTGCTAATATTTTTTTAATTCCATCAATAACGCAATCCTCCGTATTTTCAAAGCCCAAATAGTCTTTTTTATCCATAAGGGCATAATTTATTTTTCGTTCTTTCATTATTGGAAAAAAAGCCTTCATTTCTGATGCAAAATAGAAATTACCATCTTGTTTATAATAATATAATGGTTTTACACCAAATCTGTCCCTGCTAAAAAAAAGTTTTTTTTCTACATCGTCCCAAATGGCCAGGCTCCACATACCATTACATTTCCACTGAAACTCCTCACCCCATTCAATATAGCTATATAGCACCACTTCTGTATCACAATTCGTTCTAAATGTATAACCCAGCATTTCCAATTCCCGTTTCAATTCATGGTAATTATAAACTTCTCCGTTGTAAACAATCCAATACCTTCCGCTTAAATCCGACATCGGCTGATTCGCTATATCAGATGTATCCAAAATGGCAAGCCGCGCATGCGCAAGCACTATACCATCAAGTTCTTTTACCACAAGCGCATCGGGACCCCTGTGCTTTATTCTTGTAATGCATTCAAATGCCCTGTCCTTATGAAGTTTTCCTATACATCCAAAAATACCGCACATTATATCATCCTTTCTAGATTTCAGCTACCCACCTTGCAAAGGTTTTGCTTTCTTCCGCATATAATTTCATAAATGAACCGATACAATTCATCATGATTGCCGCATCTTGATTCCTGTCAATATATTTATTGCTATCGAATGAATCTCTTTTTATGATTTCAACCTCAATGAACTGACCGCTGCAATTTTTTATAGAATCGTCACACCTTACATTAATTTCTGCAACATTTTTTAATTCTTGTGAAACGTTGATTGCATTTTCCCTGTTCCATATAACAAAATCTCCATTAATATAGTCCATATTCCATTGGTGCATTCCTGTCCATACCTCGTGCACTGCCTCAACCCTTCTATGTCCCAAGTACATACGGGCATCAGTCTTTAATATGTGAAGACTCTCGATTATGCTACGAAATGGGTCAACACAATGATCTAATGCATTATTAATAATAATCATATCTGCATGGTTCTCCGCAAAAAAGTATGACATAAATTCAAACATTCCAAACTGAATCTCTTTAATCTTGCTTTTGCACATGCGCGCATTTATCTGATTATAAAATGGTCCCAATGCATCTATCGGAACAAATGATATTTTTTCTCCGCTATCTAACGTCTCACCGGAATATGGATATAATCCCGTCCCTATTTCCACTACTACCGACCCTTCTTTTAAAAATCTCTCTATGTTCTGCCATTTGTACGGTCTGAATTTATGATTACTGTAATATTCGTTCCACTTCTCTTTATCCATGACGGAATGCCTTATCCAATACTTCACTTCATCCAAAACACCTTCCAGCCATTTATCAAAGTACTTCTCCAAAGACACTTTATATTGATACTTCATTTGATTATAAAAGTTTTGAATCAGTACAGGTTCTAATTTATTTTGAATATCATCATATCTATGTATGCGCAGACCTGTATGGAATGTTTTATGCAGTTCATCCATCACTTCATTTATTATCCTTTCAGACTTTATTGCCACTATAATTTCAATATCTTCGTCTTTCTCACATAATTGACGTGCATCCGATATATGAATTATTCTTTCTCCCACAATAGAACAACCTGCCAACTCTCTGTTACGGTCGCAACATGCAACAATTTCGCAATCGGCCTCATGTAACAGGCGAATAAGCTGCTCGCCATATACACCCCCCCCCGTATACTATATACTTTTCTTTCATCCTGTAATCATCCTTTCTTAATAAACGTAAGTTCCTCTCCGCTGTCCGATACATATACTAATTCATAATAATTTTTTTTCAATAACTCCAATACTTGGACTCTTTTTTTCCTGCCGTTATCAATAAGCCTGTCATGAAATTCCACGCATATTTGCCTGACATTGATGTGTCTTTCCATAATCTGTGGAATAACCTCAAATTCAGAACCTTCTATATCCATTTTCAATATATCAATATATAAATGTCCCAGTGAAACCATAATCTGCTCTAGCGTTCTCATCTCAACATCTATTGTATTGTTCTTGTCTACAGCTGTATTGCAAATCTCGGAGCCGGAAACATATTTCGGATTCTTAGGCATGAAAAATCTTTTTACACCATTCCTATCCGATAATCCATACGGATAAAAATGAAATGAACCCAGCCTGCCTTTATCAAAATTCTCTACAAACTTGATTGCTTTCGGGGTCGGATCAAAAGCATGTATTTCACACTGCTTGTATTTGTCCGAAAGTTGCTCACTAAAACTTAAATCTTCACCGATTCCGAAACTATACACAATAATCTTCTCTTGATTTTTCAAAGAATCCCTGTGTATTCCGAAACTACATCCATGATTTCCAAATACTTCAATACCCCCTTGTAGTTCCTTTATCGAACCGGATCCATACAAATAATAATCCAGTTTACGCAGGAAAAAGAAATCCCTTAGTTCCTCAAGCCCTTCTTCTTTTAATTTTTCTGTAATCTCTCTCGTTCTAGGCATCGTCATCAGCAGATAATAGTTATTGAATACAGCCTCTGGTGACAAAACGGGTCTATCATGAAATCCCTTATCCTGTTTTTCCAAATCTTTGTCCGCATAAGAAAATTCGTAGATGCCCAATTCTTGTAAAAAAGCTTCCGCATCACATACATTTTTGCCAATTCCCCAAATAACTATTTTTTTCTCTCCTATTTCCCCCCTAAGTTCATGCATAAATTCTTCCTGCATCATATTCCTCCATCATTTTATTCATAGTATTTTTCTATGAATTGTTCTATTGACAAATAAAAATCATCATATCGCTCCCTTATTTCATCGTCACTCCAATCCCACCATGCAATTTTGTTTAATGCCTCTATTTGTTCTTTCTCGTAGCGATATCGTATAATTCTTGCTGGCACTCCGCCTACTATTGCATAATCAGGAACATCCTTTGTAATAACGGCTCCCGCTCCTGCAATCACTCCATTTCCAATGTCAGCCCCATTTGTAATAATTACATTTTTCCCCAACCATACGTCATTTCCTATCTTAATTCTCTTATATTTTGGAATAATCCCCCTAGGTTTCACTCCTGAAAAATACCATCCATGTTCTTTATAATCATCATATTTCCACTCATGCAGATAATCGTTCTCTCCTCCACACCATAAAAAATGATTCGTAGAAATATACTGACCCGGATGATTGCCCACTACATCACTCCCATCGGCAAAACTACAGAACGCCCCAACGGATTCAACAAGCCAGTGATCACACAAATTACCTGTACTATATTTTCCTTTTTTTGTTCGAAAATGCGGGGGGGGGTAATTCTTCGCTAATCTTCTTTATAAGCATTTTAGGGGAAAAACTTTCAATCATCTTCTCAAGTTCCTGCCGGACGTTTTCTTCCAGACACGCAAGTATTACCACATACTTCTCCTCATTCAAATTGTTTAAATACGACACTGGTTTGATCTTCGAATTATACTTGCACAAGTGATTGTCTAAAATATGTGTTTCTTTTATGCCATAGCAATCATATAAAATTTGTTTTACCAAAATTCCTATTTCACCAAACGGACATATAATGATCTCCTTCCCCTTTCCAATACATTCTTCGATACATTCTTTAATTCTCTGAACATTTGTCATATATTACGCCTTCCCTTTAATTCACAATAACATATCCATGTATATCCTTTTGCCTCTTCATAAAGGACACGCTGCATTTCAGATCTAATTTCCGTTAAAACTGGTTTCCTCGTAGGAAATGACTCCTGCGTCCAGCTTTCCCCCCACCTAACTTGTTCCAGCTTATATATGGGTGGGAATTCGAAATAAGTATGAACATTATTTTTGACATACACGGCATGCGCCTTATACCCCCCCCCGTATTCATGCGGTCTGCCTTTACATCCTTCCTCCAAAATTTGTTTCAGCGAGTAACAGTCCCCATGTCCCACAGGATAATTGTCTTCAAAAAAAGCTTTTCGAAATCCCATAAATTTCATTTGAAGCAATCTGTTGTATGCATTCTGGTGGTCATCAAAAAATATGACTGTGTTTTCCTTGTCAGTAATCTGTGACCAGTCAATGCAAGAAAAATCATCAGAATAATAGGTTACATCTTCTGACTTGTATTCTCTTTTATCCAAATTAATATCAATAGAAAATATTTTGGCATCAGGACATGCTTCCTGTAACAGCCATGTCCCCTGTCCCTTCCAAACCCCACTTTCAATAATGTATTTCGGGTTTAACCGTTTCATCGCATACCATGTCCAAAACATATGGTTGCTTGACATTCCGCCTTTATTGTCAATAATGGGTCTTCTGTCCCACACTTCTTTAAATAATTCTATTTCATTTTCCACGCCACTAAAATCCCAGATATTTTCTCCATATGTCAACATATAATTTCTCCTCCGTTCAATATTTTATGGCAATTTTACTAATTTTCATAAAGGGTTTCCCTTTTTAATGTCTCGAATGCTTCTTTTTCACACTCATTAGCCCAGCTGTATTCACAATGATGGACTGATATAGTGTTAGATGTATAGTTTTTATATAAACCGCTACCTTCCGGAGATAAAACTTCTGAAGGATAAATAACCGCTCCGCCTCTCTTCTGATACACATTTTCTAATGTAAATCCATTTTTTAACAAAATCGGATGTTGGTATTCATAACACGTTTTTTTATTAAGTGTTCCATCGCTTAAATGAAATGAAAAGCCTTCATAATAATCCCTAAATTCTTTTATAAGCGGAAATCCCTTTACCGCTCCAAAACCATTCCCCAAATTCATTAGGAAATTGCACCCAAAACCACAAAACATCTCATCATTTAGCAGCTTGTCCAAAGGCATCAACAGCTCCACATCCGTATCCAGATATATGCCACCCTCTTGGTAAATAATGTCCAATCTCGCATAGTCAGGCACAAACCCCCAACATTTCGCCTCATATGCCTCTTTCATATATTTGTTTTTTGTAATGTCATAATTGCTTTCGTCCCATCTCACAATCTCATAATCCGGACAATTCTTTTCCCATGTGTCCATATAGTTTCTCAGCCTGTCAGGAATTTCTCCCCCGCCAAACCAGCAGTAGTGGATTTTCCGCGGTATTTTTTCATTTCCCTGTGTAAACTTAAAATTACATGCCCTGCACTTGTCCCGCATCAGCACACCCATACAGCATTTTACATCTTTCAACATGGGAATCTGATTAATCTGCAGAATAATCTCATGTGCATAAGATGTCGGAGTAATGAAAATAATAATACTTTTCAGCTCTTCCACACAATTTTTCAGCTGTCCAATCCATGTATCAGCTAAAATAACCGAATAACTTTTACCGTCCACATCAATATGCTTTCCAGAGAGCTTTTCATCATTGTCCACAATCATCACAACATCAAGATCTTTGCAAAATGTTTCAATATAATAAGATGCAAGCCGTCCGGCTCCCCATATAATTATTTTCATACCCTCTGCGGCCTGCCGAAACGACATATAATCAGTATCCATAATCTTTGCCATACTACGCATTCCTTTTTCAACTATTCATCAAACCAATATTTGCTTGATATATCCTTCCAATAAAACACCATTGAAAATTTATCCATCAGTTCTCTTTTTACTCCATCATCATAAACACGCATAGTGATTATAACCGCATCCACATCTCCATAATTATTTATAACAGAATAGACAGGTATCGTCTTAACCGGCACTGCTTTCTGATCAAATCCATACATTACTTTCACACTGGTTAATTTGGCCACATCCAAAAAAGCCATACCTACATTTCCCAACCCATAAATTGCAACATTCCTGATACCCTTCTTTTCAAAAAATCCCCTCATACCGTCCAACATTTCTGAATACCAATTTTCCAATTCATGCGCCATGAAATCGTCCAGTTCCATGATTGAAACTGCCTTTTTCACTCCATATAATGTACAAAGTATAAAGAAAAAGCGAAATTTCTTTTTGTCTGCGACTTCTTTCCCATGTATTTTCTCTAGCAGGTTTATGTATGCCATTGTGCCTTTCGGACATTTTACAAACTTACCATATCCGTTTCTCGTCAGTCCATCTTCAAGATAATCACATACATAAATAATATCTTTAAAATATCTCAACATATATCCGTCACCAGCAATGGCATCCCATATGATGCTTGGTGTAATATATTTTTCACCCTCATATTCGGGAAATGTATACTGTTTCAATATGCTCGTCTTATAAATTTCGGCCTTGTCCCTAAGCAGTCCATACTTGCCTCTGTCAAAGTAGCTACAATCAACATAAGGTGAATCAAATTTCGGCCATCCACCTATCGGAATCTCCTGTGACAATCCCCTCAGACCACTAACACCAGCAAACCGTTCATCATCTTCAATACTTCCAAACCACTCACAAACCTTTTCTATTGCATCCGAAAGCAGATAATCGTCACTGTCCACTATAAAGAATGCTTTTGACTCCGCTAATTCTACCCCTCTGTTAATTGCCCTGCATTTTCCGCCATTTTCCGTCTTTTTGTAAATAATAGGAAAATCTTTCTCTTTGTTCTTCCAGTCTTCCAACAGTTCTTCCGTATTGTCAGTACTCCCATCATCAATCACAATCCATTCAAAATTCTTAAATGTCTGTTGCTGTAGAGAATGATACAACACAGGCAATATATATCCTCTGTTGTATGTTGGTGTAAATATTGTTATTCTCATTATATTCCTTCCTATAGTGCATATAATACCGTTTCCACATCCCCAAACGAGTAATGTCTCAAATAAAATCTATATTACTGATTCATTTCATATATCAAAAGTAGCAACTTCCATATATCTTCCTATTTATGACAAACACAAATTAATAAATCCTTTTAATTTCTTCTATTTTCATTGGCATCTCCCTATAACGCATATAACACAGTTTCATTATCCGCAAAAGAATAATGTCTCAAAAAAAATTTATAATCAGAATTCATTTCATATATCAGTAATGGCAGTTCCCATATATCTTCCGGTTTATGATAAACACAAATCGCAAGCTTAGGCTTATATGCTGCTATCATATTTTTTGCTCCCAAAAGTGCCTGATATTCCGCCCCTTCTATATCCATCTTTATAAAAGTTACCTGTCTGTTTATTACATTATCTATACTATCAACTTCAATACTGATATCCCCATCTTTCGATATACTAGAAGCCGTATCATCTGTCTTTAATTTTAACTTTTTTGCATTACTCCACAGCCCTTTTGGAACAAGCTCGTAATCCATACCGCATTCATCTAACGCTTTTTTACACTTTTCAATATTGTCCAGGTCAGGTTCCCATGTATATGTATGCGCATACCCCCCCCCTGCATTTCCGTGCCACTTCATAAACTCAACTGAGGTCATCCCATCATAGCCGCCACCATCCACAAATATTTCTTCCATCCGTCTTCTCTTTTTCAATTGAGGTAAATCAAAATACTGTAAATGGTTCAGCTTTTTGTATTCCATGCCAAGGTTTATAATGTTCTCTTTTTTAATTCCTTCTTCTAACAACTGCTCCATAATTTCCTTATAATAAAGCTTTGTTGAGATTATAATTATTCCATCCGGGCATCTCTGCATAAATTCTTTTAATGATATCACTGGAAGTCCATGATACATAATTCCGGCTTTTTTATTATCAATAAAACATGAAAACTTTAAATCATCATATACATGAATCAAGTGTCTTCCTACATCGCCCGCTCCAAATATTCCTATATTCCCGGTATTTGAACGCATTTGCTCATAAATTTCTCTTCCCTTATCAATAGTACAGACAACATTTCTTACAAACTTTTTATCTTCCGTAAGGCTGTAGAGCAGTCTGTTCTCAAAAATATATTTTGATGTTTCATCTCCCAATAAACTGTATATTTTTTTAACTGTTTCCACACTTATATCCTGCATACTCGTCCCTTTCTCTCTGCTTATTTTTCAACCATTGCAAACAGACACTTTCTGCATAGCAAATCTACCGATTGATCGCCCGCTGTTCCTGCAAGTATTTTTTGCATTTTTTCGCCTTTTCTGATATCGTCATATGTATCTGTTATCAGGTTTCCCAATATATGCTTCATTCCATAGTCCATATTGCACAACAATAATGTCCCATCCGGCAATGCCACATGATTATTAAATTGAGGACCGCTAAAGCAGCAGGTTATCCTTTCGTTCGTTAATGCTTGCTTTCGTCCGGCAAGCTCATTCCCCTCCAGATTTCCTGCACGATCCTGTAATGAAATCAGAACCTCATATTTCCCCTTGCACATCTCCATTATTTCAGGCAAAGGTGGAGCCTGCGCACTGATGTCGTTAATAAAAGGCTCGCCGTTTGGCTTTTCAGAATTAATCATTTTGTCAACCATCTTGAAATAGTCATTTGTGACCGTAATATGGGCATAGTTATTTTCATCCGCAACATGCAGCCCCACAAATTGAAACGGGAGTTCCAATATTTCCTCCATATCCCTTTGGGTCATACCTTCCAAAGTCGTATATAACGAAACATTCCTTCCGGCTTCACACGCCATCTTCAACATTTTTGTACAGTCGGGATTCAAATAGGGTTCAGACATTCCCGCAAACATAAAGTCACAATTGTCAGGTGTATGCTCTATGAATATTCTGAAATCCTCCAAGGTCATCCGACTCTTTCTGTTTTTATCCTTCTCAAAATACCGATTAAGCAGAACGCTCTGCGGACAGTATCTGCAATTTACCCTGCATCCGATTGTCGTAGTTATCTCAACTGTCGGATTGTCCTGCAGATCCTTTGATCCCCTGTCCTTTGATATGTATTTGCCGCCATCTACCACTCTGTTAAAATCCATATTCTGCTCTTTGAGGTACGCAACAACTTCCTTTGTGTAAATATCTCCTAACCCTATGATAATTCCGACATTCTCGTGCAGTACTGTACTTGCCGTAATGACAGGATAGCCTAATGTCTGCGCCTTTGTTTCGGCGGAGGTCACAACAAATCCGGCAATCCGGATATTATTCCTTGCAAGGATATGGCATAACTCCTTCCCTCGAAGTCCCGCTCCATATATATATATCCTGTCTGTCTTTTCCCTCAGCTCATTTACTTCGTCAATAAATTCTCCGTAAAACATATAATTCTCCCTACTGTTTCTCCATCTGCACCCCTGTCGGCACATAATCGGTATTATCCGCCCCGCAGCCGCCACAAATTTTACAGAAGCTGCTCGTCCCCCTGCTCAGCTCCACTATCTTTCTGCAGGCTTCTTTGTCATTCGGATCGATTGTTTCAAGCTCTATATAATCCTCTTTCTGCAGCCTGAAATGCCCGCTCTGTTCCGCGCACCACGACACATTGCAGTAATAAAATTTTCCATCATGCAGCGCGTTCCAGTTGGGCCTGCAGCTTTGCAGATGCTCCTCCAACTGCTCCGGCGTCCTTTTCAACGGCTTCTCCGGAAACCCGAAATCAGTCCATACGATGGAAGCATTCCGATAATAATCAATCCCATATGCCTTTACGCTCTCTTCAAACGCATCCATTTTTTCTCCGTATGGCACGACATTCGTATAATCGCTGATGCTCAGATACATGTCGTATCTTTTTATCGCCTCAAGGAGCAACTGCTTCGGTACAACCGTCCCGTTTGTGATCACCGTGATTTTCCCTATTTGTTTCCGATAGTTTTCTCCCAAGTATATAATCAGCTTCTCCAAATCCGGATTTAAAAAAGTCTCCCCGCCAATCAGGCCAAAATACGTGACAAAATCTATCCGTTCAAAAAACAGATCAATATTCCTTTTCATTTCGTCAAATGCAAAATTGACATGCTCCTTATGATACGGAATAAAAAGGTTACAGTGTCTGCAGTTTAAGGTGCATTTTGTGGTGATTGTCATGTCAACATGGAACACACAGTTCATCCGCTTCGCCGTCCATAACCATTCCGACATGAAATGCCCCACGTTACAGAAATCCTTAAACTCCGTCAGCCCCTGCTCTCTCAGAAATCCGGCAATATTTCCGTATGCCGCATGTCCCGCCATGACGACAATCTTCTGCCCGTTCATTTTCTTTTTTGCATCTTCATAAGATACAATCGGGATACCGCTCCACAGGGTACCCTGCTTTTTCGGGTCCCTGTCAATCACAAAAGGAATCTCCAGATCAATGCGCTCAAACAGTGTCCGGCAGATACCGCCCACAATTCCCGCACCGTATAAGACCACGCTGTTTATTTCAAACCAGTCCCGTGTCAGTTTCCCCAAGTCACTCCGCATATCGTTTCCCTGCCATTTCCGCAACAAAAAATCTGATGTATCAGCACGACAATTCCATACTTTACATCAGATTTCCTGTTTTCTCTATTCAATTTCGGTTCAGATTGCTTTTAAATCAAAATTACTGTTATAATCGTCATTATCCTTACAGAAGCAAACAGTTTGATTATATGGATTTATTGTGACGATAATCTGCTTCAAAATGTCCATGCCTAAAATAATATCCGTAATCCGCTCATCAAAGGTTATCCATATATCCTGTTCCCGCATATCAATATTTCCAATCGTAAATTGGTTTAATCGTAACTTGTAAAACTTTAAGTATTCCCCGCTTACAATCCCACCCACCAATCTTATTTCGGGATTCCTGATCTGCTCTTCCCTCAAACGGCTGTCGATAACCTTATAACTGCAACAGGTAAATTTTGCACCGGTATCCACCACAAATTTTTCCAATGATATGTCATTCAACATCATTATGCAATCCACCAGACATCTGTCATCCTTTATATTCGTACTGTACACCTACTGCCCCTCCGTTATTATAGCTTCCCCCGACAACACAGATTTTACCTTCATCCCGTAACCGATCCCGCAGCTCATACAACTGACCATACGAATCCTCAGACATACTCACACAATATAAGTATCCTTCATCATTTGTCAGTTTATTGTAATCATCAATGATATACAGATATTTGCAGTCCTTATACAGCTCCTCAATCTCATCATCCGTCCGCAATACCTTTTCATCCAATATTTTCAGCATAATTCCCTGCCTCCCTGTCATCCTTTAACGATGGCCGCAATCATATAATGATTATAGCATACCGGCAGACAGGTGTCAAGGTTTTGTCGAACAAACGTTTTGTTTCCGCCCTGATTTCCAATGTAAAGTATGAAATTGTCAAGGTGCACTTTTTCCGATAATATTAACAGAACAAATTCGACTCTATCCGATTCATCATCGCATTGTCGTTATAAAAGCTTTCCTTCACTTCGTCCGCAAATTCCATCCCTCCCCCAAAGCATATCCCGTAATATGTATCCGCAAACGCCCTGTCAGGCACCATTGCAAGCCCTCCGAAGCGCTCCGCGTAATCGGCGATAAAGCATTTTACGCCCTCGTTGATTTCTTCCTTTTCCCTAAAGTGCTCCTGATTTTTTCCGTCCGGCGCACACAGGAAATTCCCGTTCTCATCCACGGACCTTATCATTCCGTATGGCGCCGTGAGAAAGCTCTCCAGATAGATCTGTTTCCTCAATATCCGGCTGTTCTCCCCCGTGATATCGCCGTCGCTTTGAAAGCAGGCCGCCATCTTCCGATTTTCCGTGTTTTTGTCCGACAAATCCGCGTTAAAATAGTACCCCGCCATATCCGTCCCAAGCAGTTTATTCAGATACCTCTGGTTATTCCCGTAATAGCCGATGTCCACAACCGCACAGCTCCCGTCAAGTCCGAACTGCTCCGCATAACGCAGATAATCCTTTCTTATCCGCGCAATGTACGCTTCCATTTCCAAACGGTATTCCCTGAAATAAGCATCCGGCGGCTTATCCCTTTGTTCCGTCACCCCCCTGATTCCGAAACGGTCTTCAAACAGCTCTGTTATGCTTCCCGTATACGGCATGGACGCGTATTCCGACAGATCCCTCTCCGTCTCTGTCGAGGCCGCCATGGCAAGCTGTCTCGAAATCCCGATATAACAGCACTCTGCCCGTTCTCCCGTCAGCGCGCACAGATATTCAAAATCCTCCTTCAGGAAATATCCGTCCCTCGCCATAAACACGAGTTTCCTGATCCCGTCCGACCTGATTCGTTCACAAAGCCAGAGCAGAAACGTCAGTATCACGGGTCCGAACACGCAATATCCCATGTCGCGGCAGCTTTCGATTTTTACGGTTCCGTTTTCGTTGTTTAATGCAAACGGATTTTCAAAAAGCTTACTCAGCACACATCCCATGACACCCGTGTCATATGTATTACAGATGTGCGGCGCCGCTTCCTTTAAGGAGGACACCGTAAGCATTTCCCATGCGTTCGGTATAAGACAGGCCCTGATCCCGTACTCCGTCGGCCTTTCAATGTCCGCCTCAGCGTTATCCCCGATATGCAGCGCGCCTCTTCCCTTTACGATGTTCTCCGCATACAGGCGCCACAGAGTGCCGTCCGATTTGCCCGCATTCAGAGCGTTTGACAGCAGAACCGCCTCCTCCGGAATCCGGACGCCGTATTCCGCAAGCACCTCCGTGTAAAAGCTTTTCGGCAGATACATGTCGCTGATGATATATACCTCCCTGCCGGCCTCCGATAACGCTTTCAGCAGTGACAGGATTTCCCGCCGCGGGACAAGCAGTCTTTTCTCCAATTCAAGCTCTTTCTTCCGGAGCTCCCGCGCCTGACGGTGCGGCAGCGCCTCAAGCAGTTCCATCTGCGCGTACAGCTCATCCAGCGAATAATTTTCCCTGACATGTCTTTTCGCCCCGTCACGCATCCGCAGAAACGGTATCCCCGACTGCATTTCCAATATCCGCAATACATCCCGCGGACTGCACACGCTGCGCATGAACAGGGTGTCAAAGAAGTCAAAGGAGATTACCTCCGCACGCTCCGCCTCCGCCGCCAGCTCCGCATGGGACAGTCCCTCAAACGGATTCTTCTCCCGGACGTCTGCCTTCGGCTCCGCTTTTTCTCCGTTGATATAGTAAACCGGTATTTTCATGTCCCGGATGCGGCCGTAAATGATATCCCAATAGGTTTCCGCGGTATTGATGATCACCATGTCCGCCGTCCGTTCCGCCGTATCTTTGTCCACAATCGGAATGCCGTGCATCACTCTTCCCGTATTGGCGGGATCCTTATCCATCAGTCCGACGATATTGAATCCCGTTCCGGAGCCATCCGGTCCCTCCAGCAGTGTGGCCGTATACCGCCCGATTCCGTACAGGATAATCCGGGAAGCCCGATACGCGGCAAATCTCCGTATGAAGTTGTCGATTTCCGTCTGATATTTCTCACTCATCCCGCATCAGCTCCCTCAGTTTGTCCGCCACATGCTCCGCCGCCCTGCCGTCCTCCACCGTCTCCGTGTCCGCAAACAGTCTCTCAAGCCCCTGTCTGTATCTTGGCTCATCAAAGTCCGCCACCCGTTGCTCCAGTTCATCATCATCCGCGGCAAGCGGAAACGGAAGCTTTCTCAGATCCCAGAGCAGTTTTCCTCTTTCCTTTTCATACTCCGCATAATCGTCCGCATAGAGGAATACCGGTATCCTCATTACCGCCGCATCAAACGCGGCGCTGGAATAGTCCGTCATAAAGGCATCACAGCCCGCCAATATTTCGTACATGTCATCCGCCCTGCTGACGTCAATGACGCGTTTGTCCCTCCCGTACGGTTCATCCATATTCCTTGCAACCAGCTGCGGATGCAGTCTCAGGAGTATGTGCCATGTCCCGCCGAATCTCCTTTCCAGTGCCTGCGCCATCCGCTCAAAATCGGGATATCCCCGATTGGCTTCTATCGTCCTGTCCGTCTCCTGACTGCCGCCCCGAAAGGTCGGCGCGTACATGATAAGCCTCGCATCCTGCGGCAGTCCGTATGCTTCCCTTGTCTCTTGGCGCGGCCTTGTCCTGTCGTTCACCAGGATGTCGCATCTGGGCGATCCCGTGCGGAGTACGGGGCCGCTGTAGATCATCCCCGTCGGCAGCGTGTCGTCATACCACCTTGAATTTGACAGTACATAGTCAATCATGTCCGAATCATGCTTACTGACCAGATACGCCATCCTTGAAAAGGAAGCTCCCCTGTCAAGACAGGTCGGTTTGAAGCCCAGCTTTGCGTGCCACGTCTGGATGTAGATCTGCCCCCTCCGCTTTCTGGCCTCAAGCTGTTTCCTGCTGTTGTCTATCCAGAAATGCGCCGTTGTAAGGTGGTACGCACGGTTCCACAGCGTATTGCGGACGGCTTTTATCTCCCTCGGGAACCGTTTTGACGTGTCGTTGACAAGCCATACCAGCTCATAACCTTCATCTCTGCGTATCAGCTCCTGAGCGATATACTTGGGATTGCAGGTGTAGCCCGTCGTTCCCTCGATGCAGCAGAAGGTTATCTTTTTCTTTCGTATCGGAAAAATCCTGCACAGGTAAAACGGTATGCTCTGAAGCCGTGATTTCCGTATTCTTTTCCTGATGTATCGCCGCTCCTTATCCATGACGCTCCTCTATGATACCGGCCGCTGCAGAAACGACTCCAGGGTATAGCGGAACGCGTCCTCCAGTCCTACCTGCGGATGCCATCCCAGCTCCATGATCCTGTCAACATTCATGATTCCGAGCTTAAACGGCAGGTAGCTCAGCCTCTGTCCTTCCCGCTCCGCATACCGTACCTTTACCTTTCCCTTGGGATCCAGCCCCGCGATCAGTTCCGCCAGATCCCTGATGCTGATGAGATTGTCGGGGTTTGCGACATTGTAATAATGCTCTTTTCCTTTTGTAAACGCCAGAAGCATCGCGCCGACGGCGTCCGCCACATAGGTGTAGGTCCGCACCGCGCTCCCGTCCGTCTGCAACACGATGTCCTCTCCTTTTGTCACGTTGCGAATAAACTCGGAGAATGCCCTTCCGTCGTCCAGCGATATCCCCGGGCCGAAGGTATGGCAGAGGCGCACCCCGACGCATCGAAGCCCGTACTGGGCCTCATAGGAGGCAAGCATTGTCTCACACATACGCTTCGCCTCGGGATAGCAGGCCCTCGCATTGTCGCAGCGCAGCGGTCCCATGTCTTCCTCCCGAACGGGTTCCTCACTTTTCCACTCCCCGTAGGTTTCCACGGTTGACACATACAGTATCCTCCCGCATTTCTTTTTCCTCGCAAGCTCCAACACGTTGCGCGTCCCCTGCAGATGTCCCCAGAGGGTGTCTACGGGCGCATCGGTAAAGTCTCTCGGGCTTGCCGCCCCCGCCGTATGGAATATACAATGTATGTCGCCGTCCCACCGCATCGGCTCGGTGATGTCCTGCACCAGTGTGCGGACGTTAGGAAGATTCAGAGATGCACCAAATACCTCCCTGAGCTTTTGCCCGTTTCTTGCGTGCGCTATGATCGTGGTATTCAGGTTCCAGTCAATGTCGGCCTTGATGAGAGCCTCCACGATATACATGCCCAGCCGCCCCGTTGCCCCCGTGACGAGAACGGTCTTACTCCTGAACTTTTCCCAGTCGATCGGATTGCTCAATATGATGTTTATGTCTCTCTGCTCCGCCATTTCCGGCCTCCTTACAAGCCAAACACGAATTTATTCTCTTCCAGTTCAAGCATCGCCTTGAGAAAATAATAATCCTCCGGCGTGGTTATCTTAATGTTTGTCCCCTGCTCTTTCACCAGATGCACCTCTCCTCCGGCTTCCGCGTACACCATCGCCGCATCCAGCAACGGCATCTCTCCGTTTTCCCTGCCGTCCGTCTCCCGATACGCGTCCGTGATTTCCCCCAAGCGGAAGGTCTGCGGCGCCGTCATGGAATAGGTGTCCGCACGCTTCTTAAAATCCGACATGCCTGCCTCGTCCGTGTCCGTGATGACCACCGTCTCCGTAACGGGATGCACGGTGACTGCACAGCCGTACTGCTTTGCAACGCGGATGTTCTCATGGATTGTGGGCAGGCTCACCAGAGGGCGTACTCCGTCATGAATCATTACGATATCCTCCCGTTTCCCATCATCCGCAAGGATTGTCTCCAACCCGCGCAAAAGACTGGCCTGCCTGTCGCTTCCTCCGACAATCACCTTATCCGCTTTTCCAATCCGATACTGACGGATAAGGCTCCGCATATGTTCAACGTAACTTCCGTGGCAGACGACGAGTATCTTATCAATCTCTTTGCATTCTTCAAATTTTTCCAATGTGTATATGACAATCGGCTTTCCCATCAGCTTTAAAAACTGTTTGGGGAGTCCGCCGTTTCTCATCCGCTGCCCCACTCCCGCAGCAAGTACAATCGCATAGTTCACCGTTTGACTCCATTCGCAATTATTTGAGATAGCACTCCGGCTCATTCAGTATCACATCCGTGATCCCTTTCCGCTCCAATGCCTCTAAATCCAGCCTTGTCCCCGTCGGTTTCTCGGGATACAGATGGCCCGAAAGCCACACCCGAACGGTATATTCCTCTAATTCTTCCGCAGCCAAGTCCATTCCCTGCCAGAACGGATGCAGTACCGTGGCGCCGCACCCTCCTTTCAGCTTATAGAGACAGTCGGAAACCTTCCTGTCCAGTATCCCGATCTCCGCGTCCGCATCCAGCGCTCTGATCTTTGCAAGTGATTTCGCATTGAATGAGGAATACACCACCGCGTTCTGCAAGCCCCGCTTATGTACCTCCTCCACGATCAGCTCTTCCATGCCCTCATACGGCCAGACGCTGTTCTTCAGCTCTATGTTCAGCTTCAAACCGTCCTTTAACCGCGGCCCCAGCAGGTCAAAGACCTCCTCCATTGTGGGGATACATTGGCAGGGATTATCGTCCGCATAAATGTGGAGCTTCCTGATTTCCGGCAAGGTATACTCCCGCACAAAGCCGATTCCTTCTGTTGTCCTGTCCACCCGCTCATCATGGATGACCACCAACTGCCCGTCCTTAGTCAACTGGATATCCAGTTCAATCCCTTCAAGATTTTTTATCGCCATCGCCTTTTCAAACGCAAGCATCGTATTCTCGGGATACCGCTGGCTGCATCCCCTGTGTGCCCATATCTTCATATCGCGCCTCCATATCTTCATACAGTATCCGCCCAACTCTCCACATCCATTTTCATACACAATTCCCCAGCCTGTTTTCAGCCTTCATAAATTGCTCCATAATTCCCGCCATCGCAATCGACTCTCCCCGTGTCAGCTTGAAGTCGCTTTTGTTGTTTCCGTTGATCATGTTCAGGAAATCACGGATTTCGTACCGAAGCCCGTCCCCCAGGAACCGTTCCGAATATTTCTCCACCCGTGCGGGATCCTCATAATGCACTTCAAAGTAGGTCGTCTTCCACCACGGCGCCTCAACTACGATATAGCCCCTTGTTCCCGCTATCAATAACCTTCCTTCGGACTTTACCCCCAGCCCGCAGGTCGCTGTCGCAA
>JAMPFV010000060.1 GCA_023664265.1 Roseburia sp.
ATGCGACGGGCACCTCTTCCGCGAAGAAGGTCAACGCGCATGACGCGGGTATCGCGGGAAAGCTTGTTGACGAAGGCGGCGCGACGGCAACCTTCGAGCTGGAGAAGGCGCTCGAGGACGGCGACAAGATCAATATCGCAGGGACGGAGTACACGATCGGTACGAAGAGCGTGGAAGGGGCTTCCTCAGATGGATATGCAAAGTATGGCTATGCTGACCTTGCCACGAATGCTACTGCGGAACCCAAGATAGGTGATACGTTAATTCAGGCCAATGACACAATCACTGTTGCGGCAACAGCAGGTGATGATCCTGCAGATTATAAGACATATACGGCTGTGGAGAAAGTGGAAAATAAGGCGGCTAATTATGCAAATGGTATGCAGATTGTAGTTACGGACGATAACGGACATACGACGACCTATGAGGTAGCTGGTACTTCCGCAGGGCCGACAGCTACAGCTCCCGAAAAACTGAAGGCTGCAGAGATGGAGCAGAAGGTTAAGGATGAGTTGGCAGCGGGTCATAAGGTAACGATGACAAAGTACAATGATGGAACGAACACTGCTGATGTGAATTGGGAAGTTGTAAAAGAACTGGAAGACGGAGAAATAGCGGCTACCCTGTGGAATTCAGTGAACACAACAACAAAGGTAATTGAAGGCAAAAATCTGGAAACTGTAGTAAAGGATACAAATGGAATAAACTGTACTACTCCTGAGACATTGCTTAGAGAGGTTACTCTTGGTGGAGAGAAAACGACGATTACCGGACAGGTGCCGGTAAGCGCGGAGGATTTTGCAAAGGCAGTCGGTATGTTGCAGGTCGGCGACAAAATGGAAATACAGGACGTGCTGGGTGGCGGCACTAAGTTGAGTATTACAATTGCAGACGCAACAGACGAAAGAGAGAATAAGTATACGGCTGAGGATGCGCTCAAGCTTGTCAACAAGAAGGCGGGCGATATGGACGAGGTACTGTTCGAGCTTGCTGAAGATAAGGCTAACGCAGGCAAAGCCTTGAATAAGGATGCTTTCAGATTCCTCAAGAGCATTGGTGCGGATGCTAAGGTAGCCAATGGCGCAGCGCCGAACGATACCGGTACGGTAGTATCCGTAGTCGGCAGCACAAAGCAGGCTGAATCAGCGGACGATGTAATCACCGCGGAGGAAGCTTACGAGAAGATTACAAAGGAGCTGCAACAGGCAAGCTCTATCGGAACCGATGAGGGAAGCGAGGCTTCCGTAGTCAGCAACGGCGACGGCAAGTTCACCATCACCAAGGGCGAGGCGGTTTCCAAGGATACCCTCTTCTTCAACCTGCATGTCGGCGCAGACGCGGACATGACCAACAAGATCGGCGTTACCATCGACGCGATGAGCACAAAGCAGCTCGGCATCCAGAAGCTCGATGTAGTGGGGAAGGACGAGAACGGCAAGAAGGTTGACGACGGCGGAATAGCGGCTACATATGCGATCGACTCTATCTCAGATGCGATCTCAAAGGTATCCGCACAGCGTTCACTCCTCGGTGCAGTTCAGAACCGCTTAGAGCACACCATCAGCAACCTCGACAACGTTGTTGAGAACACGACCGCTGCTGAGAGCCAGATTCGCGACACCGATATGGCGACAGAGATGGTAAGATACTCGAACGCGAATATCCTTGCACAGGCAGGCCAGTCTATGCTTGCACAGGCGAACCAGTCCAACCAGGGCGTACTCAGCCTGTTAGGCTAAGAGTTATCGGGCTGATATTCAGCGATAAATGTACGGAAATTCCAATAAAAAGGGCGGGCCGCTTCCAAACGGAAGCGGCTGTCCTTTTTTGATTCCCGCGAGCAATGAGCCAAGCGCCATGCTTGCATGAGCATTTGTGTCATCACGTCAGGCAAATAGCCTGATCTGACATTTTACTTATTTTACGTTATTCAACCGGATTTACCTTGTTTTGCTCAACAAAGGTTAGAAAATTTGTTATAGTGGATATAGACCCTTCGAGCGGGGAAAAGATTTTCTTATTGACAGAAATATGAATATTGCATACAATAATATGAGAATATATATAATATACCTATTGATAGAAAGGAGAATATGGCAATGGCAGAACAAGCACTCGTGCAGGTGCGTTTAGACAAAGATTTGCGGGATGAAGTGGCAGATATTTATGCAAAAATGGGGCTCGACATACCGACCGCCATTCGGATGTTCTTTGCTCGCACAAAAATAGAAAAGGGGCTTCCTTTTGCGGTTACTCTTCCAAAAGTTGACGAAAAGATATTGCGAGAAAGAGGTCTGCAAGCGCTTGAGAATATTAGAGTTAATGCAGCAACGCTTCCGGAAATGACACTGGAGGAGATTAATACGGAGATTGCGGCTACTCGTGCTGAGCGGAAAGTGAGCCGATAATGTCTGTTTTGGCAGTAATTGACACTAACGTAATTATATCGGTATTGCTCACGAGGAATAGAGAATCGGCGACTTACCGGGTGGTTCAGGCAGTGCTTGATGGGCGGATCACGCCGCTGTATCACCTGGAAATCCTGGCAGAATATAAGGAAGTAGCGCATCGCCCGAAATTCCATATTCATGGGGAAGACATTGATGTGATTCTTGAGGCTGTCGAAACGTTTGGTATCGAAGTACAACCCTCTTCGACCAGAGAGATAATCCCGGATATGGATGACCTGATATTCTACGAAGTTACGATGGAAAAACGTGGAGATGGCGCATATCTTGTGACCGGTAACACTAAGCATTTTCCAGCCAAGAAGTTTATCGTCACTCCGGCTGAGATGATGGAAATAATTGATGCTGCTGAGTCCGCATAGAGAACTAGACATGATGAAGCTAAAGCGGGCAGCGGAACTTTTTGCTTTTGGGGATTTTACAATGTGAAACTGCATTGTTATTTTGTTGTAGAGCTAAAGACGGTTGCTTTTGTGTAAGGGTAAGGATAAAGTTGTTGCCGAATATGCCCTCAAAGATGTAAATAAACTAATGGGTATCAGTGATTATAAACTCTCCAATAAAATTTCTGATGATTTGCAGAAAAATTTACCAACCATTGAAGATATTGAAAACAGAATTAACTCATAATTTTGCACCCATCGGGGGCAGAATTAAAACAGCATTGGGATTTTGTTTGCATTGACAGGAAAACCATACGGAGAGAAAACCATGTCAAAAATGCCCGTTTCCGTATGTATCATAGCAAAAAACGAGGAAAAGCACGAACATTGAAATATGGACGCGGATATGCTATAATTCCACAGGAGAGCAGTGTGGAAATCTGAGACAAAGGAGAAGGAACGGATGACGAGGGAGCAACAGGAGGAATATATAGCATATCGGAAAGAGGTATACAGCGAATATCCCGAGGTGGAGCGGTTTGAGAGGAGAAAGAAGCGGGTCGGGACAGTGCTTTTGGGTTGTACGGTTGTGGTATATCTGTTCCGAATGGCGGTAAAGGGAGTGGTTTTTGAGGATACATGGAGCTTCGCAAGCCTGTATATGGGATTTTTCCTACAGCTTATGTTTATCTCAAGCGCGATGCGGACCCGATGGAAATCTGCGTGGCTGCTGTATCTGCTGGTATTTAATCAAATCATTGAGTACATACAGGCCTTCCGACAGGCGCAGGTCGGCTCGTGGGCGGAGCTTTTTGCGCTGCACCGATATGGATTTTCGCAATATCCGCTCGAAACAGGCGTTGATATTCTGAATTATATCTATACCTTTCTGGTGCTGTTGTTTGCGCTGTGGCTGACGCTCATTCCGTCCAACAGGCGGTACGCGGAGCAGGCGGACGAGCTGGAGCAGGAGATCAAGGCTTATTTTGGCGGGTGGCGGTAAATAAACCATATAAAATAAGGAAAAGGAAAGGAGTTCCCTATGAAACTAACCCTATCAGACAAGGACAGCAGACCAATCTCTAAGGATATGTACGGCCTGTTCTTTGAGGACATCAACTACAGCCTCGACGGCGGGCTGCACGCGGAGCTGCTGGAGAACCGCAATTTTGAGGCCGTGCTCGCTTATGGAAAGAAGGACGATTACAGAACCGTGTACGACGGCGGTTATGCATGGTCCGTCTATCGGGACAACGGGGCCGGATCCTTTCTGTCTTATGACAGCAGCGAGCCGTTAAATGACAGGAATCCACACTATCTAGTGTTTACGGGCAGGGGAAAGCAGCCCGCCTTCACCAACAAGGCCTACGACGGCATTTACCTGCGGACGGGGGAGAGCTATACCGTGTCCTTCTATGTGCGCGCCGAGGAAACCGTGGAGGTGTCCGTGTCCGTCCGCAGGAGCGGAAAGACCTTTATGAGCGGCTCCGTCGCGGTGGCGGGGAATGAATGGAAGCAGTACCGCATGGAGCTGACGGCGGGAGGAACCGTGGAGCAGGGAAGCTTTGTCGTCTCGCTCGATAAAGAGGCTGTCGTGTGCTTTGACCAATTCTCCATGATGCCAAAGGACGCCGTATGTGGCGTTTTCCGCGCGGACTTGGCGGAAAAGCTCCGGAATCTGCACCCCTCGTTCCTGCGCTTCCCGGGCGGCTGTATCATTGAGGGAAATACCTTGGAAAACCGTTATCAGTGGAAGAATACGATTGCCCCGACGCAGGAGCGGCGCTTCAACTGGAACCGCTGGGCAGTCCATAACTGCAATGAAAATACGGGCTTTTCAGGGCCGTATGCGCACTACGGGCAGACCTGCGGCGTCGGCTTTTACGAGTATTTTCTCCTGTGCGAGTATCTGGGGGCCAAGCCGCTCCCCGTCGTCAACGTCGGATTGGCCTGCCAATACATGTCCACCGAGCAGGTTGAGCCGGACAGTGAGGAGATGCAGACCTATATTCAGGATGCGCTCGATTTGATAGAATTTGCAAACGGCGCCGCCGATACCGAGTGGGGAGCTAAGCGGGCCGCGATGGGCCACCCTGAACCTTTCGGACTGGAGTACATGGGCATCGGGAACGAGCAGTGGCAGACAGAGCGCTCGCAGTTCTTTGAGCGGTATGCGATGTTCGAGCAGCGCATTCACGAAAAATATCCGCAGATGAAGCTGATCGGCTCCGCGGGGCCGGATGTGTGGAGCGAGAACTATACCAATGCGTGGAGCTGGCTCAGGGAAGCGCACAAAAGGAATGCGAATTTGGCATACGCGGTAGACGAGCATTACTATGTCTCGCCCGAATGGCTGTATGCGCACACGCATTTCTATGATAACTACGACAGAAGCATCAAGGTCTTTGCCGGAGAATACGCCTGCCACATCAAGGGACGCGCGGGGAAAATGAACAACCCCGCCGCGAATACCTTGGGCGCCGCGCTCGCGGAGGCCGCGTTTCTGACCGGCGTAGAGCGCAATGCGGACGTGGTGGTGCTCGCGTCCTATGCGCCGCTCCTTGCGCGGATGGGATATACGCAGTGGTCGCCCGATTTGATATGGTTTGACGGGAAAAGCTCGTACTGTACGCCGAGCTATCACGTTCAGGAGCTTTTCAGCAAATATCGCGGCAGCAGAACCCTGCACATCACACTTGACCTTGACGGCATGGCGGAGACCGACGCGAGGCTGTTTGCAAGTGCCGTCGAGGATGAGGACGGCAGCCTGATACTCAAGCTGGTCAACGGCTCTGAGAATGATTACGCCATATCGCTTGAGGGCGAGCTGCTGCGGCGGATTGTCGGAAAACCGATAATCCTCCTCTCGCTCACCGGCAGTGCAGAAGCCCAAAACACGATAGAGGCACCCGACGCAATCCACATTGAGGAGAGCAGGATAACCCTCTCTGAGGCTGCGCTCACCATTCCCAAGAACAGCTTTCAGGTGCTCGTGATTTCCGCGGGCAATGAGCCAAGCGCCATGCTTGCATGAGCATTTGGCGAATGTTGCGGGGGCACGGCTTAACCGTCCGGATGGGGTATCAGCCATCCGGACAGAAGGAGCTAGGCGGAATGTCTTTCCCTGCGCAGAAGAATCACAAAATAGACGGAGCACAGAATAATCTGCACGATTGTTGACGACGGCGTCGCAAGTCCGATTTGGAACAGCGTTGCGCCGGCTGTCCTGCTCACAAAATAGGAAACCGGAATACGGACGCAGAACGCCCCTGTAATTCCCTAGATCATAACGAAGGTTGTCTTTCCGCACCCGTTGAAATATCCGATATAGCAGAACAGAAAGGATACGATCAACGTATCGATCGCGTAAGCTTTCAGATAGTCTGCGGCTGCCAGGATGACGGCCTCTTCTTTTGCAAAAATGCCTGACAAGACACTGCCGTGAAAAAATGCCAGGTATGCCATGACAGTTCCGGCAATCAACGATATGAACATGCCGCAGAGCATGGACTTCCTTGCGCGTTCCTTTTTGCCTGCGCCTACGTTTTGCGCCACGAATGCTGACAGCGACTGCGAGAATGAGGACGGCACGAGCATGATGAACGCGCATATTTTTTCGGCGACGCCGACGCCGGCGGATGCAGTGACACCGAGTGTATTCACAATCGAGCCGATTGCGAGGAACGATATATTGACCAGCCCGTCCTGCAGGGCGATCGGCAGTCCGATTTTTACGATTTTCCCGATAATCGTGCGCCGGAAACGGATATTTTTCCTTCCGAACGGAAAGGGCAGCCCCCGTTTTTTCACAATCAGGATGCACAATATGACGCTGAAGCACTGTGCCAGAACGGTTGCAAGCGCCGCGCCTTCTGCTTTGAGGCCGAGTACGCCGACAAACAGCAGATCCCCCGCGATGTTAAAGACACATGCGGCCGCGACTGTGAACATCGGAGTTTTGGAATCGCCGAGCCCGCGGAAAATGCTTCCCAGTATGTTGTAGGCTATAATGAATATGATTCCGACAGAGCAGATCCTGACATAGCCTGTTGTCTTGGAATAGGCTTCTGCGGGGGCATGCATCGCTGCCGTAAACGGGTCTGTAACAAGAAGCATGATCACGGTAAGGCAGACGGCAAGCACAAAAAAGAAACAGATGCTGCTCCCGATAATGTCGCCTGTCTCTGAAATTTTCCTGTTTCCGATTGCCTGTCCGAGCAGGATGGTGGTTCCCATGGCCAATCCCGTGATAATGACAGTGACCATCTGCATCATCTGGCTTCCCGTCGCGACTGCGGACACGTCCGCTGATGTTCCAAACTGCCCCACCACCAGCAAATCGACCGCCCCGTACAAGGACTGCAGGCACAGCGCCAGTAAAACCGGAAGGGCAAAGCCGATCAGAGGCTTCACAATCCTTCCTTCCGTAAAACTGCTGACATGATTCATTTTTATCACTCCTCGTATGTATGAATTTACAGCCGGACAGCGTATCACATTTTTTACAGGCAGGAAAATTGCCGTAGAACAAAAAAGCCGGATAAGTCACAGACATCTCAGTCTGTTGCCTTATCCGGCTTATCATTTCCCGCTGAACGATTCGCCCTCCGAGCAAGGTATATATTACAGGAAGGCATGAGATTTGTCAAGGCGCTTGGCTACGGAAATACCAAAAAATCAATACTCCTTCGCCTGTTCCTCCCCATTCAGCACGCGCAGCGCCCCCTGCGCAAGCGCGAGAAGCTCATCCTCGCCGGGATAGACCGTAAACGGCGCGATCCATTCCGCCCGCTCCCTGAGCGTGGCGACAATATCCTCCCCGTAAGCGATGCCGCCCGTGACGATAATGCGGTCAACCTTGCCGTTCAGCACGCACGCCATGGAGCCGATATCCTTGGACACCTGAAGCAGGAATGCCTCCTTAGCCTCCTTGGCTTTCGCGTCTCCCTCATTGGCGCGCTTCGTCACCTCGCGCATGTCGTTTGTCCCGAGATACGCGTTGAAGCCGCCCTTGCCGATAAGCTTGCCGTAGAGTTCCTTCTCCGTGTACTTGCCGGAGAAGCACAGCTTGACAAGCGCGCCGGCCGGCACGCCGCCCGCCCGCTCCGGAGAGAACGCGCCGTCCCCGTCAAAGGCGCTGAACACATCGATAACCTTGCCGTTCTCGTGCGCGCCGACAGACACGCCGCCGCCCATATGGACAACAATCAGACGCAGGGATTCATAGGGCTTTCCGACTTCAGCGGCATATCTTTTGGCAACCGCCTTCTGATTCAATGCGTGGAAAATGCTGCCGCGCGGAAGCTCAGGCACGCCGGAATACCGCGCAATCGGCATCAGCTCGTCAACAACCACGGGGTCAACAATGTATGCGGGCACGCCGATCTCATCACCGATTTCCTTCGCCAGAATACCGCCGAGATTGGAGGCGTGCTGTCCCTGAACGCCGACCTTTAAGTCCGCAAGCAGCGCGTCCGTCACCGCGTAAGTGCCGCCCGGGATGGGCTTGAGCATACCGCCGCGTCCGACAACGACATTTAAGGAATGCATATCAAAATGTTTCTCTGTCAACAGGTCGGTGATAATCCTCTTGCGGAAATCCTTCTGGTCAAAGATGGTGTCATAGCGGGAAATCTCCTCCGTGGAATGGCGCAGCGTTTCCTCAAACAACAAATTCTCGTCCTCGAACACACCGATTTTGGTGGAAGTGGAGCCGGGATTGATAATTAAGCTTTTTATGGACATAAGTGATTCCTCCTGATGATGTATGTGATTATTTTGCGTTCTTCATCGCTTCCGCGACGACTGCGGCAAGCGCGATAGAGTGCATCTTCGTCTCAAAGGTGTCGGAGCGTGACGTCAGGATAACGGGCGCGGCGGTACCGGTCAGGATATTGCCGTTCTTCACCTCGCACAGATGCGTCAGCGTCTTGTATACGAGATTTCCCGCGTGGATGTCGGGGAACAGGATAACGTCCGCGTCTCCCGCGATTTTTCTTCCCGTGCCGCCCTTATGCTGCGCGGCCTCCTTGTCGATTGCCATATCCATGGAGAGCGGGCCGTCCACGATACAGCCGGTAATCGTGCCCTCCTCGTTCATTCGGGTCAGCTCCGCCGCGTCCACCGTGCAGGGCATCTTGGGATTGACGACCTCAACGGCCGTGACAGGCGCTACCTTGGGGTTCGGGATGCCGCACGCGTGGCATACCTCCACCGTGTTGTGGATGATGGCGGCTTTATCCTCGAGTGTCGGATAGGTCATAAAGGCGACGTCCGACAGGAATAGCAGATGGTCAACGCCCTTGATCTCAAACACGCACACATGGGAAAGCGGCTTGCCGGTGCGAAGCCCTACCTCCTTGTCGAGCACGCTCTTGAGGAAGCTCTTGGTGTCGATAAGGCCCTTCATGTACATATCCGCTTTGCCCTCGTGCACCAGACTGACCGCCTTGTGCGCCGCAGCGACGTTGTCCTCCTCGTTGAGAACCTCGTATCCGGACAGGTCCATGCTCAGCTTTGCGGCAAGCTCTCTGATCTTCGCCTCGTTGCCGACCAGAATCGCGTCGGCGATTCCCTGTTCCTTTGCGGCCTTGACCGCCTCCAGCACAGGCTCATCCTCGGCTACGGCGACAGCGACGGTTTTACGGCTGCAGGCCGCGACCTTTTTCAGTAAATCGTCAAATCCTTTGCTCATTTGAAACACCTCGTATTCGTTTAATTTTCAGATAGTATGTATAAAAAACCTTGGTCGTTAAAATAATAACACTTTCAAAAACAATGGTCAAGGCTATTGGTGAAAAGTGCTGGACGGAATGTGGGAAATGGAATAAAATGTTGTTTGACAATGGGAGGAGGGAGCGCAGTATGGGGGAAAAATTGCCGCGTGAGGACGCGGAGCTGGCGTTGGAGTGCGCGCTGGATATCGGGGAGTCGATGCTGCGCACCGGCGCGGAAATCCTGCGGGTGGAGAGCACGATCATGCGAATCTGCCAGACCTATGGGGATGGCATTGTGGACGTGTTCACCATTCTGTCGCTGATAATCGTGAGCTGGCATCCCGAGGGAGGGCGCAACATCACGCAGTCGCGCAGGATTTATTCTTATGAGACGGACTTGGAGAAGCTGGAGGAGCTGAACGCGCTCTCGCGCTATATCTGTGACAAAAAACCCTCGTATGCCGAGATCAAGGAGGGCGTAAACGAGATTATGTGCCGCAGGAAGAAGCGGTTTTCCAAGTCGCGTCTGGCAGGCTATGTGCTGGTGTCGTCGGCGTTTGCGGTCTTTTTCGGGGGAAATCTCAGGGACGGCCTCGCGGCGGGGCTTGTGGGAATCGTGCTGTACCTGTGGGACATGCTGTTTGCGAAGGGGAGCAGGAATCGGGTGGTCTACAGTTTGATTATTTCTGTTGTTGCGGGCCTTGCGTGTATCCTGTCGGTGGCGGCGGGAATCGGCGTGAATACGGACAAGATTATGATCGGCAGCATTATGCTGCTGATCCCCGGGATTAATCTGATGAACTCGCTGCGGGATATGATGAGCGGCGACATTATCACGGGGATTTTGCGGCTTGCGGAGGCGCTTATGATGGCGGTGGCGATCGCTGCGGGCTTTGGTCTGGCGATCATGGCGTTGGGAGGGGTGTGCTGATGGCGGGCTTTATACAGGAATACGCGAAAATAATTATCGCGGCGGTCATAGGAACCTTCGGGTACAGTCAGCTCTTCGGCGTGAAGCGCAACAAGCTCGCCTACGCGTGTCTGGGCGGGGCGCTGTCCATCACGGTTTACTTTGGCTGTGTGTACACGGGGCTTTCCCTGCTGATGCAGAGCATGATACCGGCGGTCGCGGCGACGCTGTACGCGGAGCTGATGGCGCGGTACGCGAAGGCGCCGGCGACGGTGTTTCTGATGACAGGCGTCATACCGCTTACCCCGGGCAGCAGATTGTACTATACTATGCGCGCCATTGTGGACGGGAACCGGCAGCAGGCGAACGAGTACGGGCGGGAGACGCTGATTATCGCGCTCGGAATTGCGCTGGGAATCGTGCTGGTCTCGCTGATTTTCCACCAGATCAGTCATCGGAAGCTGATTTATCGGATACGCTTTGACGAGAGCGAGCGGAACGGCTAGGGGAACGTCCGGCCGTTGAGTGTCATATACTATAACAACGATTGTTTTGTGAGGCGGACAGTGACTTGTAAGGAACGAATCTTGTCGAATGATTACTCGGATATTATTTTGGATTTCCATATACCGGAGGACGTTGCGGACGACCCGAATCTCGATTTCTGCTACCACAATATCGACAGGGTACTGGGGATTCTGTACATTGAGCGCAGCGGCGTGACGGAAATCAACGTGTCGTCAGGAAGCTATCCGTTTCTGCCCAAGTGTTACGGGCTGATGCAGACGGACGCGGGGCTTCGGCGCGGCGGCGCGGAGTTCAACACGCTGAGCCTCACGGACGCGGGGATTCTCTCCGCGCAGGGGAATCCGCTGAACCTGACGGGAAGAGATGTGATGATCGGCTTTATTGACACGGGGATACAGTATGAAAATGAGGTGTTTCGCGACGCGGCGGGGCGCACCCGCATCAAGGCCATATGGGATCAGACGATTCAGACGGGGGAGCCGCCGGCGGACTTTGACTACGGAACGGAGTACACGCAGGAGATGATACAGCGCGCTCTCGAGAGCGAGAATCCGCGGAGTATCGTGCCGAGCACGGATACGCTGGGGCACGGGACGGAGATGGCAAGCGTTGCGGCGGGCAGCAGGCTGAGCGGTCAGACACGATTTATCGGGGCGGCGCCCGAATGCGATATTGTGGTGGTAAAGCTCAAGGAGGCAAAGCAGTATCTGAAGGACTACTATCTGATACCGGATGGCGTGCCCTGCTATCAGGAGACGGATATTCTGCAGGCGATACAGTATTTACAGACATTCTCCGCGAGCTTCACGCGTCCGCTGGTCGTCTGCATGGGCATTGGCACCAGTCTCGGCGATCATGCCGGAACCTCTGCGCTGGGGCGGTATATGGAGCTGGTATCGCGCAGGAAGGGCAGGGCCTTCGTCGCGCCGGCCGGAAATGAGGGCAATTCGGGGCATCATTTTCAGGGGGAGCTTACGCCGGAGCGGCCTTACAGGGATGTGGAGATACGGGTGGGGGCGGATACGGGAGGCTTTGTGATGGATCTGTGGGGCAGTGTGCCGCATCTCTTTTCCGCGACGGTGCGCTCACCTGGCGGGGAGAGCATTCAGTGGATAAACCCGCGCATCAAGAAGCCGCAGGAATTCAGCTTTGTGTTTGAGCGCACGCGCCTGACCGTGGAGTATCTGTTGGTGGAGCAGGCCTCGGGCTCGGAGCTGATTCGCTTCCGCTTTGAGGCGCCGACACAGGGAATCTGGACGGTGCGCGTGAGCACGGAGGGGACACCCATGAACAGCCGCTTCAACATCTGGCTTCCGATTACGCAGTTTTTGTCTGACGAGACCTATTTTCTCGAATCCAATCCCTATATCACGCTGACGGAGCCGTCCTATGTGCACTGTGCGATCTGCACGACCGCCTACAATGACGCGAACGGCAGCATTTACAGCAGCGCGGGGCGCGGCTATGCCAGAGACGATTATGTGAAGCCCGACATCGCGGCGCCGGGCGTGGATGTGTCCACGATCTTAGGCCCCCGAACCGGATCCAGCATCGCGGCGGCGATAACGGCGGGCGGCGTCGCCCAGATACTGCAGTGGGCGGTGATTGAGGACAATGATATCATGGTGGCCTCGGGCAGCGTCAAGAATTATCTGATCATGGGAGCGCAGCGGGAGAGCAATCTGTCCTATCCGAATCGGGAGTGGGGCTACGGCAAGCTCGACGTCGAGGGCGTGTTCCGCTTCCTTGCGGGCGTGTGAGGACGGATTGTGCCAAAAAAAATGCGAACTGTACCAAAATCGGGAAATTGCGGCCTTTTTTTAATACAATGGAACTGTTGTACGCGCAAAGGCTATGACAAAACAGACGAAAAGAGGTACGGATGATGCTAAAGACAATCAAAGGAAGACTTACGGTCAGTATGATCGGTATTGTAATGGCGAGCATTCTGCTGACAACCGTGGGAATCATCACGGTGGCGGGAAAGCAGACGCTACAGGATCAGACGCGGGCGCTGCAGTTGAACGCAGAGAAGTACGCGGAGGAAATCAATACCTGGATTGAGAATGAGAAGATGCTCGCAAACGGGGCGGCGGAGAGCATTGCCGCTGGCGGGACGACAGACACGGACTATGTGCAGGCAGTGGTGGACGCCCACGCGGCGGGGCGGCAGGAGCTTCTGAACCTGTACTGCGGGACAAAGGACAGCAGGTTTATCCAGTCGAACCGTGAGGCGGGGATACCGGAGGGCTATGACCCTGTGGCGCGCGGCTGGTATCAGCAGGCCGCGGAGGCCGGAGGGGTCATTGTGACGGACCCGTACTGCGACGCGATCACAGATCAGATGTGCGCGACGATTGCGACGCCGGTATACATAGAGGGGGAATTGGCCGGCGTTATCGGCTTGGATGTGACCCTTGAGACAGTGACGGAGCTTACGGGAAGCATCAACTATGAGGAGGGCGTGTACGGATTCCTCGTGGACAGCAGCGGACAGTATATTGCGCATAAGAATAAGGCGTATGAGCCTACAGCGGAGACGACGGTGCCGGTGCGGGATATCCTGCCCGAGCTGTGGCGCCTGATGGAGGGAGCGCAGGGCGTCGGCAAGCTGACCGACTATGACGGCAGCGCCTGTTACTTCGCGTCGGCGGAAATCGGGGGCTGCGGCTGGCGGCTGGGCGTTGCGGTGCCGGCGGCAAACGTCACGGGCACGCTTGTGACAATGATTATGATTGCGGTGGTAATCGCCTTGATCATCATTGTGTTTGTGGCGATATTTATGACAGGGCTGATTGGGAAAATGCTCGCGCCGGTGCAGATGCTCAAGCAGTTTGCCTCCGGTGATTTTTCTGAAAATACGGTTATCGAAAAGACGATTCCGAGGGAATATAAGAGTGAGACGGAGCAGATCCGGAAGGCGACCGTTGCGGTGAAGCGGCAGATTCGGGAAATCATTCTGAATACAAAGCAGGAGGCGGAGAGCATCGGCGCCATCGCCGAGGGGACGTCCGGCAAGATGACGATATTGAATCAGGATATTTCGGGGATTACCGCCTCCGTCGGCACGGTGAAGCAGCAGACCGTGGAGGCCAGGAGGCTTGCGGATAGCATAGAGGAGAACGGGCAGGAGCTTGGGATTGCTATTGCGGATGTGGCGAGAAAAGCGGGGGAGGCCGTGGAGCAGTCAACCGACATTATGGAGCGCGCGGGAAAGCAGTACAAGGCGTCCCGGCAGTCCGCGGACGAGGTCGCGGCCATCTATGCGGAGACGAAGGAGGAGCTGGAGCAGGCGATTGAGGACAGCAAAAAGGTTGGGCAGATTAATGCGCTGACGGAAGAAATCCTCGCCATCAGCTCCCAGACGAATCTGCTGGCGCTGAACGCGTCCATAGAGGCCGCACGGGCGGGCGACGCGGGGAAGGGCTTTGCCGTTGTGGCGGAGGAAATCAGGGAATTAGCGGATAATTCAAAGCAGGCGGTGGATAAGATCCGTCAGGTGACGCAGGGCGTGGTCGATAACGTGGCCTTTTTGTCCGAAAGCTCCGGCAGGCTGCTGGAATTTATGACCGGCAAGGTTATGGAGGACTATCGGGGAATGATTGAGCTTGCGCAGATGTACGAGAAGGACGCGGCGTTTTACAGTGACATTTCCGGCGGACTGGGCGCCTCCTCGCAGGAAATGAGCGCGGGCATGGCAAGAATCAATGCGTCGATTGTCGCGGTCACGGAGATTATGGGCGAGATCGCGGAGCTGATGGAGACTATGAGCGAGTCGGCGGAAAATTCCAACGAGAACTCAGAGGCGGTTCTGAAGCAGATGGAAGAATTATTCCGGCTGAGCGAGCTTCTAAACCGGACGGTCGCATCCTTCAGGGTTTAGATACAGGGAGAGGAGGGCAAAAGCATGTTAGGCGGTTCTGTGTGGGTAGCGCTGATTCGGTTTGCGGTAAGCCTTGCAGGTGTGATACTGCTCTTTTCAAGGATGAGCGAATCGCGGTTTGACAGAAGAAGGACAGTCCTTTATTACGGGTGTTTCAGCGCGGTCGTGATTGCGCTGGGCGGTGTCTGGTATGTGGTGGATTGGGAGAGCTGCGTGCGGATGGTCGCCTTTGTGATGTACATGCTTTTTGTCGTCTTTGCCATTTATATGAGCAAGGACTCCGTTTACCTGTCCATCTACAAGCTGGCGCTGACCTTCTACCTGTTGGCGGTATTTCTGATTGGCGGGCTGGAGGTCGCGATTATCTTCTTCCACAGGAACGTATGGGCGGATATCGTCACCCGCATTCTGTTGGTTGCCCTGATGACCCTCGTGATAGACAGAAAGCTGAAAGACTCCATCAGGGGCTTCAGCGCCTATGTGGAGCGCGAGTTGGACAGATTCAGCGTCTCGGTTATGATTATCAGTATCCTGTTCGGTATCGGATTTATGCTGAATCCCAACATTAAGGATGCGACGCCGTTCCGGCTCTGGCAGATTACAACGAATTTCATTCTGACAGGCACCTTACAGCTTCTGATGTTCCGGTTTTATCTCCATGTCGGACGGGAGAAGGAGTATGAGAAGGAAAAACAACTGATGCAGATGAATCACAGGCTGTTGGAGCGTCAGTTGGAGATCTTGGAGGAATCAGTGGAGTCCGGCAGGCGGCTCCGCCATGACGTGAGGCATCACAATGCGGTCATCGCGGAGTATGTGCGCAGAGGGCAGGACGAGGAGCTATTGCAGTACCTCAGGGAGTACGACAGGGAGACCGACGGAGGCGTGGTGGAGGTGATATGCGCCAACACGGCGGTCAACAATATTCTCTCTGCCTACACGAGAAAGGCGCGCGGCGAGCACATTAAGGCCACGCTGGACGTCGAGCTGGATAGGAACCTGCCCATACAGAGTATTGACTTGGTGACGATATTGGCAAACGCCTATGAGAACGCCATCTATGCGTGCATGGAGGTGCAGCGGTTGGAGGCGCGGGAATGCTTCATTCATTTGATCCTCAGGAAGCGGAAAAACAAGCTGATTATCTCCTGCAGCAATACGTGCAGACCGGAGACGGAATTGGAGAACGGGCAGCCCAAGACCGAGTTTACCGGCGGTATCGGCGTTTCCAGTATTATCAAGACGGCGGAAAAGTATGAGGGCGAATATGATTTCAAGAATGACAACGGTGTGTTTGTCTTCAGGCTGATTATGAGTATACCACTAGAGAGGAAAGACAATGTATTTGATAGCGCTTTGTGACGACGAGACGGCGGAGCTGGAAAAGACAGAAAAATTACTGCGCGGCTATGAGAAAGACCACTCCGGCCTGGATTTGGCAATTGAGTATTTTGAAAGTGCGGACGAGCTGCTCTATATGATTCGGGAGGAGGGCTACACGCCGGATTTGATATTTATGGATATTTATATGCCGGACAGAGGGGGGAACAGGGCTTCTTTCGGGCTGGAAGCGGCGGAGAAGCTGCGCGATATAGAGTACGGTGGGAAGCTGGTATTCCTCACGACATCCAAGGATCACGCGCTGGAAGCTTTTGATGTGGAGGCGTCCCAATATCTGGTCAAGCCGGTGTCGGCGGAGAAGCTGTCCGCGGTATTGGAGAAGTTTTTGAAGGACGCGGAGGAGGAGCGGAAGAAATATATTCTGCTGAAAATCGAGGGGCGGCTTGTGAAGATTGCGCTGAACGATATTATATACTGCGAAGCGCAGCGGAAAAAACAGTGCCTGCATCTTGTGGACGGGACACAGTGTCTGCTGCACACGACGATGATGGAGCTTTACGAGCAGCTTTCCCGCTATCAGGAATTTGTGCGGGTCGGAGTCGCCTTTATCGTGAACCTCGGGTATATTGACAGTCTCAACGCCCAAGAGATACACATGGCGGACGGAAAGAAGATTTATCTGCCGCGCGGCACGTACAAGGCGCTGCGGGAGCAGTATTTCAATTATTACTGCGGGGAGATGGATTAAATCAGGACAATAACTATACAGGAATATCAAAAGGTGGTATGATATGTATAAGAAAACGCGAAAAGACAGAGTAGAGGAGAAGGAGGAACAGGGAATGGGCGCGGTTACAAATTTGGAAAGACCTTGTACGATTTCAGAATCCATCATGCAGTCATGTAAGGAAGTAAAGAGTATGCATGAGGGAAGAACACCTAAGCGCTCCTTAAATGATTTATTTGCAAATATCGAAAAGTGGAGCAAAGAGGAAGAAAAATAAATGTACACAGTTATACCTACGGAGCAATTTGAAAGGGATGTAAAGTATTATATCAAGAAAAAAGGGTTTACGCATATCGGCGCGGATATCAAGGTGATAACAGATGAATTGGAAAAAGGGAATCTGATAGGGACGGAAATCCCCGGTTTAAAGATTCCGACGGATGGGCATACCTTTAAAGTAAGGTCGGCAAACACGGATACCAAGGCAGGGCAGTCTAACGGGTATCGCATTATTTACTATGCCGTCCGCGATGATGAGGAAGTGTATTTACTTACGATTTATTATAAAAAGGAGGATAACAGAATACCGACTAATCAGGAAATTATAGAGCTGGTAGAAAAATATTGCATGTAATAACATTGCATGTAATAACATTGCATGTAATAACATTACATGTAAAAATTTTAATT
>JAMPFV010000061.1 GCA_023664265.1 Roseburia sp.
CAAAGGACTCGCCTATATTGGCAACGGCAATTATGGAGGGAATTGACGTATTTGTAACTGGTGATAAAGATTTTCTTGTTTTAGATGTGGATATACCTGAAATTATCACAATGGCAGAATTTTTGAAGCAATATTAAAAGAAGCCACATCTGCTGAACCATAGCAGATATGGCTTCAAATTTTTACGGTTCCCCGACAAAATTATACAAAATATATTTCAGACATACTTTCCAGATTGACTAAACACTGTTATATTTCCATATTCTTCATTTTGTCTTTAGACAATGAATCTGTGTTTATCCGTTTCGCATTTTTCTCCAATTTGCCGATTACCGATTCCTTTTGTACATACTCATTTAATTTCTTTTTCACCTGATGGGGAGGCTGCCACGTTATCACAAGCTCTTTTTTCATGTAATCCAGAAAGGCCTCAAGCTCACCGGTCCTGTCATAACAATCCAATGCTTTATAATATATGTCCTTGCTTTCATTTCGTACAACCAATGGAGGATGATTGTTTATCATCAGAAAGTAATTCATCAGGGTTCTTCCCACACGTCCGTTTCCATCGGCAAAAGGATGTGTGTTCTCAAACTTGCAGTGAAGATAAGCTGCCGCTTTTAAAATATTGTCTTCTTTGTCCGGAATATCCTTCAGCTCCTCGCAAAGCTCCTCAATTTCAAATGCCACTTCCTCCGGAAGCGCCCCTTGGTCATTTCCCACAACATAATCATTTTTCTTATATTCTCCCGGACGCTCTCCCCGTTCATAGCGCCTTTCGTCATAAGTCCCTTCCGTCAGCTTCCTGTGAATTTCTCTTATCAGCTCCGGCGTGATCGGCTCCTTTTGTATTATCTTTCCCATAAGCCAGTCCGAACACCGCTTCTGGTTCCTTATCTCAAAAATCGTTCGGATGTCTCCCGTAAAATTTATTACTTTTCCGTTTTCAAAGATTTCTCTTGTTGTGTGATATGTGATTTCCGGATTTTCGATTGCACCCGAATTATACGCAAAAAGAATACTGAAGTTATTTATGGCAGCGCTTAAATCCCGTATGTTCGCAATATCCCTCTTTTGCCATGCCTCTATAATCTCCGAATATGACATTCTGTCACCTCTTTAAAAAATATATATGGAATATTACTCTCCGATATCAAAGTAAGCAATTGACTTTTATCACATAACTGCTTTGTCAAAATCTTCCTTTATATAACATTCATATATATATCTTCTCAACTCCAGCCATTCTCTTCTGATTGTCCGATCAAAATTCTTAGGAATAAATTTTAGGCTCATTGATTTATTGATTATTTGGCTATATGCATCAAAAATATGCTCTGTACTTTGTTTTGTCTTTTGGCAAAGTTCCAAATTAAAAAGCTTTATAATCTCTGCTTCCCTCAAACAATCATGCATCCCGAATTCCATATATTCATAGAGTTCTTTCATCACAGTCTCATCAAATTGTGATGACGACACTTGGTACAACCTGTCATTAATATATCTTATTTTCTCGTCCTCAAGCTTTAGCATGGAATCTATAACAGCCTGCTTATAGAGTTCACTAAGCTTTAATCTTAATTTCTCTTTTTTTTGCTCCTGCTTATCATTTCTGAAATTCTGAACAGTAATAATGATGGTAACCACCGCACAGACAGCCGCTATTGAATTTGACACATTTCCCACCAGTTCCATATCATTTGTTCACTTTCCTCACAGGCTAGTTCAATCCTCGTATAACATATTCAAAATCGTCATCTATATTTTTTTTCAAACTGTCATTTAATTCAGTTCCGTTAGAATATTTGAAAATATAATTTTGGCGAAATTTACCACCCATCTTTCTGATACTTGTTTCAAACATCCCACCAAAAAAAGACGGATTTACTCCCCAAGTGTCTTCCGGCAATAATATGGTGATTTTGCCATCTTTTTCCAATTTGTCAAGCTCCAACTCTTTTCTGGCCACGACTCCTATATCCCTGTCTGTAAATATTTTTGCATCTGCTTCTTTATATTTCTCAATATTTACATTATATATCTCCGATTCGTCAATTGTAAAATCTTTCCATGTTTTTTTAGGAAGCTTTCCTTCACGCATGAGCTTTATTTCCTTAAATGATTCAACTACGGATTCTTGAACGGAACAATATCTTTCATCTGACACAGCCGTACCCATATCGTCAACCTCCTTCACAATCTTTATATCATTATCTTTTTTCTCTTTCATTATAGCACCTCAAAAAAAATTATGCAATGTTCCATCCTATTATTACCGGAATGTCATCATTCCAAACATTCCGGCGCGCGCGCCGATACGCCGGACACGGCGAAATGTGTTTTGGGCAGGCTGCCCATGCAGCCTAAAACACGCCCGTGAAAATCCCCATTTTCACGGAATAGCAAGCAACGCACTTATGTACACACTCTTTCATTTTTGCCAAAATGAAAAAGTGTGCATAAGTGCTGTTTTTCAAAATTTTACCGAAGGCAAAATTTTAAAAAACGCTTGTTGGGGAACATCCCCAAACCCCTCCAAAATGCCTTGCGGCATTTTGTAAAAACATGAAAGAAATACAAAAATCCTTATCGCGATTTTTCGCGATTCTGTTGTCCGGTGTTTTCTTCGGGATTCCGATTCTGCGTCTCCTCCGTTTTTTCGTTTTCGTAAAGTCTGATGCCGAGAGCGGTCTCCACGTTTTTCATAACGGTGTCGGTATCATACAATAGAGATTTTGCCGTTTTCAGTTTTTCGCCCAACGCATCTTTTTCACTTTTCAGAGCATCGTATTCCTTCTGATATTCCCGATAATCATAATCACGCGGATCCATTCCGTTATGCTCCAGCCATATTTTGGAAAGTTCAAAATCGCGTATCTCATTTTCATGCTCTTTATAATAATTCATGTTTTTGTATTTCATAAAAGTATTGTAAAACTTCCGGTTCGCGAAATATTTTCTTATGTGATTTCTCTTTTCCTTGAGATCCGTGATTGCCAAATCCAGCTTTTGAATTTTTCTGTTCAAATCCACAACTTCCTTATGGCGTGAATCATAAAATTCATTAAAACGTTCCGGCGTCTCTATATCGTGTTCCGTCAAAAAGTTCATTGTCCTGACAAGCATATTCAGGTTACTTTTTTCGACCACGTGTCGGTATCCCTCGGAATTTTGCGCCTTGACGTTTTTTGACAGATCCGTTATCAGGTTAATTCTTCCGTCTGCAAAAAAACTGCGCTTCTTCATATTCTCATTCCGTACCGAATCTCCGGAAGCTTCGTTGGCCTTTTTTTCATTATATGCATTTTGAGTATTCGGCTCTTTTCCCCCGGACGGTTCCGCTGCTTCTTTCGCCTGACTTGATTTTCCCGTATTTAAGGATAAATCCATGTCTTTATATTTTTCTTTGTTTGCAATCCGGTCGCGAATCATGTCTTCGGTATAAAAGTCCCCAAGAGTTTTACATCGTGTCGGTCTTTTTTGTCCTGCGTCTTCCGCAATAAATGCGATATGTTTTCCGTCCTTAAAAGTGTACCCTTCCATTTCCATCGCCGCGACAAAATCATCAAATGTCTGCGAAACAGGGATGGCCTGATCTATGACAGTCCGCAATTTATCTTTCCATGAATTTCCCGCTTTGTGCTGTCCGTACTCATATTGCCCCCGGCCCTTTCCCTTTGTCCACCGCGGCAGAACGGACAGCCCGTTATCCCGGCAGAGCTTATCGCTGATATCCCTTATTCTGTCACGTTCGCAGTATCCCTGATAATGATATTTTTTATATTCTTCGGTATCCACCGCATTAAAAATGATATGACAGTGAATGTGATCCCGATCGTTGTGCACGGCAATCACATATTCATATTTTCCCTTTGTAACTTTGTTCGCGAAACTCTTTCCAATCTCCAGGGCCTGCTCCGGAGTGATGTCGTCTTCCGGCGAAAAAGACTGCATTAAGTGATAGGCCTTTCTGCATCCGCCCTTTTTATTCTTTTTTGCGGTGGCTTCCATCTGCAGCGCCGCAAACTCCGGAACACATCCAAAAGAATCGATCAGCAGCCCGTTTTCCGTCTTGGCGGGATTGCAGATATAATTTATTGCCTTGTCAAGCGTGCTTTTTATGGCTTTTATTTTTGTTACGGCCATTTTTTGTCTCCTTCCGATTTATGGAAATTTGTAAAACTGCTTTTTCACCATGTCCACAATGGCATCCATTTTTATGTTTATCTCCTGCACCGCCACATCCGCGGGCAGATCACCGGCGTTCACCCGATGCGCTATCTGGTTAATGTTCACACCTATCTTATGGATTTCATAACACAGATCATCCAGAGATGAATAATCCACATTCAGGATGAAGCCGTTTGTTCCGAGTTCGATCAGGTAGCTGCTGAGCGTGGTGTGCTCCGTCTGCTCCATCCGCTCCCTTATCCGGTCATACTCCTGCCGGGTTGTCTTAAAATGTATGTCCCTGTCCCTTAATCTGTCCGTTCTTTTTTCCTCTTCCATACGCTGCTCCTTCTCCGTTATAAATTTAAGAACAGAAAAAAGGGTTCTGCCACACATTAACCGAATGCCGGCAGAACCCTTTTGTTAATTTACTTCACCGTGCGTCTGTGTCTGTTATCGCACTGCCTCCTGCTTTTTCTCTTCCGCGGAATGCTGCGGCTGCCCGGAGGCCGCCTTCCTGTAATCGTTCAGTTTTGCAATCGTGGAACCCTTTTTCTCGGTTTCCGGCGCTTTCAGGTACTGTTGAAATTTCCCCATGTCCATGTTCTTTGTCACATACCACGCCATTTTGACGCCGTTAAACTTAGCGCCGTTATCCTTCAGGTACTGCACCGTCTCGGCGAACTTCTCCCTTCCCATGGGCGGTATGTGCAGATACACCGGTGTCACGTCCTTCCCCGTGGCTATCTCGTATCGGCCTGCCTCCGTCTTTCCCGTCTCCGGATTATTCGTTTTCAGATAGAAGTACCCGAGCTTATTATCCCCGCCGCGCTCCGCATCCAGCTTCCTCCATGCGCCGAGAACCTCCTCAAAGCTGTCTCCCGATATTCTCACGGTGCTGCCGTCCTTATTGTACGCATATGCATTTACCTGTTTCCCGGGCTCTGCCGGCTTCATGTACTGTTCAAATCTGCTCAGATCCATGTCACGCGTCACATACCATTCTTTTCTTGTCCCGCTGAATTTGGCTCCCGCCTCCTTCAGCTGCAGGACGGTTTCCGCAAATTCTTCCCTGCCCATCTCCGGCAGATGCAGATACACCGGTGTCACGTCCTTCCCCGTGGTTATCTCATATCTGCTCACCTCCGTCTTTCCCGTCTCCGGATCACCCGCCCTGACGTAAAAATGTCCGAGTTTATTGTTCTTATCACGTCCGGCTTCTATCTTCTGCCATCGTGCCGTGACCTCCTCAAGACTTCCGGCCTCCGAAAGCCTTGAAACGCTGCCGTCCTTATTGTATGCGTATGAATAAAATTTTTCTGCCATGACTTTTTCCTCCTTATCAGACCGGTTCTGTTTCTTTTCTTCCCGTTCTCTGCTCCGAAGCTCCTCCGTATATCGTCCCTTCAGATACGGTTCAAAGCTGCTCAGATCCTGATCTCTGGTGACATACCATCCGTTGCTCCGCTCATTGAATTTAGCCCCCGCTTCCCTCAGCTTCAGAGCGGTCTGCGCCTGCTCCGCCTCTGACATTTGCGGCAGGCTCAGATATATCGGCGTCACATCCTTTCCCGTCTCAATCTCATAGCGGTAAGCCTCATACGGCCGCCCGTTTCCCGGCCTGCTGTCGATCACACAGACATTCCGGAGCTTATTTCCTTCACCGCGCCCGTTTTCTATTTCCTGCCATTTTTGAAAAAGCGCTTCAAGATCATCTCCTTCGATTACCGGAATCGTTTCATTCGCCGGCGTCTCGACATAGGTGACATATCTCGCCTCTTTCTTTTGGGCCGGCTGAGCCGGCTTCTGCTCTTCCCGAACGTCCGCCTGCTCCTGCTTTTCGATTACCGTATGAAACCCTTCCAAAATCTCAAACCCGTATGCGTCCGCCACTTTCATCGTGATTTCCGACACACGGCCGGAATGTTTAACATCCATGTTCACGGCCTGCTGCATCAGGCTCTGCATACGCTGTTCGATTCGCAATATCTCCGAGTATGACGTCGTCACGCCCTTCAACAGCCCGTTGCGCCATGTCTCAAACGCATGCTCATCCATAAGCATCACTCCTCTCCATAAACATCACTCCTTTCATCCGTTTCCGCGGGCTCCGGCCCGCTCAATTCCGCGCCCGGCACCGTATCCGCCGCAGCCGTCTTCCGCGCCGATGTCCGACCTGTAGCGCTTTAATTTATCAAGAACCGATTCACGCCCCGTATCTCCTGTTTTCACCTCCTCCGTATGTTCAGCCGGGGCTTTCCCGGTTTTGACCTCCGTACTGCTCAGAAGCATGTTCAGTTCGGCGAGACGTGCCGCCTTCGCCTCCAGCTCCCGCTCTTTTTCAAACGGTCTCTGAAGCTCCTGTTTTGCCGTCTCCGTCTGCTTCTCCAGATCCGAAAGCTTCAGAAGCATGTCTTCCATCCGGCCCGCCATGCCGTCGAGCATGTTGTTGATGCGTCGGATGTTTCCCAACGCGTCCGAACCGATCGGAACGCTGTGGCGCAGCTCTCCTTTTACGGTTACGGTAAATTTCCTTTCAAACGGATTGAAGCCCGCCGTCATTTGAAATCCCATATACTCACCGATTTCAGCTTCGGTATCGGGCCTGCGGACGTATTCGCTCCAATCGGTCTCCGCGTCCGCGGATTGTATCCGGCGGCACGCTTCGATCAGCGCTTCGCCGGCTTCCTTTTTGTCACCGTAGCTTTCCTCTCCGATTTTCATTGAAAACACGGTTTTGTTCCGTTCATATATCCTGATGTCGTTCCCGTATCCCGCGATCTGCGCCTTTGTAAAGGCAATGTCGCGGGGATACTTTTTCGTAATGTTGTCTTCAAGCTCGTACCTCTGACTGATGTAATTTGCCTTCAGAACCTTCAGCTTTGACACCTGTACGTCCAGTAACATTTTCTCTTTGATATGGGGATTTCCGGTGGCAAGCGCTTTCACCTCCGCATAGGAAAGCACCGATTCATCGACATCCTCACAGCTGCGCACGGGCGATTTGCCCGTCATTATCTGACTGATGAATTTCTGCTTGATCTCTATGAGCTGCCAGCTGTACGAATCGAATGTTCCTTCCGTCACATATCGGAAGATTTTTACCCTGCCGTTCATGTTCCCCTGCCTTAAAATGCGCCCGTTTCTCTGCTCAATGTCGGAAGGCCGCCAGGGCACGTCAAGATGATGCAGGGCGATCAGTCTGTCCTGCACGTTGGTTCCGGCGCCCATCTTGGCGGTGGAACCCAGCAAAAAACGAACCTGTCCGCTTCTTACTTTCGCGAACAGCTCCGCTTTCTTTGTTTCCGTGTCTGCATCATGCACAAACGCGATTTCCTTATCGGGAACTCCTTTGGTCATAAGTTTGTTCCTGATGTCTTCATATACATTGAATGTGCCGTCCCCCTTGGGCGTCGATAAATCGCAGAAGATAAGCTGCGCCGATTTCTGCTCTTTGGTCTGCTTCCATATCTCAAATGCCTTATCCGCGCAGACTGTCGCTTTGGAATTTTCCTCATCGGGGAGCATGGCATTGATCAAACGTTGGTCTAACGCAAGTTTTCTTCCGTCGTTGGTTATCTTGAGCATGTTATCGACGTTCGGCTCGATGAGTCCGCCGCGCACCGCTTCCGCCCTCTCGCCGAGCGCTGAAACCATGTCCTTCTGATACGCACTCGGCTTCAGCACCACGTTTTCATATTCCGCCTCCGGCGCCGGGAGCTTCAGCATGTCGGCCGTCCGGATATCCGCGCATTCCTTAAACAGGGCCATCAGCTCCGGCAGATTGAAAAACTTCGCGAACCGCGTCCTGGCCCTGTACCCGCTCCCTTCGGGAGAAAGCTCCGTTGTGGTCTGCGTTTCGCCAAAAGCCGCCGCCCAGCTGTCAAAATTGGAAAGGCCCGTTCTCTCCAACGTATCATGCTGGAGGTATCTCATGTTTGTGTACAATTCCGTCATACTGTTGCTGATCGGCGTTCCCGTCGCGAATGTGATGCCTTTCCCGCCGGTCAGCTCGTCCATGTATCTGCATTTTGCATACATGTCGGAAGATTTCTGCGCCTCCGTCTGTGCAATGCCCGCCACGTTGCGCATTTTCGTGTATAAAAAGAGGTTCTTGTAATTATGGCTCTCGTCCACGAACAGCCTGTCAACGCCGAGCTGCTCAAAGGTTACCACGTCGTCCTTTTTCGAGGCGTCATTTAAGCGGCTCAGCCTCACGCTGAGCGATTTTCTGGTCTTTTCCATCTCTTTAATCGTGTAACGCTCGCCTTTGGCCGCTTTTACGGATTCTATTGCCATCTCTGTCTCAGAAATCTGACGTTCCGTGTCGGCGGCCTGTCTTTCGACTGAAAGCGGTATTTTTTCAAACTGCGAATGCCCGATGATGACTGCATCATAATCTCCCGTCGCTATCCTTGAGCAGAATTTCTTCCGGTTGGCCGGTTCAAAATCCTTCTTTGTTGCCGCGAGGATGTTTGCGCCGGGATAAAGCCGCAGGAAATCGCCTGCCCACTGCTCCGTCAGATGATTCGGCACCACAAACAGGCTTTTCCGGCACAGGCCCAGCCGCCTGCTCTCCATTGCGGCCGCAATCATTTCAAAGGTCTTTCCCGCGCCCACACAGTGGGCAAGAAGGGTATTCTTCCCGTGCAGCTGACGGGCAACCGCATTCAGCTGGTGCGGCTTCAGTTCGATGTCCGGCGTCGTTCCCGGAAGCTTTAAGTAAGAACCGTCGTATTCCCGCGGCCTTGTCGAGTTAAAAAGTTCATTGTATTTCGCGCATAATATCCGCCGCCGCTCGGGATCTTTGAATATCCACTCCTTAAACGCTTCACGCACGGCCTCCTGCTTCTGGCCCGCGAGCATGGTCGCCTGTTGGTTCAGAACCCTCTTCCGGCTGCCGTTCTCCCCCTCCGCCGTGTCAAAGATGCGGATGTCGCACAGGTTCAGGGAATCCTCAAGTATTCTGTATGCGTTTACCCTCTCTGTTCCGTAAGTCATGTTTACAAGGGGGTTCCCTCTGTCGGCGTTCTTTCCCTCCACGTTCCATCGTCCCGTGGCCGCGGAATACTGCACCTTTATGAGATTTCTGCTCAGGAGGTATCGGGGTGTCTTAAAGACATCCCGCATAAAGTCCTTCATAATGTCTTCCGCATCCGGGAGCCACGTCGCGCCGAGCCGTATTTCTATTTCCGACGCGTCAAGGTCTTTGGGCTGTACCTGCTCCAGCATTTTTACGTTTATGTCAAATTCGGGATCGGCTGCCGCATACTCCCGGGCCGTGGCAAGCTTGGCGCGGACATTCCCGCTGAGATATCCGTCCGCGGTTTCCCATGCATCCGAAAGCGGGTTCCTGAATATGACGCCCCGCAGTTCCTTTGCAATGTCCTCCGGCGCCTTTCCCGTAAGCTCCGCCATGTATTCCATGTCCACGCCTGCCTTCTCCGACAGGGACACGGTCAGCGCCTCCGCGGACGTGTCCGTCCGGGTAACGGCCGCCGCCTTTCTGATGGTGCGCTTTGTGAACATGTCCGCCTTTCCGATGAAATTCCCCTCATCGTCAAGCTTCTCAAGGGAGCATAACAGACAGTAGGACGCGTCTCCCCTGAATGCCCTTTTGTTCGCGGAAGAATTGATCATGCCGTATCCGGCCGAAAATTCATCATACAGCCTGTTCAGCTCGGAACGCTTCGGTTCAATGTCGGAATCGGGCCGGTCGTTCAGCTGCATGTCGATAAGCTCCTGCGTGCATGTCCTGAGCAGTATCATCCCCCGTATGCGCTTCTCCGTCATCTCAGGCACCGCCACGGAGCGCATGACGGAATTCTCTCTGTAAAACAGTCTGCCGGCCGCAACGGCATAGCTGTGGTTTTTTACGTCCGCCGATGCCGGTATGCACTCCCCCGCGGTCCCACCGTCAGGCAGAACAGGCTCTGCCTCATCAATGCTGCCGTCGATACGGGCCGTCGCTCTTTCGAGCTGCTCCGACAACGGCACGGACGTGTCGGGAACACATACCGCTTCCGGTCCGTGCTGTCCCGAAATCATTTCCATTTTGCCCAGCACCATCTCGGGATGGTCAACGAAATACCGGTTCATCGTGACGCCGTTCTCATCCGTTGCAAGGTGCAGCCACTCCGGCTCCGCCGCGACCTGTCTGTCACGCTTTTTTAAGAAGAGGATATCCGATGTGACGTCTGTCCCCGCATCTTTAAACGCAGTGTTGGGAAGACGCACCGCGCCGAGGAGTTCCGCCCGCCGGGCAAGGTACTTTCTCACTCCGGGATTTTTCTTGTCCATGGTGCCCCTGCTTGTGATGAACGCGATTATTCCGCCCGCCCTTACCTTATCCAGCGTTTTCGCGAAAAAATAATCGTGTATGAGAAAGTTGTTCCTGTCATAAGCCTTATCCGCCACCCTGTATTGGCCGAAGGGCACGTTGCCCGTCGCAACGTCAAAGAAATCGTTTGGAAAGTCCGTTTTCTCGTAACCCGTGTTTCTTATGTCCGCTTCCGGGTACAGCATTTTGGCGATCCTTCCCGTGATCCCGTCCAACTCCGCACCGTAAAGTCTGCTTTCCCTCATGTCCTCCGGCAGTCTGCCGAAGAAGTTTCCCGTCCCCGTTGCGGGATCCAAAACGTTTCCTTTCCTGAACCCGGTTTTCCGCAGCACGTTCCAGATGGCCGTGATAATGGCGGGACTTGTATAATAAGCGGTCAGGGTGCTCTCTCTGGCGGAGGAATATTCCTCCGGCCGCAGGAGGCTCTTCAGTTCCCGGTGTTCCGCCGCCCAAGCCGGCTTTGTTTCGTCGAATGCGTCCGCAATTCCGCCCCACCCGCTGTATCGTGCCAGTATCCGCTGCTCCTCCGGAGTGGCGGTGCGGTTCCCGTCCTCGATTTTTTTCAGCGTGCGGATCGCTTCGATGTTCCGCCGGAATTTTTCTTTCGGCCCTCCGGTCCCGTATGTCTCCTCCGTAATGTGGAAACTGACGGCACGTTCCTCATTCTTCTTCTCCCGGACGTAAAAAGCAGCGGACTCCGCATGTGTGATATCGGTTTCCGCCGCCGTAATGCTTAACTGTGTATGGGGCTGATCCGTCAGACGTAAATCAGTTCTTCCAGGACGATTTCCTCCGCGCTGTGTTGAATATTGTTCATTTTCCGCACCCACAGCATCTGATTCCGTGCCTTCAGTTCCTCGTTCACGCCCTCGCCCGCCGCCATCTGCGCCACGAGCGTCTCCATTCTTTCCTCCGCCTGCTCCTGTATCTCGAGCAGATGCGCCGTAAGTCTGTTTGTCAGCAGCATTCCCGTGTATATGCCGCTCCTGTAATCCCGCAGGAAGTTCCGTCTCATCAGCCCGAATTTCCGGAGCTCTCCCTCCGGCTGCCCGTCCATTTTGATATTGGGGATCAGGTAATCCCCCTCCCATCTGTATGTCAGTTCCATGATCCGCACCCCTTTCCTCCGTAAGACCGTTTTCCGGCGTTCCGCTTTCACGCTTTAAAGTATTATAGTCCTTATCCGCGTTTTGCGCAATCCCCCGTTCGGAATTTAATGAATGATTTTGTACGGATCTGCCGATTTCCCGCATGAGAAGTCTTACTTCACGGTTGACGGCATCCCCCAATACGGAAAGCCTCTCCGGCGTATCAAACTTTGTGATATGCGTGAACGGAAATTTCCTTTCCGTCTGTTCAAAGTCCGTTCCGCATCCTGACAGGACCGTGTAGGCGATGCTGTCCTTCATGGTTTCCCGCACGATCCCGGAAAGCTCCCGTGTGTCTGTCCCCGAAAGCTCCCCCTCCCCGGAGACGCTCCGGAGCGCGGCCGCGGTTTCCCCGCAGCAGGCCTCCGCGATCCTCCCCGCCAGTTCTCCGATGCGCTCCGCAAACGAATGCTCTTTATCGGTGCCTCCGTACAGCTTTTCAATGTGAGACAATACGGGCCGTTCATGTTCCGGTCCCACATTCCACATGCGCGGAAGCGTTCCCGCTGCCGACTTCTTTACATCCGCGACGTCAAACACGTATTTCAACGCCGGTCCTGATGCGCCCTCATCGATCAGGGCAATGCCCTTGGAGCCTCTTTTTACCCGGCAGTTCATTCTTTTGTTCCAGACCCCGATTGACGCGCAGGCGGAGGCCTCCGGCCTTTGCGCGTAAATGAGAAGCTGCTCCTTAAAGGAATATTTATATACATGTGAGGCGGAGCGGAGATACCGCATCCACTCCGTTCTGTTCCCGGTAACTCTTTCGGCCGTGTCTGAAGCCAGTTTTGAAATCAGTTCGTATTTTTCCATTCTTTACCTCGTTTCCCGTTTCTTTTGGGGAAATTCAAATGACAGCGTATTGTCCGGCCCCAATACCAGATACGCCGAAAATTTATTCCCCGTTTTCCCGGAGACAAATCCTTCAATAAGCCCGCTTTTTCGCTTATCCAGTATCTTCGCGATCTCTGCCTCGGATATTTTCTTCCCTGAGATTTCCTTCCAGATTTTGAAATCGCACCCGGTATGATTTTCGCAGTACCAGTTCTTTTTTCCCTCCCGCATGTTCCCGCCGCACGCCGGGCATTTCCCGACGGGCTTTTGGGCGCTCAGCTTTTCCGCGGGGAGATGCTCAAGAAAATATTTTTTGTTCGCGGCGACTTCCTCCAGCAGTTCATTGATGAATGCCTCTTTATCGACTTCCCCGGAATTTACTTTCCGGAGCTTCCGCTCAAATTCCACGGTCATGTTCGGCGACTTGAGGACGGTCGGGACATATTTCAGAAATTCCCTCCCCAGCTCCGTCGATACATATTTGTTTTTATCCAGTCTGATAAATTTTCTGTTGATAAGGCTTTGGACAATTCCCGCTGAGGTTGCGGAGGTTCCGATCCCGTACCTGCCCATGAGCTTTATGATGTTTCCGGGATTGTACCTTGCGGGCGGTTTTGTTTTATCCTCCTTCAGCCCTGCCCCGCCGATCTCCGCTTCCGTTCCCCCGGACAGCTCAGGCAGGCTTTCCTCATCCGGTTTCTCATCGGACGTATCCGCCTTCAGCAGCCGGTAAACCTGCTTCCAGCCTTCGCTTTTGACGGTGGTTCCCGATGTTTTGAAGGTCTTTCCTCCGGCCTGCGACAGTATTTCCGTCGTTTCATATTCATGCTCCGGATAAAAGACGGCGATCAGGCTGACGACAATCTCATCAAAACAGTTCCGTTCATCCTCCGACAGGGTATCATATATCCTGCCCGTGTCCCGGTTGATCGTCGGTATCAGTGCATGGTGGTCGGATACTTTGTTGTCGTTAAAGTATTTTTTATCCGGCCGGAGCCCGGCCGAAGCGTCAATTTTGTCAATGAACGGCTCAAATTTCCCGAAGCGGCAGCATTGAAGATGCTCCCCGATTTCCGTGTACAGATCCGTGGAGAGAAAGCGGCTGTCCGTTCTCGGATAAGACAGGATTTTGTGCTTTTCGTACAGGCTCTGTGCGATGGCAAGCGTCTTATCCGGAGTAAGTCCGTATTTCTTTCCCATACGGCCCTGCAGTTCCGCAAGGTTGAACAGCTCCGGGGCCTTGCTGCTTTTTCCGTCCCTGCTGCACGAAATGATTCGTGCCTTTTGCAGATGTTGGCATGCCTCCAGGGCCCTGTCGGCTTCGTCCCTGCTCATATACCTGACCGGCTTTCCTTCCTCATCCGTCTCCGTGCCCGTAAATCCGTCTTTGAATTTCAAAAACAGCGTCCAATAGGGCTGCGATTTAAAATTTTCATATTCCAGATCTCTTTTGACGATGAGGTTCAGGAGCGGTGTCTGACATCTTCCATAGCTTAACACCGTCCGGTCGCTGAACAGGCAGGTCAGCAGGCGCGTGTAATTATAGCCCAGCACCTGATCGGCCACGGCTCTCGTCTCCGCTTCCCTCAGCAGATTCACAAATTCCTCCTCGCCGCTGTCATGCAGCCGGCCCATCGCGGCCCTGATCGCCTCCGCGGTCAGTGATGAGGCCCAGAGTATCTTCACCGGATGGCGGTTGCCTGCCATCCGGTATATCCATTCCTGTATCAGCAGCCCCTCTCTGCCGGCGTCACCGGCATTGATCAGTTGGGAAACATCATCCCGCGCGATCAGCTTTTTTATGACGTTAAACTGTGCCCGGCCGCTTTCCTTTACGCGCAGCCCGTTATCCGCGGGCAGGGGAATGTCATCCACGTTCCATTTCCTGTATCGCTCATCCGCATCCTCAGGGTCTTTCAGTTCTATCAGATGCCCGACCGCCCATGTCACGATATAGCTGTCATTCTCCATGTAATTCCCTTTGTCTTCCGTTACTCCCAATACTTTTGCAATGTCGCGTCCTGCGGCCGGTTTCTCCGCAATCACAAGTATCTTGCTCAATTCAATTCTCCTCTCTTTTCTGTTTTGTTTTTTATTCCCGGACAGACGATCCCTCCTTTCATTTTCCGGGTTTTTGTATAATAAAAGCTCCATAAATACATTCATGAGTCTGAATATATTTACGGAGCCTTTTTCCGAACACGGCAGCCGTTACAATTAACGGCTGTAAGTTTTGAATGACGTGCCTTGCAAATTTGTGCATATTATGTTAGAATACAGGTAAAGGCAGTGCCGACAAACGGTTGCCTGTCATAAGCTGCTAATTATAAAAATAACCGTCAACTTTTGCAGGGGAGACGGTTATTTTTATGTTTACTTTGTCTTGCGGACTAATGCAATCAGGGTAACCAAAAAGATACCTATCTGTATCAGGTCCGTATATGTGACATACATAACCATTTTTCTCCTTTGTGCAATTTTCCATCAAAAGACCTCCTTTCATGGAAGCTCTGCGGAAATCCGCGCAAAGGCAACCGTCTGCCGTTGTGGCACTGCCCACGATAATGGTATCATAATAATGCCCGCAAATCAATGAAAACCTGTAGGCATTTGCTTCTCTAAACAGCAGTATCATAATTCAGGCCGTGAACAATCGGGGCGGCGATCTGGCCGACGATGCCACCAATGTGGAGATCGCCAACGCCATCAATACACTTAATCTGTCGGTTCTGGGCAATGTTGAATATGAGTATCATCACCATAGTGACAGCTGTTACAGAGTATGTGGTGCTACGGGTTATTATGTTCAACACCAAGTCAATACAGATAGTGAATATGACATTTATCTCTGTAACAGATGCGGAAGGCTTAAAGGTGAAAGCAGATATGGAACATATATAGATTATCCGTGTTGGTTCTCTGATTTAATATGTGGATATTCTGACGGACAAATTATCAGTGCCACCATAAAATATTAGTTCGATACTTATGTCACTAAATTACCATTTTGTGACATAGGCCCTTACATGTTTTTGCTCTTATTCGACACTTTCAATTCCATATATTCAATATTTATCCTTTGCCTTCCGTGCTTTTTATTTATACTCATCGATTATCTGACGCAAAAAAGGCTCTGTTTCCAGAACCGATTGAAAACTGCCGGTCAGTCAGTCCCTTATGCACATGTCAGAACGGCTCTTTTTGCATTATTACTGTTTTTATTGCAATAATACCGGACAGTGGTGCTGTAAGATTCATGCCCCATAAGTTCCTGTATTGTTACGGGAGCAATCCCTTTATCACTCAGATTTGTCGCAAAATAAGCTCTTATACCATGTATGTGTATATCCGTAATATTGCATCTCTTCCCTATTTTTTTCAGGATCCTCCCCAGTTCGGCCTTGCACATTGCTTTATCGTAGGGCTTCCTCTCTCTCGAAAAAAGATAATTTGATTTTACTCCGTTCTTATTTCGCTCATCAAGATACTCCGATACATGTTTCCGCGCCTTGACATTCATATAGCATTTTCTCTGCTTATTTCCCTTCCCGATGACCGTAAAACTCCCTTCTTCCCAATTAATGTCACTTAATTTTATATTTGAAACTTCACCGACTCTCAGTCCCGAAGATACAAGCAGATCCACCAAAGCAAGCTCACGCCTTGTGGAGCAGGCGTCCCTGAGCTGCTCTATTTCCATTTCCGAAAAAAAGCGTTTTATCCGATAAGGTTCTTTTATTCTCTTGATCTTTCTGCATGGATTTTTCGTAATATAATCCTCATCTTCCAGCCACTGGAAGAAGCTGTTCAGGTTTCTCCTGTTGTTGTCACAGGTAGATTCCCTGTTCCCTCTTTTTTGCAAATTAATCAGGAAACATCGAATGATGTTCGTATCGACTTTTGTAAACGGCATAAAATGTGTAAATTCCATAAAATTTTTTAATGTGTACAGATAAGTCGCTTCCGAATCCGCGGACAGCCCGTCAATCCGCTTACATACAAAAAAACTGTTTATTAATTTTTTGTTGTCCATCAATTCCGTGCTCAGCGAATTATTGATGCTGACAAACTCCACATCCTGTAAGACCACTGACAGCGTATCCAACAGCCTTGCGGATTGGTTCCGATCAAGGCATGTGTCCATTGCCCTGATGATTTCATTGATAATTTTTTCCTTTAGCATGTCTCCCTCCATTTCTTGTATATCATAACGGTTACATGCCATTTTATGGGCAAAGAAGCAATATTTTCAATACTTTTCGCATGAAAAATAC
>JAMPFV010000062.1 GCA_023664265.1 Roseburia sp.
GCCGCAGCCTCATCGCCATGTAAAATCAGATACTCAACAAATTCTTTTGCAGCCGCTTTCCCGCCATATTCCTCTTTATAACGATGTGCCGTTATAAGAATATATACTGCAAACCTGCAAATCAGTACCAATAACAAACCGCATATGCAGAATAAAACCGCTCTGCTCCCGTGCTTTTTCATCGCTTGCAAATCCTTTCTTCCCGCTTATTTGTAGTGCCGCTTTCCCATACAGCGGCGTATACCGTATCGTTACATCCGCATTGTGGCGTTTCAGCTCACAATATGCCGACAGTATTTCTTCCAGCTCTCTTCCCTTTTTATATAAGGCCGAGAGTTCTTCGGTGGATATCCATTGGCTGATTTTCTCCGCTGTCAATCGAGCTTTAAACGCTGCTTTTTGGTACTCATCAAATTCCGGAATACGGTAATTCAGTGTCTGTATCTCCCAATATTTCCCCGTATCGCAATCAATCGCTACATATGCATAATCCGGAAACTTATCCCACTTTTCAATACTCAAATTGCCTGTAAGCAGCTCACTGCCTCTCACCTTTTCAACATTTCCTTCAACCCTTATGAGCCGGTCACCATACTTCCCCATTGGCTGATAATAAAAGCGCCAACCGTCTGCATCCGTCACCAGCAACATATCTGCATCTGTTACTATCCGTACATCCTCTTCCCCGGCCACCGAAAACACTAATCCACAAGCCTCAAAATCCGCCGAGGCCGCATCTGCATGCTCCATCAGATAATCAACAAACGCTTTGGCGTTGGCTTTTCTTTTATGCGAATCCATCATTCCACGCAGCGCAAGCACGAAAATCAGTATCAATAACAAACCGCATATGCGAAATAAGATTGCTCTGTTCCTGTGCTTTTTCATCGCTTGCAAATCCTTTCTCACCGGTATATTTATCATTGTGAAGCTGCTTTCCCATACAGCGGCGTATACCGTATCGTTACATCCGCATTGTGGCGTTTCAGCTCGCAATATGCCGACAGTATTTCTTCCAGCTCTCTTCCCTTTTTATATAAGGCTGAGAGTTCTTCGGTGGATATCCACTCTTCAATAGCTTGTATTGCATCCTCAGCTCTATACAATTTTTCATCATAATCGTCAAAATCAGGAAGCCGATAATATGCCCAACATGACTCATAACGGGCTAAACCCGAATCATCACCCCAAATGGACACAAATGCATAATTTTTGCCCCATCTCTCTCTTTCTATTTTCAGATGCCCTGTTACCGGTTCACTCTTTCCGTCCAACAAATAAATCTTCTCAACGCTGCCGTCAATCTTTAAGAGCAGATCTCCGTACTTCTCTGAAGTCTGATAATAAAAGCGCCGACCATCCGCATCCGTGACAATCAGCACGTCTCCGATTCCTCCTGCTCCCCATGGAACAATTTCGTACAGGTCAGGGCTCATTTCTTCCTCCGCCTTCTCGAAAGTAAGCCCGCACTCTTCGAAATCCGCCGCAGCCTCATCGCCATGTAAAATCAGATACTCAACAAATTCTTTTGCAGCCGCTTTCCCGCCATATTCCTCCTTATAACGATGTGCCGTTATAAGAATATATACTGCAAGCCTGCAAATCAGTATCAATAACAAACCGCATATGCAGAATAAGACCGCTCTGCTCCCGTGCTTTTTCATCGCTTGCAAATCCTTTCTCTTCGGTTATTATCATTGTGGAGCCGCGTTTCTCCACTTTTTCATTGTGCGCGCCTCTCTTCCGTCAATACCGGTTACTCCAACGCCAAATGCTCCTCACTCTCCACATATTCCAGAATATCCCCCGGCTGACAGTCAAGCGCCCTGCATATCGCATCCAGCGTTGACAGCCTGACAGCCTTCGCCTTGTTATTCTTCAAAATCGACAGATTGGCCAACGTGATGTCCACATCCTTCGCAAGTTGTGTCAGCCCCACCTTCCGCTTTGCCATCATTACATCCAGATTGATGATAATCGCCATATTTCCAACCATTTCCTTTCGTGTCCGCGTCAAATCGTCAAATCGTTTTCCAGCTTATAGTCCACCGCCTTGTCAAACACAAAGGCCAGCACCCTGCTGAACAGCCCCGCAATCACAAACACAAGCACCAGTATCAGCATTGCGGCCGTCATATACAGAACGGTGCGCAGCAGGCATATCGCCGCTATGATAAAGCTGTAGGTTCCCATGCGCCGCAGGCTCACGACATTGTCCTTCACAAAGCAGTCCTCCGCCAGAACCGTCCGAAACATCCTTCTGAGCTCCCCCAATATCAGGATTGCCAATATTCCAAGGATAAAATAAGTGATGACCAGCTCCGCGTAATGCGCCTCGAAGCTGTCATACCGGAAGAATTGCATTATCCGCTTCACAAGCCACGGCAGAGACGCCGTCACCACCATCCCCGAAAAGTACATGATATCCAACAGATACTTGGTAAACACGGCCACCGTTTCCTTTTTCATTGTATGCATACCTCCCTTTTCCGTTTTCTACAGAATAGCACGCGTGAGATTGTTTTGCAATATATTTTTATCGTTTCTCGATAAAAATATATTTTTTGCAAGAAAAAAGAACTTTTCGAGAACCTCTTGAAGTCTTCTCGAAAAGCTCTTTTTCTTTCCCTGAAACCCCTCTGCCGCTATTTCTCAAAGAATGCATACCGTGCGCCCGCATAGCCCACCAACTCTATCGTGGACATATCAATCTCCGGTACGGACTGCGCCACGGCGGCTACCGGAATGCATTTGCCCTTTCGGATGAACAGCGGCACCTCGTTCAGCTCAATTTCCACATAGTGAACCCCTTTTCCGAGGGTTTCCTGATACAGGCTCCCGTCGGGCATGAACTTGACAAACATCATCTCCTCCGGCAGATACACGGTCCGCCCGCTGACATTCTGCGTATACACCGGCGCTATCATCAGCTCGTTTCCGAGCATCAACTGGTCCTCCGTCTGCACCGCGATTTTGTCCTCGGGATACACGAAGCCAAGCGGCCTGAAATACATCTCGTCCTGCACGGCCGCTCTCATGTACTCGCTGTACAGATACGGTATCAGCCTGTAGCGGACGCCTATCACATGGCGGAAGTCCTCAATCCCTTCAAAGCGATAGCACTCCTGCTCTCTGGTGCCAAGCGCCGCATGGTTGCGCATCAGCGGCGTAAACACGCCCAGCGCAAGCCAGCGCAGCAGCAGGTCGCGCGTCGTGTCCGCGCCAAAGCCGCCAAGGTCGGCGCCCGTATAGAGAAAGCCGCACATATTCAGCGACGGCATCATTTTCAGGTTCAGAAGAATATGCGACCACCACGATTTGTTGTCCCCCGTCCACACGCCGCCGTAACGGTGCATTCCGATGTAGGACGAGCGCGAGAACAGCAGAAGCCGCTTCTCGGGCGCGATTTTCTCAAAGGCCTCACCCGCGGCCCGCGTCATGTTGTACCCGAAAAGGTTATGTACCCTGTCGTGCCGCACTCTGCGCCCGTCCACATTGTGGTAAAAGCGCTTATAATCCTCCGCGTTGTTCTGCAGATTGTTCATGCGCTCCCGCACCTTGCCCGGAAGCGCGTTGGCAGTGTTGAGCAAATCCTCCCCGAACAGCCGCTTGGCCGCCGTCCCTGTCTCGAGCTGCCTTGCGTATTCCGATACCGCCTCGTTCACGCCCGCAACGCCCTCCTCGGTGTAAAACATTGCCGGCTCGTTCATGTCGTTCCAGAAGCCGTCGATTCCCTGTGCGATCAGGCGCTCATATTTGCCGCCAAACCACGCCCTCGCCTCGGCGTTGAGCACGTCCGGAAAGTGCGTCCAACCCGGCCATACCGCAGCCACAAAGTCGGAGCCGTCCTCACGCTTGCAGAAATATCCCTTTTCCACGCCCTCCTCATAGACGTCGTAGCCCGCCTCAATCTTCACGCCGGCGTCGATAATCGGTATCAGATGAATGCGCTCCCTGCGCATCTCCTCCACAAACTGCGGGAAATCGGGAAAGCGCTCGGGATTGATGGTAAAGTCCTTATACTCCTGCATGTAGTCGATATCGAGATATACCATATCTATCGGGATGCGGTTGCTGCGGTATCCGTCCACCACCGCCCGCACATCCGCGTCCGTCCGATACCCCCAGCGGCTCTGTCCGAAGCCAAAGGCATACTTCGGCGGAATATAGCTCTTCCCGATAATCCTGCGGAACTGCTTCACCACATCATACGCGCTGTCGCCCGTGATAACATACAGATACAAGTCCGCGCGCTCACAGCTCACCGCAAGCGTATCCTGCCTTGTATAGCCGATGTCAAACCGGATGGCGGCGGGATAGTCAAAGAACAGACCGGTATGCTCCTTGCCTGAAATCACGATAAAATTGTGCGCCCCGTACAGGGATACCGTATCCTCCGAGTGGTCGGGGTCGTCCGTGCAGTCGCTGACATAGAGATACCCCCGCTTGTTGATGCCTCTGTTCGCCTCCCCCAGGCCGTAGACCACCTCCAAATCCGCCATCTCATAGCGCAGGCAAAAGCCCTCCTTCGTGGATACCTCGCCTATCCCCACGCCGGAAACAGGCTGCTCCGCCTCCAAGGCCTCTGTGACCGCCTCCGTCTCAAACGGCGTGCCGAAAACATACTTTTTTACCATCCGTCATCCCTCCTACTGCGTCTTTTCAAAATGCTGATAATCCTTCACGCTCTTCCAATCGCCGCCCCAGCGAAAGCCATGCGCCGCAAACAGCTTATAACACAAATCCTCATGCCCGATCTTGTATGGGAAGTCCTGCTGCCTGTCGGCGTAGGCCTCCCCCTCGGGCGGGTCACACCGCAGACTGCCGTCCGAGTCCGTTCTGATATAAGGATTATACAAAGGATTGATGTCGATTGCAAGCCCGTAGCTGTGGTTGGAGAGCCTGCCCGTGCCGGATACATTCCGGTAGTTGAACGCGGAGGTATTGTTCGCCGCCATCGACAGATCGTCCTCTCCGCCGTACTCGTCAACCAACACCATCCGCTCTATCGGATACGCCTCAAAATAAAGCGCCTGCATGATGTCGAGAATGTCCGTGCTGATTTTGCTATTCACAACCAGCTCGCCGATATGCGTCTCCCCGTCAAAGCCCATGTGCAGGACGCGCACATAGCGCAGCTCCTCCGGGGAAATATCCTCATTCTCCTGATAAGAGCAGCCGTCCATCCGCGCAAATACAGCCTCGGAAATCTCCTCCGCGTAAAAAAGCTCCGGCACGGACTCCGCCGAAATCCTGTCCGTGTCCACAATGCTCCCCGCCGGAAGCGCACGGAGCCAAGCGATATACTCCGCCTCTGTCATGGAAGCTTCTTCCGTCTCAAGCGCTGCTTCCTGCGCAGATTCCGTCTCCTCCTGTCCGGACAACGCTCCCTGTCCGGACAACGCTCCCTGCCCGGCCTCCTCTGCCGCCGTGTCTTCCCGCACAGCCTCTTCTGTCCCTTCGTCCGCCGCGCGCTCCGGCTGTGAGATCTCCGTTGTCTGCGGCCCTCGCGCGTCCGACAGACTGCCGCAGCCGGCCATCCCAACCGCCATCAACAGCGCCGCCACACCTGTCCTGTAAAATAATCGTCTCTTTTGCGCTCTCATCCCTGTCCTCCTCACCACGGCTCTCCTCTGTCCGCCGTAGTCAGCATTTCCCTAAGAGGCGTCCGCCTTCCATAAGCCGTGTAAATTGCAGTACGCATACACCGCCTCGACACAATCCCCGTCGCAGAGGGCAAAGCGCACCTCCGGCTTCTCCCCCGCGCGCAGCAGCTTGCACTGGCTTCCCTGCTTTGTCTGCAGGGATACCCACTCGATGGAATGCTCCTCCTGCATGGGATGTTCGACGGACCCCACGCTGACCGTCACCAGATTGTCCTCCACCTTATACACGGGAATATGCTTCTCCACCGCGGCCTCCGTCGTCCCGGGGACCAGCTCCTTCATCTGCTCCCCGCAGCACAGCGTCGGTGCGCCCGTGTTCTTCACCATGGTAATAATGCTTCCGCAATGCTCACACACATAAAATTTCTGCTCCATTTTTTCATCCTTTCCGCGCGGCCTGCGCGCTTCCATCCTTTTACCGCAAAGCCCGATACGCTCCTTTGCGCCTGTTACGATATGAGTATTCCCCTATATCGGGCGTTTATGCCGCGCGGAAACGTCCTGTCAGAAACAGTATAGCACAGTTTTCGCCTGCCGCGCGACAAGATTCGATAGAATTATGCAGGCTTCTATGGTATGATAAAAGGGATTAATAAAAGGAAGCAACCCTGAAGGGAGGAATTTTATGATGAAGAGAACGCTCAAAACCGCAATCGCGTTGGCATTGACCGTCTGCATGTCCGTCAGTATGCTGAGCGCGTGCGCCGTACAAAGAACGCCGGAGGAAGCTCCGGAAGGATCCATATCCGAGGAACAGACGACGACTGCAGCAGAGGCGTCAAGCGAGCCTGAAACGGATATTCCGGAAACAGATATTCCAATAGAAATCACACAGACCGGCGCCCTGCCCTATGCGGGCGAGCGGCCGATTCTGGTATCCGGCACCGTAAAGGACAGCGATATTACCGTTGTCCCCTCTGTCGCGCCCTACACGATCAGCCCGAATCTCGACAATATCGACAACCTGCAGCAGTTTTATTTCTCGGACGACGCGGTTCAAAAGCTGGCGCAGAACGGCTTCGTGGTCGGCGGCGACTCCGGACGCGAGTTCTTTGAAGTCTATGAGAATAACCGCTACAATATGATACCGAGCTTTGTGACCGTCGATTCCCTGATGCACACCTACCATTTATATTTCAGCTATCTGCTCAAAAATATCGAGCGCGATTACCTGTGTACAAGCCTCACCCGGCTCAGCAGACGGATGCTCGACAACAGCCTGGAGCAGTATCGTCAGCTCAAGGGCAGTGAATGGGAATCCGCCGCACAGCGGAACGCGGCCTTCTTCACAGTCGGCGCAAAGCTTCTGGACGACGGCACGCCCGTTGACGCGGAGCTCTTTGACCTCGTCTCCTACGAGCTTGACAATATCCGGCGCGCGGAGGGGATTGTCCCCTCCAAAATAACCGGAACGGACGAGGACTACACCCAGTACAAGCCGCGCGGCTACTACGCGGGCAGCACAAGACTGGAAGCTTATTTCCGCGCCATGATGTGGTACGGCAGAATCCATTTCACGCAGGAGAAGGAGGACTTAGACAGAAGCGCGCTCCTGATGACAAAGGCGCTGTGCGACGACGCAGACGCCTACAGCCTGTGGGAGGGGATCTATGCGGTAACTTCCTTCTTTGCGGGCGCAAGCGACGATCTGAGCGTGAGCGAGTACGCGCCGCTGATTCTCGAGACCTACGGCGAGAGCCTTACCACCGCCGGATTAATCGGGGACGCGGACGCCTTTGACCGCTTCCATGCGGCGACGGCGGCGCTTTCAGCGCCCCAAATCAATTCCATACCGATTAATGACGGGGAATCGAATGTCATTTTGGGCTTTCGGTTTATGGGGCAGCGCTTTACCATTGACGCCGCGATCATGCAGAATCTGATCTACAGCCGCGTCGGCGCGGACAGCAGCGGCACAAACCGAATGCTCCCCGACGTGCTCGACGTTCCCGCCGCGCTCGGCAGCGACACGGCGCTGCGCATCCTCGGGGAGAGCGGCGCGACCGCTTATGAAAGCTATACGGAGAACATGGACAGGCTTCGGGAGACACTCGCCGCAGAGAATGGGACGCTCTGGTCGGCAAGCTTATACGCAAGCTGGCTGAACACGCTGCGCCCCCTGCTCACCAAAAAGGGCGAGGGTTATCCGATGTTTATGCAGAACGAAGAGTGGCTCAAAAAGGATTTGGAATGCTTTGCCGGAAGCTTCACGGAACTCAAGCACGATACCATCCTCTATTCCAAGCAGGTTATCGCGGAGATGGGCGGCGGAGATGACTGGGAGATTGATTACCGCGGCTATGTACAGCCCGAGCCGCTTGTCTACGCGCGCTTTGCCACCCTCACCGATTTGACCGCGCAGGGGCTTGAGCAATACGGTATGCTCCGTCCCGCGGACGAGGAGAACCTATCGCGCCTGTCTTATATTGCCAACCAACTGCTGACCATCTCCCAAAAGGAGCTTCGAGACGAGACGCTGACGAACGATGAATACGAGTTTATTGAGAGCTATGGAGGGACGATTGAGCACTTCTGGTATGAGGCCTTAAAGGAGGAGCAGGAAACCATCTCCAGTCAGGAATTTCCCGCCGCGCTCGTCGTGGACATTGCGACCGACCCGAACGGGCAGGTGCTTGAGGCGGCGACGCTCAACCCCTGCACCCTCTATGTCGTGGTCAAGGTTGACGGGACGCTGCGAATCGCGACCGGAAGCGTCTACTCCTTCTATCAGTTCCCCTGGTCCATGGACCGCATGACTGACCAAAAATGGCGTGAGCTTATGGGCGTATCCCTTGACAGGGAAGGGAACTACCGTTGGGACCGGCCGATAGAACAGCCGGAATGGACCGCGAGCTATCGTATCCAATATGAATAGGCCCATGACCGCGAAAAGGGTATGGATATGCGCAGGGCTCCTCACAGCGGTGTGCATCGCGCTGTATCTGCTGTGGGCCGCCGGCGGCCTCCTGCCGCGCTGGATTGACTGGAAGGACCGGACGCTCCCTGCGGCGTCCGGCAGATACGAGATACAGCTACGGCACAAAGGCGTCACCGTGCTGTACGAGAACGCTCCGGTCTGGCATTCACCGGAGCACGTTCTCGTACAGGATGTGCTCTCGATTGATATCGACGACGATTCGGCGCAGGAGCTGATCCTGCTCTGTTGGAAGCGGGGCCGCTACGGCAGACTGCGTCCCTTCTGGGTGGAGGAGGACGAGCAGGGCTGGTCGCAGCATATTTTCGTCTATGAATATGACGATAAGACGCTCCGTCCCAAGTGGATGTCCTCCTATATCGGAGAGGATGTCGCGCATATGGCCGCCGGCGAGCGGGCGGCGGCGCCCTCTTACCGCCTTCTGCTGACAAGTCCCGACGGCACGCTGAGCTGCTGGGTCTGGGATTCATGGGGATTTTCCCGGGAGGACACGGATGTCACCTTCACGGTATTTGGCGACAATCTGATTCACGAGCCCATCTACCGCTACGGTCTGCGCAATGACGGGGATTTTGGCTTCCTCTTTGAAAACTTCCGCGATATTCTGTCGCAGAGCGACGTCTCCATCATCAATCAGGAGACGCCGCTCACGGACAATCCGCTGCTGTACAGCGGTTATCCGCGGTTTGCCACACCCGTGGGCGTGGGGCAGGCGATTGTGGACGCAGGCTTTGACGTCGTCACCTGCGCGACCAACCACGCTCTGGACGCAGGGGAGTACGGCCTTGGCTTCACAAAGGAATTTTTCGATTCCCATGACGTGCGCTGTCTCGGCATCGGGACAGGGGAGGCGCAGGACGACTGCCCCTACGGGCTTCTCACACGAAGCGGCATCCGCTTTGCGCTCCTCAACTACACCTACGGCACAAACGGCCTGACGCTTCCGGAGGACGCGCGTTGCACGGTAAATCTGCTGTCGGACGCGGACAGAGTGCGCGCGGATCTTGCGGCGGCAAGGGCCGGGGCCGATTTCGTGATTGTCTTTGTCCACTGGGGGACGGAGTACGCCGCGCAGCCGGACGATTTCCAGCGGGAATGGGCGCAGGTCTTTCTGGAAGGCAAGGCGGACGTCGTCGTCGGCACCCACCCGCACGCCTTACAGCCCTATGAGGTTCTCACCGATGATGACGGACATGAGATGCTGATCTATTACTCGATTGGGAACTTTGTCAGCGCGCAGAATGAGCCGTCCTGCATCAAGGGCGGCATGGCCCGCTTCACCGTCTCCCTCACTCCGAACGGGTACAGCGTCACGCAATATTCGTTACAGCCGCTTGAAATCACCGCGCAGGGCGGCGGAAAATACATAACGGACCTGGTGCGCTGACCAAGTCCGTTTTTGTGTACGATATTGCTCTCTATTCAGAATCTAACTTCATTGTCAGGGAAATCCGCTTCTTGGACAAATCCACATCCAGGACTTTCACATCCACAATATCCCCGACGCTGACAGCCTCCAGCGGGTGCTTGATAAAGCGGTTCGTAATCTGCGAGATGTGTACCAAGCCGTCCTGATGCACCCCAATATCGACGAACACGCCAAAGTCAATCACATTGCGCACCGTCCCCTTGAGTATCATGCCGGGCTTTAAATCCTTCATGTCGAGAACGTCGCTGCGCAGGATGGGCGCGGGCATATCCTGACGCGGGTCGCGCGCCGGCTTCTCAAGCTCCTTGAGGATGTCCGTCAGCGTAATCTCACCGATCCCCAGCTCCTCCGCCATTTTCTTCTTGTCGGTCACGCGCTTTTCCAATCCGCCTGCCGCGCTCTGTCCACGCTTTGCGCCGTCAGCCTTTTCCGGCTCCTGCGCGAGGACAGCGCCGCCCATGGCCGCCGCAAGGGCCTTCCCCATCGCGGTATTGGTGTTCCGGACCACCACATTCTGCTGGCGCTTCTTATTCTTGGCAGGCTGCTGCGCCTGTGCCTTTCCGGCTGAGGCGGCCGCCTTCTTCTGTATCTCCTTTAAGTCCTCCATCGAGAGCTTGAGCTTCTCCAAGAGCTTCATCGCCGCGTCGTAGGACTCGGGATGCACGCTCGTCGCGTCCAGCGGGTTATCCCCGTCCAAGATGCGCATAAAGCCCGCGCACTGCTCGTACGCCTTCGGCCCCAGCTTCGCCACGCGCAGGAGCTGCTTGCGGTTGGTAAAGCGGCCATTCGCCTCGCGGTAGTCCACAATGTTCTTTGCAATCGTCTTGTTGATGCCGGAAATATATTCCAGCAGGGAAGCCGACGCGGTGTTCAGATCCACACCGACCTTATTCACGGAATCCTCCACCACGCCGTTGAGCGCGTCGCTGAGCTTCTTCTGGTTCATATCGTGCTGGTACTGTCCGACGCCGATGGACTTGGGGTCGATCTTCACCAGCTCCGCCAGCGGATCCTGCAGCCGCCTTGCAATTGACGCCGCGCTGCGCTGTCCCACGTCGAAATTCGGAAATTCCTCCGTCGCAAGCTTGCTCGCGGAGTACACGGACGCGCCCGCCTCATTGACGATCACATACTGCACCGGCGTATCCAGCTCCTTGATCAGCTCCACGATCACTTGCTCCGACTCGCGCGAGGCCGTACCGTTCCCGACGGAAATCAGGCTGACATGGTATTTGCTGATCAGCCTCTTCAGCTCCCGCTTGGACTCCTCCACCTTGTTCTGCGGCGCAGTCGGATAAATGACCTTGGTGTCGAGCACCTTGCCCGTCGCGTCCACGACCGCAAGCTTGCAGCCTGTCCGGAACGCGGGATCCCAGCCCAGCACAACCTTCCCCGCAATCGGCGGCTGCATCAGAAGCTGTTCCAGATTCTTCCCGAATACGGAAATCGCGCCGTCCTCCGCCTTCTCGGTCAGCTCGTTGCGGATATCGCGCTCAATCGCCGGCGCGATCAGACGCTGATAGCTGTCCGCAATCGCCTCCTTCAATACAGGCGTCGTATTTTCATTCTCCCTCGTGATAAGCTTGGTCTCCAGATAGCGGATAATGCGCTCCTGCGGCGCCTCGATCTTGACCGTGAGCAGCTTTTCCTTCTCGCCGCGGTTTAAGGCCAGCACCCGATGTCCCGCAATCTTGCTGACAGGCTCCTCAAAGTCGTAATACATCTCGTACACACTCTGAGCTTTCTCGTCCTTGGCCTGACTGATAATCCTGCCCTCCGCAAAGGTCGCCTCTCGGATATACGCTCTGTAATCCGCATTATCCGAAATCATCTCCGCGATAATGTCCATCGCGCCCTGAACGGCCTCCCCGACGTCCTTTACCTCCTTCTCCGCATCGACATAGCTCCGGGCCTCCTCGTCAATCGGCTTTGTCGTCTCCTGTGCCAGAATAATCTGCGAAAGCCCCTCCAACCCCCGCTCCTTGGCAACGCTCGCGCGCGTCTTGCGCTTGGGGCGGTACGGGCGGTACAGATCCTCCACGACCACCATCGTCTCCGCCGCGAGGATTTTCGCCCTAAGCTCCTCCGTCAGCATTCCCTGCTCCTCGATACTGCCGAGCACCTGCTCCTTCTTCTCCTCGAGATTCCGAAGATAAGCGAGCCGTTCATTCAGATTCCGAAGCACCTCGTCGTTCAGCGAGCCTGTGACCTCCTTGCGGTATCGGGAGATGAAGGGAATCGTGTTCCCCTCGTCGATCAGCTTTACCGCAGCCTCTACCTGCCACTTTTCTACCTTTAGCTCTTCCTTCAGCTTCTGTATGATGTCCATAACTTCCTACTTCCCTCTCCCATCATATAAATAATATTCTTTATTATATTCCAAAACCGGCGCGGATTCAAGCAAAAGAAGGATTGTTTTATCCGTCCAAAGGTGATACAATTATTATACTTGCTATATTGATTTGAAGTACAGAAAGGATGTAACCTATGGGAAATTATAAGAGCAACGCGGACTTGAAATATCTCGCGCGGATGCAGATGAATGGTAAAATGGGGGTCCTGATTCTCGCAATGGTCATCGAATATGCCATCAGTTATTTTGCGGCTTTCCTTGTCTCCGCGATCATTCCGCCGGTCTCACCGGCGACGGCGGTCCTGAACTATATTGTCACCTTTATCGTACAGCTTCTCGCCTTTGTCCTGCAGGTCGGCGCCTGTCTGCTGCATCTGCACGCCTCCTGTGACATGCCATGCAGCATCTCCGATCTGTTCTACGGCTTCCGCAACAGTCCGGACAAGGCCATCAAAATCGGCGCCGTTCTGGCAGTCATCAACGCGATCTGTATGCTGCCCGGCGATCTGATTCAGGGGGACATGACCCGTGTATTGAACACGGAGATCACTTCCTACTCGCAGTTGACGGCTGTGTACAGCTCCCTCCTCTCCTTCTATCTGGTGATACTGCTGTGCATGATCGTTTACTTTGTCGCGACGCTGGCTTTCTTCCCCGTGTTTTATATGGTTCTGGACTTCCCAAGCTATACGGCAGGAACCATTCTCAGGCAGAGCATCCGGCTTATGAAGGGAAACAAGCTGCGCTATGTGTCCCTGACGCTCAGCTTCCTCCCGCTGATTTTCCTCAGCGTGTTTACCTGCGGCATCGCGCTGCTGTGGGTCATTCCCTACATGGAAATGACCTCCGCGAACTTCTATCTCGACCTTGTCTCCCAACAGAAATCAAACGCGCCGGCCTAATTGGCCGGCGCGTTTTTCCATTTCAGATATGCGTTGATAAATCCATCGAGCGCGCCGTCCATCACGGCGTCCACATTGCCGGATTCAAAGTTCGTCCTGTGATCCTTCACCATCGTATACGGCTGCATGACATAGGAGCGGATCTGGTTACCCCAGCCAATCTCCTTGACCTCGCCGCGGATATCCGAGAGCTTCTCGGCATTGGCCTCCTGCTTGAGGAGGAACAGCTTCGCCTTGAGCATCTGCATGGCCTTATCCTTGTTCTGGAACTGCGAGCGCTCATTCTGGCACTGTACGACAGTCCCCGTGGGGATATGCGTGATGCGGATTGCCGAGGAGGTCTTGTTGATATGCTGCCCGCCCGCGCCGCTGCTTCGGTACGTGTCGATGCGCAGATCGTCCTCGTTGATCTCCACATCCAAGTCCTCCTCGATATCCGGCATGACGTCCAAGGACACAAAGGAGGTCTGGCGCTTTCCCTGCGCGTTGAACGGCGAGATGCGCACCAGACGGTGCACGCCCTTCTCGGATTTCAGATACCCGTAGGCGTTCTCCCCGTTGACCTGGAAGGTGATGGACTTGATGCCCGCCTCGTCACCGTCCAGGAAATCAAGCACGTCGATCGCAAAGCCCTTGCGCTCCGCCCAGCGGGTGTACATCCGATAGAGCATCCCCACCCAGTCGCAGCTCTCCGTACCGCCTGCGCCCGCGTTCAGCTTCAAAATCGCGTTGCATTTGTCATATTCCTCGGACAGAAGCGTGCGGATGCGCAGCGCCTCAAACTCCTCAATAAAGCTGTCCAGCTCCTCGCAGATCTCAGGAATCATCTCCGCGTCATTCGCCTCATAGCCCATCTCGATCAGGGTCTCGATATCCTCATACTTTGTCCGGAGCCCGTTGCACTGCTCCGTGGTTCCCTTGAGCTGCTTGAGCTCCTTCATCTGCTTATTGGCGCGGTCGGCGTCCTCCCAAAAGCCCGGGGCCTCCATCTCCCGCTCCAACTCCTCTATCCTCTTTTCCTTGTCCGCAAGGTTAAAGTGAATCCCTCACTTCCGCTAATGGACTTTCGTAGGCCTGTAACTCCTGTTTCATCTGGTCGAGTTCTACCATCGCGTTCACCACCCTTTTCTTTTCAATCTGATTCCCATCTCAGCGCCTCAAACCTGCCTGCCGCAGCACTGCTTATATTTCTTGCCGCTTCCGCACGGGCACGGATCGTTCGGATATACCTTCGCCTCCGCCCGCATCTTAGGCCCCTTTTGCAGGGAGTCGTCCTTGTTGGTGCCCGTGACCTTGGCCACCTCCTCGCGCTCCACCTTCTGCTCTACCTTTACATGGAGCAGCAGACGCACGGTGTCCTCCTTGATGTTTGCGGTCATCGTGTCAAACATGTCATAGCCGTTCATCTTATATTCTACCAGCGGGTCGCGCTGCGCGTAGGCCTGTAAGCCGACGCCCTGACGGAGCTGTTCCATATCGTCGATATGATCCATCCACTTGCGGTCGATCACCTTTAATAAGATTACGCGCTCAATCTCACGGATATTCTCCGGCTCCGGAAATTCCGTCTCCTTGCTCTCGTAGAGCTTTACGGCCTCCTCCTTGAGCTGATGCTTGAGGCCGTTCTTGGTCTTCTTGCCCACCCTGTCCAGACTGACCGGACGAAGCGGGATGATCGGCAGCAACAGCGTGTTCAGCTCGCGCAAATCCCACTCCTCAGGCTCCAAATCCGCGTTGATAGCGGTATCGACCGCGCCCTCCACAATGTCCGTGAGCATCTTGTAAATCGCATCCCGCATACTCTCGCCGTTGAGCACGCGGCGGCGCTCCTCATAGATAATCTCGCGCTGCTCGTTCATCACCTGATCGTATTCCAGCAAATTCTTGCGGATGCCGAAGTTGTTGCTCTCTATCTTCTTCTGGGCGTTCTCTATGGCGTTGGTGAGCATCTTGTGTTCGATCTCCTGCCCCTCCGGAATGCCAAGAGTATTGAACATGCCGATCAGCCGCTCGGAGCCGAACAGACGCATCAGGTCGTCCTCCAATGAGATGTAGAACTTCGAGCTGCCTGGGTCTCCCTGACGGCCGGAACGCCCGCGAAGCTGATTGTCGATACGTCTGGACTCGTGCCGCTCCGTGCCGATGATCATCAGGCCGCCGACCGCCCTGGCCTCCTCGTCCAGCTTGATATCCGTACCGCGCCCCGCCATGTTCGTCGCGATCGTGACCGCGCCGTGCTGTCCCGCGTCCGCCACGATTTCCGCCTCGAGCTCGTGGAACTTCGCGTTCAGAACCTTGTGCTGAATCCCCTGTCTGGTGAGCATCTTGCTCAGCTCCTCGCTCGCCTCGATGGTAATCGTGCCGACAAGCACAGGCTGTCCCTTCCCGTGCGCCTCCTTGACAGCCTCCACAATCGCGTGCAGCTTCTCCCTGCGTGTCTTGTACACGCTGTCCTGCCGGTCAGTTCGCGCTATCGGGCGGTTCGTGGGAATCTCCACGACGTCCATCCCGTAAATATCCCGAAACTCCTTCTCCTCGGTGAGCGCCGTACCGGTCATACCGCACTTCTTGTCAAATTTATTAAAGAAATTCTGGAAGGTGATCGTCGCCAGCGTCTTGCTCTCCCGCTTTACCTTCACATGCTCCTTCGCCTCAATCGCCTGATGCAGG
>JAMPFV010000063.1 GCA_023664265.1 Roseburia sp.
CGTCAAATATCCATGCAAGCATGGCTATTTTCCTCATTACTCGCGGGAATAAATGTGCCTTGTCTGATTGGGAAAAACTATATAACAAGGTGAAAAATCAAAGGCAACAATAACATCCGACCTTATAAAAAGATATTGTTTTTCTTCGGTTTTCGTTATTTCCAAACACTGTCCGGAATGTTATAATAGCATTCATCAGCAGTTGTGCATAATCGGGGAGAATTGAGATATGGAAAAATATGTTATTTACAGGCATATCGGGAACTTGTCCGAATTGAATAATGGCCGAATAAAGGAATTGAATCTGATCTCGTGGAATGACAGAGAACCCGTCTATGATATAAGAACATGGAATGAAGAACATACAAAATACGGGAAGGGAGTCTCGCTTACACCAAAGCAAATGGCGGTATTAAAAGAAATCTTGGATGAAATTACCGTGTTTTAACGGTTCTGATGCCGTGAATGACAGTGTTTTTCATTTATATTTGAGCCGCAAACGGCGGCATGGAGGATTAACATGGAGCTGACAAACGAACAGCGTAAATATCTCGGTCTGGAGCTTATTGAACCGGACTGGGAGCGCGTTGAAATCCCTAACAATTGCGTGAAGCCCGAGCTGTCAACAGGAAAGGACATTTTGTTTTTTGACGGCGACGTTCTTCGCAAGGTCATTTGGTCTTACGAGAACGGATATTTCCTTGAAAATTCGTACCGTCTTTGCACGCAGGACAACCGCACCATGATTGCGCCGCGCACGGAGAAAGGCAGGCCAAAGCGCTTAAACGGCGTCAATATTCAGCGCTGTACCCCCTACGGAATGTACTTCGATTACAGCGGCGGGATTCGGATAGCCAATTACACGACACAGCAGACCTGGTACTCCTCATCGTTTGCGGGCGTTCCGTTTCTGAATCCAAACGAGCTTGGAGACTTTCTCGACAAATGGATTGACGATACCACCGACGCGGATTTCGCGGCCATTCAGGCGTTCGCTCATGCGAAACGGAAGCACTGTAAATATAAGGAGGGCGATTTCTTCCGTTTTAAATATGACCGCACAAATTACGGCTATGGACGGATTTTATTGGACGTGAAAAAATTCGTGAAGGACGGAGGCAGATTTTGGAATATCCTTATGGGAAAGGCGCTCTGCGTCTCCGTTTATCATATCATTACGGAAAATCCCAACGTGCGTATCGAGACACTGCAAGAGCTTCCAAGCTGTCCGTCCGAATACATTATGGACAACCGGTTTTTCTATGGGGACTATGAGATTATCGGGAATGCGCCGGTTCCGGAAAACGCCGATTATCCGATTATGTACGGACGCTCCATCAGCGCGCTTGACAGAAATAAAATCTGCTTTTGCCGCGGCCGCGAATATCGCGAGATTCCGCTCGAGGGGCATGAGCTTCTCTCCAAGAATTTCACAAACAACGGGATAACTTGGACTTTCAGTGTCAATAAACCGCTTGTTGAGGACTGTATCCGGGCAGGCTCAAACGAGCCGTTTTGGAAAGCCAATCGCGAAAACGATTTGCGGAACCCGATTTTTTCAAAGGAACTGGCGTTTGTTTTAGAACAGATGAGGGATTAAATGAACCATTGCAGATTACTTTTATTTGACTTGGACGGGACGCTGCTTCGCAGCGACAAAACCATCTCGCAAAGGACGCTCGCCGCTCTGCGGCGCTGTCGGGAAAAGGGGATTCTGATTGGCATATCCACCTCCCGCGGAGAGCAGAACGCACGCTCCTTTATCGCGCGGCTAAGGCCCGACATTCTGATTGTGAGCGGCGGCGCACTCGTAAAATATCAAGACCGCTATATTTATCGCGCCGAATTTTCACCGCGGGAGACCAAGCGGATTATTGCCGCCGCCCGCGCAGTGTGCGGCATGGACTGTGAAATCACGGTTGACACTATCGACGCCCATTACTGGAATTATAAAATCGACCCCAAAAAGCAGGACCAAAGCTGGGGCGACAGCATTTACAACGATTTCAGCGATTTTGAGAAGAGCTCCCTGAAAATATGCGTGGAGATTTTTGACGGGCCTCAGGCCGCACAACTTCAAGAACTGCTTCCGGACTGTGACTGCATCCGCCTTTCGGACGGATACTGGTATAAATTCACCCAAAAGACTGCCACAAAGGAAAGCGCCATTTTGCGGATGTGCGCCTCCTGCGGCATTCAGCCGGAGGAAATCACGGCGTTCGGCGACGATTACGCGGATATCGGGATGCTCAAATTGTGCGGAAGAGGTATCGCGATGGGCAACGCCATCCCCGCGGTTCAGGAGCAGGCGGACGCCGTCATCGGCGGCAACGATGCGGACGGCATCGCCGAATATCTGGAAAAGTATATCTGTTGAGTATTCTCTTTAGATGCCTTACGCTGTCGCAATTTCTTATAGTATAAAAACATCTTCTTTGCAGCGGGAGCTTTTCGGGGTATAATAAAAGCAGGGTTTTATGTGTATTTTACACATGCTTATAAACACAGGATTACAAGGAGGTAAGGTTATGAGTACATTAGATACCACCGTGTCCATGATTCAAAAATGCACAGAAGAAGAATTGGAAGTCGTTCAGCAGGTAATCCGACAATTCTTTTTGAACAGAGGAACTCCATCATATACAAAAAAGCAGTTTCTTGAGGAATTGGAGCTTTCCCGAAACCAACATCAAAATGGTCAAAGCCAAGAGGCCAATGAAGCTCTGGCAGAGTTGAGGAATAAATATGACTTATAAAGTAACTGTATCAGACTTCGCAAAGCGGCAGTTGGACAATATCCTTTTTTATATTTGCATAACACTTGGCAATGAAAGCGCTGCTAAAAGCGTTTTACAGGATGCCGAAAATACCATCCGAAAATTAGCGCATATCAGCGGCGCTTTGAAGCTGTGTGACGAACCGGAACTGGCACAATATGGTTACAGAAAAATACACTTTGCCTCTCACAGGTATATAATGCTATATATTATAGAAAAAAAACGAGATTCATATAGACAGAATCAACCATGAGCTCGAAGATTACCAAAATCTGCCAGATTAGGCGAGCAAGGCCAAACGGAAGATGCCTGGAAATTTGCCGAGGTACTGCAAAATGCCGTAAATCAGTATGAGGACAGAAAGAAGTCAGAGTAAGAAATCATTCAATTTAAGTGAAATTGAATGATAATTGTTGCATTTTGCTTTGAACCATATTATGATGGAGACAGAAAGGAAGTGATGTCATGACTACTGTAAGCCTTCGATTTGATGATGAAATGAAAAAGCAGCTCGATGAAATGTGCGATGAAATGGGAATGAACCTTACCACTTTTTTCATGATCTATGCAAAGAAAGCCCTGCGTGACCGCCGGATTCCCTTTGAAGTAACAGCCCCTTTAGATCCCTTTTACTCAGATTCCAACATGGAGCAGTTAAAGAAAGCAAACCAGCAGGTTAAAAACGGGCAGGTAATCGTAAAATCAATGGAAGAACTGGAGGCTATGGAACGTGAGTAAAATCACATTTGCCGAGAATGCGTGGGAAGAATATCTATACTGGCAATCGCAGGACAAAAAGACTCTGAAAAAAATAAACAGCCTGCTGAAATCAATCCAGCGTGAGCCTTTTGCCGGCGAGGGAAAACCTGAACCGCTAAAAGACAGCCCTGACGGGGAATGGAGCAGGAGGATCAATGAAAAAGACAGGCTTGTTTATATGGTCAGTGATGAAAATATCATTGTAACCCAGTGCAAAGGGCACTATAATGACAAATAAGCCGGAATACCTTAGGAATTGGGGCTGTGGCTTCCGCCACAGCCCTGTTTCTTCGCAACTCTGTCAGGTATCCATTATGCATCCTCCGCAGACAGAGACGTCACATACGCCTCCAAGTTGCGCCTGAGCTGCCGGCATTCGGGGTAGTCCCCCTCCAGATCAAACCCGCAGAACAGCAGGCTCGCCCTCCCCGCCCGAGCCTCAAACAGGGGCGACGCGGGCGTATTGTCAAAGAAATTCGGCACGGTCTCGACAATCGGCCGCACTTCCCCGCAAAAGCCGTCCATATCGACCTCGTTCGCGGCGCTGAGCGCAGCTCCCACGGAATGCTCCAGCAACTGCTTCCACTGATAATCCGGATACTGCTCCGTCGGGAAGCCGGACAGCGCCGGATGCGACGCGTCGATCATCGCCCCGCAGGGCTTCGACGACGGGAAATGCACCGGCGACCAGAATACAGGGATAAAGCTCCCCTTCACGGGATTGGAAAAGCACGCTCCCGTCACGATGGCGCACCCGCCCGTCCGCTTGATCTCCGCCAGCTCCTCCGGTGTCCGTATGTAGCGAACGCCTTTTGTATCCGTATCGGTGGCGGACGCAAACACAAAGACGCGCCATGAATTTTCATATTCACCGACGCGGAGCTTCACCGTAAGGAGCGCCGATTCCCGAAGCTCCGTCAGCGGCACACAGATTCGGGGCCGGCTTGTCCGCAGACTGCGCCAAAGCGTATCCCCTCTGAAAATCGCCACCTCGTATTCGGGATTTGCAATTTTCTCCTCCCCGAAATCATAGAGACCAAGCTCCGCCGTGAGGCTCTCCTCGTTTGTGAAAATCCGCTTCGCCCGAAACAACGGCACCACCGGCCCCGCAAACGCCCGAAATTCCTCCGGACGAATCAGTCCCTTGCCGTGATAAAACGCGTCCAAAATCCCCACCGTCGCGGTGCTCTGCCCCGTGTAATCACTCAGCGACAGCAGACTGAAGCCGCCCATTCCCTCCGTGCGCAGCGCCGCCTCGATATCCTCCTTGTACAGCTTCACCGCTAAATCGCCCGAAGCCCTGATATACTCCTTTAGCCGCCCGTATACCCCCTTTTTCAGCATGTGCTTCTTAATCGCGTCCAGATTCACCGGAAGCATATTTCCGGTATAGCTGTCGATTAAATCCACGTCCGGATACACACAATACTGTCCGACCTCAAAGGACAGCACCGGCACCGGCGTGTCCGCAACCGCCTTCTCATAGGTAAGGCCGGTATCCTCGGCAACCCTGTCATGGCAGGTCTGTATGCGCACGTGGTTCCCGCAGGCCTCAAAGGCGCACAGATAATCCTCGCAGGGCAGAACCGTATGGTCAAAGTTGCTCGTCAGGGTATAGATCCGCCGCTTGTCATATGCGCGGACGCAGGTCGTGATATCCTCCAACAGCTCGAAATCCCCCATATTTTCGTTTCCGTTGGAGAACATCAGAAACGACGGGTGATTCCCGTAGGTTCTTGAAATCGCCATCGCCTCCTGAAGAAAATACTGCCTGTGAACGGGGTCATCCCCCGCCTCCATCGCATCGATATCATGGTTCAGCCACAGCGGCATTTCCACGGCCAGATAGACGCCCGCCGCGTCCGCCGCGGCAAACGCGCTCTCCGGCGGACACCACGCATGAAACCGCATATGATTCAGCCCGTAGCGCTTGACGCACTCCATCCGTTCCTTCCATGCGTCAGCATCCATCGCGGGATACCCCGTCACCGGAAAAATTGCGCACTCTGTCGTCCCCCGCAGGGAAATCGGCCTGCCGTTGAAAAGAATTTTCTTATCCTCCGACCGCACCGTGCGCATTCCAAACCGAACGCTCTTGCGGTCCGTTATCCCATCACAGGTATAGACAGCCTCCAGCGTATACAGGTCAGGATGGAACTCGCTCCACCAACGGATTTGTTCCATATCAAGCCGAAACCGGCTGACCTCCCGCGAATGATACAGCTTTACGGGAAACCGCCCATACCCCGCCTGACGGCCCGCGGAATCCGTCACGCGCAGCTCCATCACCGCATCCTTCCTCACATGCGGCTCACAGACATCAGAGGTCTCTACTATCCTCACGTCAATCCCCTTCTCATCGGGATAGACCTGAATCTCCTCGATATGAAGTATTTCCTCGCATTGCAGCTCCATCCGCCCGATAATGCCGTTCCAATATCCCTGTGTGTCAATGCTGTAGCCGCTCGCCATCGTCCCGATATTTAACAAATTCCGATTGTCAATTTTCAGGGTGAGCCTATGCGTACCCGCCGAGAGGCGCCCTGTCAGATGATACTGATGCGGCGCGGACAGCTCAATAATCTGTCTGTCGATTTTCATATCGTCAATCCACAGCTCCGAAGCGATGTTGACGCGCTCCAGAAACAGTCTCAGACATTTCCCCTCATACGCCTCGGGAACCGTAATCTCCCGCTGAAGCCACAGCGGTGCGACGTACTTATATCGCTCCCGCGGCGCGCGCACCGCCTCCTTGGAGATTTCGTCATAGTATTCCTGCCGTCTGCCGACGCCGTTCTCACAGGCCGAGCCCGGCAGGATAAAGCCCTCCTGCGCAAACCGCTCCCCCGCAAACACATAGGACGCGTCCTCGTCCGTCCGATACCGCCAGCCTCCACTCAAATCCAATATCTGCATACTGCGTTCCTTTCCGTATCCCATGTTATTTCCTGTTGGCGCGGATGACCTCGCTCAATGTCCGATACAGCTTCTCCACCTCCACAGGCTTGGATAAATGTCCGTTCATTCCGCACTCCACCGACTTCTTCAAATCATCGTCAAACGCGTTTGCCGACATGGCGACAATCGGCAGGGTTGCACAGTCCTCCCGTTTCATGCTCCGAATCGCGCGGGTCGCCTCCAGACCGTCCATCACCGGCATCATAATATCCATCAGTATCACATCATACGTATTTGGCTCTGTGTCCCGGATGCGCTCGACCGCCTCCTGCCCGTTGAATACGCAGTCCACCTTGAAATTGCGCTCCTCCAACAGCGTCTGCGCGATCTCCGCGTTCAGCTCATTGTCCTCCACTACCAGAATGCGCATACCGTCAAAGGAAATCTCCTCCTCCTGCACCTCGTCCTGTACATCCTCGCCAAGCTCCAGCCGGATTGAGAAACTGAACGTGCTTCCCTCGCCCGGCTCGCTCTCAAGCTGAATGTTGCTGCCCATCATCTGAATCAGACGGCTGCTGATGGAAAGCCCAAGCCCTGTTCCGCGTTGCTTTGACGGGCTCATGCCGGCGGCCTGCTCAAAGGAGCGGAAGACTCTTTCCTGATCCTCCTTCGCGATACCGATACCCGTGTCGCGCACCGCGAAATAAAGAACCGCCTCCCCGTTTCCGGAACCGGCGTCCTCCGGCGTCTCCTCCCGTACCGTCAATGCAATCCTTCCGTTTTCCGGCGTAAATTTCACCGCATTTCCCAGAAGATTGATGAGCACCTGGCTGACCCGCAGCTTATCCGCGACAAACCGATTGTGCGTCAGCCGAATATCCTGCTCAAGCACAATCGACTTTGCCGCCGCCTGCGGCTGTATCAGCTCCCTGATAGTATCCAGCATCTCATGGATATCGAAATTCATCGGCTCGAGCTTCATTTTGCCGCTCTCAATCTTGGACATATCCAGAATATCATTGATCAACCCCAACAGGTAATTCGAGGAGGACTGTATCTTTTGCAGGCAGTCCATAATCCGCTCCTGCTTTTGATCCTGCTGGAGCGCGATTGCCGTCATTCCGATAATCCCGTTCATCGGCGTCCGAATCTCATGGCTCATGCGGGACAGGAAATCCGACTTCGCCTTGCTGGCAATATCATGCTGCCGCTGATTCATTTGGCCCTGAATCACTCTGCCGAGCTCCGCGAGGTTCTGATACTCCTCCGGATTCTCCAAGAGCTCCTTCCCGACGCCGAGAATACAGATATTTCCCATATAGCTTCCGTTGTCGTACATCGGCAGCACCACGCCGCACTGCCCCGCCGGGATGCTCAAAAAGCATTGCAACAGCGCTTGCGCACTCTCCTCCGCGGAGACATAGAGAATCTCCTCCCGCCCCAGCCAGCTCAGAAAAGCCGCACGATCCTCCTCTTTATAAGAGCGCACATTCTCGGCGACAGACCTTCCGTCCTCATACCACTGATATTCCAGATAATTGGCATTGAAATCCGCGCGAAGCACGGACACCAGCACGCCGTCCGCGCGGTAGGCCCTGCCGGTCTTCCGAATCAGCAGCAGCATCTGTGCGGGAAAATCCGCTCCCCTTCCAAACAGATTCAGCGCCAGCGACGCGAGATTGACATCCCCGCCGTAATTGAGCGTACTGACCTCCCGCGCCTGCAATATCGGCAGATTCATCCGTTTCTTCTTCGGCAGGTCCTCGTAAAACATATATTGCGCGGTGACGTCCGGAATCACCGCCCGGCGCGCCTGCTTTGCCATGGTAATCAGCTTCTCGGCGCTCTGCCCCTTCTCCGCGCAGACCAGCCCGGCGTGCACCTCGACACGGAATACCTCCTCCTCAAAGTTCGCTGCAATCTTCTCCAGCAAATCCTCTATAAACGCCGTCGCCTGCTTCCGCGACTGCATCTCCAGCCACAGCACAAGCTCATCCCCGTCAAGGCGCAGCGCCACGGTACGCCAACAGGACGCCTCATCAAGCGCCTTGCAGCTCTCGCGGGTCAGACGCCCGATTTCCTCCAAAAGCATATCTCCAAACACAATGCCGTTCTTCTCGTTGGTCTCCCGGAGCCGGTTCAGAAACAGATTGACCATAACGCCCTCGGAGCGCATTTTCCGGCACTCCTTCAGCCGCTCCAGCCCGGCGCCGAACGCATACAGACCCGTAACGCCGTCAATCGTGGTCTTCCTGAGCTGCTCGGCCTCCTTCTCCTTCTGCTCCTGAATATTGCGGATGCTTCCCACCAGTTTGCGCCGCTCGCCGTCCGTGTCATAGACCACGTTGCCTGAGAGCGCTACCCATGCATAATCCGACTCATCCGGCCATTTCATCCGAAATTCCACGGACAGCTTGTCAGAATTGTTCTGCATCACGCCGAGCACCGCCGCGCGGTCCTCCTCGTAAATATAATCGGGATTGATAACGCCGTTCTCACGCTCGCCACCCTTTGTCGCATGGTTTACGATATCCAGCGTATGACTTTGAATATCGTACGAAAAGAAGATATCCCTGCTGGATTCCAACGCCACCCGATAGCGCTCCTTCTCCTCCAGAAGAATATTTTCCGCCTCCTTCTGACGGTCCGTCAGATCGTTCACCACGTCGTACAGCGCGTCTATCTCCAGAATGTTCGACGGCTTAAATTCCTGAAGCCCCGCTCTTCCCCGGCTGATGCAGCTCATCAGGTACTGCACGGGTCTCGTCAAATGCCTTACCAGAAAATAGATGCCGAACACACCGAAAATCAACCCGATCAGAATCGCGACCACCATCCAGACATAGAGCTGACGACTCATTCCGAAAAGCTCATTCTCTGTCTCCAGGCCCAAAAGCACCCATTCCGTATCCTCATAGGGCACATTGTTGCTGTAGAGCTTCAGCGGGTGCATCACGGCATAAATCCGCTGATCCTCCAATATAATATCCTCGATAAGGGAAATCGTGTCATACTCCGTCTCCCGCAGAAGAAAGCGCTCGTTCCCGGTCCGAACCAGATTGTAGAGCACGCCTCTTCCCGCAAGCGGCGCATAGCTGCCGTCCTGTTGCCGCACGGCCAGCATATAACCCGACTGCTGAGAGTCGTTCAGCTCCGCTATCGGAAAATACTCGTGCAGCCTCCGGACGGAAACCTCGATACCCAGCACGCCGTACACCCTGCCCTCATACCGCAGCGGCAGGGAATAGGTTATCATCTCATACGAATCCGACGGATCCTTCGCCAATGTAAAGGGCGCAGACCAATACCCCAAATCCTTTGTATCCGCCTCCGGATGCTTCAGTCCGGCTCTCCAAGGCTCATAAAAATAACCGTCGGCGGCGTTCTGCCCCCAACCGTCCATATGAAATCGCGTCGTCCAATGGGTGTCCAACGGAATATTCCAACGTCGGGACAGGTTCTTGCTCCCCCGCTCCAAGAGCAGATCCGTGTAATTGGCGGGGCTGGTGTCCGGGTCAGAGTCCCGGATAAAAAAACCGTCAAAGTCCATGCTGTCCGTGTCCCCCGTCAGCACGATAAATATTCCCGTAGTCGCGTTGCTCTCCAGAATATTCAGGCACTCCGGAAAGAGCCGCTCCAGCAGCTCGCTCTTCATCTCCTCCGACTCCAAAAACTCCTCCGGACCGACATTCCTATCCGCCAAAATCTGCTCCAACAGTCCGGTCACCAATGTCTCCCGTTCCCTGACGGAGGTCCATCGCTGATTCATGTCGTTTTGCAGAATCACCCTTCTGTTCTCCACAACCCGCCCCATCATACCGATGGAATATTCATCCAGCGTCGCCATCGTCCGCCGAATCACCAACATACCGATGGTGATGATGCTCTGTACCAGCATAATGCCGATCAGCGGAATCAGAAAAATCCGGAATATGGTTGTTTTCTTTTTTTTCCGACCTTTTTTGTCTCCCATTCTCATCCCTGCTTGCTGACTGTATTATTTAGTGCATTGCAAAAAGAATCGTACCACTCCTCAAAAGCCTCGTCCGTGACATAAGGCGCCGCCGCTTCCTCCAAGCTCTTTCCCTGCACCAGAGCCGCCGCCACGCTCTCCCGGTCCGCGGCGGCCTTGTCCGCAAGATTATACTCCAACACCCTCCTTGCGGCAGAGCCGTTCTCGAAGCTCTTGTTCGTATACAGCGTCAGGCCGTCCATCTCATTAAATATCGTAGTGAGACAATCATAGGTCTTAGGCGCAACCGCAAGCTGTCTGTCCGTAATAACCCCATCCAGCTTCTCAATGCTGTTCGCCTCCTTCAACACCGGCAGATAGCCCGACACACAGCCGAATTGCAGATTATTCTCCGCCTCCGCAAACCATTTCAGAAACTCTACCGAGGCATACTCGTGCTTCTCATCCGATTTGCTGACCACCATGCCCGCGCCCTGCTGCACGGCATACCGCTGCCCGCCCTCGAACACCGGCGCCGCCATCACGATATAGTCGATGGCATAGCTCGTATCCTCCAGCTCTACCTGATTGGGAAAATACATCGCAGAGGTCGTGGAGCCGGTATACGCGATAAGATCCCCCGTCTTCACATCATCCGAGCGGAAGGAACCGTATGCCCCGAAATATCCCTTCACCATGGGAACATAATAATTTTCCCAAAGGCGGCGCAACTCCTCCTCGGGCACATTCAGGGTCAGTTGCCCGTTCTCGACCTGGAAAAGCTCTACGCCAAGCTGCTGCATCCCGATGATAAAATAATTCGCCATGGCGTCCCTGCCGTAAAACGCCCTGCCGTCATTCGGAATGCCAGGCGTCTGACTGTCCGTCCACTCATAATAAGCCTGCGCAACCGCCGTCACGCCCTCCATGGTCCTCAAATCGTCAAGAGAGGCTCCCGTCGCCGCCGCGAAGGGCTCCCAGTCCGTCCTGTTGATCATCATGATCTCCGTGGACTTTGCCGTGGGGAAAATCCGAAGCGTCCCGTCCGCCGCAATGCATCCCTCCTCAATATAGGAATCCACATAGCGCGCCAGCTCCTCGTCGCTGAGATAGTCGGAGAGGTTGGCCAACGCGCCGGACTGCTCCACCTCATAGGCCGTATCCGCATAGGAAGAGAAAATATCGGGCATCGCGTCCGCGCCCACCTTCCCGCTGATGGAGTCGCGCACCGCGGTCTCCAAATCCGAGACGGAGCCCTGACTGTAGCTCTGCACATAAATCCCCTTCTCCCTGCCGACCGTCGCGTTAAACTCGTCCACCAGCGTGTCAAACGCGGCCTGCTGAGAGCCGTTATAATAATGCCATATCGTCAGGGACACGGGATCCCCCGGGTCCAACGGACTTTTATCGCCGCATCCGGCCAGAACAATCGCCGCCATGCCGGCCAGACATGCGCTTTTCACAAACCTTTCCATATATTTCATATGTCGTCTTTTCCTTCCCTATTCATCTTCTTATGTTATTTTCTTCATTCTATCATACCCCTTTTGCATTTTCAACAAAGGAAGCCCGTCATTTCCTAATAGAACAAAAAAGGAGCCGCGCGCCGTTTTGACGCGAAGGCTCCTTTGTGTCTCCATACAGCCGGCTTTCCGCTTATGCGTTCGACATCGCGCACAGCTCCTCGAGCATCTGCGGAAGCTTGGTATCCATCTCCTCATCCGTGAACTGACAGGTGCCGACCTTGTGGTGGCCGCCGCCGTTGTATTTCAGCATCAGGCTTCCGACGTCCATCGTCGCGGTGCGGTTCAGAATACTGTAGCCGACCGCCGCCGAGCAGCCCTTCCCGCCGCGTCCGCTGACAATCCACGCGGATATGTTCTGCTCCGGATACATGCTGTAAATCATAAAGCGGTTGCCCGTGTAGATGGGATCCACCTTTCTCAGATCAGAGATGATAACGTTCCCCTCCACGCGCGTGTTCTTCAGTACCATGTCCTTGAACTTCTCCGTCTGCTCGTTGTAGACCTCGATTCGCTCCTGCACGTCGGGGAGCGCCAGAATCTCCTCGGTCGTCATCACACGGCACGCCTCCAAAAGCTTCTCCATCAGCTGATAGTTGGAGATGGAGAACTGCCGCCAACGGCCAAGTCCCGTTCTGGGATCCATCAGAAAGCCCACCAGTATCCAACCCTGAGGATTCAGTACCTCGTCGGCCGTCAGATTGCCGGAATCGACCTTGTCCACCGCCTCCATCATATCGCCAAACTGCGGGAACCGCTCCTCCCCGCCGTAATACTCGTAAATGATTCTCGCGCAGGACGGCGTAATACGACTCTCGCCCTTATACTTTCCCGCAAGCTGCAGGCGCTCGTGCTCACTGGAATGATGGTCAAACCAAAGGCCGCAGCCCTCCACATAAGGCACGTTTGCAAGGCAGTCGTCCTCCGTTATCTCAACAAGACCATCCTGCAAATCCTTAGGATGCGCGAATTTCCAGTGGTCTATAATCCCTGCCTCCAGCAGCAGCGCGCCGCATACCAGACCGTCAAAATCAGAACGTGTTACTAATCTCACGTAAGCCCCCTCCTTTAATATGTGTGATACTGTCATTGTATCACCTTTTCCGGTACTTTTCCATAGCTATTATAGCGAATCGCTCTCCACCAGCTCGTACTCCCGGCTGCCAAAGCCAAGCGCCTCCGCGGCTTCTATCGTATGAACGCCGTTGCGCGATTCCACACGCTCCACAAAATGATTCCGCCCTCTGTCCTTCGACGCGTAGATAAGGTCAAGGCAGGCCTGATCGATGGCAACCGGGTCGAGAGATACCAGAATCCCGATATCCTTCATGCACGGATCCTCCGCCACCGCGCAGCAGTCGCAGTCAACCGACAGGTTCTTCATAACATTGACAAATACCATGTTTCCCTTAAAATACGCCGCCACGGACGAGGCCGCATCCGCCATGGACTCCAGAAACCTATTCTGCTCCGTCCCAAAGTTCCCCGCATCGCCGGCACCGTGGATATATCCCTTTCCATAGGAGGATGCGACACCGATGGAAAGCTGCTTGATCGCGCCGCCGAAGCCGCCCATCGGATGACCCTTGAAATGAGAAAGCACCAGCATGGCGTCATAATTGGCCATGTTTTTGCCCACAAAATTCTTCTTAATCTGCCGCCCGTCGGGGATGGGGAGCTCCATGTCCGGCCCCTCGGCGTCCATTAAATCCACGTCAAAATACGCGTTCCAGCCGTGCTGTTTCAACAGCTTCATATGCTTAGGCGTCGTGTTGCGCGCTCCGGGATAAGCCGTGTTGCACTCGACAACGGTGCCCTGCACATGCTCCACCATAGGCTTCCAAAAATCCGGCCGCAGGAAATTCTGATTCCCTTCCTCCCCGGAATGAACCTTGACCGCCACCCGGCCCGTCAGCTCTTTCCCGGCCAGGCGGTAAAGCTCCACTACCTTTTCGGGCGTGATTTCTTTTGAAAAATATACCTTTGATCTCATAGCCGATACCTCCTTGATTTACTCCCTTATTCTACCACATAAAAGCGAAAAAACAAACGGTTTCCGACGGCATTGTTTCAGGCTCCCGCCGGCTTCCAAGCCTCTCCCTGCACCAAGTCTTCTATGTCTGATTTCCCTTTGACGCAGGCGCGAATATTTTCCGATATCAGCTCTCCACTGCATAAGAGCTTATCCTCCCGGCTGACCGGCGCTTCCATGACGATATAGTTCTCATAATCGACGGTCTCCGGTGACGCAATATTCCGCTCTCCGGCAAAAAAGAATATATGAGAAATATCCTCCTCCGTATCAATATTATAATCATCGTCTTTCACATATTCCCAAAACGCGGCATCGGAAACGCTCAGTTTATATGCGTGGACATCCAAAGATTCATCCGGCTTCTCCTGATTTTGGGGATGTTTTCAGCTGATTCCATACTCATTTAAAGTCAAAAACATATCTGTTATTGACGGTGTCAAAATCGACCCTTATATCCGGCAGCTCAAAGTGAAATGCTTCCGCGCACCAGTTCAGCATTGCGGCCGTCATGGCCTCCGCCTGATAATAACAGACATCATATTGCAGGCTGCCTATCCGGATAACGGTTTCTCGAGATTTATCCTGTAACAAAATCTTATCCTTCACCATGAAAATCGCTCTAAAAATCGCGGTTCTGTCCTCCTCACAAAAAACTTCGTTCTTAATCAAGGGACTTTTACTGAATGAGAGATACAGCCTCTCCCAGACAGGAATACAATCGTCGTCGAAATATTTTTTGTCGCACACTTCTCCAAATATGGTAATACTTATTCCCCATCGTCCTTCCAGTAAAGTATAACTGCATTTTTCCATATCTTAACCTGTTAAAAAGCTTTTTATCATGTACCGCATTAAAGCTCCGCGTCAAAACTGACAACATTATTTCTTTTTAATCATAACACAATCCTATTCCCCGTACAAGATTTAACAAAGCCTTCAGAGGGGCGCATACAGTGACCATATTATTTTACCTGATATCAACACACCCGCCGATCTTTATGTTTCCCGAATCATAAGCTTGCGCGCGGCATGAATGCCAACCTTATAAGGAAGGGGCCTGAGCGCATGGTCGGCTTCTTTTAATTTTTCACGGATATTGATATGTTGGGGGCAGTGCTTTTCGCATTTGCCGCAACCGATACACTGTGACGCGAATCCGGGTTCCTTGCGCAACCCCATATTCTGCGCGAACTCAAAGCGGGCCGAGGCCTTGTTCTCTATATACATCAGATTGTAATAATGGAAATTGCCTGGAATATCCACTCCCTTAGGACAGGGCATACAATACCGGCAGCCCGTGCAGCCTACCTTTTCGCGCTCACGGATAATCGCCCTGATCTGCTCCACGATCTTTCTGTCCTCCTCCGTAAAATGTCCCGGCTCTGCCTCCGAGGCGATGCGGATATTCTCATTGACCATGTCTTCGGAATTCATGCCGGAAAGCACACAGCTGACTTCCGGCTGATCCCACAGCCAACGCAGCCCCAACTCGGCGGGCGTATAGCCCTTGCTGTCCGAGGCGAGCACTTCCTTTGCTTTTTCCGGCAGATTGACCAGCTTCCCTCCGCGGAGAGGCTCCATGATGATAACCGGAATACCCTTCGCAGCGGCGGCCTCAAGTCCTCTTCTCCCTGCCTGAGTATGTTCATCCAGATAGTTGTACTGAATCTGGCAGAAGTCCCAATCATAAGCATCTAATATTTTCAGGAACATGTCTGTATCACCATGGTAGGAAAACCCGATGTTGCGGATACGGCCTTCCTCTTTCCGTTGTTTGATCCATTCCTCGATACCCAGAGTTTTCAGATGCTCCCACTCCGCATAATCCGTAAACATATGCATCAGGTAATAGTCTGCTTGTGTCAAGTAAGGAATAAAAAAAATTTCATTTTTTTGCGAGCCACA
>JAMPFV010000064.1 GCA_023664265.1 Roseburia sp.
TCCTGCATGAACCGGTTGACCTTGCGAAAAACGGAAATAAAAAGTTCCCTTTCTTCCCCTGAAATTCTGGAAAAAGCTGTCTGCTCGATTTCCTGTGTCTCCCCTATTGCCTGTTCACAGAACTGCTTTCCGGTTTCCGTAAGCACAATGCGCTTTCTGTTGCGTGTATTCGGGATTACCTCCAATGTGATCCACTCTTTTTTCAACATTGCGGCAATGGAAGTATTGACCGTCTGTTTGGAATATGACCAGCTATCGCATAAGTCCACTTGTGAAACAGGTTCGTCATAGTTGTACAGTATATACAGTATCCAGTATATACTGTCGGTAAGGCCATACCGCTGTGCGATGTTATGGTAGATTTCATCACTTTCATTGCAAAGCTGGTTGATCTCAATGATTTGCTTTTTTAAAGTGTTCATATAGTGTTCCCTTCCTATTGCAAAAATAAAGTATCCGTTTTCGGACTTATTATATAATAGTCCGAAAACGGATACTTGTCAATAGATTCCTAAATAAAATTTATCAATGCATTTTTATTGGTCAAAACACAATCATGCACAACATACTCAGGGCCAGTACCGCTACAGATTATTTTCACTTAAAAATCTTTTCCAACTGTTTTCGTCCGCCGCTTGAGAAAGTGCAACAGAATAAGCGTATTCACCATCTGTCCAGATTGCCAATATATACTTTCCATCATCGCCTTTCAATGTCACCGCGATACCGTCCACAAAAATTTCAGCCGCTGATTCGTAAATATTATAATCGCCACTCACATCCCCTGAATCGGCACCTTTACGGTAGACGACGGTTTTCCCTTCACCGCAATATGTTACTTCGGCAAGATCCTGCCAGTAAGCGGTATAAAAGATTTCATCCACCACGAAAGGCAGACTGCTCAATCCCGCGACCTCAAATCCAACCCGTTCTTCCAGTTCCCCCAATGAAAAAACCTGCGCAATACCATCTCCCGGCATGAGAACGTCAGGACTGTCAGGATCTTGGTATATCCGGGGCAGAACCAGCGCGCCGACCAGCATAATGACAAGGCAGGCAGCCAGTACCGCAAATTGCTTGATATAGGGAAACCGAACGATTTTTCTTGAAGTACCCTTTGGTCGATCTGTCTGTCCGATATGCTCCAAAATACGCTGACGCATTTCCGGAGTGACTTCAATGCGTTCCATCACTTCATCATACCTCTTACCCAAAGTCATATACCTCCTTCAGTACCGTTTTCAGCTTCTCCCGGCCACGAGCCAGATTCGAGCGGACGGTAGTTTCTTTCATGCCTAAAATTTTAGCAATCTGCGCGGTCTGATATCCCTCATGATAAAAAAGATGGATCACCTCACGGTACTTCTCCGGGAGCGCCTTCACCGCCTCCCATACAAAGGAGAGGTCATCCCGCTCCTCTGCCGCCAGTTCTTCCATCAGTTCGTCCGTCTGCCGGATCGCATTATACTTGATACGGTTCTTGCTCATGTTGGCAGCTACATGGAGCAGCCATGCTTTTTCATGTTCTTCCGTTTCCAATATCGGCGCAGTTTTTAGGAACTGTGTCAATGCATCCTGCAGGACTTCTTCCGCATCGGCCATGTTATGGAGATAGGAATACGCCAGCCGCAAAACCGCATTGCCGTGGTTATTCAACATTCTCTCTGCCTGTTCATTGATAACAGCCTGATCACCTGTCCGTTGTCTCCCGGTTTCACCACTGATATCAGCAAAAGAAACCATGGGCAGGCGGATAATGGAACGGCTCAAACGGCGCAGCAATTCAACAAAAAACAGTCCGGAATATTCCCATGTAAGATAATTTGCCAAATGAACCCCTCCCATCTGCAAGCCCAAGGACTGACCTGAGCGGCTAGCCCTTGAGCTAAGATCACTGGACCGCAGCAGCCAACGCCATCATATCAGTCTGCGGCAATGCTTCGCCTACGCTGATGGAATAAGTATATCCCAGTTTCTCCCAAACGGCAAGGAAGAAAACACCATTCTCCCCCTTGAGGGTGACACCATTCACTGTCTCCACTTGGACATACTCGTTATAATCGCCGCTGGTGTCACCACTGCCGGCTGCTTTGCGGATAATCATGCCGCTGCCATCTTCGCCGTAGAGTGCTTGGATCATCGTGTCTGCCCAAGCCTGGAGCAGGATAGGAGTACCTGGAACAATCATATCAAAACCAGCCAATTCAGCGGCATCGGCCATCGTACCGCAATCGATAAAGGGGCTGGACGGCATCACCGAGTCGCCCTCTATAGATTCCCAAGCGGATGAGTCTCCACCAGGCATAGCCGACTCAGCAGTCATAACTGCTTTCACATAATCAATCATGGCTGCCTTTGTGATGGCAGTCGTGCCGTCTATGGAATAGGCATAGCCGTCCGAACTCCAAACTGCCAGTTTGACCTTGCCACCCTCGCCTTTCATAGTCACAGTGATGCCATCCGCATCCACAGCATCCGTCTCAGGAAACTTGTTGTAATTGCCACTGGGGTCATCTCCGCCGACAGCCTTTCGGAAGCAAATTTCCTCGTCACCGTTCTTGAAGATGACCTCCAGCATACCATTGTCTTTGTCAGAGCAATACACACATTCATCAAAGCCTTGGATGGCACCGGGAACATTGAATTCAAAACCTGCTTCCTTTTCAGCATCAGTTAGAGTCTTGTGCTCGGTGAACGGGTTAGGGGTCTGGATGTCGTCCTGCTTATCGCCGCAGGCGGTCAGGGATAGGGCCATGATTGCGCTCAGACCCAAAGCGATCAGTTTGCTCAATTTCATTTTAAGATTCCTCCATTATCTTAATGTTTATAAGCGGCATTTTCGCCTCTCTACCCTGTATACAACCAGCGAAAAGGAAATGTTGCAGACTTTTCATATTTTTTGAAGAAATATTCTCTTGCTTTTCTCCCCATTCAGAGGTAACATACCCAAAACCGTGAAAGGAGGAAACTTATTCATGGACAAAAAATCTATACTACACCAGCTGGCGGACGCCCGCATAAACGGCATCATGAACACCATCACGGCACAGGACAAAGACTACCAGGCACTGCTTCTGGAAGTTGACGGCTGCAGCGACAGGCTGAAGTCCCTGCATCTTCCCAAGGAGGCCATGCACCTGGTTGATCAGTGTGTCAGCGGGTATAATGCCATCGGCAGCCGCTACGGGATGCTGGCATACATGCTGGGGTTCTCTGACTGCGGGGAGCTTCTGCTTGGCACAGCCGCCCTTGGAAAGGAGGTGCTTCCTGATGGACTCCTATAACCTTTCCTACACGCTGGATATCGACCAGCAGAAACGGCTTTCCGGCCTTGTCAGGCGCTACAGGGACATTAACGGCTGGGGCGTCCGGGAGCTTCTCCAGCACGCCGCCTCCGCCAACTCCAAGGCTGAATTCGAGCTGAAGCTGGAGTTTTTGGAGGCGGAGGTTGTCCGGCTGGAGACCGAGGCACAGGTAACGGCTGGCAAAGAACAGGTACACATCTCCGAGGAGGAGCGGGCAGGCTGCCTGAAAGTCATGGAGGCATTTAGGGATTTCTACAGCATTGACCTCATGGTTCTTGACGCCGGCCGGTACGGCTTTGTAAAAGTCCAGGATTACCATTATCCTTTCGGCTTTGACGAGGCAGACCTCTACACGACCGCCCGCGACCTGTTCAACGCCCTATGGGACGAATGGCTCGCCTCCCGGCTCCTTGCCCTTTCCAAAGGCACACCACTGGCAGACTTAGATTACCAGGACATTTATAAAAGCCTGCCTGTAGAAACACAGCGGGAAATTACGGAGAAACGGGATCATTTTCTCGCGTGTTCGGGGATCAGCCTCTAAGGATATCGGGGATGCCGGCTGGTTTTTAAGCTGTCTATCCTTACATTTGTTGACGGTATTTTACAGACTATATGTTTTTGAATTGATAAGGAAATGTTTCTGAAATATTAATTTTTACTCTCCATGTATTTTTAATCCGGAAAGTAAATTAATTCTTTGCGGTTTTGTCTATGACATTGACGATTCCGACTTCTATATTTTGCGAAAACCGTCTCTCCTGATATTTCTGTTTACTTTTGCAGGGCAGCCGCCTTATAATAGAAGGGTATCATTATCCGGTTAGGAGGAGACAGCCAGACAAAATGGCTGTGACGGCTGCGTGAATTATATAGTATTGGATTTAGAGTGGAATCAGGCGGCGGAGCTGCAGACGAGGCCCGAGCAGGAGCTGCCCTTTGAGATTATCGAAATCGGCGCGGTGAAGCTGGACGCGGACAGAAGAGTATCGGATACCTTCCATGAGCTGATCAAGCCGCAGATTTTTCATAAAATGAACCCGATAACGGGAGAGCTGATTCAACTGAATATGGAGCAGCTCGAGAACTGCCGCACGTTTGCGGAGGCAGCGGGCGACTTTATCCGATGGTGCGGAGAGGATTATATTTTTTGTACCTGGGGGAACACGGATCTGTTGGAGCTGCAGCGCAACATGGACTATTACGATATGACACATATGTCAGAAAAGCCGATGCGCTATTATGATGTACAGAAGCTGTTCAGCATCGCGTTTGAGGACAGAAGGTCGAGAAGGACACTGGAATACGCGGTGGATTTTCTGCGGCTTGAGAAGGACAGCGCCTTTCATCGGGCGGATGCCGATGCGCGCTATGCGGCGGAGATTCTGACGCGTATTGAGGACGCGGGGGTCTTTCGCAATTATTCCTATGACACCTACCGCCTGCCGAAGAATAAGGCGGAGGAGCTTCATGTCCTTTTTGACGATTACGGCAAATACATCTCCCGCGCGTTTCCGGACAAGCCGGCCGCCATGGAGGACAGGGAGGTGCGGTCAACCAAATGCCCTCTGTGCGGCGGGAGCACGAAGAGAAAAATCGCGTGGTTTAGCAATAACGGGAGACATTATTACTGCGTTGTGCGCTGCGAGGAGCACGGCTTTCTGAAGGGAAAGATTCGCCTGCGCAAATCGGCGGATGACAGGACATATGTCATCAAGACGATGAAACAGATCGGTCCGGAGGGTCTGCAGGACATTCTGATGAAAAAGAAGCACGGGCAGGAAATAAGAAGAGAGAGAAGACACAAGTCCTCTCTCTGACATTAACGGCGTTTTCGCTTCCACTGCCGCCTTCGGCGGCGTCTGCTCCGTCCGGATTTCCGGGCCTGACGCTTGGCGATTCGGTTTTCGCGCTTTCTCTGGCGGCGGCGCTTGTTGCTCTGTCCCTTCGGCGAGAAGCTGTAGCTGTTGACGGTGGAGACAATGATAACCGCCACGATGGCGATTCCCGCCACGGCGGCAATCCCGAGAATGACCCTTTTTACATTGACGAAAATGACCGTCTGGCTGCCGGAGCCGTCCGCGTCCGCCGCCGGAGCATCGACGCTGTCGGAATAGGACGCGTCGCCCTCGGAGGAGAAGCGGAACGTCGGCATACTGCTCTTGGAAAATATAATGCCGCAGCTTCCGACCGGAACGCCGGAGAAGCTGTAATTCACGGTCGCAATCAGGCCGGAATCGTCGTCCGCCGGGGAATTGTGATAGGTAAGCGCCGACTCCATGTCCGAGAACTCGGCGGCGTTTGGCAATATGACATACTTGTCGGATTCCATGGTGATCAGGGGCGTCGAATCCCCGAAAAGGTCGCTGCTCGTGTCAAACGAATCCATGCTGTTAATCTTGTATTTTGTCTCGTTATCGCTGATGGAAAGCCTCGTGAAATTCTCAAAGCCGTATTGGAACAGCGTCACGGTGTCCTCGAACTGGTACGGGGTATCCTCGCAGAGAATCACGCACACAAGCTTCATGCCGTTTTTCTCGGCGGCGGAGACGAGTGTCTGGCGTGACTGTGAGACATAGCCGGTCTTGCTGCCCAGCAGATATTCGTACTCATAGGTTTTGCCCTTGTACAGCTGATTCTTGGAGGAAATCCAAGCGTCCTCCGTATCCTCCTCCTTCAATTTAAAATGATAGCGGGGGGTGGAGGCCATCTTGCACAGCAGCTCGTTATTAAAAAATTCACATCCGATCAGCGCCAGATCATAGGCGCTCGTATAATGATTCTCGTCAAAAAGGCCGTTCGCGTTCACAAAATGCGAGTCGGTACAGCCGAGGCTTTGCGCCTTTTCATTCATAAGCGCGGCAAAGGCCGCCTCGCTCTTCTCTTTTCCCAGACGCTGTGCAACATGTTCCCCGACCGCGTTCGCGACGTCATTGGCGGATTCGACCAACACGGCGTAGAGCGCGTTTTCCAGATTCATGGTATCGCCCTCGTCAACGCCGCCAAGCTTGGAGCCGTCCGTGGGAACATTATAGATGGCCTCGTGGGAAAAGGTGATCGTCTCGTCAAGGCTGCAATTCTGCATCGCAAGCAGACAGGTCAGAATTTTCGTGGTGCTGGCGGGATACATTTTCTCATGGATATTCTTGGAATACAGGATGGTGTGCGTATTCATCTCCATAAGAATGGCGGACTCCGCGCCGATTACGGGGCCCTCCGGCCAGCTTGGGATTTCGTTGGACTGTATGGGGAGCGCCTTGCGCTCCTCCCGCTCCTGCGCGGCCTCCGTCGCGTATGTGGTGAAGGTGTTCGCCGCAAGGAGGACAGAGCACAGAAGCAAAGACAAAAAGCCGGTTCCTTTTTTCAATCGTTTCATAATTGTAAGTGTTTCCTTTATTCAGATATTTATTATGCACAGGTCCGCATAAGGAATTTTGCCGCGGGGGTATTGACTTATTTATGCCTTCGGCTGTCGTAAGCGCCGGTATTTCCGGCGGATAATGATTCGCCACATAGGTATATTATACTGAATAAATCAGAATAATCAACGAATTATTTATTATTTTGCGGGAAAGGCCTTGACAGACAATGTCAATTGCAATAGAATGTATTTAGCAATACTAAATATATAAACAACGAATGGAGCCGGATGGAATGAATCCCAAGTATGAACAGCAAATGAAAAAGGGCGTTTTGGAAATGCTGGTACTAAAGCTGCTATCAGAGAAGGAGAAATACGGGTACCAGTTGATCAGCGAGCTGAAGGAGAGGAGCGACGGGCTGTTCCTGTTGAAGGAGGGCACGCTCTATCCGATTCTCTATCGCCTTGAGGACGAGGCGCTGGTGGTAAGTCGATGGAGCGAACCCAAGGGCAAGGAGGTCTCGAGAAAATATTACGCGGTGACGGAAAAGGGAATCGCGGTTCTGGCGGAGCTTGGCGTGCTCTGGGCGGGATTTTCGCAGAAGGTCTCGGACATTATGTCATAGTGGGATTGATATTTGTTGCGGCGGTATGCGTGGAAAGGTTGGCACGGACATGAAAAACTATGTAAATGGGATTGTGAGACGGTTGAAGTGCTCTCCTGCGAAAAAGCGGGAAATCAGGAAGTGGCTGGAATCGGATATTTCTGCGGCGCTGGAGGGCGGCGAGCCGATGGAGCATATTATGGAGCGGATGGGGACGCCCCAAAACGCGGCGAAGGAATTTAACGATAATTTTCCACCGGAGGAATTAAAGGCGGCTGTAAAGCACAGGCGGATTGCGATTGCAGCGGCTGTTGTTGCGGCGCTGGCAGCCGTGATTGCCGTCGGGTACTGGATGCTGCCCAAGGGGAGCATGGAGCTTACGCACTTTGATGAGGCGCAGGTCGAAGCGCGGGCAAAGTTTCTGATCGGTCTGGTGGAGGCGGACGACTATGAGCAGCTAAGGGAATATTCCATGGAGCAGCTGCGGACGCAGGAGGTCGAGGACGCCATACGGCAGGCGAAGGATATGATAAGGACGGATTGGGGCGCGCGCGAATCCCTCGGGAATGTCTACCTGTCGGAGCTGACGCAGATGGGACAGCTTATGGTCGCGGTACAGGTGAATGTCTCCTACGAGAATACGAGCGTGACCTACACGATTGTGCTCGATCAAGACTTACAGATGGGCGGGATATATCTGAAATGAGAACACGGACAGGGAGGCGGAGAAAATGATGCTTGGATTCATTTTGTGGGAGGCTGTCGGCGCTGCGATTATCGCGATGGGCGTATATACGCTGTGCGCAAGGACCGCAAGGCCGTTTGGCTTTTGGGCGAACGTGGAGATGTTTGCGGTCACGGACGTGAGGGCATACAATAAAGCGCTGGGGAAGCTCTGGCTTGTGTTCGGCGTGGTGTTTCTCCTGCTGGGGCTTCCGCTTCTTGCGGGACAAAATTCGGGCTGGGTGCTGATTACGATACCGGGGGCAATGGCGGAGGCGATTGCGGCGATGGCGGTCTACACAATCAAAATAGAAAAAAAGTACAAAAAGTCCGAAAATATGCGATAAGTTGTCTCTTGACAAGCCTGCGGGACAGACGGTAACATATACCATAGAAACGCGGTTCCAATAGGGGAGTCGGCGGCGGTTCCTGAAGTAGGGAGGACTGTATGGAAGGGTTGAAAAAATTGAATAAATATATACACAGGATTTGTGACTTTTTGGAGTTGGTGGTGGCGGTTCTTGTTCTGGCGGGGATCATATTGACCATGTTCAGCTTTCTCAGGGATTTCAATATCTTTCGGGAGCTGGCGGACAAGACCTCGGTATTTCAGCAGTATCTGGAGCGGATTTTTGTGATCGTAATCGGGATTGAATTCCTGAAAATGCTCAGCAGCCCCAATTCCGACAACGTTCTGGAAATTCTTATTTTCCTGGTGGCGCGCCATATGGTGGTGGGTGAGACAACGCCGTATGAGGATTTCGCGTCAGTGGTCGGCGTCGTGCTTCTGTGCCTTGCGCGCAGATACCTGCACAAGGACCATGCGGAGAATGCGTCCTCCTCGGGGGATACGTGAACGCAAATACATGAACGTAAATACGTGAATGTAAATACGTGCACGTATTTCACAAATTGTTTGTAAAAAGGGGGATAAGGGTGTAAAATAAAACTGATTTTGAGGGGAAAAGAAGGAGTGAAGCGGATGCGGCTGAGAAATATTACCGGCTCGCGGGAAGCCATCGCGGACAGTCGGTTTGTGGTGCAGGATCCGGCGGCGCAGAAGGGCTGTTGGAGCGCGCTGTTTGGGAACGACCATCCCATTCACATAGAGATTGGAATGGGAAAGGGGCGCTTTCTGATGGAGCTGGCCGCGCGGAATCCGCAGGTGAATTATATCGGGATAGAGAAATATTCCTCCGTCCTGTTGCGCGCGATACAGAAGATGGAGGAGCGGGAGCTGCCCAACCTCCGTCTTATCCGAATGGACGCGGAGGAGCTCTGCGAGGTGTTTGACAGGGGCGAGGTGGCGAAGATTTATCTGAATTTCTCCGACCCGTGGCCCAAGGACAGGCACGCCAAGCGGCGGCTGCCGTCGCGCCGGTTTTTGGAGCGGTATCATCAAATCCTCACGGCGGACGGCAGGATCGAGTTTAAGACGGACAACGCGGCGCTCTTTGACTTTGCGCTTGAGGAGCTTGCGCCGGCAGGCTGGCGGACGGAGGCGGTGACGCGCGATTTGCACCATGACGCGGCGATGGCCGCGGGAAATATTATGACGGAATATGAGGAGCGGTTTTCCTCCATAGGAAATCCCATCTATAAATATATTATTTACAGGGATAAGACGAACGAATAGGCAGGACAGGGATTGACAAACGGAGGAAACGATATGGGAATGACGCCGCAGGAGATAACATATGTCAGAGGCTTCTGGGAGGAGCTTGAACAGGCCGCCGCAGCGCTGCGCGGGAGTGCGCTGCCTGACTTGCGGGAGGAGGATTTCTTCCTGTTTCAGAGGACAGGGAACCGGCTTGTGTATGAGAACGCGTATTTCGGGAGAAGGAAGCATCTGACGGTGTTCGGGATTCTTGCGGAGTTCGGGAAGCGGCAGGAGGACATTGACGCGCTGGCCGCGGTGATGGAGGCTGTGTGCGAGGAGCGGTTCTGGGCGCTGCCCGCACATGTTGATTTTAACGCGTTGGATGAGACGACGATCGATTTGTTTGCGGCGGAGACGGCACAGACGCTGGCGGAGCTTCTGGTAATCTTTGGGGAGACGTTTCCCAAGGAGCTTGTGGAGAAGGTGCAGCGGGAGATTCTGCGCAGGGTGCTCACGCCGTTTTGCACATTGGCGGCGCCGTACAGTTGGTGGGAGACGGACCGCTGCAATTGGTCCGCGGTGTGCGCCGGCAGTGTGGGAATCGCGGCGATTTATATGGACAGGATGGGAAAGCTGCCCAAGGAGTGGAAGGAGCCTTGTATCCGCAGGGTGTGTGGCGCGATGAAGTGTTATCTGGGCGGTATGGAGGAGGACGGAGCCTGCACGGAGGGGCTGGGATACTTCTCCTACGGCATGAGCTATTACACGGCGTTTGCGGAGCTGTTATATGAGGAGAGCGGACAGTCCGTGGATCTGATGGCGCGCCCCAAATGCGGGCGCATTGCGGCCTTTCAGGAAAAGTGTTATTTCGGCGGGGGCGTGAGCGTCAGCTTCTCGGACGGCAGCGACAGGGAGCGCTTTCTCCCGGGGCTGACCGCGTTCCTTGCGCATAAATTCAACGGGATTCGGACGCCGGATTACGCGGCGGCAAGGGGCTTGGAGCAGGACGCGTGCTACCGCTGGCTGACCAATGAGCGCAATATCCGCTGGCTGATGCGCTATGGCGGGCAGACGGGGGCAAATACGCGGGAGCCCTCCTACAATCTGCTCTCCTCGGCGCAGTGGATGATCTGCAAGGACAGGAACGGGAACGGTATGGCCGCAAAGGGCGGACATAACGACGAGAATCACAATCATAATGATGTGGGACATTTTCTCTGCGTGTTCCGGGGGGAGATGCTGCTCACGGATTTGGGCGCGGGGGAATACACGAGGGAGTATTTCAGTGATAAGCGCTATGACATCCTCTGCAATCGCTCTCTGGGACATTCCGTGCCGCTGATCAACGGCTGCGAGCAGTGTGCGGGGCGGGAATACCGCGCGGAGCGGTTTGTCTGGGAGGAGGCCGCGCGGATGCTGCGGATATCTTTTGCGGCGGCCTATCCGCAGGGCTTGGTTCAGGAGCTTGAGCGGACGATATTCTTCTCCGCGGAGCGGATGGCGCAGGAGGACGCGATGTGGATGGTGGTTACGGACAGATTTGTCCCGTCGGAGCAGACCCGAAGCTTCACGGAAAATCTGGTGACGCCGTTTCCCGTGAGCGTGGAGGAGAACGACAATGACACATGCGTCATAAAAATACAGGGACAGCACGGCTTTTGCAGGATACGGACGGCGAATGTGTCCGATTTGCGGATAATCCCGAAGGAACACCGCCTGCATGACGGCGCGCGGACGACGGTGAACCTGATACAGTGGGAGCCGTCCGACGGGGTGCAGGCGGTACGGATGGAGATAAGCTGCGGATAGGAGACGCAGGGAGGGAGACAAATGAGCAGGAACCTGGTACTTGCCGTTGATATGTACGGATGCCCGAACAGATGTAAGCATTGTTGGCTGGGACATATTCCCAACAAGACGCCAGAGGCGGATATGGACCGCCGGCTGGTGGAGTATTTCAAGCCTTACTTTGAGAATATTACCTTTTACAGTTGGTTGAGGGAGCCGGATTATGCTCCGGATTACAGGGCGCGCTGGGAGCGCGACAAGGAGCTTTCCATCGGGATTTTGCCGCAGCGGTTTGAGCTTGCGAGCTTTTATCGGCTTGCGAGAGACCGTTGGTATGCGCGCTTCCTGAAGGAGGCAGGCGTGAAGGCGGTACAGCTTACCTTCTTTGGCATGGAGCGGGAGACGAATTACTTTGTCGGGAGGGACGGCGCGTTTGACGAGCTGATGGATGCGACGGAAGTTTTGTTGGAGTGCGGGATCATACCGAGATGGCAGGTCTTTATCAATGAGCGCAATAAGGAGGAGCTTGTGGAGCTTCTCGCGTTCGCGCGGCTGATGGGGCTGCCCGAGCGATGCGGAGAGGCGGGCGGAGCGTTCCGCTTCTTTGTGCATGAGGGCTCCGCGGACGGGGAGAACCGGAAGCTGTACGATATCCGCATCTGCAAGGAGAATATTCCTGAGGAGCTGATACCCTATTATATGGAGTATGACGCGATTTTTACGGAGGCGCAGCTCTGTGAGAAATACCGTGAGAGCGGGGCGCACTTCACACCGCATAATGACACGGATGTCACATTGAATATCTCAAGTGAAGGGGATGTGTACTTCAACTTCACGCACATGACGCCCGAGTGGCGCATCGGCAATATCCATACGGATTCCAAGGAAATCCTGATGGACAGGATTTTGAATGAGCAGGTGTTCGCGTTGGAGGTTGCGCGAGACAGAACGCTGGGAGAGCTGACGCAGGTATATGGGGACCGAAAATCGGGCAGAGTATTCCGTGACGGGGATTTTAAGATGTATCTGTTGAATCGGGCGGCTGAGGAGGCGTATCGGCGCGCGTAAAAGCGCGCGGCCTTTGGGCGTCGCCGCGGGATTCGGAGGAAGCCTTTGACATGTTAAAGTTGATCAAAATCGCGGCGGGGAGCGTGGCCGCGATTCTCATCGCGGACAGGCTTGGCCTGAGCTACAGCGCCTCCGCGGGGATTATCACGCTTTTGACCATACAGGATACCGCAAAGGAGACGATTGCCATTTCGGCGAAACGGGCGGCCGCCTTTCTGGTGGCGACGGCGCTCGCGTATGCCGTATTTTATTTTGGCGGGTACAATGCCTTTTCGTACGGCGTTTTTCTGTTGCTGTTTATCGCGTGCTGCCGGCCGCTTGGCCTGAGCGCCGCGGTCTCCACCAATGCGGTGCTTGTCACGCATTATCTGGCGCAGAGGGAGATGTCGCTCGCATGGATCGGAAATGAGGCGCTGCTGCTGCTTGTCGGCGCGGGCATCGGCACGCTGCTGAATCTCTACATCCCGGGGAAGCGCAGGGAAATCCGCGCGACGCAGTGTGTTTTGGAGGAGGACTTGCGCACAGTGCTTTTGCGCATGTCGGAATACCTGAAAAAGGAGGATAAGTCGGACTACACGGGAAGCTGCTTTGACAAGCTCTCCGCGGACCTTGCGGAGGGGAAGCGTCAGGCCTTCGCCTATATGAACAATACCTTTTTTCAGGAGTCGAAATATTTTATCGAGTACATGAGTATGCGGGAGCAGCAATGCATGGTCTTGAGGGAGATTTACAAGAAAATCAGGGCGCTTTCCGCGGTTCCCGTGCAGGCGGAGAAGATATCGTCGTTTGTCTGTGCAATCAGCGTGTCCTTCGCGGAAACCAACAATGCGCGGGCGCTGTTGGATTCGCTTGCAAAGCTGTCGGCACAGCTGAAGGAATCCGCGCTGCCCGCCACGCGGGAGGAATTTGAGAACCGCGCGGTGCTGTACTCGATTCTGGTGGATTTGGAGTATTTCCTGCAATTGAAGAAGGATTTTGCGGACGCGCGCACCGCGGAGGAGATCCGGCGGTATTGGGAGGAATGACAGCCGCCCTTGTCAGGACGGCCTTACCACGTCAAGCTGGCACATTTCCATTGTTTTCAGCGCCGCCTCATGGGTTTCGGGGGTTACGCCGGCGCAGCAGTCTGCCCGAATCGTTATTTTCGTCTCAGGGAAGGCGGCCTTTAACAGCAGTGCGTTAGAAACGACACAGATGTCAGTACACAGACCAAAGCATTCGATTTCCATGTCTTCCTGCGCGGCGGCCTTGCGCACCTCCTCGATGAGCTGCAGGGAGCCGAAAGTTCCCTTCTCGATAATCTGATACATCTTGCCGGACAGCGCCTCCTGTATTTTGTCATGAATGCGCCAGCCGTCCGTCATGCGGATGCAGTGCGCGACCGGAAGCTTTCGCCCCTCCGCCGTATCCGGATAGTCCTCGTGATGCGTGTCCATGGTCACGAATACCGTCCCCTCGAACTGCGCGATTTCCGCCGCCGCCCGCTCCACGATTCCGACAGCCTCCTTTGTTCCCAGTGCGCCGTCGATAAAGTCCTTCTGCATATCTACCACGACCAATATTTTTTTCATGGTTTTGTTGCTCCTTTCTGTTTTTTGCGCAGACACCGCGATGAAAAGTAAGTTTGGTAAGGGTATTATATACCCATTTGGCGAAAACGGCAAGGATAAGGGGAAATTGGCATGAATATCGTTCGAGAAAAATTTTTTAAAGGATATTGCAAAGAAAAATTGCATATGATATAATGCCGGTAGGCAAAAAGACATGATAGTTCCATGTGAACAGAGAATGAAATCCCTCAACCGTGAGGCAACACGGTTGAGGGATTCTTCTTTTCTTTTTATAGTGGCAAAGCACCCACCAGGCTATTTGTTGTCCTTATTGTTGCTGCTGTCTAACCATTTGATGGCATAGTGGCAAGCTATGCCAGCCGCGACAGCGCCTAAAAAAGACATGATAAACTCCATGTAAACACCTCCTTCCGTTGCCGGATGTCGGTTGGACAACAGACTGAGTATAGCACATACATTTACAGGATTCCACATTTTTGCGTATCATTATGAGAAATCATTAAAATTTTCTTCAACTAATTCATAGTCAACGGAAGATTGCAGTTCACCAAGTTGGTTTTTCCATGAATTATTTTTTACGCTGACTTTTTTGAAACCTAATTCTTCATAAACGTGTTGTGCGCGGGTATTTTTTAAGTTTGTATCAAGGATAATTTTTTTGTAACCGTAATTTGAAAATAAAGACCGGATAAGCATACTTAATAAGATTTTTCCATAGCCTTTGTTTTGTTTGGTAAAATCACAGATTTTAATTCCTATTTCAGCCGTATCGTTTCCGATGTTGTAATAACACATTTCCCCGATTGGAATGTTGTCATATTCAATGATCAATCTCCTGCAAACAGTATCTTCATCTTTTGATATTTTTTCGGCAATACATTGCGGCGTTTCGCCCGTTCCATTCGGGAATCCTGCGTGAGCCATAATTTTACCGTCATTCCACCATGCGGATAACAAAACCGCGTCTTCGACAGTTGCATTTCTTATTGTCAGACCGGCAAATTGTTCAAACATTCTTTCTCTCCATAATAATCCTTCGTCGTGTTCCATAAATGACATATGAAAAAATTCTTTCATATGGGTATCTCTTAAAATCGCGATGAACTATTTGATTATAGCATTTTCACTTCCCGCAAAAATACAGGGCATGACAACCGCCATGCCCCGCATTCCTTATCGTTTCAACGACTTTTCAATCTTCTGTTTCTGACCTTTCAAAGCATTCTGATTTTCATACCCGGTCAATCGTCGCGACAAGATTCGAACTTGCGACCTCTGCGTCCCGAACGCAGCGCTCTACCAAACTGAGCCACGCGACGTTATAAAATGCGCATAATATCCACATGCAGTATCTATTATATATGATTTTCAAAAATTTGCAAGCAATTTTTAAAAAAGAATACGCATA
>JAMPFV010000065.1 GCA_023664265.1 Roseburia sp.
AAGGCCGCTCCCTGCCGCCGCGCACAGCACCGACAGCCCCGCCGTGGCCAGAAACAGACGCAGCCGTCCTCTGTAGCGGCGCTGTGCCTGCGCCTCAAAGTCGTGATACCGCTCAAGGGCGCATCGGAGTGCGCGCACATCCGGATAACGCTCATCCGGATTCTTCTGCGTGCATCTGAGAATAATCTGCTCCAATCCGCTCGAGAGCCCGCTGTCCCATTCCGTTATCGGGTACATCTCATACGGCGGCCTGCTCGGATTGTGTCCGGTCAACAGATGGTACATGGTTGCGCCAAGACAGTAAATGTCCGTGCGCGCATCCGTCTGCCCCATGCCGCCAAACTGCTCCGGAGCCGCGTATCCCTGCGTCCCGAGACAAACCGTGTCCGCGACATTGCGCTCCTTGAACTCCCGCGCCGTCCCGAAATCTATCAGAACCACGCTGCCGTCAGACCGCAGCATGATATTGGAGGGCTTCATATCACGATAAATAATGGGAATCGGGCGCGAATGAAGATATTCGAGCACGCTGCAGAGCTGTAACGCCCAGCTGACAACGTCCTCCTGTGTCTGCGCCCCGGTTTCAGAAATGTGCTTTTCCAGTGTGTTTCCTTCTATATAATCCATGACAATCAGAAAGCTCCCGTCATGGTCGATAACATCCGCTATGCTTGGAAGGTTCGGATGCCTGAGCCTCTTGAGAAGCTCCGTCTCCGCAATCAGGCTCTGCCGCAGAACCTCGCAGTCCTTATTGCAGATTTTCCGCACCTCCTTGACGGCCCACGGCTTGTTCGCCCGCTCATTGATGGCGAGGTAGACCGTGCTCATTCCGCCACGCCCTATCTCGCTCAGGATCTTGTATTTTCCGTCTATGACGGAGCCCGTCCGCAGCATGTATCCCCTGCCTTTCCGATTGTCTGTGGCTGCTCAGCTTATTTTTATCATAACAGCCGAAATGTTATCTTTCTCCATCCGTTGCTTGTTCAGCGCAATCAGTTCCCCGAGGCGCGCATTCATAAGACGCGCATTCTCATGCCTGTTCGCGGCGCTCCAATCCAAATCGTACAGATCGCAGTGGCAATAGGTAAAAATCTCCTCCTCCGACAGCCGGTTGCGAAAGCCGTCGCTGCACAGCAGATAGCTGTCTCCCTGCTTGATCCGGCCGCTGATGAAATCCGGCTCGACCGGCTTTCCCAGCCCGATGCACTGCAACAGAACGCTTCTGCGCGAATCATTCTGCGCCTGCTCCGGCGTCATATGCCCGAGCGCCACCTCGCGCTCCGTGTAGGTGTGATCCTGTGTGAGCCTTGTGATTGCGGTATCCATCCGGTAAGCCCTGCAATCCCCCACATGCGCAATATAATAACTACCGTTATTTATCATCATCACCGTCAGCGTCGTTCCCATCGTCGTTCCGCGCCTGCTGCTGTAATCATGGATTCGCAGATTGCAGTCGTCAATCATATTCTTCCAAGCCCCCGCAAGCGCCTTGGACTGCATTCCCCGCTCCAGCAGCGCCGGGAACTCCTTCATAAACCACTGCTCAAACGTATGCACGACAACGCCGCTGGCAACCTCGCCCTGCTCCAGTCCGCCCATGCCGTCGCACAGTACGGCAAGCGCAGTCTCCCCGTATGCGGTGTCAGCCACCTTCACGGTGAGACTGTCCTGATTAACCTCTTTCACGATCCCCCTGTCGGTCTGCGCCGCAACCGTATAGTGAAATTCCATAATCAAAGACCTTCCGTCGTCCTTTCTCATACTATCCGTCACTGTCTTCTCATAAATGAATCGAGAACACCTCGTCCGCTATCTGTACCAAATCTCCGGTCTTGAGCTTCCGCGCCCGCTTGGGATCCACCAGCTTCCCGTTCAGAAAGGTGTGGTTCAGGGAACCCTTGTCCACAATGTAGAAGCCGTCCGGCTTGCGCACGATGTCCGCATGATTTCTGCTGACCGTAGGATTGTTGCGGATGCAGTAGTCCACGCCGTTCTCGTCCTTCCCGATTTTGAAAATGTTCTTGCTGATATGCACCTTCTCGCCGGTCTTTCTCCGCATCAGATACGGTGTTGGCGGCAGCTCGGAAATCGCGCCCATGCGTCGTTTGAGCTCTTTTCTTTCCTGCGCGGCCTGCTGAAGCGTCGTAAAAATCTCCGATCCCGCGTTCTCCCTCCGCGGCGGCTCCTCTTCCTCCTGCGCGGCCCCGCCCCTGTCCGGAATATCCTCCTTGGGCAGAATCACGCCCACTCCCGCAAGCAGCCCCCGCCCGACCTCCACCATACAGCGCAGGCACTGCTCCGCGTCCTGTCCGATTCCGGCATTCCTGACGGGCAGATACAGCAGCGACGTCTCAAGATTCGCCGGGTCGAGATAAATCTCCTCCGGCAGAAGCAGCACCCTGTCCGCCAAAAGCATGTATTCCTCCAGCCCAAGCAGCGTGTCCAGAATATTGCGGAATATCCGCAGAAGCCGGTTGCGTCCTCTCGCGCCGCGATTCTGCGCGACAAAATCCGCAAGGCTCACCTTGCCGGTTATGTGATAGCGGAAGGAAGCCTCCTCGAAGTCCACCTCCGCCAGACCAGGAATCCGGTTATTTTCGAGCATCTTCATCTCAACCGCGCAGGCCGCCATATCCTCCTCGTCGGAAATCCGATAAATCCTGTAGACCTCGCCCTCTCCGCTCTCCGTAAACAGCGTCAGGGTATCCTCCTCCTCAGGCTCCGCCTCCTGCTCCTCAGACTCCGCCTCGTCCGTCTCCTGCGCCTCGCAGACGGCGATAATCTGCTCATAAATCTGCGCCAGCCGTTGATATTTTGAGATTTCGTAAGGATTCCCCTCCTCGGCGTCCGCGGTGAGGCGGATGAGCTTCACATGCGCCGGCAGGCTCTCCTCCATCACGTCAATGTCATCCCCGACAAGCAGCGCGTCGCACGTCGAGACCTCCATCCCCAACAGCTCCGGCACCACGTCCGTCCAGTCCGTCTCGCTGCCGTCCGCCGTCTCCACCGCAAGACTGTCCCCGTGGCGGCTCTGCAGGAACTTCATCAGGCGCTCCAGATACTGGCTGTCCTTCTCCAAAATTCCGATTCTGTATTGCATCACACACTCATTCCTTCCCTGCTAAAATGGTACTACACCCGGTCCGTCAAATCAATAGTACCAATGTACTAATAAAAGATATGCCCCCCGATGCGGATACCCGTCAGCCCCTCTATCGGCGTCCGGAAATAGACGCACTGCCCGACATTGGTGACGCCGCTCATCGCCTCGTCAGCCGCCTGATAGCATCTGCTCGTCGCCGAATCGTTTGCCAGCGCAAGCGCAAGCCGTCCGCTCGCCACCGGCGAGAACTGTTTATTCTGATAGATTACGCCGACTATCGTATTCGGATAGCGGGAGCTCAACACACGGTTAATGACCACCGCGCCAACCGCCACCTGCCCCTCATACGGCTCCCCGCCCGCCTCACAGTAAATCAGGTTGGCAAGCAGCTTTCTGTCGCCCTCCTCGAAGCTTACCTGCGAAATATCGCGCCACGCGGACTGTGCCGCCAGACGGGAGAGCGCAAGCTCCTCCTCATACTGCTTCTGGAGCGCGGCAATACTCTGATTCTGCTCATCAAGCATGTCCTCCAATGTGTCGATGGTCGCCTCCGCGTCCGATATCTGATGCGCGTAAGCGACCGCGCTGCTCTGTGTGGCGTCCACCAGCTCCGTCACTCTGCGCTGCTCCCGCGCGGCCTCGTCCCGCAGCACATTCAGAGAGGCCAGCTCCGTCTCGAGACGCGCCTGCGTCTCCTCAACGCGCCTGCGGCTCTCCTTGTACTCGGCGAGCATCCTTTGGTCATATCGGTTAATCTGTTCAATATAATCCGTTCTGTTGAGAAAATCCGTATAGCTCTTCGAGGATAAAAGCATACTCAGATACCCGTCGTTCAGGCTGTTCTCATACATCGCCCTGATTCGCAGCTTCATGTCCTCATACTGCGTCTGCTCCGTGAGAATCGCTTCCTCCAGTTCCACCCTCGTATTGGCAATCTGCACTTCCTTCGCGGCAATGTCCGACTCGATCTGCGCCAGGTTGGTGCTTACCCGGTTCAAATCGTCATTTAAGGCGCTCAACTGTCCCAAAAGGGAATTCTGGGTAATCCTCAGTGAGTCCATCGCCTCCTCGGTATCTTCCCGGGCCGCCTCCGTTCTCTCCCGCTCCCGCTTCGCCCGCTCCAGCTTCTCGAGCGTCGTCTCCGCGTGGGCCGGAGTGGAAACGGCGCCCGCAAAGGTCACTGCGATGAGCAGCGCCAAAGCCAGCGCGGCCGTCCGGCGCAATACCGATTTCCCGCGTCCTTTATTTGGTGCCGAAAATTCTGTCACCGGCGTCTCCAAGCCCGGGCACGATATAGCCGTGGTCATTTAACCTTTCATCCAGCGCACCAATGTAAATGTCCACGTCCGGGTGATCCTGCTTCATGCGCTCAACGCCCTCCGGCGCCGCTATGATGCACATGAAATGTATACTCCTGCACCCTCTGTCCTTCAGCATCCGAATCGCGGCGGAGGAGGAGCCTCCGGTCGCAAGCATCGGATCCACGACAAATACCTCCCTTTGATCGCAATCCTCCGGGAGCTTACAGTAATACTCCACCGGCTCCAGCGTCTCCGGGTCGCGGTAGAGGCCGATGTGCCCGACCTTCGCCGCCGGTATCAGCTGCAGCATACCGTCCACCATGCCGAGCCCCGCGCGCAGAATCGGCACAATCGCCAGCTTCTTCCCAGTGAGCGTCTGAACCGTGGTCCTGCAAATCGGCGTCTCGATCTCCACATCGGTAAGCTTTAACTCCCGCGTCGCCTCATAGCAGATCAGATTGGCAATCTCGCCGATCGTCTGCCGGAAATCCTTCGTTCCGGTATCTGTCCGCCGGATATAGCCGATTTTGTGTTTGATTAACGGGTGATCCATTATTACTACCTTTGCCATGTCACTACCTGCCTTCTACTTCATTGTCTCTTCTTCCAGAGACGTAATCTTCGCTACTCTCCTGCAATGCTTCTCCTCCCCGGAGAACGGCGTATTCAAAAAGGTCTCGACGATGCCGAGCGCCAGATTGGCCCCGACAATCCCCCCGCCGAGCGCGAGCACATTCGCGTCATTGTGCTCCCTCGTCAGCCTTGCCGACACCGTATCCGCGCAGAGCGCGCAGCGAACCCCTCGAATCTTGTTCGCCGTAATGGAGATTCCGATTCCCGTGGTGCAGATGACGATCCCCCTGTCGCACTCCCCGGACGCGACCGCCTTTGCCGCCGCGATGCCGAAGTCGGGATAATCGCAGGATTCCGTTCCGTAACACCCGAAATCCTTATACTCCATCTGTTTTTCCTTCAAGTAAGCCGTCACAAGCTCCTTGAGCGCATAACCGCCGTGGTCACATCCGATTGCTATCATTCCGCATTCTCCTTTCCCATTCCCTCAACGCATCCTTATACCCTTATTACCCTATGCCCCGCCGCCTTGAGCAGGCGGTTCATAACTGCCTGTCCGATTCCGGTTCCGTCAAACGATTCGGCATACATATACGCGACCTCCTCGTCGTCAAACTCGCGCAGAAACGTATAGAGCTGCCGCGCCGCCGCAAGCGGTTCCCCGCGGCTTCCCGCGTTCTTGACACTGTCCGCGTGGTATTGCCCTATCTGCTCCCGCGTTCCAATAACACCTGTTTTCATCCCATTTCGCCGATGCAGCTCCGTCTGCGCGTTGATATACCGGACAACCGCCTCCGGCGCACCCTCCACCAGCACCAGCTCCCCCTTGGGGGCATAATGGCGGTATTTCATCCCCGGGGCGCGCGGCGCCGCCGTCGAATCGGCATCCGAGAGCGCAACGTCCATATCCGTCTCCCCGACTACCCTTGAGAGCATCTCCTGTGTGATACAGCCCGGGCGCAGTATCATCGGCACCGCGCCCGTCAGGTCAACGATTGTCGATTCCAAGCCGATTTGAGCGCCGTCCGCATCCAATATCAAATCGATTCTTCCCATCATGTCCTGAATCACGTATTTCGCGACGGTGGGACTCGGCTTCCCCGAAAGGTTCGCGCTCGGCGCCGCCACATACCCGCCCGCCGCCCGGATGAACGCAAGCGCCAGCGGGTGATTCGGCATCCTCACCGCAACCGTGTCCAAGCCGCCCGTGGTCTGCCTCGGCACAAGCTCCGACTTTCTCATAATCATTGTCAGCGGCCCCGGCCAAAATGCTTCCGCAAGCCGCCGCGCGCTCTCCGGAAGCTCCCTGACAATCCCGTCAAGACGCTCCATGTCCGCGATATGGACAATCAGCGGGTTATCGCTCGGACGGCCCTTCGCGGCATAAATCCTGCGCGAGGCGTCCGGATTCAGAGCATCCCCGCCAAGGCCGTACACGGTCTCGGTCGGAAACGCTACCAGTCCGCCGTTCTTTATAATATCGCCTGCGTGCGAAAGCTTCCGCCGAAGGTCCTCCGGCAGCTCGTCCGCGGCGATGGACAAGATTTCCGTGTTCATAAAAAGCCGCTCCCTGTCATCTGTTTCTGTCCCTTTTACTCTAACACATCTGTTTGTCGGACGCAAGTCGGCAGAGGGAGAGTTTCGAGAACAAAAGAGGAGAGCCTGCGCCGGCAATCTGCCAACCGCAGGCTCTCCTCCCCCCTACTTTGGAAAATTAAAGTGGTCGAAATCCCCATACTGCCCCACGTTCTTCTCCGTAATCTCCTCATACCACTCTTCCCAGATGTCCTCCTCGTCGAACAGCGAGTTGATGATATAGGAGCGCGTGGGCGTCTCGCTCAGCTCCAGCATCAGCAGAATCCAACCGTCCTGCACGATATTGTCCTGAATCAGCCGGAAGAAATACCGCGCGGCGTTCTCCACCGTCGGCACCAGCTCGTCAAAGGGCTCGCAGTCGTTCAACAGCTTATCCTGATACCGGCCCATGATGTCCTCCATCTTGTGCTCAATCGTCGCAAACGGCGTCATTTTATCACTGTCGGAGATAACGTTGATGATAATCTCCCAAGTGTGCGGATGCACCTCACCCTTGACCCCGTTATTGATGATATAGTGATTCATATTCAGATAAAATTTAAATTTGTACTGTCTATATATTGTTGACATTCTGTTTCTCCCGTCTCTCCAATATGCGGAGCAAAAGTCCTCTGAAATTCAGTATAAAGAAGAAGTCCTTGCGCATTGTGTCGGTCACCATCTTCCGCTCCTCCGTGAATGTCAGCGTCTTCCAGCTGCTCTTGCGCTTGATGGAATTGATGATTCCCGCAAATCTGACAAAGAACGCGAAGAGGTTAAACAGCGGCATTATCGCCACATAGCCCAGCTTCCGCGCGTAATATCTGCGCAAATCAGGAAAGCTCTTCAGGAAGGAGATAATATTCAGATAATACAGGAAGGAGCTGAACACATACAACAGGTAAATCAGCACCACCGCCACGCCCACGTTGTAGAACGAATAGTTCATACAGCCCAGCGCAATCAGCACAAAATACCAGATCATGCGTGGGAACGCAAAGGTGTGATCCGTCATAATCAGCCGGATGACAAAGTTGCTGAAATATCCCGACAGCGGCCTGCGCAGGTTATCCTTCAGAAACATGTGGGATACCTCCAGCTCGCCAATCTGCCACCGTTGCCGCTGCGTGTAAAATTTATTGATGCTCTCAATCGGATCCACCATGAAAATCGCGTCGTTGCACAGATGCACCTTCTTTTTCAGAATCGTCCGAATCTGGAAAGTCAGGTGCGTATCCTCGCATATGGTGTTCGTGTTGTACAGGAAAGTCTTCATCAAAATCGACTTCCGGAAGGAAGAGAAAGCGCCCGACAGCGTGTAAATGCTGTTAAACTGAGATTCAAAGTTCCTTCCCGCAAGGAATGCCTGCGCGTACTCCATAAACTCCAGCTTGCGGAACTGTTTCAGGAAAAAGCCCTTCGTCTCCTCAATCAGCGCCGGTTCAATCAGCACCGCTCCCGTCATACAGTCCACGTCGGAATATGTCTCAAACTGCCGCACGATATTCATCAGCGCATCCGGGTGGAGCACGCCGTCACTGTCGATATTGATGATGTACTTGCCGCTGCTGTTGAAAATCGCCTTGTTCAGCGCCTTGGATTTCCCCTGCTTGGAATTCATCCACCACATGGCCATCGTCGGGAAATCCATCTGCGCCTTCTGAAAGATCTGAAAGCTGTTGTCCTTCGAGCCGTTGTCCACCAGCATAATCTCTATCAGATGATTCGGATACGTGGATTGGTCGATGGACTGAATACAGCGGTACAGCGTCTGCCCGGAATTGTAGACCGGAATCATCAGCGTGATGTTCGGAAGGTATTCCAGCTTGATATCCTTCGCTATCCGGACACGCTTCGCCAGCAGGATGAAAAAGTTGCCAATCGCCGGTATAATCTCTATGATCAGCGGAATGATGATCCACGCCGCCCAATAAAAAATATTACTTAGTATCCTCGTTATCATAGCCAAACTCTCCTACGCGCTGCTTTCGAATCTGCGCCCTTGTGAAAACATAAAAATACAAAATAATGGAAAGTGCATAGAAAATCAGTCTGCCGACAATCGTATGCGCGACATAGTAGGACTCGTTGCCGAATTTATTGATAATGACGCATATCGAGAAAAGCCGGATGATATTCGCCACGATAATCCACACAATGCCCCCCAACGAAATCAGGATTTTTTCCCTCGTGCTGTAAACCGCGAAGAAGAACACCAGTGAAACAAACACCAGTATCTCAATGACGCCGCCGCACTCAAAATCGACATAAAGGGAAATCGGGCCGTCCGCGTTCTCGATAAAAAGAATCGCGTGGCTCGTGTAGGCCTTGAAAATTCCCAGCGCATTTCCCAAAAGCCCCGTCAGCCAGCAGGTCAGTCTCGTCATTACCTGTGTCATAATGTTTCTGAACACCGCAAACGAGAACAGGAAAGTCCCCACGCTGCCAATCAGAAAATAAAAGAACTCCAGCTTTCTGCGCTTGAAAATCGTCAGGACATAAATCCACACCAAAAACAGTACGAAAATTACCATCGCTCTAATCATTTGCATTCTCTCCCAAGCTTCTGTAGCGTTCGCGCACTCTCTCGCAGTACGCCGTCATTTCCTCCGACTTTACCAGACCGAACACATCCCCGAGCAGCAGACGTTCCCCCACGCAGTAGGTCGATATCGGGCTGTCTCCAATCTCCAGTGAGACAAGGTGCATTCCGTTCCCCTCGAATATCGGCCTGAGTTCCCCGTAAAAAGTTTCCGCCATGTTTTCGAGGGTGGGCAGTGTCTCTATAAAGGGGTGGATCTCATTCAGACGGATACCGCGATACCGCTCAAAATAGTCCGCGAGAAGCCTCTCATTATTCAAAAAAACAGGATGGTCATCCTGTTTTTCCGTGACATACAAGCCCACACGAAACGTATGGGCATGCATGCTTTTGGGATTGTCCAAAACCAGATTATGCATCGCATTGAAGGTTACATGATACCAATATGCTTCATGCTTTTCTCTCATGCCGGCGCCAATTCCCCTTCCTTTTTCTTCTTCAGCCATATGTAGCTTGCAGGTACCGCAAGGAATACAACTGCCGCGAACGGAGCCCCGCCTGTGGACGCGCCTGCGGTGTATATCTTCCCCTGCATCAGGTTCGGTGTAAAGAATCCGATCATGCTGTAGTTTTCCAAGTCAATATTCGGGTTCTGCTTTACGAACTCCGACATCGGAATCTTCAGCTCCAGCTCGTTGTTCAGATTGCCCTCATTGATATGATAATATGCAACCGCACCGTCCGTAAGCACATAAGACCATGAGCTGTCTCTGTGTCTGACATCCACCTCATAGGTGCCCGGCTCCGCCGTGTTGTTTGCAAGCTGGCTGCCGTCCGGCCATTCCACCTGATAGGCCGCCATCTGCTCATCATCAATCCAGAACTGATAGTCGTTGCCGTTCGCAACCTGTCCGTTACAGAATTCTCTCGCGAAAACAACCTTGAGATATACGTTCTCACCGTCGGTGTACAGCTTCATCTCATGGCGCACATCCGTGCTGTTTGTCTCCGTATAGTGCACACCGTCCACCCATGCGTCCGGCTTATTCCAGTTAAATTCATACGAGGCGGGAATATCATCCCATCCGGTAAAGCTTCCGTCCACTGCCGGCGCATCTCCGACAGTAGATGCGTTCAACCCGAAAAGCGATGAAACAGCCGTTGCTTCCTCCTTCGCCGTTCCCTTGCTGATCACGATAACCAGATTGCCGTTCTCGTCCACATAGCTGTCCATAATCGTGTTCTCTTCATACTCGTCGGACGCTTCATATTGCTTGATAACGTTCTCCACACCGTCATAGCTCTCCGCAATCTCGGTATAGTCCCCGCCGACCAACGAGGAGGGCTTTATCTCATTTCCGTCCTGATCCACAAACACAAGCTCCTCGCCGGCTTCCTCGTCCGTCTCCGTCGCTCCCTCTGTCTCCTCAGTCTCAGCGTCCTGTGTCTGCTCTTCCGTTTCCGCCTCAGTCTGTGCCTCGTCGCTCTCCGTCTGCTCCGCGCTTTCCGCTTCCTTTACACTTTCGTCCTGCTCTGCGCTCTCCGTCTGCTCCGTGCTCTCCGCTTCCTCTGTGCCCTCAGCCTGCTCCGTGCTCTCCGCTTCCTCTGCGCTCTCAGCCTGCTCCGCTTCCACGGAAGCCGCGCTCTCCGGTGCCTCCTCCGTCGCGTATACAAAGCTCATATTCGAGCATACCAACGCCGCGGACAGCAATGATGCGAGCATTACCTTTTTACCACTTCTCCTCATTGTGATTCTCCTCCATTTCTTCCATTATAATATATAGTAAAATAACATCAGTAACATTACCATCGGCTACGGTTTTGATTTTATATCGCTCTCCAAAACCACATATACGGTAATCCATATAATAGCAAGCCCAATCAGTCCGATAATGCTGATTACAAGTCCGGCCGTGCTCCCGGGGGAACCGATTCGGAACACCGTATCGCCTTCATTTACCACCCACAGGCTCTCCTCCGTCGTGACGATTCTGTCCGGCTCCAGGCACTCCACGGACGCGAGGTTACAGTTCACCTTATCGCCCTGCGTGCGCACCACGATTTGTCCCGGCGTCCTCTCTATCTGTATCGGCACAATCTCGGGATCCGGCAGGCTCTCCGACGAAATATCCATCGCCTCGTCCAGAAACCGCCGCAAGTCTGCATTGTGCGTCGTCAGGTAGTAATAGACAAGGTTAAAGCCCATAAAGGTGACATTCGGCTCGCTGTTCTGCCCCAGATAGGTCAGGTGGCTCTTATTGTCATAGGCGGACTCCTTCAAAACCGTGTCGCAGCCCGAAATATACACCGTATCCCAGACCGCATAGCCGCCTCCCTGAAAGTCCAGCTTAAACTCATTGCCGTTATCGTTGCTCAGTATCGGAAATACCTCCGTAAACTGTACAAACTGTGCGTAAACATCCATGAATTCGTCCTTGCCCGACAAGAGATTCGTCGGAATGTGCTGCATGTCGATGTAAATGTCCACGCCCTTGCTCGAGAGCTCCTTGAGCATGTTCTCGGCCTTTTCTTTATCTCTATAGGTAAAGCCGGACAGGTACAGCTTGCCGTACTGCGCCAGCTCCTCCACCGTATAGTCCTCAATCACATTGCTTCTCCCCCATCCGAAGGAGGGATAGATATAGGCAATCTGCGCGGCATACGAGCCGATTGCGAGATTGTCATAGTGCGTGATCACGCCGTATGTACCGTTGACGACCGCGGCCTTGAGCACCACCGCCTTGTCGTTCTCCGCCACCGCCGCATATCCGTTGCGCCCCGCATATTGGAGCATCACCTCATAATCTCCCGCGCCCGGTATCAGCTCTCGCAGAACAATCACCACGTCATTCCCGTAGAGCCGCAGACGGTCAAACACATAGTCATAAAAGCCATCCGCAAAGGCCTCATTGACGTGCATCAGATTCTGCACCGTCAACGCGTTTTCCAAGTCCCAGCCGGTCATGGAATTGATATCCCTGACAGCAAAATACCACTGTGGAAAAGCGCCCAGCGTCGCCATATCAATCAGCGCCACCCGGTTATCCGTGTAGGCGGCCGCCTCCTCAAGCAGATACTCGTGTACCTTGGCCTCCTCGCCCGCAATCACACTGCCGGTATTGCGTGTAAACACGTCCTTTGAAAAGCCGGAACCCACCAGCACCGCGAGCATCAATACAAGAAAAATCAATCGAAGCCGCTTCCAGCAAAGCAGCGTAATCATGCAGATCACAAGGCAGACCATGACGTACCAATTGGTCCTGCGCAGCGCGGCGGTCGGAATCAGCCGCACCACCGGCTCCATAAACTCAAAGGAAAGCAGCAGTCCCAGCGCCGTCAGCAGGAATCCCGCGCACCGGCTCCTGTCCGCCGTTATCAGTCCGACAATCGCGATCACCAAAATCGGAACCCCGACAAAGACCCCCGTCGTCTCCTGCTGCGTATATGTCCCGGACAACAGTCCCCCGGATATCGCAGGATACAGAAAGTATCCCATCGCAACGTAAACAAGCAGCAAATCCGCCGCGGCGGCACACTCAAACCGCCACGATTTGTTGGCGATACCGTAAATAATCAGATAAATCAGCACCATGATGCCGACAACAATCGACAGCACATACTGCGCCGCAATCAAAATCCCAAGCAACAGCGAAAACGGTACGATCTCCCATCTGCGTCTCCACTTCACCAAATCGTAAAGCGTAAACAGCAACAGCGGCAGCAGGAAAAATCCCATATTCAGATCAAGACAGCCCTGCAACAGCACCACATCCAGCGTGGACGGCAGAAACAGAAACGCGATTCCCGTGAGAAAAGCAGCTGTTATCTTATGTTCCCGGATGCCGAACAGGAAAAATCCCATCTGGGACAGAAAAACCAATCCGCCGTAAAACAGGCAGATACCGACATGCACATCCACGCGGAATATCTGCATCAGCTCATTGACCAGCATATAGCTCAACGGGGAAGAACAGCGGAAAATCTCATATCCGTTATACCAGTGCTCTGTATACAGGAAGGAATATCTTCCCTCCCGCATGGCTTCGCCAACCATATCCAGCTTATACAATTGTTCATACAGGTTGCTCCCCTGTAAATGCAGTCCGGTTTGCAACAAGACATACGCAACGCACACGGCCACGCACGCGGAACACGCAATCGCCACAATACATCTCAGCAGACCCTGCAGCCAATCCTTCTTCCCTTTGCTGTTCAATTCTTCTCTATTCCTCTTATGAATATCTATCCGTTATGCACTATTGCATTTTTATAATATCACATCTCAATCGTGCAAACAACCAATTTGTTCATCAAGATTCTCCAAATTACACCCAGAAAAAACACCTTATTTTTGTGCATTCTGCCAAAATTGTAGTCTCAGGAATTTTTTTCCACAAGATATTGATTGACAATCTTCTCGATGGATTCTCTCGATATCGGATAGTGGAACTCCCTGATGATTTGATCTACGGTGTAGCCATGGTTCGCCAAATGTCGGATAGCGCCGCCATAGGCAAAATCCTTCGTGAAATTGGACAGCGCCTCCTCAAAGTACCCTTCTCCCATTTCCGCCTCCGGTCTTTTCTCTATTGAATCACGATATTCTCCCAGGAATCCGAGGGAACCAGCGCGATATACGTCTTTCCGGTGTTGATTTGCAGAAGCTCGCCCGTCGTCTTGTCGATATAAATGGTCGGCAGGTTCTCCCCGAGCTTCGCCCATACCACCTCTATCACCCTTCCGTTCGTAATATAATACCCGGAGCGTCCGATGTCGATCGCGTTGTAAATCAGATATCCGTTCGAATCAAGCTGCGAAAAGGTGGTGTCCTGTATCAGCAGGTTCTTAAACGTGAGCGGCGCGTTGTCATGCAGCGGGTCCGTATGCGCGCGCCCGTACTCATAATAATCATATGTCCCCGTCGCCGCGTTGTATATCAGCGTCGACTGATTGTGCGGAAACGGCAGCGCTATCTGCGAGCACGCGCGCGCACCGGGATGGTCGGACAGGTCTCTCTCCGTCTCCGCAAAGACAAAATGCTGCCCGGGATAAAACTCATTGTACTCTCTGGAATAACCTGCCTTCTGAAATCTCCTGCTCAGCTCCCCCGTGCAGATATATTCCGTAAATTCTCTGGGCTTGCCGTTCTGTATGCGGGAAAAGCCCGCGTTCAGATTCGCGGAATAGTCCCGCGCAAGCCAGTCGTTGATATAAAACGGGCCGCCGTCGTGGCACAAGACGGCGTTCCACTCCGCCGCGAGCATGATGTTTGTCGGTCTCGCGCTCCGGATGCTCCCAAACTGCGTAATCTTATCCCAGTCCTTGACAATCGCCATAAAGCGCGTGATACGCCCGTTTGCGGTGCTGTTCATCATCTCGTACACCACATCCGCCTCCGTCAGTCCGAAATGGGGAAGGGCTATCTTCTCGTTGTCCACCATGACCGCCACCGGACGCTGCTGCTGCAGGCTGATGTCGATCCACTCGTTGGTCAGCTCACTGCGGTACATATTCTCGGGAACCGCCTCCGCAGGCGCCGGAAGCTCCTCGGCCGCCAGGGCCGTCCCGCCCAAAAGCATCGCCGCAGCCGCGGTCAGGGCCACAGCGCGCGCCAGTATGGATTTGAGGTTTTTGTTCTTCGCTCTCATAAATCATTTCCTTTCTCGATACTGCTCATCCTTCTCCGTGCTTCTCTTAAATTTATTTTTACACAAAAAATTAATTATTTCAACTCCCACGGCGATTGTACTTTAAAAAAAACGCAAGCCGGCGGCTTGCGTTCAAAGAATTTGCCACGCTTGCGTGGCAAATTCTTTCTTAATTCCCACTACGGTTGGCGCTTTTTTCTCTCAAAGCAAAAACGCAAACCCGGCGGCTTGCGTTCAAAGAATTTGCCACGCTTGCGTTGCAAATTCTTTCCTAATTCTCACCACGGTTGGCGCTTTTTTCTCTCAAAGCAGAACCACCGGCTCTGGTTTTTATTACGCTAACTGCATAATCTCGATTTCAAGTTCCTTTAGCTCGTCAAGTGATAAAGACGGTACATAACGTGCAATCTTTTCAAGAGAGAGTTCTCCGTCTTTAATCATTCTTTCGGCTGTTTCCCTGTCTTTCTTATGAGCAAGAGTATTTTCCATATCTTTCCAATATGTTTTCATTATCTGCTCATCATCAAATAAACTCATCATAATCGTTATTACCTCCACTTCTCTGCTCATCA
>JAMPFV010000066.1 GCA_023664265.1 Roseburia sp.
AAAAATTTCTCGTCGCCTCTTCGCGACAAGTCGCTCAGAAATGGGGATTAAAATGTTTCCATGGGAAATTCCCCGTTTCCGCGCGCTTTTGCGTATGAGGCACATATCCCGCGTAAACCAGAGTTATTATAGCACAGCGGGAATCCAAAGTCCAGAAAATTCGGGAAGAGAGAGCAGCCGCAAGGAAAATCCGCGGAATCACCTGTTTTTGATGCATTCATCAATAAGCAGCGCAATCAACAGAAGGCCTGTTCCGATTCCCATTGATAAAAGCAGATTTTGTGAAATGCGCACGATTCCCGTAATCATTAGTACGACGGGTATCACCGCTGTTTTGAATATTTTATGCTCGTCCATAAGCCGTCCTTTCCATATAAATATATTCGCTATGCACACAGGATAAACCGGCCCCCAAGGGAACAGTCAATATGTTTTGACCGGAAATCGTGTAATTCATACCATAAATGCCGGTGGCTTTTATGTTGAAAGAATGGTATAATATAGAATAAATGGAGGGCGATATTATGATGTACCCATACATGACGTTGAATGATGGCACGGAAATCACACATTCTGAGATGAAGCAGGATGGCAGAGTGAAGGTGTATATGGAAACACCGGATGAAAAGGTATGCTTTCGTCATGCCACATGTTGGCTTCCTGAGTATAAATGGGAAGATATTTATGCGTATTCGGATGAAGAGGTTGAAAAATTCCAGGAAATTATTGAATCGACGGCACACCTGATTATGGAGTTTTCGCAGGAGGGCGGATTTGACAATGCCTCAAATCTTTAGGCTTGGCTCATATTGGGTTTATTTTTGGACGAATGAAAATGAGCCGTTGGAGCCGATACATGTTCATATATCAGCCGGACGCCCCTCTGCAAACGCAACAAAAATATGGATAACAAAAAGCGGGAAATGCTATTTATGTCACAATAAATCAAAGATTCCGGAAAAGACATTGATGAATATGATGCGTATGATAGAAGCCCGAAGCAAGGATGTAACAGATAAGTGGTATGAGTACTTTGGGGAAATCAGCTATTATTGTTGAGCATACAAAGATTTATTGCAAAAAGGAGCATAGCGCGGGGATGAACGCAACAGCCATCAGAGAGTACCTTCAAAAAAACAGACTTATAACGGACGGTTCCTTTGGCACTTATTACGCGGAGAAATACGGGACGAACGAGATGCCGGAGCTTGCCAACACCGATGCGGCAAAGGCAGAGCGCGTTCTTGAGATACACAGAGAATATATCTCTGCGGGAGCCGGGCTCATCCGGACGAACACTTTCGCGGCGAATACGGAGCTGCTCTGTGCGGATTTTGACGCGGTGGAGCAAAACATAACAGCCGCAGTCCGGCTTGCGCGGCAGGCCGCCCCACTGTTTATCGCAGGAGACATCGGGCCGATACCGGTGGGGGCGGACTACAGCGATATGCAGGATGAGCTGTCAAAAGCTTCGTCAGCCGGTGCGGAGGAGCAGTATTATCGCATTGCGAAGACCTTTATAAAAGAAGGAATCGAGATACTGAGCTTTGAGACCTTTCCCGATCTCTTCGGCATTCTGCCCGCGATAAAGCGCATCAAGGCGGAGCAGGATGTGTTTGTGATGGTGCAGTTCAGTGTTAATCAATTTGGCTACACTGCCGGAGGACTCAGCGCGAGGCGGCTTCTCGCGCAGGCGGCGCAGACCGCGGAGATAGACGCGGCAGGCTTAAACTGCGGCGTGGGACCGGGGCACATGGGACAGATGATTGCTTCGCTGGAGCTTCCGACTGATAAATTTGTGATTGCACTTCCCAATGCAAGCTATCCCGCGCGGATACGGAACAGGATACAGTTTGCCGGACGGCCGGATTATTTTGCGGACAAGGTCGCGGAGCTCGCGGACAGGGGGCAGATAGATATTGTGGGCGGCTGTTGTGGTACTACGCCGGAGTTTATCCGTCTGCTTGCGCGGCGGATTGCGACGGAGACGCCTGTGAGGGAAAGGCCGCGTGTGTCCGTCTCAGAGGCAGTGAAGCCGGCGCGGGACAATGCCTTTTTTGCAGAAAAGCCGCATACGCCGGAAAAGCTCATCGCGGTGGATCTTGCGCCGCCGTTCAATGCGGATGACCAAAGGCTGTTAGAGGCCGCGCGCCTGCTGAAGGACTTTGGCGTGGACGTGCTGACTTTCCCGGATTCCCCGTCGGGGCGGACGCGCGCGGATTCCGTATTGATGGCGGAGAAAGTGCGCAGGGAGGTTGGAATCCGTGTGATGCCGCACATATGCTGTCGGGACAAAAATGCCATTGCAATACGCTCGACGCTTCTGGGTGCACACATCAATGAGATATATAATCTTCTGCTTGTTACCGGCGACCCGCTGCCTTATGCGGCGCGGCAGAGCGCCAAGTCCGTCTTTCAGTTCGATTCGGTCCGTTTGATGAACATCGTGCAGGACATGAATGAAGAGAATTTTGCTCAAGCGCCGATGTGCTACGGTGGCGCAATCAATCAGGGTAGAAGGAATCTTGATGTGGAAATCGGCCGTGTGCGGCAGAAGCTTGCGGCGGGGGCACGCTTTTTTATCACGCAGCCTGTATTTAATAAGGAAGCCTCCGACAGAATCCGCCGTATCAAGGAGGAGACCGGCGCGCGGATTCTCTGTGGCGTGATGCCATTGGTCAACAGGAAAAACGCGCTTTTTATGCAAAACGAGCTTGCGGGAATCAACGTGACGGAGGACATTGTGAACCGATACGCGGAAAACGCGTCGCGAGAAGAAGGAGAGGCGGTCGGAATCGCGCTTGCGCAGGAAATTATCGCGCTCACGGAGGACTTTGCCGACGGCTGGTATTTCACCTTTCCCTTTAACCGTGTACACATGCTTCGTGAAATTTTTCGCTTCCGGCTATAAAGTATCATGAAAAACATCCGATAAATTAGATATAAGGAGTATAGAATACATAAAATAAAGACGGTTTCATGGAGGGAGGAGTCTTAATGCGTATAGATGCTTACAGTCAAATCAAACAGATCTATGGAAGCAATAAGCTGAAGAAAGCGGACGAGAAGAAGAACACAACCGTTAAAAACGGCTTCCGTGACCAGCTCATGCTTTCCGACGCAGGCAGGGATGCTCAGATTGCGAAGCAGGCCGTTCAGAATGCGCCGGATGTCAGAACAGAGCTGGTAAGCTCTTTGAAGGAGCGGATTGACAACGGTACCTATGAAGTAGACACGGAGGATTTCGCGGCAAAGCTGTTGGAGAAATATAACGGACTGTTTTAATGAGGTATATGTGTGGCTAGCTTATTAGAGAATTTAATCGACGTGCTGGACAGGGAGAATACGGAGTATGAAGCCCTGTCAGTGCTCGCCGGGGACAAAACTTCCGCTATCGTCAAGGGCGATATAGAAGCTTTAGGGAAAATCACGGAGGATGAACAGGAAATCGTAGGCAAAATCCAGACTATTGAGAAGCAAAGAAATAAAATTCTGGCTGATATTGCCAACGTAGTTAACAGGGATGTTGCAACATTGAAACTCATTAACCTGATTCAGATGCTCGAGAAAATGCCGAGCCAGCAGGAAAAGCTGGTGGATGTGCATGAGAGATTAAAAGAGACCACGGAGAACTTAAAGACAATCAATGAGCGAAATCAGATGCTGTTGATGGATAAGCTTGAAATGGTTGATTTTAATCTGAATATGATCAGAGCGCTGAAGTCTGCGCCGCAAACAGCCAACTATTCGAAAGACGCATACACAAATGGCAGTGCACTTGGTATCTTTCATGGTGGTTTCGACGCAAAACAATAAGAGCGGGAAAGCACAAGGAGAGATACCATGTCTTTATTTGGAGCATTATATATAGGTGACAGCGGACTGCGCACTTCACAAAACGCGCTGAACACGACGGCGCACAATCTGTCAAATCTGAATACCGTGGGATATGTGCGCCAGCAGGTGGCAAATTCCGACACGACATATACCAACACACAAAAGAATATGGCCGGCTATAACGTCCAGATTGGCGACGGCGTGAAATATGCGGACTGCCGCCACGTCAGAGACATGTTTCTGGACGCTACATACCGTGAGGAGAGCGGCAGATACAGTTTCTATGAGGTCTCCTATTCGGCGATACTGGAGATAGAGGACATTATGGGCGAGTTTGAGGATGCCGCGTTTTCCAAGTCCGTATCCGGACTCTGGACGGCGATGCAGGAGCTCTCCAAGAACCCGAACGACACCGTGAATATGTCCACGCTTGTGCAGAAGTGCGCGGGCTTTATCGAGAATGCGACATCGGTCTACAATTCTTTTATCGAATATCAGAATAACCTCAACAAGCAGGTGAAGGATTCGGTCGATCAAATCAATCAGATCGGAAAAAGAATTGTTGAATTAAATAAAGAGATTTCAAGGATAGAGGTCGGCGGCGTGGAGTCCGCAAACGATTTGCGCGACGAGCGCGATTTGCTGTTGGATACCCTTGCGGGTTACGGCAATATCGAGTATGAGGAGGATAAGTATTCCAACCTCTCGGTTCGCTTTAACGGTACGGATTTCGTCACGGGAACTCGCACCTTTGAGATGGGAATGCTGACCGACGAGAGCACCGGCTTTGTGACGCCGTATTGGCCGCACAATGTAGTGTGGGTGACGGATGAGAACGGCGAGAGAGTGCAGGATTTTGAGTCCGCGAAGGTGTTTAACCTGACGGAGGAGATATCGACCGCGAAGGATACGGACGTCGGATCCCTGCGCGCGCTGCTTCTGGCCAGAGGCGACCATATCGCGAATTATACGGATGTAAACGCGGATATCTGTACGCAGGCGAAGCTGGAGAAGCTTGGGATTACGGCGGAGCAGTACAACGCGGAATACGGCAAGGAATACTACAACAAAGAGATTTCCAATTCCGTCATTATGAATGTCGAGGCGGAATTTGACCATCTGATACACGCGATTGCGACGAAGGTCAACGAGGTGCTTGCACAGGCCTGCGACCCGGTGAGCGGATACCTCTGCAACGAGGACGGCACGCCGATGCAGATGTTCCAAAAGCTGATGTCGGATCCGTATGAGCGCGTTATGACCTCTCTTGACGACGAGAAGCTGATACGGGAAAAGATCGACGCGGGAGAGCTGCAGGAGTCGAGGGATGGCAACAAGATTTTTGATAAGGACGGCAAGCTGGTTCTGATCAGGATTTGTGATGAGAAGGGGAATCCCATTCCGAATAATTACTGGAAGTTCAACGAGGAGGATCCTGACGTTGCCTTTTCTCTTTACAACTGCACCAACTTGGATATTAATCTGGAGCTCGTACAGACACCGGCGCTGCTCGGCTTCAAGTATGAGGATGACTCGGCAGATTACAATATCGGAACGGCGTTTGTGGAGGCCTTCCAGAAGGACGGCATCTACCTCAATCCGAACGCGACCGCGATGAGCACCTTTGAGAACTGCTACACCAATCTGATGAGCCAGGTATCCGGCAGCGGCAATGTCTATAAGCTCTTGTACGAATACGAACAGCTTGCGGTGGAGCAGGCGGACAACGAGCGGCAGACGGTCATCGGCGTTTCCTCGGACGAGGAGCTGGAGCGCATGATTATGTACAAGAACGCTTACAATGCGGCGAGCCGGTACATCAATGTAGTGAACAGTATGCTTGATACCCTGCTGAGCATGGCCTCCTGACGGTCTTGCGGATAATTTTAGGGGAATAAAAGGGGGATAAATTATGCCATCCACATTTTTAGGTTTGAATACATCTTATACCGGCCTGGTTGCGGCCAACGCGGGGCTGAATACCACCGCGAACAATATAGCGAATATCGAGACAGTAGGCTATTCCAGACAGGCGGTCAATCAGCAGGCGGCCGCGGCGATGAGAGTTTTTCAGGGCTACGGCTGTGTCGGCGCGGGTGTGGATACCCTTGGCGCGGAGCGCATCCGCGACATCTATTATGACGAGAAATACTGGAACAACAATTCCAAGCTGGGCGAGGCGGATAAGAAGCAGTATTACACGGCGATTATCGAGGATTATCTGCGTGACCAGAGGGGAACCAATCAGGTCAAGGGCTTTGAGCAGATTTTCAGCGAGTATCAGGCGTCCCTGTCCTCTCTGGCGACGAACACGGGCGAGGTAAACTATGCGCTTACCTTTATCGGGTTTGCGGGAAACCTGTGCGAGTATTTCAATATTATGTACAACAGCTTTCAGAAGATGCAGACGGACGTCAACGACGAGATCGAGATAAAGGTCAATGAAATCAACAGCATTGCGCAGGAGATTACCACGCTGAACAAGGAGATTAACATTATTGAGGCCGGCGGGAACACCGTGGCCAATGAGCTTCGCGACAAGCGTGATTTGCTGATTGACCAGCTCTCCGCGGTCATTGATGTGGAGTGCGAGGAGAAGCCCATTTATGATGATGCCGGCAATGATACCGGAATGAACAACTATGTTGTGGGCATCGCGGGCGGGCAGCTTCTGGTGGAGGGATACCGTTACCGCCAGCTGGAGTGTATACCGCGTGAGGATTGGCAGAAGGCCAATCAGAATGACGTGGACGGACTGTTCGACATTCAGTGGACGGACACCGGCGAGGAGATAGGCGTTTACGCAAAGTCAACGAGAGGCGAGCTCAAGGGGCTTATCGAGGTGCGTGACGGCAATAACAAAGAGGCGTTTAACGGAAAGATTTCCTCCGTGAACTCCGTGGAAAACACCGTGACGGTGCGTGTAACGGACGATTATCTCAAGGATATGACCAAGAGCACCCTGCCGCTTATGGACGGGCGCATCATGCTGAGCGGCGAGTATTACTATTATGACAGCTTTGAATATAAGGAATATGACAACGGCGAGGCCTATTACACCTTTAAGCTTTCCGACAACCTGGCAAGAAATCCGGTAAAAATCTCAAAGGATGTTATCGGGCAGAACGCGAAGGTCGGCGAGCGGGTGGATTATCAGGGCATTCCCTATTATCTTGAGCAGATGAATGAGTGGGTGCGCCATTACGCAAGCGCTTTCAACGAAATATATGGTCAGGAGGGCGCCACGGATTACAATGAGAACAACAGGGAGAACGACATCTTCTACACCGGCAACAATGAGGTGACGGGAGAGCAGTACAACTTGGATGTTGCGCTCGGCACAAAGCGCTTCAGCTCCACGGACGACGGATATTTTGCCCTGACGGCTGACAATTTCAGCGTGAAGAAGACACTGGAGCATGACCCGAACACGATGGTCACGCACACGATCGAGACGGACGGCGTTTCCAAGTATGACATCCTGATTGAGCTCAAGGATTTGTCAACCAATCTTGACAAAATGAAGTTCAGGGGCTGCAGCGCGGAGAGCTTTCTGATCTGTCTTCTGGGCGACGCGGCGCTGAACGCGTCAAGCGCGACGAATTTCCAGGAACTCTACATGAGCATCGACGAGTCGATAGAGAACAGCAGGTTCTCCATCAGCGGTGTCGATACGGACGAGGAGGCGGCAAACATGGTGAAGTACCAGAATGCCTTTAATCTCGCGAGCAAAATGATATCCGTGCTGAATGAATGCTACGAGAGACTGATATTGGAAACGGGGGTATAAAATAATATGGCAATGCGTATAACAACGAAGATGATGCAGAATACATCACTCCGCAATCTGAATACCAATAAGTCGCGTCAGGAGAAGCTGGTCAACCAGATGACGACCGGCAAGAAGATTTCCAGACCGTCGGACGACCCGATTATTGCAATCCGCGCGTTGAAGCTGAATTCCACCTTGGATAAGATTGAGCAGTATTATGAGAAGAATTCTAAGGACGCGGAGAACTGGATCAATCTTACCGCCTCCGCAATCAGCACGGTGAGCGATATGCTGTCGAATGACATTCGTACCTGCATTAATCAGGCCGTGAGCAATTATCAGAAGCAGGAGGACAGACAGGCGACGCTGGCGAAAGTTACAAACACCATCAAGGAGTTCTATGCGACGGGCAACGCGGAGAGCGGCGGCCGAAGCATTTTTACCGGCTATCGTACCGACCTCCCGCTGACCTTCATGGAGGATAAGATAGAGACCTATTCCATCACGGAGCAGGTGACCAACGGCAGCATCTCCAAGATGACCTTCGTCAATACCGGAGATTTGAAGGAAATCAACGAGGGGAACTTTAACAATAAGGATCTTGGCGGCAATTATACACAGCTCACAACGGAGTATGACGTGGCGACACATGACATCTATCGTATCCGTCTGGCCTATGGGGATACGGAGGTTGCGGCCTATAAGCTGGATGAGAATGGGCAGAAAATTCCTCAGAAGAATGCACAGCCGGTCTTTGAATTGGATGCGGATGGGAATCCGACGACTACGCCCGTTTATGAGACGAATGTGGACGGAAGTCCTGCATATGTGTTGGGGGCGGACGGGAATCCGACGACAAATCCGCCTACCATGCGTCAGCTTTATGACAGCTATGAGTATGAGCCCAATGTGACCTTGACCTTTAAGGATAGGGCAGGACTTACTGTTACTTACAGTATTAACCGTGAGTATGAATTGGATGCGAGCGGTAATCCCGTTCAGGAGACGGATGCGGGTGGTAATGCCGTATTTGAAGCAGATGGTATTACACCGAAATATAAAACCGGAACTAAGGATATTATCCCCTTTGACAGTGCGACCAATGAGGCGTATCAGTACGCGGTGGATCATCCCGAGGCGATGGTGTATATTGCGTCCACGGGCGAGCTGCTGTTGGGTGCGGACGTGAAGGAGCAGCTTTCCGTTCAGCCCTCCTCGACAGAGTTCAGAATCAGCTATGAGAAGAGCAATTGGGCGGAGGGTGACCTTGACCCCATCCATTACTTCTATGTAGAGCGGACGGAGCCTGCAACCGGCAGAACCTTGAAATACAATGAGAACTATCTGGACGATACGCTTGCTCCGGATGACCGGCAGATCATAGAGTATGACATCGGCAATCATCAGACAATCCGCGTCAACACGACGCCGGATGAGCTGTTTGACCATGATTTGGGACGGGATGCCGAGGAGCTGGTGCGGATGATGGAGGAGTATGCCGTTTTGGATGACAACTCTATCGCCGTTAAGAAGCTGATTGATTCCGGAAAGTATCAGGATAACGACCTCAAGAAGCTGGAGGAGCAGTATAAAGCATTGGAAAAAGCGAAGACTATGATAAGTGACAAGATCACCACGCGTCATGGCGAGATGCTTACGGAATGTGACAAATACATGAAGCAGACGACGCTTGCGGAGACGAACTGTGCGTCGAGAGGCAGCCGTCTGGAGCTGATTCAGAACCGTCTGAACGTGCAGAAGACCAGCTTTGAGGAGCTGGTAAGCTCGAATGAGGACGTGGATTACGCCGACCTCACGATTCAGCTCAAGAGCGTGGAGATGACGTACCAGGCTGCGCTTTCCTCCATCAGCTATGTACTGCAGACAACGCTTTTGGATTTTATCCGATAGCGGTGGCATAAGAATTACATGGAGAGTAAGGTTAAGCACAGGGAATGTGCGTAGAAATGAGGACAATATGGTAGAGATTGAGACAAGAGCATTTGGCAGGATTGCGATTGAGGAGGAGAAGATCATCCACTTTGAGCGCGGTATTTTGGGCTTTCCCGACTTAAAAGATTTTACGCTGATTTACAATATTGAGAAGGGGAGTGAGTCAAGCATCAAATGGCTCCAGTCCCTGCAGGAGCCGGGCTTTGCGATGCCGGTGATGAATCCGGAGCTGGCAATGCCGGGCTATACCCCGCAGTTTGACCGCGATGTCCTGACACCGTTGGGAGATAACCTTGACAGTGAGAATATACTGATGTTTGTCACCGTTACGGTTCCGAGTGACGTTACCAAGACCACCGTGAACCTGAAGGCGCCGATTATCGTCAGCGTGGACAACCGCAGGGCCGTGCAGCTCATTTGTGAGGATGAGCGGTACAATGTCAAGCATGCGATTTATGATGATCTGATGGCGCATAAAATGAAGCATGAGACAAAGAAAGAAGGCAGGTGAGGTATATGCTGGCGCTATCAAGGAAGAAAGGCGAGGCTCTGATTGTTAATAATGACGTGGAAATAACGGTGCTTGAGGTCAAGGGGGAGCAGGTCAAGCTTGGAATCAACGCTCCCAAGGATGTGTCCATATACCGCAAGGAGGTATACGACCAGATACAGGAGGCCAATAAGGAGGCCTCCAATGTGGCGGGCGTGGAAGAGCTTGCGAATCTGTTGAAGTAAAAAAATCGTCGCTCGGTAGCGACGATTCAAAGAAGTTGCTCCGCAAGCGGAGCAACTTCTTTCGCTACGATTGTCGCAATTTTCTGCAGATATTAAGTACTATTAAAAAATGGCTTGGCGGAAAGCTATGCCAACACAGGGGATTTTCCCGAGATAATCGCGGTGATATCCTCAATACTCATGTCTGTGGCGTCCGCGATTTGCTCTAACGTGAAGCCCTTTCTGTGCATATTAAGAATGATTGCCGCTGCTTTCTCCGCACGGCCTTCCTCGCGGCCCCATTCGCGGATACCCTGCCCCAGATTACTCATAACATTCACATCCTTTCTGATATTGCTTTCCATGGGAATATCATATTCCTGCTCAAGAATATTGAGCTTTGCCTTTATCGGAAGCTCCTTTGAAAGAAGAACGCTCAAAAGGCGGTGGAGCTCATAATCCGCAGTATGCTCCGGCAGCTTGTCGGAAATGCCGAGCAGTATGATATTGAGTAAATCAAGCTTCCCTTTGAACCGGGGATTTCCCAATAAGGTCTCCTTTGTGAGATGGACATATTCCATACAGTTTTCATCCATGTTCAGACAAATCCATATGGAGTATACGCGCTTTATGTCGTTATAGCGGGTGCCTTCAAAATCCCTTCCCTTTTGAGAGGAAAGTAAGCGGCTCACATAGAAGATTGCCCGGTTTAGAATATCATATTCTGAAGGAACAGACTTTTGGATTTCCATATTCACGATGATTTGCGAAAGTCCGCTCTCTATATTACTATTATGCGGCATACGGACATAAAATACAATATCAAATCGAATCAATCCCTCGTTAATTTCCGTGTTTTCGGAGTTAAAGCCGATGATTCTTTCTCCGTGCGTATTCCCTGCTGTATTGGTGAGCCCCGGTTCCGTGGGAATGGAACCGATAGAAGGCTCCCCTTCAATATAAGCTTCAACATCCCCAGGCTTCATGCCCTTAAATTCATTTACGGTATTTACTAAGATATGAGCAAGAATGCTCTTGTGGCTCAGCAGGCGTTTGGCCTTTTCGTCGTACTGCGCGTCTATATCCGCCGCGGTTATGGTATTTTTGATTCCTGTGTTCAAAGGCGCTCCTCTTGTGGTATTTGTTCTCAAGGCATTCTTAACGTACATTAATTATATTCCAAGCGGAGAGTGGGCGCAATGGGAATATGGTACCATAAAGAAAAACAGATTACATTTATGCGGTGTTCGGATTAGCTAAACAGTCATTACTCCAAGAGGGTGGAAGCTACGCCAACACTGGGGATTTCCCTGAGATAATCGCGGTGATATCCTCAATGCTCATGTCTGTGGCGTCCGCGATTTGCTCTAACGTGAAGCCCTTTTTGTGCATATTGAGAATGATTGTCACTGCTTGTTCCGAACGACCCTTTTCAAGACCTTTCTCAATGCCGTATTCAAGGATACCCTGCCCCAGATTACTCATAACATTCACATCCTTTCTGATATTGCTTTCCATGGGAATATCATATTCCTGCTCAAGAATATTGAGCTTTGCCTTTATCGGAAGCTCCTTTGAAAGAAGAACGCTCAAAAGGCGGTGGAGCTCATAATCCGCAGTATGCTCCGGCAGCTTGTCGGAAATGCCGAGCAGTATGATATTGAGTAAATCAAGCTTCCCTTTGAACCGGGGATTTCCCAATAAGGTCTCCTTTGTGAGATGGACATATTCCATACAGTTTTCATCCATGTTCAGACAAATCCATATGGAGTATACGCGCTTTATGTCGTTATAGCGGGTGCCTTCAAAATCCCTTCCCTTTTGAGAGGAAAGTAAGCGGCTCACATAGAAGATTGCCCGGTTTAGAATATCATATTCTGAAGGAACAGACTTTTGGATTTCCATATTCACGATGATTTGCGAAAGTCCGCTCTCTATATTACTATTATGCGGCATACGGACATAAAATACAATATCAAATCGAATCAATCCCTCGTTAATTTCCGTGTTTTCGGAGTTAAAGCCGATGATTCTTTCTCCGTGCGTATTCCCTGCTGTATTGGTGAGCCCCGGTTCCGTGGGAATGGAACCGATAGAAGGCTCCCCTTCAATATAAGCTTCAACATCCCCAGGCTTCATGCCCTTAAATTCATTTACGGTATTTACTAAGATATGAGCAAGAATGCTCTTGTGGCTCAGCAGGCGCTTGGCCTTTTCGTCGTACTGCGCGTCTATATCCGCCGCGGTTATGGTATTTCTGATTCCTGTGTTCAAAGGCGCTCCTCTTGCGGTATTTGTTTCCAACTTATGATGCATTCAGGCTCGGGAATAAAAGCTTTTCCTGTCCGTTTTCGTATTTATCCTCAACTTAGGATTCATTCCCCCAAACAGATCTGGGGGAGGCATTCTTAACGTACATTAATTATATGCCAAGCGGAGCGGGAGAGCAATGGGAATATAGTACCATAAAAGCTTTCCGGCCTGTTAAGGCCCGCTGTGCCGGATTCTCGAGCAATGGGAATATAGTACCATAAAAGCCTCGTCACAAATACATATCTCCGGAATTGCCTGAATCATTGTGAGAGCTTTGCCTGACATTCCTCATACTTTTTTACGAAGACCTCTGCCAGCTCCTCCTCCCCGAAGCGCCGGTACAGCTCTATGATATGCTGATAGCAGTATAAAAGCTCATATCCCAACGTGTCCGTGTCGGGCATCATGGTCGCTTTCACGTACTTGACAAGCGCCCTGAGCGGCTCGTCGTTGTCCATCAGTACATTTGCATGGTAAAAGACATAGCGCGCGGAATTGCACTGCGGCTCGTAGCGCTCCATCAGGGCAAGCGCCTCCTTCCTGCGGCCGGTCATCACATAGGCCTTGGCAAGCCCTTCTACCATAGCGTGGACATACAGCAGCCCGCAGTCCGGATTGCAGGAGAGTCCCCGCTCATAAAAGCGGGCGGCTTCCTCACAGTGTTCAAGCACCAGCTCCGACTGGCCGATCTGAAAGCACAGATACGGATTTTCGCCCTCCGTCTCCAGCGCATGGTGCAACAGGCGCAGATTCCGCTCCTGCTTGGCGCGCATCTGCTCCGGGGGAAGGGCATAGCCGTGGTGGACAACGTCCATGGGCAGCAGAAAACTTGCGTCCGCGTCCGGGATGGCGGCGGGCCTTGTCCGCATCAGCTGCTCGTGGACGGGCTGTTCATAACGGAAGCGTGTCTTATCATAAAAGCGCGGCACAAGGTCCTTTGCAAAGCCCGTTGTCCCGTCGGGACGGTTGATGACGTTGCGGATCTGCAGGGCGCCCGTCCGGTCCGGATGTGCGCTTATCAGCCGGAGAAGCTCTTCGGGATTGCAGGATTCCACATACTCGTCGCAGTCGAGCGACAGAACATGTTTATGGGAGGCATGGGACGCGCAGTAATTCCGCGCGGCGCTGAAATCGTCCGTCCAGGGAAAGTCGGTGACACGGTCGGCATAGCGCGCGGCAATCTCCCTTGTGGTGTCGGCGGATCCGGTATCCGCCACGATGATCTCAAAGCCGTAGGGCTTTAATCTCTTGAGGCAGTTTTCGATATGGACTTCTTCGTTCTGGGCTATGATACATACGGAAACGGGTATTTTTGACATGGCTTCATCTCCTTATGATGGCGGTCTCCAAATTTCAATAACAAAAGCCGTCCCGAAAGACGGCTTTTGTCATGTATATTCCTATACTTTTGTTATAATATCGAGCAGTCAGATACTCATTAGCCTAAGAGGCTGAGAACACCCTGGTTGGACTGGTTCGCCTGTGCA
>JAMPFV010000067.1 GCA_023664265.1 Roseburia sp.
GCTGGGAGAGCATCTGCCTTACAAGCAGAGGGTCACAGGTTCGAGCCCTGTAGGCCCCATTTTATTTTGTGATTTATACATGGGGCCTTATGCATTATTTCTATGACTGCATAGGGTCTTTTATTGTGGAATATTATTTTCCGCTTCGCGAAATCTGCTGCCGGCATCGGAATAAGCAGAGCCATTGGATGTACAATGTGACACCGTCCTGACGCGCAGGCGGCAGTCCCGCGCGCTTTAACGCCACATCTGCCTGCCGTTTTGTGAGCAGTCCCTTCTTTCCGCACAGGCCATGCCGCATTGCGGCTTTGACGAAGCCTTGGAAGGCCGCATAGTCTTTTTTATTCAAATCGGGCGCCTCCTTTCTCGAAAAATGCACCAAAACCGAATCTACTGACGGCATCGGATGAAAGTCCTCGCGCCGAAAATGATACCGTATCTCCGATTCCCAGTGCACCTTGAGAAGCAGGGATTTCTCCGTCTCTCTCCCAATGCCCAGAAATCGCTTCGCCGCGCCCTTCTCCATGATCAGCCAGATATCCGCAGCCGGATTCGGCGCATTTGACAGCTTATCTGTTATTTTCGTGGTAATATTATAGGGAATGTTGGAAAATACCTTATACGCGCCCCTCTGCGGCAGCGGGTATTGCAGGAAATCCCCGTGCACCAATTCTAAATTAGAAAGCTTCGACAATTTTCTACAGGCGCTCTCATACAGGCCTCTGTCAAGCTCGATTGAACGGACATACCCGCCCCTGCGGCACAGCTCCTGCGTCAAATGCCCCTTTCCGGTTCCAATCTCGATAACAACATCCTCCTTCCTGATTCCGCCTATGCGGACAATCCTTTGAATCAATTTTGGGTCCGTTATAAAGTTCTGTGTATCGGATAATTTTGTTTTGCCTTTTTGCATGATACTCCTCTTTTCCGCGCATAAATGATTTGAATTGGTTCTGAAAAAGGCAACTAAAAAAGCAGGGCATTTCCCTGAAAACGGAAATTTCCTGCTGAAAATCTACGGCAAACAGACGGAAGCAGACCGTGAATCCTCACACTCTGCCCGTCAACATAGGATCGCCTTGTATTCGCACACGCCAAAAAATCCCATTTCCATGAGATGATACAATTGCTTTTCTACCGCCCCTTACTTGCGGATGCGCATAGCGCGAATACAAATCGTCATATGATGGAGCCACCTCTCTGCTTCTATTTTGTCTATTTATTTCTTATGCTTTAACTATATCAGCTTATACATGGCCTGTCAACGACGGCGTAACCGGAATCAGTTCAATATTCAGATCAACCGCCCCCTGAATGCCGTTGACGCTCCCCTCATTGGTGTACTGCCAAAATCTGAACGCATACGGCGTCTGCGGCAAGGGCTCGTAATCCGCATACCAAATCGGATATTCCGACAGCGCCTCCAAATCAAACTGATACGCCTCCCACTTCATGTTGCTGTATATCATCGGCTCATAGCCGGCTTCCTTTATTTTCTCACAGAAGACAATCGTGTTCTTCGTAAACTGCTCGCCCGTCACATTGTCGGTTCTCGCCTTTGTATGCAGAATGCTCTCCGGGTCATAGACCACCGGAAGCTGCAGCTCGTATCCCTTGAGCTGCTCCAAGACAAACTCCGCCTCCTCGACCGCCTCCTGCTCGTTGACCGCCTGGGCGAAGAAATAGACCCCGACCTCCAAGCCGGCCTGCTGCGCGTTTTTAATATTTCTGAAAAACTGCTTGTCCAAATTGATGCTTCCGCTTTGTCCGTAGCCACGGTATCCTATCCTGAGAAACGCGAAATCGTATCCGTCCGCCTTTACCTTCTCCCAGTCAATAACGCCCTGATGGTAAGACACGTCAACGCCAAGGCGGCAGGTATAGCGGGCATCCCCCTCATACGACAGCTTCATTCCGTCACGAAAAAACGCCGCAGGCTCATAGTCATGCCTTTCAACCCGCGGGTTTATCTCCACTTGGTAACACGCTCCAAATGCATCGACAAAATTCAGGATTTCCGGCGGCGTCTCCAAATCCCGTGTCTCATCGGCTGCGGGTTGAGGCGCCGCACTGTCCGTCTGCGCAGACGCGGCCGGCTGCGGGTATCCGCTCATCTGCAATCCGATTGCCATTGTCATTATCACTGTATATAGCTGAATTTTCATCCTTGGTGCTCCTCTCCTCATAAAGGGTTCCTATGTCCTGCCGCTTCTGTATCACAATGATTATACCGCACCCGCTCCATCGCGGCAACACCTAAAACAATCGCAACAGACGGGACAGGGCCCCTTTATTCTCCATAGGACAGATTACCTCCCGTTATCGCATTGATTCGCTCCGCACTGCTGTTTCCCGAAGGCGAATCTATCTGCACACACCAATAAGGCGCCAGCTTATACTGTTCCTTCTCTTTCGGGTCCGGTACAACGACATACTCCAGCCATATCCGGGAGATTGTATCCTGCGGACTCAATGTGGTATTCCCATAGATTTCCTTTACCGCTTCCAGCGCTGCCTCCGCTGAGATGATCGTCTGCGCCTCTGCTTCCGGGACGGCTTCAAAAATTCCACCCCTGCCGGCTATATAGCGGATCCCATCCTTATCAAGCAGCATCGTGATTCGGGTTTCAGCCGTCCAAAAGGTTTCCACTGCGATGGACAGTCCCGGCTCATTGATGCCGCTGTAGATTGGCAGGCCATCCTTCGTCAGTTCGTACTCCATATAGTATATTTCATCTGCGTCCGACCAGTCATCGACCGTAGCTGCTTTCCCTCTCTGCGCATCTTCCCGGTAGTTTTGCGTCTGCCTGTACTTCTCCTCCAACGCTGTCAATTTTTCCCGATCCAGAGCATATGCAGCAAGAATCTCCGAATCCTGTCCGGTCAGCTCCTTGATCTTTTCCTTTCCCGTCTGAATGGCTTTCTCTGCGTTCAGGAAGGACAAATCCGATATTTCTTCCTCCCGAAAAGAACAACTGCTGGCATTATAATATGCGGTTTCCACCAAATATACGATGTGCTCGTCCCTTTCCTCATCCTTAGCATATGTAAAATTCCCTTGGGGATCCGCACTAAAGTATCCGCCCTCTTTCGTTTTTGCAGAATAAGCCCCCGTCCATTCCGGGTGATCCGTTACGACTGCTTCCGACACTCCGAAAAAAACATCTAAATCTTCTCTCGGAAACGCTTTCTTTGTCAACACATACACGCTATATACCTGCTCTTCCGGCAAAATCACCTCCGCATCAATGACCGGCTGATCGGACAATTTCTCTCTGATATGGCTTGTTCCGGATTCCGCCCCTTCTGCACTCTCCACACTCCCCTGCATCACCTCTGTGCTGCTTTCCGCCGGTATGCTCTTCGAGGGTTCTGCTGCCGTATCGGAACAGCCGGTCATCAGAATACCGGCAGACAGAAACACAGACAACGCAAACATCTTTTTTGAAATACTCTTTTTCATTATAAAATTCCTCCGTTCTGTAATGGCATAACTGCCTTTTTGTATCGCCGCCCTGAGAAAGCAGCAACAATTCCATTATCTCTGTTTCCGCCATAATTTCAATCCATCCTGCACCAAACGACAATTTTTGCCTTTTTTTGGTCACTTCATTCCGTGTCAGTTATTCCCGGCTCTTATTCCCTCCCAAAATCCGCTAAAAAATGTCTTTTCATGCAAACCTTTTGTATTCCCCTGCCCTTTACTGTATAATGTAAAGGAATGAAAACGCAGCAAATGAAATGAGGTGTGAAAATGCGAATACTCATCTGTGACGATGATGCGCTGATAATTGAACAGCTTCAAAAATATATCAGAAACTTTTTTGAAAACATTAACGTGAAATGCCCGGAACTTGTCTGCCTTTCTGATGGGGAATCACTGCTGGCAGACAAGGGAGAAAAAGACATCCTTTTTCTTGACGTGGAAATGCCCGGAATAAATGGGATCTATGTGGGAAAGGAATTAAAAAAGAGGAATGAAAATATCATTATTTTTATTGTGACCTCTTATTCTGAATATCTTGATGATGCAATGCGGTTTCATGTGTTCCGCTATCTGTCAAAGCCTTTGGATAAGCAGCGGTTTTTCCGGAATATGAAAGATGCGGTTGACCTGTATAACACCATGACAATAAAAATTCCGGTTGAAACAAAACAGGGTATCCATACACTGCCTGCGTCCTCTGTCATAGCAGTAGAAGCACAGGGCAGAAAAGTAACGGTACATACCATTCTGCGTGATTTTGAATCTGTTCACAATATGCAGTACTGGCTGGAGCTTCTCCCTGAAAACCGTTTCTTCCGGACGCACCGCAGTTTCATTATCAATTTTGAGCATGTCACGGATTTTGACCGTAACCTTGTCCATATGGCCGGTCATCAATCTGCTTATCTGACAAAAAGGAAATACAGCGCTTTTAAAGAAGCCTATCTCCTTTATTTGGAAAGCACGAGGTAAAGCAAATGACAAATACAATCTGTTATTTTTTCAGTTTTCTTGCAGAAGCGATGATACTCTGGCAGTATTCCTCCAATTTATTTCCCGCCAAACACACCCCTCAGAGAAGGCTTGCCGTACTATGCGGTTTCTATTTTATCCTGTTTTGCGTATCATTGTCTGAATTTATATGGATCAATATTCTTTTATATTTTTTGCTGAATTTCATTTTCTTAGCGACGGAGTGTTATCTGAATTGGTACACGGCCATATTCCATTCCTCTATACTGACGGCTGTTATGACAATGAGCGAATTGATCGTTTATGGAATTACCAAGCGTTTTGCCCCGCACTTCCTTGATAATGGCAGAGAATTTTACCATCTTTTATTTTTTTCGGTCTTTAGTAAGCTCATATTCTTCGCTGTTGCTTATATACTGATTCACCTTATGCCAAACCCAAAGAAGGATACAGGGCAGCAGGACAGGTCTGTTATTCTTCTTGTTTTCATTCCCTTAACCTCAATCTTTATTATGTTTACTTTTATAAATATTGGCGAATCTGTTTCCCTCCCGTCATCACTTGATTGGATGGTTGCCGTGGGCGCTGTTTTTTTGCTGGCAGCGAACCTGCTCATGTTTGAAATCAACCGGTATCATCAGAAAAAAAGTATGGAATTTACGGAAATACAGCTTTTGCTCCAAAAAGAGTCCGATGCGGCAAGGTATTATAAAATGCTGAATGTACAGAATGAAAACCAGCGTATTTTAATCCATGACATAAAAAAGCACCTGCAATCCATTGATCTGCTGAATGAGCAAAAAGAGTATGCTAAAATAAGCGCCTATATCCGGCAATTGGTACTCTCCCCGGACCTGAAGGAATCTTCCAGGCTGTGCGACCACGAAATGCTGAATTCCATTCTATGCCGCTATATGCAGCAATGCACTGACAGCCACATAACTTTTCATGCTGACATACGAAGCGGGACAACGGATTTTATTGCAGACAATGACCTTACTGCTCTGTTTTGCAATTTACTGGATAATGCCATAGCGGCGGCAGGTATGATCCCTGACTCTTTTATCGAGATCAATACAGGCAAACGTGAAAAAACACCATTTATTGTGATAACGGTTATCAATTCCTGCGGAAAAAATCCTTTTCTCCGTAAGGGCCGGCAACGAAACGCCGATAAAACCGGACATGGATTTGGGTTGAAAAGCATTCGGAAAGTGGTCGGAAAATATCATGGCAATTTGCAGATGTATTATAATGATGATATGCTTACTTTCCATACTGTTATCGCGATGCGCCCTGCAGGGGAGGCAAAGCCTTGAAAACAGGGGAAAATCGAATCATTCAGCAGATAACCCGGAAGGTATCTGTTACAAAGCGTTTTGGGGACAAGCCTTTACGCATTCAAAGCAGAGAATACACTCGGTTCCATTTTCCCTTTTTCTTGAATTATCGGTTACATCCACATTCATTGGACATACCTGCTTACATTTGCCGCAAGATATACACTTATCCGTATCACATTTTATTCTAAGCAAAGAAAAGTAGCTTATTGGCTTTAGAAATACCGTAATCGGACATATATATTTGCAAAAAGCTCTGTTATCCTTGAAAAGAAACGCCAATCCGACACCAACTGCATAATATAACAGATTCCCGATAATAAATGCCCAAAACATTATCTTTTCCATATTACCCGCATGGGCAAGAAACAGCGCGGCAACAAACAGAAACGAAACGGCAAACGTAACATATCGAATCCATCCTATTTTCCTTCTCGGACGGCGGGGCGCTTTATAAGGCAGAAAGTCGAGGATCATTGCCGTCCAGCAGGCATACCCGCACCACCCCCTGCCAAAGAGCAATGGTCCGAAAATTTTGGCAACCGCATAGTGAATTGTCGCCGCCTCAAATACGCCCGTGAACAGATAATACCAAAAGCCTTCAATCTGCATGTTTTCATTACAGATCAGTCCTAAATAAACCGCCATATACAACCCGACTAAAAGCTGCGTTACCCGCCTTGCGTTTTTATACCGCTTGATAAACAAAAAGATTCCCAAAGCAATGGAAAAACCAATATAACTGAAATTAAATAAATAAAACAGATTGTCCAACGCAATCCAAAGGGTAACCGCTATCGTTTCAAATATTGCCAGCATCATACCGGGCAAAAGGTATTTTTTCATTCCGTCTCTCCAATTCTTATCTCACGAATCCCGATTTGTCAGTATCATTATAGCGCACTCCTTCCGCCCTGTCCATTCACAAAATTTGTCTTGACATTCCGGCGAAGCTGTATTAATGTATTATTGTATTAATTATTTAATACAGTTTGTTCCGAAAAATTTCGCAGGAAAGGAGCAGTTTTATATGGCTTGGGAATTAAATTCCGACCGACCGATTTACTCCCAGATTTTAGAGAAGATACAGACCCGCATTATCTGCGGCATCTACCGGCCGGGGGAGCGGCTTCCGAGCGTCCGGGAGCTGGCCGCGGACGCCGGTGTCAATCCCAACACGATGCAGCGCGCGCTCTCGGAGCTTGAGCACAGCGGACTCATCATCACGCAAAGAAACAGCGGGCGCACGGTAACGGAGGACACGCACAGAATCGAATCCGCCAAGCGCGAAATCGCAATCGCGGAAATCAAGGCATTCTTCGCCGGTATGCGCGAGCTCGGCTACAGCAACGCGGAAATTTTGCAGCTGATAAACGAAAACTGAATAACTTATACTGTCGCAACTTTCTTTAACAGGAAAAATCGCCGCTCGGCAGCGACACTTGAATGAGAGGAGGAAATACATTGAACGAGCAAAACACTATCAATCAGGCCGGCAGGCCTGAGAATAACGCCATGACCGCGATGCCGCTTTTACAGGTCAACGACCTCTGCAAGCGCTATCCCGGCGCGGGGAGCTATATGGCGGTGTATCACATGAGCTTTTCGCTCCCGCGGGGCCGCATTATCGGACTGCTTGGCCCAAACGGCTGCGGCAAGTCAACGCTGATCAAAATGGTAAACGGCCTTTTGGCTCCCACAAGCGGAGCGGTTTACATCAACGGCCTGATTCCCGGACCCGAGACCAAGATGGTGGTCTCCTACCTTCCGGAACGGACTTATCTGGACAATTCGATGAAGGTCTGCCAGATGATCGACTATTTTTGTGATTTTTACACCAATTTCTCAAAGGAAAAGGCCCATTATATGCTTGGCGCGCTCGGCATTAATTTGAACGCAAGACTGAAAACGCTTTCAAAGGGCACCAAGGAGAAGGTGCAGCTGATTCTTGTTATGAGCAGGGAGGCGGAGCTGTATATTCTCGACGAACCGATTGCGGGCGTTGACCCCGCGGCGCGGGACTACATTCTGCGCACCATTATTTCCAATTATAATCCGAATGCCACCATATTGCTCTCAACGCATTTGATTTCGGATATTGAAAATGTTCTTGACGACGTTATTTTTATGAAAAACGGGTCGCTGATGCTCCATGCATCCGTTGACTCCATCCGAAGCCAAACGGGAAAATCCGTTGACGCTTATTTCAGGGAGGTATACGCATGTTAAGTAAATTAATGAAATACGAGTGGAGAGGAATGCGCACTCCGCTGCTCATCATGCTCTGTGTCCTCGCGGGCACCACGCTTTTGACCTGCGGCATCATACTGACCATCCGGCCGCAGTTTGATGATGTTCTCGTCGGCTTTTCAATTATCACCACGATGTTTTCGTTCCTCCTGTATTATTTCGGCCTTATCGGCTGCATTATCGGCATCACGGTCATTATTGCCGTCCGCTTTTACAGGACCTGCTACACCGATCAGGGATATCTGACACACACGCTGCCGGTCTCCGCGGTACAGTTGTTGGTCGCAAAGACAATCATCGCCGTTCTGAGCTATCTGCTGGTTCTTGCCGGTGTTGCCGCCACTCTTGTCATCATCATCTTCGTGGCGACATCCCATTTCCTGAATATAGGAGACTTCGGCTATACCGTGCGGTACGCTCTGTCCCAAATATTCAGCGGAATGAATGAGGTTATGCTTGACACCTGGGGAATGAGCATGGGCGGCTATATGCTGTGGGCGCTGCTGATGGGCATGGTGGAGTGTGTTGCGGGCATCTTCAAGCTTTTCGGCTGCATCAGTCTTGGACAGCTGTATGCCAAGCACCGCATCCTCGGCGCGATTCTCGCGTATTTTGCGCTCAACGTCGTGCAGAACACTATCGCGTATATCAGCATCCTTCCGACCTTCGCCCATCTTGTCACGGCGGCCGAGTACGGGAATGAGCTTACAATGATGAGCGCCTTCGGGCCAAGTGCGGTTTTTACCCTGATTACCTCCGTCGTGCTTGCTGTCGTCATGTACTTTGTGAATCTGCATATGATGACAAAGCGGCTGAATCTGGAGTAAAAAAATCGTCGCTCGGCAGCGACGATTAAGAGAATGCGAAGCGTTCAAAAAACGCTTTGCATTCTCCTTGAATACTTCACGCTGTCGCAATTTCTTATAGCATAAAAACGCCAGCTCGGCAGCGACGATTCAAAGAATATGCCACGCTTGCGTTGCAGGCGTGGCATATTCTTTCTTAACTTCCGCTACATTCGTCGCAATTTCCTTATGACCTCTACATGCGCTCCGGCGCGGAAAAGCCGAGCAGATCAATCGCCGTCTCCAGCACATCCCTTGTGAGGATCAGGAGCGCAATCCAGCCCTCCTTCTTCTCCACATCCTCCTCGCCGAGGATTTTCGTCTCGTGGTAAAACCGGTTGAACGCATTCGCCAAATCATAGATATAAGCGCAGATCTTGTGCGGCGCATATTCCGCCGCCGCGGCTTCAATGCAGGTGTTGTACTTTGCAAGCGCCATCATCAGCTGCTTCTCGCTCTCGCCGGACGGCGCGGCAATGCGGGAAGCTGTCTGCCGCAAATCACCGCCGCCCTGTACATATTTCGCAAGAATGGACTTGATGCGCACAATCGTGTACAGGATATACGGGCCGGTATCCCCCTCGGAGGAGGTAAAGCGGTCTATGTCAAAAATATAATCCTTACCTGCCTGATTGGACAGATCCCCGTACTTGAGCGCGGCAAACGCCACTGTCGCCGCCGTCTGCTTCGCCTCGTCGTCCTCGACCTCGCGGGTCTCCATAATCTTGCGCAGCATCTCGTCATTGATTTCCGCAATCAGGCTCTCGAGGCGCATCACCCCGCCGTCGCGGGTCTTAAAGGGCTTTCCGTCCTTGCCGTTCATCGTCCCGAAGCCAATGTGCACCAGCTTGGTCTCCGGCTTTACCAACCCCGTCTTGCGGGCACAGCGAAACACCTGCTGGAAATACAGCTCCTGACGCTTGTCCGTCAGGTAAATAATCTCGTCGGGGTTGTTTTGCTCCATGCGCATTTTGATGGTCGCAAGGTCTGTCGTGGCATACGAGGAGGCCCCGTCGGATTTGAGCAGCATACACGGCGGCATCTCCTTCGTGTCGGTCTCCTCCTTCACGTCAACCACCAGCGCGCCCTCGCTGACATACGCGTGGCCGCCCTGCTTCATCTCCTCTACCATATCGGGGATCCAATCCCGCACCGAGGATTCCCCGTTCCACAGGTCAAACGTCACGCCCAGATTATCATAAATCTTTCTCAAATCCGTCACGGAAACCGCGATAATGTGCTGCCAGAGAGCGCGATACCCCCGCACGCCGCTTTGCAGCTTATAGGTGCAGGCCATGGCATCCGCCTTGTACTGCTCGTCCTCCTTGGAGCGCTTGCTCGCGAAGGGATAAATCTCCTCCAGCTCGGACACCGTAAAAGGCGGCTCCGACGGGTACTCCCCCGCATAGCGCTCGTCAAAGTATACCAGCTCCGGTTCGCGCACCTTGAGCTCATTGATCACCAGCCCCATCGGCTGTCCCCAGTCGCCCAGATGCACATCCCCCACCACATGGTGCCCGACATACCGCTCAATGCGCTTGACGCTCTCCCCGATAATCGCGGAGCGCAGATGCCCCACATGGAGCGGCTTCGCGATATTCGGCCCGCCGTAGTCGATGACAATCTCCAGCGGTTTTCCGGTCTCCTCCACGCCGTACTTTTCCTCCGCGCGCATCCCCTTGACATACGCGCCGACAAACGCATCGGTCACCGTGAGATTCAGAAAGCCCGGGGCCGCCGCCGCCGCCCTCGCAAACACGGCGCTGTCCGCAAGCTTTGCCGCCACGTCCTGCGCAATCATCATCGGCGCCTTCTTGTACCGCTTGGCGCCCGCCATCGCGCCGTTGCACTGATACTCGCACAGATCCGGGCGGTTGGAGACGGTCACCTTGCCCAGCTCTCTGTCATAGCCCGCCGCCTCAAAGGCGCTCTCCATTTCCTCAGAAATCAAGTCCAAAATCTTTTTCATCGCATTCCAAATCCTTCCTGTTTTCGTTGCCTCTCATCATTATAACAAACCCGGCTCCCTTTTTCTACCGCAAACTTCGCGCGTCCGTTTCCCGTGGAAATTCTCTGCGGGAATATACGCACCCGCAGTAATCCTGTCTGTATAAGCCATACTCCGCGGACAGCTCTATGGAGCGCTTGTAGCCGTCCCTCTTCTTGAAGTCCGACACCAGCCACGCGACGCCGTATTCCGCCGCAAGCCGCTCGCCAATCTCATTGAGCTTTGCCGCGTTCTTGAGCGGGCTGATGGTGAGCGTCGTGGCAAACCAATCATATTGTCCCGCGCGCGCAAGCTCTGCCGTCCTTCGCAGGCGCAGCTCATAGCAGGCAAAGCAGCGCTCGCCGCCCTCGGGGCACTGCTCCAAGCCCTTCGCGGCGGCAAAGAACGCCTCCGGCTCGTAATCGCCCTCCACAACCGCAATCGGGAGACCCTGCTCATTTTGATTATAGGCCGCAATCAGCCGCTTCTGCTCCTCCACGCGCTTGCGGTACTCCGCCTCCATAGAAATATTGGGATTATAATAAAAGACCGTAATCTGGAAATACCGCCGCAGATATTCCAACACATAGCTGCTGCATGGCGCGCAGCAGCTGTGCAGCAGGAGCGTCGGCGGCTCCCCCTCGGGAAGCCGCTCCAACAGCTTATCCAGTTCCTTTTGGTAATTCCTCACCGCGTCCATCGCCCTTGTTCCCTTCATGTCCCCTGCGGGACTGCTTGTGGCTATTATAGCGGTTTCCGGTTTTTTATTCAACGATTTTTTGAGAAAAGTAATCCCCCATGCCGCTTTCAGCGGCACGAATAGTAATGAAAAACGCTGTTTTTGCGTTTTTCCGGGTTGAAATATAATGATTGTTAGACAGCGTTTTTTGCTGTCTTATAATCATTTTTCAACCTATTTCCCTCAGATTTTATGTAACGGCGTCTTAAAATTTATATTTCTTGCCGTTGCCAGCTTTTCAAATTTGATGACGTAGCTTGAAATGTCCTCTCTGATACGGAATCCATATTCTTCACATGTGCTTCTAATCGTGTCAAACTGCTCTTCCGCGGAAAACGCCTCTGCATAGACGACGCGCGTAAAGAAATACTGTTCTATGCATTTTTGTGCGGATACCGCATCTTTGGCATTTTTAACGGTGAACAGATAATAGAGCTGCCGCTCGTTTTCCTTCAAATGCTCAAGAAATCCGGGCAGTTCATCTCCGATCAGCGTTTCTTTTGAAATCTCTATCAGAGGACAGCCTGTGTATTCTTTCCCGGTATCGGCATGTCTGCGCAGGGCTATGTTGAATTTTTCAATCAGCTTTTTCTCCTCCGGCTCCTCCTTCGTCTTAAATAAAAACCAGTCCTTTTTTCCTATCCTTGGAAGGATTTTATCCATTTGCTCCTGCGCTCTTCTTCCATACCTTTGGACATATAGCCAGTTGGGGATGGGCATATGGATTCCTTCCTTTATTTCAATATCTTTTATTTTATCAAGCTCCTGCAGAATCACAGTCGATACGGCAGTATCATTCCGGCTCATGCTCGTTTTCTCCTTTCGTCAGCTTTTTCATGATATGGTTTAATCGCCCCTGCAGGACAAAACCCTCAAATCTTTCGGCGATATGCCATTGAAAAGTTATTCCAGCGTGCGCTATCATATTGAAAACGGGGAAGCCTGACAAAAAACGGCGCAGAATCGGAGGAATCCATGCAAACGCGAATCACGGACTATGAAGAACCGTACAGGGAACAGGTTATCGAATTGATTTTGAATATTCAAAACATCGAGAGGGAGATATTGAGATTATAATAAGTGTCTTGAATGGGAACGGCTTGCCGCTGCTATCTCAAAGTGCATTTCCGATTTCATTGAAAAAAACAACACCCTGACTTATCTGACCTTATAAAACGCTAATCACCTCTAAATCGCAAGGCACAAATATGTTTCCATTAAAATTCATCCCTGCCTCTTCCGCATATTTTTTTGCGCGGTTTTCTAAATCAGAATCCTCTGTGTGATATAAAAGCAAATTTTTAACACCCAGCCTTTCCGCTGTCTCCCCGGCATCATACGCAGTGCTATGATGCTTTTCATATGGGTGAAATATGTCTTTTTCACTTCTTAAACAAAATGCCTCCGACAATAGCCAATCGGCATTTCTTACATATTGCTCATTTGCCGTGTGGCAAGGTTCATCGCCCAGACAGACCATACTCAGCTTTTTATCGTTATTTTTGAAATATGCCTTAAACCCCAACTGCTTTTTCTTGGTGGAATGAATATCGAGCGCCTCAAATTCCATTCCACATTCTTCTATTTTATCCCCTCCACATAGGGAAACAAATTGAATGCTGTCACTCAGCGCATCGTTTAACAAAAAAGTACAGCTATATTTGAGATAGTCCAAATTATCCGAAAGCCCGTACACCTTGAAAATGCCATTGTATCTGCCATGCTTTATTAAAGAATTTATCCGCCTTAACACCCAAATGCACCCAACAATATGGTCGGTATGGGCATGGGTAACAAACAATGCTTTCATCCTTGACCATCTGGCTCCTGCCCTTTCAACCTGTGTTAAAATGCCATTTCCCCCTCCTGCATCAACCATCACGGAACCGCTGTCGCTATCCAAAAGAAAGCATGTATTGTAGCACCTTGTTACCATTGCATGTCCGGTTCCCAGCATTATCAATTTTACCATTTTTTCACCTCATTTCTGCGCTGTTTTAATGGCTCAGCTTTGCTGAGACTATGCGCAGATTGAAAATTTTAATTTTCAATCT
>JAMPFV010000068.1 GCA_023664265.1 Roseburia sp.
ATCATTTCACTGTATGAGGCTCTGAAAGCCTTGAAAAATAAGGAAAGTTCAAGAATTATATCTACAAATCCCGATTTATCATTTCCCATATTATAAAAGGGTGCTGATTGATAGCTTTTGCACCCTTATGATTTCCTGCTATTCGATTTTATTCTTTGACGATGTCAATATCTATCAGGTTCACGCCTATCACATTAAGTAACGCTTTTAAGGAAAGATATTCTTTTTTTAAAAGTGCATATGTTTCTATTGCCTCTTCTTTTTTCGCAGCTATCATAAAATCTTGAATTTTTTTAAATTGTTCAATAGTATCTTTTGCAATTTCTGCATTACCGGGCATTATATTCACCTCCTGAATACGGATAACAGTTCCTCGGTTACATTCAGTATAACATAATCAGGAGATAAAGTCTATCCATTTTCCGACACTTCGCGCTTCACAATCAAAACAGCGAAATGCGGATGAAAGCATTTCCCACCCTTGATATTTGCTTTTCGACATTATATAATGGGTTCAGAAAATTCTTAATGGGAAAGGAGATTATTATGGCAAAGCTCATTATAACAGTAGAGGGAGGAAAAATAACACAAACATTGAATTTTCTGGACCGAAATATTAAGGACAACCGGTATGTCTATGGAAACGGCAACGAGTCGGGGATTGTGGATGACCCGCAGAAGATTTTTGAGGATCTTCCGGAGAATCACCGCATCACGGAGAGCTATGATGAGCTGCTCGAGGCCGTGAACCTTGGAAAAGCCCAGATAACCGACATTATGCGCCGGCTGAATGAATTGGAAAAGGAGATGAACATGTATGAGATTCCGTCTCCGAACAATGAACAGGAGCATGTTATTACGCTTGACAACCGAGATTTGAAGGCGCTGCTCGGAAAGCGGGACATGTCGTCGTCCGTAAGCGATAAGCAAATTGAGGAGGCGATCAAGCTGCTCATCTACAGCAGGGACACCTGAGCAGACATAAGCTCGTTATGCGCATAGTCTCAGTAAAGCTGAGCCGTTAAAGCGTGCGCAGAAATGGAGATTAAAAATTGAAACGCACCGTACACGGAACTGTGTCTGATGCGTTTTTTATATTCAGAAAAACACGGATGAAAGCGCTTCCCCGGATAAAATCCGGGCGATAAATCGTGCCCCTGACATTATATTTGCAACGCACGGGAAATTCTGATAGAATTATATTGGGATATAATTATTTTCGGAAAGGTATGGTTGCAAATGTTCCTGACAATGTTCTCCGAATGGACATGGGAAAATATACTGATAAGGATAGCTGTCTCGCTGACAGCGGGAGCGGTTATCGGAATCGACAGAGGCGTCAAAAGGCGCGGCGGCGGCGCACGGACGACCATTACCGTATGCCTTGGCGCGACGATGGTAATGCTGATGGAGCAGTATCTGGAGGTGCTCTATCCCGGGCGGTTTGACCTCTCGAGAATAGCGGCGCAGGTAATCAGCGGCGTAGGCTTTCTGGGCGCGGGCTCGATTCTGGTGTCGGGACATCAGATTAAGGGGCTGACCTCCGCGGCCAGCATTTGGACGTGCGCGTGCGTGGGGCTTGCCGTCGGAATCGGCTTTATAGACGGCGCGGTGGTTTTGACGCTCTTCTGGCTGGCGGGCGTGCACTTCATCCCGTATATAGAGGACATTGTTTATCGGCATTCGCGGTATATGACCGTCTACATCGAGGTGGATACCGGCAAGGCGATTACGGCCGTATCGCGGCGGCTCAAGGAGGACCGATGCCTGATGGACACCTTTGCCGTGGATAAGCCCAAGGCCAAAGGGCAGTCCTATCAGATTGTCACGACCTTCCGGATACCAAGGGGAACGGGCAGGGAGGCGTACCTGACGCTTTTGCAGGAGATGAAGGGCGTGATTTCCGTCAATGAAATATAGGGCACAATAAGAGAGGGGGATTCTATGAAAGAAAAGCTGGACAGAACGTTAGGCATGTATTCGGCCCTGATGATCAGTATCGGGACCATGATCGGCTCTGCAATTTTTGTCCTTGCGGGCACAAGCTACGAGACGGCGGGGCCTGCGGCCTCCCTGGCGATTTTTCTCGCGGGGATTGCGGCTGTTTTCACGGGGCTGTCCTTTGCCGAGCTGGTGACGGTGGTGCCAAAGGCAGGCGGCGGATACGTCTATGTGAAGGAGGCGACGGGCAACAATATCGTCGGCTTTATCTGCGGCTGGGGCTTTTGGCTGGGCTACGCCATGTCGTGCGGGCTGTTTGCCTTGGGCTTTGGCAACTTCATCAACTATATTTTCCCCTTTATTCCACAGATGGCGGCGGCGTATCTTCTCGTTGTTTACGTGATGTTCACCAATATCAAGGGAACGAAAAGCTCGGGCGCGCTGCAAAACGTCATCACGACGATTTTGATTGCGCTGCTGGCGCTCTATGTCGTCGCGGGCGTTTTTCATCTGGACATGGAGAATCAGAAGCCGTTTACGCCGCAGGGGATGTCGGGCGTGTTTAACGCGATGGGATTTCTGTATATGACGTACATCGGGTACGGGCTGATCACGACGGCCAGCGAGGAGGTTATCGAGCCGGAGAAAACGATTCCGAAGGCGATTCTGATTTCCATCGCGGCGGTTATCGTGATAAAGACCTCGGTGTTTTTTATCGGGTGCGGGATCCTGCCGTGGCAGCAGCTTGTACCGGAGGCGACGAGCACGCCGTTGATCGACACGGCGGTGTATATGGGCGGGCGCGTCGGCGGTTATCTGTTCGCCTTTGCGGGCCTCCTTGCGACGCTTTCCTCCATCAACACGGCGGTGATGGCGTCCTCGCGGACATCCTTTGCGATGGCGCGCGACCAGCGTCTGCCAAGTCTGTTCAAGGCGATTAACAGAACGACGAAAACGCCGATTTTCTCGATAGTGGTGTCCTGCGGTATCGTCTTTGTCGCGGTGACGATTCGGGATCTTGAGCATATTTCCACCGTGACGAGCATTTTTTCGCTGACGGGCTACAGTCTTGTCAATGTCGCGCTGATACTCTTCCGCAGAAAGCACCCCGAGCTTGAGCGGAAATTCCGCGTGCCCTTTTATCCGATTACACCGATACTGGGCATCGGGCTGAATCTGTTTCTGATTTGCAGTCTGGCCGTGTCGGACCGCCCCGCGCTGATCATAGCGGTCTCCGTAATCGGAGCAGGGATTCTGTATTACTATCTGATTATGCCGCGGCTCAAATACGCTTCAAAGGGAATCTCCATCGTCGATATTCCCGAGATCAGGGAGCAGAGCAGGGAGAAGGCGCAGCTTCGCAGGGGGAATGAGATTATTATTCCCGTGTCCAATCCCAGGACGGCGGACGGCCTGCTGAACTTCGGCAGGAAAATCGCGGCTGTTGAGGAGAGCACAACGGTGGTTCCCGTGAAGGTCAATGTCTTTCCGGATAACCTGCTGACCATCGCGGATTATGACACGATGATGCAGACGATGGACGCGCAGGACGAGGTTGTCCGCAAGCTCAAGGCGTATGAGGCGGAGCCGTATATGCGGCCGGTTCTGATCAACTCCCGCGACGCGTTCCACGCGATCATGAGTGTGATAAAAAAGGAGAAAAATCCGCTGGTGATTATGGGCTGGCACGGTGCGGGCCTGTCAAAATACATGCATGGCAGCATTACATACAGGATGCTTCAGGAGGCGCCCGCCGACGTCGGGGTTTTGTGTATGCATAAGGAGGAGACGGAGTTCAAACGCATTTTGTTCCCGTATGGCGGCGGCCGGTATTCCAAAATGACCGCGAAGGTGGTCAACCGAATCGCCAACGCGTACGGCGCGCGGCTGACGCTTCTGAATGTGGTGGACAGGGAGGAGGACGTCGCGGAGACGGAGGAATATTTGAGAAAATCCGCGGCGAAATTCGACCAACCGACGGAGATTATGGTGTGCAGCGGCAGTCTGGTCGAAAAGGTGGTGGAGTTCTCCGACCATTATGATCTGATTATCATGGGCGCGTCTTTGGATTGGGGGATACAGGAGGTTGTCACCGGCCTGCGCACGGATAAGATTATGGAGCATGCAAGGTGCTCTGTGCTGATTATCAAGAGCTACGATTTGTTTTTGCAGAAGAAAAGGGTGCGCGGCCTTATTCACAAGACGAAAAAGGTGATTCACCAATAACGGGAGGCATTCTATGGCACTGACGCCGCTTCGGATTTTGGAGTTGAATAAGAAGGTGGATAAAATTTTGCACGCACCATCCAACGCGCCCGTGAAGGGACAGCCGTTGGAAATCGCGTTTGTGCTTGATTTGAGCGCGGACAGAGCCTGGCTGGACGAGACGCTGCGGGAGATGGTGCGGGCGTTGAAGGCGCACGACAGGATCTTTCAGAATGTCCGAAGCAACGTGGTGTATTGCGGCGGCGGGCAGATCAGTACAAAAGTGACGCCAATGTCATTTGTTCAGATGGGAAGGGCGATGGAGGAGACGGATGCGGCGCAGGCGGCGTCCGCCTCGGATTCGGGGCTTCACTGGGGCGCGCTCTGCGCTTACCTCAAGCTGTACCATGCGAGAAGCAAATGTGTGCTCGTACTCACCTTGGAATCGGAAATCGCGGAGGGCGTTGACATTCAGAAAGTGACAGAAGGGCTGAACCCGTTCCTGAAATATCGGATGCTGATTATCACACCCGACAAAATAGTGTCGGGGACGGAGCTGCTGCTGAGGCTGATGGCGAATAAAGAAGGATAGACGGGCCGACGAAAAAAGCATATAGTTGATATTAAGCCACCAAAAGCGGGCATGGGAGATTACAATGGAAGAGAAGAAGGAATATTCGACAAAGACTCTGATATGGCGGTTTTTGCCGTATTTTAAGCCATATCGGAAAACACTGTATCTGGATTTATTCTGCGCGGCGCTGACGACCATCTGCGAGGTGGTGCTGCCGCTGATCATCCGGCAGATTACGAACACGGCGCTCGCGGACGTCGCGCTTCTGACGGCGAGAATGATTATCGGGCTTGCGCTGACGTATTTTGTGCTGCGGATTATAGATGCGCTCGCGAATTTTTATATGGCGGATATCGGCCATGTGATGGGCGCAAGAATTGAGACGGATATGCGGCGCGACGCGTACGCGCACCTGCAGCAGCTTTCCAACACCTATTTTAACAATACGAAGGTCGGACAGATTATGGGGCGGATCACGAACGATTTGTTTGAGGTCACGGAGTTCTCGCACCACTGTCCGGAGGAATTCTTTATCGCGGCGCTCAAAATCGTCATCTCGTTTATTATATTGGCGCAGATTAATGTCGAGCTGACCCTGATGGTATTTCTGTTCGTGCCGGTGATGACCGTGGTATGCCGCCTGATAAACAAAAGAATGCGGGGCGCCTTCAGCAGGCAGCGGCACCAGATTGGCGAGCTGAACGCGAAGCTGGAGGACAGTCTGCTCGGACAGAAGGTGGTCAAGGCGTTCACCAACGAGGAGCTTGAGTCGAGGAAGTTCGAGGAGGGCAATCAGGAGTTTTTAAAGATAAAGACCTATACTTATTGGCTGATGGGAATGTTCAACACCTCCACGAGGATTTTCGACGGACTGATGTATTTGACAATTATTATCGGCGGCGGTTTTTTCCTGATGGAGGGGAAAATCCTTCCCGGCGATATGGTGGCGTATGTCATGTACGTCTCCACGCTCATCGCGACGATTCGCAGAATCATTGAGTTTGCGGAGCAGTTTCAGCGCGGTATTACGGGAATCGAGCGGTTTATCCAGATTATGGATGCGGACATTGAGATTTTCGACGAGCCGGACGCGGAGGAGCTGAAAAATCCCAAGGGCGAGATTGTATTCTCGAATGTCAGCTTCGAGTATCCGGACGACCACAACAAGGTGTTTACGAATCTGAACCTGACGATCCACGCGGGGGAAAAGCTTGCGATTGTCGGCCCCTCGGGCGGTGGGAAGACCACGCTGTGTAATCTGATTCCGAGATTTTACGATGTGTCGGGCGGCGATATTACCGTGGACGGCAAAAACATCCGAAGGCTCACGCTGAAAAGTCTGCGGCAGAGTATCGGAATCGTGCAGCAGGATGTGTATCTGTTCTCGGGAACGGTTTATGAAAATATCGCCTACGGAAAGCCGGGCGCTTCCCGTGAGGAGGTTATGGAGGCGGCCAAGCGCGCCGGCGCGGACGAGTTTATACAGGAGCTGAAGGACAAATATGACACCTATGTCGGCGAACGCGGCGTGAAGCTTTCGGGTGGGCAGAAGCAGCGCATCAGCATTGCGCGCGTATTTCTCAAGAATCCGCCGATTATTATTTTGGATGAGGCGACCTCGGCGCTGGACAACGAGAGCGAGTATGCGGTGGCAAAATCGCTGGGCGAGCTTGCGCAGGGGCGGACAACCCTGACGATAGCGCATCGGCTGTCGAGCATACGCAATTCCGACAGGATTTTGGTGCTGACGGACGAGGGAATTGTGGAGGAGGGAAACCACGACGAGCTGATGGCGCAGGAGGGGATTTACTGTCAATTCTATAAGATGGCGAATGAGATAAAGTGACAAGCAATAACTATAAAGAGAGCGGAGGTTGAAACTGCTCGGAATGGAGGAGAAATGTCAGACGAGGTAAAAACGGAAGGGATTGAAGGGGAAGCCGTGGATATGCAGGCTGCTGATGTGGAGAAGGCCGACATTGAATCGGAGAACAGTGTGAAAGAGACGGCAGATGCGCAGGGTAATGAGGCAGGCATAGGGACAAAGGAGGCTGCGGATATGCAGGCTGTCACGGCAGAGGAGGATACGGAAGTTATCGATGTAAAGGAGATAAAAAGGTCTTTCTCCTCCAAGGCGCAGGAGGCGCCAAAGCGGCGGCCCCTTGTCGGCGTGGAGGACAAAAAGGTGGAGACGAAGCGAATCCTCCTCTTCTTGCTGTTGTGCTTTGGCGTCACATGGCTTGTGGAGCTTTCAATGATAACGCCGCTGTATAAGAGCGGGAACAGCGACGCGGTGCGCGAGGCGGTGGATTTGATATCCCAGATGATGTTTGCGCCGGCGATTGCGGCGCTGATTGCGCGTCTTTTGACGAGAGAGGGACTTGTGAAATCGGGCTTTCAGTTTAATTTTTCGCAGCATAAGTTTCTGTTTTTGTTCAGTTGGTTCGGTATGACGGCGCTCACCTATTTGGGGGCGATTGTCTATTTTGTGGTGTTCCGCGGGAACTTTGACCCGAATATGACGGAATTTGTGTCGGCTTACAACAGCAGCGCCGCGGAGCCGATGGAGGCGGTAAATATTGTGGCGGCGTTCAAGACAGACCTTTTAATGAAGCTTTTTACCGCGCCGGTGCTGGATATCATCAACAGCTTCGGGGAGGAATGGGGCTTCCGCGCATATCTGATGCCGAAGCTTTATCGGAAAATCGGTGCTATTCCCGCAATGATCGTCAGCGGACTGGCATCCGGTCTGTGGTATGCGCCGCTGGTGGCTCTGGGGTATTATTACGGCGGCAGCTATAGGGGCTTTCCGGTTACGGGAATTTTGGCGATGTGCGTCTTTAGCATGGTAACGGGGATTATTTATTCTTTCCTGTGTCTGCGCACGGGAAGCATTTTCCCGTCGGTGTTTGCGCACAGCGCGGTCAATGTTATGATGTCGCAGGCGGCGATGTTTACCTTTGACGGGGGAAATTATTTTACAGGCCCTGCGCCGACGGGGATTTTGGGAGGGCTTCCGTTTGTGCTTGCGGCGGTGGCTTGTATTGTATATATGTATCAGCATCCCGTGAAAGCAGGCGCGGAGGAGTAAGATTGGAAATAAAAATTTTCTGTGCCATTAAAGCAGCGCAGAAATGAGGTGAAAAATGTACCAATCGAAGGAGAAGGCATACGGCATCATAGCGGTTATTTATTATTGCGTATATTTAGCAGGTCTGTTTTTGGCCGGAATATTGTATCAAAAAGGGGTTCTGTCCGCCATGAACATTATATACTGTCTGTTGTTTGCGGCGGGTGTCCTGATTGCTTTCGTTCGGGATGGAAATATGTACGGCCTAGGCTTTGGAAAAGAGAAATTGCGGACCAACCTCATACTGTCTTTGATGATAGTGGCGGTAACTCTTGCGGTTATTCGGGTGTTCAGCAATCTTCCTTTTAGAGAATTGTTAAGGCAGATGCTCTATTATCTTTTTTATATTGCGGCGATAGAAGAAATTCTGTTCAGAGGGCTGATACAGAATTACCTGTTCGGCTTTAAGCTGAACAGATGTGTGATATTTATAATCGGGGCATTGTTCTTCTCGTTTATGCACATTCCGTTTCAGATGTTTGTGCACAATCAAGTCTCCCTGCATTACATAGTGGAAGCAGGACCGAATCTGGTGGAGGCCTTTGCGGCACATTTTGTATTCTGTTTTATTGCGTATAAGCGCAAGGATATTACAGTGGCGATTGCGGTACATTATGCCTATGATTTTCTGGGTGTTATAGATTGAAAAATGAGCTTGATGGCTTATTTTTCAATCGGCTATTTGTTTCTGAGCAAAAACAAATAGCCTTGATGGCAGACGAGAAAAATTTCTCGTCGCCTCTTCGCGACAAGTCGCTCAGAAATGGAGATTAATATAATTTTTTTATTTCTGCGTTGGTAGGATGCTGTATATCAACGAGAGCGCAACAAACAAATTGTCGGATGCTCCGTCTGGTTTTATGGTCCAATGATTGTGGATAGATGAAAAATCACTGCACAGGCGGACTGTAATTGTTTTGGGAGTTCCTTGAACAATTTCCACGACATCAAATAGAAATCCGTTTGCTTCGGCTGCCTGTGAACCTGCTTTTAATTCGCTCGCTTTAATAATCATAACAAATTCCTCCATATCGTTTTTATTGTCCTTGTGGGGGTGATTTCCTCACTCTGTAATTATAGTATAGTATATTGCTAACAATATACATAAGTGCTATACTGTATACGTGGGAACGGTTCCCCTTGAGAAAGGGGGTTGATGCCTATGTATGTTACATATGATAATCTTATCCAATTAGGATTGTTAATTGTGGCTTTGATAGGTCTTATATATGAGATAAGCCATAAAGACAAAAAATAACCGCCCCTGTCCGGAAAACTAGGCGGTTATTTTTAACTTCTGAAATTCCAAGGGGCAACTTAGTACCACTCTTTATATTCAGTATAGCAAAAATATATTGAAAGTCAAGAGGAGAGTAGTGTTAATGGGAGCAAAATATACCGAAGCACAAAATAAGGCAACACAAAAATATATAAAAGCCGCGTATGATTCGATTGTGATAAGGGTGCCCAAGGGAAGGCGTGAGGAGCTGAAGGACATTGCAAAAAACAGGTTTAATATGTCTTTGCAGGCGTTTATTTTATTGGCTGTGAATGAAAAGATAAACCGGGAATGATAGCAAATATATGAAAAGGCCCCCTATTGATGACATTAATTGTGAAAATGAAACGGATGTGCATGACGATTCCGAATAATTTTTAAGTCCCTTTTCTTTTAAAATATGGAGCAAATAAAACGCCGGGGAATGGCAGTTATACCCTGTCATTTCCCGGTATCTTTTTTGCTGTGTTTCGCTATTGAGCTGCGTTTGAGCGTATTTAGGCTTTGCGCATCCCGATCCCTGCGGTTCGGAGCCGGCCTCAATGCGCCTCCTGCCGTTTCTTGTCCTCATCCAACAGCTTTTCAAAATCCGTTCTGCAGACAGGGCGCGAATAATAGTAGCCCTGCAGCAGCGTGGCGTTCAGCGCGCCCACAATATCCGCCACGTTACTGTTTTCCACACCCTCTATAATGGAATTATATCCCAAGCGCCGACACATTTCCAGCAAACTGTCCACGATCACATAATCAATGTCGTGTCCCGGCTGTGCAAGCTCTCGGATGAACGAATGCTCCACCTTAATATAATCCACGGGGAGCCATTTCAGCATCTCCATGGAGGCATACGCCGTCCCGAAATCATCCAAGGCAATCTTAAAGCCCTGCTCCCGCAGCCTGCCAAACATGGCCGCAAGCGCTTCCGGAGCCTCTACCTGACAGCTCTCTGTGAGTTCTATAATAATGTAGTTCGGATTCACGCCGTACTTTTTCATACAGGAAATCGCTTTTTCCTCAAAGGTCTCGTCGATAAACTGCTGGTAGGACACGTTAAAGCTGATCTGCAGCTCCCCGTAGGTATCGCGCCAAGCCGCCTGCTGTCTGATGGCCTGCTCCATGACCCAGAAGCCTACCTCGTTGATGTCGCCGTAATCCTCCAAGACCTTGATAAACTCCATCGGATAGGAATCCGTGATACGTTCTCCCTTCCAGCGCAGAAGACATTCGCAGCCCGCAATTGCGCCTGAATCCGGATTGATAAACGGCTGGAAGAACAGCTCAAATCCCTTGAAACCGTTCTTGATGCACTGTTTTAAATCCTCCCGCAGCACCAAGAGTCTCTCATGCTTTGCGGCAATCTCCTCCGAAAAGAATACCAGACTTCCCCTGCGGTTGTTCTTGGCATAATCCAGCGAGTGCTCCAGCTTGTTGATAAGCGCCTCTCTCGTGTCCGCGTCCTGAGGGAAGAACACGCCGCCGGCTGATATGGAGATGCCGACCCTCCGTCCGTCCTCCAGCTTGAGAATTTCTATCCTTTGGCACAGCCGCTTGAAAAAGTCCGTCATCTGCTGCATATCGGCCGCAAAGGCGATAACAAAGAATTCGTCTCCGCTGAACCGCAGCACCTTCCATCCGGAATCGGATAAATCGCTGATTTCTCTCGAGAATTTGACTAAAATCTCGTCCCCGATATTATATCCGTAGTTGCTGACAATCTTCCGAAAGCCGTCAATGCCAATCAGAAGAGCGGCTCCGGAGCGGGAGGCAAAGTCAAAATAGTGCATCTCGGGGGTTGTCAAAAGTCCCGTCAGGGAATCGTATTTGCTCTGCCCGTCTATTCTCGTCATAAGCCCCGCGAAGATAATGGGATTGCCCGCCGCGTCCCGAATTACGCTGCCCTTGCACTCCACCCACACATATCCGCCCGCGGCGTTCCGCGCTCTGTATTGGCAGTCGTGATACTTCTTTTTGCCGGAAAACACGCCGTCGATATCCTCCATATAAATCTTCAAATCCTCCGGATGCACATGTCGGGCCCATACATTCGCCGCATCCGTCAGGTACTCCCCCTCCAATCCGAAATACTCCACGGCGGCCTTCGACCAGCGGGAAACATCCGTCTTCATATCGCACACATAGATGTAAACGTTATCCGACGCCGATGCAAACGCCTCAAACAATTCATTGTTGAAAACATCACTCATGGGAATCTCCTCCAATCCATTTTAATCCAGTCTTACAACCTGATTTTTTCCGGCGGCCTTTGCCATGTAAAGCGCCTTGTCCACCCTGCTGTAAAGCGTGTCGGCAGTCTCCTCCTTCGCCTGCGTCACTCCGATGCTGACGGTCTGGCAGCCCGCCGTCTCATAGGATACCGACGCAAATGCCTGACGGATTTTCTCCGCCAGAGCCGCCGCGCCGTCCGCGTTGCTGTCCGACAGCAGTACCATAAATTCCTCGCCGCCCCAACGGCCAAGGGAACAGCCCTGCACCCCTGCCGTCGTATTCCGCAGGACGTCGGACAGCGCCTGGATCACATGGTCGCCCTCCTTGTGCCCGTAGATGTCGTTTACCTTTTTAAAGTTGTCAATGTCCAGCATAATCAGGGAAATATCGCCGTCCGCCGCCTGACTGCCGCGCTTGTCCAAGGCGCTGCGAATCTTCCGCTCAATCTCCGCGCGGTTGTAAAGCCGTGTCAGCCCGTCCGTGACGGAGCTCAGGGCCAGCTTCGTATTCATCTCCTCCAGCTCGGCGGTGGACGCCTCGATAAAGGAGACAAAGCGCCGGATAATGGGTATCTTTTCACTGTTGTCCATCTGCGCTTGAGCGATATTCACCTTTTGGCCTGTCCTCGGCATGTCGCCCTCCCGCATGGCGACAATGACAAGGGTCACGTTGAAGTTGAGCATATCGCCGTTTATGCGGATAAATTCGCCGTGCGTGTAAAAGCCCGTTGTGGGCGCGACGCTGTTGAACAGAATCGTCTCGTCGCTGATATGCTCGTCTCCCCAGAAGGCCTTTCTGGCGGCGCAGGAGAAAGTCTGTATCACCTCGGGCCTAAAGTCCGCGATCTTCTGCCCATCCTCCCGAATACTGGCAAGGATGGTTTCGGGGTCTCCGTAAGCCAGCCGTACAATCGCGCCCTCCTGCATGTCGGAGGACATCACGAGGGAGTCGTCGTCATTGACCGCCAGCGGGCATCGCAGAATATCAATATCGCCGTGCTCCAGAAAAAGCGGGAACTCCAGCGTATTGGAGAAAAACCGCTCGTTTTTGTTGATGTTTAAAAATTTCCGATAGACGTCCAGAGCGGGCTTGCCGTCCAGTTCATACAAAATCTCCCTGTCCGCCTTTGTGACACGGAATTTTCTCTTTAAGGGCTTCCACCCCGAGATAAAGGCGCTGTATGTATGGAAATCCGGCCCGCCCAGCATCAGGAAAACGATGCCGTGCTCCAGAAAGCCGTTTCCCTTGGAAAACACGACCGCCGTGTCGTCATCCATATCGGGATTGAACGCGCCGCCGCCAAAGACCTGAATATCCTTCGGCAAAAGGCTCATCTCATTGCAAAATTCCATCATGGACATATCCATGATGGTCGCGTGCATCTCCACGGCCTGCACCCACGGATTCGCGTCGCAGCATTTTTTCAGCTCCCGCACATCCTCTGCCGCGCATTCCTCCGAGAAGGGAAGCTGCAAGATTTTTGCCTGCGTAGTCCCGTATTCAAAAAGGGTGCAGGTCAAAATAATTTTGGCGTCCGACAAGGCTCCATCCACGATATTGGCGTTCGTCGTGCACCCCAGATACAGCGCGTCCGGCATCTCCTCGTCCAGACAATCGCAGATATGACGGATATGCTCGAACACCATATCCTCAGAATATATTCTGAATATGGTGACAGAGCCTGATTGGGAGGCGCGCCACTCCTTGATTTCCTTCAGCTTTTCAAGAAGCACCGCATCATCCTTATAGAGAATTTGAAATTGTTTCATCGCCGTCTCCTTCTTATATTTATAATTTCTTTTGTAATAAATATCCAAGCTTTGTAATCTATTATAATTGTTTCTTACTGTTTTGGCAATCTTGAAAAATAACAGGAAAACAGGATTGGAATAAGCACAAAAAATATGAAAAAATTATTGACATATCGAAAATAGCGTGGTATCATAGCTATTGTTCGGTTGGGAAATACGGAACAACCGCCATAAATATGCACCGCTAGCTCAGTTGGTAGAGCACCTGACTCTTAATCAGGGTGTCCAG
>JAMPFV010000069.1 GCA_023664265.1 Roseburia sp.
ATGCTTGCACAGGCGAACCAGTCCAACCAGGGTGTTCTCAGCCTCTTAGGCTAATCGCTCAGGCAGACTGTATAAATTGTCTGATATACAACAAAATATCGCAAAAGCCACCCCTAAAAAGGTGGCTTTTGTTATATGGAAACGGTTATATAAAATAGGAGAGAAAACAATGTCAAAACTGCCAATATCTGCCTGCATCATCGCCCGAAACGAGGAAAAACATATTGAGAACTGTCTGCGGCGCATAAAGCCCTACGGCTTTGAGATCATCGTGGCGGACACCGGCTCCGCCGACGCCACAAGGGAGATTGCCGCGCGGCATGCCGACCGTGTCATCGACTTTGCGTGGACGGACGATTTCAGCGCCGCGCGGAATTTCTGCGCGGCCCATGCCGCCCACAGGCACATTCTGTCGCTCGACTGCGACGAGTATGTGGAATCCTGCAATCCCGGAGAGCTTCTCCGGCTGATGAGGGCGCATCCGGAGCGGACGGGCGCCCTGCAGATTCGCAACGTCGTCAACCGTCCCGACGGGACAACAGGCTTTGCAAAGGACCTTGTACCGCGCTTTTATGATAAGACGCTCTTCCGGTATGAGCAGCCCGTCCACGAACAGCTGATGCGGACAAGGCCCGCCGCCATCCCGGACGCGGGCGCAAGCTTTCCACTGCCCATGGATGTTGTCCACCACGGCTATGCCCTTCCTCCGGAGCAGATGCGCGCCAAGCAGGAGCGGAATCTGCGCCTGTTGCATCATGCATTGGAGACGGAGGGCGAGACTCCGTATCTGTGCTTTCAGATCGGCCAGTCGGAGCTGGTGCTTGAACACTGTGAGGAAGCCGCCCGCTTTTATGAGCGGGGACTCTCCTGCAATCCGGACTGCTCCCTTTTGTATGTTCACAATATGATAGAAGGGCTTGCCAAGGCTTATGTGATGACGGGCCGCGAGCGGGAGGCCCTCGCCCTGATGGAGCGCTACGAGCCGCAGTGCAATTCCGCGCGCTATGTCTTCTACCACGCAAATGTGCTGATGGACAACGACGAGCCGCTCAGGGCGCTTGTCAAGTATGTGAAGGCGACTATGATGCCCGATACAGACACGCTGGGATATGAGCTTTTATACTGCTATCAGCATATCATAGAGCTCTACCGCCGCTTCGGGGAGGAGGAGCTTGCGGAGGTCTTTGTGAAAAGGTATGAGGAGTGCCGGGAAAAGACGCTGTAGAGGCTCAAAAATCGACCTCCCGGCAAAATATCTTTGACAAAAATCGATTTGCCTATTAATATTTTTGCGGGGAAAGCCGATATAAAGATTGAACAATATTGATTAGCATGCGCGACATGGAGGTGATAAGCATGTATGTAGAGCCTATGACAGGTGTCGGTACACAGCAGATGAGCCAGCCGATACAGCCGGTGAGCCAGCCGACGGCGGTGAAGACTGCTGAGACACAAAATACGGAATCCACGGAAGGAAAGGTTAAAGACCGCTCACAGACGGCTGACAAGGTGGCGGAGTTATCGGGAAGCGTAGAGAGTCTCGTCAGAGATGACACGGCGTTTCAGGATAAGCTCAAGAAGATTTTGGAGCAGGTGGCATCGGCATTGCCGAATGCGGAGGCGAAGTTTGGAATCCATGAGAAGACCAACCGCATCACGATTACGCTGGTGGATAAGGAGACGCAGGAGGTTATCAAGGAGATACCGCCTGAGAAGAGTCTTGATCTGATTGCGAAGCGTATGGAGCTTGCGGGTGTGCTCGTGGACGAGAAACTGTAGTCCGGCAGTTCAATGGAGGGATAGGATATGTCAGATTTAATGAGAATGACCGGCATGTATTCCGGCATGGATACAGAGGCGGTTATACAATCCTTGGTGAGCGCGAAGGCGCAGAAGGTAACGAACCTGAAGAATGACCAGAAGAAGCTGGAATGGACACAGAATATATGGCAGGATTTGAATAAGAAGATTTACAATCTGTACAGCAAGACCCTGTCCGATATGCGTTTTCAGGGGAGCTACGGGAAGAAGAAGACGAAGATTTCTGACCCGACCAAGGCCACGGTTACGGCCAGCGGCAATGCCGTCAATGGCGTGCAGACCCTGAAGATCGAGAATGTTGCCAAGGCAGGCTATCTGACCGGCGCGGAGCTTCAGAAGGACGGGAAGAAGGCAGAGTGGGCGCTGTCCGACAAGATGGAGAATTTTGGCGTGACGGGCACTACCTTCAAGGTTACCGTCGGTGAGGGCGATGAGGCGAAGGAGACAGAAATCAAGATTGAAGACGATATGACGATTTCTCAGTTTGTCGGAAAGCTTCAGGAGGCCGGGGTGAACGCGTCCTTTGACGAGACGAACCAGAGATTTTTCATCAGCGCGACTGATACCGGAACGGAGAAGGAGTTCAAGCTGGAAGCGGACAATGCGAATGCGCTGAAGTCGCTGGGGCTTGATACGGATAACGGTGCAAAGCGGATAGCGGCGCAGAATGCGAAGATCGTGCTGAATGACGCCGTTTTCGAGTCCTCGACCAATAATTTCTCGATTAACGGGCTTACGATTGACGTGGCCGGCGTTACGGACGAGAATGAGGAGCTCACCATCACGACTTCGACCGATACGGACGGCATTTACAATATGATCAAGGACTTCATCAGCGAGTACAATGAGATCATCAATGAGGTTTATCAGAAGTATAACGCGGATTCGGCCAGAAAGTATTCCATGCTTACGGACGAGCAGAAGGAGTCCATGTCCGATGAGAAGATTGAGAAGTGGGAAGACACCATCAAGGGTTCTCTGCTGCGCAAGGACAGCACGCTGCAGTCCATTATGAGCTCCCTGACGGGCGTAGTCAACAGCGCCTATGAGGTCAACGGCAAGCAGATGTGGCTTTTTGACTTCGGTATCGAGACCCTCGGCTATTTTGAGGCGGAGGAGGGCGAGCGCCACGCGCTGCATATTGCGGGAGACGCGGATGATGAGGCGGTATCCGGCAAGGACGACAAGCTTCGGGCGGCGATTGCTTCTGACCCGGACGGCACAATTGATTTCTTCACTTCTTTATGCAAGAATATGTACGATACCCTTGGTCAGGCGATGAAGGGAACGGAATACAGCAGCGTATATAAGGTGTATGAGGATAAGCGTATGAAGACGGAATACGACGATTACACCAAGAAGATTAAAGAGGCGGAAAAGAAACTCAGCGCTTATGAGGATAAGTGGTATAACAAGTTCTCGGCTATGGAGGTTGCGTTATCAAAGCTGCAGTCGAACCAGAACACGATTACCAGTATGCTTGGTCTGTAATTGTTAAGCGGGTTCTATGTGTATTATTGATTCCGACGCTCATATGAGCAGAAAGGGGATTGCATGCTAAAGCAGAATGGTTACGCGCAATATAAGAACAGCAAAATTATGACAGCCTCGCCTGCGGAACTGACGCTGATGTTATATGAGGGCGCAATAAAGTTTGCGAATGTGGCAATTGTGGCGATGGAGAATAAGAATCCGGCGAAAGCGCACGAGAATATTGTCAAGGTGGAGAACATTATTCAGAATTTCCGGGATACCTTGGATAAGAGATACCCGGTATGGGAAGATTTTGAGAATGTATATGTCTATCTGTTGAGACGCTGCCACGAGGCCAATGTATCAAAGAGTCCTGAGATTATGGAGGAGGTATTGACGCATCTGCGCTCCATGCGGGACAACTGGAAGGAAGCGATGAAGGCGGCGTCGGGCGATAAGTCCAATCCGGCGGCGCAGTCGCGGGTCGCGGGCAGTCAGCAGAACTCCGCAGGGTATGTTCCCGGTATGAAGTCAACGGGCACCTGAATCGAAGAAAGCTTCGGTAACTGAACGGATTGTCGGCAGTCGAAGGAATCTCGGCAGCGAATTGAGAAGGGAAACAGCGATGACAGAGAGCTATATTCAGATTATGGCAGAGAGCCTTGAGAAGAAGCTGGAAGTGTTGGACGACATCATGGAGATAAACAAGCGGCAGCTGGAATGCTCCAACACCTATCCCTTTGACGTAGAGGCGTACGATAAGATTGTGGATGAGAAGAGTGAATTGGTTGATGAGATCAATCGCTTGGATGATGGCTTTACTTCCACATATGAGTTGGTTCGGGAGGAGGTTCAGGCGAATCCGGAGCAGTATCGGGACGGCGTGCTCAGACTTCAGGAGCTGGTTCGGGAGGCGATTGAAAAGGGGGTTTCCGTTGAGGCTCAGGAGAAGCGAAACAAGGCCTCCATGGAAACCGCCTTGGGTATGAGGCGCCAGGAAATCAAAAAGAGCAGAATTTCCACGGATGCCGCCATGAAATATTATAATGCGGTCAGCAAAATCAATAATGTTGATCCGCAACTGATGGACAAAAAGAAATAGGCTGGAGGAAGCTATGTCAAAGGTACCTGTTTCCGTCTGCATCATTGCGAGGGACGAGGAGAGATATATTGAGGAATGCCTCAGGCGGTTAGTGCGGTATGGATTTGAGATTGTTGTGACAGACACGGGCTCCACGGACGGGACAAAGGAGCTGGCTGCGAAATATGCCGATAAGGTGCTGGATTTTGAATGGACAGATGATTTCAGCGCGGCCAGGAATTTCTGTGCGGCGAATGCGTCCAATAATTGGATATTGGCGTTGGATTGTGACGAATATGTCAACAACATTGATGTGCCGGCGCTGCGGATTTTTATGCAGCGGTTTCCCAAGCTGGCCGGGACGGTCAGGATGACCAACATGCTTATTGACAAGAGCGGGAAGACGGTATTGTCGGTGGATGATGTCATCAGGCTTTATAACAGAAATTATTACAGATTTGAGCATCCGATTCACGAGCAGCTGACGGCCGTTACCGCAACGGCGGAGAATGAGCGTTTTCTGGTTCCGATGGAGGTTGTTCATCAGGGATATGCCATTTCCGCGGAGGAGATGGAGAGGAAGCAGAAGAGAAATCTCGGATTGTTGTATAAAGCTTTGGCGGACAATCCGGAGGATTCTTATACAGAGTTCCAAATCGGTCAATCGGAGTATGTATTGGGGAATTATGATACAGCCGTGGAGTATTTTGAACGGGCGTTGGCGTCATGTGAAATGACCGGCTTAGCGTATGTGCAGATTGTGATTTTGGATTTGGCCTCGGCTTATATGCATGTGGGCCGGAAGGCGGAGGCCTTGGCGCTGATGAATAAATACGCGGAGCGGTACAATTCCGCAAAGTTTGTGTATATGCATGCGGGCGTCAATCATAATAACGGTCAGATCCTGAAGGCGTTGATGCTTTACCTGAAGACGGTTACGCTTCCGGATGCGGACACCTTGGGAGACCTTCTGACAGACTGCTATGCGAACATCGTCGGAATCTACCGGCAGATGGGCGAGGATGAGATGGCGGAGATGTTTGTCGATGAGCTGGAAGCCTGCCGCGCGGAAAAAGAGAGAATATTGAACGGCTGACAGGATGGATGAATTGATATATGAATATGAAAATTACGACTCCCCCTTCTTAGGGACAAACAAAAACAGTTGTCTCTTCGACAGGGGGACGTCTTTTATTTTGAGGTCGAGCGTCAGCGCCTCCTGATACGCCTCCAGATGCCTGATAATCTCCGGATTGCGCGTATCCTCCTTCCGGATCACGGCGGTCACGCGCCGGTACGCTTCAAGCTTGAGCTCCTCCGAGCGCCGGTAGAGCGGGTGAGCGCCGATCTGCAGGCACAGCGCGGACATGCCCTCCAGCTCCCGGTTGGCCTGCACCGCGTGGAGGGAGAGCGCGTCGAGCCGCTGAATCAGCTGCTCCTTCTGCGCGGTAATCCGGCCGATTCTGTTCACGTCGGGCCGGCTCTGCGCGGTGATGGCCGCAAGCGATTCATCCAGCCGTTCAATCCGCTCCAGGAGCGCTAACATATTCTGATACGCTTCACATTGCGTCCGCAGTAAAATTTCGTAAATCTGTTGGTTTTCCATAAGTCCTCCCTGTCCGACCTGAATCGGAATTAAATATGTATGCCCCGCATCTCCTCGATGCGCCGCAGGATGGCCGGCTGCATCGCGTACAGGAAGGTCTGCAGATTGGCTTCATAATCCTTCACCTGTCGGACATCCTCGTGCGTGGCGAGCATCCGGTAGCTCTTGTCGATATACACGACGTCCGCGCTGAAATCAATGGAATAGCTGAAATCCCTGATGCCGAGGATGGAGTTGCACCGGATGATGGTCACCACGTCCGGCTTGGGAAGCTGCATAAACACGATATTCGGATTGATCTGGCGGATAACCTGCTCCAGAAAGGGGTCATCCTCCTCCATGTACACGGCCTCCTGCTCCTCAAAAAAGCTCACAAAGCCCAAGCCGTTTTCGTCGTTGTCCAGAATGCGGTTGTCGGCGGCTCTCCCGCGCACGTTGTAGGCCGCGTCGAGCAGCGCCGCCATATCCGACTGCGCCATGTTGTGGGCATGTCCCATTCTGTGAAGATAGAACGATTCATAAATGGAGCGGAGCATCACGATGCTCATCTTTGTGCAGTGCTCCGGCTTGGTGTACTTCATAAAGAAGTGCAGGCAGTTGCGGGTCAGATAGTAATTGGCCTTCGTGTCGTCGCAGTGGTGCAGGGGGCTTGCGGAGTGATACAGCCGCACGTCCCCCAACGCCACAATGTCATAGCCGGCCTTTTTGATGCGATAGCCCCATTCGGTGTCGTCCCAGTAGAGAAACGGATCCTCAGGCATCAGACCGACACGGTCAATCACCTCGGCGGAGACCATCAGGCCGCACGCGCTGATGGCGTCGCAGTATACCTCGTTTGGAAGCGTATTGTCGTCGTAGGTGTCCGCGTAAAGCGTGGACGCGCGGAAATGCTTGAAATCTATGGAAATGCCGTACTGCTGGATATAGTGGGGCATGTGCCGGTGATACACCTTACCGCCCACCATGCCCACCTTCGGATTCTGCTTTAAGAAGCACAACATGTTCCGGATGGCGTCCTCGTGAACCGTCACCGCCTCGCCGAGACAGCAGACATATTCGCAGCCGTCGTGGAGCGCCTGCTTGATGCCGAGATTGATGCCGCCGCAGCTGCCAAGATCCTCCGAGGACACGGTGAAGGAAATCCTGTCGTGGTATTGCAGCCGCGTCATTTCATCAAAGATGCGCACCGCCGAGTCGTCGGTGGAGGCATTGTCTGTTATGTAGAGCCTGTAGCTTCCCGGCGCAAGTCCCTTCGACTGAAAAACAGATTGAATGCATTCCAGCGTTTCCTCACATTTATTGTAATTACAGATGATGATGCCGAGCCTGTCGGATAAAGCGGTCATTGCGGAACCTCCTGCGTTTTGCTTTCCCTGCCTCTGTGAACCGGGAAAGGATATAAGCTTATTGTAACATGGAAAGCGCCGGCCCGCCATATGAAAGAATAATTTAATTTGAGTATAAACTGTATTTTGGCAAATTATGAATGACATGGCTGAACTGTCAGATTAAAAAAGCCGGATTAAAAAAGCCGCGGCGGTAAGGATATTGAAGAAATATCCGAAATGAGATATAATATCCCTGTCAGTGTATCGGAAAGGTATAGGTATGGGTATGAGATTCAGTTTATGTATGATTGTAAAGAACGAGGCGGCCGTATTGCGGGATTGTCTGGATTCGCTTCGGGAGGTTATGGATGAGATTATTATCGTGGACACCGGCTCCACGGACAATACGAAGGAAATTGCGGCGGAGTACACGTCTGAGATATATGATTACGTCTGGCAGGACGATTTTGCGGCCGCCAGAAATTTCGCCTTCTCCAAGGCAACGGGGGATTATATTTACTCCGCGGATGCGGACGAGGTGCTGGACGAGGAGAACCGGAAAAAGCTGAGCGCCTTGAAGGAGGTTCTGCTGCCCGGGGTGGAGATTGTGCAGATGATTTATGTCACGCAGCAGCCCGATCACCCCACCGAGAACTTTGCACGGGACTTGCGTCCCAAGCTGTTTAAGCGTCTGCGGGAATTTAACTGGATAGAGCCGATACACGAAACCGTCAATACCAATCCCGTGGTTTTTGACAGCGACATTGAGATACAGCACCGCCCGCAGGGCAATCACAGCGGCAGGGACTTCGGCGTGTTTGAGCGGGTGATTGGCAAGAAGGGCGTGCTCTCGAACCGGCTGTTGGGCATGTATCTGCGGGAGCTGTACAAGGCAGGGACGCCGGAGGCCTTGGAGAAGGCCGCGGACTTTCTGGAGACGGCCTTGGAGACGGCGGAGGAACGCGGCGATTCGCTTCAGGCCCGCCGGATAATCGCCGTTTTATTAAAGCATTACCGGCTTGCCGGGCGGCCCGTGGACATACTGCGGCTGAGCCTGCGCGAGGAGGTCACGGTGCCCTCGGCGGAGGTGTGCCTTGAGCTGGGGCGGTTCTTTGAGAAGAGCGGCGCGCACGGGGAGGCGGCGGAGTGGTTCCGGCGCGCGGCCTTTTCGTGTGAGAGCGAGCTGGATGTGGCGAGCAGCGGCGTCACGGCGCTGAGCGCGCTTGCGGAGTGCAGCCGGCGGCTCGGGCGTGCACGGGATGCAGACGAGTATGCGCGGATGGCTAAGGCGTGGGAGCCGCCCGTGATCGTGTAGAGCGCGCCCCATGAATGAAATATATTGAGCATATAAAAGAGAAGGGGAAGACTGATGAAATATGATTATCTGATTGTGGGCGCCGGGCTTTTCGGCGCCGTGTTTGCAAGAGAGCTGCGGCGCGCGGGGAAAAGCTGTATGGTAATCGAGCGGCGCGGCCATATCGCGGGGAATATATACACGAAAGAGCTTGCGGGAATCGCCGTGCATCAATACGGCGCGCATATTTTCCACACCTCCGACAGGGAGGTCTGGGCGTATGTGAATGCGCTGGCGGAATTTAACCATTACAGGAATTCGCCGGTGGCAATCTATAAGGACGAGCTGTACAATCTGCCCTTCAACATGAATACCTTTGCCAAAATGTGGGGAATCAGAACGCCCAAGGAGGCCGCGGAGCGGATCCGGAGGCAGATAGCGGATTTGCACATCGACAGCCCGCGCAATCTTGAGGAGCAGGCGCTCTCGCTGGTGGGAACCGATATTTACGAAAAGCTTGTCAGGGGATACACCGAGAAGCAATGGGGGCGGGCGTGCACGGAGCTTCCCGCATTTATCATCAGGCGTCTGCCGGTGCGCTTCACCTATGACAACAATTATTTTAACGACCCCTATCAGGGCATTCCAAAGGAGGGCTACACCCGCATGGTCGAGCGCCTCCTGGAGGGGATACCCGTGCGGCTTGAGACGGAGTTTGAATCGTTTGTCAGAGAGGACAAAGAAAATGACACATATGTCACATTGGACGGCGCGGACTGCTTTGAGAAGGTGCTTTATACCGGAATGATTGACGCGTTCTTTGATTACTGCGAGGGCGCGCTGGAATACCGCTCGCTGCGCTTTGAGACGGAGCTGCTTGCGGGGGAGGAGAACTATCAGGGGAACGCGGTGGTGAACTACACGGAGCGGGAGATTCCCTACACGCGCGTCATAGAGCACAAGCACTTTGTCTTCGGGGAGCAGCCCGACACGGTGATTACGAGAGAGTACCCGCAGGAGTGGCGCCGGGGGGACGAGCCGTACTATCCGGTCAATGATGAGAAAAACGCGGCGCTCTACAAAAAATATGCCCGGCTTGCCGCAGAGAAGAGCAATGTCTTGTTCGGCGGCAGGCTGGGACAATATAAATACTATAATATGGACGAGGTGATTCGCGCCTCGCTGGATATGGTTCGCGGGGAACTGAAATAACGAATAACATTATGTCCACGCGCTGAAAAGCATTCCGGTGTAGATACTGGTCATGTACGGGTTGATATAATGGGTGGACGGATTGGAGTACGCGCAAATCCGTCTGTCCACATATTCCATGGGGTCTATGGCGATGGAGTTGAGCTTGCGCAGAACATGATTGCCAAAGCCCTTCAGCGCGGCCGGGTCGGCAATCTCTTCCGCCTTGGAGTATTCCAGCGTGGAATCCTCGTTGATGGAAATCCCGTACTTCTCCAAATCGCTCCGATGGAAGCGCAGGAACTTGTGCATATCGTTGGAGAGCAGTCTGGTCAGTGAAGTGCCGTCCGCACCGTCCTCCTCCTCATCTTCCGATAAGACGTCATTCACAAAATGATTGTAGCCGTCCACAAAGGTCTCTATGTTGTTGGAAAGCGATTCGGAATCCGCATAGAGACGGATTTTCGCACGTCCCACATCCACGGTATTCTTAGGATATACGCCCTCTTTCGGCTCCGCGGCCTCCTCCGGATGCAGGGTGATGTGGTAAGCGCCAAAAGCATTGATCGTGTTGGAATAGGAGGACTGCTCCTTCCCGTTGATCGTGTAGACCGCGTTTGTCGCGTTCTTAATGGAGCCGTTGAGGCCGAGGTAATTGACGATACCGTTGGTATAGCTCGTGCTCTCGTCGGTCACCGTGAAATGGCTGGTGCCCTGATACGGCATACCGGTTGCGTCGGAGGTGATCGCCAGCGCGCTGCGCCCTCTGTCCTCAACCACTCCGGCGTGAACGCCGAGGTCGGAATTATTGATGAGCCTTGCCAGCTTACTCTGAAGCTCCTTGTGCGTCTCGCCCTCGTTGACCGTAAACTGCAGCTCATAGTGGAGCTTGCTCGTAAGGATGTCGAAAGAGTAATTGTCCGGACGCATCTCCACCGGACGGTCTGCCGGAAGAAAGCTCCCGGTATTGACCTGCGGGGTAGCAAAGCTTTGAATCTTTAAATCAAAGTCCGATGGAACGCTTCCGTCGGCGTCCTCGGGAATATATTCAACGCTTGCCAGCGCCTCGTTATCGCTGTATGCGGTCTTGAGAGAGAAAAGCTCGTCATCCTCGCCGCTCAACGAGTGAATCGTCTGCTTTAAGTCCTGAGCGCTTTCCTTTAAATGCACGGCATAGGCGATAGAACGCGGTGTCGGGTCATTTAAGTAAAGCGGGGCAAAGCGGTTTTTCCACTGGATGCTGCTGTAAACACTCTTGAGCTCATCCGCATCATGGGTGTCAAAGCGTGAGCTGCGCCGGCTGCTTTTCCCGGAACCGTCGTTCCCGCTTTTGTTCCGATATGTGGTCAGATATTGGTCATAAATCTGCAGTGTCGTAAAAGAAATCGGCATAATCCGCCCCTCCCTTCTCTAAATTTTCCCGTAAAAGGCAATAGTTTCCTTTATATATACAATTTTAGAATAGCATCATTGCCGGTGAAAATCAAGTGTTTTGCGGCAGGTTTTCGCTGATTTTTTAAAAATTCGGTTGACGGTGAAGACAGGGTGTGGTATCATTGAAAAGCAAGATGCGAGTTCGGTCTTTTTTTTATGCATTTTTTCTGAAAAAGAGCGGCGTCGGATTCTGCACAGGAGAAACAATTTTTACAATAGTCAGATAATCAGCGGAGGTGGAATTATGCGTACAAAGATTACATTGGCTTGTACGGAGTGCAAGCAGCGTAATTACAATACTACAAAGGAGAAGAAGACTCATCCCGACAGAATGGAGATTAAGAAGTATTGTAAGTTCTGCAGGACTCATACACTGCACAAGGAGACAAAATAATCGGCCGAAAGCACAGGGCGCGGAACGGAAGTGTGCTTGAATGGAGGTAAGGTATGGGAGATTCACCCAAGAAAAACTTCCAGAAGACCGGCTTCTGGAAAAGTGTAAAAACGGAATTTGCCAAGATTGTCTGGCCCGATAAGCAGAGCACTTTCAGACAGTCTGTGGCGGTGCTTTGCGCTTCGATTGTGTTAGGACTTATCATTGCCTTTATGGATACGATTATCCAGTTCGGTGTGAATTTTATAACCGGAATTTGAGCGTGAGGATGGATAGTATGGGAGAGAAGAAAGAACGTAAGGCGGCGGGGAAATCCGCGGCCAAGGCAGTAGCCAAAAAGCTTATAACACCGATGGCAGAAGAATGGCAGCCGATCGTGTCTCCGGTATCCGCCGCGGAGGAGACGGCGGAGGAAACCGCTGCCGGTGATGATATTTCCGGCGGCTTGGATATTCCCGTTTCCGGCGGGGAGCCTCGCAGCAGAGTGGCCCTGAGCGACAACAAGAGCGGCATGGGCATGGGTTGGTATGTCGTTCACACCTATTCGGGCTATGAGAATAAGGTAAAGGCGAATATCGAGAAGGCAATCGAGAACAGGCATCTTGAAAATGAAATCCTGGAGGTGCGCGTCCCGCTGCAGGATGTCACCGAGATGAAGAACGGCGTGGAGAAGAGCTCCCAGAAGAAGCTTTTCCCGGGGTATGTTCTGCTTCATATGGACGCGGACAACAACGACGCGTGGTATGTCGTGCGCAACACGAGAGGCGTTACCGGATTCGTGGGGCCGGGAAGCAAGCCCGTTCCCCTGACGGAGGAGGAGCTCAAGGCGCTGGACTTCGGCCGCGAGATCAACGTGGAGTTTGCCGAGGGCGACGTGATAAGCGTTGTCGCGGGCGTATGGAAGGACACCGTGGGAACCGTTCAGAAAATCGACGTCGGCAGGCAGTCCGTCACCATCAATGTCGAGATGTTCGGGCGCGAGACGCCGGTTGAGATTAATTTTGCCGACATCAAGAAAATGTAAAAGCGTGGGATTGACATTCGCGCGGATATGTACTAGAATGAGTAATCGAAGCCCCGAGCTTGGGGCTTGAGTGGGAGGGTCATCCGCCCCAACAACCACAAAACAGTCTGACGACACAGTCTGACGACACAGTCTGACGACTGAGAATAAAATAGGAGGTGCCAAAATGGCAAAGAAAGTAGAAGGATATATTAAGTTACAGATTCCTGCCGCAAAAGCAACACCGGCTCCGCCGGTTGGTCCTGCACTTGGACAGCATGGTGTGAACATTGTGGAGTTCACAAAGCAGT
>JAMPFV010000006.1 GCA_023664265.1 Roseburia sp.
CTGCGACCTCCTGGTCCCAAACCAGGCGCTCTAGCCAAGCTGAGCCACACCCCGGCAATTGTACCTGTCATTTATCCGCATCGCTTCTCACAGCGACGAATATTATTATACACAAGTCTGCCGTTGATGTCAACACTTTTCTCAACTTTCTGCTGCCGTTCTACTCCACATATTGAAGCGTAAAATGCGCCTCCCCGTCCGCGTCCGTCTCCATAATAATATAAGAAGGCTTATGATTCTCCTGTCTGGGGTAGGACAGACTGCCCGGATTAATGGCGATGATATTGCCCGAGACGTCTATCACCGGTCTGTGCGTATGGCCGTACATCACGATATCCGCCCCCTGCGCGACCGCCTCGCGCTTGAGCATCTCGTTTCCCATTCCGATATAGTAGCGATGACCGTGTGTTATCATAACACAATATTTTCCGATACGCAGCATTTTTTCCGAGGGCAGCTCGCAGAAAAAGTCGTTGTTTCCCGCGACCATCTCAACCGGACATTCCACCGCCTCCTGTATCGTGAATTCGCTCCCCTCAATATCCCCGAGATGAATCACCAGATCCAGCTTCCCCAGCTTCGGCAAAATCTTCAGATAATTCTCGTTTTTCCTGTGTGTATCGCTTATAATCAAAACTCTCATTCTTCATCCCCGTTTATCCGAGCTCCTCCGCCAGGATTTCCTTCATGCGCTCAAGGGCTTTTCCGCGATGGCTTATCCGGTTCTTCTCCTCCGGCGACAGCTCCGCGGAATATCGGCCGTATTCCGGCAGATAGAAAATCGGGTCATAGCCGAAGCCGTTCTCCCCCTTCTCCTCATAGCCGATGATCCCCTCCACGGCCGCCTTGGTGGCAAAGCTTCTCCCGTCCGGCAGCACGGCCGCAATCGCGCACACAAACCGCGCCGTCCGCTTTTCGTCGGGAACCCCCTCCAGACGCTGTATCAGATTGGCGTTCTTGACGGTATAGGAGGTGTCCTCCCCCATATACCGCGCGGAATAAATACCCGGCTCCCCGTTCAGCCAATCAATCTCAAGCCCCGAATCGTCCGCCAGCACAATCGCCTGCTCCCCGCGTTCCTTCAGCGCCGCCGCAATCGCGCCCGCCTTTATCCGCGCATTCTCCTCAAAGCTCCCGCCGTCCTCCACGATTTCGATATCCACGCCCGCTTCCTTCATGGACTGTATCTCCATCCCAAGCCCATCCAATATCATAAGGATTTCCTTCATTTTACCCGCGTTTCCCGTCGCAAAGACTATTTTCATCCGTTCATTCCTCCCGAATCTTCCGCCGGATACATGCCGACCGCATCCGTGATCGTCCGCTTCAACGCCGCCAGAATGCTCTCGTTGAGCTTGTAGAGCAGCTCCACCCGCTCCAGCTCCGACTGTGGCACCGACAGCTCAATCAACGCCGCCGGAATGACCGCCTCGGACACCAGCACATCCTCCGCGCCACACTCCCGGAAGCCCGCCGGCTCCGCGCCCGTCACGTCCGCGAAAGCCTCCTCCAGCAGAATCGCCAGCTGCGCGCTGTTAAAGTCCGGTATAAAGTACGCCGGATTGCACACGGTCACCACATCGGTCTTCGTGCCCTGCGCGCTCGCCTTCACCTCTATGCCCAACAGCATATCCGCCCTGACGGCGTTTGCAAACGCCACAATCTCCTGCCCGGTGTAGCTCTCCTGCATATTGTAGGACAGAAACAGCCGCACGCCGTTGTCCGCGGCAAATTTTGACAGGCTCTGCTGCCACTCCGGTATCGCAAGCCGGTTCCGGTCCTCATACGGCATATAGACAACGACGATTTTGTCCGCCGTCTCGCGAAGCGCCTCAAAGCTCACGGCAATCCCGTTCTCCTGTGTGTGCAGTTCCCAATTATATGTGTCGTTGCAAAAAATCTCCACGACGACATCCTGATTCTGGCGGTATACGCCCACCGCGTCCATAATGCCGGAATCCATTATCAGCCGCACACCGTCCTGCACCGCCTCCGAAGCGCCGGAGAGCGTCACGACAAGCTTGTTTCCGGTGAACTCCTCCCGCACGCTCACATGTTCCGCCGGTATCGGCGCATCCGGCAGGAGAACCAACTGCGCACCGGGCACATCCGAGAACTCCGCACGCACGTTAATCTTAGGATAGGAAAGATTTTCCTCGACGCGGTTGACGCTCTCCATCAAAAGACTGAAGCGGCTGTTCGCGTCCAGAAAGCTCTCATTGAGCTTAAAGCCGACCATCAGAAGGACAGAAAGGGCACAGAGCACGACTGCCGCCGCTCTCGCCTGCGCATGGAACCTGTCCCTTTTCAGAGAGAGGATGAGCGCTTTCTCCTCCTGCGTAAGCGCTATGCCGGCCTTCATCATGTCCATAATATCATTGTATTCCCTGCCGTTCTTTATTTTGCCGTCCTTCATTCCGCCTCTCCGTTTCGAGTCCTTCGGGGCGGCTTGGGCCCCGTGAACTGATAATAATAGGTTTTCATCATACCGTTATAGATCTTGCGATTCCTGTCCGCCCGTCTGCCGATATCCTTCTCGACACCCTCATAGGAGGAAATGACATACAGAGACCAGGTATCCAGCAGCCGGAACCGCTCCCCGAGCATGCGGTACAGGGGCGGTATGTTCTCCTTCTCCTCAAGCCGCTCGCCATACGGAGGGTTGGTCACCAGAAATCCGTACTGCCCGTCATGCGACAGCCTGTCCACGCCCCTTGTCTCAAACGTCACCAGCTTCTCCACGCCCGCAACCCGGGCATTCTGCTTTGCAATCCTTATCATCTCAGGGTCAATGTCAAAGCCCTGCAGCTGCACCTGCACGGAAGCGTCCAAAAGCTCCTTCGCCTCCCCATAGCAGTCCTCCCACACGCGTTTCGCAATCAGGTGCTCCCATGAGCAGGCCGTGAAGCCGCGATTCAGCCCCGGCGCGATATTCGCGGCCATCAGCGCGGCCTCTATCAGAATCGTGCCGCTCCCGCAGAACGGATCCACCAGAATGCGGTCAGCCCGCCACGGCGTCAGCATAATCATCGCCGCCGCAAGGTTTTCCGCGATGGGCGCCCTCGCCGTCAGCCTGCGGTAGCCTCTTTTGTGAAGCGAATCCCCGCTCGTATCTAATCCTACGGTAACCATATCCTTCATCAAAAATACCCGAATCGGGAAGCTTTGTCCCTCCTCTTGGAACCAACTGACATGATATACCTGCTTGAGCCGCTCCACCATCGCCTTTTTCATAACGGACTGAATGTCCGACGGGGAAAACAGCTTGCTCTTTACGCTCGCGGCCTTGGTCACCCAGAAGCGCCCGTCCGCCGGTATATACTCCTCCCACGGCAGCGCCTTCGTCCCCTCGAACAGCTCGTCAAAGGTCTCCGCGCGAAAGCTTCCTATCTTAATCAAAATGCGCTCCGCGGTCCGCAGCCCGATATTGGCGCGGCACACGGCCTCATCATCCCCGATAAAGACGACCCGCCCGTCCTCCACCTGTGCTATGTCATAGCCCAGATCGATAATCTCTTTTTTTAATACCGCCTCCAGACCGAAATGGCAGGGGGCTATCAACTCAAATTTTCTCATAGGTCTATATTACCTTGACTGACAAATGCCTGTCAATCGGATTTCCCTCCGTCTCCAAAAAAAATTGAGTGCGTCGCACTCAATCTGCTTTGCACTCAATTTGATGCCTATAACGCCTATGCAAACGGTGTGAATCCCACGCCGTTCAGCATGTCCCTGAGCTGATTCCGATAGCCCATCGCACCGATGGTGTCGTTAAGATAATCGGTATAAGCCTGCTGTCCGCGGGCAGCCCCGCCGTCGCTCATCAGCTCCTCCTGCACGCCCAAAATCTCGGCAAAATCGCCGGTCGCCGTGCTCTTAACGCTGTCAAGCGCGCCGAAATCCTTTACATACAAGTCCTTCTCCGGCTCCTCGGACGCGATCACCAGCGGCTTTCCCGCCTGCGCCGCGTTATCGCCGATTTTCCGAATGCGGCTCATGCTGTACGGGTTCCCCTGAATCGAGGAGACTCTGTAATTGTTCCCCAAGCCGTATATTCCCATGCTTCCCGATATTGCTGATACTCTCATGGAATACCTCCTTTATGACCATAACCTCTATCCTCAGTATAGAGCCATCAGCCGGATTTTTCAAGAGTTTCCCGAAAATTTCTTTTCCTTCTCCGGCGTTTTGATGCCGTCAATCAGCTTCTCAATCAACATCTTCTTCATGTAGACGTCAAAACTCAGAATGCAGATGAACGAAAACGTCTTCAGAAACTCCCTGCTCTCCTCCGGCGCCTCCTCGAAAGTGCCCATCGCGCAGTCATACTGCTTCATCACGTCCTGCTTGAGCTGCTCCACCTGCTGCTCCTCCATCCTGAACACCTCCTCATAGACGGACTCAATGTTAAAGCCCTCCTCCTTGTTGAAAAAGCGCTCCGTGACGGGCCCCAGCAGGGTTTGAATGTCGCCGATGGACAAAATGCCCTTATAATAATAGATAAATATGAGCACCAGCACATGCTCTCTGGAATATTTCTTCTTGACCGGAGGCGGCAACAGATTGTTCTTCGCGTAGTTGTTGATCATCGTCTTCGTCATTACCTTGTCCGCGTCCGGATAACGCGCCGTCCTGCGCAGCTTCCTGTCCATAAAGGTCGTAACCTGATCCATATACAAATCTATATTCGGAACATCGGCCGCCTTGACATGCTCAATCCTGTCAAAGCTCTCCATTATACTCTTCAATAAGTCATTCGTATCAATATGCATCTTCTGTCCCATGCCTTTCTGTTGTCTGTGCCTCACGCTCCGCACCATTGATTACATTATATAGTATTCAATACTACATATCAAGCATTTTGATTCCATTTTCGCCATTTTTTCATTTTACTTCTCTTTGCCGATATGCTACAATATTGAAAACAGTATGGAGGCCACTATGAACAAGAAGATGAAAACCGATGCCGTCGATAAGCTTATCGACGCAATCCTTTGTATCCGGACAAAGGAGGAGGGCTATAACTTTTTCGAGGATTTGTGCACGGTCAACGAGCTGCTGTCCTTATCGCAGCGCTTCGAGGTCGCGTCCATGCTCCACGAACACAAAACCTACACGGAAATCGCGGAAAGGACCGGCGCCTCAACCGCCACCATCAGCCGCGTGAACCGCTCACTCAACTATGGCAGCGACGGCTACGAGCTGATATTCGAGCGGCTGGCGCAGAAATCCTCCACGGATACCCCGTAGACCGGGCAGGCCGCAGCCTACCCGTAAATCTCCATCAGCTCCAGCGGCTGAACATACGCATCATTCAGGATAATCTGATAACCGAGCTCTTCCTTCCCCGTCTCAATCTCAAACAGCTCCGTCTCCCTGCTCACCTCATCCCCCTCGCTCACCTTTGGCGCGGAAGCGTTGCGATAAACGGAAACATACCCGTTGGCATGGTCAACCATGATAATATATCCCGACTCCGCGTCCCCCTCAACGGAAGTCACGGTTCCCTTGGCTGTTGCCAGCACACTCGTCCCCTGCGACGCATTGAAGACGACCATCGGATGTCCCTCCGAGGCGCGCTCCTCATAGGAGGCCATTCCCTTCAGCGGAAAGCCCGTCGGCGTGTATTCCCGCGCAAGCTCCGCCTCCCGCGCCTCCTCCTGAAGCACCTTGTCGTTTACCGTATCGCTGAGGATCGTCACCTTCCCCTGAAGCTCCTCATTCTCCGTCAGCAGCGCCGTATTTTCCGAGGTAAGGGTATCTATCTGCGTCTCCAGCGCCGCCATCGTCCGGTTCGCGCTGTTTACTCTGCCTGTAAGAATGGAACAGTACCCCAAGGCTCCCGCCACCAAAAGCGCAATCGCCACGAAGAAAGCCGCCACATAGCCGGCCTTCATGGAGAAGCGCTTTACATCGGCAGTTCCCACATCCGGGACAAAAAGGATACTGTACCGCACCTTATTCTTTTTTCTCTTTCTTCCGGTTGCCAAGAACGCACACCTCCCTTTATCACCCATATTACCACAGGTTGCAATACTTTTGCAATAATTCTGTAAAATTTTCAAAAAAATAGTGCAAAAAAGAACGATTCACGGCTTTACTTTTTCTGCCCGGTATGCTATCCTATATATGTTGTGCTCATACAACACCAATATATTTCTCGGAGGTATTTGACATGAACAAAGGTACAGTTAAGTGGTTTAACAACCAAAAGGGTTACGGCTTTATCTCTGACGAATCGGGCAATGATGTATTCGTACATTATTCCGGACTTCTGATGGACGGTTTTAAGTCCTTGGACGAGGGTGCCAGCGTTGAATTTGAAATTGTCAACGGTGAGAAGGGCCCCCAGGCAGTCAACGTAACCAAGTTATAAGCATTCTTATAGATTCATTTAATCCGGTTTTCAAGTGCCTTTTCTGATAGATAAGGGAAAACAGCTGTTGCATTACACGATTAAGATGTCCTATGAGGAAAAAGCTTTACTTTTAAGAAAGACTTCCGGCCGTCAGGTACGGAAGTCTTTTTTTGTTCTATCGGCGCTTGCGCTTTCTATCCGGCTCAACACCTCGGTGAAGGCCAGCGGTCCTCCGAAAATATCGAGCGCGCTCCCGATGGTGACATGGATCCTGCCCCCGCCAAGACGCTTCAACAGGTCGATATCCTCATAGCTGTGCACGCCGCCCGCGTAGGTGACGGCAAAGCCTTCCCTGCCCGCGCACCACGTGCCAAGCCGCTCCACAAGCGGCTGTTCGATTCCCTGACGCTTCCCCTCCACGTCCACGGCGTGAATCAGGAACTCATCACAATACTCCGCCAGCATATCCAGCGTGCGCGCATTGACCACCTCGTCCGCAAAGCGCTGCCAGCGGTCGGTGACGATATGATACTCCCCGTCCCGCCTGCGGCAGCTCAGATCCAGCACCAGCCGCTCCCTGCCGGCCGCCCTGCATATGCGCTCCAGATTCGTCCGGTCGATGCGCCCCTCCCGAAACACATAGGAGGTCACAATCACATGCGACGCGCCTGCGTCAAGATAAAACGCTACGTTGTCCGCATTGATCCCCCCGCCGACCTGAAGCCCGCCGGGGTAGGCTCTAAGCGCGCTCACCGCCTGCGCCCTTGTCGCTTCATAGTATTCGCTCGAGGCGGGATTGAGGAGGATGATGTGCCCGCCCTTTATGCCGTGCTCCTTGTAGAGCGCAGCATAGTAATCCGCGCCTTTGGCGGCGACGAAGTTCTCCCGCGCCTGATTGTCCTTATCAGTCAACGAGCTACCCACAATCTGCTTGACCTGCCCGTTGTGAATATCTATACATGGCCGAAATTCCATCTACGCCTCCGCAATCACGTCCTTCATGTCGTAGCGGCCCGCGCCCTTCCCCTTGAGGAACTTCGCTGCCTGCACCGCGCCCTTGGCAAACACCGCCTTGGAATACGCGCGGTGCGAGAAGGTCACCACCTCGTCGTTTCCCGCAAAAATCACGTCGTGGTCGCCCACAATCGTGCCGCCTCTGACTGCGCTGATGCCGATTTCCTTCGCATCACGCCTTTTGCGCACCCCGCTTCTGTCATAGACGTACTCATATTCATTGTCAAATTCCTCATTGATGGAATCTGCGAGCGCAAGCGCCGTGCCGCTTGGCGCGTCCACCTTGAGATTGTGGTGCTTCTCCACGATTTCAATGTCGAAGCCCGCCGGAGCGAGCACGCCTGCCGCCTCCTTCAGGATCTTGAACAGCATATTCACGCCGAGCGACATGTTCGCCGATCTGAGGACGGCGACCTTCGCCGACGCCTCCTCCACCTTGGCAAGCTGCGCCTCCGACAGCCCCGTCGTGCACAGCACGCAGGGGACGCCCCGCTCCACGCAGTACGCCAGCAGCTTATCGACCGCCGACGCCGTGCTAAAGTCGATCACCGCGTCCGCCTCCACGTCGCAGTCCGCAATATCCGTATAGACAGGATATGTATTCCTGATATGGTCAGAAGCGTCAATGCCCGCGACAATCTCCATCTCCGCGTCCGCCGCGATAATCTGCGTAATCATCTGACCCATTTTCCCATTACAGCCGTGCATTATCACTCTTGTCATTTATCCCGATGCCCTCCGTATTCTCATAGAAGCTCCTTCTTATATTCCGATACCCTCCGTATTCTCATAGAAGCTCCTTCTTATATTCCGATACCCTTCGTATTCTCATAGAAGCTCCTTCTTAGTATCAAAAGCCGAACTTTATAAAAGTTCTGACTTTACAAAAGCCCATAACGCTTCATCGCCTGCTCCAGCTTCGCCGCATTGGCCTCCTCCATCTCCGTCAGCGGCCTTCTGAGCGGGCCGGCCTCCATGCCCATCAGATTCATCGCCTTCTTGACCGGTATCGGATTCACCTCGCTGAACAGCGCGCCGATAAGCTCAATCGCCTCCAACTGTAATCTCGCGCTCTCCTCGACCTCGCCCGCAAAATACTTCGCACAGATGTCATGCGTCTGCTGCGGCGCGATATTGGACAGCACGGAGATCACGCCCTTCCCGCCCAGAGACAGGAACGGCACAATCTGGTTGTCGTTGCCGGAGTATACATCCACCTTGCCCTTGGCCAGCGCCATCAGCTTCGCGTACTGGATAAAGTTATCCGTCGCGTCCTTCACGCCCACGATATTCGGATTCTCCTCACACAGCGCGACAATCGTCTCCGGCAGGATATTGACGCCGCCGGTCCTTCCCGGGATATTGTACAGGATAATCGGAAGCTTTACCGCCTGCGCAATCATGGCAAAATGCTCCTTCAAGCCCTTCTGCGTCGCCTTATTATAGTATGGCGTCACCACCAGAAGTCCATCCGCTCCGGCCGCCTCCGCCTCCTTCGAGAGATAAATCGCCGTATCCGTGCAGTTGGAGCCGGTGCCTGCTATCACGGGAATCCTGCCCGCGACCTGCTTCACACAGAACCGGATGCACTCCAAATGCTCCTCGTGCGTCAGCGTGGACGCCTCGCCCGTCGTACCGCACACGATGATCGCGTCGGTGTTATTTGCAATCTGAAACTCAATGTTCTTTGCAAAGGACTCATAGTTTACCTCTCCGTTCGGCTTCATCGGTGTGACGATCGCCACGCCTGCCCCTGTAAAAATTGCCATAGCTCCTCCTCCTTCTATAACCCTGTCTGTTATGACACTCAATCCTTTACCTTCAAAAGCTTATCCACAAGCATAATCAACAGCGTGCCGAGCACAAGCGTGATAAGCGCGCCAATTCCGTAGCGCACCAACAGAACCATGAAGGAATGCTCCTCATTCCATTTATCGTTGATGCAGTAAAACACGCCGTCCGTGTAGACGTCGTATTCCTCACACAGCGCCCTCAGCTGCGTAAGCGCCTGCCGGTGCACCGCAGCCTTCCGCCCCACGGGAAGCGTAATCTCCTGTCCCGCTTTAATCTTTCGCGCGTCATCCGTGGACATCTGCGCCAGAATATAGGACTTATCTGGAAGCCGGAGCAGATAATACTCCGCATAATCCCCGAAAACATCCAACGCCGTCGAGCTGACTTCCGCCTTCCTGCGCGGGCCTCCCCGCCTGGACGTATTGCTGTACGCGGAAATCCAATTGTTGCGCGCACCGACGCCCGTGGACACAATGCCCGTCGGCTCGATGGTCACAAAGCTCGTCTGCCAAAGGTCATCCCAAGCCTCAAGACTCTCAATGCGGGGAATGTCGTCCGCGGCGGGCAGTCCGATATGATCCTCCGGCAGCCCGCTCTCCGTCATAGCCAGCGTGACGGGCTCCTCCTCACCGCGCAGCATGGATTCGATGCTGAGGTTCTTTACCACAAGAACAGCGACAACCAACGCGGCGATAACCGATACAAATTCCAAAAATTTCGCTAACTTACTCTTCATGGTCTCTTCAATTCCTTTGTCCGATGTTCATATTTTCCCATTGCTCCAACAGAGGACGGAACTCCTCATACGCATACTCATAGCATCCCTCATGTACCTCCTTCCCGCGAACCTGCAGGAAATCCGTAATCTCCACCTGTCTGCCGCCGCACTTGGGGCAGTCGAATACCTCCACCCTGCACGCGCGCTGTCCGGTGGGAATCTGCCATGTACCGGAAATCGGCACCATATGAGTGCGAAGATAGTTCTCCGCGTCCGCGTAGCCATCCCCGAAAGAAACGGGAATCAAAAACAGGTAAGGACAGCGGGTCGTCTTCGACGCCGCCGCCTTACATTTTATGCAGGTGCTCTGTCCCCTTTTCCCCCGCAGAATATTCCGTATCAGGGTAAACAGCCAGAAGACGGCAACCGCCCCCAGCACGAGTACGATAACACCCGGTATGTAATAGAACAGTCCCTTCATCCCTACGCTCCCATTGCCGCACGGCTCTTCGCCGCCTGCAACAGCTCCACGAAGGTATCCGCCTTGGACACGGCCTCCGCGCCGATACCGGACTTGAGGCTGACCATTCTGTTACTCAGCAGCGTATACATTGTGATCTTCTTTCCGTCCAAGTAAAAGACAAAACGGACGCCGCTCATCATGGACGCAATCGTCTTGGGATTGTCGATACGGGACGCGCTGAACACCTGAATCTTCTGTGGATTGTATGCGGAGATGAAGGCAATCATTCCATTCTCCACATCAATAAAAAGCATTCCGCCCCGGCTCTTGAAAGAGCTGTTGAAATTATAGGGAAGCTCCTCGATGCGCTTCGCGGTGCGCTTCACGAAGATACTGGTAAAATCTCCCCACGCAACCGCCAGCAACAGCATAAATCCCACCATGAAAAAGATCCCGATTGCCATTCCGAGAAAAACACCCACATCAAACGAGCCGCTGCAGAGCGTTATGATAAGTGAAATGATCAACGGCAGGCCAAGGCCGATGCCCAAAAGCAGCAGGAAGAAAAAGCCTCCCACCCGTTCAATTTTTTCTGTTTCCTGATTGTTCATAACTGTTGAAATCCCCCTGTTCTTATGTAGTGTGCAATCGATCCGCACCACTGACATTATAACATTAAGGGGCGCACTTTACAACAGCTTTGTGCATCATCCTCACGCCCCGGCTCTCAGAGCGGGACGCATATGCCTTCGCATCAGCTCAACCACCCGATCGACGTCAATCGGCTTGGAGGTATGGGCGTTCATACCGCTTTGAATGCATCTTTCCACGTCGTCCGCAAAGCTGTCCGCACTCATGGCGATGATCGGAATGCTCTCCGCATCCTCTCTGTCCAGCGCGCGTATCGCCGCCGCGGCCTCCAAGCCGTTCATAAGAGGCATTCGGATATCCATCAGTATCGCGCGATAATACCCGACCGCGGATTCGGAGAATTTGTCCACGCATACCTTCCCGTTCTCAGCGTGCTCCGGCTGCAGTCCGACCTCCGACAGCAAATCCTCCGCGATTTCCCAGTTCAGGTCGATATCCTCCGCCACCAGAACGCGCTCGCCGTTGAATCTGAATTCCTCCGGCTCCTCCGGAGCGCCCGCCGCCTCCTTGAATTTGTTCAGATTATAGTACAGCGTCGATTGGAACAGCGGCTTGACGATAAAGGCGTCTATTCCCGCCTGCCGCGCCCGCTCCTCCACGTCGCTGTTGTCGGACGCGGAAATCATCAGAATATGCGGAGCATTTCCGTATCTTCTCCGGATTTCCCGCGTCACCTCAATGCCGTCCATATGCGGAAGCCGCCAGTCAATCAGAATGATCTCATAATCACTGCCCTTTTGATGCTGCTCCTCCAGCATTTCCAAGGCCGCCTTCCCGTCAAGCGCCCACTGCGCCTCGATTCCGATAGACTTGAGCGTCGCAAGCGTACAATCGCAGAAAACCTCGTCGTCATCAATGACCAGCGTCCGCCACGGCGGGATTTCCATATCCTGCTCCGGCAGCAGTGCCTTCTCCATATCCAAAATCACATGAAATTCGCTGCCCTTTCCCTGCTCGCTTTCCACCTCGATCGTGCCGCCCATCGCGTCCACGATATACTTGGTGATGCTCATTCCCAGACCTGCGCCCTGCGTCTTTTGGACGCGCGCGTCGTCCTCGCGTGCAAAGGCCTCAAAGATTTTGGCCTTAAATTCGGGACTGATGCCGATACCGTTGTCCGTAACCCGCAAATGCACACGCACATAAGAATCATTTTCACCCGCAGTCTGGTACAGCTCCAGCTGTATCTTGCCGCCCCCGGGCGTGAACTTGACCGCGTTTCCCAACAGATTCGTCAAAATCTGACTCAGCCGCACGCTGTCCCCCCATACGCTCTCCGACAGAATATCGTGGATATGAAGGTCGAGCCGCTGATTCTTGGCTCTGGTCTGCTGTATTATCACATTCACCACATTCTGCACCAAATCCGGCAGGGCAACCTGCTCCGCGTTCAGAATCATCTTGCCGCTCTCAATCTTGCCCATATCCAGCACATCATTGATCAGTCCGAGCAGATGCTTCCCCGACGCGGAAATCTTCTGCAGGCATTCCTGCACCTTCCTGGGATTGCCGATGTTGGCGCCGGCAATCTCCACCATGCCCAGAATGCCGTTCATCGGCGTCCGGATATCATGGCTCATGTTCGAGAGGAACTCGCTCTTGGCTTTGTTGGCGCGCTCGGCCATGCGCCGCGCCTCATTGACCTCCTGTATCTGTCTGTGGGTCATGTAAAAATAAATCGCAAATATTATCAGGAACAAAAATATGATCAAAACAGCATTCTTGAAAGCCATCGAGGCCCACTCCCTGCCAAAGCCGTCAATCACCGCATCCAACTCATTGTAAGGCATGGAGAGAAGCAGATACCACTCCGAATGGGGCAGACTGCGGCAATAGAGCTGATGCCGCTCCTGCAGCAGATTCAGCTCCCCCGTATAGTCCATGCCCTCCGTCATGGCAGTCTTCAACCCTCCGATATACTCGGCCAGCGCCTGTTCCTCCTGCGGATTTTCTTCCGTATTGTAGCGCCGCCCAATCTCATCGTAATAATTGTATTCGTTTTCTCCGTCATTCTCCGAGATAATGATGCCGTCCTTGCGAATAATATGATAGATCAACGACTCCGGCAGCTCCTCGGAAAGGATATCCGAGATGTATGTGGCAGGGAAGCCGGCTATCAGTGAAATCGTTTTCCGCCCGTCCGGCATCGTATACTCCATCGGCACGCTCATCAGAATCACATGGTCGTTCACAATGTCGCTGCCGATTACCATCCGCTCCTCGCCGCCGTTGACCGCCCGCATAAAGCTCTCCGCGTCGATTACCGAAATTTTCTCGCCGTACAGGTGCTCAAAGCTGCCGTCCTCCATGCAAAAGGCCAGTCTGTCAAAGCCTCTTGCCCTCGCGTTGGCGGAGAGCAGCATGCTTGCATCCTCGTATCTGTCCGAGAATCCGGATACCATATCATAAACAAGGGCTTCTACCTGAGAGAGCCGAAGCTCCATAATGGTTCCGAAATGCTGCGTAATCTGCTCGCTCATTCCGGCCATATAGATTTCTCCGACCTCGTTGATCGTTCTCGCGCTCTTTTCGTTCATCTCTCTGACCTGAAACGAAAAGATGCCGATACATAATAGAATCATAAGAATAAAGCTTATAACCAAGAACCGTATTGTTTTGTTTTTCATAACAAAACCTCCCCTCAATACAACTGTCGAACCTGTAAGCCAACACACTCGATAGGACAAGGACAATGGTGTATTGGGAAGTAATTGCTTATTGCTTATATTATATCAATTATTTTTATACATTTCAATTGTTTTAACGGATTCCCCCAAAAAGATTCTAAGAATCTTTTTGGGGGAATCCGTCAATTCCTTTTCCATCCGGACAGCCTGGACTTACAGATGTCAAGACTGTCCGGACGCTTATCCGATTTATCCGGCCGCCTGCAAAGCCCTGATGACCGCAAGCGCCTCCTCGCTGATAGGCGCAGGCGTATGCTCCGGCTTCGCCAGATAATCGCCTTGGACAAAATCCGCGCCAAGCGCAAGCACCGTCTCCAGCTCCGCCGCGTTCTCCACGCCCACCGCAATGACCTGCATCTCCCGTCCGTGCGCGTACGCCACAAGATTCCGGATTACCTGCTGCTTATTGGTATCCTTATCGACCTCACGCACAATCGTGCTGTCCACCTTGACAAATCTCGGGTTCAGCTCCCGCAAGTTCATCTCCGTGCCGTGTCCGCTGCCATAATTGTCCAGCGCGAACATCCCCGAGAAATTCTCTATGCTGCGCTTACGCTGCACTTTCTCCATATCCAGATGCTCTGCCTCTGTGATCTCTATCACAATCCGCTCCTGAAGCGCGTGATACAGCTCATGGTAAACCTGCTGCTCCTCGTCGGTCATGCACTCGTCGGCAATGGAGTTGATAAACAGTAACGCCTTCTGCGGCACGGCGCCGTCCTCCAAGAGCTGCCTATAGCACTCCGTCGCGCGAAAGAGCGTAATGTACTCGACGTCATGCATACGCCCCTCCTCCCTTGCGAGCGTGAGCACGGTCTCCGGCATCTGCAAAGTCGGCAAATCCGAACGCATCAGCGCCTCATACGCAAAGAGCGCGCCCTCGCGTCCCGTAAAAATCGGCTGGAAGCAGTAGTTTACATCCCGTGCCTCCAACAGTTTATGCAGCTCCAGTCTGCTCTGGTTCTGAAGCTGCTGCTGCCGGTAGAGCTTCATGTCAAATTCCTTATATGCTCCCTTTTTGGACTGCTTTACCTGATACATGGCAAAATCCGCGAACTTCATCAGGCCCGAGAGCTCCTCGCAGTCCCCGGGATACCATGCAATGCCGCCCGAGGCGGAAAGCCCCATGTTCTCGCCGTTTGGCAGGACAAACTCCACCTCCCGTATCGCCTTGTAGAGCGCCGCCACGCGCTCCCGTATCGCCTCAACGCTGTCATATCCGTAGAAGAACAGGATAAACTCGTCTCCGCCCATCCGCGCGCACAGCGTATTCTCCGGCGTGTTCTCCACAAAGCATTTCCCCGCCGTCTGGATATACAGATCGCCGAACTTATGCCCGAATCTGTCGTTGGTGGACTTGAGGTTATCGAGGTCTATCATCAAAAGCCCTGCGCGCTTCAACACCTCCGGCTTCAGGAACAGCTTGCCGGCCTCCCGCTTGAAGCCTCTTCTCGCATACAGCTTGGTCAGCGCGTCGCTGTCGCGCTCCTGCTCTATCTGCTGCTTCTCCAGCGTGGACACCGTGACGTCCTCTATCAGACCCACCTGCCTGCCGTCCTTATTCTGCTGCTCGGAGCGCATATATCGTATACTGCCATCCGGCTGCGGCACACTGTAGACCGTGCTGCCGTCCTCCGCGTCAAAGTGCTCCAGCGACTCGTGGATCCTGCGCTGAAGCTCCAGAAATTCCCCCATGGTCATTCTGTCGATGTCAACCCCCGTGACGCCGAGCAGCGGGAAATAATTGTGCGTCACATAGACGTTGTCCGTCTCCTCCTGAAGCTCATAGCCGGCAAGCTCCACGCTCGCCATGTCCATAATGCTCAGGAAGCGGGTGGAGGACTCCACGACCTCCCGCCCCAGACGGGAAATCGAGTCCGCGAAACGGTCAATCTCGCGGATTCCCGTGGCCGAGAGCACCGGTATGTTATTGCCCTGCTGCTGCGCTTTCGCGACCTCCTCCGAGAGCCGCATGATGGGCTTGGAAAGCCTGTAGCTCGCGAACAGGATCCCCACAAAGCCGACGATGAAGGTCAGAACCGCCGCAAAAAATAACACCTGTTGTATCTGCCTTGAAAAGGCAAACAGATCCTCCTGTGAGGAGATCCCCACCAGGTACCATTTGTCCGCGTCAAAGGGCGCGTTGTTGCTGTACACCACCAGACGCTTCGCCGCCCCGTAATACGCTCCGTCCGCGTCCTGCGCGCTGCTGCCGTCCTCCCGGAGAACAAAGCCAAGCTCCCCGGCGGTCTGCGCACTCATAACATTGCTTGAAACCACTACCGGTGTCAGCGCTCCGGCCTCCCCGGAGGACACCGCCAGCATATAGGAGCCCTGCCGGTTGTCCACAAGCTCCGAATCCGGCAGAAGGGACTCCACATAATCCGTCAAAAGCTCTACTCCCAGCACGCCGTACACGGTGCCGTCGTCCAAAATCAGCGGAACGGAATAAGAAACAGCCGTGCGGTTATCGCCCTCCAGACGATACGGCTGCGTCGTCCAATACCCGTATTCCTTTTCCTTCAGGCCGCGATCGTCCATGCACGCCGTCTGATAAGGCTTACTGAAAAACGCCTGCTCCACGCTGTCCTGCATGGAAAAGCCCGGCTTCCACCCGGAGTCCGTGGCAATATAGCCCGCCCGGACCACCTCGACGGGAGCGCGCTCCCACAGCAAATCCGCATTCCGCTCCGAGGAGGCCGCCGTGGGATCCAAATCCCGGAGATATATTCCCTGCAACGCCTCAGACGCGCCGGCCTCCGCAGACCCGCGCGTGTTGAAGATTACAAAAATACCCGATATTTTCTTGTTGTACATGGTGTCAATCAGCTCGGGACTGATGTCCTTGAGCAGCCCGATACAGCCGGCGCTGTTCTCATTCAAGTCCTCCAGCCTCAGCGTGCCCGCATCCAACCGCTCCTGCACCGTCGCGTCAAGCTCCTCCGAAAGCATCTCCAGATTGGACCAGTTGCCAATCATCTCGTTTAACAGATAGCTGCCCCGGTTCTCTGTCTGTTGGGCGAGCATATCCGTGGCGTTTTCGTTCAGCTGCCTTATGACGCCGCCGACCACGATCGCGCCCAGCATAAACAGCATCTCCAACGCAAGCACACTCAGAAGCGGTATCAGTATCTCCCGGAAAATTGTCCTTTCCTTCTTTTTCACAGCCTCTCTGCCTCCCGCTTATTTGCTCTCAAATTCCTGCAGCCGCGCCAGAGTCTCCTCATACCATGCCTCGAAGCAGGCATCCGTACAGAACTCAGCGCAGGCCTCCTCCAGGCTCTGCCCCGCCGCCATCCGCTCCTGCACCGTCGCGCGATCCTCCGCCGCCTTGTCGCTCAGGGCGTACTCCAATACGTTGCGCGCCTTTGTTCCCTGCTCAAAGGCCTTTGTCGTGTACTGCCGGTTGCCGTTTACCATATCCACCGCCACCGAGAGCGTGCGCTCCATGTTGCGGTTGATTTCCGCGCCGCTCTCCAAAATGGCCGTCTTGTCATTGGCCGTCTTGGTCACCGGCAAATATCCCGACTGCACGGAGAACAGGATATTCTGCTCGTCCGCCGTAAACCATTTCAAAAATTCCACGGAGGCATAGATTTCCGCCTCGCTGCCCTCCGTCACCACCATGCCGGCGCCCTGCTGCACCACACAGCCCTCTCCGCCCGCAAAGCCGGGGCAGGGAAGCACCTCCATCTCAATCGGATACTCCGCCTGATTCTCCCTGTTCACCACATCCGGGAAGAAAGACGCCCCGGAGGAGGAGCCTACAAAGGCAATGATGTTCCCCGTCTTGATGTCGTCGCTGCGGAACCGTCCGGAGGCAGCAAAATAACCCTTTACAAACGGAACATAATAGTTGTCCCACAGCCTTCTGACCGTGGTCTTGTCAAAGTTCAGCGTCATCTCGCCGTCCGCGACCTGAAAGATTTCCGTACCCATCTGCATACTGCCGATGAGCATGTAGTTCGCCATGGCGTCTCTGCCGAACAGCGCCCTGCCGTCACCGTCCACATCCGGCGTCTGCGCGTCCGTCCACTCATAGTAGGACTGCGCGGTTCTCACCAACCCCTCCATGTCCGCCATATCCTCATAATCCGCGCCCGTCTGCGCCGCGAAGACGTCCCAGTCCGTCTTGTTCAGCACCAGCACCTCCGTGGACTTCGCCATAGGGAAAATCTTAATCTCTCCCTGTCCGCTGAAATCGCCTTCCTTAATATAGCTGTCTATGTACGCCGAGATCTCATCCTCGGTCAGATACTGCTTCAAATCCACAATGCCGTCCATCCGGTCCGCCGCGTAGGCCGTGTCCGCATAGGCCATAAAGATATTCGGCACCTCGGCCGCGCCGACCTCGCCCCTGATGGCGGCCAGCACGTTCGTCTCCAAATCGTTTACCGAACCCTGGCTGCTGCTCCTGACGATGATCCCCTTCTCTCTGCCTACCGACTCGTTGAACTCCTTCACCAGATTGTCAAACGCCGTAAGCTGATCGCCGTTATAATAATTCCAAACCTCGATTGTCACGGGATTCTTGGCATCCAAAGGCGATTTGTCTCCACCGCAGCCCGCCAGCGCCATTCCCATCGCCGACACAAGGCCGATTGTCACTATTTTCTTCCGTATCATCGCACATACTCTCCATTCCGTATACTCTTCTCAAAATATCTTATAGTTCACCGGTTCGATGCAGAACACCTCGTCCGCAATCCGGCAGACCGCGTCGCTGAAGTGAATGCCTGTCAGTATAATGCCCACATCCTCCGCCTTGGCGTCCAGAATATACTGCAGATCCTCAACCGTGATAATGCCGTTGTCCATCAGCCCCAGAACCTCATCCAAAATCAGCAGGCCGCACTCTCCCGTCGTCAGCACCTTCTTGGCAAAATTCAAGCCGTTCCTGATATTGTGAATCTCCTCCTGCTTGCGCTCCTCGGAAAGCTGTGCAAACTCCTCCTCGCTCTTCTCAAAGCGGAACACCTTTATCTCCGGCTCCAACCGCTTCAGAAGCTCCTCGTTCCGGTTCCCCTTTAAAAAATTTATGATCACTACGCTCCTGCCGGCTCCCGCGACCTGCATCGCCTTCCCGAGCGCCGCCGCGGATTTTCCGTGGCCTTCTCCGCCGTACACCTGTATTAATCCCTGTTCCATTGAACCTTATACCCTTTCTCCTGTGTTCTCACCCCGAGACGCTGTGCCGCGGAGGGTCTTCCCTTAAAAAGGCAACACACAGACATAATAACACACAGCCGCGGATTTTGCAAGTATGCAAATCCGCGGCTGCGCGCTCCCGTCTTTATCAGGGATTTTCCGTATTACAAAGGATTTTGTTCCTGCCTAAAACTCCTCCTCGTCCGGAATTTCAAGCTTGCTCACAGAGACCTCGTAGGCAATCCGCTTCTCTAAATCCTCCTCGGAAAGCTTCTTCATGTACTCTCTCGACTGGATGCGCCCCCATACCAGGCACCGCTCGCCCACCTCGAAGTTCGAGGCATAGCGCGCGTTGCGCCCCCAGCAGATGCAGGGAATGTAGTCCGATTTTCCATAAGGCCTGTTCACCGCCAGCAGCAAGTCGGCGATTTCCCTGCCGAGCGGCGTCTTGCGGTACACGGGCGCCTTGCACACAAACCCATCGAGGAAAATCTGATTCGTCTTGATGTTTTCATTTATCTCGTCAACAAATTCGATTTCACGGGCAAACACGGAAAGAACCAGTCTGTTTTTGCGCTCCTCATGCCTGTTGTAGGAACGGAACTGGCCGTTGATGACCGCCATCATTCCCTTATAATCTCCGGTAACATCCAGCAGACGCTCGGAGACCATCACAGGTATGATATCCATGGATTCAGACAGTCGTGCCACCTGAATATCTACCATATAAAAGCCCTCTCCAAAAATCTCATGGCTGAAAGAAAAGTCGCTCACGATTTCTCCCATCACCGTTACCTGATTGTTTTCAATTACCTTATCCGTCATAAATTATGTTCTCCCTTCTTATCGTTAAGAATTTTTATTTTGGTATGTACTATCATTTATATTCCCAATTTTTTCCTTTATTCCCAATTTTTATAATTTATCCGAAAAACATTTCGCAAAATCAGCCCCTTTCGGCAACATTCCAACAAAAGACGCGTCCCTGACGCTTTTTTCTACATTCTTCGCCATGACGAAATCGACACGGCGATTTCGCCACGGCGATTTTGTCATAGAAGTTGCAAAAGCAAATCGCAGGTGATATACTCAGGGGAGCGCTGTGCACACGGACACGCAGATAACTATAACACTTATATAGATGGAAAGGCAAGGTTATTCTATTATGAAGCAGCAGAGAGAAGACGTTCGGAACGTAGCGATTATCGCCCATGTAGACCACGGCAAGACGACGCTTGTTGACGGCCTGTTAAAGCAGAGCGGCGTATTCCGCGAGAATCAGGAGGTCGCGGAGCGCGTCATGGACTCCAACGACATCGAGCGCGAGCGCGGTATTACCATACTGTCAAAAAATACCGCGGTCATGTATAAAAACACGAAGATCAATATTATTGATACCCCGGGGCACGCGGACTTCGGCGGCGAGGTCGAGCGCGTCCTCAAGATGGTAAACGGCGTTATCCTCGTCGTGGACGCCTTTGAGGGCGCGATGCCGCAGACAAAGTTCGTCCTCCGCAAGGCCTTGGAGCTCAAGCTTCCGGTCGTCGTGTGCATCAACAAGATTGACCGTCCGGAGGCGCGCGCCAAGGAGGTCGTCGATGAGGTATTGGAGCTGTTTCTCGAGCTTGACGCCGACGATTCGCAGTTGGACTGCCCCTTCGTGTTCGCGTCCGCAAAGGCGGGCACCGCGTCTCTGGAGGAGGACGAAGCCGGCGAGGATATGACCCCGCTGTTTGAGACGATTCTCGACTACATCCCCGCGCCCGAGGGCGACCCTGACGCCGGAACGCAGCTCTTGATCAGCACCATCGACTACAACGAATATGTCGGGCGCATCGGCGTCGGCAAGGTGGACAACGGCACCATTCGGGTCAATCAGGAGGTGGTCATCTGCAACCACCACGAGCCGGACAAGCAGAAGAAGGTCAAGGTCAGCAAGCTGTATGAATTTGACGGCTTAAACAAGGTGGAGGTCAGAGAGGCTTCCATCGGCTCCATTGTGGCAATTTCGGGCATCGCCGACATTCATATCGGCGATACGCTCTGCTCCCCTGAGGACATACGCCCGATTCCCTTCCAGAAAATCAGCGAGCCGACCATTGCCATGCAGTTTATGGTAAACGATTCCCCCCTTGCGGGACAGGAGGGAAAATACGTGACAAGCCGCCATATCCGCGACAGGCTTTTCAGGGAGCTGAACACTGACGTCTCCCTGCGCGTCGAGGAGACGGAGAACACCGACGTCTTCAAGGTCTCCGGACGCGGCGAGCTGCATCTGTCCGTATTGATCGAGAACATGCGCCGCGAGGGCTACGAGTTCGCGGTCAGCAAGGCGGAGGTGCTCTACAAGACGGACGAGAACGGCAAGCGGCTGGAGCCGATGGAACTTGCCTATATCGACGTCCCCGAGGAGTATTCCGGCTCGGTCATCGAGAAGCTCAGCCAGCGCAAGGGCGAGCTGCAGAACATGGGGCAGGCGAGCGGCGGCTATGCGCGGCTCGAGTTCTCCATTCCCTCCCGCGGCTTAATCGGCTACCGCGGCGAGTTTATGACGGACACGAAGGGAAACGGGATTATCAACACGATCTTCGACGGCTACGGCCCCTACAAGGGGGACATCCAGTACCGCAAGCAGGGCTCGCTGATTGCGTTCGAGGCGGGCGAAGCCATCACCTACGGCCTCTACAACGCGCAGGAGCGCGGCACGCTCTTTATCGGTCCGGGGGAGAAGGTGTACTCCGGCATGGTTGTGGGACAGAACGGCAAGGGGGAGGATATCGAGCTAAACGTCTGCAAGAAAAAGCAGCTCACCAACACGCGTTCCTCCAGCGCCGACGAGGCGCTGCGGCTGACGCCGCCTAAGATACTGAGTCTGGAGCAGGCGCTGGACTTTATCGACACGGACGAGCTGCTGGAGGTCACGCCGGAGAGCCTGCGGATACGGAAGAAAATCCTTGACCCGACACTGCGCAAACGGGCGGGGTTTAAGAAGTAAGGGGACGAGTATTCCAAGCCGGCGGGTGGTGCAAAATACTGCACGCTGCCGGCTGCGGGAAGCGGATTTTCTATATATTCCGCGGAGGATATGGAAGATGGACGCAACCGCCCTCTATGCGCCGTCCATGGCGCATTACGGGCTTGGCGGAACCTCCTGTCCCGCCATTGCTATGTATTGAGCGGAATATTGAGAAAATCTCTCTTCCCTCCGCAAGGGCAGCTTAGCGGTATTTTGCACCATCAGCCTCATGGAAAACGCGAGGAAGGTAGAAGAGGGGGATTCTCAGAGAGTAAACTTTTCAATGCTTAAAGCATTCTGAAATTATATATCAATCCCTCCACCCACTCACATAAATTCCGCTCCTGTTTCGGGGCGAAAGCGGTCACGACAAACTCCTGTCCCCGACAGGCTGAATTTAACTCGGCATAACCGTCCTTTTTTATAGGACGGTTGCGGCCCTGCCATGAGACGGATATGTCGTTCTCCCCAAAGAACGCGGGCAAGGCCCACAACCGTCGGCTGCTCTGCCCGCGCTTTGTGAGTACCAGCGAATCGTCGTAGCGGAATGTGCCGTATGTATCAGGGAGGTACAGTCGATTATTCGGGCGGTCGGGGTTTACGCTGTGCGGATGCCATGAATAGCGGCTTATCTCCCGCTTCTCTTTCAATATCCGCCCGACCTTCATATAGCCGTAAATCATATGGACAACGGGAGCGTTACGGACAAAGCACAGCGTTTTATCAGGCCGGTACATGGTTCTTTGAAACATTCCGTAAAATAGAAATATATCGCCCGCGCCTACGCCGGATTTATCGAGATGCGCGGCGGACGCGCCCTGCTGCCCGAATGCGGACTGCCATTCAGGATTTGTCGTTCTTCCCTCTATGTCCTCGTATATATCGGGGTCCAAGTGGCAGGTTCGGTTTTTATCAAAATCAAATCGGGGGCGCAGTTGACCAATGATTTCCTCAAGGCTCTGCCCTCTGTAGCGCAAATCCCTGTATGCCGTTTTTGCTGTTTTGTCTGGAATGGGAAGCGACAACAGCGTGCCGTCCGGCAAAATGGGGCTTGCCATCCCTCCCGACGCACTGTCCATGCCTTTTCTGCTCAATATCACTTTCATAGCACATGCCTCCCACTGTCATATCCGCCTCGCGGAAACCAATCTTCCTCTAAATCTTATATATCACTCTGTACATTGATTCCAAACACAGGATTCTCATCATCTTCCGTTCCCCAAAGAAAAACTCTGTTGAAATCGCAAAACAGTGTATAATTGTTTTCCCTCCTTGGGCAAAACGGATCCGCTCCCACTGTATAGCTCTTCTCCATTTCCGGCGGTGCATCCGGATACTTCTCAAAATTAAAATACTGTGCGACCTGTAAAACCAGCTTCATCTCTTTTCCCTCATAAGCCTCCGGATACTCTTTCCCGAAGCTTTCCATCCAAATCGGATCACCGGATAAAACAATCGGTGTGCTCTTATTCTTCCTTATACCGGACTTCCAATCAATTCTCTGATATACGACCTTCTCTTCGTAATCCTTTCTCAGCACACCGTCCCTTGTATTGAAAAAGATTACCCTGAATAATGTCTGATACCTCTCAGGGGCCAAGGCTCCCGCATCCACCGGATCAGCTCCCACCAATTCCGGTGGAAACCATTCCTTGGCCTGGTGTCTGTGATATGTAGCCGTACAAAAGAAAAGCGCCAACGACTTTCCTGCCCACATATGTCCCTTGGGAAAAGCCACTTGAAAGAAAAATGTCAGCGGTTCTCCGCAAATCTTACAGACCGGAAGCTCTGCTCCTGCCGGTATACATGGCTTCCCTCCAATAAAGGAGTCGCTGTTATCCTGTTCCTGCCTCACTTTGGTTAAAACAGAATGCCATCCTCTTTTCATTTTTACATCAACCTCCATTCCTAATAAATAACAAAAATCAATATACTATATAGCATTATTTTAGCATAGAAGGCCGCGAAAAACAACTTATAGCATAAGAAAATAACGCAATGTGCAGATTAACTACAACATAGGCAATTAGTATCATTTACATATACTATTTGCATTGGAGGAATATCACATGAAGCAACAGGCATTGGGAAAACGTATTCGTGAAGAACGGTTGAAGCTGAATCTGACGCAGGAAAAACTCGCGGAAGATGTAAACCTTTCGACCGCCTATATCGGGCAGATTGAGCGCGGAGAGCGCAGCCTGACATTGGAGAATCTGACGGCAGTCGCCAACCGTCTGAGTGTTACCATAGATTATCTTTTGTCCGATTCCATCGTTCCTGACAGCGACGGGCAGTATCGGCTGTGGCGGCAGCTGATGGACGGCAGAACGGAGGAGCAAAAAGCCCTCGCCGTCAGTATGATAAAGCTCCTGTTTGGCTATCTGGACGAAAACTCGCAATCGACACCGTGATCACAGCTCAAAGGCCGCGAACGCGTCCTTCTTCGCGAAATGCTCCTCCTTGTACCGCATCAGGTACGCTTTGATTTCCGCGTTGACCTCCCGCATATCCGCAAGCAGCGCGTCAAAGTTCTCCTCGTTGACACAGCCCGCCTCGAGAAAGGCCTGATAATAGGAAAGCTCCTGCGGGTGCTCCTCCAAAAGAATGTCCCAAGCCTCGGGCTCCGCGGTTCCCTTGGTGTGGCTTTGCAGATATTCACGCAGCTCGCCGCGGACCGCGTCGGCGATTTTGAACGGGTGCAGCAGACGGAAATATACGAGCCGCAGCTTGGCCTTGCGCTTCTCGACGGGATAGGATTTGATATCGTAATCCTTGCCCTCGTAGTCCTCCTCGCCGCAGGTCCACAGCTCCTCGAAGCCGTCCAAATCGTCCAACCGCACCAGCTTCAAAAGCTGTTCGTCCCAGCGCTGCACCCACGCGTCGCTCTTTACCTGCGTCGGGTCGAACAGGAAATAGTCGTGCAGGGCCGTCACTGCGGCGGCCAGCATCCACCCGATTCCCTGCTCCCTGTCAAAAGCCTGCTCCTGCGCGCTTCCCGACAGGACAATCTCCCGCAGCCGCGTACAGCCCAGAAACAGCTCCTTGCCCCGCGTCAGCGCGTGATTGGGAATGATGATGCTGCGCAGCGCCTCCATATGGGCAAAGGCCCAGTCGCCGATTTCGTTGACCGTATCGGGCAATATCAGCTCCCGCAGCGTCTTACAGCTCAGAAACGCCTTGCGCTCTATCGAGACGACGGGCCTGTCCCCGATGCGCTCGGGCACGACTACCCTCGTCCCGACGCCGCGATACCGCTTGACGGCGATTCCGTCCCTGACCTGTGCATACGCCAGCGTCCCTTCCTCTATGGATATTGTGTTTTCGGAAAGCTCCTTTTCGAATACCTGTTTCTCCTGATTCATGGTCATTCCCCGCATTGTTATTCGTCGTATCGTTATTCGTCGTATCGTTATTCTCCGTATTGCTGTTCTTTGTATCGTTATCCGTCGTATTCCTCATTCCCGCATGGTTCCGCGATTAAAGCGGTGTTGTCTTTATGGCGTTACAATATGCCCGTCACAATGCAAGGCTCTCAATCTCCCGCAGCAGCTCGTCCTGCCGCTCGTGCAGCAGCAGCTCCTCGTTGTGCCGCATGTAGTCCTCGCTGCCGTACAGGGCGATAAACCGTGCGCTGTACGCGTTCACGGTAAGCTCCGTCATCAGCACCAACAGCTCATTTCCGTCCTGAAAGCAGGTCTCGCTGAAAGCAAACACATTGTGAAGCTGCGCCTGAATCTCGGCATTCTCCGCCTTCATCGCCGCGACCTCCTTATCAAAGGCCGCCTTGAGCAGCGCAAAGCAGCCGCCCGCGTCGGAAATCTCCTGCAATCGGAGCTGTCGGGCCCCCTCCTCCAGAAAACGGATAATCGCCCGCTGCTTGCGCTTCTCCTCCGCGGAGAGCGTCCCTGCCTTCGCCATCCCGTCCATCAACCGCCGTCTGGAATCAATCTGCTTTTCAAGCAGCACAGACACGGCCTCGGAGGCCGACGCGTCCGCGCTCACAGATTTCACCAGCCGCAGCGGCTTCATCAGCTCCGAGAGGTAATCTGCCGTCTCGAGATTTTCCCGCATCTGACTGATCAGCTTGTCCAACAGCATCCCCAGCAGCGACAGCCGCTCGTCGAACTTCGCGATCCGCGCCCGCTCCCGCACCTGCGCGGAGCAGGTGCCCGCAAGAATTTCCTCGACCTTGTAGTCCCTCTTGTACTTATTATACAGCTCATAGTACGCCGCAAATTCCTTCACGATCTTTTCGTTGTGGATATACTGCGCAATCAGCGTCTCGTCCACGGGGAGCTTCTCCTCCTCGCACAGCAGCATCGCGGCGGACAAATCCTCCCAGCCCCGCGCCGTGACGTAGGATTTTCCCCCTACGGTCGTCTCCACCTTGTAGAAATCGCTCTTTTTCATATCCAGATACGTCGTGACGGCGTTGTGAATCCCGTTTTTGACCGCGTATTCCTTCCATGTGGGATAATCGGCCTCCACCTCGACAAGCTTCATGCGGTCCATCGTCACCACGTCAAACTCCCGCACGGACTTGTTGTACTCCGGCGGATTCCCCGCCGTGACAATCACCCAGCCCTCGGGCACCTGATGACGCCCGAACACTTTATACTGCAAAAACTGGAGCATGGACGGCGCGAGCGTCTCCGACACGCAGTTGATTTCGTCCAGAAACAATATCCCCTCCTCGATTCCCGACTGCTCCATCACCTCGTAGACGGACGCGATAATCTCGCTCATGGTGTACTCGGAAACGTCAAATTCCATCCCCTTGTACGCCTTGTGCGTGATAAAGGGAAGCCCCAGCGCGGACTGCCGCGTGTGGTGCGTCATGGAGTAGGACACCAGCGCAATCCCCAGCTCCTGTGCGATCTGCTCCATGATCGCCGTCTTCCCGATGCCGGGCGCGCCCAGCAGGAAAACGGGGCGCTGACGCACCACGGGAATGCGGTACTCGCCGTACTCGTCCTTCTTCAGATAGATTTTCACCGAATTTTTGATATGCTCCTTGGCCTGCCTGATGTTCATAGCCTAATCTCCATTTCTGAGCGACTTGTCGCGAAGAGGCGACGAGAAATTTTTCTCGTCTGCCATCAAGGCTATTTGTTTTCGCTCAGAAACAAATAGCCGATTGAAAATAAGCTGTCAAGCTTATTTTTCAACCTGCGCTCCCTCCTCCTCGATATCCTCCGCCGTCAGCACCAGCTTTATTGCCCACGGCGGGATTTCAGGCGGCTCATGGCCGTCGTCCAGAAACACGAACGCCGTGTCGTAGGGCGGCATCTGCTCGGGAAAAACGCCGTAGCCGTCGGTAAAATAGAGAAGCCCCTTGAGGTTCTCAAAGACGCCCTCGCCGATACAGCGGTTCACATACGCAAAGACAGGGCGGAAATCCGTGGATCCGAAGCCCTCCAACTGCCCGTGCTTCATAAACGCGTCAAAATCCTCGTCGCAGGTAATCCGCGTATCCCGCCGCACGTCGCTGTCGCATTGGAGGATATGGATATTCACCTTGCGGAAAAAGCTCTCGCTGCTCTTGAGAATCGCGTAGGTCTTGTTCAGAAACGCCTGCACCAGCTTTCCGCGGCAGGACGCCGAGGTGTCGAGTGCGATGACAAACTCCTTGATTTTGTTCACGTCCTTGTATTCCAACGGCTCCACCAACGGCATGTTCCCATACAGATTCAGCCCGTAGGTGTAGTACACATAGTCAAATTCGTCGTCGTTGATCTGCATGTCCTCGCCTGCCACGCAGAAGCGGCGCAGGAAATCGCCGTAATCGTACCGCTCCCGCGTCGCCTCCTCGAGATTCTGCACTATGCTGCGGTTGTCCGTCTTATCCTGCGAGAAGGACTTCAGCTCCGCCTTCACGCGCTCGCTGATTTTCTTCCACTGCGCCTGTGTGAGCTCCAGCGTCTCCTGCGCCGCCCACGATGTATGTCCGTCCCGCCGAAACAATGCCGACAGGCCTGACAGCTCCTCCGCCTCCAAGCGGTTCTCCCGCAGGCTCCTGTAAATGCGCTCCGCCGTCAGCGTCTCAACGCGCCCCCGCCACGCCGCGAGCGCCGCCTTGCGCCTGTCGTCATCGCGAAGCTCCAGACCGCCAAGCCCCAGCTCCGCTATGGCGTTCTCCACCGCCATATCCGCGGCGGCATCCCAAAGCTCCTGCTCCATCCGCTCATAGCGGTAGGGATGATGAAATATCAGGTGAAATAAAATATGGAGCAGCGTCCGCGCCACGCTGTTCGGCTCCTTTTTGTACTGCCTCAGGACATAGATCGGGTCATAATAAATCGTGCGCCCGTCACAGGCGACGCCGTCCAAGCCGTACCTGCTCTCGAACGAGAGCGCCGCAAGCGCCGCGTCGAGAAAGCGCAGACTGACCACCAGCCTGTCCCGCGCAAGCCGCCAGATGTCGCCGCAAAGCGCCGCTGCCTTTTTTAACTTGTCCGCCTCTGTCCGCGTATTTTCCTCCATTGAATAACGCATGTCCTTTCTTGTATGGATAACACATGACTTGTATTCTCTCCGTATTTCAATAACATGTGTTCTATTTTAGCAACTGTTCGGGCACGCACGCCGCCATCTGCCGATAGGCCTCATCCGAGGGATGCAGATGATCCCCGCTGTCGAATGCCGCCGCAAACGCCTCAGGCCGCCCCACATCGCGCAGCGCCGCGTCAAAGTCGATGCAGCCGTCCGCCTCGTCCGTCGTCCGTATCCACTCGTTGACCGCGTTCCGCAAATCGTTGCGGAACGGCTCATAGGTTCTCCACCCGTAAATCGGGAGCAGGGTTCCGAGCCAGACTTTCAGCCCGTACTCCCGCGCCTTTCTGATATACATGCGAAGCCCCTCCGTCAGCTCCTCCGCCGTGGGCAAATCGCTCCACGGGCGGAAGGGATTGACCTCCACCCCGACGGGATGGATAATATCGTTGATCCCATGCTGGATAATCACCGTGTCCGCGCCCGTGACAAGCGCCTCCCGCGGAAAGCGCACCGAGCCCTTGAGTCCGTATGAATCGTAGGTGATATTGTCGTACTGCCGCAGGATTCGGGTGCCGCTTGCCGCCCGCCTCACAACAGCAGTATGCATCCAAGCCTCCTTTTCTATTCGGAGCGCCAGATAATCAGGCCACGCCTGCGAGGTGATGGAGTCACCGTAACAGATAACGGCCCGATTGGCGTCCTCCGTATAGACCTCAACATTGCTCAGGAAATAAAACCAGTTTGTATTACGGGTGTTATCTAACGGAAGCGCTCCCCGCGCGGCATAGTCGCCCACCGCATAGAAGCCCTTGGACAGCGGCCCCGTAATCAACACAGCCGAGCGCATCAGCGTGAAGTCGGCAAAGTACATACTGACGCTGATGTCCTCTCCGCGCCTTACCTCCATCATAATCTCATCGCTGACCACGGACGCTCCCGCAGGTATCGTGACTGCCTCCCGCCCGCCAAAGGTCACACCGATCACGGTATCCTCCACGATTTCCCTGCTGCCGTTTTCCACATTCCGCGCCACGCACACCCTGTCCACGGTCACCGCCTCCGTCCCGCAGAAGTTATCCAGCGTGATTTTCAGCCGTTCCCCGTCAAGGAGCGGGTGTATGGGATAGCGCAGGGTGAGGTTCTTCGCATAGTTCTCTGGTCTTCTGTCCGCGATGGATATCGCGTTGCCCCACATGGATACATATTTTTTCATTGTCTCACTCTTTTCTACTGTATTTCATAAAGCAAGGACTTTCCGTCCTGCAAACACTGTCCTTAATACGCTAACGCTCGAATAACTTATAAGGGTCTTTTCCTGCGATTCTCGCAAAATAGTCAATATCGCACCAATTCAAAAACGCCCTTTCTTCTTCTTCTGCCTTCAAATGCCCATCATCCCTGTTCAATTCGGGTAAATCGGAATATATATATTTTCTCCTAATCACCTGATTATCGTCAATCACAAGAAATTCACAGTCCAATTGGTCGTCATTATCATAGAAATACAGCAACTTACATCCTTCCGATAGCTCTAACAGTATTTCTTCTGCCACTTCATCCCCCGACATCATCGTCATCAGACACCATCCGTCCCTATCCTCAAACCGCATATCATCACAGACAATCACATTCTCCCCATAAGCCGCTTCCTCCGCCTTTATAATCGTCATATACCGCTTACACACTTCTTTATAATTGTCCTCCAACAGCACATAACTCTCTGCCATTTCCCATTTCCTCCTATGCAAAACATCAGCCGCCGTCAATACGCCCTGCCTATTCTTCTATTATGCACCCATTTATAAGGATTGTCTATTTTCAATTTTTGCGGTTTTCATTTTCATAAAATCCGTATCTGCCCTAAACTTCCCACCCGTTTCAACCGATATACACTATATAGAGAAAGGGAAATGGAGGGAAACCTATGGCAAATATATCTTTCAACAACTTTTTTAACGCATTATCCGGCACAAGCGCTAACAGCTTTTACAGCAATCTCAACGACGCCAGCCTTATCAAGAGCGGCAGCTACCGCAAGCTTATGAAGTCTTACTTCTCAACGGCTGACAGCGCGGGCAAAACGACCGCTTCCGACAAGAAGAGCGCTTCGGATACGGATACAAGGACGAAAAAGGAAATTAAAAACACGGTTCTGGACGACCTCTTAAAGCACGAGACGAAATCCACGGCGAAAACGAACGGCGTTCTCGACGAACTCCTGAATCCCGAGAAGAAAAAGTCCACCATTCAGAACAAGGTTCTCGACGAGCTGCTTGGTGAGAAGAATCAGACCGTCTCCACAACGGAGGATGGCGCGGTTGTTGACAAGACAGAGACAGCGGTTTCCGCGGCAAAGGACTCCGGAAGCGTCATTGATACCGCAATATAGCCTTGTAACAGGAATTTATCCCCTGCATATACTATTAAAAACATATGCAGGGGATTTTTATGTCCAATATCAATACCGCCGAGACACCCAACTATTCCGGCAATCTCACAATAAATGTCACCTCGTCCGTAGGTCTCATACCCATCAGCAACGCTACCGTCACCATCTCCGTCACAGGGGAGGCGGATTCCGTAGTGGAAACGCTCACCACGGATGATTCGGGGCAGACAGGCACGGTATCTCTTCCCGCGCCCAATCTTTCCTACAGCACCGAGCCGAACTCACCGCGTCCCTATTCTGAATACAATATCACCGTGACCGCCCCCGGGTACGAGCCGGTGTACATTTCCGGCAGCGAGATTCTGCCAAACGAGACCTCCATCCAGCCGGTATCCATGACGCCGCTGGAGGTGGAGTCGCCGGAGGCTCCGCTGGAGGAAACCGTCGTTATTCCCGACCACACCCTGTACGGCGAATACCCGCCGAAAATACCCGAGGACGAGATTAAGCCTGTGGATGAGAGCGGCGAAATTGTCCTGAGCAGGGTCGTCATTCCCGAATTTATCATTGTCCATGACGGCGTGCCGCAGGATTCCACCGCGAAAAATTATTATGTGCGCTACACGGACTATATCAAGAACGTCGTCTCCTCGGAAATCTATGCGACTTGGCCGGAGAGCACGATTTACGCGAACACGCTCGTCATCATGTCCTTTACGCTGAACCGCGTGTACACGGAGTGGTATCGGAATCAGGGCTATGATTTCACGATTACCTCCTCCACCGCCTACGACCAGAAGTGGATTTACGGGCGCAATATCTTCGAGAACATCAGCCGTATTGTTGACACCATCTTCTCGAATTTCCTGTCGCGCCCTGGTGTGCGCCAGCCGATCTTTACCTCCTACTGCGACGGAAACCGCACCACCTGTAAGGGGCTTTCCCAGTGGGGCAGCAAGTACCTTGGCGAGCAGGGCTACACGCCGATTGAGATTATCCGCTACTATTACGGAAATGATATGTATATCAACAGCACGCAGTATATTTCCGGCGTTCCCTCCTCGTGGCCGGGCTACGACCTGACCATTGGCTCATCCGGTCAAAAAGTGCTGCAGATGCAGCAGCAGCTCAACCGAATTGCGCAGAATTATCCCGCCATCCCCCGAATCGCGGAGGACGGCATCTTCGGAAGCGGCACGGCCGACGCGGTGCGCACCTTCCAGCAGGTATTTGACCTTCCCGCAACCGGCGTCGTGGATTATCCCACATGGTATAAGATTTCCGAAATCTATGTGGGCGTGTCGCGGATCTCAGAGCCGTAGCATCATTCATGTCAGGAGGGGCTGCAGATGGGAAAATAAGCCTGACAGCTTATTTTTTCCATCTGCAGCCCCCTTATTTCACACAGCTCCTTAATGACAGCTTCGCGCTTCCATGCGTATATGCTTATGCCCGCGCCTCTATTTGAAGGTATCACTTCATAATCCGTCATCCCTCCGCAGCCGCTTCCCTATCCCACTCAAAAGCAGGCGGATAATCCCTCCGCAAACAGTTATTTTCAAGCCCAGTCCCCACACAATCTCACCGATGCGCAAATTCACGGCATATGTTATCTGCATCTCCGGCGTCGGGTCCTGATACGGAATCCCTGCCTTTATCACCAGATAATACGCGCCTGTGAGCAGTATGATAACACCTGCTATGATAACAGCATTGACTGTCTGACAAAGTCTCTGTCGTGTTCTTTCCTTCACAATGTCCCCTGCCTCCGCTAAAACCCTTTTATCCTTTTACGCCAAATGCCCCGCATCGCACTTTTGCCTGTAAAGCTCCCGCAAATCGTCGATGGCCATCTCGACATCAAGGGTATGAAAGCCCAACCAGCATGCATTCATTGTTTCCGCATCGGCGGTTCGATATATATCGCGGCTGCATTCATTCGTATAATAATGCCAATAGCGATACATATATCCCGTCCAATACATTACCTCCGCCGCATATGCCGTACCTGCTTTCTTCAGCCCCTGTGCCTCTTCGTCCAGCTCCTCCAGAAGATACTCCTCGCCGGCCCACTGCAGTCTGTCATAAACATCATCCAAGCCGGCGGCCGTTTTACTGTTCATAAACGCCTCTATAAAGGACGGACAATCATAGCCGCTTTTCAGCGCAAGCTCAAACAGCCGTCCCTGTATATCGCAGAGCTGGCGTTTTTCAAGTGTCAAAGCTTCCATAGGAACCTCCCATTTTTAATATCTCATCAAAAAACCGTCCCTCACGGCGGTATTTTCGGCAAATCTCATCCGCCATTGCAATTCCCTTGGAACGGTTCCGTTCACTTTCCCGCTTCAATTCAAAGCGATTGTTGTCAGAAAGCTCCTGCTCCTCGAGAATTTTTATTTTTCGACAGGCCTTCTCCGTCAAAGCCGCATACTGTCTGCCAAGCTCTAATGCCGAAAGACTGTTAATCAACGCAAGATCCGTAATCTCCCCATTAAAAAAGCGGTCAAGCACAACAAACATTCTATCGTTTGCAATAGGGCCGATAATCATATCACGACCGCTGCTAATCTTCGCAAGCCTATCACAAATTTGTGAATTTTTCACAGCCGCCATTTTACCGCGATTATACGCGATTAACAACGCCCAATCCAATCCCGCGCCTGTATCAAGAACCTTGAGCTCTGATAAATCCACGCTTAACGTATAGATTTTAGCCTTTGGATAATTACAGATTAAAGTAAGCGGCTGCATTCGATTCGTTCCCATATAAAAGCCTCTGCCAAAGTCGCAGTGCGCTCGGCTCACGGGCGCAACAGCTCCGCAAATCCCCGATTTAGATCCATGGTACAGCGTCACGGTCTCATTGGCATTGACAATATGCATCGCTTCTTTTTCCGTTTCGGGCTTTTCCATGCGAACCTCCTCTTATATGCCGCTCTCCAAAAACACAAACACCGCCTCCCAATAGTCCGTGACTACACGCCCGTCCGCGCAATTGCAGACCTCATGCTTTGTCCCCGCCGGCCGCACTATGCGCGCCGCCACGCCCCTGTCGCAGAGCTTCTGAATAAACCAATCCTGCTCCGGCTTGCATACAAAGCTGTCGGATTCCGCCTGAAAAAGCAGCACAGGCGACGAAATCCGTTTCCACCCCTCCGTCCGCAGATAGCGGTTCAGCGCGCCCGCGCTCCTCAGCCACCCATAGGAGGCCGCGCTCGTCTGATACAGCGGCTCCGCGGCCCGACGCTCCTGATAAAGGGTAAACCGCGCGCACGAGGTGGAGGCGCTGTCCTCATAGCGCTCCATACCGCCGTAGGGCTTCTGTCCCATCACATAGCTTGTCCCCTTTCCCAACGCACAGCTTACGCCCGCAATCAGCTTCGCCACAGGCCACGGGGCGGGATTCGTCAGCGGACGGAGCATCGGCGCGGACAGCACTAACCGTTCAAAGCGCTCAGGCGCCTCCGCCGCGGCCGCCAAGCCGATGCCCCCGCCCATCGAATGCGCATACAGGAAGAGCGGCAGCGCCTTGTTCTCCCGCTTCGCCGTTTCCGCAATAAACAGTAAATCCGCCGTATACCGCTTATAGGTGTCCACATGCACCAGCGACAAATCCTGCGTCAGGCGATAGCTGTGCCCGTGTCCGCAGTGCTCCATACAGTACACATGATACCCCTTCTGTAAAAAATAACAGATGCTTTCCTGATATTTCTCCGCGCTCTCGGTAAACCCGTGGGAAATCAAAACCACCCCGACAGGCGAATCCGCCAGATACCGCATACAGAATATCCGCTTCCCCGCCTCGCGCTCCAGCCAGAGCTGCGTCTCGCGCGCCGCCAGATACGGCAGCACGCTCTGCGTCATCGATTCCCTATAATTCTCTTCCGTCAAAATCAGTTCTCTCACGCCTTCTCCTCCTGAATAACGCTGTTAATCCGCCGCTCGTTATAGAAGGCAAACACAATGCCGCCCACAAGGCAGAATCCCGCCGCGACAAAAGCCGCAATCCGATACCCCGTGCCGTCGCCTGCGCCAATCGTGGAAATCGCCGTGAAAATCAGCATGGAAAGGCTCTGTCCCATCTTGAACGCAAACGTCCGCGCCGCATAGAACATCCCCTCCCGATTGCTCCCTGATACCTTCGCGTCGCTCTGTGCGATATCCGCAACCACCGCCTGCGGCAGGATCCCGAAAATCGCCATCGGAAGCGCCGCCACGACCGTCAGCACCACGCCCTGTACCGTCGCGGGAATAACCGCCATTTTCCCAAGAAAGCCCGTGTAAAAATACGCCGCGCAGAATACCGCAAACGCGAACAGAATCAGCTTTTTCTTACCCATGCGCACCGCAAGCTTGTTGATGGGAACATAGAACACCAGCGATAATGCCGTCATACCGACAAAATAAAGCGTCGTCATGGTCTCCGGCAGCCGCAGCAGGCTCGTCACGAAGAACGGAAGCCCCGTCTGGAACATTGTGATCGCAATCCAGTACAAAATATCCGAGCCGACGAACTTGCGAAATTCCCCGTTGCGAAAGGTTGCCGCAAGGGAGCGGAACGCCGTGTCCTCCGTCGGAACCGTGTTGACATAATCCTTTTCTCTGATGGTGAATACCGGCACCAGCATACAGACAAAAGCCACCGCCGCCATGCAGGTAAACGTCACGCGTATCGCGCCGACACGCCCAAAGGAGGGTACGAACGCGCCCCAAATCATCGGCGCCAGATACGCCACCGCAGTGCCCGCGATAAAGGTGAATGAAATAACAGTTGATATGTTCAGCCGCTCCTGCTGCGTGTGCCCCAGCTCCGGTATCAGCGCATTGTAGGGTGTGCAGTACGCCGTGATGGACAGATAGTAGCACATCACCATCAGAAACAGAAAGCCCGCGTTGATCCAGCTCGTCTCGGTTATCGGCGACCAGAATACCAGCACCGTTGACAGCGCCAGCGGCAGGGACGCCCATTTCAGGAACGGAATGCGCCGCCCCTGCTTTGACTTGCAGCGGTCAGACCACGAGGCTATCAACGGGTCCGTCACCGCGTCAAAAATCCTTCCAAACGCCGTGATTGCGCCAATCACCGTAAAGATCCCCAAAACCACCAGCCCCTGCGGGATAAAGACTGTCTGTCCTTGGCTCACCGCCGTCTCGTCAGGCTGATAGAAATACACCAGCCAGTTTGAAATAATCCCCGACAACAGCGCCCAGCCAAACTGCCCGACCGCAAAGAGCCAGATTTTTCCTGTTGAAAGCTTCTTCATTTCTCTCTCTCCTTTTCATGAAAATCTTTGAGTAAATCGTATCACAAAAAAGAGATTTTATCAATTATTCCGTGCAAGGTCATCAGAAGCGTTCAAAAGAAAGACGGCCTTTCACACCCCCTTTTTATCATAGGCGGATATCGACAGGGGCATAACGCCCTCGCGCAGGCAGGAAAGCCGCTTCAGCCTCCGACGCTCTCCTGTCAGCCGTTCCACCTGACGCGGATACGCGCTGTTTTGCTTTATCCTGCGCCGCGTTGCCTGCCGATACCGTATTTTCAGTCTGCGCATTGCTCCGCGCCGTACTGCCTGCCGATACCGCATTTTCGGCCTGTGCATTGTTCCGCGCGGTATTTCCCGTCTGCAAATCGTCCTCCGCCGTGCTCTCTGCCTGCTCCGCATCCTTTATTTCCCGATTCGCATCCCTCAGGGTATCCATCTGCGCTGAGGTGGCTGCCTGCGCCTTTTGCTCTGCCTCGGCAAGCTCCTCCTGCTTCGCCTCCAAAACCTTGCCGTCCTCCCGCTTTATCTCCGCTTTGAGGACACCCACACGTCCTTCCATTCGCGCCGCGACTCCTTCTTGGATCTTCGCCTGCTTTATCGAGGAGTCCGCCGACATCATCGCGCTCATGCCCGCCGTGGAAAGCCCCGCCGCCTGTCGGCTTGTACCGTCCGCCTCTACCCCTTCACTCCTGTCCGTTCGCTCCTGTGCAGAAGAGGCCTTCTGCTGCTTTTCCCTGCGCAGCTCTATCTGGCGCTGACGCAGTTGATTGTTCAAATCGCTGATTTGCTGCTGAAGCTCCTGACGCTTCTTCAGCTTTTCCTCCATGCCGATATCCTTGTCGGCAGAAAGCTCCTGAAGCTCACGCTGCAGATTCGCGATCTCCTTCTGAAGCCCTTTGCTCACGGGGTCTGACGCCTGATTCATCCCCATTTGTCCCGCCTGCATTGCCGAACCGTTTACACTGTTGATCTTCATTTTAATCCCCCATTTCTAAGCGACTTGTCACGAAGAGGCGACGAGAGATTTTTCTCGTCTGCCATCAAGGCTATTTGTTTTCGCTCAGAAACAAATAGCCGATTGAAAAATAAAACTACCGAACTTATTTTTCAATCTATGCTTCGGATTAAAAAACGGCGAACTGAACCGCTATGTTGTGGAGAACCCTTTTTTTGTTGTGAACGCAGTTTATTTCATCATCAACATAACACAGAGCGCAAATTCCCCCTCGCTCTGCGTTATGCGGATATCGCCGTGATAGCGCCGCGCCACCTTGCGAATATTCACAAGCCCGAAACCGTGCCCGCTGCCCGTCTTGTCCGTCAGCGGCAGACCGCTCTCTTCATCGATACACCGCATCCCGTTCATGCTGTTTCTCACCTCTATCATGTACGCATTCCCTTTCCGCCAAGAAGCCACAGAGACATAGGCCGCCTCGCACGTCTGCGCCGCCTCGATCGCATTGTTCAGTGCATTGCTCAGTATTATGCTGACGTCAAAGACATCCGGTCCCGTGTCCTGCGGATAGGTGAAGGCCTGTCGGAAGGCAATCCCCTTTTCGGCGGCCTCCTTACTTTTTTCGCTTAAAATAACATCTGTAACGGTATTTCCGCTCCTAATCTCCTCAAACGTCTCGTCAACCCGATTGCGCAGCTTCTCCAGATACGCCTTTGCCTCCCCGCTCTGCCCGTACAGCTTTTCCAGAACCATCACATGATTTCCCATGTCATGCTTGAGACTGCGGATATCAAGGTACAGTCTGTCCAGCTCGCGGATATGCCGCATGATGTCCTCCGTCTGCCTTGAGAGCACCGCGTTCTCCTTTTCCTTCTCCTGCTGCTCCCGAAGCTGCTGATACAGGATAATCACCACCAGCACTGACGCAAAACAAATCCCCAGATACCCCGCCCTAATCCCATCATAGCGCGAATGGATGGTCTCAACGCGGCCGCTCGCCTCCACATACGCATTATAAAAGAAATCAATCAGGATATATCCTGCCACCGCGGCCACGGACGGCGCGAGCATCATCAACAGCTCTCTCGCCGTCATATCTGCGCCTTTACAGCGATACACCCGATGTATCACCCGAATCAGCAGGTCGATTGCCAAGCAGTCCAGCAGGATAAGCAGCAGCTCCATCAAGATAAACAGCGCAAATGACAGGTACGGCCGATTCATCATTTCAGGCCGCAGCAGAAGCCGGTCATACAGCGCACTCCACGGCAGCAAAACAATCCCCCACGCAATCATCTTCACCATACTGTACAGGACCGCGAGGAAAACCTTCTGCCGCAGGCGGTGTCTGTCAATTGCATACATCGCAAGAAACGCCGCGCCCGCACCGATTACAGAGACCGTCATACCCCCCAGCTCCCAAGGGACGAACTTGCAGACCAGTATGACAGCGGTGTACACGATGCCAATCACCGCCGTGTGTCTGCCCTGCGCCGGAAACGGACGCACAAAGCGCACGAGGAGCGCCCCATTCGCCGCAATCCTCAGCACACTGCTCATATTCCCCACTATATCCCAATATAATTCCCAGTCCGTCATGTGCACGGCTCCCCTCCCATCCTTTGATTGTACAGCAGATACCGCCTGACAAACTCTGAATACCGCTTCTTTGCCATCAGCGCCATTCCCTTCTCCAGATAAATCGCGGAGGCGTCGTATTTTATCACATATTGAAAATGCACCAGATACGCGCGGTGCGGCCTGAAAAAATCCTCCCCCAGCTCCCGCTCCAAATCCGACAGCTTCCCATAATACTCGATTTCTCTGTCCGTGCAGTGTATCATTACCTTGCGGTTAAAAACCTCCGCATACACAATATCCCGCAGTAATATCCGCGTGTGCACACTGCCCGATTTGACAAGCAGGCTCCTCTCCTCCTGCCGTCTGCTGCTTTGCTCCCGATACTGCGCCATCGCGCGAAGCAGCACCTGTGCAAATCGTTCCTCGCCAAACGGCTTCACCAGATAGTGAAACGCGCCCACATCAAAAGCTTCAAACACATACTCCTCCAGCGCCGTCACAAAAATCAAAATCGTGTCCCGCGACCGCTCCCGCAGTCTTTTCGCCGTATCCATGCCGTCCTGCTCCGGCATCCGAATATCCAACAGCAAAATATCGGGGGCGGCTTGCGCCTCCAGCAAAGCCTTCCCTGACGCATAGACGCAAATCTCAGCCGACGGACAGACCTTCCCCGCCCTGTCCGCGAGCAGCTCTCTGATTGCTTCGTTGTCATCACATATCGCTATCCGCATGGCTCCTCCATATTTAAGATTTTGGTTATTTTATCCTGCCCCTCTTTGTTCCTTTTCAAAACATGCGTTGTACCGCATTGTATTCCTCCTGTGTAACAGCTCCGCCATGCCCCTTCATAAGTCGTTCCGCACCGTCCATTATCCATTCCGCATGGCTGAACCGCTGCAATCCTATCCTATCATATTCTGCCGCTTCCAAGAAGAAAATGTTGTAAAATGAGGGGTTTTTGTTGTAAAAAAATCGTCGCTCGGCAGCGACGATTAAGAGAATGCGAAGCGTTCAAAAAACGCTTTGCATTCTCCTTGAATACTTCACGCTATCGCAATTTCTTTCCTAAATGATATACTTTTGACGCAATTTTCCTTGCCGATTAAACGCAAGCTCAGCGGCTTGCGTTCAAAGAATTTACAGCGCTTGCGTTGCGGGCGTCGCAATTTTTTTCCTAACAGTCGCTACGATTGTCGCAATTTCCTGTAGAAAAGGCGCCGCTTCTCAAGCAAAATACCCCCTCTCCATCTCCTCCAACACCGCCTGCGCGCTTGTAAGCTCGGTCAGCTCCTTGCAGAAACTATCATATTCTTCTATTGGAATAACAATTGTTATATTTACTTTTTCCGCATACACACTATCCACAATCCGTATCTGCTTCCCCGCAAGCCAATGCTGAAGCTTCCCCACACTGTTATAGTCCGCTCCAATCCGAAGCTTCACGCAGAACTGCTGCCGCATCGTCTCGCAGTCCTCCAAGGCCATCTTGAGCACCCCCGAATAGGCGCGCACCAGACCGCCCGTGCCCAGAAGCGTCCCTCCAAAATACCGCGTGACAACCGCCGCGATATTCCTGATTTCACTGCCAAGCAGTACCTCCAGCATCGGCCGCCCTGCCGTGCCGCTCGGTTCCCCGTCGTCGCTGCTCCGCGTGAGCTGCGCCCTGCTTCCTATCACGAAGGCCGAGCAGTTGTGCCGCGCGTCATAATATTTCTTCTTCATCTCTTCTATGAAGGCCACCGCCTCTTCCTCGCTCGCGACAGGGCGCACCGTGGCGATAAAGCGCGACTTTTTCTCCACAAGCTCTGCCGTCGCCCCTTTCGTAAGCAGGATAAAGTTCTCATATTCCGCATGCTCCATGACAATCCTCATTTCCGCGCACATTCCCTGTGCCACCTTTTTCCGCTTTTGCAGTCAATCCGTTTTGCTTCATCTTAACACATTCCTGCATAAAAAGTAAGAGCTTTGCCTAGAATAAACGCAAGCCCGGCGGCTTGCGTTCAAAGAATTTATAACGTAAACGTCATAAATTCTTTCCTAACCATCACTACGGTTGTCGCAATCAGCTATGCCGGTATATTCGCAACCCCAGCGGCTTGCGTTATTATCACTACGACTGTCGCAATTTCCTGTGCAATATAGGCACAAGCCCGGCAGCCGCAGTTTTCCATCGCGCAAAAAAAACTTTATTTATACGCGCTAATTTGTTATAATAGGTAGATAGCGTAAAAGCATTATGTTTTTCAGACCGGAGGTGACTCTATGAATTACGGGAAAAAAGGGATTCATAAAATCCGGAAATCCCTGACTTCTAAATCAATAAAATTCAAAAAAATGCTCTTTGTTACCGCGTTGAAGCTGTCTCTGATGGCCGTGCTTGCGATGGTCATTATCGGCGGCTGTCTGGCAATCGGCGTATTTAAGGGCATTCTGCGCTCTACGCCCGACATCGACCCCGTCTCGGTTATGCCGACGGCCTACGCGACGGTTGTCTATGATTCCAAGGGGAATGAGATAACGAAGCTTGTCGCGGCCAATTCCAACAGAAGTCCCGTGCGGATTGACCAGGTTCCCCAGTACCTCAAGGACGCTTTCGTCGCGATTGAGGACGAGCGGTTCTATCTGCACAACGGCATCGATATCAAGGGTATCATGCGTGCCGCCGTGTCGGTTATCGAGACCCGAAGCCTGTCGCAGGGCGCTTCCACCATCACACAGCAGCTTATCAAGAATAACGTGTTTGACAACTGGGTCAATCAGGACGACGACATTGAGAAGATCAAGCGAAAAGTTCAGGAACAGTATCTGGCGATTGAGCTGGAGAAAAAAATGACCAAGGAGGAGATTTTGGAAGCCTACATGAACTCCATCAACCTTGGGCAGAACACGCTCGGCGTCAAGGCTGCCGCGGCGCGGTATTTTGACAAGGAGCCTTATCAGCTCACCCTGTCCGAGTGCGCGGTTATCGCCGCAATCACGCAGAACCCTTCCCGGCTCAACCCGATATCGCATCCGGAGGAAAATGTTAAGCGGCGCGACGAAGTGCTCAAAAAGATGTTGGAGCAGGGCTATATCACGCAGGCGGAATACGACGCCGCCATCAAGGACGATGTCTATGACCGGATTGCCAAGGTAAACGAGGAAGTGGAAGCCAACGCGGTCTATACATACTTTATAGACGAGGTTACCGAGCAGGTGCTCAATGACCTGATGGAGATTAAAGGCTACAACGAGACACAGGCCTACAACATGCTCTACAGCGGCGGACTTCGCATCTACACCACGCAGGATCCCGATATTCAGGGCATCTGTGATGACGTATTCGGCGACGAGGAGATTTATCCCGCCAACACCAAATGGTATCTGAATTATGTGCTTACCGTTGAAAAGGCGAACGGCGAGAAGGAAAATCACAGCACCGAGATGTTCAAGACCTATTTTAAGGAAAAGAACGCCTCCTTCAATCTGCTGTACACCTCACAGGAGGATGCCTACGCAGCCATTGAGGAATATAAGGCGGCCGTGATGTCCGAGGGGGACAAGGTGGACGGCGAGCGAATCACGCTCACGCCGCAGCCTCAGGCGTCCCTGACGGTCATTGACCAGTCAACAGGCTATGTTGTCGCCATTGTCGGCGGACGCGGACAAAAGGAAGGCAGCCGTACCCTGAACCGTGCCACAAACACGACGCGTCAGCCCGGCTCTACCTTCAAGGTCGTGTCCACCTACGCGCCCGCACTCGACAGCGCGGGTATGACGCTCGCTTCCGTGCAGAATGACGCGCCCTACAGCTACGCGAACGGCAGACCCGTCGCTAACCATTGGGGCAGCACCTACCGCGGACTGCTCTCCTACCGTTATGCCATTGAATGGTCGGCAAATGTCATAACCGTGAAGGCGCTGACACAGATAACGCCGCAGCTGGGCTTTGACTATCTGCTGAACTTCGGCTTCACCACGCTGGTAGACCGACGCGTATTGAGCGACGGAACCGTGCTCTCCGATATCGGTCAGCCTCTGGCGCTCGGCGGCATCACGGACGGCGTTACCAACCTTGAGCTGAATGCAGCGTACGCGGCCATCGCCAACAGCGGCACCTATATCAAGCCCAAGTTTTACACGAAAATCGTGGACAATAACGGAAATGTCATCATTGACAACACACAGCCGGAAACCTCACAGGTCATCAAAGCCACTACCGCATGGCTCCTGACCAGCGCCATGCAGGATGTCATCAACTCCGGCACCGGCAGCCGCTGCCGCTTCCCCAACATGGCGATTGCGGGCAAGAGCGGCACCACGACGGACTACAAGGATGTGTGGTTCAGCGGTTACACGCCATACTATACGGCCACCGTATGGGTAGGCTTTGACAACAACGTAAGCCTCACCGGCACGGACGAGAAAAATCTTGCCAAGACCCTGTGGCGTGAGGTTATGTCAAAAATACACGAAAATCTGGAATACAAGTCCTTCCCGATGCCTGGCGGTATTGTCACGGCGGCCGTCTGCTCAAAGTCCGGAAGACTTCCGATTGCCGGGGTCTGCGACGAGTTTGTCCACACGGAATACTTTGCGGAGGGCACCGTGCCGACCGAATACTGTGATGTGCACGTTCTCTCAAACGTCTGCGCTTATAGCGGCCTCATAGCCACGGAGGAATGCCCGTTTAAGGTTCCCTCGCTTGTGGAGCAGATTCCGACGCGATTGCAGGACATCTCTCTCGGAAGCGCATTGACAGCTCCCGTGGAGGAGAACGACCCCGACGCGGACGAGGAGGAGCTTACGGATACCTCCCAGATGTGCCCGCACAACAGCGACTTCTTTGCCGCGCCGAACGCGCAGGAGGTAATCCTCCAGCAGGCCCTGGAAATGCAGAATGCGCAGAATCCCGCTCCGACGCCGGATCCAAACGCGCAGCCCGGCGTGCCGTCTGACAACACGGTAATACCGCCCGTCGAAACAGAATAAGACGGGCGGCCCTGCCGCATGTCAAAGAAAAGCAGGAGAAAGATTGAAAATTAAAATTTTCAATCACGAGATTTGTGAGCCGGTAAAACAGCGCAGAAATAAGGTGAAACATGCAAAAATAATTTGACAGGGCGCCGTTTTTATGGTAAGATATTTATCAGTGGCAGCAACAGGTGTTGCCATGCTTTGCTGTCTTGGCGCAGTCGGTAGCGCGTCGCCTTGGTAAGGCGGAGGTCGGGGGTTCAAGTCCCCTAGACAGCTTTCTTATGTTTCGTCAATCAGGCTCTTCGGTTTTTCGGAGAGCCTTACTTTTTTCCTAAATATTACGATTTTGTTACTGATTTGTTGGCATTTTGCACATTTTTGATGATTTCTTGCCAAGTCGCCTCACATGGAGTATACTGTCTCTTATGCACCACATATCAGAGCCGGTATCGTTTCAGGCTCCGCGAAGCAGTATTTAACCGGCAAACGGCAGGGATGGTGACAGATATGAAGAAAACGACAATCAACCGCATACTGACAGGCGTCATAACAATCATGGTTCTTTCCATATGCTTCCTGATCGTATGCATTGTGACCCGACCGCGATATATTGACACAACCGAGCCGGAGACGGCCGTTATCAGGGAGATTCCCTTTGTCGAGAATCAGCCCGCCGCATTGGCTGAGGACGGCGTACAACCTGTTTCGGAGACACAGGAGGCCGCTCCCGCACTCCAAGGCAAGACCTCCACACGGGTCAACGTCCGCAACGCGCCCACCGAGGACGGCAAGGTACTCGCGACCGTTGACGAGGGAACGGTCTTTGAAATCGTGGAGATTCTGGATATCGGCTGGACCCATGTTATCTACGATGATCAGGACGCCTATATATCCTCCTCCTATGTGATCATCATTAACGGGCAGTGAGCAGAATAATATACATTATCGCAATTTCCCCTGCATGAAAAACGCAAGCCCGGCGGCTTGCGTTTTTTACTCATCCACATGATATACATTCTTATAATATTCCGCGACATACATGTAATTATACCCATACTCTGCAAGCTTGCGCAGCGCCACATTGATTTCCGCGCCTACAAATATGATGTTCATCGTGCCATAAAGCCACAGAATGAAAATCACGATTGTTGCAAGGCTCCCATAGGTCACGGAATAATTCGCGTAATTGTCTATATAAAACGAAAATCCCCACGAATATATCAGCCATACCACCGTCGAGAAGACCGCCCCGGGAAACTCATATTGAATACGCGATTTCCTGTTGGGCAGCTTCATGTATATCAACATAAACAATACCACCAACAGCAGCGGCGTAATCACATATTTGCCATATCGAAACAATCGTTCAAACAGCAGCAGCCCCGGTATATGCCGGACCAACGCCCCGAAAAGATTGTTCCCCAACACCACCAGCACCATTGTAAGGCCGAGCATCAGGAAAAATATCACCACATAGATAATGGCAAGCGCATACATGACGACCATGCTCCGCGTCTCCCGAATGCCATACACCGCATTCATGCCTATGATAACCGCATACACGCCCTTGGAGGCGCAGAAGAGCGTCATCAGCACGGTAAATGACTGCATCACCGTCGTACTTCCGTACACCTCGCCGATAATCTGCTGCAAAAGCGGCTCCAGCTCTCTTGGCATCACCGTCAACACGTAGGAGCTTACTTCCCCCACATTTACCGGCAGATATTGAAATATCGACACACAGAACATCAGCATCGGCACCAAGGACATCAGCACGAACAGGGCCGCATGCCCCGCAAAGGAGGAGACATGGTCATATTTTATCTTTCTGGTAAAATAATATGTCTGCTCCACGGCAATCCTAAACCGTCTGTGTCTGCGCTTTCCTATTCCGTTCCCACCATCCGCACACATCCGCCGTCAAACCTTCTCCTTCGCCTTTTTGATTAAAAACAAATCGCTGATGGCTTTCCCCAGATTATGCGGATAAAGCTGCACAATAGGACTGCTGAAAATATCCCCTATCTGCATCTTGAAGCCTACTTTTACAAACTTCTCCTCGTTCGGAAACTCATAAGCAATATACTGTCCGTCTGCCATAAACTGCGCATCCGGCGTTGAGATGTCCGTCTTTCTCTCCAGCATAATGCTCATGGAGGTCGCCGCGGCCCCCATCATCTGGTTCATCGCCTCTGACACCGCGCTCAGGTGCATCTCGCTGAACTCCATCTGCGCAAAGCTGCCGTAGCCGTCTCCGCCCATCATCAGATCCGCAATCTTCTTCGCGTCCTGCTCCTCAAGCATCAGGATGCTGCACCCCTTCAGGCCCTCCACATAATTTACCTTGACAAAAACCTTTTTGTCGGAAACATTCTTCGCATACTCGCTCTTCTCAATAATCTCAACTCTGGGCGGCGTAATGTCCACCGAATGATTGACCAGCTTGCTCAATGTAGAGGCCGATGCGCCCAGACAGATATTGGATATTTCCCCGATCGCATCAATTTCCATTTCGCTAAATACATAATTATTCATTCAAAATTCCTCCATCACATCATCAGGGCCGCGGGCTCGCACTTCAACGCCGAGGCAAGCTTATGAACCAGATTGTCCGGCTGTCTTGATAAATCGCAGTGAAACATCTCGCAGTTCTTTATCGTGGATACGCTGTACCCCGACCGCTCCGCGACCTGCTTCTGCGAGAGACCAAGCTCGAACCTGCGAAGCTTCATCACCGACATCTTCGCAAAATACATATAAAGATACCTCCCGTCATACTTCACGGAATTCACCAACTGTACCAGCTCCCCGCCGTTACTCATCGGCTCCTTATCCAGCTTGTAGACGGATACCATCATGGTCATCATCTTTCTCATAATCTTCTCGTCATTATAATGGCTCAAATTCTCAATCGGTATGTAAACATTCATATATGCGGCCTTGAGCTCCCCCGTTCGCTCCCCGTTCAGCCGCAGAAAATAATTGTTCTCCCGCGCTTCATCATACAGTGCAGAAATTTTCTGCCAAAATTCGTCTTTGTCAAATCCAGGCATGTCCTACTCCCTTCCAGACCTTTATTTATATATTATTATACGATACCGTCAAAACAGTGTCAATTACTATGTTTTTTTCTTTTCGGAACACATGTTATTCATATTAAAACTTGACATTTTACTACATATTGCTATACTAAAGGGTGGAAATGAATACCGCTCCCATCCGTTCAAATGGGATGCGGAGAAAGGCGGAGAACAATGAGTATTTTTAAGGACGACAGATCTACGATGAATGAAAAAGCAACCGACTTTGACAATGCGCTCTCACAGAGCGGCTTGGACGCGACGCTTCATGCAGCCTTTGATTCGGGCATGAATTTGGACGAAATACTGTACGTTATCTTTGCCCATACGGATCGCACCGTCAAGCGATATGTGGTTCAGGATCAGCTAAAAAAGGCTGCGAACAAGGACAGGGCCTGACCCGATGCAAAAGCCGGAACAAAAATAAATTTACACTTGCATTCAACGTATACCTTGTGGTATACTATACTTCGTCAGTGAGGATTGATGGCGACATATTTGCCGGGCAAATGCATTTTTGTGCGGAGTGCATCGCTGAATGCGTACATCACTGACGGCAAGTGCAAAGGGGCATAGTTCAGCGGTAGAACAGCGGTCTCCAAAACCGTCAACGCGAGTTCGATTCTTGCTGCCCCTGTCAGAAAATGCAGGCTCATTGAGCCTGCATTTTTATATTCCCGTTTTCCATTCAATTTCCCGCATATTTCGCCACCACGGCCAGCCGCCCGTCCGCCACATGATACGCGCAGGTCGAAAGCGTCAGAAACGTATCCCCATACTCGGCGGTAACCCCCGTATCATAGAGGGACAGCTTCTTAATGTTCTCATAAAAGGAGAGAAATTCCTCCTCCGTATCCGCCTGATAAAACCGATAATACTTGAAGACCTCCTCGTCGTCCCGGTAAACCTGCGACAGGAAAACCGCAACGATTTCGTAGGTGCGCTCCTCATAGAGCGTATCAAAATAAAGGCTCGGGTGCTCCTCATAAAAAGACTTGCTTCTGTATTCGTCAAGACTGCCAAACATCGTGCCGTCCTTCATATTATGTCCATAAATAAGGAAATTTGTCCCGGGTGTGTTGACGTCCGCACGCGCTCTCACATAGAGACAGCCGTACTTATCCTCATCACCGTAAAAGCCGTGATGCAGATAATACTCATCATCCTCGCACTGCATCACCGGATAATCGATCACCGTTCCCGGGATTGTGAGCCACCCGACCAAGTCGTTGTTTCGCGCGTAAATCTCCTGAAGCTTATCCAAAATTACCGGCTCCGTCTCCTCTGCCGGCTCGTCGGGCCGGCACTCCTCCATGGCCGCCATAAGCCGCTGCTTTCCCTGCTCCGCCACAGACCACGGAAGCAGACTGTTCGTGCGCTCCTCCGTTCGCAGGAGCGCATTCAATTCCTGCTGCTCATTCTTATGCCGCACGCTTAAATAACACTCGTTACCTATTTTCAGCAGACATACCGCCATCACCAAAATCAGCCCCGCCCTTATCAGGCGCAGGGAAGAACGCCTTCTATTCATTGCACAGCTCGCGGCACTCTGCCGGAATACATTTGCCGATACTATGGTAGTATACCAGAATAAAGAATATCACCGTAAGCGCCACATATCTCTTCAGGCGCTTTCCTCTGCCTCTCTTGGCCCATCGCACAATGCCTCCCACGATTTCCTTCTTCTTTTCCTCTGTCATTCCCCGCTCCTCATCCGCGAAGTACAGCATCAGATACGAAAGCCCCGCAATCATGGCAATGGTCGCATACATCTGTACATGAGAAGCCTCGCCCGTCTTAGGCTCCGGTATCTCATTCGGCGCCGGCTCCGGCTCAGGGACAGGCTCCTCCGCAACGGGGACAGACTCCTCCGGGATTATCGGCTCGCCGGGCGATGTCGGTACACTACTCTGCTCCGGCTCGCTCTCTGTGTTCGAGGAGGAGGTAGAAGCAGGGCGTATCGGCGTGGACACATCATTCCATGTCAATTCAAAATAAGCGTAGCCGTGTACGGAGGCCTCCTGCTCCTTGGTGATCGTCTGCTTTACCGTATATCGTCCCGCGGGCCACTCCATGCGATCCTTTGCCACAATAAACGGGTTCGGGGTGAGATATTGCCCGTCGTCAGTCATTCCCGTTCCTCCGCTTAAAGTGGCAACCGCTTCCGCATCTTCATCCGGCAATTCCTGAGCTGTTCCAAGCGTTATCCTGCTGCCGCTCGGTTTTATAATCTCATAGGTTACCTTCAGTTCATCTGCATTTCCATCATAATATGTAATATCGTCCATGATTTGGATTGCAAAGCCGCCCTCCGGAAGCGAATTCCCGGTTAAGCTCCTAATCTGTTCATCACCGGAAGCGGACTTCAACCAGATGTTGCCGACGGATTGATTCGGCTTTGCTTTTTTCAGGATTGCTCCACCCCCCTCAAGCTTATGCTGCATGGATGTGGTTCTAAAGCCATTCTCATTTCTGGTATTTATATATGCGCTAATCTGTCCCACAAGGAAATCCACGGAAAGACTGCCACCGTCACTCTTATTAATCTCTCGAAGGTTCGAATCCGAATCATTGGCGTCCCCGAGATAATCCTCAAACGGAGTATTCCTATCGGTAATCAGCGCAATCCCTTCATTTTGCATCAGTTTCAAATACTCTTGATATTGACCAAATTCAGGGCTCGTATTGTACTCCAATGCTGCGTTTCCAAAAAGATTTATAAAATACTTTTGCGTCCCTCTCTGCGTAAAATCTGCCTTTTCCAGTGAGTTAAGCATATCCTTATTCTCCAATTCCGGATTGGTGAAATACATCCGCAAATCCGAATAGGTAAAACTGCTGGCTTTCATGCAAGTATGCGTCCCGCCATCCGTAGTATACCCTACCAACGGTCCGAAACCGCTGTATTTACTGCCACCCGTCAACTCACACTCCAACACAAACTCGCTCTCATTTATATCTGTAGTGACTGAGGACGGCTGTTGCCGTACTTCTATCCTCTCCGGCGTTGCTTTGATTTGTATGCTCATATTGTCATCCCAATCAAATCCCGTCTCTTCTTTAATCGGACTTCCCAACAAACTCGCTCTGTCCCTCTCTGCCGTCGTTCCATGTAACGTATCCGCATTAATGCCATCTATTTTATAAATCCGCAAAGCAGTTGCCTGCGTCTTGCTCCCTGTAGTTGTATAAACGTAATAAACCAAATATCCATGCAAATTACCGGACTCATCAAGACCGGTATTGATCAAAAAGCCGCTGCCCTCCAATGTATGTGTACGCACTTGCGAACTGTCCACATCAAAGTTTACCACCTTTTCCCCATCCGATTCCGGGTCATAAAACAAGAAATCCGTATAAGCCGGCTGCCCATATCCCACAAAAGTCATCTTTGGACATCTGTCTTCATTTCTTGTGTAAATGTGCTCATGAAACTGTGCCAATGTCGTACTTCTATAAGTCGGATGATAATAATCATCCTGCCGTTTCAGCCACTCCGCAATCGTATAAACAGGGTTTTTCACCTGTTTGTTGTAGTATGACGCAGTATAGCCATAGTATTTTCTCTTGTAATTTCCGCCATACACCTGCTCCCATTTTCTTCCAAGAGCAGTCCAAGCGGCGGCTTCATAATGGTCATACACATACCAGTCGCGCAAGTCCGTCGTATCAATATCCGTTCTTTTGGACAGAACCTTATATCCCAACTGCTCCAGTCTGTCCTCAAGCTTCATTATCTGCTCTCTTGTATACCCGCTGTTCCCATCCGCACTGATGTAAACCTCAATATTATTATCCACGGGAATATCCGCATACGCCGTCGGCGTATCCAACGCAGTCAAGACCGCACCCTCGCAGATGTAAAAGCCCTCCCGCGTCATATCGATTGTCGGATTGTAATAAACGACGCTTCCGTCCGCCGCGTACAAATCAGCGCCATATCCTAAGTCAGCCGATGCCGTGTTGTCCCGAATCACATCTGCATGAAGATAGAGCGTTGCTCCGTCCGCCAGATAAACACCGCCTCCGAATGTATTCGCAAAATTCCCGACAACCAGCGCATCCTCCGTCACCGTAAGCTTTCCATAGACCTGTAATCCGCCGCCGCAATCATTGATTATCGTTGTAGTCTCCCCGTTCTCATTCTGTGTATAGGTACCGTAATTGCAGTTGCCTTTGACCACCGCCCCCTCATCCAGAATCAAGCTGCCATAACTGATGATTGCCGGAGCTTCGACACGGTTCTCCGTGCCTTCACTCTGTCCGTCCACACAGATATTCCTGAGCGTCAGCGAGCCGCCCGGCTCCTCCGCATCCTCCGCGCCGCTCAGCCGCAGAAAATTCTCCGTACCGCTCAGATAAAGCATCGGCCCCGCAAAATCACCATTCTCATCCGCTCCTCTGCGCAGCGAAAAGCCCTGCCCGTCCAACACAATATCCGCCGACGCGGGCACCGCCAATGCAGCAGTCAGGGAAATGTCCGCAGTCAATGTAATCTCGGGCAACCCCGCCGCAAAGGCCGCCATCAGCTCCTCCTGTGTCCCTGCCGCGCTCACGGCCTCCGTCTTTTTCGCCTCAATACGCACCGTTATCGTGGGAAGCATATCCGTCTCTTCCTCGGCTTCATATGCATAACGCGTGTTATCCAATTTCGGTTGGAAATCATACTGCTCTGATTCCGTATTCTCATAATCCTCATTACACCGCCAGCTTACGGGAATCTCCAACTCCCTCAAGACAGGCTCCTGCTTTGCCGGCTCCTGCCCGCCGCCTTCCTCGACCTCCGCCTGCTCCTCTTCCCGGTCTTCCGTCTCCTCCGGCTCCGGAACCTCCTCCGGTTCTTCTGTATATACATAAGCATACGCGCGCGCCTTCAAAGCGGACGGCATCTGCGATACCACCGCTTCCAAGGTTCCCTTTTCCTCAAGTATTATATTGGAGACCTCCTCCGGCAACGGCTCAAAACCGGAAATAAGGACAGCGCCCTCCGGCGTTCTGACAAACTCCACAACCTCCGTACCGGCCGAGGGCTGCGCGCTCTGTTCCTCCGTCGGCAGCTCTGTGCTCTCCTCCATTCCCTCGGACTCCTCCGGCGTTTCCGAATCCGTCACGCCCGTATCGGGATCCTCCGACGGTTCTGTATTCGTCTCGTCCGTTCCGGGAGTCTCTGAGGTTTCCGTATTTGTCCCGCCTGTGCCGGGATCCTCCGAAGATTCCGTGTTCGTCACGCCCGTATCGGGATCCTCCGAAGATTCCGTGTTCGTCACGCCTGTGCCGGGATCCTCCGAAGATTCCGTATTGGTATCACTTTTATCCGGATTCTCCGGCGTCTCCTCTCCGCTGCCCGTATCGGAAGACTCCGGCGTGTCCGCAGCCTCTCCGCCCTCATCAAGATTCTCGAGATTCTCCCCTGGCATCTCCGCAGCCCATACCTGTGTATAATCCACAGAGGTGAACAACAGAACCGCACTCAAAAACGCCGCCATATAGGACTTGGCGCTTCTTCTCCGCCTCTTCCTGCGACCTCCTTCCGCGGAACGGCTGCCGCGGCGCGTCTCTCCTGCTTCTGCTTTCACACTCATCCTTGTTTCCTCCTTCTGATACCCGACAGCCCGCTCCCGATTTTCTTCCCTCAACGCTGTCACAAGATCTTTCACAGACATTATATATCATTTTAATATGCCCTTCCAAAATGTACAAGTAATTTTTCGTGAATTATTTTGCATTTCTTCTTGACAGCCATGGACTATTGTGATAGTCTGTCTGTAAATAGAGACTATTTGAATAGTCCAGAAAGGAGTTGAAAGCTTATGAAGCTGTTTGATTCGGAGCTGAAAGTCATGGAAGTGCTGTGGGAATACGGTGAGAAATCCGCCCGCGAAATCGTTGACGTGTTATCGGAGCGCATCGGATGGAACAAGAACACCACCTACACGGTTATCAAAAAATGTATCGAAAAGGGCGCGATTGCCCGCGAGGAGCCCGGCTTTCTCTGCAAGCCGCTCATCAGCAGGGACGAGGTCGCGCAAAGCGAGACGGAGCAGTTGATCGACAAGATGTTCGGCGGCTCCAGCGAGCTGTTTTTCTCGTCTTTTTTGAAAAATCAGGGAATCTCGGAGGCCGACGCCGCCCGACTTTACCAAATGATCAAGGAGGTAAAATAAAATGCTGCATTTCAGAATGGATATGCCTTTATACTTAATGATGCTGTACGGAAGCATCCTGCTGCTCGCAGTCCTGTTGCTGCGCGCGCTTCTCAAAAACAGACTGCCCAAATTTGTGTTCCCCGTCCTCTGGGGCCTGGTGCTTCTGCGCCTGCTTGTCCCCTATGCCCTGAGCAGCCCGCTCAGCGTCAAGCGGGTGCCTGCGCTCTCTCTGCCCGACGCGTTCACGGAAGTTGAGAACACCGCCGTCTATCTGCCGAATGAAAATATTCGGGAGGAAATCACAATCCAATCAGAAGCCCCTGTCCAAGAGCAGGACGCACCCCCGATTGAAACGATTGCAGAGGACGCCGTCGCCGTCTCCGGAACGGACACAAACACGGCGAGTACCCACTACGGTCTCCCTTCTTATTATATGGATAATGCCCGCTTTTTGTCGCGGCGTGTCGTGTACGGCATTTATATTCTTGGCGTTATTATAACAATAGCTATTTTAGCATATCAAAAGCGCGGCTATGCAAAAAAGCTCAAAAACAGCCTTTTGGTCGAGCATAATGAGACCGTCAATGCGATTCTGCGCGAGATGAATATGGGACATATTCTTGTGTTTACCAATGACGAGATTGCGTCTCCGCTGGTATGCGGTCTGCTCGCGCCCCGCATCTATCTGCCGACGCGGATGGACTTTGGCAATACCGAGCTGCTGCGCCATATCCTGATGCATGAGACCATGCACATCCGGCGCAGGGATAATTGGATAAAATCGGTTATGCTGCTTGCGCTCTGCATCAACTGGTTCAATCCGCTTGTCTGGATTATGTCCAAGTGCCTCTCCTCCGACTTGGAGCTGGCCTGTGACGAGGCGGTGCTGACCCGATGTGACGCACAGCAGCGCCAGAGCTATGCCCTCAGTCTGCTCGCAATGGCGATTACCGCAAGCCGTCCGACACTGCTGTACAGCGCCTTTGCCAAGACAGAGGTCGAAAAGCGCGTCAACAGCATTGTCCGCTATAAAAAGGCCTCCGCCTTCGCGTTCCTGCTCTCCCTGCTGTTGCTGGCAGGCAGCACGGTTGTCTTTGCGACCGGCGGACAGGCGCCCTTTTCGTCCTACCTCAGCTCCTATTGCAGCAGCAGTAACTGCCGCTGGAGCGCAAAGGCCTATATAACACGTGATATCCAATTGGGCGAGGACGCCGCACAACGCGCCGACGACACGATTCTGGAGGTTCTGCGGACAGACACGGACAATGATCCCGCACTTATAGAAGCCAAGCTCAAGGACGCGCTGGCCGCAGCGTTTGGCGTGGAGCAGGAAGCCTTCCGCGTTGACGTCAGCCTCTTTTTGACAGACGAGGCGCGCGACGCCGAATACGAACAATGGGGCATCACATACGACGGCAAAGGCCTTTTCCTCTATCAGGGAGAAGCCATCCGATTCTTCTATGATGAAATGGATGGACACTTTCAGTCTACTGACACCGGTACCGTTGACGTCTCCGTCCAAAGAGACCGTCTCGGTTATATCACCGACTTGACGGTCCTCCGCGAAGGGGACGCCGAGTACGAGCGCCGCTCCATGAACCGCACCTACCACAGCTATACAGGCACGACCTACCACTACTACTACTCGGAGGACGACGTCGCCGTAACGGAAGCAGCCATCACCCCATAAAGAACGCTCTCGCAAGCGCAATCAATCCCGCCACATCCCGCGCTCCGCCCGTCTCATAGGCGGAGTGCATGGCAAGCTGCGGCAGACCGATGTCTGCCGCGGCCATGGAAACCTGTGCCATCACCAGATTGCCGAGCGTCGATCCGCCCATGATGTCCGAGCGGTTCGCATAGGTCTGCAGCGGAATATCGTTCTGCCTGCACAGACGCTTTACATAGGCCGCAGAGCAGGCATCCGTGGCGTATTTCTGTCTGCCGTGATATTTCAACACAACCCCCTGATTCAGGCAGGGACGATTGGTCGGATCCGCTTTTGCTCCCTGATTCGGGTGGCACGCATGAGCATTGTCCGCGCTCAGCAGGAAGCTCTCCGCCTTCCATATCCGATAGGTCTGACCCGACACGCCCATCCCGTCCGCTATATTCTCCAGCGTGTCCTTCAGCAATGTCGAATCCGCTCCCTGTCTCGTAAGACTTCCGACCTCCTCATTGTCAAATACCGCAAGCACATTGATGTATTGAGACGGTTTCGCCGCCAACAGTCCCTTCATTCCGGCAAAGACACACGCAAGGTCGTCATATCGCGCGGACATGATAAATTCATTGTCCGCCCCCGCAAGCACCGCCTTCTCGCTGTTCTCCACAAACAAATCCGCCGCGAGGATATCCGCCTCCCCACAGGGCGCTCCCGCCGTCTCCCGCAGGGCCTCCGCCAGCATTGTGTTGACGGTTTTGGCGTTTCCGTCCTGCTTCATCATAACAAGCGGTATCATATCGGTCTGCGCGTTCAATGCCACGCCGTTATTCATCTCGCGGTTCATGTGAATCGCAAGATTCGGTATCATGCACAGATTGTCCTTCAGCCTTACAAGGCAGGATTGGATTTCCCCCTCCCGCTCGACACAGACCCTTCCCGCAATCGTCAGCGGCCTGTCCATCCATGTGGATAGAATCATTTCGCCGTACCGCTCCGTATTGACGGTCAGATAGACCTCCTCCTTCGTCATCTCGGGCTTCTCCTTGAGCTTAAAGGCAGGGGAATCCGAGTGCGCCGCATAGATATGAAAGCCCTTAACCGCCGACATCTCACAGTCCGGCACGCAGAATGCCATCAGCGAGGAGTCATTCCGTATCACATAATAAGCGCCGCCCCGCTCGAGCCGCCAGCAATCCCTCTCTGTCAGCTCCGTAAACCCTGCCGCCCGCAGGCTGCGCGCCGCGTTTGCCACCGCATGGTAGCTCGTGAGACTCTCGTCCAGATAGTGCATCAATTCCTGAATATCGTCCATCGTTCTCTCCCTTTCATCTATACAATCAAATCTATCGCCTCCGCGATACCGCCGACGCCGATAACCCGAATGCCCTCCACGCGCTCCAATCCCTCCACGCTTACCCGAGGCATGATCACGGTATCGAACCCGAGCTTCTTCGCCTCCTGCACCCGCTGCTGCGCCATATTGACCGCGCGCACCTCGCCGCTGAGCCCGACCTCGCCAAAGACCAGCGTCTTGTCATCAATAATCCGATTCTTGAAGCTCGACACCAGCGCCATCACAATCCCAAGATCAATCGCAGGCTCGCTGAGCTTAATCCCGCCCGCAATGTTCACATACGCGTCGCAGTCGCCTATCTGCAGGCCCAACCGCTTTTCCAGCACCGCCATCAGCAGGTTGACGCGGTTGAAATCCGTCCCCGTCGCCTGCCGCCTCGGGATTCCGAAGTTTGTGCGGCAGACCAGCGCCTGTATCTCTATCAGGATCGGGCGCGTCCCTTCAAGAGAGCAGACCACCACCGAGCCGCTCGCGCCAGCCGGCTTCCCGCTCAGCATGTACTCCGAGGGATTCGCGACCTCCATCAGTCCCTCCCTGCGCATCTCAAAGACACCGATTTCATTTGTGGAGCCGAAGCGGTTCTTGACGCCTCTGAGTATCCGATAGGACGCGTAGCGGTCGCCCTCAAAGTAGAGCACCGTGTCCACCATATGCTCCAGCACCCGCGGACCCGCCACTGTCCCCTCCTTCGTAACATGCCCCACGATAAATATCGCTATTCCCAGTCCTTTTGCAAGCTGCAAAAATACATTGGTCGCCTCCCTGACCTGCGACACGCTCCCGGGCGCCGCGGAGACCTCCTCCTGATACATTGTCTGTATCGAGTCGATCACGACGGCCTCGGGCATGGCCGCCCGAATCGCCGCCTCTATCAGCCCGAGATTCGTCTCGCACAAAAGCAGCATCCGGCCGCTGAACTCCCCCAGACGCATTGCGCGCAGCTTAATCTGCTTCAGCGACTCCTCTCCGGAAATGTACAGCACCTTCCTGCCGGAATCCGACAACTGTCTGCACACTTGGAGCAGGAGCGTTGACTTGCCGATGCCCGGGTCGCCTCCCACCAGCGTCAGGGAACCCTGCATAATACCGCCGCCGAGCACCCTGTCCAGCTCCTGTATGCCGGTCTTGATCCTGTCCTCCTCCTTTGTGGAGATTGCGCCAAGCTCCACGGGCTTTGACGCCTCCCGTAGCGGCGCGGTCTTTGCACTGCCGCCCATACCGCCGCCAGTGACCGCGACCCGCTCCTCCACCATGGTGTTCCACTTTTTGCAGGCGGGACACTGCCCCATCCATTTCGCGGATTCATGCCCGCACTCCTGACAAAAAAATCTCGTCGTACTCTTTCCCTTCACCATCCGACGCTCCCCTCTGCCGCTGATTTTCCATATGCGAATTTACATATAAAAGTTTCCTACATGAAAACGAGCAGGTCACCGCCTACTCGCATTCATTCCCTCTGTTTTGTTGTAACTATTTCTTAATGAGCTTCACGGCAACCCGTCCGGCGCCCTCAAGCTCCACACTGATGCTGAGCTTTCCGGAGAGGTTCGTCTTCATCACGCCCGCGCTCTCTCCCGCCACGATCACCTCGTATTCGGCGTCACTGTCCGCCCCGACTGTAATCTGCGCGTCCTGATTTCCCTCCACTTCAAATGAAAATCCCTGCTCATTCTCACAAAAGCCATACACAGAAGTTCCCGGAACGGACTCATATAAAAACAGGCCGTTTTTCTCGAGCTTGGTTATCGCCTGATACGTCTTCACCTTGTAAATATCTCCCGCATGTTCATAATCCTCGAGCTTCGCCTTCTGCGCCAGCTCATGGTTTCCGAAGCTGATGTCGCCGCTACTCTCGGAACGTAGCAATTCCTCAACTACTGCCATTTCTTTCGTCCTCCTGATCTAAAACAAATTGTTTACAACGCATCCGGAATACTCTCCGGCTCCGTATCTACAGTATATAATAAATCGTTGTGTTTTTCCATAAAAATCTTCATATAAAAATGCGATTTTTATGCCGGATTTTTGACCGTAAAAGTGATATTGTCGTTGCGCACGCCCGCGGATACAACGTCCCCTCGCTTGACTCTCCCCTCCAGAATCGCGGTCGCAAGCTCGTTCTCCACCACGGTCTGTATCGCCCGCTTCAGGGGTCTTGCGCCCATCTTCAGATCCGCGTGCTTCTTTATCAGATGCTCCTTGAGTGTGTTGGTAAAGGTCAGCTCTATTCCCATCTGCTCTCTGCATCGGTCGCACAGGTTCTTGGACAACAGCGTGATAATCTGCTTCATATCCTGCTCCGTCAGCGGGTGGAATACCATAATCTCGTCGATACGGTTGATGAACTCCGGTTTGAACAGCCGCTTGACCTCCTCCATAACGTTGTCCTTCATCCTCTTATAGTCCGCCTCCGCGTCCCGCGTCGTCGCAAATCCGAGGTTTTTCGGGTCGATAATCCGCTGTGCGCCCGCGTTGGAGGTCATAATCAGAATCGTGTTCTTGAAGCTGACTTTCCTACCCTTGGAGTCGGTGATATGTCCGTCGTCCAGCACCTGCAGGAGAATGTTGAACACATCCGGATGCGCCTTCTCAATCTCGTCAAAAAGGACGACTGAGTACGGATTGCGCCGCACCTTCTCGCTGAGCTGCCCGCCCTCCTCAAAGCCGACATACCCGGGCGGGGAGCCTACCATCTTGGACACGGAATGCGACTCCATATACTCCGACATATCGACGCGTATCAGCGCATTCTCGGAGCCGAACATCGCCTCCGCAAGCGCCTTGGAAAGCTCCGTCTTGCCGACGCCGGTCGGGCCCAGGAACAGGAAGGAGCCAATCGGACGGTTCGGATCCTGCAGCCCCACGCGGCCGCGCTTCATCGTCTGCGCCACCGCCTTTACGGCCTCCTCCTGACCGATTACCCGCTTGTGCAGCAGCCCCTCCAGCTTGAGCAGCCGCTCACTCTCCTTCTGCGTCAGCTTTTTGACGGGTATCTTCGTCCAGACGGCAACCACCTCAGCGATGTCGTTCTCCGTCACCACAAGGCTTTTCTCCGCCTGCGTCTTCTCATACTTTTCAAACGCCTTGTCGTACTTCTTTATCAGGGCCTCCTGATCCTGACGCAGCTCTGCGGCCTGCGTGTACGCTTCCATCCTTATCGAACGCTCTATCTGTAAGTCGTATTTCTTTATCCGCTCGGTCATTTCCTTGAGCGTATCCGGAACATGCATGTTCTTCAGGCGAATCGCCGCCGACGCCTCGTCGATCAAATCAATCGCCTTGTCCGGCAGATTGCGGTCGTTGATATAGCGGTCGGAGAGCTTGACAGCCGCCTCAATCGCCTCGGGCGTGATCGTCACATGATGATGCTCCTCATACTTGTATGCGACGCCATTCAAAATCTCAATCGCTTCCTTCTCCGTGGGCTCCTCCACGGTGACCGGCTGAAATCTGCGCTCCAGCGCCGCATCCTTCTCAATATACTTGCGGTACTCTGCAATCGTGGTCGCGCCGATAAGCTGTATCTCGCCTCTCGAGAGAGAAGGCTTCAATATATTGGACGCATCGATGGCGCCCTCCGCGCCCCCCGCGCCTATCAGCGTGTGAATCTCATCCAAAAAGAGATAGATATTCCCCGCGTCGATCACTTCCCGAATCACCCGCTTGATGCGCTCCTCGAACTCACCGCGGTACTTCGATCCGGCGACCATTCCCGCCAAATCCAACGTCACAACGCGCTTGTTCTTCACGGTATCGGGCACCTCACCGCTGACGATTCTGAGCGCCAGACCCTCCGCGATGGCAGTCTTGCCGACGCCGGGCTCGCCTATCAGGCACGGGTTATTCTTCGTGCGTCTGGAAAGGATCTGCACCACCCGCATAATCTCCGCCTGTCTGCCGATAACGGGGTCGAGCCGTCCGTCACGCGCCAGCGCCGTCAGATCCCTGCTGTAGCGGTTGAGCGTATCGGTGCCGTCCTTTCGCTTTTTATTCCTGTTTTTGGACAAATCATCCTTGTGCTGATTGATGTCCTCCCCCATCGCCGACAGGGTATCCATATAGAGCTTCTGGACATTGATTCCCACCGTATTCAACAGCCGCAGCCCCACATTCTCGCCCTCTCTGATCAGGGCCAGCAGAATATGCTCGGTTCCCGTCATCCGGCTCTTGTACTTCGCCGCCAGCTTGTGGCTGTCCTCGAGGATCTTCGCCGCCCGCGGTGAATACCCGTCGCGCTCCAGTATCGCAAGCTCCCCCTCCGGCGCTATCAGTTCCCGAATCATGCTGACAAGCTGTGTCTCGTCCGCGCCGTTCTCCACAAGCACCCGCGCCGCCACGCCGGTTCTCTCCTTCACCAATCCTACCAGAATATGCTCGCTTCCGACATAGCCCTGATGTAAATCTCTGGCCACCTTCGCGGCCTTTTGCAATGCTACCTTTGCTTTATCCGTAAACTGCTGCATTTTTGCCTCCATCACCCTTTTTTTATTTAATCTGCCCTTACTCAGGACTGCTTTTATGACTTGCTTCCCTCACTCATCCGGATTCCCATACGCGCCGTAAATCTCGTCAATCAAAGCGTGCACCTCCCCGCGCGATATCCGCTTACAGCTGCTCTTGGCCAACAGCACCTGCATATCGCGCTTGAGCTCCTCCAGCGCCCGCATCTTGTCAATATCAACGGCAATCACAGCGCCCTTGCGCCGATCCACCTTGACAAAGCCCTCCTGCTTGAGCACAGAATAGGCCTTGTTGACCGTATGCATATTGATGCCGATGGTATCCGCCAACTGCCGCACGGAGGGAAGCGTGTCGCCCTCCTGAAATTGGGCGGTGGCAATCCCGATTATTATCTGGTTCCGCAACTGTAAATACAGTGCTTCATCACTGTTAAAATCAATCTCTATATACATTATTAACCACGTCCCCTGTATTTCAATCGGCAAATTTAAGGAAACGCTGATTAAAGCGTTTCCCGCACCGGATTTGCGTTGCGAAGCAATACTTTCCCAAATCGAACTTTGTTCGATTGCAAATCCGTGTGCATCCGCCGGAGGCTCTAAGGAAGCGATGATTTAATCAGCGCTTCCTTAAATTGTCTCTGTGTTATATAGATTGTAGCACAATGCATTTCCGCATACAAGAAAATTATAATTTTTTAAGAAATGAGCTTTATACCCTGAGCGCTTAAAAAGTGCAGGCACAACGCCTGCACTCCTCTAAATATCTATAAACTCCATGTCCTCCTTCTCGGACTCCAAAATCGGTCTTGCCTTTGCCCCCTGCTGCTGCGCCTGCGCGGGCCGATTCCCCTGCTGCGGTCTGTTATCGGGACGCGGCTGCTGTCCCTCCGGACGCTGCGGCTGCCCCTCCGGACGCTGTGGTCTCTGTGACCGCGACTGCTGTGAAGCCTGACCGTTCGCGGAAGCCGGACGTCTTCCCACCGGAGCCTCTCCCTGCTGCGGTCTGTTATTGGGACGCTGTGGCTGGCCCTGCGGCTGTCCTTGCGAACGTTGCGCCGGCTGACCGCCCTGTGGCTGTCTCACCGCGCCGCCTGCTCTCTGTCCGTTTGACTGCAACTGTGGGCGCTGCGGCTGGCCCTGCGGACGCTGTGCCGGTTGACCGCCCTGCGGTTGTCTCACCGCGCCGCCTGCTCTCTGTCCGTTTGACTGCGGCTGTGGGCGCTGTGGCTGGCCCTGCGGACGCTGTGCCGGCCTTGCACCTCCGGCACCCTGTCCGTTTGGCTGCTGTGGACGACGCACCGGCGGTCTCGCGGGCCGCTCATCCCCGTAGTCATCCTCTTCTTCCAAATCCTCTATATCATCCTCCTCCGAATAATCGTCCTCATCCTCATCATAACCATAATCGTCCCTGTACTCCCGAAGCTTCAGAAACAACAGGCCGATAATGGCAAGCAGGATGACAATGATAATCACAAGGGCAATCATCGGCAGAAGGCTTCCGCTCAGCGCGCTGCCCGCCGTACTCGTATTCTCCGCCGTATAGACATAGCGCTGATATACATTCTGCTCCTGGTCATACAGGAACCATCCCTCTTCTCCGGACTGCATACGTCCGTACATGATGATAAACGTCCCGTTTATATATGCCTCATACTTTTCCTCGCTCCCCTCATACGGACTCATGGAAGCTTCCACAAAGCCCGGCATGACGTAGGATAGCGAGCCTCCGTCCATCGGCGTAAACGCCTGTGCACCGTCAGACGTCTCCGGCTGTGAGGTCTCCTCAGGCTGTGGCTGCTCCTCCGGCTGCGGTTCGCTCTCCTGCGGCTGCTCCTCCGGAGCTTCTCCGCTTCCCTCGTTTTCCCCGACAATGTTCGAGGTCGCCACGTCAGGCGGAATCTCATCAAAGGTTATCAAATCGGCACGGATAAATCCGATGTTCTCCGCATTCTGATGCATGATGGATACCTGATACCACTTTGCGCCGTCAGCGGCCGTCGCCTCACCCGTAACCGTAACCACGGTACCGCGATTCGCCGTCCCTACCTTTGCATAGGAGGTTCCGGCTCCCTTTCGAACCGATACCGCATCGCTCTTTACGGCCGCTTTGCGCGCCTCCGTCGGCGTCACAACCGTCTCCGGCAGTTGCTGTGTCGTCGTGGTGGTGGTCGTCGTCGTGCCTGCATTGCTGTCCACACCGCTCTTCTCCACCAGATCCCCTCTTATGTATCCCTTGGTGTTGGCATCCACATAGACCTGATACCAGACATTCCCGTCACTTCCCACGGTCTCACTGATGATGTCCACCGTTCCTCCCAGCGCGACACTGCCAAGCTGTTCGCTCGCCGGATCCGCCGACGCCCTTATCTTCGCGCTCGCCACGGTAACAGTCCCCTTCTCATCCGCATGACAGACAAGCCCCATGCTCAATATCAGGCAAAATAAGACTGCCGCCAATGTGTGCTTCATACTGCTTCGTTTGTACTTTTTCATCCTTACAACCTTTCTTTCTGAGGAGTCCGTCCTCCATCACTCTGTTTCATTGATCGCGCTGCCAATATCATGGCGCATATACTTGTTGTCGAACGTGACCCACTCCGTCGCCGCATACGCGTTCTCTCTCGCTTCCCTGAGCGTCGCGCCCTTGGCTGTAATGCCGAGCACGCGCCCGCCGTTTGTGACAATCCTTCCCTGTTCGTCCAGCTTTGTCCCTGCATGGAAGCAGTAATATCCGTCTTCTCCCTCAAAATTCTCCAAACCGCTGATCTCAAGCCCCTTCTCGTATTTCACGGGATAGCCGTCGCTTGCCAGCACCACGCACACCGCCGCATTGTCCTCGAATTGCAGGTCAATCTCATCCAGCCGCCCGTCGATGCACGCCTCCATCACGTCAATAATGTCGTTCTTCATCCTCGGGAGAACCACCTGCGCCTCGGGATCCCCGAACCGCGCATTGTACTCCAATACCCGCGGCCCGTTGGGCGTGAGCATCAGGCCGAAGAAGATAATCCCCTGAAAGGGCCTGCCCTCGGCGGCCATCGCGTCCACCGTCGCCTGATAGATGTATTTCTCACAGAACGCGTCCACCTCTTTTGTGTAGAAAGGACTGGGCGAAAAGGTTCCCATCCCGCCGGTATTCAATCCCTTATCACCGTCCTGCGCGCGCTTATGATCCTGCGCGGAGGTCATTGTCCTAATGGTCTTCCCGTCCACATACGACAGGACAGAGACCTCCCGACCCGTCATAAATTCTTCAATGACCATCCGATTGCCGGATTCGCCAAACTGCTTGTCCAGCATAATGGTCTTTACGCCGTCCCGAGCCTCCTCCAAGGTATTGCAAATCAAAACGCCCTTCCCGAGCGCAAGACCGTCCGCCTTGAGCACAATCGGAAAGCTCGCTGTCTCCAGATACGCGAGCGCCTTGTCCGCATTGTCAAAGGTCTCATACGCCGCCGTGGGAATATTGTATTTCTTCATCAAATCCTTTGAAAATGCCTTCGAGCCTTCAAGGATTGCCGCATTCTTACGAGGCCCGAAAACCCGCAGCCCCTCCGCCTCCATCACGTCCACAAGACCGCCCACCAAGGGGTCGTCCATGCCCACAATCGTCAAATCGACAGCCTGCTCCTTCGCAAACGCGGCAAGCCTGTCAAACTCCATCGCGCCAATCGGCACGCACTCCGCAAGCTGAGCGATGCCCGCATTCCCGGGCGCACAATAGATTTTGTCCACCCGCGGGCTTTTTGCCACGCTCACAGCGATTGCATGTTCCCTGCCGCCGCTGCCTACAATCAATATTTTCATCCTAATCCCCATTTCCGCTTTACTTGGAGGAAAACAGCGTCACGCCCTTCTCTCCGGCCTTTGTCTCTCCTATAATATGGCAGCTCTCACCGGCGGCTCTGACAGCCGCCACCGTCCGCTCCACATCCGCAAGGTCTACCGCCACGATCATTCCGATACCCATGTTATAGGTATTGTACATCATGCGCTCCTCAATGCCGCCCTTCTGCTGAAGCAGTCTGAAAATCGCCGGCACCTCATAGCTGTCCTTATTGATCACCGCGTGGATTCCCTCCCGCAGCATTCGCGGCACGTTCTCGTAGAAGCCGCCGCCCGTAATATGGCTGCACGCCTTTATACAGACGCCCGCCTCCCTGATTGACTGCAATGTCCTGACATAGATTTTGGTCGGCTCCAAAAGCGCTTCCCCGAGCGTCCTGCCCAGCTCGTCATAGTATGTGCCCAGACTCTCCCGCGTCATCTCGAAAACCTTCCGAACCAGTGAGAACCCGTTGCTGTGGACGCCGCTTGACGCAATGCCGATCAGCACATCTCCCGCCTTGAGCTCCGCGCCGGTAATCAGATCCTTCTCATCCACCACGCCGACCGCGAAGCCCGCCAGATCGTACTCGTCCTCCGGATAAAAGCCCGGCATCTCCGCCGTCTCCCCGCCAATCAAGGCGGCGCCCGACCGGATGCAGCCGTCCGCTACCCCCTTGACAATCGTGGCAATCTTCTCCGGCTCATTTTTCCCACATGCAATATAATCCAAAAAGAACAGCGGCTCGCCGCCCGCACAGGCAATGTCGTTGACGCACATCGCCACGCAGTCAATCCCTACCGTGTCATGCTTATCCATCAGAAACGCGAGCTTGAGCTTTGTCCCCACGCCGTCCGTTCCGGAGACCAGCGTCGGCTTCTCCATGTCCTTAAATTTTTCCATCGAGAAAGCGCCCGAAAAGCCGCCAATGCCGCCAAGCACCTCCGGCCGCATGGTCGCCCCGACATGCTTCTTCATCAGCTCAACCGCCCTGTAGCCCGCTTCAATATCAACGCCTGCATTCTTGTAATCCATACTCTCCTCCATCCTGTCGTGTGCCGCGCCATTCGTATTCCGCCAAGACCGCCTCTATCGCTTCATATATTCCTTATATCCACACTCCTGCAGCCTCGCGTCCTTGGTCTCGACCTGCTCCCTGAGAGAAGCCGAATATTCCTTCAGTCTCGCAAGCAGCGCGCTGTCTGAGGTCGCCAGAATTTTCGCCGCAAGCAGTCCCGCGTTGGCTCCGCCGTTGATCGCGACCGTCGCCACCGGTATGCCCGAGGGCATCTGCACGATGGAGTAAAGGGAATCGCGCCCGCCAAGCGAGGCCGTGTGCATCGGTATCCCGATGACAGGCATCGGGAAAATCGCCGCGCACATCCCCGGCAGATGCGCCGCCATGCCGGCTCCCGCAATAATCACCTTGAAGCCCTTCTCCTCCGCCGTCCGCGCATACTCAAAAAACACCTCCGGCTCTCTGTGCGCCGAAATAATCCGCATCTCGTAGGAAATCCCCAGCTCCTCCAAAATATCCGCCGCCTTCGCCATCACGGGCATATCCGAATCAGACCCCATCACAATCCCAACCTGTGCCATTCCTTCTCCTCCCAAGCCATACAGCAATGATCCATTCTCAGTTTACCGATAATCCATCTGTCCGTCAACTTATTCTTTCAAAAACCTCTCCGCTCCTATGCATCCAGCGGCCTGTTCAGCGCCTCCGTGCCCGCGAGCACAAAGCGTCCCTGCTCAATGATAGGGTAGGAATTTCCCGCCTTGTCGTAGGCAATGATGGAGCCGAGCTCGTCATACGGAATCGTAATGTCCGTATGGCATCCGAAATACGCCTTCGACGGGTCCGTCTTGCGCAGCAGGGACACGGAATTGTCCTTCGCCACGATTTCCTTCCCGTCCTCATTGTAGACGCGGATATCCTCACTCCTCGAATAACAGGTGTCACCGACCGCAAAGTGCGGCCCCGTCTTCTCCGCTATCAATATCGGGAAGCGGTTCGCGATATCGTACCTGCGCGCCGCCATATACGCTGTCGTGTTCGTGCCGATGGCAAATTCGCCCATCGGAAGCGTGTCATAGTGGAACAACACGTTCGTCTTGATATACTTTTTATTGTCCGCCTCGTCCGCAAAGTTCGTGCAGGTATAATCCGTTATCTTCCCATCCGTAAACACGATTTCCAGATTGTGGTATTCCAGCTCATTCAGGAATACGCGGCTCACATGCAGCCGTCCGTTCGTCCCCTCCAAAACCGGCGTTGTAAAGACCTCCCCGACCGGAATATTGACGTCCGCGACACAGTTCTCGAAAATCGCCTCCTTCTGCGGGTCCGCGATGGGATAAAGCTGAACCCGAAGGTCCGTCCTGTTGCCGTTCATCCCCTTGATCTCCACATAATCCGCCTTGTTAAAGGTATCGATCATCGTCGCCTGTATCCGCTCGTAGGTCGTGTAATCGAGCGTGTTGAGCTTCACCGTCTCGTCAAAAATCTCCTCAAACTGCGCGCCGATATCGGGAACCGGAAACGCGATGATCGTGAAGCTGGTCTCTTCCTTCTTCACATATTCATTGTTCAGCTCCGCCATCGCCCCCTGAAACTCCGCGGAAAGCTTCTGCTGCTCCTTCGACAGCGCACACGCCGTCTTCTTCGCCTCCGGCGCAAACGGCTCCTCGCCGAACACCTCAATCACCGCAGGCCCCGCATAGCTTCCCGTCAGCTCCTTATAGCTTACACACGCGGCGCGAAACGCCTCCAGCCTGCGGTTTACAAGCTTCTTGTCAAGGAAGAGCGCCATGTCCTCCTTGTGGTCATAGTAATATTGGCGGTTGGTCGGCGCGCCCTCGAATATAAATGTCGCCCGCAGGCCCAGCTTCTCAAAATTGCGGACAGCCGCACGCACAATCCGCTCAAAGCCGATGCGATAGCGCACCGCCACCACAGACTTCTTACCGATATCCTTATTGCCCTTGACAAAGCCGATGCGGTACCCCTCCGTATAGGTATCCGCAATCGTCTGAATGCGCTCCTCAGACAGCGTGCTCAAATACTGCGCCATCCTCTCCGTTTCAGGCGAGACATATACGCCGTACCGATACAGATAACGGACGTCCGTCAAATCGCTCTCCATCACGATATGCCGCGCAATGCCATAGTCCGCGTCCACCTCACTGCGCACCCTGCGCCGCATCTCCAGCTCCGCGTAATCGCTCTTGAACCAGTAGAGCGTCCCACGAATATCGCCCTCCTGCGGAACCGCCGCCTTCTCGGGCAAATCCGACAAATCTGCCTCCGTCTTTGCGTAGGCGAACGCATTGTAAATCTCGACGAACAGCTCCATATAAATCACAAGCTCCTCCAGACTGTCCTCATACGCGTAGATAATCGCCTGACGCAGTCCCATATATAAATAGGAAAGCAGTCTGCCAAAGCCCTCCCCGAGCTGCGCAAAGGCATAGTCGGGATTCGCGTAGCTCTCGGCATAATTTTCCTTCAATACGTCCTCAAAAAGCGCCCTGTTCTCCGCCCGAAGCGTCTCCAGGGACGTCCCGCTCTTTTGATCGAAAAAGCCGTCCCCGACCTTCGTATACTGCTCCGTCAGCCGCATGATAAACGCCGCCATTTTTCCAAAGTAATCCTTATAATTCTCCGATACCTCCTGCTGTGCCGCTATCGCCGCAATCCGCTCACGGGAAAGCTCATACCGCTCTGTCAAAACTGTCATACCTCAACCTCCATTAATTGATCCCTATATAAAGAATAAATCCGCCGGCCGCTATCGCCAGCGCGTTAAACACAATCCCCGCCATCGGGAAAAAACGGTAAATATCCTGCCTGAGACTTGTCCGTATACCGAGCGCAAGCCCAATCCCCGCATAAATGACGGCCAACAGCACCGCCGCGCCGTACTGTAGCTGCGCCGCGCCCTTCCTTTGATAGGTGAAGTACACCGCAATGCATACGGAGGACACCGCTATCAGTCCCAGAATAAAAGACATGATTCCCCATTTCGGATTCTTCTTGTCTGTAAAAATGTATGCCTTATTGAAAATCTGATGCATTCCAAGCTCATCCCTTCACCGATAAAAAACGCAAGCTCGCAACGGCGATTAACTGCCGCTGCAATTAACTGCCATTACGATTGTCGCAATTTCCTACAGAATAAAAAATTTGTAACTATCCAAAGCCGTGTGTCCCCGCATCGCCCTGCACGGCCCTGAATAGTTACAGAATACTTCCTTTTGCTGCATCAGAATAAAAGCTTGGACTTCTCAGCCAAAAGTCTGCCGCCGCTGATCAGAAGCAGCACCCCGCCCGCCAAGCCAATAACAATTGAAACCACTCCGACCGTGATTGCCAGCGCGCCGCAGCGCCCCATCGTCTTATACACCTTTTCCTCCATGCAAAACACCTCACTGTACATATTTTCTATTTCGCACCATACTGCGCATAATAAGCGTCAAGCGCCGCTTTTACCGTATCGTCAATCAGTATTCTTCCTCTGTGATTCCGATTGTAGAGGTAAGAGATAACCTCCTCCATCGTCACAATGGCGCCGGTCTCAATCCCGTACACCTCGCGTATCTCCGCAAGCGCGTTCTGCTGCGTCCTGCCCTTCTCCTGACGGTTCAGGCTCACCATCAGCCCGACGACATCCACATTGGCCTGCGCCCTGAGAATGGGAAATGTCTCCTCAATAGACTTCCCCGAGGTTGTCACATCCTCGATGATAACCACCTTGTCGCCGTCCCTGAGCTCACTGCCGAGCAGAATGCCGACATCCCCGTGATCCTTTACTTCCTTCCGATTGGAGCAGTACCGTATCTCCTTGTCATACAGCTCGCTGAAGGCCATGACCGTCGCCACGGAAAGCGGGATACCCTTGTACGCCGGCCCGAAAAGTATGTCAAAATCCGCACCGTAGTTATCATAGATCGCCTTCGCATAGAACTGTCCAAGTTTCCGAAGCTGCGCGCCGGTGACATATGCTCCCGCATTCATAAAGAAGGGGGATCTGCGCCCGCTCTTCAGTGTAAACTCACCAAACTTCAATACATTGCTGTCCACCATAAAATCAATAAAGTCCTGCTTGTACTGTTCCATTCGCCAAACCTCCTGATTTCTGTCATAAAAGGATTTACTTATTTATACTATCATAAAAGCGCAAAGTTATCAACGAATTTCAGAAGTTTCTTTCCGCAAGCCGCAGGACCGAAATCAGCGGTACAATCAGCATTCCACAGAAGAAATTGCTCACTCCGTGAACGAGGTCCCAGCGCAGTCCCGCCACAATCCACGCAAGCATCCCCTTGAAGCTCAGTCCAAACAGGAGCGCCTGAGCGGGCGCATACAGCGTCCCGAACAGAAAGCCGTGGGCGGCGCAGACCGCCATATACACAAACGGCCTCACTTGCTTGGACATGTCCTGCGGCAGGAGCATCACCGCCCCCCACAGAACCGTCCACACATACAGATACGGAATCCACCACGGCGCAAAGCCGCAGAAGATACCGTTTAAAAGCACATAGATATAAATAGGGTACAACGCCTTTTTTCGATAAACCACCGTAAAAGCAACGATAAAGGTGCCCAAGAGGTGAACATTGGGCGCGGTCTCCATGATGACTTTGGAGGCGTACATTATCGCGCCGAGCATTGCAAACACGGCCATTTCACGCGTTGTAAGCTTCATTCTACTCCCCATTTCTGAGCGACTTGTCGCGAAGAGGCGACGAGAAATTTTTCTCGTCTGCCATCAGATTGAAAAATAAGCTATCGAGCTTCTTTTTCAACCTACTCCACCTTGAAGGCGTAGTCCGCCCCCTCCGTCACCGCTGTCGTATCCACACCGGAGGTCGCATACTCCCCATCGACATAGAAGGCCCAGTATACGCCGTCCTCGTCATAGTCCGCAGTGATGCCGTTCACGGTCTTTACATACAGGCCGTACTCGCTCTCGTCCCCCGCAATCAGATCCAGCTCCACCAGCGCCTCACCCACGGTCGCCTTGTCCGTATGAATCTCGAAGCGCGTCTCGTTTCCGTCCCTGTCGGTCACGGTAAACGTGAATTTCGTCTCACCTGTCCCCAGGACACTGTCTTGGGTCTGTACAACCTGAGACATCGGTTGTACCGCTGTCTCCGGTTGTACTGATGTCTCAGGCTGTGCCGCCGAGGGCGTCTCGTCTGCTTTGCCGCCATTACAGCCGGTTACAGACAGGACCATGGCCACAATAAGCGCCATACAAAGAATGCAGGACAGGAATTTGTTTTTGGGTTTATTGTTGGATTCGTTTTGCATACGTGTTCTCTCCTTTGATCTTGCTGTTTTCTTCAATGGTATTTCGATGTTTCCCGAACAGCCCGATATTTATCATAAGCTTTTATGGGGGAGCGGTCAAGGGGAAAATGTGGGGATAGAATGAAGCGAGGAGCATTCCACGACAGGGCAGAAGGCAGTGCGAAAGGCGGCAAGTCATAAAAAGAAGAGAAGAAAATTGATGGTAAATCCTATGTGTCGGTGTTATAATATTTTTTAAGAGGGCACTGATTATGCCGTGCTTTCTGAAACAGTTACGAGAGAAGGGCTTTTAAGCGGACAGCACGGATACAGACCATTGCGTGCAAAACGGCGCGGAAACGGAGTAGGGGATGGATTGGAAGAAGATAAAAAAGATTGATGCACATGTTCATATGCTGCCTCCGGACAGGCTGGCGCTTTTTAAGGAGAATCCTGACGACCCTTGGGCTCATGCGGATATTGATGCGTATTTGAAGATAATGGAACAGTATCATATTGAGCGGGCTGTTTTGATGCCGCTCAATGACGGGCGCACGTATTATGAAAAGGCGCAGGACACGAACCGCTGGCTCGGGCAAGTGCAGCGGCAGTATGCGGATAGGTTCTTCGCCTTTGCGGATGTTCTCAAGGAGGGAGCTTATTTCTTTGAGGATTCTCCTTATGATTTGGAGGAGGCGGTTTTGGAGTTCGGCCTCAAGGGGCTGAAAATCCATCCGCAGAACCTGCAGTTGGATGCGGACAGCCTTGAGTACGTTCCGGTGTACAGAAAGGCGGCGGAGCTTCATGTGCCTGTCGCGATCCACTCCAATCCGTGCCGTGTTGGCTTCCACGAGAACAGCGCGCCGGACAAAATCAACAAGATGATCCAAATCTTTCCGGATGTAACCTTTATCACGGCGCATATGGGCGGTATGAAATGGCAAGACGCAGTTACCGGCTGCGGTTATGTCGATATTTCGGCGGTTCTGCCGCAGTTTGTGAACCTCTACGGGATAGAGCAGACCAACCGTATTCTGAGAAGGTTTGGCGCCGACCGCCTGATATTTGCGACAGACTATCCGGATGTGTGGTTCACCAAGCCGGAGGAGGTCTATGAGGTCTATTGCGATATTCTAAACCGCATGGACTTTACGGAGGCGGAGATGGAGGCTATCGCCTACGGGAATATCGCTAAAATACTTGGACTGCGGGAATGATTTTATATAGGAATACTGTGAGGAGGTCATTGTTATGTTGGCAGCGGTTAAGGGATACTACGACGGAAAACGAATCATCGTAAATGAAGATGATTGTAAAAGTCTTAATGCAGGTGATGAGGTAATCATTACCGTTTTGGATAAAATCAGCAGTCCTAAGACAGAGACTAGAACAGAAAAGAGAATGCGTTTAATTCATTCAGATGCTTTTGTTATTCCTACCGGAAGAACCGCTGAAGAGATAAACGCATATATAAAGGAGATGCGCTCTGATGAGAGAAATTAAAAAGATTTTTTTGGATACGTCTCCCATCGTATATTACTTGGAAAGTAATGTATCATACTATCCGATAATGAAAAATTTTTGGCAAAAACACAGTGAATATGATTATGTCACATCAGTTATAACAGTGACAGAGTATTTGACATATCCGTATCAACAGCATAATTCCAAGCTGATAAATGCTTTTTTCGCCTTTGTTGACGGAATGGACATAGAAATCAAAAACATCGATAAAGCGATAGCTGAAAGAGCCGCACAGATTAGAGCGGAATACAAATCCTTCAAAACAATGGACGCGCTGCAATTGGCGGCTGCCTGCTTATCAGGATGCGATGTATTCCTAACGAATGATAAACAGTTAAAGCAATTTAAGGAAGTGAACTGCATCACCGTCGGAGAATTGGATTAATTCCTTGAATTTATTCAAAATATAGTGTACAATAAGCTCATGTCGGATTTCGGCGAAGCCTGAGGAGCAGATGACAGGGTCTTGACTGATTATCCGTCAGCGGCGACACAAAATACGGAGGGACAGGCAATGGATATCAAGGAGCAAATCAATAAAATTGTGGGGGAGGTTTCCAAGAACCCCAATATCAAAGAACAGTTTGAAAAAGAGCCCGTGAAGGTAATCGAAAAGGTTATCGGCATCGATATGCCGGATGACGTTGTAATGAAGATTATTGACGGGGTAAAGGCCAAGCTGACTGTGGACGGTGTATCGAAAGCCGCCGATAAATTAAAGGGAATATTTAAGTAATCCGAAAATTTTTAGTTGATTTTCTGAAAATTTCCGGTATACTTATGTTCATGGGGTATTAGCGCAGTTGGGAGCGCGCAACATTCGCATTGTTGAGGCCACGGGTTCGAATCCCGTATACTCCATTATTTTTATGTCAAAAAACGCAAGCTCAGCAGCTTGCGTTCAAAGAATTTGCCACGCTTGCTACACAAGCGTGGCAAATTCTTTCTTAACCACCGCTACGATTATCGCATTCTCCTTGAATGATTCACGCTATTGCACTTTCTTATAAAGAGAATGCTTCACTCTATCGCAATTTCTTATAGCATTAATATCAGCTTATCTCGCCTCTAATCCCCCTCGGATATCCGCAATCATATCCTGCACGGCCTGTCTCGACGCGTCCGCAAAGCCCGTCTCTCCAAAGCGCGCGTACTGCTCCTGCTGATACGCCGCGATAATCCCTCTCGAGGAATTGACAATCGCGCCAAGCCCGTCCTCATTGAAAAAGTGAACAAGGTCTGCGCCCTTTCCGCCCTGCGCGCCGTAGCCGGGCACCAGAATATAGGTCTTGGGCATCAGCCTGCGCAATATCCTGCCCTGCTCAGGATAAGTCGCGCCGACAACCGCGCCGACATAGCTGTAGGACTCACCCATACAGTCCGCGCCCCACCTTGCGACCTGCTCCCCGACAAGCTCATAGAGCGGCCTGCCCGCGTCGTCTTGGGCATCGCCGCGCAGGATCCTGTCCTGAAATTCCCCGCTGCTCGGGTTGGAGGTCTTTACCAATACAAAGATGCCCCGCTGCTCCTCCTTACATACCTTGATAAAGGGAGCAACGCCGTCCGAGCCAAGGTACGGGTTGACCGTGACGAAATCCTCCTCAAAGCCGCGGTAGGAATGCGTGCCGACCTGAACCCTTCCAAGATGTCCGACCGCGTACGCCTCCGCCGTCGATCCGATGTCCCCGCGCTTAACATCGCCAATCACCACAAGGCCCTTTTCCTTACAATAGTTCACGGTCCGTTCAAATACCGCAAGCCCGGGCAGTCCGAACTGCTCATACATGGCAATCTGCGGCTTTACCGCAGGAATCAGATCACATACCGCGTCCACTATCGCCTTATTGTACTGCCAGACAGCCTCCGCCGCACCCTCAAGCGTCTCTCCAAGCTCCGTAAACGCCGCCCGCCGGATATGCTCCGGAATAAATTTCAGCATCGGATCCAGCCCTACAACAATCGGCGCCCCTGTTTTCTTTATCTTATCAACTAACCGGTTAATCATCCTTCCCCCATTTTCCGCGCTACACAACACGCCTTGCAAGCTCCACATACTTCTTAATATTGGATACATTCACATATTTCTTGCGGGACTGCCCTGTCTCAATCACGAGTGTCGGCGCCTGCATCACACCGTATTCCTCCGCAAGCTCCATGTTTTCCTCCGCGTCAATGACGGTGTAGTCGATATTCTTGAGATATTCCTTCGCAAGGCTGCAGTTCGGGCAGGTCTTTGTCGTAAACAGCAGCATCTTCCCGCCTGTCGGAGCCTCCTGCGCCGCATCCGCCGTCTCCACGGGCGGTTTCATCGCCGCCGTCATACGCTTTGCACTGTCGGACGGCACATATTCCGTCCTGTTCGCGTACTCTTGGAGCTTCCCGTCATTCCAATTCTGCACCGGACGATAATAGCCCGTAATCCGGCTGTATACTTCCGTCACGCCGCCGCACTTGGGACAAGTCTTCTGCTCGCCGCTCAGATAGCCGTGCTCCTTACAGATCGAGTAGGTCGGTGACAGGGTGTAATACGGCAGCTTGTAGTTCTCCGCAATCGTGCGCACCAGATTTGCGGCCGCCCGCCAATCCGGAAGCTTCTCCCCGAGGAACGCATGGAAAACGGTTCCCGAGGTGTAGAGCGTCTGCAGCTCGTCCTGAACATCCAGCGCGTCAAAAATATCCGTCGTGTAATCCACCGGCAGATGGGAGGAATTCGTGTAATACGGCTTGTCTCCCTCGTGTCCCGCAGTAATAATATCGCCAAACTGCTCCCTGTCATGCTTGGCCAGACGGTAGGTCGTGCTCTCCGCAGGCGTCGCTTCCAGATTATACAAATCCCCGTACTGCTCCTGATAATCCGACAGGCGCTCGCGCATGTGGTTCAGTACCGCCTTGGTAAAGTCCTGTGCCTCCTCGTGCGTGAGATCCTTGCGCAGCCACTTCGCGTTCAACCCCGCCTCATTCATCCCGATAAGCCCGATAGTGGAAAAATGATTGTCAAAATTGCCCAAATACCGCTTCGTATAAGGATATAAGCCCTCGTCCAGCAGCTTGGAGATCACCGTCCGCTTTACCTTCAGCGAGCGTGCGCTGATGTCCATCATCCGGTCAAGCCGCCTGTAAAAATCCGCCTCGTCCGAGGCAAGGTACGCGATACGCGGCATATTGATGGTGACAACGCCGACGCTTCCCGTGCTCTCGCCCGAGCCAAAGAAACCACCTGTTTTTTTGCGAAGCTCCCTGAGGTCAAGCCGCAGACGACAGCACATACTCCGCACATCCGACGGCTCCATGTCAGAGTTGATATAATTCGAGAAATACGGTGTCCCGTACTTCGCAGTCATCTCAAATAACAGCCGGTTGTTCTCGGTGTCCGACCAGTCAAAATCGCGTGTTATCGAATAGGTGGGTATCGGATACTGGAAGCCTCTGCCGTTCGCATCGCCCTCTATCATGGTCTCGATAAACGCCTTGTTCACCATGTCCATCTCCGCCTTGCAGTCCTTGTAGCAGAAGTCCATCTCTTTCCCGCCCACAATCGCCGGCAGCTCCGCCAAGTCATTCGGCACCGTCCAGTCCAGCGTGATATTGCTGAAGGGCGCCTGCGTGCCCCAGCGGCTGGGCGTATTTACCCCGTAAATAAACGCCTCGATACACTTCTTCACTTCTCTATAGGATAGGTTGTCTGCCTTGACAAAGGGGGCCAGATAGGTGTCAAAGGAAGAAAACGCCTGTGCGCCCGCCCACTCATTCTGCATAATGCCGAGGAAATTGACCATCTGGTTGCAGAGCACCGAGAGGTGCTTTGCCGGCGCGGAGGTAATCTTGCCCGTAATGCCGCCAAGCCCCTCCTGAATCAACTGCTTGAGCGACCAACCCGCGCAATAGCCGGTAAGCATGGACAGATCATGGATATGAATGTCCGCGTTGCGGTGCGCGTCCGCAATCTCCTTGTCATAGACCTCCGAGAGCCAGTAGTTGGCCGTAACCGCGCCGGAATTGGACAGAATCAAACCGCCCACCGAATAGGTAACCGTGGAATTTTCCTTGACGCGCCAGTCCTCAACCTTGACATAGCTGTTGACGACCTCCTTATAGTCCAGGATCGTGGACTTCATGTTCCGCATTTTCTCTCTCTGCTTCCTGTAAAGGATAAAGGCCTTCGCGGTTTCGGTATACCCCGCCTGCTCCAATACTTTCTCGGCGCTGTCCTGGATATCCTCCACATGAACGTCCCCGTTCTTCACCTTTCCCTGGATATCCGCCGTCACCCGCAGGACAAGCAGATCCACGATATCCTGATTGTACTGTACCTGCGTCGCGTCGAACGCCTTGATGAGCGCGCCGCCAATCTTCTCAAGACTGAACGCAGCCTCCTCACCGTCTCTCTTGATTACTTTAAACATCTAGCCTTTACCCCTTCCTCTTGCGTCGCAATTTCCTATAGAAAATAATGCCATTAGATAGATAATAGCAGATACCGGAAGGGAAGTCAATCGAACACCACTAAATATCATGTGTTCTTTATTATTTATGTACAATATCTTGTATTTCAGCGGGTGCTCAGAAACTCGTACTCCCGCGCGGCGTCCGCATCCTCGGGATAAATCTGCACATACTCCTGCATGAGTGTCTTGGCCTGTGCAAAATTCCCCAGATGCTCGTTGGCGACAATGAGGTTGAATTTCAGATTTTGCAGATAGTCTGTGTCCCCCATCGCAACCCCCGCCTCGAAGGCCTCAAGCGCCTCGGTGTACTTTTCCTGCCGCATCAGGCAGATGCCAAGACTGTTATAGATCGCGGCGTCCGGCGCATTCGCATCCAGATAGGTCTGATAGACCACGGCCGCATAGTTCCTGTCGCCAAGCTTCTCATAGGTCTGCCCCAGCAACAGCGAAATGCCCGCGTCATTGGCGTTCAGAAGCCCGTCCAGATAAATGCGGGCGTTCTCGTAATCGCCGAGATAATAGCAGATGGTCCCTCTGTCCCTGTCCGTCAGATTTCCCTCGCGCGACTGCATAAAGGACTCCAAATACACTCTGCCCTCCTCCGCGAAACCCGCCGCCTGCATCTCCACATAGGCGTCTGTCACCAGCGCGATATTTTCAGGCTCCAGAGAAAACGCCTTCTCAAAATCCGCCAGCGCCGGCTCGTAATCGCCGCGGCGCAAAAAGGTGCAGGCCCGCAGATAGTACGCGTCCACATCTTTCTTCCTGAGTGCGATAATCGCGGAATAAATCTGCTCAGCGTCCGCGTATTTTCCCTGTTTCATATATGCCGCCGCCAGATAAAAGTTCGTGTCGTACTCCAGCTCCGTCAGATGCCCCGACGAGCACGCGATGGATGCAAGGAGCGCCGTCTCCGCCTGCGCATAATCGCCAAGTCCCATATACGCAAGCCCTTCTCCCCGCAAAATCAACTGCTTGTCCTCGTTATACAGCGTCGCGGCCTCAAAGCAGTCGAGCGCCGCCTGATATTCGTACTGCTCCAAGTACGCCATGCCCTCCGACAGGTTGGTATCCTCCTGCTTTTTCGCGCAGCCGCCAAGCAGCGCCGCCGTGAGCAGGACGAGCACACCCCCTCCGATTTTTGATTTCATGTTTTTTATACCGTATTGCTTCAAAATTACCGCACTCCTCATCGTTTTCCGTTTATCCGTTTATATCATGCCATTCTTATCTGTCGTTTCAATTCCCTTATCGACCATCCGGAGTTGACCGATTCCTTTTCGTAGAAGCTGCGTTTGTCCAAATCAGATATCGAAAGCAGTTCACAATAATGCGACCACGACAATTTAACAGACACTGTCTGTTGAATTTGGTAATTCTGATAAAAGCGGCGCATAAATTGTATATTGGAAACAGAAAATCCCTCTATATTTCCATTATACTGTATCTTCACCGGCTTTTCAACAATTAAGGAAACAGTGACTTAATCGGCCTCGAGCGTCAAATTATCCGCCATCAGCTCCTCATACCTTTTCTTAAAGACCTCCGCAAGCTCCTCCTCGCCGAAGCGGCGGTACAGCTCCACGATATGCTGATAGCAGTACAAAAGCTCGTCCCCCAGCGTGTCCGTGTCCGGCATCATGGTCGCCTTCACGTACTTGACAAGCGCTTTGAGCGGCTCGTCGTTGTCCATTAACACGTTAGCATGGTAAAAGACGTAGCGTGCGGAGTTGCACCGCGGCTCGTAGCGCTCCATCAGGGCGAGCGCCTCCTGCCCGCGGCCGGTCATCACATAGGCCTTGGCAAGCCCTTCTATCATGCCGTGGACATATAGCAGCCCGCAGTCCGCGCCGCAGGCCATTCCGCGCTCATAGTATCGGGCGGCCTCCTCATAGTGTTCAAGCACCAGTTCCGACTGTCCGAGCTGATAATACAGATAGGGACTCTCCCCCTCCGTCTCCAGCTGCCGGTGCAGCAGGCGCAGATTCCGCTCCTGCTTGACGTGCATCTCCTCGGGCGGGAGCGCGTATCCGTGGTGAATAATCTCTATGGGCAGCGCAAAATTCCTGATGCCGGTCGCGTCCTTCGTGTCGCACGGCACCAGCTGTTCGTGGACGGGCTTGTCGTAGCAGTACCGCTTCTTATCATAAAAGCGCGGCACAAAATCCTTCACGCAGCCGTCCGAGCCATCCGGACGCGCAATGACGCTGCGAATCTCCAAGGCTCCCGGCAAATGCGGATATCGCTTCGTCAGCCGCAGGAGCTCCGCCGTGTCGCAGGATTCCATGTACTCGTCGCAGTCCACGGACAGAATCCATTTGTAGGAGGCGTGGGCCGCGCAGAAATTTCGCACCGCACTGAAGTCGTCCGCCCATGGATAATCCAGTACACGGTCGGCGTAGCGCGCCGCGATTTCCTTTGTCCGGTCCGTGGAGCCGGTGTCGGCGACGATGATCTCAAATCCATAGGGCTTTATGCGCCGCAGGCAGTTCTCAATGTGTTTTTCCTCGTTTCGCGCGATGATGCAGACGGATATTGGCAGTTTTGACATTGTTTTCTCTCCTATTTCATAAACAGACTTCATATAACAAAAGCCACCTTTTTAGGGGTGGCTTTTGCAGTATTTTGTTGTATATCAGACAATTTACACCGTCTGCCTGAGCGATTAGCCTAAGAGGCTGAGTACGCCCTGGTTGGACTGATTTGCCTGTGCAAGCATGGACTGGCCTGCCTGAGAGAGGATATTCGCGTTGGAATACTTCACCATCTCTGTAGCCATATCCGTATCACGGATTGCAGACTCAGCGCTTGTCGTGTTCTCAACAACGTTGTCGAGGTTGCTGATGGTGTGCTCTAAGCGGTTCTGGATAGCGCCGAGTGCGGAACGCTGTCTGGATACGGTCTTGATCGCATCCTCGATCGCGTCGATCGCATAGGTCGCAGCCTTGCCGGAGTCATCCATTACGTTCAGGTTCTTGACACCGAGATTTGCGGAGGACATCGTCTGGATATCCACGCCGATCTTGTTGGTCATATCCGCGTCAGCGCCTACATGGAGCGCGAAGGTCAGAGAGTTGTCAATCTCAACCTTGCCCTGCGTGATGTCAAAGGTGCCGTCGCCGTTGTTCTTTACAACCGCCTTCTCGTCAGCGCCTATGCTGGAAGCCGCCTCAAGCTCCTCGGCCATCATCTCATAAGCCTGCTTTACGGTGATATCCGTCTTGGACTCAGAAGCGGACGGAACCGCATAATACTCATACTTTGTTGTAGCAGTAGTTCCTACCTTATAGTCAATCGTTACATAGTCACCCTCTTTTACGAGCGCCGCAACATCATCCGCTGTATAGAGTGTACCGTCGGCCTTCTTTGTAACGCCGATTTCATAGCTCTTGCCCGCGTCGTTTGCAGAATCCGCGATGGTAACCGTTACAGCCGCACCCGCTTGTGCATCTTTTCCATCCAGAAGCTTCGTGTAGGACTTGATTGCATCCTGAACCGTCTCCACAGTTGAGATACCGCCGTTCGAGAACTGACCGCTGTAGAACTGGTCAACCTTTCCGCTGTTCTCTATAACCGTGTAGGAATCGCCTGCCTGTACCTCATATGCGATGTCACCAGCCTTATTGCCCTCAGACTTATAGAAGCCCGCTGTCTTATGGGTTACACCGTTCAATGTCTTGTTTGCCTCAACATAGGTATACTCCGTACCCTTCGCGTCAACAACCTTGTCGCCTGCTGCCCATGTATGATTTACAAGCGTCGCATTGTCAGTATCTGCCGTTGAGCTTGTGGAGCCGGTTACGGCAAGCTGAACACCTGTAGCTACCATCTTGTTCGGGTCTTTCGCATCAGCCGCATATGTAAGCGCGTTTGCCTTATCGGTCTCTGTTGCCGGCTTCTTCACCGTGCCTGCCGCAGCGTTGTCACCCAATATCATGCCCATCTTACCTACGAGCGTTGTCGTGATGGAGCCTGCGCCAACAGTCGTTGTGATGGTCGCACCCTCACGAACGGTAAAGTCAACCTGATTCCCTTTCTCATCCACGAAGGTCGCTTTGGTAACCGGATTCGTAGTATCCGTTGCGCCAGTACGTGTAGTCTGACTTGTGCCCGCGTATCCTGCCACGCTTACCGTGTAGGTAATGCCGTCCTGTACAATCTTCTCACCTTTCTCAAACTTTCTCTCGTTGATGGAGGTGTATCCGTCTGTTCTGGAAGACTCCACGATGTTGTAATCGGTTCCGCTGATCTTAACGGTATCGCCTGTCTTGAGCGCTTCCACCGTAAAAGTAGACTTGCCCTTGCCTACAGACTCGAGCGTTCCCTTGAGACCTGCGTCATACGCGTTCAATGTCTTGGTGTTCTTTGTGCCGTCGCCCTTCAACAGATAAATCTCGTTGAACTTCGTTGTCTCAGCGACACGGTCAATCTCTGTTGTCAGCTGTGCAATCTCATCCTGAATGAACTGACGGTCATTCTCAGAGTTCGTGCCGTTTGCAGCCTTTGTTGCCAGCTCGTTCATTCTCTGGAGCATATCGTGTACTTCCGTCAAAGCGCCCTCAGCCGTCTGTACCGCGCTGATACCGTCCTCAGCGTTCGCAGATGCCTGTGTCAAGCCTCGAATCTGCTTTCTCATCTTCTCGGAAATCGCCAGACCTGCCGCGTCATCTGCCGCACGGTTTACTTTGTATCCTGAAGAAAGCTTCTCTGTAGACTTGGAAAGCGTTCCCTGTGTGATGCCCAACATTCTGTTGGCGTTCATTGCTGATAAATTGTGCTGTACTACCATAGTTATACCTCCATGCATCTTTTAATCCGGGCAATCCGTTGCCCGCCTTTGGTTTTTGTAACCGTATGTATTGCTTTCAAGCGGTTACTGTGTCCTTATTCAGTTGTATTTATAACAGCCACAGGCGGCTTGGCTCTTGGCGCCACTTGCCGCACACGCCTGCGGTTATTACCGCTTTGAATGAGTGTCGGTGCACTCTCCATCCGACCTTAATTCAGAATATCCGCGTTTACCGCCGCGGCTGCTCTCGCCGCCGCACGCTTCCTGATGGCCTTTCCTCTCGCCACATTGACCTCCTTGGGCGCGTCTATCATCAGCCGCAGGGTCTTGTCGTTGCCGCCCAGAAAGGTAATCTTGACCTCTGAACCCACCATCAGATACTCGTCTTTGTTCACCGATAATCGAAGCATATTGAACCTCCTTGTTTCCCAACTTTTTATGTGCCGCCTTGCCATGCAACCTTCTGCTCAGAATGTTGCGTTCCGACACTGTCCTGCCGCCTCCGGCCTGCCGATATTATTAATGTGGTAACAATATGGCCGAAGGAACGGCCGGTATATTC
>JAMPFV010000070.1 GCA_023664265.1 Roseburia sp.
TCAACTTTTGAAACGTCTACCATTCGTTCCGTTACATTCCCGTCTTTATCCCATACCTTAACCTTATATATTGGATTTGCAGAATCAAAGTCTTTCGGCTGATAGACAGTAACGGAATAATCAGTCCCGCACATTGAGCCGATTGCCTTTCCGTCCTTATCATTTGAAATATGTAACTCAAATGTACCACTGGACATTTGTGTTGTCTGAACCATGTTACACATCTGATCAGCATAATGCTTTTCTGTTATATTCTTTTGCGTTTTTCTTGTATCATATCCTGCTATCGGATAGTCCATTGTTCCAACTCCGCTAACGCTCATTTTTCAATTCCTCCATTGTTATCAATATTTTTTATGACGATTCTTCTGTCATTCGGAACCGTCCCTGCTCCCTTACAATAAGTCCAAGCAATCATTGCTTTATAGATAATATACTATCTAACTTCCTCTGCCAAATTTTCCGTTATCAACACACATGACTAACACCACCTCTCCATACTACTAATAATACGATTGATAATATCAAAAAGTTTCATCATGGCAATAAAAATAGCGTTTTCCTCTCCAACATATTTCTATCCTCAGAAAAAAACGCTATCCATAGCTCAATATTCAACTCTATCTTATATATCGGAACAACTACCAAAAAATTAACTGCCAAACAATGAACTTGTCAATATTGGTTGACACTTTTTTACAAGGATATTGGTGACTATGCAACATGTTCCATGTTCTCATAATACCTCTGTCTTTTAGCCATGGGAGGAAGCCCCTCATTGGCGGAGCATGCTCGTCCGGATAAAGCGTTTCTTCCTCTCCCCTCTGATCTGATTCAGCAGTATCGCGAGAATCAGCGGAACCGGAAAGCTCCACAGCAGATTGTACACATTCAGCAGCAGCGTGTTGGCCAACAGTCTCTTAAAATAGTAGGCGTTAAAAAACGCTTTGAAATGCTTCAGCCCCACCCACCGGCTTCCCGCGATCCCGCTTACAGCCTTGTAATCCTTAAAAGCAATCCGGATGCCGTACAAGGGCATGTAATGGAATACGAAAAAATAGATGACCGCCGGAAGCACCAGCACATAGAGCTGCCGGTTATCCTTCATCACGGAACCGATGCTCCGCTTCGCCCTGACGGGCTTCGTCTTTTTGCTCCCTTTCATGTCATAATCCTCTCCTTCCTCATTTATTAAATCATCCGAGCGGCGTCTCGCCCGTTTAATTTAATTTCACTTTACAACACGCTGTTCCATTTGTAATTGGTTTAAAATTTTGTCACCTGTTTTTCCCGTATAAAACGCCTGAAAACGGGAGAAAATGACAGGTTGCAAAATTTTATACCCTTTACAATGCGGGGAATTGCCGCGCCTGCGCGGTGGAAAAAAGGGCGCGTGGATTCAATTTTATCCACACGCCCTTGCCGCCCATCCGCAGATGTGCGCCGCTCTGATATTCAATTTTCCCAACTATACCTGCTGCAGAACCTCCGCCTCCAGCTTCTTTAATTTGTCAAGGGATAATGAAGGTACACATAGCGCAATCTCTTCAAGCGACAGCTTTCCCATTTTTATCATTCTTTCCGCGGTCTCCCTTGCTTCTGTATCTCTAACATCCTTCGTATATGCCTTTAAAATCTGGTCATCATCAAACAATGTCATTATCATGCTTACTACCTCCTGTTCTCTGTCTTCAAGATATTCCTTCAACACATTTCTATCCTTGCAGATACGGATGGTCTCCATTACCGCCTGAGTCGTATTTCCGTATAATTTTCTCTGTTCATTATATACCTTGGAAAAGATTATATACTGCCCGATAATGTCCTTCTCGTTCTCCCGATACAGAACCTTCACTTCCGCATCAACAGCAAGCTTTTCCCCGTCGAAAAATTCTTCTGAAAGGGATATGGTATCGGGAATGTTTTTCCTGTCGCCCGTGTATATCACATACAGTTCAGGCTTTGGCATATCCGCTCTTTGGCTTCCGTACAGGTTTTGATTGGTGCGCTTAAAATAATCGTGATACGTCTGCATCAGATACATCAGCGCGCGGATGATAATATTCACTGTCCATGTTGACTGGCTCTCCACCAATATCATTAAACGGTCGCCGACAGAAAATCCTAAATCGTTATAATCCGCGTCAACCAGCACATGCTTGAGCGTGACATCCGCAATCGCGTCCTCCGTCACGGTATCGTCCTCCGGATGAAGCGCCTTATACAATTGAAGCAGATACTTTTTTTCTTGAAATAAATTTGTAAACACACTGTCCTTTATCTTGCGCTTTGGCGTAACCTCCGCCATTCATTCACCTCGCTTATCGTACTTATCATGGCAAGCATAATGCCTGACAGCATTATGCCATATGGTCATGTTTACCATATCTTAATTATACAAAAAATTACTTTATTCGACAATAAAATTCCCATTAATATTCATGTCCGGTATCAAATACCATTGAACTACTTCTGTCCCTTTACATAATCCCCTGCATTTTTACCTGCTTCTTCCCCGACTTCGTTGTAGGCCGTCTGATAATAATGAAAGGAATCCTTCATCAAGCCTCTCGCTTTCATCTCCGAAAAGCTTCCGGACACCATGACCACATCCGAAAGGCCCCGAGACAATTCCGCCTGTGCCTGTCGGATCTGTTCGTAGGTAATATTTTCCGCGCCATTATATTTCCCGATACGCACCGGAAAGCACTTTTCAAATCCACCCTCATATCTACGCATCCCCTTCCGGCGAAGCGCTCTTCTGCACGCTTGCGCACATCAGCAGGAAGGCGCCTGCCCCGTGCAAATCATTTGTACAGGTCGGCCTGTTACAGTAAAACCGGTAATCTCCAACCCCTGTGCCAATACAGATATTTCCAATCAGCAAGTCCTCGCCGTCCCACGCCAAAGAACGGATAACCGCCTCATAGCCTTTTCTTGCCTGTTCCAGATACCTTTGAGGCAGTATCCCCCTTCTGACCGCCTCGCAGATTGCGGCCACAAACAAGCAACTGCAGGAGTTCTCCAGCCAATTCCCCTCTTCACCGCCCTTGTTGACTACCTGATACCAGCGCCCTTCCTCCGACTGGTATCTGCATACCGCCGTCAGCAAATCGCGCACTGCACTGCAAAGCAGCTCATAATCCTTATGCTCCCTGGGAATAAACTGCAAATCGTCAAGAATGGCCATCGGCACCCAACCGATGCTCCTTCCCCAAAACTCAGGCGACCTGCCCGTAACCGGATCCGCCCAAGGTTCCTTTCTCGCATCATCACAGGCATGATACCAGAGCCCCGTCTCGGTGTCCTCCGTCTTTTTCCGCATCAAAAGCACCTGCCTTGCCACCAAGTCAATACACTCCGGCCTGTCAAAGCGGCTCCCGTACTCCGCACAGACCGGCCCCGCCATATACAAGCCATCCAGCCACATCTGGTTCGGATGAAATTCCTTATGCCACAGCCCGCCCTCCGCATTGGTGGGGAACGCCATAATCACCGGAATAAGCGTATCCAATGCAATCCTGTAACGCTGATCCCCCGTTTTGTCATAGAGCCTGTAGAGCAGTATTCCAGGCTGTATATCGTCAAGCTGCCTCTTTTCAAAAAAATTAATATTTCCCTTCACATCTATAATTGAATCAACCCACTGCCTGATATAGTGAAAATATTTTTCCTCGCCATTCAATAGGTAATTCCGGTACATGCCGGATAAAAACACGCCCTGATGGTAATGAAACTGTCCCTTTGGTGGCAAATCCACCGCCGCAAACTTCCTCATCATCGTGTCGCAGCACGCCCTGCCATAATCTAACGGCAATTTCCCATTTATCATCATCTGCATAATAATCCTCCATTCTGATTGAATCCTCCAAAGACTGTTCACCGAAATATACGGCTTGCGAAGTCTGTCTGTTATTGTTAAAATACTGTTAAAATTAAGAAAGCGCACAAATGATGAGGTCAAGCAATGGAGGTATCGGTATGCACTTTACATATTGCCCGCACTGCGGGACGAAATTAATCCATAAGGAAATCGGCGACGAGGGAGAACTTCCCTTCTGTACCACATGCAGTCAGCCCTTCTGGGATATGTTCACGACAAGCATTATCTGTGCTGTTATCAACGAATACGGTGAAATCGCGCTGATACGCCAAGCCTACGTGTCACAGACAAACTATGTGTGCGTCGCGGGAATCATGCAGCTTGGCGAGACAGCCGAGGAGACCGCTAAGCGCGAGGTCAGGGAGGAAATCGGGCAGGATGTCGAGCGCCTCACTTATATACAGAGCTATTTCTACGAACAGAAATCCATGCTGATGCTGGGGTATCGGGCCGATGTAAAAAAGTCGGACTTTATCCTGTCCGGGGAGGTCGATTCCGCGGCGTGGTTCACGCCCGAGGAGGCGCTGGCCAGGCTGCGCGAGGGAAGCATCGCATGGCGGCTTGTGCGGGAAAGCAGCTCCCCAATACCTCAGCGCTCGCTCACCACCTGAAAGATATAGAACTTCAAATAATACGACTCGTCCGCGCTCCACAAAACCGGATGGTCGGCGGCCTGTGTACGACACTCCACCTGACGCAGGCGGCAGTGTGCCGCCCCCGCGGCCTGCGCGAGAGTCTGTGCGAACAGCTCCTGCGTCATAAAGTGCGAGCAGGAACAGGTCGCCAGAAAGCCGCCGTCCTTCACAAGCCGCATACCGCGCAGATTAATCTCGCGGTAGCCTTTCACCGCGTTTTTGATGGAACTGCGCGACTTTGTGAACGCGGGCGGATCCAAAATAACCACGTCGTACTGCTCTCCCCGCTCCGCAAGCTCCGGCAAAAGGTCGAACACATCCGCGCAGGTAAACGAGACTACCGTCTCCAGACCGTTCAGTACGGCGTTCTTGCGGGCCTGCGCAATCGCAAGCTCCGAGGAATCCACGCCCAGCACGCTCCTTGCACCCGCAATCCCCGCATTCAGCGCAAACGAGCCTGTATGCGTAAAGCAGTCCAGCACCCGCGCATCCCTGCAAAGTCTCTGAATCGCGAGCCGGTTGTACTTCTGATCGAGGAAAAATCCCGTCTTTTGTCCGTCCTTCACATCCACCAGATAGCGGACGCCGTTCTCCACAATCTCGACCTCCGTGTCAAACGCCGCGCCGATAAAGCCCTTGTACCGCTCCATACCCTCCTGAAGCCTTACTCTGGCGTCGCTGCGCTCATAGACGCCTCGAATGGAAATGCCGTCCTCCGCAAGGATTTCCCGCAGGGCGGCTATGATATCCGGCTTCATCCTGTCGATGCCAAGCGCAAGGGATTCCACCACCAGCACATCCGCAAACTTATCGACCACAAGGCCCGGCAGAAAATCCGCCTCGCCGAAGATAATGCGACAGCTCCCGGTATCCACCGTTTTCCTGCGGTATTCCCATGCCGCGCGCACCCGCGCCCTCAGAAACGCCGCGTCGATTCGCTGTTCCCTGTCGCGCGTCATCATCCGCACGCGTATTTTGGAATTTTCGTTGATAAATCCCCGCCCTAAAAGATAGCCGTCAAAATCCCGCACCACGACCACATCGCCATTCTCAAACGTCCCCGTAACCGTGTCAATCTCATTGTCATAAATCCAAAGGCCGCCCGCCTTAAAGCTTCTGCCCTCCCCCTTTTTGAGGGTAACGGTTGCTTCACCCTTCTCCATAGCCCTGCTCCATTTCAAACTGCTCACCCAAACAGCTCGTCGATATACTCCATATACTTTCCCATGACACTCGTGTCGGATAACTCCGTCAGCGCCTCGCCGCACGCCCTGAAATACCACTCCTGACGCTTCTTATCCGGCTGATTGAACTTCTCCCAGAGCCTGTCGCCGACCTGTCGGTGCTCCCGCGCGCAGGCCTCGAGATTGGCCGTCTTATCCGCCAGCGTTATCAGCTTGACGTCGCGCGGCATATCCTTGAGGTATGCGATTGTCTCCTGCTTCCTAATCTCCCAAGTATCCGCCGCCGGCTCACTGTGCCGCTTGTCCTCGGTCTGCGCCTCCACCAGAAAGGACACCCGCGCGCCGAACTCCCGCCGGATATCCTCTATCGTCACCGTCGTATCCTCGACCGTATCATGGAGAATGGCGGCGGACAGCACCTCCACGTCGTCCGTGAGCGCAACCGCATAATTCATTGTGGTGATAATATGGCTGAAATACGGAAGCTCCGTCCCCTTGCGCCGCTGTCCGTGATGCGCGTTTGCAGCGTAGGCATATGCCCTTTGCAGCTTCTCATTCAGCCCCTCAACCATCGGAAAAAGGGGCGGCACTCCATCCTCCCCTTCATATCGGCACACAAACCGCCCGTCTGCGCTTTCCACAAAGCACGGACAGCCGCGGCCGCAAACCTGTTGGTTCTTCCTGTAATTCAATCTGCTCTCCAAGGCCCGGCAGTAAAAATATCCGGCTTCATCCGCAGTAACCGTATACACCCTGTTGCTCATCGCTTCTCCCGAGAATCAATCCTGTCGGGTGAATTCGATAATCCACCCCTTTGTGTCGCCGCCGTCAGAATTCTTATAGGTTCCGTATTCCATTTTGCAGGTAAAGGAAACGCCCTGCTCCGCTTTCATCTGAGCGATAATATTCTCCATCGCCTTCTTCATCTTGGTCTCATCATTGTTGATCGCGGAATTATTATATACCGTGCGGAACGTCATGATGTCATAACGGATGGCGCGATTCAGCGCAATCTTCAAATCTTTCTCATTGCGGAACGGCCCCGCAAGGCTGTCGCTCATATATTTATTCCGGTACCGGATAAGATACGCCTGCATCGTCATCGCCGCGACTGTCGCGTCCGTCTGCTTCTCGCTGTCATACACGGTCTTGAGGAACTTGCCGCTGTCCCGCAGGATACAATAATCCGGCATCGCATATCCCATCAAAAAGGAATCAAGATACTTGATATAGGTGTTGGCATCCATATCCTTCACATCATCCGAATCAAACTCATTCAGCTCGGAGCTTTTGAAAAAGGAGAATGTCCCGCGGGTGAGCGTCGGAATATCCGTCCCCGTGATGACCGCGCCCGGAGCCGTGCTCTTCTCCTCCAAGCCGTCTCCCGGCACATAATATGTACCCTCCAGCGAAATCCGGAACCACCCGTTGGAGGTGATTCCCGTCACCTGCACCGGCAGATTCCGCGTTACGGTCGTCACAAGCCTTGAGCCCGTATCCGGAGCCTCGTACACCTTCGTCCTGTCATTGCTGTACAGCACCGCGCTCTTCTCCGTCACGGTAAATTCCACCGCATAGGCGACCCGCGCCCTCTCCCAACAGCCGCCGCCAAGAATGGCCGCCGCGACCGCGACCGCCGTCAGCATGGCCGCCAATCGTCTTCTTATCCTTCTCATAGGCACTTCCTCCCTACCGCCAAATACCGACTCTCTCCTCCGGCGCGACATACATGCCGTCAGTCGGGCTGATTTCATATATATCATAGAACGCGTCACAGGAGCTGAGCACCGCGTTCACCCGGATCTTATTCGGCGAATGCGTATCCACATTCAACAGATACAGCGCATAGCTCTCCGTGCTCTCACACGCCCAGTTGTAGGCCATCTGCCCGAACGCCTCGTCAAGCGCCGGCCTGTCGTCCCCGATAATCGAAGCGATACAGGTCAACGCGCCCAAATCCGCGATATTCTCCGAGAGCGTCAGCTCTCCGTTGACCGGCATTCCCATAAATTCATAACCGTTATAATACTCCACGATGGATTGGGAAAGGCGCTGATACTCCGCCATCTCCTCTTGTGTCCACCAGACGTTGTAATTGCCGTACTCGTCATAGAGCGCGCCGTTCGAGTCAAAGGCATGGCTGACCTCATGCGCGATGATATAGCCGATGCCGCCCAGCTTCGCGCCGTAGCTGTAGCTGCTGTCATAGAACGGCGCCTGCAAAATGGCCGCCGGAAATACGATCTCGTTGTTGACGGGATCATACATCGCGTTGATTGTCTGCGGCGTGACGTCCCACTCACTCCGGTCCACCGTCGTCCCGAGCAGCTCCAGACTGTATTCGATTGACACCTGCATACTCACCAGAAGGTTCGAGAGAAGACTTCCGCCCTCCGAAATCGGCGTTACCTGCATCATGTCTTTCGCCTTGGGCCACTCATCCGGATATCCGATCTTGACCTGCATCGTCTCAAGCTTGCGAATCGCCTTCTGCTTCGTGGCCTCGCTCATCCACTCCTGCCGGTTGATAATCTCCTCATATTCCTCCAGTATCAGCTCAATGATACCCTCCACATCCTGCTTATCCTCCTCGGAGAAATGCCGCTGCACATAAATCTCGCCAAAATCCCACGGCAGCATATCCTGTGTCAGACCCATCCAGGTCTTCTCGTCGCCCCAGCTCTCCGTAATGCCGTAGAGCGCGTTGTGAATATCATCGTTGAGCTTCGCGTAGGTCTCCGTCGTGTACTCCGCAACATCGTTGAGCATGACAAAGGTGGAATAATCCTTCAGCGCCTGCAGGTTCTCCTCGACCAGCAGGGAATTGATCTTCTCCGCCTGCCTCACGTCCATGACAATGTATTTATCCTGTCCCGCAACCCGCAGCTCCTCAAGCAGCTTCGCCACATCCACGTTGGTGTAAAGCTGCTGCAGTTCCTCCGCCGTATAGACATTGTATGTAAGCGACGGGTCGTAGTATTGCTCCGTCGTCATTGTGGAAGCGCAGATGTCCCGCAGAAGCGCTTCGATGGCGTCCGCGCTCGCCGCCGCCTGCGCCGCGGACATGCCGAACTCCAGCAGCATATTCTCCACATAGTCAAAATACAGCGTGACATACTCCTGTGCGGCGCTGTTCTCGATATATTCCTTCCCAATCAGCGTGTCCGCGTACATCATATAGACCGCGTATTGGTTCGAATCCACCTTATCCTGCATCACCGTATAGCCGCCGATAATGCTGCTGAACCCGAATTCCCCGCTCAGCTTTGCCACCGCGTCCACATATTCCGCAATGCTGCCGGCATTGCGGATGCTGTCCATATGCGGCTTCAGCGGGCCAAGTCCCGTCGCGTTGCGGCTCTCCATATTGGAGACGCATTCGTACATGTCCTTGATCTTCTGCGCGCTGCTGCCCCGCTCATAGGTCTTCCCGTCCACGGAAAGCTCCCGTATAAGCTCCTCCATCTCTTCGCTGACCACGGCATTCAGCTCTCCGAACCAGTTCCACTGTGCGTCCGTCGCATTCAGCTCTATCATATCCAGCAAATTCTCATTTACATACTCATAGTAATCGTCCTGATAGCGGATTTCCGCAGCATCGGACGACGGGTTCTCCACCCCGAGTCCGTCAAAGGCATTCGCGGCGGACTGCTCCCTGTCGTCCCTGCCGGCCGATTCCTCCGCCTGCGCGGAGCGTGCGCTGCCGCACCCTGCAAGCTGTATCGCCATCGAGGCCGCAAGAACAAGTGCCAATAACCTTTTTTTCATATGATACTCTACCTTCCTTTTTGTGTCGCTATCTATATATTATACCAAAAACGCCAAAAGTACAACTGTTCCATTGAAGTTTATAAAATCCGTCAAAAATCGAAAAAAACTCTTTCCTTTTGCCGATAAGGATATATAATTAATAGAGAGAGACTGTCAATATGTTTTATATTCATGAGGTTTAAACAAGCTATGAAAATACTGTTTTGGTTCGTCATTGTCCTTGCGGTTGTCGGAGTTTTTTCATTTTTATATCTGGTGTCCATCAAGCCGCGGACGCATCATCGTCCCGACTATAAGCCCTTCTTCGGGCATATGTACGCGCACAGGGGGCTGCACAACATGAACCCCACGCTCCACCGCCTGAAAAATATCGGCCAGAGCTTCGGGCAGACCATCACGCTCCCCCAAAATCCGGAGGGGGACTTCCCCGAAAATTCCTTCGCGGCGATTCAGCGCGCCGCAGACATGGGCTACGGTATCGAGTTTGACGTGCACCTGACCAAAGATGACATTCCTGTCGTTTTCCATGACGACACCCTGAACCGCATCTGCGGCGTGAAGGGGTATCTGCGGGACTATACATACGAGGAGCTGCAGCAGTTCCGGCTGCTGGGCACCGAGGAGCGCATCCCCGCGCTCACGGATATTCTCGCGATGGTGAACGGCCGCGTTCCTCTGATTATCGAGTACAAGGTGGAGAAGAACGCGGAGAAGCTCTGCCGCATCTGCGACGGCATTTTATCCGCGTACAAGGGAACCTACTGTATTGAGTCCTTCCACCCGCTCGTCGTGCGCTGGTACCGCAGGCACCGTCCCGAGATTGTGCGCGGACAGCTCTCGGATGATTTCACACGGCAGAAGTTCACGCTGCCGCGCTTTCTGCTGTCGCACCTGATCGGGAACTGCTACGCGTCTCCCGACTTCGTGGCCTACAACTGCAAGCACAAGAACGAGCTTTCCAGAAACATCTGCCGCCGTCTCTACAAGAGCCTGAGCGTGGCGTGGACGGTGCGCTCGCAGGAGGAGCTGGACCGCGTCTCCGGAAGCTTTGATCTGTTTATCTTTGAGGACTTTGTCCCCACTCCGGCCCCATCAAAAAATGTCGCTGTATAAACAGAAACAGCGACATTTTTATTTTTAATGTAAGTATTTATTTGTCAATCGTATTCCGTACAGCCTCCTGCGTCAGCGGGACGTCTTAACCCTTCTCTCATGCAGCTCGCCGTTCTTCTCGCTGACAGACACGCCCTTGTAGCAGATGGAGTACATCAGCGCGGAAAGCAGCAGCGCCAGCAGAACGTCGATGGTCGAGTGCTGCTTGATCAGTACGGTCGAAAAGATGATGCTGACGCCAAGCCCAAGCATTCCTGCCTTTATCGCCTTATGATCCGCAAAGCATCTGCTCCTCCACACCGCAATCATAATCGCGACGGAGTTGTACACATGGATGCTGGGAAGCACATTCGTCGAGGTGTCCGCCTTGTACAGCCCCCGTATCATGTCGATAAAAATGTTGTCCCGCTCAAAGTATGTCGGCCGCAGATGATGTCCGTTGGGGAATACCGCCGATATCACGATAAATATCGTCATGCCCGCAATCAAAAACTTCACCAGCTTATCCGCCTCCTGCTTATCCCTCACACATAAGAAGCAGACCGTCAGCGCCACATACGCAAACCACAAAAAGTATGGCACCACAAATATCTCGCAAAACGGTATGTATTGATCCAACTCAAAGTTGATGACATAGTACGACACCGTCCGCCGCTCCAGATAGTAAAACGCTGTCAGATAGAACACCGCATATACCGCCATAACAACCAGCGATTTGTACTCCCTCGCCATGCGGATCATCCATCGCCCCATTCCTGCACAGTTCTTTTTCATATTCTCTCCTCACCTTTTCCTAACCTATAAATCCGCAGCCGGCACGCCGGCGCAAATTCACCCAATTACCTCTCTTTCAAGTACAGTATTATATTACTTCGATTTTGGGATGTCAACTTCTACATTATGGAATTTAGCCAATCTTAATGAATATTAATCAAATATTAAGGGAAACGCTGATTGAAGCGTTTCCCGCACCGGATTTGCGTTGCGAAGCAATATCTTCCCTTGCAAATCCGTGTGCATCCGCCAGAGGCTCTAAGGAAGCAGTGATTCAATCAGTGCTTCCTTAGATTTTCCCCTCTGCAAGACTAACCAATTATAACCTGTCATTTTTGGTAATTATTTCGATGATTTTCCATATACTAATGTTTGATTATTTTCCCAATATGAAGTAAAATATTAAATGTTGGGAAAAACTATGTTTTCGGGGGATTACTATGAAATTTGATATGCACTGCCACACGAAGGAGGGCTCTCTGGACGGCAAGATACCGATTGCCGAATATATGCAGCTTTTAAAGGGAAAGGGCTTTGACGGTATGCTCGTCACCGACCACGATTCCTACAACGGCTTTCGCAGATACCGCGACCGGTTGAAGGGGACGTTGGACGATTTTGTCGTCCTCAAGGGAATAGAATACGACACCATCGACGCAGGACACATTCTGGTCATCATGCCGGAAACCGTAAAGCTTCTTATATTAGAGTGCCGCGGGCTGCCCGTAAAGATTTTGCAGGACATTGTCCACAAGTACGGCGGCATCCTGGGCCCCGCGCATCCCTGCGGCGAACGCCACCTGAGCATCTCCCGCACGCACGCTTACAAGCGCCACCCCGAGATTATGGAGAACTTTGATTTTCTTGAAGGCTTCAATGCCTGTGAATCCCCGGAATCCAATGCGGCGGCCAGACAGCTTGCCCTGCAATACAATCTGCCCATGTTCGGCGGAAGCGACTCGCATCACGCGGACTGCGTTGGGACAGCCTATACGCTCTTCCATGGTGAAATCAACACGGAATCCGATTTAATCCGCCATGTGAAAGAAAGACAAGAGATCAGCTACGGCGGATATTACTATCAAAAGACCGTGAAGGGCAAGCTCGGCTTCCTCAACCATATTCTGGTGGAGTCGTTCTGGGTTTACAATCACTTTGCAAGCGCATACCGCAGACGCAAGAGAAAATTCGCACTGACGAAGGCATCCCTTTAAAAAGGGATGCCCTTTGGCATTCGCCGGCTGTCCATGCAGGCCTGACCGCTTGGCTCATTGCCCGCGGAGATAAGAAAGCGCCCCTATAGCTCGTGCACATCCTCCAGCTTGCTCGTATGCATTTGCATCAGCTTATCGCGGTACGCGTCATCCGTGATCACCCGCTCCAGCGTATCCATGTCCCCCTCCTCAAGGAGCGTTTTCAGCAGCTCGTTATAGTTCTTAATAATGTTCCGTTCCAACCGTTCCATCTCATTTTCCTGTGTCCGATTCTCACTCATTTTAATCCTCCATTTCTGAGCGACTTGTCGCGAAGAGGCGACGAGAAATTTTTCTC
>JAMPFV010000071.1 GCA_023664265.1 Roseburia sp.
CTCTGCTGCGTTGCAAGTTTGATGCCCCGTCAGCTTGCTGCGGGGTTTTTGACTGAAAACCGTTACCACTTCATCAATATTTGACGAAAATTTCAAATGCTCATATTCATTATATTTTTGCAGATATTTCTTTGCATAGTCGAATCCCTCCCGAAGAGAGCACTCTGAATCGACAAAGAGGGAATTACAGATTTCCAAATATTTCATATAATACGCCGGGTCTGCCGTCCCTTCGCCCGCCCGCAGCGTAGGATTTATATTGCTGATATAATAGATGTATTCGTCGCTTTTATTCTTATCACAAAAATATTGTTTATCTAAATAATAATATATGCATAATAAAATTTCATATTTCGTCATAATAATCCCCCATGCCAAAGCTCTTTTGCCAGGGCAATCTGAATACGCCTAAGCATCTGTCTGTCAGTGCCATTATAACTCATTCTTAACGGGTACACAATTTTGAAAAGAGACAATCCCCACAAGGTTTCATTCGGATGCCGGATATGATATAATATCTTCATATAAAAATCATAAATAACCCATGTGGCATAAAAAGGAGTGTTCTATGTTTAAACGAAAAATAGCCGTACAACCCTATGATAAGGAGACACAGCGGCCGGTGATTCATTCAAGCATCTGCAACGGCGAACAGGTGGCGGGCTTCAAGGACATCCGCACCGGCGCCTTCACCGAGATGATGGCAATCAGAAGTGACCAAGATATGGAGGAATTTCTGCGGAAATATGACGTCCGCGCCGAGGATATCAAAAAAGAGTGGTAAATGATAATTGTCAAGAAAGGCAAAGTATACTATGATATAAGCAGAGAAGGCCATACGGGAACAGACAAATATCAAAGGAGCTGATTCTATATGGAAATCAGATATGATAAAGCGGCAGTCAAATATTTGCAGGGTCTTCCACAGAAAATGAGGAATACTATACGGGAGGCTATTCAGGGCTTGACGCTAAAGCCGCCCCAAGGAGACATAAAACCCATGCAGGGCTGCAAGGACGGCAGACATCGTTTGAGAGTCGGAAAGTATAGGGTCATTTACAGGTATACAAAAGCCAATGAAATAGAGATACTGATTGTCATGGCAATTGGAAGCCGTGGAGATATTTATAAATAAAATGGAGGAGATTGCATGACGCAGATTGTTCAGGAATCAGTTAAAATGTTAGAGATGCTCCCTGAAAGTGAGCAGGAGCTTGCATGTCGGCTTATAAAACGGCTGGTGCTTGCGTGGGACCCTGATTTTACAAAATTGACGCCGGAGGAGCGGCGGCAATTGGAGGACGCGGAACAGCGGATGGACAATGGAGAATATGTGAGGGACAGCGATATAGAGTGGTAATGCCTACCCCGCGGGGGACTGTGGCGCGCCGGAGGGCAGGAACACCAGACAAAGGCTCATGCCCTCCGCCTCTCTCTGCGCAAAGATTTCCCCGCCCATCTTCCGCATGAGCTGTCGGTTGATGTAAAGTCCCAGACCGTTGCCCGCCTGACCGCCGACATTGCTCCCCCTGTAGAAGCTGTCGAAGAGGTGGGGCAGCTCCTGAGCCGCGACGGGCGTTCCCGAGTTGAACACGCGGATAATCCGACAGCCGTCCTCCTCATAAAAAGTAATGCGGATTTCTCTGCCGTCGCCGTACTTGAGCGCATTCTCCATCAGATTCTCCATCACCTCAAAGGCGCGGTCGATATCGCCCTTTAACAGTATATTTTCATAGTCCCCGATATGGAAATCCGTCAGGACAAGCCGGCACTTGGGTTCGTAAAACTGCCGTATTTTATCAATATATTCCCTGAGATAAAATTCCGAATCCGCCACCTCAAGCGCGAGAATATCCTCGCCGGCCGTGTGCACAAGCTCTTGGACAAACTGCTCAATTTCCACGGCGTGCTTTTCAATCTGCGCCGCGGCATGACGACGCTCCGCCTCCGTCTGCCAGAGGGATTCTTGGAGCGATTTGGCGTATAATCGGATGGCGCTCAGCGGGATTTTCACGTCGTGGGAGATGGATAAGAGCAGCAGCTTTTTCTCCTTTTCCAGCTTTAATTCCCGATTTCTGGTATCGCTCAGCGTGTCGCGCAGCATGGTGACGCCCCACACAAACCTTCCGAAAAGGCGGTTTCTGCTCTCCGGCGGGTCGCCCTGCAGATTCCCCTTTGACAGCTCATAGGGCATCTCGCTCAGCACATGGAAGGGCTTTAAAATCCCTTGGCGGACATAGCAGAGCACCGCGAGCATGAAAAACCCTGAGAGCAGCAGCGCGCCCTCGGTCAGCCACAGCAGACGGCGGCTTTGCGCTCCCGTGACATAGTCAAAGCGGACCCAGCCCAGCAGCGTATTCCCTGAGAACAGCGGGCAGATGGCGGCATGGACGCCGTTGTGATTCTGACAGAAGGCGGAGAGCGCTTCTTTAGAAGCAGTCTCCTCGGCCGCTTCACAGGGCAGGAAAAAGACCGCCTGTATATATTCCGCCTCACGCAAATCAGGCTCCGTGAAGCCGCCCGCGCGCTCGAAGCCCTGCATCCATGTATTCAATTCGACCTTGTAGCCCATCTGCTCCTGCGGATTCTCGCGCTGAAACAGAAGGGCGGCGCCCGCCATCAGGGCAAGCCAGAGCAGCAGCAGCCCCGCGGCCAATCCGTTAAATTTCCTCATACCTGTACCCGATACCCCACACCGTCACGATTCTTTCGGGCTTTTTGGGGTTTTCCTCGATTTTGTCCCGCAGCATTTTGACATGTACCGTCAGCGTCTGCTCCTCGCTGAAGCTGTCCGCCCCCCACACCTGATTGAAGAGGTATTCCTTGCGCAGCGTTTTTCCGGGGTTCTCGCACAGCAGCGTCAGCAGCTCATATTCCTTTGCCGTCAGCGTCAGCGGACATCCCTTGAGAAAGACCTGTCTGGATTCCCTGTCGATGGAGAGCGCGCCCGAGCGGATGATCGTGTTCTCCTGACGAAGACTGTAATTGCGGCGCATAATCGCATGGACCTTGGCGCTCAAGATATCCATATCGACCGGCTTTTCCACATAATCGTCCGCACCCTGCAGGAATCCGTTCATCTTGTCCTCCTTGTCAATCCGCGCGCTCAGGAACAAAATCGGCGTGTCGCTGCACTCACGGACTGCGGCGCACACGGCAAAGCCATCCATGCCGGGGAGCATCACATCCAGAATAATCAGCTTTGCCTTTTTTGCGGCGAGAAAGACCAGCGCCTCCTCCCCCGAGGCGACGCCCTCCACCTGCCAGCCGTCCCGCTCCAGAAAAATCCGCATCAGTTCATTCAGCTCTGCATGGTCCTCCACTAAGAGAATATCTGTCATAATCCGCTCCGTCCTTTATAAGAATTGTGAAAGCGCTAGAAGCCCATTTCCATCAGCCAGTCGGAGAGCCTCCGCTCCCGCGCGCGCGTCTCCTCCGAGGCGGTATATTTTCCAAGCGCGTATTCGCCCTTGATAGTGCCGTCCTCGATATAGAGCACCCTGTCGCTCTTGGCCGCGACCTTCATATCGTGCGTGACCAGCATGATAGTGGTGCCCTCCGCGTTGATGCGGTTCAGCTCCTTCATAACCTCCTTGGAATTTTGTTGATTCAGCGCGCCCGTCGGCTCGTCCGCAAAAAGCATCTTGGGGTGATTGATAAGGCTGCGGCAGATGCACGCCCGCTGGAGCTGTCCGCCGGACACCTCGTTGATGTCATGCTCCGCAATCTCGCTGATTCCCAGCTTGTGCATCAGCCTGCGCGCGCAATCGTTGATTTCCTTTCGGGCCTCCCGACTCTTCCCACGCTCGGATTGATATGCCGGTAATATGATATTATCATAAATGCTCAGATTTTTTAACATGTACATCTGCTGGAAAATAAATCCCATCTCGTCCAGCCGCAGGGCGCTCATCTGCGCGGCGCTCAGACCGCTGATGTCGCGCCCGAAGAAATCGACCGTCCCCGCGGTGATCGTGTCCATGCCGCTGACCGTGTACAGCAGCGTGGATTTGCCTGAGCCGCTCGGCCCCATGACCGCGACCATTTCCCCCTGCCGAATCTCCATGCTGATGTTGCGCAGTACATTGTTCTGCCGTTTATTGATAATATAAGTCTTGCATAAGTCCTTTACCTTTAATGTGTTCATTTTATTGAAATCCCCCTTTGAAAATCCGTTTATTCCATTCGGTTCACTTCCTGCACATCCACACGCCGGATGCCGCCCGTGCAGAGAGCGGCGGAGGCCCCTGTGACCGCCAGGAGCAGCAGCGGGTAGAGGAGACAGGCCTCCATCGTGCCTGTGACCAGATCAATCGACGTTCCGCCCATTATGGCGAAAATCGGGCCGACAAGAACCGGCGCCAGCAGATTTGACAGCAGGGTTCCCGCGAGGATGGCCGACACAAGCACGAGCAGAACCCGCGCAATCTGCCATGCGCGCAGAGCCGTGTCCAAAAAGCCGATACTCTTTAAAAGCGCAATCGTGCCATGTTCCTCCGTCATAATCGTTTTCATCATAAGAATCGTAATCAGACTGTTGATCACGAGGACAATTCCGACGATGGAGGCCATCAGCGTGTCAAGCTGTGAAATAACGCTGCCAAGCATCGAGTCCAGAAAGCCTGCCGCATTCATCACCCTGTAGTCAGGGAAGATTTCCGCCAGCCGTTCGCAGGCCGCCGCGCTGTCCATATCCGCGATTTCCACCTGCAGGCAGAAAAGCCCCGCCATATACGCCGCATCCATATCCGCGCTTTTGCTGACGCGGCAGCCCTGTCCCATGTTTATCATGGATTGATAGGTTCCCGTGACAATAAATTCTTCCGCGCCGTGCGAGGTGGCGAATCGGACGGTATCGCCGATTCCCACGCCCAGCTCCTTTGCGGTGATCTCCGTGAGCATAAGCTCGTTGGCAAGCGCCGGCTCACGTCCCGAAAGCACGGAGTAGCTGCACGCGCTGTTTCCCACCGCCTGCAGGGTGAAAAACGAGATGCTCTCCTCAGGGTTATCCGTGTAGCAGGGAAGCATATAGCCCATGTCGGCGCTGACGTCGGCCCTTAACCCGTTTGCCGCCAGTGTTTCTTCAATCTCCGCCATATCCTGCAGCAGGAGCTCATAGTCCGAGGTATACAGCTCCCCCCTTCCCGTGTCCATGTAGGCGTCGGAGGGACTTATGCTGAATTCGCGGATGATATTGTCGTCCTTCAAGGTGCTTGCGGCGCTCAACGGCAGCAGAATCAGCATGGTACCGATACAGAAGGTCACAAACAGGATGCCAAACCGCCTCAGGCTGCTCAGGATGTCGTTTACGGCCATATACAGATACGGCTTCATCCGAGGCCGCCTCCGAAGCTTGAAGCGGTGTGTGGCTTTGTAGCGCTCTCCCGTGGAGCCGCTGCGGATGGCCTCCATCGCGGAAATCTTTTTCAGCCGGTTCGTGCTCAGCAGGCAGAAGGAGAGCACAATCAGGATAACCGCCGCCGCACAGACAATATTGATCAGAAGGTTCTGATCGGCGCGGTCAACAACAATGTTGACAACTGCCTTTTCCAGCAGCAGTCTCCCGAAGGGGAAGCTGAGCGCGAGGCCGCCGGCGCCCCCCGCGATGGAGAGTGCGAGGTACTTGGTCAGATACAGTCCCTTGATGCCGCTGTCGCGGATGCCGATGGCCTTCATAATGCCGATTTCCTTGAAATCCTCCTGCAGCGTAAATACAATCGTAAAGCGCAGCACCAGGAAGGCAATTAAGATCAGGCATATACTCACGACAATCAGAATCGCGGCAATCAGCATATCCATGATATAGCACATGCGGATGCCGGAGGGGCCGTTCATTGTGCTGAGGACGCTGAAATTTTGCTCGCGCCATTCCTTTTTGAAGGCGGCCTCGTCCGAGTAGGACACATTGTAGATTTTGGCGTAGACCGTTTCGGGTTGATTCTCGTATTTCTCAAAATCCTCCTGCGAAACGGCGAGCCGCTTAAAGCCCATCATGGGGCTGCCAAATACGGCGTCCTTCACGATGACTGCGATGGTAAATTCTTGCGTGACTTCACCGACCTGTATCGAGATGGTATCTCCCACCTGCAGCCGGTTGTTCTCCGCCTCCATCTTTGAAAAGGCGATTTCGCCGGAGCGGAGAGATACCGCGCCGCCGTCCATGTCGAAAATTTTCATATAGTTTTCGGGAACGGCCTGTATAAAAAGTGTGTTTGTGCGTTCATAGCGGGTATTACCGCTGTCGGACTGACAGGCGGTGATGGAGATATCTTCGTTGAGCAGCATAAAGCCCGATATCGCCTCATATTCTGAGACGGAGGCGCTGCCCTCCAGAAAATCGCTGATTTCGTCTGTCGCGCCGCCGCGCAGCGCGATGGCGAAGAAATCCGGAACCTTCGACAGCGCCATAAAATGGTCAATGGCGCCGTTGACGGCGGTGAGATTGTCCACGCTGCTTGAGAGAAACATGGTCGCCAGCAGAATAAACAGCAGCAAGATGATGTTCATGGTTCTTTTTCGCTTCAGGTCTTTTTTCAGTATCCGAAAAAACATGCTTTCCCCTCTTTCCTTGTATGCTTTCATAGTATCGCATTTAAGGAGAGTTTACAGCAGGAATTATTAAATAGTCCTTAAATGGGGGAGCATAAAGAAAAAAAGATTGTATTTTATCGGCAGCTTTGATAAAATACAACTGTATTGACTACAAAAGCACAAAAACACCGGGAGAGAAAATGGAAGCAGCTAATGAAATTATCCAAGTAATTCAAGAAGCAGGGATTGAGGATAAATACGATAAGGCTCGCGAAAAGGAAAAAGATTTAGAAAAGCAGCTGTTAAAGGTGTGGGAGCATTATTGGAAAAACAGAACCTGTTACAGTCATAAATGTGAGGCGACGGCAAAACAGCTTCTGATGACAATTTTAACAGAGGACAGATTAAAAGAGATACACTCCGCGCGTTATCGCACGAAATCAATTGACAGTCTGATAATAAAGTATGTGAAAAAGAAAGCCTTATTGCCCGAAATGCCGGGAACGAATTATAATATTGAAAAGTACAGGCCGATGAATAAGGACAATTATTACAGGATAATAACGGATTTAATCGGCATCAGAATTTTAATACGGTATCAGAGACAGTGGGAGGTCGTGCATGAGTGGATTTGGGAAACTTTTCATAAAGAGGATAAGCCATATATAAAGAATTGGCTTGAGGAGTATCCGGCCGGGGAAACAGATGACTTTTTGGTTGAAAAGCCCCGACTATATCTCAGGGATGAAAAGGATTTCCCGATATATCAAAAATTTGGGGAAGACGTATTTGAGAAACATGTCTCTAAGGAAGGGTACAGCAGTATCCACTATTTGTTGTGGTATGATGGAAAATATGCGGAAATACAAGTCCGGACAATCTACGATGAGGCGTGGGGAGAATGTACGCACGATTTGGTTTACAAATGTAAAGACAAAGCGCGCCGTGTGGATCTGGAAAGACTTTCCCAATGTCTTGCAACACAGACACAGGCCGCGGGAATGATTGCCGATATGATGTTTGAAAAATCCCGGGTGGCCTCAAAAAAGACCAAGGAACAGACAAGAAGCCTGAAAAATGATGAGGCTGTTCAAACGGCTCAATACGAAAAGCTGCAAAAGCGTTTTCGGAGTATGAATAAATCTGAGGAGAAAAAGCAAGAATTTGATGGTGCGGTAGACGATTTGATTTGAGAAAGGATATTTAGATTGAAAAATAAGCCTGATAGCTTATTTTTCAATCGGCTATTTGTTTCTGAGCGAAAACAAATAGCCTTGATGGCAGACGAGAAAAATTTCTCGTCGCCTCTTCGCGACAAGTCGCTCAGAAATGGGGATTAAAATGGAAAGAGCAGAAAGATTTATGGAATTATTGGAGAATGGAAAGATCAGAAAGCACATTCTCCCCAATAGTGCGCCGGATTATTCAATATATCAGGAGAAGCGGGATTTAGAGAACTACCGCTTTTTTGCGAACAGCTTTGCGCTTGATGATGTAATGAAATGTGAGGTGGGACTTTATAATGGCGACGAACAAGTCTAATTATGATTATGAAGAGATTATAGAACATTTTGGCAGAGAAAAGATTATGAAGCGCTATAGCGCACTTGAAGAGTATATGACCGTTTTTATTGAACGCAGCAAGTTTAAGGAAAACGTCAATATTTCAGACAGCCTGCTGAATCAGGCGGTAATAGATTATTTCGTCGATATTTATCGCTTGAAGGATTTTCATAATATTGATAAGGTTAATTATATCAAGGTACACGCATATTCTGCCTACTGGCTGCTGCGGCGCAAGCCTATTCAGATTATCCGGGATAACAGTGAGGATACGGAGCTGGCTTTTATCAATGAAAATTTTATTGCCTCTTATTTGATGCAGTTTTTGAGAGGCGACGACAGAGGCGTCGTCATAAAGAAAGAAGACCGATTTGATTATGACGAATTTGTCGGAAATTTGAAATATGTTTTACGGTATCGTTTGGTGACGGCGCAGTCGATAGAGACCATCCTTGAAAGCTATAATGCGGGAAGAATATTTGAGCGCTCTATCGGGCTCCATGATGAGTGATACATATTTCCGGTTGCAATATCCCCTCCGCAATGATATAATGGCAAAGGTCTTATGAAAATGGAGGGAGAAGATTGAAAATTAAAAATTTAATCACGGGATTTGTGTCTGCGCGTTGCGCTTGCCACAAACTCGTTATGCGCATAGTTTCAGCAAAGCTGAGCCGGTAACACAGCGCAGAAATGAGGTGAAAGATGAGAAAAGATAACTTTGGAATTTGCCTGAGCTTTTATGCGGTGCTTGGCTTTGTGTTTGCCCTGCTGGGACAGACGGTGGCCGCGCTGTTGCTGCTCGGGTTTGTAATTGTGGTGGAGAAGGATCAATGGCTGACCATGCAGGTTATGCAGGCGTTCTTCCTCTCCATTTTTTCGGGAATCGTGACAACGATTATCGGGATTTTCAGCGTGCTCTATAAAATCCCGCTCTTGGGTGTGGTATTTTCCGGCATATTTGGCGTCATTTCAGCCATTATTTCATTGATTGTCATTGTGTTCGCGATTATCGGCATTTCCAAGACGGCAAAGGGCGAGGATGCAAATATCCCTTTGGCGGGAGGCTTCGCGAAGAAGGCTTTCGGCGTTGTTAAGAACGTAACTTATACACAGGAATAATTACTTACATAATTTTCAATAAGACTACAGATTGAGAAAAACACAACGGCTTATTTGTCGTTGTGTTTTTGCCATCGTGCTTATTTCTCAATCACAAATTTGTGCTTGAACTGTTACAGTTTCTGTACCCGCAGCGCGCGGATCGCGTTCAGGACGGCGATGATCATAACCCCCACATCCGCGAAAATCGCAAACCACATATTGGCGATACCCACGGCGCCCAAGCCAAGGCAGGCGAACTTGATTACCAGAGCAAAGACGATATTCTGGTAGACAATGGAAAGGCACTTTCGGGAAATCTTAATCCCTTTCGCAAGCTTCATCGGGTCGTCGTCCATCAGGACAATATCGGCTGCCTCAATCGCCGCGTCGGAACCCATGGCGCCCATGGCGATACCGATGTCGGCGCGGGAGAGGACGGGTGCGTCGTTGATTCCGTCGCCCACAAAGGCCAGCTTCGCCTTGGGCGGCTTCTGCGCCAGCAGCTTCTCCACCTCCGCCACCTTGCCGGCGGGAAGCAGCTCGCTGTGAACCTCGTCGATGCCCAGACCGTCCGCGACCTTTTCGGCGACGCGGCCCGCGTCTCCGGTCAGCATGACTGTCTTTTTAACCCCCGCCTTTTTCAGGGCGGCAATCGCCGCCTTCGCGTTGGGCTTCTCGATATCAGAGATTACGATATGCCCCGCATACGCGCCGCCGATGGCGATATGGATGATGGTCCCCACGTGATGGCAATCCTTGTAGGGGATATGGAGCTGCTCCATCAGCTTCGTATTGCCCGCCGCGACGGAAACGCCGTCAACCGTCGCCGTCAGCCCGTGGCCGCTGATTTCCTCAATGTCGGTCACACGGCTGCGGTCAATCGCTTTCCCGTAAGCGCGGCGGAGACTCTTGCTGATGGGATGGGACGAAGCGCATTCCGCCAACGCCGCATATTCCAGCAGCTTTGCGTCCTCCATCTCGTTGTGGTGGATTCCGCTCACCTCGAAAACGCCCTGCGTCAGCGTTCCGGTCTTGTCAAAAACGACGATTTTCGTCTGCGACAGCGTCTCCATATAATTGGAGCCCTTGATTAAAATACCCTCCTTGCTTGCACCGCCAATGCCGGCAAAGAAGCTCAGGGGAATGCTGATAACCAGCGCGCACGGGCAGCTGATAACGAGGAAGGTCAGCGCGCGGTAAATCCAATCCGACCAGCCGGCAGGATTCCCGATAAGCAGATTTAATACGGGCGGCAGGACAGCCAGAAGCAGCGCGGAGACGCAGACCGCGGGCGTGTAGATTTTGGCAAACTTCGAGATAAAATCCTCTGATTTGGATTTGCGGGAGCTCGATTCCTCGACCAGCTCCAAAATCTTGGATACCGTGGATTCGCCAAATTCCTTCGTCGTCCTGAGCTTGAGGACGCCCGACAGATTGATGCAGCCGCTGATAACCTCGTCTCCCGCGGCAACCTCGCGGGGCAGACTTTCTCCCGTCAGCGCGCCGGTGTTCAGGGAGGCCGTGCCCTCGATGACAATACCGTCGATTGGCACCTTTTCCCCGGGCTGTACGACGATAACGCTGCCGATGGCGACCTCGTCGGGGTCAACCTGCTCCAAGCCGCCGTCGTGCTCGATATTGGCGTAGTCGGGGCGGATATCCATCAGTGCACTGATATTTCTGCGGCTTTTCCCCACCGCGTAGCTCTGGAACAGTTCCCCAATCTGGTAAAAGAGCATAACAGCAATGGCTTCGTTGTAATCGCCGCTCTTTTCGTAGACCGCCAGAGCGATGGCCCCTATTGTTGCGACTGCCATCAGAAAGTTCTCGTCGAACATCCGCCCGTTCAGAATGCCTTTCCCTGCCTTCTTCAGAATGTCATAGCCGATAATCAGGTAGGCGGCCAGATAGAGCGCCGCCCGTATCAGGCCGGTGACCGGTATCAGATTCAGACCGATTAACATCACTGCTGAAATCAGGATACGGACCAGCATTTTCTTTTGCTTCTTATTCATATGTGATTCCCCCCTCACAGGATGCGATAGGACATTACAGCTCGATTTCGCAGTCCGGCTCCACCTTTTTGCACGCCTTGAGGACTGCCTGCATAACCGTTTTCGGCTCCTGTCCCTCGTCAAATTCGACAATCATCTTCTGTGTCATAAAGTTCACGGTCGCGGACGCAACGCCGGCTGTCTTGCGCGCGGCATCCTCCATCAAATTCGCGCAGTTTGCGCAGTCAACTTCGATTTTGTACGTTTTCTTCATCGTGTGATCCTCCTTTTTCCAATCCATGGCAGCATATGGGGAGCCGACATGGATTTATATATTAAGCACTTGTTTAATTGTTTTAACCGTAGTATAATATGGCGGAAGAAGTAAGTCAATGCACTGCGGCGACATCTTTCCAAAAGGGAGAAAATTGTTTCCAAAAGGGATAATTTGCCGTAGGACGGACTTGCTCGGAGAGGAGAGACTGTCGATGACAGAGATTATGCTGCCGCATCGTCACGGTGAGGGGCAGAACGAAGAATATTTGAAGGAGCATCTGGACAGGCCGGAGCTCTTTGAGGCGGTTGCGGATGTTTTTAAGCTGCTGGATGATCCCAGCAGGGTACGCATTTTCTGGCTGCTGTGCCACTGTGAGGAGTGCGTGATAAACATATCGGCGATGGTGGACATGACAAGCCCTGCGGTGTCTCACCACTTGCGTCAGTTGAAGGCGGGCGGGCTGATTGTCAGCCGCAGGGACGGGAAAGAGGTCTATTACAAGGCGGCGGACACGGAGCAGAGCAGACTGCTGCATCAGGCGATTGAGAACACCATGGAAATCTCATGTCCGCAGAAGAAGGCCGCCGCGCAGTATCCGTCCGGACAGTCGGAGACCATTCGGGAGGTTCACGACTATCTGTTACAGCATATGGAGGAGCGAGTCACCATCGAGGAGCTGTCGCAGCGGTATCTGATGAACGCGACCACGCTGAAGGCCGTCTTTAAGGAGGTCTACGGGGAGTCGCTGGCCTCACACATGAAGGCGCACCGGATGGAGCGGGCGGCGTCTTTGCTCGCGGAGACCTCGGACAGCGTCGCGCGGATTGCGGCGGCCGTCGGCTACGGCAGTCAGAGCCGCTTCTCCGCGGCTTTTAAGGAGGTATACAAAATGCTGCCGCTGGAGTATCGGAGACTGCATAAATAAAAGGAGTGTTCGACGGAAAGAACTCTTTTTGAATTGTACAGACGCTGAAAATGGAGTATAATGGCCTTAATAAGGCGGCAGGTGTGGGAATTGTGTAAAAGGACAAAAGGAAAAGCAGTTGAATGGAGCTTCGGAAAGGAACGGTTGGATGAAAAATATATATCTGAATATCATTAAAAAG
>JAMPFV010000072.1 GCA_023664265.1 Roseburia sp.
CTTGCGATGTGAGAATATAGCCGTTTCCATTTTCAACCAATTTATCCAAAATTTTATTACAGTCCATAGTTTCACCTTACTTTCACGCTTTCGATTATACTCTTTGAGAGCGTAAAAATCAACTATTATGACGCTATTTCACCGTTTCGATAATTTCCGCATCCCATGAAAATCTCCTAAAAATACACGCATACTGAATATACTGCGCCCTGCCGGCTACAATATATAATGGAAGATATGGAAATGATTGCAAATTATTAACAAAAGATAAACTTTCTAAAATATTAGCACTCTCTATTGACGAGTGCTAGCAAGTATGTTATAACACATATATAACAAAGATAACAACAGCCTGCAAGGCTGCTACACATTTATTTTTAAGGAGGAATGATTTATGTTATTACCGAGTTCAAACACATTCAACAGTATTTTTGGAGAAAGCTTATTTGATGATTTCTTTGACGACTTTGCCCGTCCGCTGAGAACCGCTCCGCGCTACGGCAGCTCCACAGGCCTTATGAGAACGGATGTCAAGGAGAGCGATACCGGCTACGAGCTGGACATCGACCTCCCAGGCTGCAAGAAGGAGAATGTCAAGGCCGAGCTGAAAAACGGCTATCTGACCATCAACGCCGAGACCAGCCGGAACAATGACCAGAAGGACGAGGACGGCAAGTATATCCGCCGTGAACGGTATTACGGAACCTGCAGCAGAAGCTTCTACGTCGGCGAGGACGTCACGCAGGAGGACATCCGCGCCAGATTTGAGGACGGCATCTTAAAGGTTACCGTGCCGAAGAAGGAGACGAAGCCCGCCGTTGAGGAGAGCAAGTATATCACCATCGAGGGATAACGCTTTCTCATTGAAGCCCGAAAACGCAGGCTGTCACAATTTCCCATCATCAAAAGTTTCCGGAGCTGTCAAAACAGCTCCGGATTCATAAAGATAACCACCAGCTCACAGATTTCCCCGTCACTGTCCAAGCCCCAATAATCACAGTAATATCCGTCTCCTATTCCGCTCGAGAACATTGCTATCTGCGTACCGTCCTCAGGATTATTCCATATCAGAAAGCTTCCCTCCTCAGCCTGAAGCTCCGGCTCCTTCTTATAGCTCTCCTCAAAAAACGCCTTAAAATAATCATCATAAATATTTTTCCCGGGATTCTCCTTATACCATCGCTCCAGAAAACGCCAATACCCCCTGACCGCCGCCTCATCGCAGAAGCAGCCCGTTCCGGTCTCCACGGGAAAGCCCGCGAAGGTGTCCTTCATATGACCGTCTTCCTCCCGCTGCGCATCGGCAATTTTGTACGCGACCGCCTCCTTCGACGTTATCCTGAGCTTTGCGCCCGCTACGCGAAGCCCTGCCAACTCCGAATCCATGATTGCAAGCGTGACGGAACAGCGGCCCGCGGGAATCCTCCGCTTCAATACGGACACGGATTTAGGGTCCCGCAGATAACAGAGCGGATCCGCGACGACCACCCTCCCTGTCGGAAAGCTGCACTCGCCCAATTCATGGCATTTTATCCTTGCGTCCCCCTGAAAAACTCTTCTGACGGTATCGACCTCCATCCCATCCCTGCTGATGAATTTCAGGTTCTGCTCAAATGCGAGCTGAAACGGGGATTTTACCTTTTCCCGAATCGCATTTCCTGTTTTCATGTCCACAAAATATTTCCCGGACGCGTCCTCCACAAACGCCAAGTCCGCGCCGACCGGCATTTCGTACACATTTAAAACCGCAGGCTCTATATTGGCCAATGTATTAAAATCACAGATGCTGAGATTCGCACTGTTGTTGATATAGTCCTCCGTGTCATCCGCCCCGATGGCCCGCCATCCGTTGTCAACCGCATTGCACGACGCCTCGCGAAACAGCCATTTCAGCCTCGTCTCGCCCGCCAACAGCGACTTCGTCACAATACAGCCGCCGGCATTTCTGATATATTCCACCATTTCCTTCGGCGGCTCTTCCTTTTTTTTCTTAAATAATCCCATTTCTCTTCCCTCCCGGCCGCTCACCCGGCCGTCTTCCTCTTACAACGCCTCCTCAGCCACCGCCGCACCCCCCACGCGCCGATTACCGCGCCGAGCGTGTTCAGAATCAAATCATCCAGCTCGGAGACGCCGGTTCCCAGAACATACTGCATCGCCTCAATGCACAAGGAAAAAAACAATCCCATAACGGCGATTGTTTTCAGCTTCCATTGCTTTTTCCATTGCAGATACATGCCAAAAGGCATAAAGCAGACGATATTCCCGCCAAACAGATAGAGACTGCGCAGCCAATACCCATGTCGCAGCAGCGGGATGTACTCCCTGAAAAGCCTCGCGTTGACGGTTCCCGAGAACAGCCGCTCAAGGCTCATATTCGGCCGGAATACCGTCATCCGCAGCAAAATCAGGAGATACACCATAAATATGATCGTGAGTATCCTTTGTTTCTTCAATGAAATAACACCTAATTCCCTATCTCTTGCGCCTTCCTAGTGCAGCTCCTGTCTGACAGTCTCCAAATCCTCGTCCTTCTTCACGACCACGCCGAGAAACGGCAGGTTCTTCCTGAGCGTATCCGCGGAAATCCCGCCAATCTGAAGCGCGTTGATCCAGTCAATCAGCTCGGAGGTGCTCGGCTTCTTGCGGATATCGCGGATTGTCCGAATGTCATAGAACACCTGCATCGCGTTCTTCATCAGATTTTCCTCCACATTCGGGTAATGGGTCTTGATAATCTCCTCCATCAGCGCCGCGTCAGGGAAGTCAATATAGTGAAAAATGCACCTGCGCAAAAACGCGTCCGGCAGCTCCTTCTCCGCGTTGGAGGTGATAATCACAATCGGCCTGTGCTTTGCCTTTACCGTGCGCTTCGTCTCATGGATGTAGAACTCCATCTGATCCAGCTCCCACAGAAGGTCGTTGGGGAACTCCAAATCCGCCTTGTCAATCTCATCAATCAGGAGCACCACCTGGTCCTCGCTCTCAAAGGCCTCGCCCAGCTTTCCCAGCTTGATATAGCGGGCAATATCGTCAACGCCCTCCTCGCCAAACTGTCCGTCGTACAGACGCTGGATCGTGTCGTACATGTAAAGCCCGTCCTGCGCCTTTGTCGTGGACTTGATATTCCATATGATCAGCTTCTTCCCGAGGGAATTGGCCACCGCCTGCGCCAGCATGGTCTTGCCCGTGCCGGGCTCTCCCTTGATCAGCAGCGGCTTTTTGAGCGCAATCGCCACGTTGACGCTTGAGAGCAGCTCCTCGCTTGCCACATAATCCTGTGTACTGTTAAATGCCTCGTTTGCCATATTCAACCTTCCTCCCACTGTGCACTGTCCATCGCTTCAAGCTTCCTGTCGCGTATCATCAAGTCCTTTACCGCCGCGGCCGGATCCTTTCCCTGGAACAGCACCTCGTTTACCTGTTCTATAATCGGAAGCTCCACCTGATACTTCGCGGCAAGCCCCATCGCGGCTTTTGCAGAAAATACGCCCTCGACTACCATCTTGACCTCCGCCATGGCCTCCTCCATGGATTTGCCCTGCCCGATCAAGATTCCCGCGCGGCGGTTTCTCGAGTGCATACTGGCGCAGGTCACAATCAGATCGCCGATGCCGGAAAGTCCGCAGAAGGTCTCGAACCTGCCGCCCATCGCCATTCCCAGCCTTGCAATCTCCGTAATGCCCCGCGTGATCAGCGCCGCCTTCGTGTTGTCCCCGTATCCGAGCCCATCCGCGATTCCCGCCGCCAGCGCAACGACATTCTTGAGCGCTGCGCCCAGCTCAATCCCAAGCACGTCCGGACTGGTGTACACCCTGAATACATCGCTCATAAAAATATTCTGGATATGCTCCGCCGTCGCCCTGCTCCTTGCGCCGACCACAATCGTTGTCGGGATGCCTCTCCCGACCTCCTCCGCATGGGAAGGGCCAGAGAGCACTGCCACATCCGCCTGCGGCGCCTCCTCCTCAATCACCTGCGACAGCGTCATCAGAGACGCCTCCTCTATGCCCTTCGCCACGTTGACGATAATCTGCCCGTCCGCGACATACTGCCGCATTCTGTGGGCCGTCTCCCGCGTAAAGGACGACGGAACCGCGAGCACCAGAATATCCCTCCCGCTTACCGCCTCCGACAAATCCGTGGTGAACACCAGCTCCTCCGAGAGCTTCACCCCCGGGAGCTTGTCCTTGTGCTCCCGCTCCGCGCGCAACATTGTAATCTCATTCTCCAATGCCGACCACACCGTTATCTCATGCCCATTGTTCCGCAGCAGCACCGACAGCGCGATGCCCCAGCTTCCGGCCCCGATTATTCCTATTTTTGCCATCCCGATACCATCCCTTTCCAAAAGCTCTTACTTCTTCGTAAGATAGGTTTTCCGCTCCTCTCCGCGCACCAGCCTGCCGATATTGGCCTTGTGGCCCCAAAAGGCCAGCGCCGCAAGCAGAACCGTCACGATGTACATCTCGTTCAGCACGGGCTGCGCCATTCCGAAAAGCCCCAACTGCCCCATAATCACCATCTCCGCAATCAGCACAAGCTCCACCAAAAGCGACCCGAGAGACACATAATGCGTCACAAAGAAGGTGCCGAAAAAGGTGATGATTTGCGGCAGTATCATGTACGGGTGGAAGAATATGATCAGTCCCGCCGTGCACGCGATACCCTTGCCGCCCTTGAACCTGAGATAAAACGGAAAATTGTGCCCCAGAATACAGCCCGCGCCGGTATACAGCGCCAGCAGATAGATCATGTCCGCGTACCGCTCCCTGAATAAGAAGCGCACCAGCGTAATCGCAAGCCCTGTTTTCATAATATCACAAAACAGGACAATCGCGCCCGCCTTTTTCCCCAGAACCCGCAGGGAATTGGTCGTTCCGGCATTCCCGCTGCCGTACTTCCTGATATCAATCCCGTGAAGTCTGCCGTAAATATAGGATGTCTGAAAGCATCCGAAAATATAGCCTATCAAAATACACACCAAACGAATCATTTCCGTCTCCCTGCCTTTCCCATCTTATCGCGTTGACTCAGCTCTTGTCGTTCTTCTCGCGGATAATGAATTTCAGCGACGTCCCCCTAAAGCCAAAGGTCTCCCGAATCTTGTTCTCGAGATAGCGCACATAGGAAAAGTGCATCAGCTCCTTATCGTTCACAAACACGACAAAGGTCGGCGGCTTGATGCCTACCTGCGTCGTATAGTAGATTTTCAGACGCTTGCCCTTGTCCGAGGGCGGCTGCTGTAAGGCGGTTGCCTCCATCACAATCTCATTGACCACACCGGTCGAGATGCGCAGGGACTGATTCTCGATCACCATGTCGATCGTCTCAAACAGCCGGTTCAGGCGCTGTCCCGTCACCGCCGAGATAAACACAATCTCCGCATAGGTCATAAAGGACAGTATATTTCTGACCCGCTCCGTAAAGCGGTATATGGTCTTATCGTCCTTCTCCAGCGCGTCCCACTTATTGACCGCCACGATAATGCCCTTGCCCCTGTCGTGCGCGATTCCCGCAATCTTGGCGTCCTGCTCCGTAACGCCCTCCACCGCGTCAATCACAAGCACCACGACATCCGCGCGCTCCACCGCGCTGACCGTGCGGATGATCATAAAGCGCTCCAGCTCCTCTTTTATCTTATTCTTCCTGCGAAGCCCCGCCGTGTCGATAAACACATATTCCTTCCCATTGTGGACGACCTCCGTGTCAACGGCGTCCCGCGTCGTGCCCGCAATCTCCGAGACGATCACGCGGTTCTCCCCCGTAATCTTGTTGATAATGGAGGATTTGCCGACATTGGGCTTGCCTACAATCGCGACACGCGGACGCTCATCCTCCGCATCGCTGCGCCGCTCCTCGTCAAACAGCCCCGTGACCGCATCGAGCATCTCACCCAAGCCGAGGCGGTTCGTCGCGGAAATCGGCAGCGGGTCACCGATTCCGAGATTGTAGAACTCATATACATCCGCCTCCAGCTTGGCGAAGCTGTCCACCTTGTTCACGACCAGCACCACCGGCTTCTGACTGCGCCGAAGCATATCCGCCACCTTGGCGTCAGCGTCCACAAGCCCCTGCTTTACATCCACCATAAAAACAATCACGTCCGCCGTCGCAATGGCAATCTCGGCCTGCTCGCGCATCCGCGACAGAATAATATCCTTGCTCTCCGGCTCAATGCCGCCGGTGTCAATCAGGGTAAAATTCCAATTCAACCAGTTAATATCAGCATAAATGCGGTCTCTGGTAATCCCCGGCGTATCCTTCACGATGGATATCCGTTCGCCCGCAAGTGCATTAAACAATGTAGACTTGCCGACATTCGGGCGGCCCACCACCGCAACAATCGGCTTCTTGCTGCTTTTTTCCATTCCATATACTCCATTTCTCTTCGACAGCCCCTTGCGGGCCTTCACACATGTAATACGGCATCGACAAAGTCCTGCCCGCTTGATTTTACAATATCTATCGGGACTTGTAAAGCCTTTTCCAGTTCAGATACGGTCATATCGTCAAGAAATACCGCTTCCCCGCTCTTTAAAACATTCTGCGGAAGCAGGAGCCGCTCCCCCAGCGTCTGCCCCTTGAGCTGCGCCAGAATATCCTGCCCCGTCAGCAATCCCGATACGGTAATCTGCTCCCCGAAAAAGTCGTTTGTGATCGGATACACATAAATTTTTATCTGTGAAAACCGCTCCGTCATCTGCCGCGCCATATCCTTTATATAAGGATAGGCCAGCTTTCCCGTGGCAATCGAGAGCGTCTGCGCCGCGACAGATCCTTCCCCGCAATCGGCCAGCGCCGCTTGGAACTCGTCCGACAAAAGCCGCAGCATCCCCACGCCGTTCTCAAGCTGCAGATAGCCGTCGTAGCGCGCCTCCTCGGGCAGCGCCTCCTCCGCGAGGATATACCATTCATCGCTTGCGTGGACGAAATGCAGGCCATACTGCGGCCAGAGCCTGTCCTGCCACCTGTGGATCGTCGCCAGCACCGCTCGCGCATCCTCCTTGGTAAACGGCTCGAGCGGATACAAGCCCTCCCTGTATTTTGAAAGGCCCACCGGAACCACGGAAACGCTCTCAAGATTCGGCAGATATGCGGACAGGTCGCGGATACTCCGCTCCAGCTCCTCCCCGTCATTTACGCCCTTGCACAGGACAATCTGCCCGTTCATGGTCACCCCCGCCCGCGCAAGCCGCCAAGCCTTTTCGAGCGCCTGCCCCGCGAAACGGTTGTTCAGCATTTTACATCGAAGCTCGGGATTCGTCGTCTGGAAGGACACGTTTATCGGTGAGAGATTGTATTTGATAATGCGGTCGATATCCGCGTCCGACATGTTGGTCAGCGTCACATAATTTCCCTGCAGAAAGGAGAGCCGCGTATCGTCGTCCTTGAAATACAGCGTCTCCCGCATCCCCTTGGGCATCTGGTCGATAAAGCAGAAGATACACTTATTATGGCACGAGTGATACGCATCCATCAGTCCGTTCTCAAAAACAATCCCCAAATCCTCGTCGTATTCCTTATCAATCTCAAGAAGCCACTCCTCGCCGCTGCTCTTTCTGATCAGAAGCTCGATATATTCGTCCTGCGTAAAATATTGATAGTCAAAAATATCCTCTATTTTATTCCCGTTGATCTCTACCAGTACATCGCCCGCCTCAACTTCCATTTCCTCCGCGATGCTCCCGGGAAGCACCCGCTCGATCGGGTGCAAATGCTGTTTTTCCATTGTAATCCCCATTTCCGCGCATATGAAAAATATAGGTTCTCTTTCTCCTCTCCTTCTACTATACAAGAAATTCCTTGACGTGTCACTACTCGAAGTTATAAAATAAGCAATAGAGAAACGCAATCATGGTAAATCCTATCGCAATCAGGAAAGGAGTTCCGGATATGCCAAAGTTACAGGAATTGGAGAATTCACTGCCCGTAGCGCCGATGAAGCTCATCGTTTTAAACAGCGCTGCCGAGCTTGGAAATAAAGTCAACGGCTACCTCGCGGCTTCCCGCAGCAAGGTGAAGGACGTCTACAATAACGACCCCGCCTTTCAGGGCTACGCGGAAAAGAGCTATCTGCTCGACGTCTCAACGCCGCGCTTTAACAGCGGTGAGGGGAAGGCGGTCTTCAACGAGACCGTCCGCGGAAAGGACTTGTTTATTCTGGTGGATGTGTGCAACCACAGTCTCACCTATCAGATGAACGGCTACACCAACCATATGTCCCCCGACGACCATTATCAGGAACTCAAGCGCGTGATTGCCGCCGCCAACGGCAAGGCTCACCGCGTCAACGTTATCATGCCCTACATGTACGAGGGACGCCAGCACCGCAGAAACGGACGGGAGTCGCTTGACTGTGCCTACGCCTTTGAGGAGCTTACCAATATGGGGGTGCGCAATTTCATCACCTTTGATGCGCATGACCCCAGAATCCAGAATGCCGCGCCTTTAAGCGGCTTTGACAATTTCACGGCGCATTACCAGTTCACGCAGGCGCTTCTGCGCGCGGAAAAGGATCTGGTGCTCGACAAGGATCACATTATCGTTATCTCGCCCGACGAGGGCGCGCTGGACAAGGCGATTTACTTCTCCACCGTCCTCGGCGTTGACACCGGTATGTTTTATAAGCGGCGCGACTACTCCACCATCGTCAACGGCAAGAACCCGATTGTGGCGCATGAGTTCCTCGGCAACGATATCCGCGGGAAGGACATTATCATCATCGACGATATTATCTCCTCCGGCGAGAGCATGATCGACACCGCGCGGCAGCTCAAGAAGATGAAGGCGCGGCGCGTCTTTATCTGCGCAACCTTCGGCCTGTTCACAAACGGGCTTGACGCCTTCGACAAGGCGTATGAGGACAAGGGCTTTGACAGGATTATCACCACCAACCTGTGCTACCGCCCGCCCGAGCTGCTCAAAAAGCCGTATTATCTCGAGGCGGACATGAGCAAGTTCCTCGCCTCGATTATCGACTCCATCAACCACGATATTTCGACGGAGGAAATCTCCACGCCCACGAAGCGCATTCACAGGGCTATCCGATACTATAACAGCAGCAAAGCCTGACGCAACAGGCGCGGGAGAAAGCTCCCGCGCCTGCTTTTTTACAGGCATATTTTCATAAAGCTCTTCTTGCCCTTCTTGAGGATAAACTCCTCCGCAAACGCCGTCTTATCATATGCAGCCTTTACATTCGTCACCTTATCGCCGTTTACGGATACGCCGCCCTGCTCCACGGCCCGTCTGGCCTCCGACTTGGAGGACGTCATGCCTGCCTTTACCAGAAGCGACAAAATATCAATGCTTCCCTCCGCAAAGTCCTCCTCCGCAAGCACGGTCTTGGGCATATTGGCGCTGTTTCCGCCGCCCGCAAACAGCGCCGCGGAAGCCTCCTTCGCCTTCTCAGCCTCCTCTGTCCCGTGTACCAGCTGCGTCAGCTCAAAGGCAAGGATTTCCTTAGCCTTATTCAGCTCGCTGCCCTGCCAGCTCTCCATCGCCTGTATCTCCTCAATCGGGAGAAAGGTCAGCATTTTCAGGCACTTGATGACATCCGCGTCAGCCACGTTGCGCCAGTACTGGAAGAACTCATAGGGCGACGTCTTCTCCGCATCCAGCCATACCGCGCCGGACTCCGTCTTGCCCATCTTCTTCCCTTCGGAATTGAGCAGGAGGTTGATGGTCATGGCATACGCGTCCTTGCCGAGCTTGCGGCGAATCAGCTCCGTGCCGCCAAGCATGTTGCTCCACTGGTCGTCCCCGCCAAACTGCATGTTGCAGCCGTAACGCTGAAACAGCTCCATAAAATCATAGCTCTGCATAATCATGTAGTTGAACTCCAGAAAGCTCAGTCCCCGCTCCATGCGCTGCTTATAGCACTCCGCCGTCAGCATCCTGTTGACGCTGAAATGCGGCCCGACCTCACGCAGCAGCTCGATATAGTTCAAATCCAGCAGCCAGTCCGCGTTGTTGACCATAATCGCCTTGTCCTCGCCAAACTCGATAAAGCGGCTCATCTGCTTCTTAAAACACGCGATATTGTGGTCGATGGCCTCTTTGGTCAGCATCTTGCGCATATCGGTTTTTCCCGACGGGTCGCCAATCATGCCCGTGCCGCCGCCGAGCAGCGCAATCGGTCTGTTTCCCGCCATCTGCAGGCGCTTCATCAGGCACAGCGCCATGAAATGCCCGACATGCAGGCTGTCCGCCGTGGGGTCAAAGCCGATGTAAAACACCGCCCTGCCGTTGTTGATCAGTTCCTTAATCTCCTCCTCGTCCGTCACTTGGGCAATCAAGCCTCTTGCAACCAATTCCTCGTAAATCTGCATCTTTCCATCATCCTTTCCGAAATCGAGTGGGGAAGATTTTCTCCCCGTTCGCATCAAAAAACCCCGTCCCCAAAAGCTTAGGGACGAGGCTCAAACCGCGCGTTACCACCCTTATTCGCATGACGCTCACGCGCCCTGCCTCCACAAGTACGAGATGCGCATGACCCATCATCATTATACAATGCAGCCATTGTATCCACATCCGATACTCTCCCGATATAACGTTCGGGTCTCCGTCACAGCCTACTCTCCGCATGAATGCAGTGCACTACACGCATACGCGTTTCGGTGTGCAGCTCCAAGATGTATTCACCCTCAATTTCCCCTGCGCCTCTCATCCGCCGGCTGCTTTCTGTAGGTTTCCATGAAGGCTACTTCTTCTTTTCACGGCTTTTTAATATAAAGTGATTATACGGGCTTTGTTTTTATTTGTCAATAGCGAAATTCCAAAAATACGCTTCTAAACCATGCCTGCAAAGTTCATAAAGCTGTCGTCCCCCCCCGGCTCCGACGCGGCCAGCCTTACGGGAATAAATCTTATATTATTTTTGAGGGCGTTTTCCAATGCCGCGCTTCCCCTGCTCAATGTAAAGACGCCGCCCTTCTCAATTACGGATACTTCCCGTGCAGACTTTTCCCGGTCCTCGTCCGCCTGTGCGGGCCGAATCGACGTGGGATTCAGCTCCATCAGCTTCTCAAAGCCGCCTGCCTGATACGTCTCCATCTTGTCAAGGATTTCCTGCGCAAGCTCCGCGGGCACCGCGTTTGTGCTCTCAATGACAAGGTTATAATTGCTCATATCATAGTAATCAATGTCGTATATCTCTTTGTAGCGCACCGTCTCAAGCTTCTGCCGGTTTATCAGTGCTTTTTTGCACGCCTCCTGCGACTCGTAGGATTCGGAGCCCGCGCGCAGACTGTCATTGAACACTCTTCTGCTCGCCTCGTCAATGTCCGTTATCACAAAGACCTTGAAGCTCTGCGGCGCAAAATGCCACGCAAGTCGGGAATCGAACACGATACGGTCTCTCTCCGCGCCGATTTTCGTCGTCGTGTCATCAATCATCTTGTCAACGGAGCGGTCGCCCTTGCTCGCCGCCTCATTTACCTGTCGGTTAAATTCCTCGACAGACAGTCCCTTATCCATCGCAAGCTGCCTGAAAATCCGTCCCGTTGAGACGATTTCATAGCCTTTTTCCTTCAAAAGCTTCGCGATGCTTGATTTCCCGCTTCCAAGATTTCCCGTAATCGTGATATTCATCCTCTGCCCCCATTTCCCCGCTGCTTTAACACTGCGTTTTCATGCCTTTCAAACGGATTTCTTTACAGGCTTTCGAACCGCCTTTGTTTCAGTATATTCCAAAGAAGCGGTATCGTCAATATATCAAATATCCCTATAAATGCATCAGGCCTGCCCTGCTCCATCAATCACGCCCACCGGGTATCAGCCGATGGGCGTAGGAATGACTTAGATAATATGAAGTGACCTCACATTTGCACCAACGTGGATTTACCCGTATAAT
>JAMPFV010000073.1 GCA_023664265.1 Roseburia sp.
ATTTTCAGGGTCGCATTACTGTTTATTTGTCAAGGTTCTGTGCCTGTCTTATTCGCGACAGCTTTAATATAATACCATATGCTGTCAGTTCTTGTCAATCACTTTTTCCGCACTTTTTTTACTCCGCAATTATGCAATAATCTTTGATGTAATCATCCACATTAATTTCGATAACCTCAACAGGCGTCTGCTTCTTATTATGAAACCCACTGACTTCCCATCGCGTGAATAAATTCATCTTTCTTCAGAATATATACATACCCTTTTTGACCGTATCGCGGATGACAGTTTTTGAAAAGCATTTTCATGCCATATTCGGGGAGCATCATACGTTCGGCATCTTCACCGCCCTCCACGCCCAAGGCAAAACATATCGCCATGTTCAAATTGTCCGTCGCATATACGGCCTCCTGACACCCCGCTTCATATCCGGTATCCTGTGCCTGTCTTGGATGCAGTTCTTCTAACCTGAGCGGGCTGCCATGATATAAATACTCCCCCCGCGGAAATAAATTGAGAATTGTTTTCATACTCTTTTTATACTATACTGACTAAAACAGTTGTTTTTACCTGTGCCACATTTTCAAAACAAAAATTACAAGCAATTACAATCAGAGGTGTGCTTTGAGAATCAGACAACTATCCATCTACAATGAATTTCACTGCGTCGGCGCGGACTGCCCCGCAAGCTGTTACAAGGGGTGGCGTGTTCCGGTGGACGAGGAGGCGGGCAGACGTTTCAGCGTGAAAAATGGCCTGTTCGGTACGCTGCTTCGCTTTTCCGTCATAAAGAAGGACGGTATCACGTCTTTCCGGAGCGCGGGAAACCGCTGCCCGTTCTGGGGGCCGGACCGGCTCTGCGCGATACAGAAGCGGTGCGGAACCGACTATATGCCGCTCGTCTGCGTGCAGTTCCCGAGACAGCTTTCAAACTTCGGCTTCTTCTGCGAGGAGACGCTCTTTCTCGCATGTCCGGAGACGGCGCGGCTTTTTCTGGCCTGCGTGGAGGAGAACCGTCCCTTTTCCTTTGCGGAAGCGCAGGGAGAAGCCTGTTGCGAGGTCAATACCACCAATGACGATGAAGCCTTTCTGAATAATCTGCTCGACGCGCGCGAGGAGCTGGTTCGTATGCTCCGCGAGGGGCTTCCTTACGGCAGCATGTCCATCCTGCACTACGGACACGACGCGCAAAACGCCTGTCTGAGCAAGTCGCCGCTTCCCGAACCGGTGAAATATCAAAACAATACGTCGGAGCGCTTTACACCGGACTGCGCGGTATTTAATACGCTGTTTTTCAACGGCTTTTATCACCCCATGCTTCGGACGGTCTCGCCCTTCCTGCATCAACTGTGCAAACGCTATATCCGCGAGTTCGGCCTGCCGGGCAGACAAAACCCAAGCGCTGCCAATCGCAGACTGGCGGCATACAAGGCACATCTGTACAAGCTTCTTCCGGATTTGGACAGACTGCTGAACCGATATTATGAATATTATCTTCAGACGAGCTTTCTGAATATCTTTGAGGACTACAGCTTTTCAAGACATCTGCTTTTCGGGATGGCAAAGACCGAAATGCTTTGGCTGTTCTTCGCGCTCTATGCCAAGAATAAAAAGCGGCTGTCAACGCAGGAGCTTGCGAGAATTATCGCGGTATATGAAAGAAGAGCGCCTCAAATCGAGGACGCCCTAAAGCTCATCAATCAGAGCTGACCATACTCCTGCGCAGATCATAATAGAAGATATACTGCTGCAGTATCCCGCTGTAATCCGCGTATCTCTCAAAAGGAAACCCGCCGGGATATTGACTTGCAAGCACCCGGTTGATATGCGTGTCAATCGGAAAGGCTTCGGTCTGATGCAGCGCGAACAGGCAGATACAGTCCGCAACCTTCACGCCGACGCCGCACAGCTTCATCAGCTCGCTCTTTGCCTCCGCATATCTCATTTGACTGATTTGGTCAAGGTCTGTCTCCTTATGCAGCACACTGTTTGCGGCATCCCGGAACGGCTCCGATAGCCCAGATTGCAGGCGTACAAATCCTCCATAGACGCGTTTGCCAACGCCTCCGGCGTCGGGAATGCGTGATAGGCCACACCGTTTTGCGCCCGGCGCTCCTCCCCGTACCGCTCGCACAGATTTTGAACGCATCTGCGTATCCGTTTGATGTTGTTCTGTTGGGAAATAATAAAGGATATTATCATCTCCCACAACTCCTGACGGAGAATGCGGATTCCATGCCCATAGTCCGCGGCGGAAAGCAGATAGCTGTCCCCCGCGTCAATGCTTTTGATAACAGACGCGTAATCTGTGTCCATATCAAAATAGGATTTCCAGACGGCATCAAAATCCTCCCGGGTACAATCCAGCAGAATGCAGTCCTCCTCCTGGCGCAACTCCAGATACCTGCCAAACGCAATCAGGCTGTAGGTATCCGTCTCCTCGTGGTGCTGCATCCGGAAGCACTGTCCCGACTCGCAGATCTGCGCCGCGGAAAAGTTTTTATCTCTTATCGTTATCATGGTAATCCCCCGCCGACCTCTTTCGGGGCACGCTTCCTACTCGTCCCAGTTGTGATATACGGCCTGCACGTCGTCGTCCTCGTCCAACATGTCCAGCGTCCTGTTGAGGTTCTTGATTGCCGTCTCGTCCGTAAGCTCCACATAATTCTGCGGTATCATCGTCACCTCCGCGCTTGCCATATTAATCCTGCTCTCCTGAAGCGCCTTGTACACCGCGTCAAAATCCTCGGGCGTTGTCAGCACTTCGTAGCTGTCCTCCTCCTCGGAGAAATCCTCCGCGCCGGCATCCAGCGCGACCATCATCAGGTCGTCCGCGCTCAGCTCGCACTCCTCCTTGTCAATGATAATCTGTCCCTTCTCGTCGAACATAAAGGACACGCAACCCTGTGTGCCGATACTGCCGTTGCCCTTGGTAAACGCGCTCCTCACGTTCGCGGCTGTCCGGTTTTTGTTGTCCGTGAGCGCCTCGACGATAATCGCGATTCCGTTCGGCCCGTAGCCCTCATATGTAACACGCTCGTAATTCACGGCATTGCCGTCCCCCGCCGCCTTCTTGATGCCGCGCTCTATCGTGTCGTTGGGCATGTTGTTCGATTTCGCCTTCGCGATGACCTGCGCAAGCTTAAAGTTATTCGCGGGGTCGGGTCCGCCCTCCTTCACGGCAACGGCGATTTCACGACCGATAATCGTGAAAATCTTTCCCTTCGCCGCGTCGTTCTTTTCCTTCTTGTGCTTAATGTTTGCAAATTTTGAATGTCCTGACATTTATCCCCTGCTCCTCTCTCTTATTCTTGGGTTTATTCCCGCCGGGGTGCGCTATTGCGCCTCCTCGGCCTGCTGCTCCTCCACCTCTGCCTCCTCCGGCAGCCTCGTGACAAGAACAGATTGAATTACATTTTTTTCAACCTTTACGATCTTAAAGTTATAGCCCTCTATCTTGAGCTCAAAGCTCTCATTCTCGTCGGGGATGCGGTCAAGCTTGGAAATCAGATAGCCGTTGAGCGTCTCAAACTCGGTCTCCCCAAAGCTGATGCCGAAGCGCTCCTCCAAATCGTCCAACCGCGTCATACCCTCTATGACATACTCGTTTTCGCCGTTTTCCCGGATATAATTCTCCTCGGGGTCGTACTCGTCCATAATCTTGCCGACGATTTCCTCCAGAATATCCTCCATCGTGACAAGACCGGAGGTCTGCCCGTACTCGTCCACGACGATTACCATCTGATTTTTCTCGGACTGCATACTCCGAAACAAATCGTCAATATTCTTCGTCTCCGGCACAAATACGGCCTCCCGCACCAGTCCGTCAACAACACCGACCGGAAGGTTCAGCCCCTCGTCGGAGGTATGAATCCGCATCGCGTCCTTCAGATAAAGCACGCCCGTCACATGGTCAATATTCTCTTCATATACCGGATAACGGCTGTTGCTCTCCCGCAGCATAAAGTTCAGCGCATCCTTGAAGGGCATCTGGCTGTCTATCGCCGTAATATTATTTCTGTGGGTCATAATGTCATTGGCCTGCTTATCCCCGAACTCGAAGATATTCGTGATCATCTCCACCTCGCCGGCCTCGAGAACTCCCTGCTCATGGCCCTCGTTCACCATGGAGATAATCTCCTCCTCGGTGACGTCCGTCTGCTCGTCCGTCGTCCGAAAGCCGAACAGTCTCAGGAAGGCGTTTGCGGAGACAGCCACAATGCCGGTAAGCGGATACAGCACGGTCCGCACGAAATGTATCGGCTTAATCAGCTTATACGCCCATGCGTCCGGGTATCTCTGCGCAAGCTTCCTAGGGAACAGAATGCCAAAGGTAAGCAGTATGTACATCAGACAGACCGTCGCGATAATCAGTGCAATCCAGCCGCGCAGGGTATCGCTGACATTCTCAAAAAGCTCCAATCGCGAAAGCCGTCTCGAAAACATCGCGCTCCAGCGCGGAAGAAAAAAGCATCCCATCACCAGCTCAATCAGCGTTGTTATCATCTGAATGGAATTGATGTATACCGTCGCGCGTATCGCAATGCTGTTGAGCAGGATGGACTTTCTGTCCTTATCCTCCTGCGCCCTGCGCTCGATTTCCTTCTCATTCATCAAAGTGATCGCCTTATTGAAGCCCGTGAGAATCGCTTCAATAAAAAGCAGTGCAAAAAACAAAATACTACCAGAGACCGAAGCCCCACCGTCGTCCATTTCCAAAATCTCTCCTTTTTATCCATATTCTGAACGATTAACAAAGGTGTAATCCGCTCATGTTTGCAGGCTACACCTTTCTACTATATCATTACATTGAAAAAACGTCAATAACCAAAGAGCCTTATGTATCCAGCTCAAGACTTATCTGTAAAGCCCGGTTTACGCGCTGCATAATCGGTGAATCCAGATGGCATACCTTGTCCTTGAGACGCTTCTTGTCAATTGTCCGAAGCTGCTCGAGCAGAATCACGGAGTCTTTCACCATATCATAATTGCCGGCATTCAGCTCTATATGCGTGGGCAGGTTCGCCTTGTTCATCTTTGAAGTAATCGCCGCGCAGATTACGGTAGGGCTGTGCCGGTTCCCGACGTCGTTCTGTATGATCAGCACGGGTCTGACGCCTCCCTGCTCCGAGCCTACCACGGGCCTTAAATCTGCATAGTAAATGTCTCCTCTCTTCATGTCTGATACACCTCATCCATAGCTTATTTGTGCTTTTTCTTTCTTTACTCCTATTCTTGCCCTTTCCTATGGATTTATTCAATAAAGGTGATAAATTATAAAATCCTGTTTATTTATGGATTCGGGGAACCCTTTTTCCGATATCGCAGGCCAGCTCATAGTTGAAGCGGCCCGAAAGCTCCCCAAGCTGCTCCATCGTGATTGTCTCCTCCCCGTCCCTGCCGATCAGCGTGACCGTGTCCCCGACGTTTACCGCGCCGGAAACATCCGTCACGTCAATCATAAGCTGATCCATGCACACACGGCCCAATATCGGCGCTCTCTGACCGTTGACCAGCACATCCCCCGTATTGGAGAGACTGCGCGGATAGCCGTCCCCATAGCCGAGGCACACCGTGGCCACGCGAGTCTCGCGAGCCGTCGTAAAGGTTCCTCCATAGCCGATTTCGCGGTTTTGCGGAACGGTCTTGACATACACGATTCTTGACTTCAGCGAAAGCGCCGGCTCAAGCCGGATATGTCCCGCCCGCTCCACCTCTGCCGAGGGCCATAATCCGTACAAAATAATACCTGCCCGCACCACATCCATGCAGGCCTCGGGCATCTCCGCAATCGCCGCGCTGTTCGCGCAATGTCTGATTGGAATCGCGCGTCCCGTTTCCCGCTCCGCCGCATCGGCAAAACGCCGGAACGTTTCCAGCTGCGCATACGCCTTGGACTTATCCGCCTCGTCCGCCGTCGCAAAATGAGTAAAGATTCCCTCCGTCTCCAGTCCGGGAAGCGCAGTCAACGCCTTTACCTGCGCCAGCCCCTCCTTGTCGGGAGACAGTCCGATTCGGCCCATACCGGTGTCAACCTTGATATGTACCCTGCACCTTTTCCCGACCTCTATCGCCCTGTCGGAGAGCAGCCTTGCCGTGTCGTACAGGTACACGGTCAGGCACACCTCCTCGCGTATCAGCTCCTCGAAATCCTCCGGAAACGTGTAGCCCAATATCAGAATCGACTTCCGGATACCTCCTCTGCGCAGCTCAAGCGCCTCCTCCGCCGTCGCGACGGCATAGCCCCATATGCAGTCCTTCCGCTCAAGACGCTCGGCAATCGGCAGAGCGCCGTGCCCGTAGCCGTCCGTTTTGATCACGGCCATTATCCTTGTATCCGGGCGAAGCCGCTGCCTGACGGCCTCTACATTATATAAAACCGCATCCAAGTCTACCTCCGCCCACACTCTCCCACAATGTATTTTACTATCCATTTTTGTCCATTCCTCTTTTCAAATACCGCAATGACCGGATAATGTCCTGCGCCATAATATAATAAGAAGCCGCCGCTTCCTTCGCGATATCCCCCGCAAGGCCGTGCGCGCAGACGCCCGTGACTGCCGCGTCATACCCCGTCTGTCCCTGCGCCAGCAGCCCCGCAATCATGCCCGTCAGCACGTCCCCGGAGCCCGCGGTTGCCATACCGTCGTTTCCACAGGAATTGACATACACCGCCCTGCCCTTCTTTGCGACAACGGTGCGCGCATCCTTGCAGACCAGCGTCACGTCGTACTGCCGGGTAAAGGTCTCGCAGCTTGCGATAAGCTCCTCTCTGAGCCGTTCCACCGGACATTCCGCCAGCCGTGAAAGCTCCCCGAGATGCGGCGTTATCACAATGTCACGCCGCGCGCCTCCGCCGTCAAACGAAAGCCCGGAGAGAAGCTCCCTGTTCCGCGACAGCAGATTCAGCGCGTCCGCATCCGCCACAAGGGGCTTTTCCCCCGCCGAGAGCACTGCCGTGAGAATGCTTCGCGCCTTGTCGGAGACAGACAGCCCTGGCCCTATCGCAATCACGTCCGCCCATTCCATCGCCGCCGACAGCGCTGCGGCTTCCGTCTCGGAAAGCCCGTCAAGACCGTCGTCCCGATAGGTATCTATGATTGCCTCCGGCAGCTTTACCAGAAGGCTCTCTCGATTCTCCTGCGCGGTAAACACCCGAACCATGCCCGCCCCGATGCGGTACGCGCTCAACGCCGACAGAATACACGCACCGCCCATCGTCGCGGCTCCCGCAATCAACAGCGCCTTGCCGAAAGTTCCCTTATTTCCCGCGGGGCTTCTGTCCGGAAGACGCAGCTCCTCCTCGGGCCTTGTATATGTGAACACGCCCATATGCCCGCACTCCACGATTTCCCGCGGTATCCCAATCGGCACGCACATGGTCTCCCCGGCGTAAGACGCCCCCGGATACAGCAGCATTCCAAGCTTTCGATACGCATAAGTGACAGTAATGTCAGCTTTTACCGCGCACCCCATAACGCTTCCGTTATCGCTGTTGATTCCCGACGGAATATCCACGGACACCACCCGCGCCCGCGACGCATTGACGGCCTCTATCGCCTGTCGAAAACGGCCTTCCACCGCTCTTGTAAGACCGATACCGAAAAGCGCGTCCACAATCACATCACAGTCCGCGGGACACGGCTCGCGGCTGACGGGGATATGAAGCCGTCCCGCGGTCTCAAGCTGAGCCGCCGTCTCCGCCGTGAGTCTGCTCTCCTCCCCGACAAGATTTATCTGTGTGTGGATGCCCTCCTCCTGCAGAATGCGGGCAATGGCGATACCGTCTCCCCCGTTGTTTCCGCTTCCCGCCATAATGCACACGGAAATGTCCCGCCCGTAGCGATTGACAATGACGCGCGCCGTCTCCAACGCCGCACGTTCCATCAAAACAAGCGAAGCAATTCCATAGGTCTTTGTCGCCGTCTCGTCGCACTTTTTCATCTCAGCGGCGCGCAATATATATTCCATCGGATTCCCTGCCTTTCGTTTTTAATTATAGAATATACCAAAAGCGCCCTGCAATTCATGCCTGGGCGCCGTTATTGTCTATGACATCCGTTTCCTTATTCAGTACGTTCTGCGGATTGTACTTCATGTCGAACATTCCGATGACCTCCGGCCCGAATATCGCGTGCATGTAGGAATACATCTCGTCATTCCATATCTCTTTTTTCTGCTTGAGCAGGATTTTGCGCTTGAGCTGCAGCCTGAAGTCGGCAATCCACTTGTTAATGGCCTCAATATCCTTCGTATTCTGACGAATCTTGGCATAACACACGCGCATGGACGCCAGCATCAATTCAAAGTTCGCCTCGTCAATCTGCTTGGGAAGCTCCATCAGCTCGTCATTATAGCCGTCAAGCTTCTCATTGGTCTCCTCAATCATGCGCTTGTTATCCGACATTTTCTTCTCTTTGGCCTTGCTGTCGGGCAGCTCCATAATGGAGACGATCTCCTGCATCAGCTTCTTCTTGAAAGCGCTGAGACTCTTAATCTCCGTGTTAAGCTTTCCCTGCCGCTTCAACAGCTCGTTCAGCGCCTCCTCCAGCGTATGGATCTCCTCGTTCTCCCCTGTCTGCGTGAACAGCTTATGCCACTGATTATCCAGTGTCAAAATCGGAATCTGTTTTCCTATCAATGCTTCGCGAAAAAGCTCATCCTCCTGTGGCATATCCTCACCTTCTTTATTTCTTTATCCTCACCATATTACCGGTTTGCAATTCCGTAGGACAGCTTCATCAGACTGTCGGACAGATGCACATTCTCCACCACAATGTCCTCGGGGACATTCAAATCGACATGCGCAAAGTTCCATATCGCCTTGATGCCGCAGCGTCCGAGAAGCTCCGCGGTCTTGACCGCCCCCTCCTTGGGAATCGTGAGCACCGCGATGTCAATGTCGTTCTCCTTTATAAACTGCTCTATCTCCTCAACCGGCCGTATCACAATCCCGCGCAGCTCCTTCCCGTGCAGCTGCCGGTTTTTATCAAATACGCCTCTCACAATAAAGCCGCGGCGTTCGAAGTTCATATAATTGGCGAGCGCCTGCCCCAAATTGCCCGCGCCTATAACGATCAGATTGTGCTTCTCGTTAAGACCCAAAATCTTGGCGATTTCATTGTACAGATACGCCACGTTGTAGCCGTAGCCCTGTTGACCGAAGCCCCCGAAGTTATTAAAATCCTGTCGGATCTGTGAGGCAGTGACCTTCATCATTCTGCTCAGATCCTGTGAGGATATCCGTTCAACCCCCTTGTCCTTTAAATCTCCCAAATATCTGTAATATCTGGGAAGTCTTGCGACAACCGCCTGCGATATGGACTTATCATCCACGATTCATCCACCTCCGTACATTTTGTATAAAACGCCCAAAATCACGTCATTATATTTGAAAATAGTATACAGCTTTGTTAAATGATTGTCAATAGCTATTGCTTTTCCCTCTTTCCTCTTTTATAATAAGATGAATCACGTTCATTTATAGGAGGTTCCCATGATTTTATCCTGTAATCATATAGACAAGACTTTTGTTGACAATCATGTTATCAAGAACGCGTCCTTTCACATAGAGGATTATGAGAAAGCGGCCATCATCGGAATCAACGGGGCCGGCAAATCCACGCTTTTAAAAATCATTGTCGGCAGCCTGCCCGCTGACGACGGCACCGTGACCTTCGCCAAGGGCAAGAGCTTCGGGTATCTGGCGCAGCATCAGGCGGTTGACAGTGAAAACACCCTTCTTGACGAGCTGCTGATTGTAAAGCGGGAGGTTCTTGACCTTGAGACACAGATGCGTCAGACGGAACAGGACATGAAAAACGCCGACGGGAAGCTGCTCGAGCAATTGCTGGAGAAATACACGAATATGACGCACCGTTTCGAGGAGCTCAACGGATATGCCTATAAGAGCGAGGTCACCGGTATCTTGAAGGGGCTGGGCTTTGAGGAGCAGGATTTTTCGCGAACCGTCTCCACGCTCTCCGGCGGACAGAAGACGCGGGTCGCCCTCGGCAAGCTCCTGCTCCAAAAGCCGGATATGATCATGCTCGACGAGCCGACAAACCACTTGGATTTAAATTCCATCGCATGGCTTGAGACCTATCTGCTCAATTATAAGGGCGCGGTAATCATCGTCTCGCACGACCGCTACTTTCTGGACAAAATTGCGACCAAAATCATAGAGATTGATAACGGCCTTGTCTCTTCCTTTCACGGCAACTATTCCGACTACGCCGTTCAAAAGGAGCAGCTTCGCGCCGCGCAGATGAACGCATACCTGAATCAGCAACGGGAAATCAGGCATCAGGAGGCTGTCATTGAGAAGCTGCGGCAATTCAACCGCGAGAAATCCATTCGGCGCGCCGAGAGCAGGGAAAAGCTGCTTGACAAAATAGAGGTGCTTGACAAGCCCGTCGAGGTCAACGCGGATATGAGGCTGCAGCTTACGCCGCACAGGACAAGCGGGAATGACGTCATGCAGATTCAGGGCCTGTCAAAGCGTTTTGGCGATAATCTGCTCTTCGAGGACGTTTCTTTCGAGATAAAGCGCGGCGAGCATGTCGCGATTATCGGGGACAACGGCACCGGGAAGACAACACTGCTCAAGATTATCAACGAGCTGCTCCCCCCGGACAGCGGAAGCATCCGGCTTGGCGCCAATGTTGAGATTGGCTATTACGACCAGGAGCACCATGTCCTCCACATGGAGAAAACGCTTTTCGATGAAATCAGCGACGAATACCCTTATCTGACGAACACGCAGATCCGCAACACACTCGCGGCCTTTTTGTTCACAGGGGAGGATGTCTTCAAGCCAATCAGTGCGCTGAGCGGTGGGGAGCGCGGACGCGTATCGCTCGCAAAGCTTATGCTCTCGGAGGCGAACTTCCTGATTCTCGACGAGCCGACCAACCATTTGGATATCACCTCGAAGGAAATTCTGGAGACAGCCCTGAACGCCTATGAGGGAACCGTGCTCTATGTGTCGCACGACCGCTATTTTATCAACAAAACGGCAAGCCGCATCCTAGAGCTGACACAGAAAGCCTTTGTGAACTACATAGGAAATTACGACTACTATCTTGAGAAAAAAGAAGTTCTGACACCCGTGTCGGAAACAGTGTCCGACACAAGCGCCGCCGCGAGCGCACAGAAGCTCGAATGGCAGCAGAAAAAGGAGAATCAGGCAAATATCCGCAAGCGGGAAAACGCCATCAGAAAATGCGAGGAACAGATTGAGCTGCTTGAACGGAAAGGCAAAGCGCTTGACGAGGAGATGAGCAGACCTGAAATCGCCACCGATGTTGCACGGCTGCAGGAACTGGCAAAGGAAAAGGAAGCGCTCGAAGCAGAGCTGTCCAAGCTATATGAAGAATGGGAAGAGCTGTCCGGCTAAACCGGACAGCTCACTCCATTTTACAGAGAAGCTTCCAGCGTCTCCCGTATCGCCCTGATAAAGTCAAGGCTGTTTAAAATCACCGGATTCTCGCAGGTGGAAATCAGCGACAGGCTCTTTGTCATCTTCCCGTCTTCAACGGTCTTGATGCAGGCCTTTTCCAGCTTATCCGCAAATGTCTCAAGCGCTTTATTCCCATCCAGCTCGCCGCGCTTTCTGAGCGCGCCCGTCCACGCGAATATTGTCGCGATGGAATTGGTGGAGGTCTCCTCTCCCTTCAGATGCTTGTAATAATGGCGCT
>JAMPFV010000074.1 GCA_023664265.1 Roseburia sp.
AATACCGCGAGGGTCTAATACCCCGCAGCTCTGCTGCGTTGCAAGTTTGATGCCCGTCAGCTTGCTGCGGGGTTTTTGACTTTCTTATGATTTCATTGATGGAGGTGTAAGGTTATTAGCGATTTATTGATTAACGAACAGATTAGAGACAGAGAGGTGCGGGTAATAGGCGAGGATGGTGAGCAGCTTGGCATTATGTCCTCTAAGGAGGCCCTGCATCTGGCAGAGGAGGCGGGTGTTGATTTGGTAAAGATTGCCCCGACGGCCAAGCCGCCTGTATGCAAGCTTGTCGATTATGGGAAGTTCAAGTATGAGCAGACAAGGAAAGAAAAGGAAGCAAAGAAGAAGCAGAAAGTAATTGACGTGAAAGAAATTCGCTTATCGCCGAACATCGACACGAACGACCTGAATACGAAGATAAACGCTGCCCGCAAATTCCTGACCAAGGGAGACAAGGTGAAGGTAACGCTGCGTTTTCGCGGAAGAGAGATGGCACATATGCAGAACAGCAAGCATATTCTCTTGGATTTTGGCGAGAGCCTGAGCGACATCGCGGTTGTGGAGAAGGAGCCTAAGGTCGAGGGCAGGAGCATGACAATGTTTTTAGCTGAGAAACGATAGGCTGTTAGGAATAACAGGTTATGTCAGTTAAAAGATAGAAGAATATTATGAAGCTTAGGAGGAATCAGTTATGCCAAAAATGAAAACAAAAAAAGCGGCTGCAAAGCGCTTTAAGGTAACGGGAACCGGTAAATTAAAGAGGGCAAAGGCTTACAAGAGCCACATCTTAACAAAGAAGTCTACAAAGAGAAAGAGAAATCTCAGAAAGCCCGCTATGACGGACGCGACCAATGTCAGGAATATGAAGAAGATTTTGCCATATCTGTAAGGTGCGGCAGCGGATTATTTGTTAGGAGGAAAAGAAAATGGCAAGAATTAAGGGCGGATTAAACGCGAAGAAAAAGCATAACAGAGTATTGAAGCTTGCGAAGGGCTACAGAGGAGCAAGATCAAAGCAGTACAGAGTGGCAAAGCAGTCGGTTATGAGAGCACTGGCTTCCTCTTATGTCGGCAGAAAAGAGAGAAAGCGTCAGTTCAGACGGCTTTGGATTGCGCGTATCAACGCGGCGGCAAGACTGAATGGCCTGTCCTACAGCAAGATGATGCACGGCCTGAAGGTTGCGGGCGTTGAGATTAACAGGAAGATGCTTGCGGAGCTGGCCGTCAATGACGCGGAGGGCTTCAAGAGCCTTGCGGAGCTGGCAAAGTCCAAGATTGATTAAACAAAAACATTCACAACAGTTTTAAAATACTGCCCTTTTTCGGAAAGGCAGTATTTTTATGCCATGAGAAATTGCGACAATCGTAGTGAACGCAAGCTGCCGAGCTTGCGTTTTTTGTGTATTTTGACGATATGAGATGCGGTTTTACGGTGTTTCGGAATTGAAAAGTATACGGACTTAGGAGAAAATGCCAATTTTGGTAAAAAATGCAAAAAAATGATGCAAAGGTCTATCCATATAAAGAAAATAGTTGTATAATAAGCATAATGTACAAGCACTTTCATTTGCATATTTGTATAATATTGACGAAAAATGTTGAATTGTTTTCCGTGAAATGCTTGAAGTGTATAAGGAGATGCACGTCTGCAGGAAATAAGGGGGTACGTTATGATAAATGAAAGGGGAAAGTTTGTCTCGAAGATCAGCTATGTAGCGGTTCTGCTGGCGGCTATCGTGATGCTTCTGGTGGGATACTCACACAGCCTGAAGGATGAGCTGAGGGAGCTGGTGCGCAATACGCTCAAGGAGGTTTCCAGCCAGAATGTATTGGTCGTGCAGAAGGAGATTGAGGGCGACCTGAATGCGCTGGCGGAGATTGCGGAGCGTATCGGGGCCTTCGGCGATATAGAGGATGAGGCCGTAAGCGGTCGGATTATTGATACTTTGACGGAGGCCGTTTACCGCCATTCGTTTAAGCGGATGGGCTTTTGCGAGACGGATGGAATGGCGCTCACGACGGACGACAGGGTTCTCGATATTTCACAGGAGGACTTTTTTATAGCGGCCATGAACGGTGAGAACTGCGTATCGGAGCCGCAGGTTGACCCGCTGGGCGGCGGGGAGATCATTGTGTTCAGCTCACCGATACGGCATGATGAGGAAATCAGCGGCATCGTATTTGCGACTTATCGGGTGGAGAGCCTTCGGGAGATTTTGGCGGTAAGCTCCTTTGAGGGGGAGGGGTATACCTACATTGTTCAGCGCGACGGCGACAAGGTGGTGGATTCCGTCAATCCGACCAGCTTTCAGAATATGACGAATATTTTCCGTTCCATGCGGGAGGCGGATAAGCGCAATAACGCGGTGGTCAAGGATTTGGAGCTGCTGTTGGACAAGGCGGAGACCGGCTATGTAATATTTTACAATAAAATCGGCAAATATATGTATGTCACGCCGCTTGGCATCAACGACTGGTTTCTGGCCGACGTGGTGCCGGTGGATTTTATGGAGAGCACGTCGAATGACATTGTATACAGAACTTATCTGGTGTGTATGCTGCTGGCGGTCGCCTGCGTGCTGATCGGCATTATCGTTTATTTTGAGGAGCGCAGAAAGAAAAAGCAGATGCAGAACCTCCTGTACGTGGATGACCTGACGGGCGGGGATACCCACGCGAAGTTCCTGCGCGATGTGGAGCAGAAGGCGAAGGGCGCGTATAGGGACGCGGCGTTTGTGATGATGGATTTGGATGACTTCAAGCTGGTAAACGAGCTGTTCGGTTACGAGGAGGGAAACAGCGTCCTGCGCTATACATGGAGTGTGCTCAAGAAGCACTGCAGGGAGGAGGAGTGTCTGGGACGCAGCATCGCCGACCGTTTTGTCCTGTGGCTTTACTTTGAGAATAAAGGGGAGATTGAACATCGGATTACGGAGATGGTGAATGAGATACAGCAATATGCCATCCCGCAGGCGTCGGAGTATATTTTGAATCCCGTGTTCGGCATTTATTATGTGGATAAGGGCGACGAGGATGTGGAGGCGATGCAGAATTGCGCGGCGCTTGTGCATAACCTTGCAAAGCAGGAGAGAAGTAACAATTATAAGGTCTATACGGATGTGATGAAGGAGAAAATGCTGCAGAAGAAGCAGCTTTCCGACCAGATTGAGTTCGCGTACAAGAACCATGAGTTTGTCGCTTTTTATCAGCCTAAGTATGAGGCCATGACACAGAAGCTTGCGGGGGCGGAGGCGCTGGTGCGCTGGCGCAAGCCGGACGGGCAGACAATATCCCCCGGCCTGTTTATCCCGCTTGCGGAGGAGAGCGGATTTGTGCGCAAGCTGGATGAATATATATTCCGGGAGGTCTGCACCGCGCAGAAGCGCTGGTTGGATATGGGGCTGAAGGTGGTGCCGGTGTCGGTTAATCTCTCCCAGCGGCATCTGGAGAATCCGGAGTTTGTTGACGAGTACAAGCGGATTGTTGACGAGACGGGCGTGCCGATTGAGTATATTCAGTTGGAGATTACCGAGAGCGCGATGTACGAGAAGAAGAAGGAATTTACCGAGATTGTGGAGCGGCTCCATGAGCTGGGATTTGTGATTCTGATGGATGATTTCGGGACGGGCTACTCGACGCTGATGATGCTCAAGTATATTCCGGTGGATGTGATGAAGCTTGACAAATCCTTTGTGGACGACTTTGACGATGTGAGAGGAAGTCAGATTATCCGTTGTGTTATGCGGCTGGCGCAGGATTTGCAGATTGCGATTACGGCGGAGGGCGTCGAGACGAAGGAGCAGTATGAGTTCCTGAAGAGTATCGGATGCGATACTATACAGGGGTATTATTTTGCGAAACCGATGCCCGCGGAGGAGTATGAGACGTGCATGGAGATGCGCGCGGCAATAGGAGAAGAGGCATGAGTGTATTAGGAGATTTGGAACCCAGACGGGTATTTGCGTATTTTGAGGATATCTGCGGGATACCGCACGGATCAGGGAATCTGGACGGCATCAGCAGTTATCTGGAGCAGTTCGCGCGCAAGAAGGGGCTGGACTGCATTCGGGACGCGCACAACAATATCATTATCGTGAAGGAGGCCTCCGCGGGCTATGAGCAGGAGGAGCCGATAATGCTTCAGGGGCATATGGATATGGTCGCGGTCAGGAAAAACGACTGTGATATCGACCTTGAGAGGGATGCGCTGCGGCTGCGGGTTGACGGCGATTTTGTCTGTGCGGAGGGCACAAGCCTTGGCGGGGATGACGGGATTGCGGTCGCGTATATTCTGGCGGTGTTGGAGGATGATGCGCTTGAGCACCCGCGCATTGAGGCGGTGATCACGACGGACGAGGAGGTCGGCATGGGCGGTGCGACGGCAATTGATCTGTCAATGCTCAAGGCACGGCGTATGCTGAATATTGATTCCGAGGAGGAGGGCGTCCTGCTGACAAGCTGTGCCGGCGGGATCCGCGTGGACTCCCATATTCCCGTGAGACGGGAGCGGCAGGAGGGCACGTTTCTTCGCTTGGAGGTCGGCGGGCTGCTTGGCGGGCACTCGGGGACGGAAATCAATAAGGAGCGCGGCAACGCGGTGAAGCTGCTCGGAATGACATTGCAGCAGCTCAGTGAGCGCTTTCCGATACAGCTTGCGGAGCTGGCGGGCGGGGAGAAGGATAATGCGATACCGCGCAAGGCCTGTGCGCGCATTCGGGTGCCTGTAGGGCAGCGGGACGCGCTGTGTCACAGCATAGCGGCGATAGAGGCGGAGACACGAAGAGAGCTGGCGTCGAAGGAGAAGGATCTCTATATCCGCGTGGGCGGGGAAGACACCGGCAAGTGTGAGGTACTGGACAGAGAGAGCACCGAGCGGGTGCTTGCGTTTCTGGTACTGCTTCCGAACGGAGTGCAGTCCATGAGTGCTGACATTGAGGGAATGGTGGAGACCTCCCTGAATACGGGGATTTTGGAGCTGCGGGAGAAGGAGCTGGTGACGTGCAGCGCCATCCGCAGCGCGATAGAGTCCGCGAAGCAGAAAGTACGCTTGCAGCTTGAGGTGCTGGCGAGAGCCTTCGGCGGTCTTGTGGAGACGAACGGAGATTATCCGGGCTGGCAGTTTGACCCCAATTCCAAGCTTCGGGCGGAGATGGTGGCGATTTACAGGGAGATGTTCGGGAAGGAGGCCGTGGTGGAGGCACTCCATGCGGGGCTGGAATGCGGGATTATGGTTTCCAAGCTGCCGGGGCTGGACTGCGTATCCTTCGGGCCGAACATTTACGATATTCACACGACAGAGGAGCGGCTGAGCATTTCCTCCACGGAGCGGATGTGGCGGTATCTGCTTGCGATATTAAGGCACCGGTGCAGTGACGCGGATGCACCGCAATAGAAAGGGAGAAAAAGATGGCGGAAAACTTTAGAATGTTTCGCGGGGGGAATCCCTCGGGAGAGCAACAGGAGCAGAAAAAAAAGGACGGCGGAGGGCGCAGGCGCGGCGGCAGTCTGCCGGTGATTTTATTGGGGATTATCCTTCTGCTGATCCTGTCCTATGAATCCGTGTATTCGATTGGCGAGCAGGAGCAGGGGGTCGTGACGACTTTCGGCAGGGCGGGAAACGTTGTCACCTCGGGTCTTCATTTCAAGATCCCCTTTGTGCAGAGGGTGACAAAGGTCAACACGACAATCCTCGGCTTTCCGATTGGGTATCGGTCCTCGACGGACGAGGCGTCGAGCCAGGAGACGATAGACGCGGAATCGCTGATGATCACCGCGGATTTTAATTTCGTAAATGTTGACTTTTATGTGGAGTATAAGGTGTCCGACCCCATAAAATATCTGTATAATTCTCAACAGCCCAGGGAGATTCTGAAGAATATCTCCCAGTCCTGCATCCGGAATGTTATCAGCAATTATAACGTGGATGATGTCATCACCACGGGGAAGAGCGAGATACAGGCGGCGATAAAGGAAATGATTACGGAGAAGCTCGAGCAGCAGGACATCGGTTTGATGCTGGTCAATATTTCCATGCAGGACGCGGAGCCGCCCACGCAGGCGGTCATTGAGGCGTTCAAGGCGGTGGAGACGGCGAAGCAGGGAAAGGAAACCGCGATCAACAACGCGAACAAGTACAGGAACCAACGGCTTCCTGAGGCGAACGCGCAGGCCGACCAGATTATCCAGAACGCCGAGGCGGCCAAGCAGGAGCGTATCAACGAGGCTGACGCGCAGAAGATCCGCTTCGAGAAGATGTATGACGAGTATATCAAGAATCCGCTTATCACCAGACAGCGGATGTTTTATGAGGCGATGGAGGATGTGCTCCCGGGCGTCCGGCTGATTATCGACGACGGAAGCGGCGACCTCAATAAGACGCTGTATCTGGACGAGCTGCAATTGGAGGACATCACGGGTACGACGGGCGGCAATCACAGCGGCGGCGCGGACCGGGCGGATGCCGCGGACGAGGAGGAATAGGAATGAAAAAGACGTTTAGAGGAATTTTCGTTGTTGTTATTTTGGCGGCGGCAGTCATTGTTCTTATGAATTCCGCGTTCGTGATAAGGGAGAACCAGTACGGGCTTGTGCGGGAGTTCGGAAGAATCGAGCGGGTCATCTCGGAGCCGGGGCTGTACTTCAAGATACCGTTTGTGCAGGAGAAAGGGACGGTGACCAAGGAGCTGCTCCTGTATGACATCGCGAAGTCGGATGTCATTACGAAGGACAAGAAGTCCATGATTGTGGACAGCTTCGTCCTCTGGCGCGTGACGGACCCCAAGGTCTTTGCGCAGACGCTGAACACCTCGTCGGCGAACGCGGAGGGCAGAATCAACGTCGCCGTATATAATTCCATCAAGAACGTGATCAGCAGTATGACGCAGTCGGACATTATCGCGGCGCGCGGGCAGGAGCTGACGGATTTGATCATGGCGAATGTGACAAGCTCCGTGAGCCAGTACGGGATTGAGATTACGACGGTGGAGATTAAGCTTCTTGACCTGCCGGAGGATAACAAGGACGCGGTGTTTGAGCGGATGATTTCGGAGCGGGAGAATATCGCCGCGACCTACACGGCGGAGGGCAATTCTGAGGCGCAGGTGATTCGCAACACGACGGACAAGGAGATTGCGCTTTTGATTTCGGAGGCGGAGAAAAACGCCGAGATTTTGAAAGCGGAGGGGGAGGCGGCTTACATGGAAATTATGGCGGCCGCATATAATGATGAATCGAGGGCGGATTTCTACAGCTTTACGAGAAGCCTTGACGCGCTGAAAAATTCTATTGCCGGCGGGAATAAGACGATTATACTCGATAAGGATTCGCCGATCACGCAGATATTTTATTAAAGAATATTTGTTCGCAGATATTTTACGAGACACAAAAATGCGCATGTCGGAGTAACTCCCACATGCGCATTCTCTTAATCGTTGCTGCCGAACGACGATTTTTTATCCTATAGCAAATTGCGATAATCGTAGTAGTGGTTAGGAAAGAATTTGCAGCGCGCAGGCAATGCAAGCATGGCAAGCGCTGCAAATTCTTTAAACGCAAGCTGCCGAGCTTGCGTTTTTTATCCTATAGGAAATGGCAGCAGCGAAAATCATTCAAGGAGAATGCAAAGCGTTTCTTGAACGCTTCGCATTCTCTGAACGCAAGCTGCCGAGCTTGCGTTTTCAGGCCTCGTTGGCGGACTCGCCAAGGCGCGCATAGAACAGTATGAGGTAGAGACCGCATACGCCGACCAGTGCATAGATGATGCGTGACAGCCATGACATACTGCCGAATATGGTCGCCACCAGATTAAAATCAAAGAATCCGATAAGCCCCCAGTTGACGGCGCCGACAATGGCTATAGTTAATGCAATACAATCCAAAAATTTATTGTGCATGATGTAATCCTCCTTGTCATCTTTCCTGTCCCTAGTATGTGCGGAAGCTCCGGGAATCATACGGGAAATTTGAATGATTCTGCAATTTTTTTTGTGAATACTTATGAATAAAGTGTCAAAGAAGGGTGAAAAATTGATATTATTTCATAAAATTTGAATAATCAAATTGAAATACTGCGCGTTATGTGTTATCCTAGTGTTGCATGAAATATTAATATCGTTTCCCGACTGAGATTTAGTCTTGATATTGAATATATGGAAACCGTATGATGTGGGAGGGATGTCCATGAAAGATGCCGGCGGAATGGGAGATACCGTTACCGATAGGCCGTCAACGAAACCGGCAGCTTCTGTAAAGAAAGCGGTGGCCAAGGTCATTGCCGCGGAAAAGCGGGCCGCAGTACAGGGGAAAGAGATTGTGTCGGGGCAAATGAAATTAGAGGATTTAGAGCAGGAGAGGTTAAGTGTGAAAAAAACAGTGGAAAAGAAAACAGTAACAAAGAAGCCCGTTGAAAAGAAGGAAGCCGCAGTAAAGAGCGTAAGCGCGGCAAAGGTTGTAGAGGCTGTGAATGAGGAAAAGCCGGTTGAGGAGAAGAAGCCCGAGACAAAGACCGCGGCGCCTAAGGCGAAGCCTGCGGCAAAGGCTACGGCCTCCAAGGCGAAGACCACAGGAACAAAGGCAGCGAAGAGCACCACAAAGGCGGCGAAGGAGCCGGCAAAGAAAGTTGTTATCCAGTACCATGGGAACGATTTGGACGTTGATGGCCTTATGGAAAAGGTAAAGGCGGCTTATGTGGCGGAGGGGAATTCCGCAGCGGCAATCAAGAGTGTTGAGCTGTACATAAAGCCGGAGGAGAACATGGTTTATTATGTAATCGACGGCTATGCTTCAGGCACAAACATTTATTAAGAGTATTCTTCCGTTAAGCGTATTTTAATTGAGAAGATACGGTTTTGTATGAAATCAGCACAGGAAAAATCCGGATAGGCAGGCTATCCGGATTTTTTGTGGAATAGAAGCGGTCTCGTTCATTTAAAATTGCTGAAGGGATTGGATGAAAGATTGATATTCAGGCAATCGCACTCTTGGTCAGATAAGTTGGTGAACTGTTTCAGAATAACGGAACTGTCGTGTCCTTTGGCGTCGCACAGCAGATATATAATGTCCGACAGCTGCGCGATGATATCCTTTAGCCGCATTGTGTCTATTCTTTCGTGTTTCAAATTATCCATAGACATTTCTCCTTAGTAAGGTTACATAACATTATACTACATAAATAGCGGTAAAATCAATACCTTTGGGAAAATACTTTTAAAAGCCTTTTAAAAGCGCTTGAAAAAGCATTGAAAATGGGTTGACATTGCTTCTTTTTATCGGTAGGATTAATTTAGTCAGGAAATTTGTATGCAAATCAGGCTTACAGACGGCATCAATCGGAGGTTGAATATGGAATATGGAGAAAACGGAAAGAGACCGGTCTATATTGTAGGGCACAAGAATCCGGACACGGATTCGATTTGTTCAGCGATTGCTTACGCTTACTTGAAAAATACTTGTGATAAGACAACGCACTACCTTCCCGCGCGGGCGGGGCAGGTCAATCAGGAGACACAGTATGTCCTGAATGCGTTTCATGCGGATCCGCCCTTATATCTGCACGACGTTATGACGGATGCGAGGGACATTGACATGAACGGTGTGGCGGGGGTGACGGACGACGTATCTCTCAAAAAGGCGTGGCATCTCATGCGCGACCGCGGGGACGTGACGCTGCCGGTCATAGACGGCGGCAAGCTCACGGGCATTATCTCCCTTGGCGATATCGCGACCGCCTACATGGATGTGTATGACAACTGCATCCTGTCAACGGCGAAGACCTCGTACAGGAACATTCTCGAGACGCTGGAGGCCGAGATGGTTGTCGGCGACGAGAACGCATATTTTGACAGCGGCGAGGTGGTCATCGCCACCGCCAATCCGGACGTGCTGGAGGACTACATCCACCCCGGGGATATGGTAATCTTGGGGAACCGCTACGAGACGCAGCTTTGCGCGATCGAGATGGGGGCGTCCTGCGTGGTGATAACCATGGGGGCCAAAGTCTCCAAGACCATCCAGATCTTTGCGCGGGAGCACAACTGCATTATCATCAATACTCCTTATGATACATATACCGTGGCAAGGCTGATCAACCAGAGTATGCCGATCGGCTACTTTATGAAGAAGGAGAAGCTCACCACTTTCAGGATTACGGACAAGACGGAGGACATCCGCGCGATTATGAAAAAGAAGCGCTACCACGACTTTCCCGTGTTGGACGAGGAAGACAATTATGTGGGGATGATTTCGCGCCGTACTTTATTGAATCTGCGCAAGAAAACGCTTATCCTCGTTGACCACAATGAGCTTTCCCAGACGGTGGACGGGATAGAGGCTGCGGATATTCTGGAGATTATCGACCACCACAGAATCGGGACGTTGGAAACAATGTCGCCTGTTTTCTTCCGCAACCAGCCGCTGGGCTGTACCGCGACGATCATCTACCAGATGTATCAGGAAAGCGGTGTGGAGATTCCCAAGAATATCGCAGGACTGATGATGGCGGCGATTATCTCGGATACGCTGATGTTCCACTCGCCGACGGTCACGGAGGCAGACAAGGCGGCGGCGAGGCACCTGTCGGAAATCTGCGGCGTGGAGCTTGAGGAATTTGCGATTGACATGTTCGGCGCGGGCAGCAGCCTGAGCGACAAGAACGCAGACGAAATCTTTAATCAGGATTACAAGACCTTCTCCGTGAACGGCTTTGAGTTCGGCGTCGGCCAGATTAATTCCATGAACAGCATAGAGCTGGACGAGATTAAGGAGAAGATTGTCCCGTACATTAAGGAGCATATGCCGGAGCTTAATGTTGATATGTGCTTCTTTATGCTGACGAATATCGTATATGAGAAGACGGAGCTGATCTGCTTTGGCGACAGGGCGGAGGAGCTTGCGCGGGAGGCCTTCCGGCCGTCGAAGCGCCAGCGCAGGATTGAATTGAAAAATCTGGTTTCCAGAAAGAAGCAGTTGATACCGGCGTTTGTATCGGTGCTGCAGCAGTGGGAGAAGTAGAAAACCGGAAACGGATATGATGAAGCATGGGTGATAATTTCATTCATGCTTCATTGTTTTTATAAGCTTGGAGAGGAGCTGTATCTGTAAGTCGCTTAAACCGGGCCGGTCTGTTTGATATTCAGATTCGTAATAAAAGCGTCAATTGCTATTAACAATCAACAGTGATTGACCGATATATAATTTGACGAAGTCAATACCCCACTACAGACAGCGGGGCATTGACCCTCGCGGCATTTGCCAATTGTCCGTGCAGGCATGGCCGTTTGACTTATTGCTTGCGGGAATAAAACGAAAGGAAGGATGAGGATTGAAAATTAAAATTTTCAATCACGAGATTTGTGTCTGCGCGTTGCAAAACCATAAGTGGTTTGGCACAAACTCGTTATACGCATAGTCTCAGCAAAGCTGAGCCGGTAAAACAGCGCAGAAATGAGGTGAAACATGGCAAAGGAAGAAATTACACCGAGCGAATGGCTGATTATGGAAGTCCTTTGGGCGAGCAGCGCTCCGCTGACCTCTTCCGAGGTTTTTAAGAGGATGCAGGGAAATGTGGATATGTCGATGAGGATGG
>JAMPFV010000075.1 GCA_023664265.1 Roseburia sp.
TCTGCTGCGTTGCAAGTTTGATGCCCCGTCAGCTTGCTGCGGGGTTTTTGACTTACAGATGCAGCATTTTCGTCAGGTACGTCGTCAGCATATCGACGCCGGGCGCATTCTCTCCGCCCCGCGGGATAATGATATCCGCATACTTCTTGGACGGCTCCACGAACTCCTCATGCATCGGCTTCACCGTGTTACTGTACTGTTCGAGAATGGATTCAATGCTTCTGCCGCGCTCCTGCATATCGCGCTTGATACGCCGCATCAGGCGCTCGTCCGCGTCGGCATCCACATAAATCCTGATGTCCATCAGATCCCGCAGCTCCCGATTCTCGAGAATCAAAATGCCTTCCATCAGAATCACCTGCTTCGGCTCTATCTGCACCGTCTCCTTGGAACGGTTGTGCACGCAGTAATCGTACACCGGCATTTCAATCGCATAGCCTTTTATCAGTCTGCGCACATCCTCCGCCATGCGCTCCGACTCAAAGGCGTCAGGGTGGTCGTAATTCAGCTTGCAGCGCTCCTCATAAGGCATATCGTCATGCGCCTTATAGTAGCTGTCATGGCTGATTACCGCAATGTCGTTGCCGAAATACTCCCGCACCTTCTTAATAATCGTCGTCTTCCCCGAAGCGGATCCGCCCGCCACGCCCAAAACACATATTTTCCTATCAAATGCCTTATCCTGCTCCATAACTCTCCCATCATCATTTAAGGAAGCGATGATTTTCAGTGTTTCCTTAAATATCGACTCTCAGCTCTACTTCCTCTTCCGCCTGCTTCTTGAAGTCCTCTATCTGCTCCGGCGCCAGCGTCGGCAAATCGCCGAGCGACTTCACGCCAAAGGTGCGCAGGAACTCCTCCGTTGTCCCGAACAGCAGGGGACGCCCGGGCGCGTCCAACCGCCCCAGCTCCTGTATCAGATTAAATTCCAACAGCCTGTTCACGGCATGGTCACAGCTCACGCCACGGATTTTCTCAACCTCCAGCCGCGTCACGGGCTGCTTGTAGGCAATGATCGAGAGCGTCTCCAAGAGCGTGTCCGACATCACATACTTGCGCGGCGCCTTCGCGACCTTAATCAGGTACTCGTACAGCTCCGGCTTGGTGCAGAGCTGAAAGGAGGATTCCAATTCCACAATGCAGATGCCCCGCTCGCTCTTCTTGTACTCCTCGTTCATCTCCGCAATGCACCCGCGGATTTCTTCCGCGGACAGCTCCAGCACATGCTCCAGCTTCGACAGCTCCACGGAATCCCCCATGGCAAACAGCACGGCCTCTATAATCGCTTTTATCTTTTTCTTATCCAAAATATCCCCAACCTCTGTCTACTATAAGGCAAAATACGCCTACGCCGCAAGCTCCGAGGTAATCACGATGTCGGAGAAGATTTCCTCCTGCTCTATCACAATCACGCCCTGCTTCATCAGCTCCAATATCACAAGAAATGTGACGATGACCTCCATCTTGCTGCCCTGGCGCTCCAGGAGCTTGCGAAAGCTGAAGCGCTTGTGATTTTTCACATACTCCTCTATGTAGCCCTGCTTCTGCTCGAGATCGATTTCATCCTTCTCAATCTTGCCGAATTGGCTCCGTATCGGGTCAATCTTATCCTCCTGCCGCTTCATCACGGACTTAAATATCTCGTGAAGCTTCGCAAGGTTCACATCCCCGACCAGCTCCTCATAGTCAATCGGATATTGGTAATCCGCCACTTCCTTGGGAAGCATCGGCTTCTTGTACCAGCTCTTGCCGGCATCCACCTGCTTGTCCCGCAGCTCAAACGCCATATATTTGTACATCTTGTATTCCAGAAGCTTCCGGACCAGCTCAGCCCTCGGATCCTCCTCCTCGCCCTCCTCGTTTTCCTCCTTGGGCAGGAGCATCCGACACTTGATGTCGAGCAGCGTCGCCGCCATCACGAGGAACTCACTCATAATGTTCATGTCCTCGGTTTCCATGTTCTTGATGTAATCCAGATACTGCTCCGTGATCACAACGATTGGAATATCGTAAATGTCAATCTTATTCTTCTCTATCAGATGAAGCAGCAAATCCAGCGGACCTTCAAATACCTCAAGCTTTACAGCCAAAGCCATCTCCCACGCCTCCAATTCCCTTAGGGCGCCCCAAGGGGGCACACCATCTTTTTCATTTTACATAGAAATTGGAAAAAGCGCAAGACGAACTGATGTGCGTTGAGAGGCTCACTCTCCTTTCTTCAGCTCCACCGCATACAACTGCGCCGGATTGAAGAAGCGGAACGGCAGCGTGTGGGAGCCCATGCCCCGCCCCAGCAGCATCACGGAAGCGCCCTCTCGAAACACCCCGCCATCGTATTTCGGGAAAAGCGTATAAGAGGGCGCAATCACGCCCCCAAGCACAGGCAGCCGCATGATTCCGCCATGCACATGCCCCGAGACCACCAAATCCGCTCCCCATGCGGCATACTCCTCAAAGTAATCGGGATTGTGCGCAATCAAAATATTGCAGCGGTGGCTCTGCGCCCGCCCGATGGCCTTGTTCAGATAATCCTCCGCCATCCGCGCCTTCTTAAAATGCGCAAAATATTCAAGCTCAAGCTCAAGCCCCGTGATTACCACGTTATATTCCGAAAGCATGCGGCTCGTGTTATCCAACAGAACCGCGCCCGCCACCGTTACGGCCTCCTCAAGCGCCTTGTATTTATCTCCGAACTTTTTACGGCAGCACTTCATCTTCGTCTCATGGTTTCCCAAACCATAGTAGACGCGATACTCCCTGCAGAGCGCCTGTACAAGCTCTATCGCGGGCGTCATATCTTCGCTCACCTTGGACGTCACCATATCCCCCGCCAACAGAATAAAATCCGGATTTATCTCTCTGACCGCCGCGATTACCTTATCGTTGCGGTTTCCGTAAACCTTGTTATGCAAGTCCGAAATCAACACAAAGCGGCAATCCCTCAACAGGTCGGGAAGCGTGAACGTCTCCCGCACCACCTCGAAACGGTTCCCGTCCACAATCCCGACAATCAGCAGGATTACCGCTATTCCAATCAGCACCCACAACACCATCATTCCAAAGCCCTGCATGTAAAATAAACCTTTCCGCTTCTCTTAAAGCATTTTTCACCTTATTTTTACCGGCTCAGCTTTGCTGAGACTATGCGTATAACGAGTTTGTGGCAAACCACTTATGGTTTTGCGTAGCGCAGACACAAATCTCGTGATTGAAAATTTTAATTTTCAATTTTCCATCATTATACTCTATATCATATCAGCCATGCAAGCATTACCCGCTTTAAATAGTCCATATAGTGCGCCCGCTCCACCTCCTCCATCGTCCGGATCGCCACGCTGCCAAGCTCCCTGCCGTTCAGGCGGTACAGGACGCGCCCCGCCTGTGTCCCCGACGCCACCGGAGCCTCCAGCGCTTCCGCGAACTCATAGCTCTTCTCTATCTGACTGAAATCCGCCCCCGTAACATCCAGATACCGAAAGTCCCCGTCCGCGACGACCTCCACCTTCTCCTGCTTCCCGCCCTTGACCTTCACTGACGGAAGCTCGTTGTCATTGGAATCAACATACAGCCGCGTCATGGCAAACCCGTATTCCAGCATGCTTCTCGCCTCCGAGAAGCGCACCTTAAAGTCCGGCGCCCCCATAATCACCGCAATCAAATCAATCCCGTCCTTGCTCGCGGTGGCGCTAAAGCAATACTTGGCCTGACTTGTGGAGCCTGTTTTCAGGCCTGTCGTCCACTGGTACTGTTTCAGCAGCTTATTCGTGCTCGAAAGCGTAAAGTTCTTGCTGCCCTGCCTTGTCACATGCGTAATGTCCTCCATCCATATCTTGGTGTAATTGTAGATATCCGGATACCTCGTAATCAGCTCCCGCGACATCAGCGCGACATCCCGCGCGGTCGTGTGGTGCTGCGCATCCGACGATAGACCACAGCAGTCAATAAAATGCGTGTTGACCATCCCCAGCTCCGCCGCCTTGGCGTTCATCCGGCTGACAAACTCCTCCTCGCTTCCCGCGATAAACTCCGCCATCGCGACCGACGCGTCATTTCCGCTCGCCACCACGATACACTTTATCAGCGTATCGACCGTCTGGACTTCCCCCTCCTCCAGAAATACCTGCGAGCCGCCCATGGACTTCGCGTAGGCGCTGGTCACAACCTCGTCCTCCAGCTTTATCCGCCCCTTTTCAAGCGCCTCAAAAGTCAGTATCAGCGTCATAATCTTTGTGATACTCGCCGGACTTCGGACTTCGTCCGGATTTTTTTCAAATAAAATCGTTCCCGTAGACGCCTCCATCAGTATGGCGGAGGGCGAAGAGAGGTTTAAGGCTGTGGAGTTGACGCTTCCGTCCGGTACCGTCTCCTCGGCATATGCCATACTCCCGCACAATATCACCATGCACAGCGCAGCCGAAAGCATTCTGTATATTTTTTTCACAATACTTTTTCCCATAAAAACAGACCTCATACTTGCTTAGTATGAAGTCTATGAAAAGAATATTAAAAATATGCGTATCCGTCACAAGTGCCTTAGTGAGAATAAAATCAAATAATCACCTGCCGATAAGCCGATGGCAGAAATCCATGATTTCCTCTTTCTTTTCAATGAAGCCCTCTCGCGTCTCCTCGTCAAGCTTCACCGCCCGCGCGAAATGATAACTGAAATCGAAAAGCACTATCACAAAGCACAGCCCGATAATCCGAACGCCCCACGCGACGGGATAGCGGTCAACCAGGCTCACCACCTTGTCAAACAGGAAGGTAATAATAATAACTGCATACACCCCCCAGGCAAGCGTACTCTCAAGGCACAGGATGCCCTTGTAATTGCAGAACTTATCATTGTAATCCCACCAGACCTCGCCAAACAGCTTCATCATAAGCTTTGCTACCACGAACTCAAACAAGGTGGCGGAAAGCGCGCCCACTATGTAAAGCAGAACCAGATTATGCGCAAACGGATGCAGAAGGACGTAGCCCGCCGTCGCGCCAAACCCGTATATCGGGCAGAACGGGCCTGACATAAAGCCTCTGTTCGTCAGCTTCTTATTGCAAAACGACATGTATATCGACTCCACCATCCATCCGATAACACTAAAAAGGAAAAAACACGCTATCAGATGATAAAGGTCATATCCTGCAAGCCTGATGTCTCCTATTCCCATCGTTACTCCTCCCTCATAAGTAAACACAAGCCCGGCAGCCTGTGTCCAAAACCGCCGTTGCGATTATCGCAATTTCTATAAAATGAAAAATCCCTGACCAAAAAAGCCAAGGATTTCAATCATTAATTATATTTACGTTTTCTTGCCGCCTCAGACTTCTTCTTACGTTTTACGCTTGGCTTCTCGTAATGCTCTCTTTTACGGATTTCCTGCTGAATTCCAGCTTTAGCACAGCTTCTCTTGAATCTGCGTAAAGCGCTATCCAAAGTCTCGTTTTCTTTAACGATTACATTTGACATGCTCTCACACCTAACCTCCCTCCAGTCCTATTATTGTGTGCCAGACTGTACGGGTATTCTTAATTGCACATATAGATTATAGCATAAATTAAGAATACGTCAACACTTTTTTTACAATATATTTTGAATTTTCAAATTTTTTTAACAAATCCATCGTTTATCTATCGTTCAGGCTCAACTCTCCGCTCCATGCAATCCTGCAGGTATTCGTCAATCACATCCCGAAAGCCTTGCTCCAGTTCCTTGACGGAATCTCCCTCATAAGACAATAACGACTTTATTCCGATAACCTTCCCAAAAAGACAGTTATCTTCCTTTGAATATTCTACGGTTCCGTTATAATTTTTATATGATAACAAATTACTCACAGCAGACCATCCTTTCTCAATTTATCAATCACCTGCTCCAAGACATATCGTTTCAATACTCCATTTGGATGGGGCTTGTGGAAATTTATCACCTCATTACTTCCGTCTTTTATGAATTCAGCAGCCTGTCTGTCAGTTTTTCCTTCTTACTCATAAGCAATTCCCCTGTATATATAATATACCGCGTTCTTGAAACCTGCAACTGTTTTCAATTGCCAAGCCAACATTTCAGTTGCACACAGATTTGTGATTCCGCAGAGCGGAATTATGGGAGCTAACTTGAATTTGCAGAAAAATCTGCTATAATTTAGTAAAAACAGGGAGTATCAAGATTGAAAATTAAAATTTTCAATCACGAGATTTGTGTCTGCGCGTTGCGCTTGCCACAAACTCGTTATACGCATAGTCTCAGCAAAGCTGAGCCGGTAAAATAGCGCAGAAATGAGGTGAAGTATGGAAAATACTACAAATGATGTAAAGGTATATTTTGTGACAATACCTGCACACAAGTATCTGCACATCAGAAATTATGAGAGCAATGGATATTGGGATTTCTGGCAAAAGCAAAGTCTGATCCCTGAACAAGACTACGATACAATTTGCGGACTGCTTGACACTATACAAGGAAAACTGGATGATATGGGTAGTATCGAAGCCAATAGTGGAAGCGGTCAAATCATGGCATTTATCAACGAACCGACAGGTAGAATTTGCAGTTGGGGTATTCCGTTAGCCGAAAGTTATGGCGTGCGGCTTCCTGTGGATTATTGTGGTGAAATTCCAAAACAGATGCAACTGATGGATGTCCCGGAGGGAGAATATATCGTATTTGAACACGGTCCATTCAACTTTGAAACGCAAAATCAGAGTGTTGAACAAAAAATTGAAGAGGCTATGGAAAATTTCGACTACAGCGCATCCGGTTACTGTCTTGACACTACGCAAGGCAGGGTGTTTTATTTTTATCACGATCCCGAACGGTTTTGGAAGTATATCAGACCGGTTAAAAAGCTGTAAAAAGACACATAAAAGAAAATGCTTAGAATCTTAATTTATAAAGATTTTAAGCATTTTCCCTTTGTCAAATATCCGGACTATTCTCAGCATTTATAAATATCCGCATTTCATTATTCTGATAAAGCGAATCCATCTCAAGCCCGTCATCGTACCTCTCTATTTTATCTGCCCCTCGAGAACCGTCTTTGCCTCCGCGACAGCCTTGTCAATCCCCGCGGGATTCTTGCCGCCGGCCTGCGCCATATTTGGACGGCCGCCGCCACCGCCGCCGACAAGCGACGCGATCCCTTTTATCAGGTTGCCCGCGTGGGCCCCCTTGGCCATCGCCGCGTCCGTCGCCATCGCGATCAGATTCACCTTGCCGTCCGTATCGGAGGCCAGCACGACCACGCCGTCCCCGAGCTTCGCCTTCAACTGGTCGCCCAAGTCGCGCAGACCGTTCATATCAACGCCGTCAACCCGCGCCGCAAGCAGCTTCACGCCCTTTACGTCCGTCACCTGATCCATAACGTCCCCGAGCGCTTCCTTGGCCGCCTTGCTCTTGAGCGACTCGTTCTCGCTCTGCACCGCCTTCAGCTCCGCCATCAGGTGCTCCAGCCGCTCCGTAAGGCTTGCGGGCGTCGTCTTTACGATCCTCGCGCTCCTCTCAAGCGTCTGCTCCAATTCCTTATAATACGCGAACACACCGTTGCCTGTCAGCGCCTCAATTCTCCTGACGCCGGCCGCCACACCGCTCTCAGAGACAATCTTGAACGCCATGATTGCCCCCGTGTTCGCGACATGCGTACCGCCGCAGAGCTCCGTCGAGAACTCGCCCATCCTGACAACGCGCACCGTCTCGCCGTACTTCTCCCCGAACAGCGCCATCGCACCGGTCTTCTTCGCCTCCTCAAGGCTCATCACCTGTGTATCCACCGCAATATTGCCCGCAATCTGCTCTATGACAAGCTGCTCCACCTTGGCAAGCTCCTCCGCAGTCATCGCCTGAAAATGCGTAAAGTCAAAGCGGAGCCTGTCCTCATTGACAAAGGAGCCCGCCTGCTCGACATGATTGCCAAGCACAATGCGCAGCGCCCTCTGTAAAAGATGGGTTGCACTGTGGTTCTTGCAGGTATCCGCGCGCTTCACTTCGTTGACCTGTAAAGTCACCGTATCTCCGACCTTTATCATGCCCTTTGTCATAACGCCGACATGCCCAATCTTGCCGCCAAGCAGCTTCACGGTATCCTTCACCTCAAACTCCGCACCCGCAAGCGTGATGATTCCGGTATCGGCCTCCTGCCCGCCCATGGTCGCGTAGAAGGGGGTCTCCTCGACGATAATCGTACCGTTCTGCCCGTCCGTCAGCGCGTCCACCAGCTCCTCCTCCGTTGTGAGCACCGTCACCTTGGAGGTATGCGTCAGCCTGTCGTAACCGACAAATTCACTCGTAATCGAAGGGTCAATCGCCTCATAGACCGTCACGTCCGCGCCCATATAATTTGTCTCCTTGCGCGCCTTGCGGGCGGTCTGCTTCTGCTCCTGCATCGCGGCCTGGAAGCCCTCCTCGTCCACTTGGAAGCCCTTCTCCTCCAGGATTTCAATGGTCAGATCTATCGGGAAGCCATAGGTATCATACAGCTTGAACGCGTCCGCGCCCGCAAGCGTTTTCTTCCCCTCCTCTTTGAGCGCCTCCTCCATATCCGCAAGGATGCTGAGACCCTGATCGATCGTCCTGCTGAACTTCTCCTCCTCCTGAACGAGCACGTTAAAGATAAAGTCCTTCTTCTCCTCCAGCTCCGGATAGCCGTCCCTGCACTCGTCAATGACCGTCTGCGCTATCTTTGTCAGGAACTTCCCTTCAATGCCAAGCAATCTGCCGTGCCGTGCCACACGCCGTATCAGTCTCCGGAGCACATAGCCTCTGCCCTCGTTCGACGGCAGGATGCCATCGGAAATCATAAAGGTAGCGGAGCGCATGTGGTCGGTGATCAGACGGACAGACATGTCTGTCTTTTCCTCTCTCTGATACGTCACTCCTGCGACCTCACAGACCTTGTCGCGGATCGCCTTCATGGTGTTGATGTCAAAAACCGTATCTACATCCTGCACGACCAAAGCGAGACGCTCCATTCCCATTCCGGTGTCGATATTCTTCTGCTCAAGCTCCTCGTAATGCCCGTGTCCGTCCCCGTTAAACTGCGTAAATACATTGTTCCAGACCTCTACAAAGCGGTCACAGTCGCACCCGACCTTGCAGTCCGGCTTGCCACAGCCATACTTGACACCTCTGTCATAATAAATCTCTGAGCAGGGGCCACAGGGGCCTGCGCCGTGCTCCCAGAAGTTATCGCACTCCCCCGTCTCAGGGTCGCGGTAGAACCGCGTAATCTTCTCCGCGGGAACGCCAATCTGCTCCGTCCAGATCTGAAACGCCTCCTCATCCTCACAGTAGATGGAGGGATACAGACGCTCAGGGTCAAGACCCACCACCTCTGTCAGGAACTCCCAGCTCCACGCAAGCGACTCCTTCTTGAAATAATCGCCGAAGGAAAAGTTTCCGAGCATCTCAAAAAAGGTGAGGTGCCTTGCCGTCTTGCCCACGTTGTCAATATCGCCCGTGCGCACACACTTCTGACAGGTCGTCACACGGCGTCTTGGCGGAATCTCCTGCCTCGTAAAGTAAGGCTTCAACGGCGCCATCCCCGAGTTGATGATTAACAGACTGTTGTCATTATGCGGCACCAGAGAAAAGCTCTTCATTGCCAAATGCTCTTTGCTCTCGAAGAACTCAAGGAACATTCTCCGAAGCTCATTTACTCCATAGTTTTTCACAATTATTCCTCCAAATTTGATTCAAGTTTTTATAATGATTTTTGCATGGCTTTCTTTTCAAATAATAAGCCATGCAATTCATAATTTGCCTCCAACCTGCTTCCACCTGCATACAATTTGTCATACGGCAAATTATTCATTGAGGGCATGCGCCCTATAGAGATAATTACATAATACGCCCTTAATGAGCGAGCTCCTGCGGCCGTATTTCGTAATTATCTCTGCATGGCTTATTATAATACAAACTTATCTGCAAAGTATGCGTCCATCTCGTCAATCTTCACGCGCACCTGCTCCATGGAGTCGCGGAAGCGCACCGTCACCGCATTGTCCTGCTCGGATTCAAAATCATATGTAACGCAGAACGGCGTACCGATTTCATCCTGACGGCGGTATCTCTTCCCGATATTTCCCCTGTCGTCAAATTCGCAGTTGTATTTTTTAGAGAGTTGCGTGTAAATCTTCTCCGCACCCTCGTTGAGTTTCTTCGACAGCGGGAGCACGCCAATCTTCACCGGAGCAAGCGCCGGATGGAAGTGCAGCACGGTGCGCATATCCCCGTCGGCCAGTTCCTCCTCGTCATAGGCGCCGCAGAGCACCGCGAGGAACAGACGCTCCACGCCGAGCGACGGCTCAATGACATACGGAATGTATTTCTCTCTCTTCTCATCATCAAAATAGCTCATATCCTGACCCGATACATTCTGGTGCTGCGTCAGGTCATAGTCGGTTCTGTCCGCAATCCCCCACAGCTCGCCCCAGCCAAACGGAAACAGGAACTCGATATCCGTGGTCGCCTTGGAATAGAAGGAAAGCTCCTCCTTCTCATGGTCGCGCACCCGCATCTCCTCCTCCTTCATGCCGAGGCTCTTTAGGAAGTCAATACAGTGCTGTTTCCAATACGCAAACCACTCCAAATCCGTGTCCGGCTCGCAGAAAAACTCCATCTCCATCTGCTCGAACTCCCGCACGCGGAAGATAAAGTTCCCCGGGGTAATCTCGTTGCGGAAGGACTTTCCAATCTGGCAGATCCCGAAGGGGATTTTTTTCCTTGAGGTTCTCTGTACGTTCTTGAAGTTGACAAAAATGCCCTGCGCAGTCTCCGGCCTCAAATACACCGTATTCTTGGCGTCCTCCGTCACGCCCTGAAAGGTCTTGAACATCAGATTGAACTGGCGGATATCCGTAAAATTATGTTTGCCGCAGGTCGGGCACGGAATCTGATTCTCGTCTATAAACGCCTTCATCTGCTCTTGGCTCCAACCGTCCACAGAGCTTTCCAGCGTCATTCCCTTCTCCGCCACATAGCGCTCGATAATCTGGTCTGCGCGGAACCGTTCGTGGCACTCCTTACAGTCCATCAGCGGGTCGGAAAAACCGCCCAGATGGCCGGAGGCCACCCACGTCTGCGGGTTCATCAGAATCGCACAGTCCACCCCCACATTGTACGGGTTCTCCATGACAAACTTCTGCCACCACGCCTTTTTGACATTATTCTTCAGCTCAACGCCGAGATTGCCGTAATCCCATGTGTTCGCGAGCCCGCCGTAAATCTCCGAGCCAGGGTATACAAATCCTCTCGACTTTGCCAGCGCTACGATTTTCTCCATTGTCTTTTCCATATTCATCCTCCCATTTTAATCCCCATGCCGCTTTCAGCGGCATAAATAGTAATGAAAAACGCTGCCTTTGCTTTTTTCCGGGTTGAAATATAATGATTGTTAGACAGC
>JAMPFV010000076.1 GCA_023664265.1 Roseburia sp.
CAGCACGGGCGTTACACTGTGCCCCAGCGGGTATGCGCTCGCGCGCCGGCTGGGGCACAGTGTAACGCCCGTGCTGCCCGCGTTGGTACAGCTTCGCTGCGAGGGCGGATATTTTAAGGCGATTGCGGGCGTCCGCGCGCAGGCGGCGGTTACGCTGTATGTGGACGGAGAGGATGTTGCCGGGGAGGACGGAGAGCTGCAGCTGACGGATTACGGAATATCGGGGATACCTGTGTTTCAGCTGAGCAGAATTGCCGCGCAGGCGCTTTCACGGAAGCGGCGCTGTACTGTCAGCATTGATTTTCTGACACGGTTGTCGGAGGAGCTTTCTCTTGACGGACAGGCACATAAAACGGTGGAGGAGCTTTTAAGCGGTGTGGTACATAAAAAGCTTGCGGCGCTGATATGCCGCAGACATGAAATCGGCGTGCGGGATACGGTTGCGGCAGTCGGACAGTCGCGGGTACAGGCCTGTATTGATGAGTTGAGGCATTTCACGGTCACTGTCAATGCCGTCAATTCCTTTGAAAACGCGCAGGTTTGCAGCGGCGGAGTGCCGTTGTCGGAGGTTTCGGAAGATTTTGAGTCTCTGAAGTGCCCTCGCGTGTATCTTGTGGGAGAGCTGCTCGACTGCGACGGAGTTTGCGGCGGCTATAATTTACAGTGGGCATGGGCGACGGGGATTCTGGCGGCAAGAGCGGCGGCGCGCGGTCATGGAGGGACAAATGATTACGATTAACCAGTTAAAAACAGAGCTCGTCTTCCGCAATCGGAGACTTTGCGCCTCGGAGCTTCCGGATAAGCCCGAGATACTGCGGAAAAAGGCGGCAGGATTGTTGGGGATAAGCGCGGAGGAGATTCAGTCCGTGACGATATTGAAGCATTCGATAGACGCACGGAAAAAGCCCACACTGTATCAGGTATATACCTTGGGGGTGGAGCTTGCGGACAGCCGCAGGGAGGAGCGTCTGGTACGACGTTGCCGCAATGCCGGCATTACGATTTCGCGCCGGGAGGACTATATATTTCCGGAGACGGGGCAGAAGACGCTGCCGCATCGTCCCGTTATTGTGGGAACGGGGCCTGCGGGGCTGTTCTGCGGATATATGCTCGCCATGCATGGTTATCAGCCGGTTCTTCTGGAGCGCGGGCAGGATGTGGATACCCGGACAAGGGATGTGGAGGCCTTCTGGCAGTGCGGAAGGCTCAATCCGGAATCCAACGTGCAGTTTGGCGAGGGCGGCGCGGGAACGTTTTCCGACGGGAAGCTCAATACGCTCGTAAAGGATAAAAATGGCCGTAACAGGGAGGTTCTGCGCATCCTGGCAGCGTGCGGCGCTCCGGAGGAAATCTTATATGAAAGCAAGCCGCATATCGGAACGGATATATTAAAGAAAGTTGTATTGAACATGCGGGAACGAATTATCGGAAGCGGCGGGAGTGTCCGGTTCGGCGCCAAAATGACCGGAATAGAGCTTCACGACGGCTGTGTCCGCGCGGTCCTTGTCAATGGCCGTGAGCGGATAGAGACCTCTCAGCTTGTTCTCGCCATCGGACACAGCGCGCGGGATACCTTCGCGTGGCTGTATGAAATGGGGCTGCCGATGGAGGCAAAGGCGTTTGCGGTGGGAATGCGCGTGGAGCACCCGCAGGCGCTCATCAATGCGTGCATGTATGGCAGGGAGCACGGGAACGAGCTTCCGGCAGCGCCCTATAAGCTCACGGCGAAAACCGGACAAAACCGCGGCGTGTATTCGTTCTGCATGTGTCCGGGCGGTTATATCGTGAATGCGTCCAGTGAGGAAGGGCGTCTTGCCGTAAACGGCATGAGCTATTCAGACCGACTGGGTCAAAATGCAAACAGCGCAATCATTGTGCAGGTGACTCCCGAGGATTATGGAGGAGAGGGCGCGCTTGCAGGCGTTGAATTCCAGAGAAGGCTTGAGGAAAGGGCTTTTGCGGCAGGAAATGGAGCTGTTCCGGTGCAGTATTACGGGGATTATAAGCAGGATAAGATCTCTACGGAATTGACTGACCAAGGCAGTCAGAGTCCGAGCATAAAGGGTGCATATACCTTCACGAATCTGAGAGGACTGTTGCCGGATTCCTGTGAAGAGGCGTTTATGGAGGGCATGGAGCAGTTTGACAGAACGATAAGGGGCTTTGCGGGCGACAGAGTGCTGCTGGCCGGCGTCGAGAGCAGGACGTCCTCCCCGGTAAGAATCTGCCGTGACAACACGCTGCAATGTCCCACGGCGCGGGGGCTGTACCCCTGCGGCGAGGGCGCGGGCTACGCGGGGGGAATCACCTCCGCGGCGATGGACGGGATACTGGTCGCCGAGCAGATTGCGAAGCAGTTCCGGTCGTTAGGATATTGAAGCGATTAAAAACGGTGATACGGAAAAGGCCTTGGAACATCTTGAAAAAGATAATGAACGTATCGAAAAAGCATTGGAAGAGTAATTATGGTTTATTCAAGAAAAGGGATTGTCGCGAAAATATGCGGCAATCCCCTTTTGAGTGTTACTGTAAAAATATGTTTCTTATAACTGCGGTATTACAAGCACCTGATTAGCCCAAATAATGTAATCGCCGCTCTTGATGGTATCGGAATTCGCATCATAAATCTTCTTCCAGAGGTTCTGGTCACCGTAAACCTTCTGTGCGATCTTGCTGAGGTTGTCACCGCGCTCTACAGTGTAGGTTCCGGGAGTAACGGTCGGAGCCGGTGTTGTAACGGCCGGAGCGGGCGTCGTCGCCTCGGGAGCCGGTGTCGTTACTTCAGGAGCGGGTGTCGTCGCTTCCGGTGCAGGAGTTGTCACTACAGGAGCGGTAGCAGCGGCTGAATTTCCCTGAAGGACGGAGAGTCCTGCTGAGAGGTAGTCGGAAGAGCTGCTCCAATAAGAATAATAATCGGTGTCGCAGCCGAACGCAAACAATTCATATCCGCTCTCAACATCAATAAACACATCCGTATAATCATTCCAGAAATAATATTCTGTGGCGTCTGCATATGTATAAAGCTCAAGATTCCATCCTGCTGCAGACTGGAAATGATTAGCGGCATAGGTAGCCATCATGCTGCTTGTATGGGGGAGTCCCATATCGCTGTCCGTCCAATTGACGTCAACCTGATAAACGCCGTTTAAGAAATCCCCCTGAAAGGTTCCGGAAATATTAAAGGTATCCCCGTCACTGAATACCATGGACAATTTACCGGTGCCATTCGGAACATCCGCAACATAGTTTCCCGTAAACAGCTGTGTATTGCTTGAGTTCAAAAGAACCGTGGTTCCGTTTCCCTGACGCACATTGTTCTCAATCTGACCGAAGTACCACCACCAGCCGCCGTTGGAAGATATGTACAGCATAGCCTTTGTGTTGCCGTCAAGATCAATAATGTATCTGTCTGATCCGCTGTCCGCCACCATTTCCACGTAAGCTATTGTTGTATCGCTTCCGTCAAGCGCGTACATGGAGGCATAATCGCCTGCCGTATAGAATGCATACATAGCCTTCAAGGTCTCGTCAAGTCCCGCAATCTGTGTTTCCTCAGCGCGAACCACCTCTGCGATGCCGCCTGCGGGTATGCCTGTGAGTGCGACTGCGGCCGAGAGCGCAGCCATACATAGTGCTTTTTTCAGTTTCATCTTTAAACCCTCCGTTTTGTAATGTGATTGAAATTTCTTTGGGAATCATTCCCAGAGATATTTTACCACTGTTCCGGGTTTATAACAAGAGATTCTTTTTTTGCAAGCGAAAATTAAGTGAGGCCGGCGGGAATTATGACGCGCTTTTCGATGAATAAGCGCTTCGATTGACAGAAAGGATTGTAAAATCGCGGGGGATAGGCTATACTGTGATAAGATGACATGGTGGGAAGATACGGGGAGGATAAAGGCTATGGGGCAGGACGCTTCAAACGGGGGACAGGCTTTGGCGGACGCGCTGCGCGTGCGGCTGAAGGACAAAAAGAGGGTCGTTGTGAAAATCGGCTCCTCTTCGCTGCAGCATCCGGAGACAGGGGATCTGGACTATATTAAGATGGACATTCTGGTGCGGGAGCTGTGCAATATCAAGAATCAGGGGAAGGACGTCATTCTGGTGACCTCGGGCGCAATCGCGTGCGGCAGAAGAGCGGTTCATCTGAAAAAGGCGGAAACCATCGCCCAGAAGCAGGCGTGCGCGGCCATCGGGCAGGCGCGGCTGATGACGACCTATCAACGGATCTTTTCGGAATACAATCATCAGGCGGCGCAGATTCTGATGACCAGAAATACGATTGTCGCGGATTTGAGCAGGACGAATGCGCAGAATACCTTCAACGAGCTGCTGGGTATGGACGTCATTCCCATTGTCAATGAGAATGACACGGTTTCCACCTTTGAGGTGGAGGATGTGGTGGGGGATAACGACACGCTTTCTGCGATTGTCACGGCGCTGACGGGGGCGGATTTACTGATTCTGCTGTCCGATATTGACGGGCTGTATACAGATGACCCCAGAAGGAATCCCGACGCGGCGTTTGTGGAGTATGTTGACAGCCTCACGGAGGAGCTGATGCATATGGGAAAGGGCTCCACCGGAAGCAGTGTGGGAACGGGTGGTATGGAGACCAAGCTCACCGCAGCCAAGATTGCGACCTATTCCGGCGCGGACATGGTGATTGCCAACGGCAGGGATGTGCGCGTGATACACCGCATTATGGAGGGACGGCGGTACGGCACGATTTTTCGGGCCAACAGGAATGAGACGTTTAATTTCGCTGAATTTATCGACAATCTGCACAGATCCTAGCAGAGGAGCAGTCTGTCAGCACTGTATCATTCCATAAAGCAGTTGTATAAAAGAAAAACGATATGAAACGACAAAATAGTCAAATTGGAGGCGGAACATGTATATCGGAAATCATTTATCATCATCCAAGGGCTTTGAGCATATGGGGAAGGAGGCGCTGAAATTAAATGCCAACACCTTCGCGTTTTTTACCAGAAATCCGAGAGGCGGTGCGGCTAAGGCGATTGACCCCGCGGACGCGCAGCGGCTCCGTGATTTGATGGAGGAGAATCATTTTGGAAAACTGGTGGCGCACGCGCCGTATACGATGAATGTCTGCGCGGCCAAGGCGGATATCAGGGAATTTTCGTGGAATATGCTGAAGGAGGACCTGGAGCGGATGGAGTATCTGCCGGGGAACTATTATAATTTCCACCCGGGCGCACATGTCGGTCAGGGAGCGGAGACGGCGATTCCGATTATCGCGGATGCGCTGAATCACGCGCTGCAGCCGCAGCAGCATACGACGGTTCTGCTGGAGACGATGGCGGGAAAGGGCTCAGAGGTCGGGCGGAGCTTCGAGGAGCTGCGGGCGATATTGGACTTGGTAGAGCTTTCCGACAAGGTGGGCGTGTGCTTTGATACCTGTCATGTGTGGGACGGCGGCTATGATATTGTCGGGGATCTGGACGGCGTTCTGGCGGAGTTTGATAGAGTAATCGGGCTGGACAGGCTCAAGGCAGTGCACTTTAACGACAGCATGAATCCCTGCGGCGCTCACAAGGACAGGCATCAGAAAATCGGCGAGGGGGAAATCGGCGCGGAGGGCTTGAAGGCGGTGGCCTTGCACCCGCTTCTGGCGGACAAGCCCTTCATATTGGAGACGCCGAACGACGACGCGGGTTACGCGCAGGAGATTGCGATGATTCGGAGCTGGTGTAAATAGGACGGCGGGAATTTGCGGTTGCGTTTGGTGCAATCCGGTAGTAAAATTATAAAGAGGAACAGTATATAAGGTACACGTTGATGTGTCGGGAATGAGTATGGAGTCAAAAGAAGAGATCAGGAGACAAATCCTCGCGGTGCGCGGCGCGCTTCCGGAGGAGGAGATTGCGTCGAAGAGCGGCGCGATTTTGCAGAAGGTATTGAAGACGCCGGAGTACGAGGAGGCGGACAATATTTTGCTATATGCGGACTGCCGCAGCGAGGTTCGGACGCGCGAGCTGTTTGAGGATGCCATCCGCCGTCGGAAAAAGGTGTATTTCCCCAAGGCCGACGGGCTTACGAACAGGATGGACTTTTATCAGGTCACGGCGATCAGCCAGTTGCTTTCGGGCTATCAGGGGATTTTGGAGCCGAGAGAGCTGCCCGCGTCCCGCTACAGGTTAAACAGGAGAGAGGACACCCTGATTATCGTGCCGGGTATCGCCTTTGACATATCGGGATACCGTCTCGGATACGGGAAGGGGTTTTATGACCGCTTTCTCGCGGAGCGGCGCCAGATTTCCACGATGGCGCTTGCCTACGCGTGCCAGCTTGTCGATGAGCTGCCCCACGACGCGCACGATATCCGGATGGATAAGCTTGTGACGGAGGAGATTATATATTCCTTCCTTAGAATATAGAGTGTGAAGAATGTCTGCTTTGCAGACTTTCTTCACACAAGAGAATACAAGTCGAATAAATTCGCCTTGCATTCTCCGTATGAATTTGAAGTTCTGAAAGTGGAAGCATGGAGGATGAATATGACAGTAAAGGAAAAGGCGGCGGCGATGAAGCTTGACAGCCCGCGGATGGCGGCGCAGCCCACAGAAACGCGCAACGCGGCGCTCGCCAACATCGCGAAGGCTTTAACAGCGCATCAGGAGGAGATTTTCGCGGCGAATGAGAGGGATCTGCAGGAGGCGAAGCGTGACAACATTCCCGAGGCGGTGGTAAAGCGCCTGAAATTCAGTCCGCAGAAGCTCGCGGACGCGGCAAAGGGCATTGAGAACCTGATAAAGCTGCCGGATAAGATTTATAACACACAGCTTGTCCGTGAACTGGATGAGGGGCTGAAGCTGGTGAAGGAAACCTGTCCCATCGGCGTTATCGGCGTTATTTTCGAGGCGCGGCCGGACGCGCTGGTGCAGATTGCAGCGCTCTGCATCAAGAGCGGCAACTGTGCGATCTTAAAGGGCGGCAGTGAGACAAAGCATACGAACAGGGTGCTGTTTGCGCTGATTTATGAGGCGGTGATTGAGAGCGGGCTTCCCGCGAACTGTCTGTTTCAGGCGGAGCATCGGGATGAGATTGCAGAGCTTTTGGATTGCCACGAGTCGGTTGATCTGCTGATTCCGAGAGGCTCCAATGCCTTTGTGCAGTATATCATGGACAACACCAAAATCCCTGTTATGGGACATGCGGACGGGATTTGCCATATCTATGTGGATAAGGAGTTTGACTTGGAAAAGGCGGTACCAGTCATCATAGACTCCAAGACGCAGTATACCGCGGCGTGCAACGCGGTGGAGACGCTGCTGGTTCACAGGGAGGCGGTGGACAGGCTGATGCCAAGGCTTCAGGAGGCGTTTCGGATGCATCAGGTGGAGCTTCGTGCGACGGCAGACGTGGCCCGGCGGTACGGATGTGCGGAGGCCACAGAGGAGGATTTTACGACGGAGTATCTGGATTTGATCATTTCCGAGCGGACGGTGGAGAATATAGACGAGGCAATCGACCATATCAACAGATACGGCTCCCATCACACCGACTGTATTATCACCGAGAATGCGGAGGCTGCGGAGTATTTTATGCGGATGGTGGATTCGGCGGGCGTGTATCAGAACTGCTCCACGCGTTTCGCGGACGGATATCGGTATGGCTTTGGCGCGGAGGTCGGCATCAGCACCGGCAAGATCCACGCGCGGGGGCCTGTCGGGCTGGACGGGCTGTTTACCTATAAATACAGGCTCTATGGAGACGGGCATATTGTGGAGGATTACGCAACAGGGAAAAAGGAATTTCATTTCAGGGATTTGATTACAAAGTTGTTTTGATACGGGAGGGGAATTTTAGCGATGAAAAGGGTAAAATCGACAAAATGGAGAAAGTTGAATTGGGCATTGGCGGTGTTATTGGTGATTGCCGCTGCGCTTCAGCCGTCGTCCTCGGCTTATGCGCTGAGTGTGACGCCGATTGCGGAGGTGCAGATGTATACCACCTCGGGAACGCCCGTGTATGCGACGCCGGACGTATTTTCGCCGGTGGTAATGTATCTGAGCCGTTTTACAAATGTACGCGTAAACGGAATCACGGACAACGGATTTTACCGCGTGGACATCGGCGGCACCTATTATATTCCGGGGCCGTACATGATTGCACAGATAGCGCCGGAAAAGACAGAGAAGCAGAAGGCGCTGGAGCAGATTGATGATTTGACGGAGGCGTATATTATTCTGCTGGAGCAGATGGAGAGCTACAGCGAGAGCTTTGCGCTGATTGACGTTACGGGGGACGGAGTTCCGGAGATTTTCGACGCGAGCGGGAAGGAAATTTATACCTATTATGAAAAGCGTCCGGTGATGATGTATTATTCGGAGTATCCGCTGACCTTCTATTATTCCAAGAAGGACAATCAGCTTCTGGGACATTATACCTGGAATGGGAACAGTATATGGGAGGTATATACCAATGACAAGAGCCTGCTGCCGTGGGGACAGTTTCGGTGTGTATCGACGGATGCGTCCGCTTACCGCGGAAATGCGGCCGTGATATCGAGGAGCTATACGAACAATGCCGAGACCAGAGGGAATTTGAAGAATACGCTCACGGAGATGTTGACGGCGAAGTGAAGGCAGGTCAAACCTGCATTTCGGAAAAGACGTGGAATGTTTTGAAAGCGTAAAGAACAGAGGAGATGAAGCGTTGTTTGAGGATATAAAGAACAGCAGTGAATGGGAGACCGTTGAGAAGGTTTCCAAGGGCTGGTCAAGCGATACAAAATACCGGATAAGGACGGCAAAAGGACAGTCGCTGCTGCTTCGGGTATCCGATATCGAACAATATGCCGCGAAGGAAAAGGAGTACGAGATTATAGAGAAGTATTCAAGACTGGGTTTCCCCATGTCCTCGCCGATTGATTTCGGCGTATGCAGCGGCGGAAAAAATGTCTATATGCTGCTTACCTGGGTTGAGGGCAGGGATTTGGAGGAGGTATTGCCCGGCCTGCCCGAGGAAGCGCAGTATCGGTTGGGCAGAGAGGCGGGGGAGATTTTAAAGAGAATACATTCGATAGCGGTCGCCGCCGGAGACCGTCCCAAGGAGACCAAGAAGGAGAAAAAGCTGCGGCAGTTGTCGCGCTATGAGGCGTCACAGGTTCGGATTGCCGGCGACGAGGACGCGATACGCTACGTAAAGGAAAATATTGATAAAATCTGGAAAAAGGAGCCTGTATATATGCACGGGGACTATCACCCGGGGAACCTGATATATACGGACGACGGCGCAATCGGTGTGATTGATTTCAACCGCTGGGAGGTCGGCGACCCCTACGAGGAGTTTTATAAGCTCGAAAGCTTTGGAATCGAGCAGAGTGTTCCGTACTGCATCGGGCAGATTGACGCTTATTTTGAGGATGCGGTTCCCGAAGATTTCTGGGTTGCGCTGGCAGTGTATGTCGCGCACGCTTCCCTGTATTCCATCAAGTGGGCCGAGCGATTCGGGCAGGAGGATGTTGACGGGATGGTGCGGCGGTGCCGCATGGCGTTTGAGGATTATGATGGTTTTAGAAGCTGTGTGCCAAAATGGTATACGGACGGTAAACATGGGTGTTTTTTGAAAAATCCGCTATTGACAAACGGTGCGTTTCCGTGCTAAACTGAAACAGTGTTATGAAACGCTGTTATTAAATAGAAGAGGTGAAGGCGTGGCAAAGCAGATTGAGGGCGTGTATGAGCGTATACTGGAATGCGCAAAGAAGGAATTCCTCGAAAAAGGCTATACAGACGCATCCCTGCGTACCATTGCATCGGAAGCGGAAACAAGCACGAATTCCATTTATGTCCGTTTCAAGGATAAGGAAGGGTTGTTTGACGCTATCGTGGAGCCGGTCGCGGAGGAATTTATGTCCCGCTTTGTGAATGTGCAGGAGACTTTCCATGCTTTTGACAGCGAGACACAGCGCAGGGAAGTGGGACAGTATTCTGACGGGGAGATGCTGAAGATGGTGGATTACATCTATGAGCATTTTGATGAATTCCGTCTGCTGTTGGACGCATCCCACGGCACAAGGTTTCAGAATTTTGTGGACCGTCTGGTGTCCGTGGAAGAAGAATATACATGGAAGTGGCTGGAAACGACAGGTTCTAAGCTGGAGCCGGAGGGCGAGCTGACAAGGGAATTTTACCATATGATGGTTACCGCTTATTTTGAGGGGATTTGTGAGGTTGTCCGGCATGGGATGTGCGTGGAGGACGCGAAAAAGTATATTTCCATGATGGGGAAATACCATCATGCAGGATTCTTGGCAATGACACGGAATGCACGAAATGAAGATTTCCTAAGCGGTCAAAGTACGCCCGCTAAGAAAATCTAAGTCATTTCGGGAAGAATCGCAAGGGAGGTGATTCTTCCGGATTTGTATCGACCTATAAATTTTACCCTTTGATATTAGGGCTGTCGGAACCGGCGCTATGTTCAGCGCCGACCGTAGTGGAACGGAGACCGGCAGCCTTAAAATAAAGCCATAGGTTAGTAAAAACTAACTGCAAAAATAAGTAAGGAGGTCATTCGATGAAACAAGAAAAAAAGAACGATGTTGCTGTCTTGCTGGAATATGCGGGAAGCCGCAAGGGGCTGACTTTTTTAGGGCTGGTCTTATCGGCAGTGTCCATGCTCTTTAGCATGGCTCCCTACATCTGCATCTGGCTGGCGTCCCGTGACTTGATAGGGGCGGCTCTGGAATGGACACAGGCGCGGAATGTTTCCGGATATGGCTGGATAGCATTTGCGTTTGCAGTAGGCGGTATTATCCTGTATTTTGCGGGCCTGATGTGTACCCATCTGGCGG
>JAMPFV010000077.1 GCA_023664265.1 Roseburia sp.
TATTGACCAGATTGTGGGTCAGCTCAGAGATATTGCACTCCTGCTCCTTAATCTGCAGCTTCCCGCTCTCAATGCGGCTCATATCAAGAATATCGTTGATCAGGCTCAGCAGGTGATTGCTGGAGGACAGTACCTTCTGCAGGCAGTCCAGCACCTGCGATTTATTGTCAATATGGCTGACCGCGATCGTAGTGAAACCGATAATGGCATTCATCGGCGTGCGGATATCATGCGACATATTGGAGAGGAAGGTCGTCTTGGCATTGTTGGCATGCTGCGCCTGCAGCAGGGCGTCCTGAAGCGCCTGCGTCTGTTCCCGCTGCTTGCGGACCTGCGCTGTGATGTCTCTGGACACCACCATGACCATAATATCCCCCGTCTGCTCATCCCGGGTCATAATAAAGGATTGGCGGACACACATCGGCTGTCCGTCGGGCGCTCCGCCCCAATAATCTACCGTGACCTCGGCTTCTCCCTGTTCAAAGCGCTGCTTTAGATTCTCCACGTTCGCCACGGAGGCATATTCCTCCTCCGACTCCCTCAATACATAGGCTTTCCACTTCTCAAAGCATACGGAAGCGGAGCAGGGCGCAGACAAACCGACCTTTTCCAACAGGGAGACCTTGGTTCCATCCACGACGCGGACAATATCCTGTTCGATCAAATCCTGCGTCAGGTTAAATTCAAAGGTACTGAACGCCGATGCGGTAATCGCGATGCGGTACTGCCGCTCCTTGCGGTTCATCGCCGCCCGCTCCTTCTGTGCCCGAAGCTTCTGCAATGTCTCCCGCGTCTTATCCTGACGGACAACCAGTATTTTGGATGCTCTGCCTTCTTTTCGTTCCAGGCAGATAGAAATCATAACTTCCCACGCTTCCCCCCGGCTTCGCTGCGTGTGAACCTCATAAGAAAGAACGTCTGTTTCCTGAAAATTTTCAATCAATGTATCCAGCGCAAAATAGCGGCGGAACTCCTCTTTCCCCTCCTCCTCAATAATATCGGCGCTGTGGACAGCCAGTATGTCCTCCCAAGGCCCCTCCATCGCCAAGACGCTGCTCAGCGGATGGTCTCCGGCCATGTAAGAATAATGCCCTGTCTCCAAATCTACCGTCATGTACCGTGAGGAGAAAAGAGTATTCATCCCCTGTATCACATAGCTGAACTCGTCGTTCTCCTTTTTCAGCGCCTTCTGATTCCGCCATGTCTTGAATAACAGGAGCAACACATAAACGGCAAACAGAGCCATCAGAACCGCCTGCAAAATCACGCCGGTGCGGTTCGCCTCCCGAACCATTCCCTGGGTTACGCTCTTAGGAAACGCCTGAATCAGAATGTATTCCGTATCTGGCACAGAAAGAGCACACAGATTGTCCGTCAGGCTGCCCGAATCGCAGATAAAACCTCCCACATCCTGCTCCCCCCGAAATACCGCCCAGACATTTTCAGCGGTCTTTGAATCGATCACCCCGCCATCCCGCAGGACATCCGGCAGCAGCTTATCATACCGCTCCCCGTTGGAGGAAGCGATAACCTCCCCGTTCACGGTACACAGCCAGACGTCCGCCGCCTCTCCGAAATAGCTTGTCTCCAGTATTTCCTGAAGATAATCCTCCGCAAGATACAGCCCCAGCAGCACGCCGACCACCTCGTCGCCATTGCGCACGGGCGCATAAAAAACCATGGTGGTCTTTCCGGTAATCCGGGAATTCAGCACCATCGTGGTACCGCTCTCGCCCCGCATTCCCGCGTCAAAATAATCCCTGTCCGCGCTGTCGGAGACTGTCCCGTCAGAGGTCAGGTTTTCACCCTCGGCATTGATAAAGCGCATGGAGTCAAAATCCACATTGTTCTCCAGCTCCTTCAGCATATCCGCGGTAATCTCGGACGACCTTATCCCCACACTCAGAAAGTACGCATAATTGCGCACCCGCCGGCCGGCATTGGCAAACTCGTTGCTGAGACCCTGTGCGGTCTGACGCGCGGAGTCCATGGCATAGTTCAGATTACGGTCCTCAATCTGTCGTCTGTTCGAGACAGCATACCATCGGAACAGCAATATAATCGCTGCCAGTAAAATTAATATGTACAGTATGTTTTGCCATGGTTTTTTGGTCGCATTCATAGCCTTACAATCTCCTTTGTTCTAAATCCTCCTCAGTGGAACCGGATATATTATAACACTAAATCGGAGCGTTGACTATTTTTTTCGCGATATTTCCACGAAAAACAGACTTACCCACTCCCACATTTTAAGTGAGAAGGAAGCCTGTTTTCATTTTACATTATTCTGCTTCAATCGGTTCAAGCTGTTCAAATTCTTCATCCGGAAGGACACTTCCTTATGGAAATGCCCTTATATTCCAATCAGCTTTCGCCTCTGTAGTCCCACAATAGTCTCAACATGCCCCGTCCCCGGAAACTGGTCTATCGCCACCGCTCTCTCCACTCGATAGCCATTCTCCAGAAACGCCTCCAAATCCCGCGCGAGGCTGGTCGGCTTGCAGCTGATATAGACGATTCGCTCTACCCCGTATGCAAGAATTTTCAGCAGTGCTTTCGGATGGATTCCCTCTCGCGGCGGGTCCAATACTATAAAATCCGGCTTATCCGCAATCTCGTCCAAGACCTTCAACACATCGCCCGCAATAAATTCACAGTTATCCAAGCCGTTTCGCGCGGCATTCTGCCGCGCGGCCACGACCGCCTCCTCCACGATTTCCACGCCGACGACCTTCCCCGCCACGGGCGCGAGAAGCTGTGCTATCGTCCCCGTGCCGCTGTACAAGTCAAAGACTACCTTATCATTTTTCCCCTCCGCGGCAATATCCCCGAGGAACTCTCTGGCCGTCTCATACAGCACCTCCGCGCCAAAGCTGTTCGTCTGGAAAAAGGAAAACGGAGAAATCTTGAATTGAAGCCCCAGAAGCTCCTCATAAAAGTAGTCCTGTCCATAGAGCACCGTCGCCTCGTCACTCTGAACAACATCCGCAAGCGAATCGTTCTTTATATGTAAAACGCCTGTTATTTTTCCCTCCAGCACAAGCCCCGTCAGGCAATCCACAAGCGGCTGTAACGGATGTTTCTCCTGCGTCGTCGTGACGAGCGCTATCAGTATCTCTCCGGTTTTCTGTCCCTTCCGCACCAACAGATGCCGCAGATACCCCTCGTGGCGTATCCGATGAAAATATGTGGCCTTCCGCTCCGCAAAATAATCCAGCACACAGGACAAAATCCTCCTGTAATCCGCATCGACAATACAGCACTCGCGCACGGATACAATATCGTAAAAGCTGCCCCGCTTATGCATTCCGAGCGCAAGCGGCCCCTCCTTATACTCATCTCCAAAGGAAAATTCCATCTTATTGCGGTACGCAAACTGCACGGGACTCGCCTTTATTCCCTCAAAGATTGTATCCGCATAGGCCGCAGTCTCCTTCCCGCAGCCTCCCAATAACGCCTGTTTTTCAAATATGGGAGCAAGCAGGCGGCGCACCTGCTCCTCCTTGATGGCAAGCTGCTTCTCATAGGGCAGATTCTGATAGCTGCACCCCCCGCACTCGGCAAAATGCGGGCAGCGGCTCTCAATTTCATACGGCGCCTTCTCCAACACCTCCAGCAGCCGCCCCTCCGCCTTGCCCTTCCGCTTCTTATTTACCAGAAAGGATACCCGCTGTCCTGTCACCGTGTTTTTTACCACCGCAGTCTCCTCCCCACAGCGGACGATTCCCTTATTCGGGAAATCCAGCCGCTCCACATAGCCCTCGTAAATCTGTCCTTTCTTCATACATTCCTCCGAAAAAAAATCGTCGCTCGGCAGCGACGATTCAAAGAATTTACCACACTTGCAACGCAAGCGCGGTAAATTCTTTCCTAACTGCCACTATGATTATCGCAATTTCTTATAAAATAAGGAAAAGAGTCTGCCTCGGCAGACTCTCACTTCCTGTACCCTTAACGTTTATGGCCGCTTATTTTACAGTCGTGTATTCCTGTTCCTTCGCAGGCTCCTGCTCCTCGTCCTCCTCATCGTCAAAGAAATCGTCCTCGAAATCATCATCATACTCGTCGTCAAAGTCGTCCAGATAATCCGGCGTCATATAACGATACACCGCATATGCGATGGCCGCGACTGCCGCGATAGCGCCGATAATCGCCAGAACCCACAATACGGTATTCCCCTTTTTCTCGTTATCCGCCTTCAAATCGTTCTTGCAGCAATCCCTGCTTATTAAGTTTTTGTCCTGAAGGTATTCCAATACATCGTCCCATTTTTTCATAATGAGTACCCCTTTCTCGTTTATTCCCGTTTCAGCTCGTCTATAAAAATCCGTTACCTATATCATATCACCTTTTCTCAAATTTTACTACTCTTTTTTGTATCACATTTTCTTTAATTTCGCAAACGCGGCATACATGATTTTATTTCCATACCCGTCAAAGGCGACGGTCACCTTGTAATCGCGCGGCTCCCGTTTAATCTCGAGCACCGTCCCGTCACCGTATTTGACATGCCGCACGCGGTCGCCCGCCTCATAGCCGAGCGCACCCTGCGCCGTGACCTGCGCGCCCTTAGTCAGGCTGTCAATGGATTTCGCTATATAGGGCTTGTTCGCCTCCGGCGTCTCTTTCTTCCGCGCGACAGCCTTGGGCTTTGACGCCAATATGTCCGCAAAATCCCGCCCTCCTGCGGGTGCCTGCCGCGGCATCTGTCGTGACATCTGTCGTGACATCTGTTGTGGCATTTGCCATGGCGCCTGTGCGGCGTTTGATTTCATACCGCGTGTTATTGTCACATCAGGCTGAAAAGCCGCCCAGTTGTTCCCCGTCGATTCCGTGCGTCTTAACGGCGTCCGCTGCGTCCCGTTGTCCAGAAGCTCCTCGGGGATTTCCTTTACGAAACGGCTGACAGGATTGTACTGCGTCTCCCCGCGCAGCATCCGCAGGCGCGCACTCGTAATCGTCAGGTCATCCTTGGCCCGCGTGATGCCCACATAGGCCAGCCGCCGCTCCTCCTCAATGTCCATCGGATCGTCCGAGACAATCGTCATATAGCTCGGGAACACGCCGTCCTCCATCCCCGCCAGATATACCTGTGAGAATTCCAGTCCCTTCGCGCTGTGCAGCGTCATCAACAGTACTCTGTTGTCGTCCTTATTCACCCCGTCTATATCCGCGACAAGCGCAACCTCCTCCAGAAAAGCCGAGAGCTCCGCTTTCTCACCAATCGCCTCCTGCGCCTGTTCAAAGCTGACCACCTTGGTAATCAGCTCGTCGATATTTTCAAGGCGGTCCGCCGCGTCCTCATCGTCCGAATCCTCCAGCTCCTTCACGTAGCCTGTCGTTTCAAGAACATTTGTTATTAATTCCTCCAGACTGCCGAAGGAGAGCATTGTCCGAAACGTCTGTATCATCAGCGCAAAGGCTTTCAGCTTCTCCGCCGCCTTGCCGCTTCCCATGCCCGGAATCTGCTCCACCTGCTGCAACGCCTCAAAAAAGCTTATCCCTGCCTCGTCCGCGTAGCCCTGAACGCGGTTGATGCTTGCCGCGCCGATTCCCCGCCGCGGCACGTTGATGATTCTCTTTACCGCCAAATCATCCTTACCGTTGTCAATCGTTTTCAGGTAGGCCAGCACATCCTTGATTTCCTTTCTGGAATAGAAGTTTACGCCGCCGACCACATTGTAGGGGATATTCAGGCCGATGAAGCTCTCCTCCAAGAGACGCGACTGCGCGTTGGTTCTGTAGAGCACGGCGCACTGCCTGTAATCGCAGATTTGCTCCCGCTTCTTCCGTCGAATATCACCTGCTATGTATTCCGCCTCTTCACTGGCGGTGTCACAGTCCCGAAAATGAATGCGGTTGCCTGCTCCTCTGTCTGTCCAGAGCGCCTTGTTCTTGCGCCCGACATTGTTTCTTATAACCGCGTTCGCCGCGTCCAGCACGGTCTGTGTGGAGCGGTAATTCTGCTCCAGCTTGATGACCACGGCATCCGGATATACCTGCTCAAAGTCCAGAATATTCCGAATATTGGCGCCTCTGAACTTATAGATGGACTGGTCGTCATCGCCCACCACGCACAGGTTCCGGTTCTTGGACGCCAGAAGCCGCACAAGCTCAAACTGCGCCGTGTTGGTGTCCTGATACTCATCCACCATGATGTAGCGGAAGCGGTTCTGATAATTCTCCAACACATCCGGGCAGCTTCGGAACAGCTCCACTGTTTTTACAATAATGTCGTCAAAATCAAGCGCGTTATTTTTCTTTAATAACGACTGATATTCCTTGTAGGCCTCCGCAATCCGCCGCTTCGTGAAGTCCCCCGCCACTGACAGCTCATAGTCGAGGGGCGATATCAGCTCATCCTTTGCGGAGGAGATAAGGCCGAGCAGCGTCCTTTCCTTCAACTGCTTCGTGTCAATGTTGAGCTTCCTGCAGACCTCCTTCATAACGCTCTTGGAGTCATCAGTATCATAAATCGTAAAACTCGTGTCGTACCCCAGACGGTCGATATGCCGCCGCAGTATCCGCACACAGGTCGCGTGGAAGGTCGCCACCCATATGCTCTCCGAGCCGTATCCCACGATCTCGTCCACCCTGCTGCGCATCTCCCCCGCCGCCTTATTGGTAAAGGTAATCGCAAGGATATTCCACGGGTTGACGCCCGCATTCTCTATCAGATACGCGATGCGGTGCGTCAGCACGCTCGTCTTCCCGCTGCCCGCACCCGCCAATATCAGAACCGGCCCGTCCGTGGTGAACACGCCCTTTTTCTGCTGCTCATTCAATGCATCATACTGCCCCATAGTATTCCCCCTGTCCTTCCTCTTATCCGAATGTTCAAGTCCCGATTTTTCAAGTATATCAAATATTTCCGCTTTTGAGAAGCACGAAACGCCGTTTCCGCATATTATAATCAAAAAGAACCACCGGAGGATTATTATGAAAAGGTTTGGGCGAAAGTATCTTTCCCTGCTTTTGACCACGGCGCTGCTCGTCCCCATGCTCCTTAGCGGATGCGGCAAGACGGAGAGCGGCTCCGAACTTACGAAAGTGACCCTCAACGAAGTTGCACACTCAATATTTTATTCGCCGATGTATGTCGCAATCGAGGAGGGATATTTTGCTGAAGAAGGCATCGATTTGGAGCTTGTCACCGGCTACGGAGCCGACAAAACCATGACCGCGCTGCTCACGGGCGAAGCGGACATCGGCTTTATGGGCTCCGAGGCGACCATCTATACCTATCTGCAGGGTGCGGAGGACTATGCGGTCAACTTTGCGCAACTGACGCAGCGCGCGGGGAACTTCCTTGTCAGCCGCACCCCCATTGAAGATTTCGACTGGGATATGCTCAAGGGAACCTATGTCCTTGGCGGACGCAAGGGCGGAATGCCGCAGATGGTGTTTGAATATATTCTGAAAACGAACGGAATTGACCCCGAGACCGACCTCACGATAGACACGAGCATTGACTTTGGCTCCACTGCCGCCGCCTTTGCAGGCGCGAAGGAGGGCGACGCGGGATATGCCGACTTCACCGTGGAATTCGAGCCGCACGCAACTTCCCTCGAGGAGCAGAAGAAGGGCTATATTGTCGCCTCTCTCGGAACGGACTCCGGCTATGTGCCCTATACCTCCTTCTCCGCGCGGAAGAGCTACTTTGAGAAAAATCAGGACACCCTGCTTCACTTTACCAAGGCGCTGCAAAAGGGCATGGACTATGTGGCGACGCATTCCGCTCAGGAAATAGCAGATGTTATTAAACCGCAGTTCCCCGAGACGGACAGCGCGACCATCGCAACCATCGTCTCCCGCTACAAGAATCAGGACACTTGGAAAACAGACCTTGTATTCTCCGAAGAAAGCTTTAAGCTGCTCCAGAATATCCTGATGGAGGCCGGAGAGCTTGACGATTACGTCTCCTACACGGATTTGGTTGACAATACCTTTTCCACTCAGACAAAGCCCTGAGGCTTACGTCAATCGGCGGACAGATAACGGTTGTATCTGCCCGCCGATGATCAGGCGATGGTCAAATCATTGCTCAGCCGCCTCTTTCAAAGCCGCTTTCTCCTGTTGCTGTAATTCAAAAAATCGTTTTTGTGTTTCTATCTCCCGCTGCAGTTCCTCCTCTGACGGCATATACAATTTATATTTTGACGCAAACAATTGTTCGTTTCCGTTTAATACAGAATATTTTGCAATATCTTCATCTGTTTCCGCGCAAAGAACTATTCCAAGCGTCGGATTATCTCCGTCCACCTTTTTCAATTCATCATACATCCGAACATACATATCCATCTGGCCTACATCCTGATGCGTGATTTTCTTTGTCTTCAAATCTATCAGAACAAAACATTTCATATAATAATTATAAAACACGAGATCAATATAGTAATCTTCCTGCTCCGTTTTAATATGCTGCTGCCGTGCAACGAAAGCATAGCCCTTCCCCAGCTCCATGAGAAATTTTTGCAGATTATCAAGAATAGCTGTTTCCAATTCTGCCTCATTGACTTCTGTATGTGTTTCCAATCCCAAAAATTCAGCAATAACAGGATTTCTTACATATTCCAATCTGTCCGCGTCTGACATTTCTATCCCTGCAGAAGTATTTTTCACAAGCTCCTCATATTGTGTTTTTACAATCCGTTGATAATATTGCGACTGAATATGTCTCTGCAGCTCCCTGACACTCCACATCTGTTCCAGCGCTTCCTTTGCATACCATCCCCGCGCCTTATCATCATGGACCCGTATTAAAGCCCTGTAATGTGTCCATGACAGTAAATTTTCAGATTGTGGACTCAGTGAGTCCACAATCCGAGGAAAATATTTATAAAATCTTACATACGAATATAAGCTGCTTTTATCAAAGCCCTTTTTGCCGCTTTTCGACAATTCCTCGGACAGCATATTAATTATTTTCATGCCATAATCCGCACGTTCTTCCCCCTTCAGTTCCTCCTGCGAAATTCTATATCCTATAATCCAATTTCTTTGAACGAGAATTTTATCGACGTTTTGATAGGCCTGCCGCTGTGCCGTATCAATGATTGTTTTTATATCATTCGTAATATTGTCTGTATTCTTATAATTTTCCATAAGAATATTGTCTGTTGCAACAGTCAGATTATTCATCACACATTCCCCGCAATTATCCTGTCAATCTCTGCCCGCAGTTCAGCTTCTCTTGCATAACTCCCCCGAAATAATTGTACTGCAAAATATCCGAATTGTCATTCAAATTCTTCTCAAAACCGCGCACCGTAAAAAGCCACCGCACAATTTGGCGTGCGATGGCTTTTCTAAGGAAGCGCTGATTAAATCACCGCTTCCTTAGAGCCTCCGGCGGATGCACACGGATTTGCAAGGGAAAATATTGCTTCGCAACGCAAATCCGGTGCGGGAAACGCTTTAATCAGCGTTTCCCTAAGGAAAGGGAGTCTTTTACTTGTTGCTGCTGTTCTCGTAGCTGTTCTTGCAGTTCTTCTGGCTGTTGGAATTCTGGCAATTCTGAGAGCTTGAGTTCTGAGAGTTCTGGGAATTCTGAGAGCTTGAGTTCTGAGAATTCTGGGAGTTCTGAGCGTTCTGCGTGCTGTTCTTGTAGTCATTCTGGCTGCTGTTATTGCTGCTGTTGTATGACTTGTTGTTTGTCTTATTCTGCTCGTAGCTGTTGTTTGTTCCTGACATTTTTATTCCCTCCAAAAGTTATAACTTATTTGTAACAGTTTTCCGGTTACGTCATTAGGATTTGCACAATTTCATCTTTTTATACCATGCAAATTATTTACAAATAAGGATATCTTTGGAAACTCTGCCCAAAACTGACAACTTGACTTTGTTGGTTTTTATTGTCAGAAAATTCTTGACCTTTTGCCTTAAAGTTGTTATACTGAATTTAGTAAAGAGATACTCCTTCAATCCTCTTTACAACCCTTATATATTAATTATTTATACTCCCCTTAA
>JAMPFV010000078.1 GCA_023664265.1 Roseburia sp.
TATCACAGAAGACCTGTTACTTAATAGCTATTTACAGAAAAAGTTTCATACACTCTTTCATACTCAGACTCTTGCCTTTAATCCCAGAGCAGATATTATCGCTTCCTGCAATAATTTGGAATAATTAACGCCTGCATTCTCCGCCTCAACACTCATCCAATAGGGTATGGTACAGTTCTTTTTTACTGCCCTGTTATCCGCCTTTTTTCTGTAGTCAGAGAAATTAATATCCACATATGTGAGAATATCATTTTTCTCAGCTTCAAATCTTACGGCTCCCGGTTCCGGTACATCCTTTCCCATATCCTGTAAGGTAATGCCCTTGAGTCCTATTGCATCGCGCGCCATATCCATCGCATCCGCAATGCTTTCCCCCTGTGTCTGAATATCCATATCGGGTACTGTCACAAAATAGCTTCCATCCTCTTCCGGCGATAATATAACCTGATATGCTTTCTTTTCATTACTCATTATTCATTCCTCTTCCCTTACATTCTCAGCCAATTATTGTTTCCGTTTTTTATCTTTCCATGTAAAATATTCACAAAGAATCACGGACTTTACAGTCCCCATTTCTTTATTAAATTCTTCGCCAGTCTTTCTTTGATATCCGGATGTCTCGGTATTTCCTCAATGTCCTCTCCATTTGTATAAACATCATGCCTGCCGCCATTTCTCAGAAGATACCAACCACCCTTTTCAAAACGTTTTATCAGCTCTCTTCTCTTCATACTCCTCCCTTCAAAGTGAACGCGGCGGTTATCTGATACTTTTATTATACGTATCAAATGCGTATTTGTCAATTATTCATCTCCGCTATCGTTTCCAGCTTCTTCACCGTGACCTGAACCCACGCGGGGCGGAATCCGCTCGCAATCGCATTGCAGATAGAGCCGACATTCGACCACGCACAGCAGTAGAAGGGCACAATATCCCGATTCAGAATCTCGGCGGCCAGATTGCCCGTAAGCGCAGACGCAACGCCCTTCCTGCGATATTCAGGCAGAACGTCAACGCCAATCTGCCACATGGACGCACAATCCGCGGAGGCCCCCGCCAATCCAATCAGCTTATCGCCCTCATACGCTCCCGCTCCAATCACATCCAGCTCCTTTCTGTCCTTACAGAGCGCATTGCTCCACTGTTCCGTATACAGGCCTTGGAAATCCTTGGGATTCATCAGATGTATCTCATACGGGCAGCGCTTTTTCAGCCGATCCGCCAATCCGCCGCCAAGCAGAATATCCGCATCCGGAAGGGAATATTCCGCCATAAAGCAAACGTCATACCCCAGCGGACGAATGCGGTTCATCAAAACATGCAGATTAGGCGTCTCAAAGCAGTGCGCCACGGAATATTTCCCGATATACTCCGTGACAATCTCCTCCAGCTCCGCAGAGACCGACGCGACAATATTGCTTCCGTAGGACGCCAAATCGCAGAGAAAGGGAAGCTCCAGATACCTTCGGGCATTTTCACTTTTTTCTGAAAGGACGACTTTGTTTTCCTTCTCCTGAAAATCACGCCAGTCGCAGTTACTGTCGATTGCGGACTGCCTCATTGCGATTTCCAATATTTGTGCGTTTGTCATGGCTGTATTCCTTTCTTTTATCGATTCCGCTTGTCGTCGGAATCCGCCTGATGTTTTTTTCCCGCCTGTATTGTTATTTATCATACAAATTGAATCAAGGCCTGTCAATCCTTAAAAGGCTATGGACCATATCCTAAAAGGCTATGGAGCATAAAAGAACTATAGAAAAAAGCCAAAACCCCCTGTCAGAGCAAAGCTCTTAACAGGGGGGTAATTTTATGGCAATTATCTCGTTGCTGCCCACGCGTCATACTGCGCATAGAACTCATCATAAATCTGCTGCAGTCCGGCGTCATAACATTTCTGGATCATTTCATCCAACGTCTTGTCCACATCCTCGACCAGACCAAGCTCCAGCATCGGCACATAGTCCGTGAGTACCGCCGTCACTGCGGAGGTATACGACTTCACATTCGTATCGTCAAAGACAAACGTGATCGTCGGATTCATCTTCACACGCGTTTCCCATGCGTCCGTGATCGCAGTCTCACGCTCCGGCACGCCCGCCTCATGCAGATCGCCGTTCTTGATCGCCCATGAAGCGGAGATCGCAAACGCCGCAAAATCTGCCGCCTTGTCAAGCTCTGTGTACTCATTGTTGTCGTTGAGGCTGTAGTGCTCGTCCTCGATACCGAGAATCAAGAGCTTATTCAGGTATGTATCGAACTTGATCAAATCCAGAACCATCGCCGCGCGCTGCGGATCCTTGGAGCCTGCCGTGATCGCCATGTCATTGTTGGAATACGCCTCCGCGCCTACCAGATGATCCGTGGTGAGATCGTAAGCCATACAGGTTACACCGTCTGTCTTTTCCGCCTGCTCCATGTAAGTAAATACGGAACCATTCCATGCGACGGAAGCGCCCTGCAGATTGCCAAACGCGTCATCATCCGTGATCGTGTTGGTCAGGGCGCTGCGGCTCCAACAGCCCGCGTCCGCCATCTCCTTCATGTCATGCGCATAGGCGCGGAACGAATCAAACTCATATGCAAGCTTGATGTCCTCCTTTGACGGCGTAGTCTCCTTGTATTCATACATCAGATCCAGATAACTGCTGTCCAGCGCTAAGAACGTGTCTGACTGCTGACGGTATACATCCCACAGCTCATTGTTGTCGCCGGCAGCCGCCAATGCATAGACACCGCTCTCCGGCGTCTCCTTCTCCGCGATTGTCAGACAGTACTGCTTATAATCCTCCCAGCTCTTGAGCTCGCTCATCCCATACTTTTCCATCAAATCCTGACGCACCGCCACAATCTTTCCCATGGGCTGCGCTACATTGCACGGAACCGCGATGGTTCTCCCCGAAATCGTCGTCTCGTCCCAACTGTCCGCCGCCTGATACCTGCTTGTCAGCGGCATATAATTCGCAACAAACTCATCTGTCAGCTCATAGAAGGATCCCTTTGCCGCCTCATTGTACATATAGCACCACGGCGCCGTGAAGATCAGATCCACCTGTTCGCCGCCCGCAAGCACCAGCGAATACATTGTCTGATAATCACTCCAGCTCATAAAGGTCACTGCAAGCTCCGTGTTGAACGGTGCCAGATACTCATTCACAAGTCCCAGCACCTTGTCCCAATCGTTCGGCGTGTCCCCGATCAGATACATGTTGACCGTATAATTTTTGCTCAGATCCGTGGACGAATACATCTCCGGCGTGGCGGCAATCACGCCTTCCCCCACCTCCGCCGGAAGGCTGTCAAACGCTGCCGTTGTGCCCGAATCCCCTGCGGTGTCCGCACCTGCCGTCCCTGCATTGGAGGTGCCAGTTGTACTGCTGTTTGCAGTACTGCTTGCACTGTTATTTGCTGACGAAGCCGAATCGCCGGAGCCGCCGCACCCTGCCAACAGCGACGCCGTCATGCACATTCCCAGAACCATTGACAATACTCTTTTCTTCTTCATAAGAATCTCTCTCCTATCTAAATTAATTTATGCGAAGAATGCCTGCCCTTTGGCGTTCTTCTAAAAACTCAGCAAACCTTAACCAGTGTCTTTTATCGGTTTAGGGTTGCTTCGTTTTTTACCCTTTGACTGCTCCGATGGTAAGTCCCTTGACAAAATAGCGCTGTACAAACGGATACAGCAGCACAATCGGCCCTGTCGCGATCACCGTCATCGCCATCTTCATGCTCTCCAACGGAACAGACGGCAGCGCGATACCTGATTTTTCCGCCACGATGCGCATCGCCTCCGCGCTGCCAAGCATCCTCTGCAGATAATACTGTAGTGTGAACATCTTTTCGTCCGTGATATACAGCATACAGTTATACCAGTCATTCCAGTACGCCAGCGCAGAGAACAATCCCAGCGTCGCCAACAGCGGTTTGCTCAGCGGCAGTATCAATTTCACAAAAATCACAATGTCATTCGCGCCGTCAATCTTTGCCGACTCCGTAATCGCGCCCGGGATTCCGCTCATAAACGACTTTGCTATGATCATGTTCCACACGGAAAACATGAGCGGCAGCAAAAGACTCAGATAATTGTTCCTAAAATGCAGATACCGCATACACAGCATATAGGAAGGCACCAAGCCGCCGCTAAACAGCGTCGTGAAGAAAAAGAAAAATGAAAACTTGTTGCGCCACGGGAAGTCTTTGCGCGACAGCACATAACCGGTCATGGTCGCGATAAACACCGCTATCGCCGTCCCCAAGACGGTCACACCGATTGTCGTTGCATACGCCCGCACAATCTCCAACGGATTCTTCAGGCACAGCAGATAGCTCTGCACGCTGAAATCCGTGGGAATCAGCGGATATCCGTTTCGGATCAGGGCGGACTCGTCGGTAAACGAAGCCACAATAATCAGATAAAACGGAATCACACAGATCAGCGCGAACAATCCCACCAACAGGTATCCCAAAATGTTCACCGCAAGCTGGTCCTTGGTGACGCGCCTATGGTTTATCTTCATCATTGACATATCCATCCTCCTTCCTAATACAGTGCGTAATCCGGATCAACCTTCTTGACAAGCTTGTTGCAGACAGTGATTGTCAGGAAGCAGAGCACCGACTGGTACAGTCCTGCTGCCGCCGAAACGCCGATATCACTGTTGTTGATCAAAAGTCGGAACACATAGGTATCAATAACGTCTGTCGCAGGCTGCAGCAGCGCACTGCTGCGCACCGTCTGATAAAACAGGCCAAAGTCACCGCGGAAAATATTGCCGATACCCATCAACAGCAGAATCATCATAGTCGGGAGCAGCGACGGAATCGTGATGTAGCGGATTTTCTGCCACACGCTCGCGCCGTCTATGGAAGCCGCCTCAAACATCTCCTGATCAATCCCCGTAATCGCCGCCAGATACACGACCGAGCCGTATCCGGTCTGCTTCCATATTTTCAGGAAAATCAACACAATCGGCCATGCGCTCGGCGAATTGTACAAGTCAAACGACTCCGCCCCAAGCAGATTCAGGATATGGTTAAACACACCGCGCTCAAAATTGAATACATTGTACATGATCGCGCCCGCCACAACCCAACTGATAAAATACGGCAGGAACATAAACGACTGCATGACCTTCTTGATCACCTTTCCGAACAGTTCATTCAGAAGAATCGCGCTTCCCATCTCAAACAGAATACCAAGAAACAAAAATGCAATGTTGTACAACAGGGTGTTTCGCGTCACCTGCCCAAGCTTCCCCGCAACCAGCAGCGCCTTGAAATTGTCCAGGCCATTCCACGGGGAACCGTAGATACCTCCCGCGTACTGATAATTCTTGAACGCGAGCACGATTCCGGTCATCGGTATGTACGCGAACACGATCACATAGATCACTGCCGGCGCGAGCATTGCCAACAGCATCCAGTGCTTTTTCACTGTCTTAAAAAACGGTTGTTTATATTTCATCTTACCCTTCCTCCTTTCTGCTATCGCGATAGGCCTCCATCGCCTTCGTAAACTGCAGGCCCTTTTCGTCCACCAGCCGCGCCGCACCCAAGGGATAATGGTCCGTCAAAAGCTCCGCGCCCACCTCTGGTTCCCAGTAAAAGACGCCAAGCCCCCGCTCCTTTGGAATATCCCTGATTGCGCGCACCGCACTGTACAACAGCCGGTAGCTGTCCTCCTCCTTCTTCTCCTCCCCGCCGATTTCACTCAACATCAAGGGCTTCCGGTACTTGTCTGCAAGCCTTGTCATGTCCTCCTGGAGCTTTTGCGCATCATGTGTAATCTGCACCCAGTACGGATAGTAGGAGAATCCCATAATATCGGTCATGCCGCCATATTCAAAGAATACGTCGAAGAATCTTGTGCACAGGTTGTAATCATTTCCGCCGGAAATGTGTGTGACGACACTGCAGTCCGGACAGCATTTCTTCACTGCCTGATATCCGGCGTTGAGCAGTCCGACAAGCTGCTTGGGATGTTCTCTCGTACTTCCCACAGGTAACAGCAAACCCGTGTTCAGTTCATTTCCGACCTGAACCCATTCAGGGTGAATATCATGCGCTCCCAGCAGCTCTAGGACCTCTTCGGTATGCCGGGCCACGCGCTCCAACAGCCTCTCGTAGCTGTCATTCTCCCACGCTTTCGGAATATCCTGAAAAACCGGATCCGCAAAATGGTCACTGTAATGAAAGTCCACCATGAGACGCATCTCCTGTTCCTTCGCCCGCTTCGCAAGCTCCAGCACACCGTCCTTGTCACAGAAGCCGAGCATACACTCCTCCGGCCCAAACTTCCTGCCTGCAAACTCCTTCTCCGGCTTTGTCCAAGAGGCTTCCTTTGGCGGATTGACAAAGACTCTGAGACGCACGGCATTCGCTCCCATGTCCTTCAACAGCGCAAACGGGTCTGCCCTTATGCCCTTCCGGTCAACCCAGTAAACCCCCTGCGCTTCAAGCTGGCTTACCCAACTGACATCGACGCCATACACAAAATCACGCATATCCCACTCTCCTTTTAGTATTTTTTTCCTATGCTGTTTTTCTGTTTTACAGCATATTTTGCTTTACTTTTCTTGGTGTTTTGTATATAATTACTTTGCTTCTGCCAATTATTATATACAGTTTGTACAATGCAGAACAATGTCGCAGGTGGATTTGCAGGTTCTATTTTGTATCAAATCCGTGAATTTAATCCCCATTTCTGAGCGACTTGTCGCGAAGAGACTGTCATCAAGGCTGTCTTTACAAAAGTTTGCAAGCGGAGGGAATTTACCATGGATGAAGGAATTACTTTTCTCGAAGAATCGATGGATATGCTCGAGACATTACATCGCCCTACTTCTCCTATTAAGGTGCGAAATGCCACAAGTGAGTTTTGCCGCCTTTACTATATGGACGTGCCCTTTCAACTGACACTGGAATACTGCAGCGGCTCTGAGCTGGACGACTATATCAACATTATCACGCTCGCATCGGACCGCTCTGTCCTCTATCAGGAATCCTTTGCCACCAAAAACTACGCCCACACAAGAGACGTGTTACACTTCCATGATTATTTTGAGTTTGTGATCGTGCTCAAGGGGATGATCGTACAGAAGCTTGAGGGGGAAAATTTTGTGTACTCTGCGGGGGACGGATGCCTGCTCAACCGAAGTCTGTGTCATATCGAACACTATCACTCCCCCGCGGTCGTGCTTTTTATCGGCATGTCAGCGGACCTTCTGACAGCGCTTTTTTCGGATGCACAGAATTCTTCCTTCAAAAATGAAAAGGAGATTTATGGCAGCGACTTCTACCGTTTTATCGACAGTGATTTGAAAAATCCCGGGAAAAAGGCCTATATCAACTTTCATCCTGCACAGAATAATCGACAAGGTGCGTCGTACCTGTATACACTCGCCGAAGCCATCACACGCACGCTGCTCTATCCAAAGTTCGGCGCGGAACATCGGATTCGCGGACTGCTCTGTGAATTGATCGAAACCCTTTTTTCGCAGGAACAGTATGAACACACATCCGTTCAACTGGACACCGACAGCGATTTTCTGATATTTACGCGCATCAGCCATTTGTTTGAGGAGAGCGCGGGCAGAATGACCCGCTCAGAGATGGCGCAGGCTTTAAATTACAGCAGCAATTACTTAAACCGCATTGTCAACAAATACGCGGGCATGTGCCTCATCGACTACAGCATGACCTTCCGTCTCAAGAAAGCGGCAAAATGTCTGATTGAGACCAAGGATCCCATCAACGCCATTGCGGCAAAGCTGCAGTTCTCAAACCGCACACACTTTTATGCTCTTTTTAAAGAAAAATACGGCGTCACGCCAAAGGAATACAGGAAAATGCACCACTAGCCACAGTGAATCGCAGTCGCCTCTGATTGCCACGGCTGCAAGAAAAGATATGCAGAGAACAAATTAACCCCTCCAAAGGATAATGTATACCATGAAAGACAACCACAACGACACAAGCACAAATCCCCTGATAGACCGCGCACTCTTCTCCGAGGCCTGCCATAAAATGATCGGCGCCCTGCAGGGACAGAACGGCATCGGCACTTTGAGAGAGAAAACTGTCCACAGCGTCCTGAAATATTATTACGCGCCCAATCCCGCCTACCATGAGGTGAAAATCGGGCAGTACGTCGCGGACATCTGCATCGACGGCGAAATCTTTGAGGTGCAGACCAGAAATTTCAACACCATGCGCGGCAAGCTGGACTATTTTTTGCGGGAGCACGACGTGACCATCATCTATCCCGTGGCACACACCAAATGGCTCTCATGGATGGACATGGAGACAGGCGAGCTTTCCCCCAAGCGCAAATCGCCAAAGACAGGCACAATATACCGGATTATCCCTGAGCTGTACCGCATCAAAATGTTTATCCATCATCCCAATCTTCATTTCATTATCGCGCTGATAGACATCGAGGAGACACGGTACTTAAACGGTTGGAGCTACAATAAAAAGCGCGGTTCCTCCCGCATGGACGGGATCCCCGTCAATCTGTATGACGAGGTGCGCATTGACACGCTGTCTGACTACGGCAAATTTCTGCCCGAAGGCCTTGTGGAAGATTTCACCTCAAGGGATTTGGCAAAGGCCGCGAAAATCACACAATCCGCGGCTTCCACCCTGCTAAACGTACTGCTGGAGACAAAGATCATCGAGCGGATTGGAAAAACGGGCAATTCCTATCTGTATCGGAGAGTTGCGGAAAACAGTTAAGGAAGCGCTATTCAATCAACGCTTCCTTACAGTTCCTTTTCCACTGTCCGAATCAGACAATTTCCTTCCCTGCGATAGTCAAACGTCACCAGACTGCCAACGGTGGGCTTTTCCCCCTGAAAGGAATCCTTCAACACGGCAGGCAAAACCGCCTCCCAAAATTCGATGTCATATACCCCGCTGCGAATGGCGGCAACCCGCCCCAGCTTCTCCTCATGCAGCCACTGTGCGGGCACCCTGTATTTGGGATATTGCGGAAACTCCTGCGTAAATGCTTCGACTGCCTTTTCGTCATCGCTCTGAGCAAATACATCCGGCTCCGTAAATCTGCCCTTGATATTGCGAAAGCCTTCCGCCGTCACCTCCAAGCCCATGAACGGGTCATAATTATTGCCCTCCGAATCCGTAATGCCAAAATTATCACAGGTCATAAACCCGTGCTTGGGATAATAGTTCGGCTCTCCGATAATACAGATTCCGGGATACCCCGCTTCCTTTACCAGAGAAATTGTCTCCTCGAGAAGCATTTTTCCTATTCCCATACTCTGCGCCATCGGGTCAACCGCCAACGGGCCAAAGGTCACAATAGCATGCCTCTGCTGCCCGTCCGTTATCCATGCCCGCGTATAGAAAATAGCGCCGACAATCTTTCCATCCAGCTCCGCCACCCTGCTCAGATTCGGCAGATAATCGGCGCTGTCTCTTATGAGATGCACAAGATAGTGCTCGTTGCACCCCGGCCCATGGAGATTCCAAAAGGCCCGCATTGTCATCAACTCCGTTGCTCTGTAATCGCTTGGTTCTTCTTTTCTGATTCTGACAGACTGCATTGTCGGTACTCCTTCAATAAAAAATCCACCATTTTATAATAGACGGCAATTCTGATTATTTCGTTGTTAATGTACAAGCCAATCATAATCCTTACGACAATCAAGGATATACTCTACATACACCGTACTGTCTTGGATTTGGTAAAGGACAAGATACCACTTTTCAATAAACATTTTATGATATTTATTGGGTGTAGTGTACATTTCCTCAAAAAACGGAAAACGCTGGGGAAGCTGGGACAATGAACGCATAGCGGTCATAATTTCTTTCTTTTTTGCCACCGCTGCCTCTTTGTTAATCTGTGCCATAAATCGGATATGCGTTCCCAACATTCTTTTTGCCCTGTCGGAAACAATTACTTTATA
>JAMPFV010000079.1 GCA_023664265.1 Roseburia sp.
AAAAGCAGTCGGGATTCTGATATTTACGGTCATCCTTGCGGTATGCGCCTGTGCGGCAGGAGCGGAAAAGTTCGCGGAGGGGTTCGGCATTGCCTTTGGATTGATGATATGGATCGGCGTTTATGACACGTTTCTTTTGGATTGGGTTCTCTTTGCTAATATGAAACGCTTCCGACTGGAAGGGACGGAACACATGGATAAGGAATACCGTCAAAAGTGGTTCCATGTGAAAGGGATGCTGTTCCCCGGCATTGTATTTGCACTGATCCCGGCCGTATTGGTTGGAGTTATTGTTTCCTTTTTTCCAAAGCATCCCGCTTTCTTTATGATACCATATTTTTCCATGTTGGAAAAGGCTTATTTCAACTAACTTTGGAAAGATTCAAATTTTACTTGACAAAATTATTACTACAAAGTAAAATTTAAGTAATAAGAACAGTATAGATGTATATACTATATTAGTCGGGTATGAGACGTTAAACCATACCAAGTAGTCGGGCTGGAGACTTAAAACCCATCCAAGTGTAGAGTAAACTACTAAAAATCATAAAGGGGATGAGTAATCATCCCCTTTTACTATGTACAAGGAGAACCCTATGGAAAACACGTCTTTTAAAGAAAGAGTTAAAAATGCTGCGATTGCAAATGCGTCTATATATGAAGAAAATTTTGTAAAATATAATTATCTTGTCTGTTCTCAGGCTTATAATAACGGTTTTTATGTTATTAAAGCAGATAAAAGCAATTATTTGCATTTAATTGGCATACATACAAATTTGACCGCGGAACAGTTTTTTGAGAAGTGTATCTCAACAGATGAAAAACAACTTCAAGAAACAGATTTTGATTTTAATAAGCCTGGAAAAAGTGAAAAATCCGTAAAAGGTTCCGTAAGAGAAAAAACAAGGCGGTCTTTTTATGACCACCTTGCTAATAGAAGTATTAAATAGGGAGAATCATCCTGCCTCAGCCGTTTAGGACACGCTTGATTTCCTGACAGAGCTTATCCATATTCAGCGGCTTTGCGGTATGGCCGTTCATGCCCGCGTCAAGGCAGGCGGCAACATCCTCGGCGAAGGCGTCCGCCGTCATTGCGATTATAGGGATATTTTTGACGTAGTCCCTCGATGAGCGACGTATTTCTCTTGTGGCGTCCCTGCCGTTCATAATGGGCATCTGAACATCCATCAGGATGAGATCATATTGACCGTCCGCCGCGTTTTGCATCATTTCCACGGCAATCTTTCCGTTTTCGGCATGGTAAGTCGCAACGCCGTACATATCGAGCATCTCATTTGCGACCTCCCAATTGAGCTCATTATCCTCGGCCACGAGTACATTCAAGCCCTTGAGCGCGTCGTTGCCGACCTCTGAAATATCATTGTTTCCTTCTTCCAGCTTGAGCGCACGCTTTACCTTTTCGGACAGATACGACTTAAACAGGGGCTTGCATATAAAGCCGTCCGCGCCGCTGATTCTCGCGTCCTCCTCGATATCCGACCAATCGTAGGCGGTTACCAGTATGATAGATGTATTCTCGCCTACAATATCGCGCATGGCCCGCACGGTTTGCGCGCCGCTCATTTCGGGCATTTTCCAATCGACCATGGCAACGGCGTAATCGTTGTCCGCCTCGTGCCGCGCTTTGACAAGCTCAAGCGCCTTCTGACCGCTGCAGGCAGTTTCCGCCTTGGCGCCCATTTCCTCCACAACGTCTTTCGTGATGTCAAGGAACACTTCGTCGTCGTCCACAAGCAGAATGTCTACCGGCGGAAGCGTGTACTCGCGGCTGTCGTCTTCACCTATGGGCAGCTCGAGCTTTACCGTGAATGTGGTTCCTTTATCCGGTACGCTCTCGCAGTCTATCGTACCGTCCATCAGCATCACCATCTGCTTCACGATGGTAAGCCCAAGTCCCGTGCCCTGTATTTTGTTGGTGCGGCTGTCGTCGGCACGGGTAAACGCGTCGAACATGTGCTCCATATATTCCGGACTCATGCCGATTCCGTTGTCCCTGACAATATAGGTAAGCCGTACCGTGTTCTCGTCGGTGGGCTCCTCATACAAGTCAAGGATGATCTTGCCGCCGTCCGGCGTATACTTGACCGCATTGCTCAAAATATTGATAAACACCTGACTGACACGCAGCTCGTCGCCGTAGAGCATTTCACAGTCTATGTCGTAAATGTGCACATCAAATTCCTGCGCTCTGGACTTTATCATAGGGCGCACGATATTGACAAGATTTTCCACTGTATTGCGCAGCGAGAAATTGATCGGAGTAAACGTGAGCTTGCCGCTCTCTATCTTGGAAATGTCGAGCACGTCGTTGATGAGCGTCAAAAGGTGCCTGCTCGACAGCGTTATCTTGTCAAGGCAGTCGTTTAATTTTTCAGGATCGTCCGTATGCTTTTTCGCGATATCCGTCATGCCGACAATGGCGTTCATCGGTGTGCGGATATCATGGCTCATGCTGGACAGAAAGTTGGTCTTTGCCTTGTTTGCCGAATCCGCCATATCCAGCGCTTTTTCAAGCGAAGCCTGCATTTGAGCCTGCCGCCTGTTGTACGCGAGGGATTTCTTTATGTAAAAGACAAAGCTCAGCGCAAGGATGGCAAAAAACACAATAAACACGATTGCGACGAGATAGGCATACTGCTTGAAAAATTCCATAAAGGTAGGTTGCAGCCTGTCAACACTCGCATATTTCAACAGGGTTCCCGTGATGACTTCCCTGTTAATCTGATTTATCATTTTGTCGAGGATTACCGCTAAAATACCGTTGTCCTGATTGACGAGCAGGCAGAGTGTTTCGGTTTTATCAAGATAACTGATATTCAGCTTATCGGCGTCCTCATAACCGCTGAGAATACGCTGCAGGATACTGGAATAACCGATGATACACTTGGCCTTGCCGGTGCGCACGGCATTGAGCGCCTCATCAAAATCTTCACATTCTATTATGGTCGAATGCGGATAGTTGTTTGGCACATATTCCAGCAGTCCGAGCGAAGTCTTGGAAACGGCGATGCTTTCGGTAATGCTGTCCGTATATTTTCCACGATAAATGAGCATCATCCGATCCTCAACAAGAGGCTCAGACTGAAGCAATCCCTTGTTTTCAGACAGCCAAAGATCCGAGTACATCGGGAACCCTACATCTATGGTATTATTTTTCAGGGCATTCTCCAAATCTGCAACATATTCGAAGCATACGGGAACCACCTCAATACCCGTAAACTCCTCAAGCGAACTCACAATCTCCCCTGCAAGCCCAATGGGATTGCCATCCGCGTCCTGATCTGAAAACGGCAGGTGGTGGCGCGTATATCCAAACGTCAGCGTGTTTTTCCCGAGCAGCCACTGTTCCTCCCGCTCGGTCAAGACCTGGAATGAGGATTGATTATAATATTTCTGATATAATTCAAGCGTAAACGTCGGAAAAACTGTATCAATCTGCATCATTGCGTAATTCAATTTATCAAGCAGTGCGGTGTCAGACTTCCTGACGGCAAAGTATCTGTTGTCACCGAGCCCCATATCCGACGTCGAAAAATACACCTTATCGACGAGAACACTCGTTGTCTTATACGCGCCCGCCATAATGTCAATGTCACCGGCGATAAGCATTTGACGGATTTCTTCCTTGCTGCCGTACACATATTCATATTTCCATCCCGCAAACGCCGCCAGCATCTGATAGTATTCGTATGCGTATCCTGATTTGCGCTCGCCGTCGGCAAAGCCGTCCTGAAACGCCGGCTCGTTGTCGTCATAGTATCCGACGCGCACGGTGGCGGCGGTGGTGTCGAAAATCGAATCAAAGTCCTTGTAGGAGTCCGCATTGTCAAGGGTTACGAGCGTTATACCCGTATCGTATACGGTTTTGGGCAGCGCGCCCGTGTCGATATATTTCTTGAGATTGATCACGCTCAAATACCCCATAAGATCCGTGCGCTGTGCGGTAACGGCATATATGGAGCCTTTTTTGACATATTCTATAGTCTCCGCAATGTCGTCCTGTCCGATGATCACAAGCTCGTCCAAGCCCAGCTCCTCTTTTGCGCTTGCGGCATATCCCGCGTTGACTGCACCGGTCGTAAACAGAGCCTTGATGTTCGGATTGCGCTCAAGCATGGCCTTGATTGCGGCAACGGTATCCGTTTTCTGTTGTTCGGCGTTCTGCCCCGCGTCCTCCAAATTGTTCGTGACGAGATAGGTCGTGTCCACAATCTCCATACCGTAGTCGTTTACAATGCTCTCGAATGACCGGCGGATGTCAAAGCCGGCATCCGCGGAATCCTCGGTGGCCATAACCATACCGATTTCAGCGCCCTCGGGTATCTGCAAGACAACTGCCTGTGCGGCTTTTCTCCCGATAACGGCGCTATCGTTGCCGATAAATGCGGCGCGCTTGGAGGTTGGTTCATCGGTGTCTATGGTAATCACGGGGATACCCATATCGACGGCTTTATTGATGAGCTCGTCCATGCCGGAAACGCCGCCGCGGACGATGATTCCGTCCGGTTTATCCTCGCGCGCCAAAACGGCGTTCATGTTCGCAATAAGCTTCTCCGACCAATTGTCATAGCTGTCAGGGCCTATGACTTCCGTTGTCGTTCCCAGCTTTTCGTCCGCCTTGTGCATCCCCTCTATAATCGGCGTCCAATACTCATGGGCCTTGTTCGGGCATACAAACACGAAATGATACGGCTCCGTTTCCGCGGCGGCGGCAGACAGCGGCGCTGCAAAAAACGAAAGGCCTGTTATCAGGCAAAGAACAAAAGCAACAATTGGTACTATTAATTTTTTCACGAACTTAATCTCCTTGTATAAAATGGCTTGCGGACGTTGTCGGAAAGGGAGTTCCCCTGGGGAACTCCCTAAGGAAGCGCTGACCGTCACGTCCTTTATCGGACTTATGTCTGTATTATGACATAAACGGAGAGGTTTATCAAGAAGCAACGGAGGATTTTTGAATGAGCCGTCGGGACATAAGAACAGTAAGATTAAAAAATGATTGGAAAATCCTCTTTTTTATAGTAAAATACGGTTAGGGTCTGTATCGGATACCATGAATGAGAGGATGGACGGATGTTTGAAGAATTTGATTTGGACAGTATTGACATAACACGGGAACCGCCCCGCGAGGAGCCGCAGAGACAGTATTACTTTATGGCGAAGGTGCGGGAGCAGGTTCGCAGAATGAGTGAAGATGCCGGACGCCCCCTGACCGCGTGCGGCATCACTTTTGGTTGTCAGATGAACGCCAAGGACAGCGAGAAGCTGTTGGGCATTCTCGGGCGCATCGGCTTTGAGATTATCGAGGAGGAGTCCGCGGATCTGGTGTTTTACAACACCTGTACCGTGCGGGACAACGCGAATCAGCGCGTGTATGGCAGGCTTGGCTTTGTGCACAGCATGAAAAAGAAAAATCCGCGCAAGCGGGTCGCGCTCTGCGGCTGTATGATGCAGGAGCCCTCCGTGATCGAAAAGCTGAAAAAGAGCTATTCGTTTGTGGATCTGGTATTCGGCACGCACAATATCTACAAATTCGCGGAGCTGTTGGTCGCCATGTATGACTCGGACCGCATGATCATCGACATCTGGGAGGATACGGACAAGATTGTGGAGGATCTGCCCGCACAACGCAAGTATTCCTTCAAATCGGGCGTCAATATCATGTACGGATGCAATAATTTTTGCAGTTATTGTATCGTCCCGTATGTGCGCGGGCGGGAGCGGAGCCGCAATCCGAGGGATATTCTTCGGGAGATTGAGCGCCTTGCGGCAGAGGGCGTTGTCGAGGTGATGCTTCTGGGACAGAATGTCAACTCCTACGGCAAAACCCTTGAGGAGCCGATGAGCTTTGCGGCGCTTTTGCGGGAGGTGGAGAAGATTGAAGGGATTGAGCGGATACGCTTTATGACCTCCCATCCCAAGGATTTGTCGGACGAGCTGATCGAGGTGATGAAGCATTCCAAAAAGCTCTGCCGCCATCTGCATCTGCCGCTGCAGTCGGGTTCTACAAGGATATTGGAGGCGATGAACCGACGCTATACCAAGGAGCAGTATCTCGCGCTCGCACACAAAATCCGACGGGAGATTCCCGATATCTCCCTTACGACGGATATTATCGTGGGATTCCCAGGCGAGACGGCCGCGGATGTGGAGGAGACGATTGCCGTTGTCAGGGAGGTTCAGTATGACAACGCGTTCACCTTCCTCTATTCCCCGAGGACGGGGACGCCTGCCGCCGCCATGCCTAATCCGACAAGCGATGAGGAAATCAAGGCGGGTTTTGACAGGCTTTTGAAGGTCGTGCAGGAGACGGCAAAAAGCCGTGTCGGCAGGCTGCAGGGCGAGGTGCACAGCGTTCTGGTCGAGGAAATCAACGAGCATGATGACACGCTTGTCACGGGACGGCTCTCCAACAACACACTGGTTCATTTCCCGGGAGACGCCGCCCTGATTGGTACGCTTGTGGACGTGAGGCTTACGCAGGCGCAGGGCTTTTACTACATCGGCGAGCGGGTGTAAAGCGTGCAGGGCGTTTTGCCCGATTATGAAGGAAAAAGGGAGAAATTGCAGGAATTATTGCAAAAAGTACGATATTATACGAGAAATGGAGAAAATATATGGCTGGTTTGACACCGATGATGCAGCAATATCTGGAGACGAAGAAGAACTATGACGGCTGCATCCTTTTTTACAGACTCGGTGACTTTTATGAAATGTTTTTTGAGGACGCAAAGCTGGTATCGAAGGAGCTGGAGCTGACGCTCACGGGGAAGGACTGCGGACTGGAGGAGCGGGCGCCGATGTGCGGCATCCCGTATCATGCGGTGGACGGGTACCTGACGAAGCTGGTTTCCAAGGGCTACAAGGTCGCCATCTGCGAGCAGGTGGAGGACCCCAAGGAGGCAAAAGGGCTTGTAAAGCGCGAGGTGACGCGGATTGTCACGCCTGGAACGAACCTGAATGTGCAGGCGCTGGAGGAATCCAAGAACAATTACCTGATGTGCATCGCGCATTTTCAGAATAAAATCGGCGCGTCGGTTGTGGACGTCACGACGGGAGACTTTTACCTGACGGAGGTGGAGGGCTTATCCAAGCTTGCGGATGAGATATACAAGTATATGCCCACCGAGATCATCTGCAACGACGCGTTTATGATGAGCGGATTTGACATTGACGACCTCAGAAACCGCCTGAAAATCACAATCTACACCTTGGAGCCGTGGTATTTTGATGATGACGGCTGTAAGAAATGCCTTATGGGGCACTTCAAGGTCAACACGCTTGCGGGGCTTGGCATTGAGGACTTCCCCGCGGGGCTGATTTCCGCAGGCGCGGCGATGCAGTACCTGTTGGAGACGCAGAAGACACAGTTGTCACATATCACGCACATCACGCCGTATCTTGCGAGCCGATTTATGTTGCTCGACAGCTCGACGCGAAGGAATCTCGAGCTTACGGAGACGCTTCGGGAGAAGCAGAAGAGAGGCTCCCTGCTGTGGGTTCTGGACAAGACCAAGACCGCCATGGGCGCGCGGCAGCTCCGCAACGATATTGAGCAGCCGCTGGTCAATATTGAGGAAATTAACGACCGTCTGGATACAATCGAGCAGCTCTGCAAAAATACGGTGTCGCGGGATGAAATCAGGGAGTACCTGAATCCGATTTACGATATGGAGCGCCTGCTGGGGAAGGTCAGCTACAAGACCGCGAATCCGAGGGATTTGATGGCGTTTGCCAACTCGATGGAGATGCTCCCGCACATCAAGGTGGTCCTCAGGGAGATGGATTCAAGGCTTCTGAGGGAGATTGACGGGCAAATCGACGGGCTTGAGGATTTGTTTCAGATGATAAAAAGCTCCATCTGCGACGAGCCGCCGATATTGATTCGGGAGGGCGGAATCATCCGCGAGGGCTATGACGCGGATATCGACCGCCTGCGCACCGCGAAGACGGAGGGTAAGAACTGGCTGGCAAAGCTTGAGGAGGAGGACAGGGAGCGGACGGGCATCAAGAACCTCAAGATTAAGTATAATAAAGTATTCGGATATTATTTTGAGGTCACAAACTCATTTAAAAATATGGTTCCTGACGACTATGTCAGAAAACAGACGCTGGTAGGCTCGGAGCGCTACATGACGCCGAAGCTCAAGGAGCTTGAGGACACCATCCTCAACGCGGAGGACAAGCTGAACACGCTGGAATACGATTTGTTCTGCCATATCAGGGATACGATTGCGGAGCAGCTCGAGCGAATCCAGCGGACGGCGAAGGCGGTCGCGCGTCTGGACGTCTTTGCCGCGCTTTCGGTGGTCGCGGAGCAGAATCATTATGTGCGGCCTGTGCTGAATGAGAAGGGGATTATCGACATCAAGGACGGGCGTCATCCTGTGGTGGAGAAGATGATTGACCACGATATGTTTGTGGCAAACGACACCTACCTGAACAATGGGAACCACTGTATCGCGGTCATTACGGGACCGAATATGGCGGGAAAGTCCACCTATATGCGTCAGTCCGCTCTGATTGTGCTGATGGCGCAGTTGGGAAGCTTTGTCCCCGCAAAGAGCGCGAATATCGGGATTGTGGACAGGATATTTACCCGCGTGGGCGCGTCGGACGACCTTGCGAGCGGGCAGAGCACCTTTATGGTGGAGATGAACGAGGTCGCCAATATTCTTCGGAACGCGACGGCAAAGAGCCTGCTGGTGCTCGACGAAATCGGGCGCGGTACCTCCACCTTCGACGGGCTGAGTATCGCATGGGCGGTGATTGAGCATATCAGCAACAGGAAAATCCTCGGGGCTAAGACGCTGTTTGCCACGCATTACCACGAGCTGACGGAGCTTGAGGGCAAGATGAACAATGTAAACAATTACTGCATCGCGGTGAAGGAGAAAGGCGACGACATTGTGTTCCTGCGCAAAATCATCAAGGGCGGCGCGGACAGGAGCTACGGCATACAGGTGGCGAAGCTGGCGGGCGTTCCCGATATGGTCATCGACAGGGCCAGGGAGATTGCCGAGCAGCTCAGCGACAATGATATTACGGAGAAGGTGCAGAGCATTGCCGTGGACACGAAGGGCGAGCGCAGGAAGCCCAAGCACTATGATGAGGTGGACTTGGGGCAGATGTCGCTGTTTGATACGGTGAAGGATGAGGATATCGTGAATGAGCTGAAGGAGATTGACATCTCGAATCTGACGCCGCTGGATGCGCTGAATACGCTGTATCGGCTGCAGAATAAGTTGAAGAACCGATGGTAAAAAAACGCAAGCCCAGCGGCTTGCGTTCAAAGAATTGGCAACGCAGAGCGTTGCCAATTCTTTCTTAAATGATATACGTTGTGGCGTTCTTCGCGAATGGTGTACGTTGTGGCGGTTTGCGTTGCAAATTTTTTCGTGAATGATGTACGATGCGGCGTTCTTCGCGAATGGTGTACGTTGTGGCGGCTTGCGTTGCAAGTCCTTTCTTAAATAATTGAAATATTACAAGCCGCCGCAGGGCTTTGAGGAAGATGCAACCTTTACAGACAGCAGGGCATTGTTTGGTGCTCTTTGGCAGGAATGGTTTAATACGACACTGTATCTGACAGCAAAGGAAATGAAATTAGGTGATATTCTCTATGAGGAAGTGTTCAACCACTTTTCAAAAGAAAAACAGTCGGCAATTATCGGGAAAAAGCAGACTTCGCACAAAAGGCAGGTATAACTTTATAAAATGAATTTTACG
>JAMPFV010000007.1 GCA_023664265.1 Roseburia sp.
AATTCTATAAATAGGAGCTTTCTTCTGACCCATTCTTCTTAATCTGATTTTTACTGCCATTTTCTTTCACCTCATAACCTTTCCTGTAAAATTTAATTTATTAAAAAGGAAGCTTAAAGCGACCCTTTTTACCACCTAATCCTCCCATCATGCCCGGGAGCTGCTTCATCATCTTCTGCGACTGCTCAAACTGCTTGATAAAGCGGTTTACAACCGCGATATCCACGCCCGCGCCCCGCGCAATCCTGTGCTTGCGGCTCGGGTTTAAAAGCTTCGGATCCTTGCGCTCCGCCGGCGTCATGGACAGGACAATCGCCTCCATATGCGCAAGCTGCCTGTCATCCACGGCGGCCTCAATATCGCTCGCCTTGATGCCCATTCCCGGCATCATTCCCAAGATGCTCGACAATCCGCCCAGCTTCTTCATCTGGTTCATGCTCTCAAGATAGTCCTCAAAGTCGAATTTGCCCTTCTTGAGGCGGGCCGTCATCTCCCTCTCTTTCTCGGCGTCCATCTCGATATTGGCCTCGGCCACCTTGTCAATCAGCGTGAGCACATCCCCCATTCCAAGGATGCGGTTCGCCATTCTGTCCGGATAAAACTGCTCTATATCAGAAAGCTTCTCGCCCGTGCTGACAAAAATAATCGGCTTCCCGGTAACGGCCTTGACGGAGAGCGCCGCACCGCCCCGGGTATCGCCGTCCATCTTGGAGAGAATAACCCCGCTGACGCCGATCTTATCGTCAAACTCCTTCGCCACATTCACGGCGTCCTGTCCGGTCATGGCGTCCACCACCAGAAGGGTCTGATGCACCTCCACATTCGCCTTTATCTCCTGAAGCTCCGCCATCATGTCCTCATCAATATGCAGACGTCCGGCCGTATCTATGATCACGACGTTATTGTTGTTCTTCGCGGCGTGCTCGATGGCCGCCTTGGCTATGTCAACCGGCTTGTGGCTCGTGCCCATGGAAAAAAAGTCAACCTGCTGCTTCTCCGCATTGACGCGGAGCTGTTCAACAGCCGCCGGCCTGTATATATCGCACGCGACAAGCAGCGGCTTCTTGCCCTTGAGCACCAGCTTCCCCGCAATCTTGGCTGTGGCTGTCGTCTTACCTGCACCCTGAAGGCCGCACATCATAATCACGGTCGTCGCCTTCCCCGGCTGCAATTGCAGCTCCGTGGTCTCGGAGCCCATGAGAGAGACCATCTCCTCGTTGACAATCTTAATGACCATCTGCCCGGGATTCAGCCCGTTCATCACATCCGAGCCGACAGCGCGCTCCTCCACGGCCTTGATAAACTGCTTGACAACCTTGAAGTTTACGTCTGCCTCCAATAGCGCCATTTTGACCTCTTTGAGGGCAGTCTTTACGTCCGCCTCCGTCAGGCGACCCTTGCTCCTTAAATTTTTGAATACCTTCTGCAGCTTGTCTGTTAAACTTTCAAATGCCATGCAATCAAAGCTCCTCTATTATTTCATTTGACAGCCGTTTTATTTCCTCGTCATCCGTCAATGCATTGATTCTCTGTATTCGGTCTCTGATCCTGCCGAATTTGTCCACCAGCCGAAGCTTCTCCTCATAACCAATCAAAATCCTGTCGCACCGCTTGATAATGTCATGGACGCCCTGTCTGCTGATGCCCTGCTCGTCTGCAATCTCGCCAAGCGACAGATCGTTCAAGACCGCGTCCGCATAAATCCGCCTCTGGTGCTGCGTCAAAAGCTCGCCGTAGAAGTCAAAAAGCATTCCCTTGTATTCCAACCGCTCAAGCGTCCGCCCGCTTCCCGCGGCATCCTTTATTTCCTCTGCGCCCACACTGCTCCCCCGCTTCCCGCATCACGCGACGATACAAGAATACTATATAAAAAAGCAGGTGTCAAGTATTTTTTCTTTACAGACAAATATTTGTGGTGTAAGTGTAAAATAAATTATGATTGCCTTTACTCTTTGACTATGATAGAATACTCCACAAGGACAACCGTGTTGCAGGGTGGGCTGACCCGATATTCCCATGGAATGGAGGTGATGCCTATGAAAAATCGTTTCGATTTTAAGGATGTAATGACCTTTGGTCTCTTCCTTTTGGCATTGCTTACATTCGTTTTTACGTTTTGTAAGTAATTCTACATAGAAAAACCACCCCTAAACTTTGACCGAGTGACGGGGTGGTTTTTCTATCCCAAAATTGGTCAACCCACCTTGTGGGCGGTTGTTCCTTTTTATTACGCATTTATCATAACACGCTTCCTTTGATTTTTCAATAAAAACTGTGTAATTTATTCATTTTGATTGTACCATTTTCAAAAATTTCTTATCGTTAAATTGTTCATTTGTAAGAAATTCTCCATTATAAAACATTGCATAAGATGTGCATGGACTCGGCGCTGTCTGTGCCTGTTCTTTACTTTGAATATGAATTGCCTTAAAGGGAATATTATTCTCTAAAGCAGTCTGTTCAACAATAGGCACATATTTACCATTAAAAGGGCATTGGCTTGTATAGTAAAGAACATATCCATTTTCTTCAATATGAGGGTGTCTTGCAGATTCCGTAAATTGTGGAATCATTGCCTTATCATCAAAAGGAAAATACATTAGATTGATGCCCGCATCTGATACGTCCGCAACTTTAAATCCTTTATACAATAAGTGTTTTGGGTCGGATAAAAATGGTTTCTTCTTTGCTGAGGAAAGAATGCAAAGTCCCGATTTCCCTTTTTCTTTAGAATCCTTAATACATGCATTCAGTAAATCATTTGAGTATCCATGCCCTTTGAATGAACCTGATACCCAAAAACAGTCTATATACATATAGTTTTCCGCAATAATAGGCACCCACGCATTTTCTGCCGGAATATACTCAATAAAGCATTTTCCTCTCTCTGTGCTTTTCAGAAAAACAAGCCCATCATCAAAGCAGTTCATCATCCAGTCTTTTTTAGACGAAACTTGTACATCTTTATTATTTGATATGGCGCAGCAGATATGTTCCTTATCAATATTTTCTTTTGTTACTCTGATATATTCCATCGTGATTCCTTCCATAAATGCCGATTAATCTTTTTTACGATTGACTTTGCCACTATCCCGTCCCCGCCGCAAATCGGCTCAGGGCTGCAGCTCCTTGCAAATTTTCAGTATATTACGCCCGTTTTTATATTCATATGTAATCTCGTCCATGTTTTTCTTTACGATATAGATTCCCAAGCCGCCGACGCCCCGCTCCTCCGCGGACAGCGTTATATCCGGATCCTCCTTGGCAAGCGGATCATAGGGAACGCCCTGATCGATAAAGGTTATCACGACTGAGAGCGGATTTTCTACCACCTCGACCCGCACCGTCGCGGGACCTGCCCCGGGGTGATACGCATAGCGGGCAATATTGCTGAACAGCTCGTCAATCGCAATGTCAATCTGCGCCTGCGCCTTCATCGGGCATCCGTACTGCTCCAACTGTTCATCCACAAATTCCGTGATGACAGGGATACTTTCCAATGCTGCCTCCACTGTCAATTCTTTCATATACCGCCCCCTGCGCTTCTATTCTTATTCTATGTTCAGAATATCCAGAAATCCCGTGGCCTCAAAGACTTCGTTAATGGTATCGTTTACATGGCGTATCACCAGTTCCCCCCTGCCCCGCTTCATAAATACCTTGTGCGCAGACAGGAGCACGCGCAGTCCTGCGGAGGATAGAGACTCCAAATCCTGAAAATCCAGTATCATCTTTTCCGTGCCGTCAAGGCTCGCGATAATCGCTTCCCCAAATTGCAGCGCCGTCGTGGTATCCAACCGCCCTATCGGTGCAATCGTAATTTCTTTCCCGTTTTCCGTCTTCTCGATTGTCATTGCAATCCGTCCCCCTCTGTTTCACTGTCTCGTCAAAGCGTCCACATGCTAATTAGCATGCAAATTACTGCGTGTCAGTTATTACTAGGATAAACGTACCATAAATCCGCTATTTTTCAACAATGTGGGAACCATTTGCATTTTTTCAGGTATCTTTTACCAAAATCTTATAAAGTCAAAAGCATTACTCAAGTGAATGAATAATGCTTTTTCATCAAACCGCCTCACTACTGAATAAATGCGGCTCCGGTATTGTCTCACCATCCTCTAAAGCCGTTTCAATCCATAATTCTTTGGCGATATCAATCTCTTTCAAGGCCTCTTCCTTTGTTTCCCCATGCGCCATACATCCGGGCAATTCCGGAATGCTCGCGACATATATTTTATCTTGTGGGTCATATTGCATAAAAACAGAATACTCCGCCATTGTTTGAACCTCCTTATAAACCATATTTTATGATGATATGCCTTAATTGCCTGACTTGATACCCCTTCGCTTTTGAACCGACATTCTGTATCGTCATGCGTTCCTTTATTTTTTAGTCCCTTTTTGGAAAAGTGTTCCTATATCAACCGCTTTATAGCCGGAATTTGTGAATTAAAAATCAACGGTAAATATAACCTGATAATTTCCCTTTAACGCATTTTCATAAAAGGAGAGTATCTCTTCACTCCAACCTAAAGTATGCTCTAATCCGTCATCGTCTTTATACAGAAAACTTTCATCCTCAATCTTCCAAAGATTATTTCGTATCAATTCTTGTAAGTTGTTCCGGTGTAAATATTCAACTATTTTTTCTATATCATATTGATTTTTTAAGGTAATTACATCGTCATCCTCATCTACCAAAAATTCCCCGCCAAATACAATGTTCGTTGGAATCTTGTTTGCATCATTCCACTTACCATCTCCCAAACAATACTGAATCCCTTCCCACGCCTTATCCAATTCACAACTGCGAGGTGTACCAAACAGTTTTTCTTCAATTTCATTTAGCATATAATCATACCGTTCTGCCATAGGCATGGAGCAAAGTTTATTTACTTCATCGTCCTCCAACGCATAGAGCATGGCTAATCTTGACATAACACCCTCTCCTTTCAAATCCCGACTGTAAATACAATTATAACTTGGTTTTAACAGGTACACAATTCCGAAAAGGGAGATTTTTTATAATATGATATATGTGACCCCTTTTGTCCCTTTACATCAAATCCAAAATCAATTTCATCCACCTGTGTTTTTTTATTATATCATAACCTTTTCAAGCATAAATGCCGGTTATTCAGAGCACATCCCGCGTGATGTCCTTATATCCCTCCCCGAAAATCTCGCTTGCGGAGGAAATAATCATAAACGCGCTCGTGTCCTCCTCCTTCACAATCTCTTCAATCTTAGGCGCCATCTGTTTCCGGGTCACAATCATCAGCAGCTCCTTAGGCGCGTTGGTGTATGCGCCTCGCGCGGGGATGATGGTCGCCGTAATATCGAGGTCTGTCAGTATCTTCTGCTTCATCCGCTCCGGATGATTGCTGATAATATAAATCAGCTTCGCCTCATCGCCGCCATAGAGCACATAGTCCATCACGATGGAATCCACGACAACCGTGATACCTGCATAAAAGGCGACTGTCATATTCCGAAACACCACCCATGACGCCAAAATGACAGCCGCATCAAACAGCAGGAACAGTTTGTTCGTCTTGATGTGCTTCCACTTTGTCCGCAATACCTTGATGATAATATCAACGCCGCCCGTGGTGGCTCCCGCCCGAATCACGATCGCAAGCGCAATCCCCACGAACGCCCCGCCGACAACCGCCGCAATCAGCAGATCCTCCGTCACCGCGCCAAACGGCGTCAGCGCATTGATGAACACCGTGATCATTGCCAGCGCGTACATCGTCGAACAGATGAACCGCCAGCCGAATTTCCACAGTCCCAGAATCACGATCGGCACATTCAAAATCAAATTGAGCGTACCGGTCGGAATCGGGGCAAAGCGGTTTATCAGGATGGCGATACCCGTCACGCCGCCCGGGGCGATGTCGTTCGGATCCAGAAACAGACTGATGGCAGCGGCATAGATCAATGCCGCCGCCGTAATCATAATGTACGCTTTTACCCGTTTTGCAATCCTGTCGCTTTTTCTTATAACCTTCTCCATATTACTCCCTTTGCCGCTTTCGGCGGCAATACAGACGATGCGAAATTGAATATATTGGCAGTGTTTAGGGAAACGCTGATTAAAGCGTTTCCCGCACCGGATTTGCGTTGCGAAGCAACATTTTCCCTTGCAAATCCGTGTGCATCTGCCAGAGGCTCTAAGGAAGCGGTGATATAATCAGCGCTTCCTTAGATAATCGTCCGAACCTGTCTGGGCTGGTACCGGTTCTCCTCCAGCGCCTTAATAATCTGATTCTTGTGCTCCGTGCCGAACGTTTCCAGCGTAATCCTAAGCTCCACCGCCGCGTTCCGGTTGATGGACACAAACTGATTGTGTTCCAGCTTGATGACATTGCCGTTCTGCGCCGCAATCACCTCAGACACCTTGGTCAACTCGCCCGGCTTATCCGGCAGCAGCACGGAAACCGTAAAGATGCGGTCGCGGAAAATAAGCCCCTGCTGAACCACCGACGACATGGTAATAATATCCATATTCCCGCCGCTGAGGATGGATACTACCTTCTTGTTCTTCTCGCTCAGATGGCGCAGCGCCGCGACGGTCAGCAGTCCGGAATTTTCCACAATCATCTTGTGATTTTCCACGATATCCAAAAAGGAAACGACCAGTTCCTCATCGGGGACGGTGATAATCTCATCGATGTTTTCCTTTATATATGGGAAAATATTCTTCCCCGGGGTCTTGACCGCCGTGCCGTCCGCAATCGTGTTGACGCTCGGGAGCGTTGTCACCTCGCCCGCCACCAATGAGGCCTGCATACAGCTTGCACCCGCAGGCTCTACGCCGATAACGCGTATCTTGGGATTCAGCAGCTTTGCCAGCGTGGATACGCCCGTCGCCAGTCCGCCGCCGCCGATTGGCACAAGAATGATATCGACTAACGGAAGCTCCTTGAAAATCTCCATCGCAATCGTCCCCTGTCCGGTCGCAACCGCCAGATCGTCAAAAGGATGAATAAAGGTATAGCCCTTCTCCTCGGCAAGCCGGTAAGCGTACTCGCACGCCTCGTCGTACACGTCGCCCTTCAAAATAACCTCTGCGCCGTAGCTCTTCGTGCGGTTGACCTTCATCAGCGGCGTCGTGGTCGGCATGACAATCACCGCGTTTACACCGTACTCCTTCGCCGCATACGCCACGCCCTGCGCGTGATTGCCCGCCGACGCAGTGATCAGGCCCTTTTCGCGCGCCTCCTGCGACAGCGTGCTTATCTTATAATATGCGCCCCGCAGCTTGTAGGCGCCTGTGCGCTGCATATTTTCCGGCTTCAAATACACCTTGTTTCCCGTCTGATTGCTCAGGAAATCGCTGTAAATCAGCTTCGTCTCCGAAGTGACTCTCTTTACGATTTCCGATGCCTCCTCAAATTTCTCAAGCGTCAACATTTCTGACATAATTCTCATCCTCCTTATCTATCGTTCACTGCATGGCGAAAATTATTCGCCCGCAGAAGCATTCTCCTCGTCCGGCTTCACGTCAAACAACGCGTTGACAAAATCCTCCGCGTTAAATTTCTGTAAGTCGTCAATCGTCTCTCCCACGCCGATATACTTGACAGGGACATTCAGCTCTGACTGTATCGCCACCGCGATACCACCCTTGGCCGTTCCGTCCATCTTTGTGAGAATAATGCCGGTCAGATTTGCAGCCTCTCCAAATTCCCTCGCCTGTGCCATCGCATTCTGCCCTGTCGTTCCGTCGAGAACAATCAGATTTTCCCTGTGCGCGTCCGGAAATTCCCTGTCGATAATGCGGTTCATCTTTTTCAGCTCTTCCATCAGGTTCTTCTTGTTGTGAAGCCTTCCTGCGGTATCGCAGATCAGGACATCCACGTTTCGCGCCTTTGCGGCGTTCACAGCGTCATAGATCACGGAAGCGGGGTCTGCGCCGTCCGTCCCGCCGATCATGTCAACGCCGGCCCGATGCGCCCACTCCGCAAGCTGCTCGCCCGCAGCCGCGCGGAAGGTGTCCGCAGCCGCAATCAGCACCTTTTTGCCCTGCCCCTTTAAAATGCTTGCAAGCTTGCCGACAGAAGTCGTTTTTCCCACGCCGTTTACGCCGATAATAAAGATGATTGACTGCATTTTCTCAAAATCATAGGCAGTCTCCCCCACCTGCATCTGCTCCTTAATGCTCTCCACCAGAAGCTGCTTGCACTCGGAGGGCCGGCGCAGATGGCGCTTCTTCACCTCCTCCTTCATGCGCTCCATAATATCGTTTGTCGCGTTGACGCCGATATCGCCCATGATAAGGGTTTCCTCAAGCTCCTCGTAAAAGTCGTCATCTATCTCCGAGGCTCCGTAGAACACCGCGTCGATTCCCGCGACAATGTTATCCCTTGTCTTGTTCAGCCCTGCCTTTAATCTGCTAAAAAAGCCCTTTTTTTCCTCCGCCATCGACTTCCTCCTCTAATCCTCTATCGCGCTGTCTACAAGGTTTACACTTACCAGCGTTGAAACGCCCTTCTCCTGCATGGTGATTCCATATAATCTGTCTGCCTGCTCCATTGTGCCGCGCCTGTGCGTAATGACAATAAACTGCGTGTGCTTTGTGAGCTTATTTAAATACTTCGCGAAACGGTTTACATTCTGTTCGTCCAGCGCGGCCTCAATCTCATCCAGCAGGCAGAACGGGGACGGCTTGAGGTTCTGTATCGCGAACAAAAGCGCTATCGCCGTAAAGGATTTCTCCCCGCCGGACAACTGCATCATATTTTGAAGCTTTTTCCCGGGCGGCTGGGCGATAATCCGGATTCCCGCCTCCAGAATATCCTCGTCCTCAATCAGCTCCAAAGCGCCCTTGCCTCCGCCGAACAGCTCCTTAAATACCTTGTCAAACTCCTGCCGGATTTCCGCAAATTTTTCTGAGAACTGCTTGCGCATGGCGCTGTCAAGCTCCTCGATAATGCCCTCCAGCGTTTTCTCCGCCTCAATCAGATCGTCGTGCTGATTCTTCAGGAAAGTGTAGCGCTCCATAAGAGACTTGTAGTCCTCAATCGCATTTACATTGACATCGCCCAGCTTTTTGATGTCCTCCTTTATCGTCGATATCTGCCGGCGCATTTCGGGAATGTCCGTCATCTCCTCATTGCGCATGGATACTGCGTTATTCAGCGTAATCTCATACTCACTCCACATGTAGTTCATCTGCGTCTCAAGCGCTTCCTCCAGCTTCTCCCTCTGGGAATTGAGTCTGTATACCTCCTTATCCAGTGCGTTCTTGCGCTCCGAGATTTCTTCCCGCGTCGAGAAGAAATTCCTCTGCTTCTGCGCAAGCTCCTCTCTGGTCTGTTGCTTTTCCTTTAAGGCGATTTCCGCGTCAGACTGCGTCGTGTCAGAGGCCGCGATGGTTTTCTCGATTTCTTCTATACTATGCCGCTTTTCCTCCGCTTCCTCAAGGCTGGCGTCCAAGCTCGTCTGTACCTCGGAAAGCTCCTCCCTGTGGCGCGCAAGCTCACTCTCGATACGCTCGAGGTTCGTCTGTTCAAACTCCTGCTTCTGCAGCAGCTTCTCATATTCCACATCCCACTCGCTCACAAGCTCCGTCTTGCCCGACTCGTCCTCGCGGTACGCCTCAAGCTCTCTCTGCCACGCGGTTATCGACTGTTCAATCGACTGCTCGCTCTCCTCCGACGCCTGAAGCTCCTTGGCGATGGTGTCCTTCTCCGCATCAATCTCGCGAACCCGCCGCTCCATCTCCTGCTCCTCATTCTTCAGTGCGTCAAAGCCCTGCTCCGCCTCGCTCTTTCGCTCCTCGGCAGTCACAACGTTCAATCTGGCGGTATTCTGGCGGATGAAAAGCTCCTGCAGCTCCGCCTTTGTGTCCTCTATCGCCTTACGCAGCTCATTGCGCTCCGCCTTGATATCCTCGATATCCTGCTCCGCTGCCTCGACCTTCGCCTTGGTCTCCTTGAGCTTTTTCGCCAGCTCCTCAAGCTCGCGGCGACGTCCCAACAGATTGGAGCTGTTCTTGTAGGCGCCGCCGCTGATGGCGCCGCCCGGAACAAGCAATTCGCCCTCCAGCGTTACCATCCGCACGCTGTAGCCATACTTCCGCGCTATGCGTATCGCGTTGTCAACATGGTCAACCACCACAATCCTGCCGAGCATGGTCTTTGCGACATTTGCATACTTGGAGTCGGTTCTGACAAGCGTGTCGGCAAGCCCGATTACGCCCTTCTCCGCCAAGACCTCCGGCGTCTTAAACCGCTGCGGGTCAGTGATGCTGGTAAGCGGAAGAAAGGTCGCGCGCCCGAAACGATTCTGCTTCAAAAAGCCGATCATTTTCTTCGCGACATCCTCATCCTCCGTGACAATGTTCTGGATATTTCCGCCCAGCGCCGTCTCAATCGCCGTCTCATACTCCTTATCCACCTTGATAATATCGGCGATCACTCCGATAATGCCCTTGTTCTTCTCCTTCTGCTCCATGACCTTCTGGATGCTGTTTCCGTAGCCCTCGTACCGCTCGGTAAGATTTGAGATGGTATCAAGCTTTGACTTCTCCCGCTGGTACTGCGCCTGAAGCGTCTTAATCTCATCATCCTTGCGCGTCAGCCGCTCACGGAAGGTACCGCTCTTCTCGTCCATCTCGCTCAGACGGCCGTTCACGTCAATGATGCGGTCGTTAATCTCCTCAAATTCCTCCCGCAGTGCCTTTATCTCCGCCTCGCGCTCCGCCTCATCGCTCTTTGCGCGCAGGAGCCGGGAATTCAGCTCCGCTCTCCGGATGCGCAGCTGCTCCATCATCGTGTCAAAACTGCTGAGCTTGGACTTAATTGTGGCCCGGTCATTCAGCGTCTCGATAATCCGGTTCTTGTTTTCCTCAATCCGGTTATTCAGCTCCTCGATATGCGCCTGCACCTCCGAGAGAGCGCCCTTTGCCGCGTCGCGCTCTTTCTCAAGAGCGGCAACCTGTCCGTCAAAAACAGCCTTGTCGGCAAGAATTTTGTCGCGGTCCGCCTCCCGCTCGCTGATCTGCGCCGAAATCGCCGCAATCCGCTCCTGAAAGTGCTGCTCATTGCCCTGTGCGCTCCGAATCTGCTCCTTCAGGACGTTAATCTCCCCCTCCAGCTTTCCGCGCATAACGCTCGCGTCGGTCAGCGTGCTTCTGGTCTCCTCGATCTCCTGCTCCAGCTCCGTTATCCGTGTCTGAATATCGTCATATTCCGCCTTGACCCTGTCGTACTGCACAACCGTGTTGTCATATTCCTCCTGCGCAATCGCATAATTGCCCGTAACCTCCGCCAGCTGATTGGAAATCCGCTCATTTTCGAGCAGGAACATGTTGACGTCCAGCTCCTTGAGCTCCTCTCTCTTGCGCAGATAAACCCGGGCCTTCTCCGACTGCTTCTCCAAGGGTTCCACCTGCTTCTCGAGCTCGCTTAAAATATCGTTGACGCGGACAAGATTATTCTTCTCATCCTCCAGCTTCTTCTGCGCGGTCGCCTTGCGCTTTTTGAACTTCACGATGCCCGCCGCCTCGTCAAAAAGCTCCCGCTTTTCCTCTGGCTTCCCGCTCAGGATTTTCTCAATCTGTCCCTGCCCGATAATCGAGTAGCCCTCCTTACCGATACCCGTATCATAGAACAGCTCGTTGACATCCTTCAATCGACAGGGCGTCCCGTTGATGGAGTATTCGCTCTCGCCGGAGCGGTATAGACGTCTGGCAACCGTAACCTCATCATAGTCTATCGTCAGGGCATGATCCGCATTGTCAAAGGTGATTGCCACGTATGAATATCCCAGCGGCTTGCGCAGCTCTGTCCCCGAGAAGATAACATCCTGCATAGACTCGCCGCGGAGCTGCTTGATGCGCTGCTCGCCCAACACCCACCGCACCGCGTCGGCCACGTTGCTCTTTCCCGATCCATTCGGCCCGACAATCCCCGTGATGCCCTGATGAAATTCAAATTTTATCTTGTTTGCAAAGGATTTAAATCCCTGTACCTCTATACTCTTTAAATACATTCCGTCCCCCGTTACAGTTTCTGTCCGCTTCTCAACCGTTTTAACGCCTCGTACGCCGCATGCTGCTCCGCCGTCTTCTTGTTTCTCCCCGTTCCGGAGCCAATCAGCACATCGTTGAGATAGGCCGCCACCTGAAATTCCTTGTCATGCTCCGGCCCCTGCTCGCTCACCAGCTCATAGCGCAGCTGCGCGTCGCTGTCTTTCTGAATCTCCTCCTGCAGCAGGGTCTTGCTGTCAATAAAGAGCATCTTATTATCCAAATCGGACAGGACGAACCTGTAAATATATGCCTTGGCATTTTCAATGCCGCCATCAAGAAAAATCGCGCCGATAACGGCCTCCATCACATCCGAGATAATGGAGTCGCGATTCCTGCCGCCGGTGCTCTCCTCTCCTTTTCCAAGCAGAATATACACCCCCAAATCAATATCTCTGGCGCAGTAGGCCAACGCGGGCTCACACACCATGGAGGCGCGCAGCTTGGTCAGCTGTCCCTCCGGCAGCTCCTCATGCTCCCGGAACAGAAATTCACTGGAAATCAGCTCCAGTACCGCGTCGCCCAGAAATTCCAGCCGCTCATAGTTCTTTAGTTTGTTTATTTTCTGTTCGTTCGCAAATGAACTGTGGGTCAGCGCCTGCTTCAGCAGACGCTCGTCCCGAAACGTGTATCCTATTCTTTTCTGCAATTCCTGCAGCATTTCCTTCATATTTCGCATTATCCGACTCCTCTATCATGCAAGAAAGCCCCTAAAATTAGGGCTTTCCTGCAAAATTGCGTTTCAATTCCTTACGCTCTCTATCAGCGCGACGGCCTCCCTGACCGTCTTTATATTGTATATGTCTTCGGCGGGAATGGTAATCCCTAATTCATCCTCCACGCCTTTCACGATCTGGTACACGTCCAGCGAATCGGCGCCCAAATCCGTGAGAAAAGCCATTTCCTGTTTAATCTCCTCGGGATCCATGCCAAGGACCTCGGCCGTAACCCTCTTCAAAGCTTCAAATTCCATTTGTGCGCCCTTCCTTACTCATCTTTGAGAATGACCTTTTCCTTTATCCTTTGATTGATGTTCTGCTCCTTAAAGGTCACGCACTGCAGCACGGAGTTCTTAATCTCATTGGCCTTGGAGCTCCCATGCGTCTTTACCACCAGCCCGTTCAATCCAAGCAGCGGCGCGCCGCCGTACTCCTCCAGACTAAAGCCCTTGAGCGTCCGTTTCAACGCGGGCTTTACAAGCAAAGCGCCTATCTTGCTGCGCAGCGAGGTCATCATTCCCGCCTTTACCTTCTTAATCAGCGTCGCGCCCACACCCTCGTACAGCTTCAATATGATATTTCCTGCAAAGGCCTCGCAGACAATGACGTCCGCGTAGCCCGTCGGAATATCCCGCGCCTCGATGCTGCCGATAAAGTTAATCTCGGGACAGTTCTTTAACAGCGGAAAGGTCTCCTTCACCAAGGCATTCCCCTTCTCCTCCTCCGCGCCGATATTTACGATTGCCACGCGGGGCTTGTCCACCCCCATAACGCTCTCCATATATACGGAACCCATCTTGGCGAACTGGACAAGCTGTGACGGTCTGGCATCCACGTTGGCCCCGCAGTCTATCAGCAGAGAGCAGCCTGTCTCCGTCGGGATAAGCGGCGCCAGAGGAGCGCGCTCGATGCCCTTTATTCTGCCCACGATAAGCTGTCCGCCAACCAAAATAGCGCCGGAGCTTCCCGCCGATACGAATGCATCGCAGACACCGTCCTTCACCAGATTCAGCGCCACCACAATGGAGGAATCCTTCTTCTTGCGAATCGCCATTACCGGAGGCTCCGCAGTCTCTATCTTCTCCGTCGCGTTGACGACCTCGATTAACTCCTTATTGTAAGTATATTGGGAGAGCAGCTCGTTTATCGTCTCCTGCCTCCCGACGAGATAAGCCTTAATCCTGTTATTCTCGGTGACCGCCTCCACAACGCCCTTTACAATCTCCGCAGGGGCATTGTCGCCTCCCATCGCATCCACCGCAACTCTGGTTACTTCATCCATTATCCCAATCCTCCATACCGGCAAAGCTGCTCCCGAGCCTTCCGCTGATTATCCACATTACTATAAATATACTAGACCCAATCACAAAAGTCAACAACTCCCATAACGCCAAGGCTGATTGTATAAAATCAATCATCCCCTGCCAATTGACTTCAGTTAATCGAAAACAAGAGAATGAGACGCATCTCATTCTCTTGTTTTTATGCGCCTCAACAGCGCACGCTTCCGCTATGCATTTAGTCAACTGCGATAATCTCTTTCTTATTATAAGAGCCACAGGCCTTACATACTCTGTGAGGCACCATCAAAGCACCGCATTTACTGCACTTTACCAATGTAGGAGCGCTCATCTTCCAGTTCGCTCTTCTCTTATCTCTTCTGCTCTTGGAAGATTTATTCTTAGGACAAATAGACATTGTTACACCTCCTTATTCGCTTCAAAAATATTCTTAATAGCCGCCATACGAGGGTCGGGGACGAAATCGTCACAGCCGCAGTCCCCATCGTTTAAATTTTTGCCGCAAACCTTACAAATCCCTTTGCACGAGTCCCTACACAAAATTTTCTCCGGCCAATTTAGCAATATTTCATTCTTGATCAGTTCGTCCACATTGAAGTGATACCCTTCCATGAACTCCGGCACATCCTCCGTCGCCGCCTCTGCGTTATCCGGCGATGCGACCTCGAACGCGAAGGATAAATCAAATGTATAGTCAACATCCTCAAGGCATCTGTCGCAGGCCAATGTAACGGTCAGTCCCATGCTTCCCTCTACAAGCGCCTTGCCCTGTGCGATATTGGAAAGCCTTAACGCCACCGGCTGCTTCTCCTTTATCGGAAAGCTTCCGGACCGGTTCGTACAGACATCCGGCTCATATAAAGCCGTCAGCTCCTGCACACAGCCCTCATTCATAAATACATCTGTCAAATTCACCAACATAGCAGACTCCTATCCACACATTCATATATTATACAGATGAAGTCTCGCCTTGTCAACTGTTTTTTTCAGCGGCTTCAGAGGTACGGAATGCAGCCAAAGTCAGGAAAGAATTTGTCGCGCAAGCAACGCAGGCGCGGCAAATTCTTTGAACACAAGCTTGCGTGCGTTTTTATTCCATAAAGTCCATCAGAATATCGTCAATCTCGCTCCAGTCGTTATCTGAGAGGACAGCCCCCTCATAGGTGTCAACCTCATAGACCATTACGACCGGCTCGCGGTAGGATATCTCATCCACCTTGGGCGTGATGGCCGCAAGCATGTTGGCAGCGTATTCATTCTCCAGATTCAGATATTCCTCGTCACTGAGGCTGTCAGGGTCTATGCCCTCGTGGTTTGCCTGAAATTCATCCACAACCACCTGCGCGTTGTCAAGGATAATATCCAAGAAGTCCGTAGGATATAACGTAAGCGTCAAGTCACCTACCAACGCGTCGCCAATCGCAAACTTGGACATGTCATTGGTGCTGAATACGGGCGTGTCCCATTTAAACTTCATAAAAAGCTGTCCAGCGAGATCATAATAGCCCTCGAGGATTTCCTCATCGATAACCTCATAATTTACATCCAGATAATACATAAGCGAATTTGCATAGTACTGAATCTCATTCGCATACAGAGCAGCAGCGCCCTCCTCCGTATCGAATTTGTTCTCCACATATCGCGCATAATCGCCGTAGAAGCTCGTCCTTAACGCGTCATCGACAAACTGCTCGCAGTCCTCGGCAGTCCTTATGCTTCCCCAGTTGTCGTCAGACAGATAATACTCGGCGTGCTCAATCTCATTGTCGCTGCCGCCGAATTCAAAACATACGTTGCAGATCCATTTGCCCGTATCATATGTATAGATCAGCGAATCGTCGTCGCGCTCGGCCGGCTCGCCATAGATTCCAACCACGTCATCCAGCGTGCTCTTGTAGTTCACACCGCCTGGCAGTATCACCGACAAATCATCCTTGCTTGAGGAGAATTTCAAGCGGACATAAGACACCATGCCGCCCTCAACCTTTACGTTCTCATCCGTATCGTTGTAGGCCTTCATCTGCACATAATTTCCACCCTCGTCCTGAAACAGCTCAAAGGTCGTCGTCTCAATCATCGGCTCCAGCTCAAAGGAATCCTTGTTGTTATAATTGTTTGAAATATGCCATCCGTTGTCTGTCCAATCCGACATTTCAGAAGGAAATACATACTCATTTCCATCCACCATAAATTTCCCGCTGTCAAGCTTGTCTCCAAGCGCTGCCGCAGCCGCAGCCATCTCTTCCGCTTCCTTTGAGCTGCCGCCACAGGCCGTTACCGGCAGACATAAAGCAAAGCAGAAGCATAACACCAGTAGCTTTCTCATAAAACATACCTCTTTCTCTTTTGATTAAGATTCTTAAAATTTACCTGCAGATTTTATTATAGCACTATCGCTTTTTTAGTCAATTCATTTGTTTTCATAAATTTTTTATGTTTTGAGGGGATTTCTTGGTGGTTTTTGCCGTAGCTCAAGCAGCAATTCCGAAAAGCCTCTGCGGAACTGCCTTTCCCGAATCACATAACGCTTTTTCCGTGTATACAGGGTGATGCTTCGGTTCCGCTCTTGGGCGGAATACCGGACTTCCCGCACATCCCTCCAATTCACACAGACCCTGCGGCGCGGGAAGCATTGAAATTCAATCTGCGTCCAGTCGTATGTAATCTTCTGCGTTCCCGCGTGGAGAAGTGCGCTAACGCTGATGAGCAGAAAGCCCCCTGCCACCAGCTTTGTCTCCAAATTTTCACCCGAGAGGAACCAGGACAACATGTCCTGCGCGCTCTCTCCAAAGGCAGCTCCCCCTGCCAAAATCATTCCCACCACGAGCAGACTGCAAAAGAGCAGCACATAGTATTCTCCCATCCGATACCGGAGCACGCCCTCGCCCGCAGCGGCATTGTACTCTATCGGAAACGCGCTGCCATCCCGTGCGGACGCCACATATTCCGATTTACAGTGCGTCATTGCCGTCTCATAAAAATCATGGTAACCCGTCATATCTGCGGAGGCCGTAACGCGCCTTACGCACTCCCTGTCATACAGCAGGAAAAAGTCCTGATTCTTAATCTCCATTTGGGGCAGCTCGTGCCATTCCAAACGCTCATAGGGGTGAAACGGCCGCCCGATAAAAAGCTGCGCGTCATCGTACAGGATATGCTGCTTCCGCATACAATATCCCCCAAAAACACCACACGCCAACGTCAACAGCGCAAGCCCCACGCAGACTGACAATAAGCAGCCCGCCTCCGCCCATACCTCATCCCACAGGCCCAATGCGAGGACAAGCCATATAATGATGCCGATAAACCCTGTCAAAAAAACGCCCAACGCCGGCAATATCAGGCATCGCCGCCACGGCACGGCAAGCATACGCATTTCGTTCTTCATTTATCCTTACCTCTCATTTTTGCCCATTTCGGTATGCTTCCTTCCCATTTTATGCTATTATACTATAAAACCACCCGCAAGGAAAGCTTTTCACCCGAAACAGGAGGAGACTGTTACATGAAAATCGCAGCCGTTATCGCAGAATACAACCCCTTCCACAAAGGGCACCTCTATCAGCTCGCTACCCTGCGCAATGAACTTGGCGCGGATAAAATCATCGTCGTTCTGAGCGGAGACTTTGTACAGCGGGGCGCCCCCGCCATTCTCGACAAGTATACGCGGTGCCGGATGGCATTGGAGCACGGCGCGGATATGGTAATCGAGCTTCCCGTATACTTTGCGCTCGGAAGCGCGGAGTACTTCGCCCAAGGCGCGGTATCGCTTCTGGATAAGCTCGGAATTGTTGACCTTCTGTATTTTGGAAGCGAATGCGGCGATATCGACCTCTTAATGGCCTGTGCCGAGACGCTTCTTGAGGAGCCGCCGGCATATCAGGCGCGCTTAAAGCAGTATTTAAAACAGGGCTTTTCCTTCCCACATGCAAGAAGCGCGGCATTTTCCGCCCTTTTTTCCGACGACGCGCGCGATAAAGCGCCGGATTATGAAAAAATTCTTGCAATGCCGAACAACAATCTCGCCGTAGAATATATCAAGGCCCTGCTCCGGCGCGGCAGCGCCATCCGTCCGATAACCCTCCTGCGGAAGGATAACGGTTATGCATCCACAGAGCTTCCAAGCGGGTGCTTCGCCTCCGCAAACGCTGTCCGCAATGCGCTTTTGACATCCGGGGCGCCGTCAGACGGATTGCGGGCGTTTCTGCCCGAATCGGTTTTTCAATATTTCGAGACAGCCCCCCGCTGCTATTTGTCCGTGGAAGATTTTTCACCGCTGCTTCATTACAAGCTTCTTATGCAGCAGCCTGAGGGAAAGAATTGCTTTACCCCCTTTTATGATGTGAACGAGCAGCTTTCAAACACGCTGTACAATCGGCTCCCCGACTACAGCGGCTTCTCGGGCTTTGCGCTCGCCTGCAAATCCCGAAACCTGACCTATGCGCGAATCAGCCGCTGTCTGATGCATATCCTTCTTGACATGAAGCAGGATACCGTCAACGCGCTCAAGGAGCGGGATTACAGTCCATATGCCCGCGTTCTGGGATTCCGCGAAAGCGGGCGGGCGCTTTTTACGCTGCTCAAGGCAAACGCCGCCATTCCAATTATCACACGCCCTTCCGCTGCCCGAACGCAGTCAGACGCATTGGCATGGGAGTCCTTTCTCACCGATATGACGGCCTCCAACATTTATCAGAGCATACGGGTGCGTAAAATGACGTCTGTGTCACATAATAAAAAGGTCTGCCGAATCCCAAACGAACTGACGCGCCAAATCATAAAGCTTCCATAGGAGAAACGTTACCCTGTCGGAAGCTTTATGAATATATATCATTAATTTTTAAAGCTGTGTATCGGTGCGGGTATTCTGCCGCCGCGATTGACAAACGCGTCACAGGAGAAGCCGTTGACCGGCATGATCGGCGCGTGTCCCAGCAGGCCGCCAAACTCCGCGCGCTCTCCGACCGTCTTCCCGATAACGGGTATCACGCGCACCGCTGTGGTCTTCTGATTGACCATGCCAATCGCAAGCTCATCCGCGATGATGCCGGCAATGGTGGTCGCCTTGGTATCGCCCGGTATCGCTATCATGTCCAATCCGACGGAGCACACGCACGTCATGGACTCCAGCTTCTCCAAGGTCAGCGCGCCTGCGTTTACCGCGTCTATCATCCCCTGATCCTCACTCACGGGAATAAATGCCCCGCTCAAGCCGCCCACATAGGAGGACGCCATCACGCCGCCCTTTTTCACCTGATCGTTCAACAGCGCCAACGCCGCCGTTGTCCCCGGGGCACCGGCATATTCCAGTCCGATTTCACACAGTATATCCGCGACGCTGTCCCCGATGGCCGGCGTCGGCGCAAGCGACAAGTCCACAATGCCAAACGGAATCCCCAGACGCTTTGACGCCTCCTGCGCCACAAGCTGTCCCACTCTGGTCACCTTGAAGGCGGTCTTTTTGATGGTCTCGCAGAGCACCTCAAAATTCTCTCCGCGCACATGCTCCAACGCGGTTTTCACAACCCCTGGACCGCTGACGCCGACATTGATAACCGCGTCCGTCTCCGTCACGCCATGGAACGCGCCCGCCATGAACGGATTGTCATCCGGCGCGTTGCAGAACACCACGAGCTTGGAGCACCCAATGGAATCGTTCTCCTTTGTCCGCTCGGCGGTTTCCTTTATAATATCGCCCATCAACCGCACTGCATCCATATTGATGCCGGTCTTGGTGGAGCCGAGATTGACGGAGCTGCACACAAGCTCAGTCTCCGCCAGCGCCTTGGGAATGGAGCGAAGCAGCAGCTCGTCCGCGTGCGTCATGCCCTTGGAAACCAGCGCGGAGTACCCGCCAAGAAAATTTACGCCGACGTCCTTTCTCGCCCTGTCAAGCGTTTTGGCAATCGTCACGAAATCCTCGGACGTCTTACACGCCGCCCCGCCGATAAGCGCGATGGGCGTCACCGATATCCGCTTGTTGACGATGGGAACACCGAATTCCTTCTCAATTGCGACGCCTGTCGCGACCAAATCCCTCGCGACCGTCGTGATTTTATTGTATATTTTTTCGTTTAGACGGCCCAAATCCGCGTCAATGCAATCCATCAGGCTGATTCCGAGTGTGATTGTCCTGACATCGAGATTTTCCTTCTCAATCATCTTGTTCGTTTCCAAAACTTCGTTTATGTTTATCATTCTGAACCTCCGTTCCCTTTTCGGAAATGTCCCATGCCTACAGCCGATGCATGCTGTTGAAGATTTCCTCGCGCTGGCATTTGATGATAACGCCGATTCCCGCGCCGAGCGCGTCCAGATCATCGGAGACCTCGCTCACGGATTTTACCGACTTGCTCATGTCCGCTATCATCATCATGTTGAAATAATCGTCAACGATGGTCTGCGAAATATCGAGAATGTTTATTTTGTTGTCCGCCAGATAGGTGCATACCTTTGCGATAATACCGACCGTGTCTTTCCCTACTACTGTGATAATTGTCTTTTTCATACTGTTTTCCGGCCTCCCTCTTAGCCCGTAGTTTTCATATCAATAATCGTCTGCCCTGTCCCGCGCTGCCGCTAAAGCCCGACCACCTGAGAAGGCTCGCTGCGCTTTGCCACATAAATCGGAAAATCGTCCGGCTTATACGGATTGTCCGCCATTGAAATTTCCAGCCGAACTGTCTCATAGGCCAGCTCAGCCAGATTGTTTTCCTTGCTCAGATGCCCCAGAATCACGGATTTCAGATTGTCGTGCAACAGACAGCTCAACAGTTTTCCCGAAAGCTCGTTTGACAGATGCCCTTTATTTCCGAGGATCCGCTGCTTTAAATAATACGGATACGGCCCCACCTGAAGCATGTTGATATCGTGGTTGGCCTCCAGCATCAGCACGTCCATGCCTTTCAGGCACTCTACCGTATACTCATTGTATGTACCGAGATCCGTCACCACGGCCATTTTCTCACTGCCGTACTGAAACCGATACGCCACCGGCTGCGCCGCGTCGTGCGATATTTTCATCGGATTGACGGTGATGTCCTTCAAAATCATTTTCTCGTCCGCCATCACCTCACAGAAGAGCGAAGCGTCTATGTCTCCCAGACTTCCGACCTTTTTAATCTCCGCAATCGTTCCCGCTGTCGCGTATATCGGTATTCCGAACTTACGGCTGATAACCCCCAGACCTCCGATATGGTCGGTGTGCTCATGCGTGATCAGAATGCCGTCGATATCCCTGCCGGAAATCCCCAGCTTGTGAAGCCCTTCCTCTGTTTTCTTACAACTGACGCCCACGTCCACCAATAAATGCGTTACATCCGTGCCCACATAAATACAATTGCCACTGCTTCCGCTGGCGATACTGCACATTCTCATTTGTCATAAACCTCAATCTCTTTATTTTTTCCAGTAGACCTCGACCTTATCGCCGTTGTGAAGCTCCTGCGTGTACTGCGCATCCCTGCCGTTTACGATGGTGGCAATGCCGGTGCCCTGCATCTTGCTGGTGTCAAAATCAATATAGTCAAAGATATCGACAAAGCAGTAAGATTTTTTACCCGTCATCACCACGGGGGAGCCATTCACGATAACCAACAGCTTCCTGCTTCCGTCCGCTTCAAGCTTCCCCTCCGCAAACGCGTCATTCATCATATTTTTGAATACGTCCTCCGGCTTCGCGGACTTCTTTTCCTCTGAGGAAGCAGTCGCGGATGTATCCTGTGTCGCCGCAGCGGCCGCATTTGATGTCTCTGTCGTCACACCTGATGTCTCTGTCGTTGCAGCTGTGTCTTGTGGCGCCGTTCCTGACGCACTTGATGTCTGCACCGGCGTGGCGGTATCCTGTGTCGCCGTAGCGGTCGCATTTGATGTCTCTGTCGTCCCCTTTGATGTCTCTGCTGTTGTGACGGTATCCTGTCCGGATGCATTTGCGCTTTGCGCTGTCGCGGTTGTATCCTGTGTTGCAACGGCGGTCGCATTTGATGTCTCTGCCGTCACACCTGATGTCTGTGTTGTCCCTTCAACTGTCTCTGTCGCTGCATCCTGTGCCGCCGTTCCTGTCGCATTTGATGTCGGTTCCGTCACATCCGCCTCCCGCGCGGAATCGGACGTCTGTGTCACATCCTCCGGCTCCTGCGTGGAAGCCGCCGCCGGTTCTTGAGCGGAGGCTGCCGCCTGCTCCGCGGCATGTCTGCTCTTCACCTGTACGACATCATAGGCATAGATGAGCGTATCGTCCGTCGCAGGCCTGCCGTTTATCGTAAACATCATGTCCTCCATATCAATCTCGGAATAGCCCAGATAGGTGACCAGCTCCTTGTATGTATAGTACGGGTAAAGGGAAATCTCATCCCCCTCCTGTATCATATACTCCGCGCTCCGAGACTGACCGTTGACCTTAATGGGCTTTGGAAGCTGTATATCCCTGCCATTCACCGTTATGACAAGCTTTCCGTTATAATCAATCAGCTCGGAAATCCGCTCCTGCGCATCCGCGCCAACGGTTGACTCCTCGATTACAATCTCATCATTCGCACGAATGGCATGATTGATATTCACACTCTCACCGTTCACATATATATGCGCGCTCTCGCCATAAGAGCCCTTCTTCACACGGTTCTTGCCGTTGACCGTGTAGTGAAGCTCCTTGCCGCGCCGCGGGAAAAGTCCCTCCTTCGTGTAAGCGGCCTGCATCGCCGCGTCCACGACCGCAAGCTTATTGTTGTCATAGAGCTTTACCCGGTTTCCGTTAAACGTGATATAGATAAAATTGTTGTTCTGGTCATAATAGGTCAGGCAGATTCCAATCGGCGTGATAATGGTGGAGTCCTTCAGGCATCCCTCCGGGAAATCAACATCCCGCAAAATCTCCTCCCCGCGCAGAGCCACCCTGCTCGGCTCAAGCCCGAGCTTATCCGCCATCTTCTCGGAAAAGCCCCGGATCTTTCCGCCGCCGCCCACGATAAACACCGCGCTCGGCGAAGTGCCGCCGTTCAGCTTGACGATGGTGTCCGCAGTCAGCTCCGCCATTTTATCGATCTGAGGGCCGCAGATTTCCACAACCTCGTCCGCGGTGATGGTCTGCTCCACGCCCATAATATCCTCGTAAGTGATTTTGTCCTGCGTAGTCGAAGCCGTTTTAATCTTTTCCGCCGTCGCAAAGTCAATCAGGCATGTCCTTGCAAGCGTCTCGGTAAGAACGTCGCCGGCGTGAGCAATCATGCCGTAGGCGATAACGCTTCCCTCGTCCGTAATGGAAATATCGGCGGTTCCCGCGCCGATGTCAAGCATCGCGATATTCAGCAGCCGGAACTTCTCCGGTATCGCAACGCGAATCGCCGCAATCGGCTCCAGCGTCAGATTGGCTACCTTCAATCCCGCAAGGTCAACCGCGCTGTACAGGCCGTCCACGACGTCATCCGGCAGGAATGTCGCGATAATGTCGGCCCCGATATTTTTCGCTTTATGATGCTCCGGCTGTCCCATCCACAGTCCGTTCATGTAATAGCGCACGACGGAATGGCCCACACAGTAAAAATGAATATCCGTATCGTTTTCCACCTGAAAATCATTGAACGCCTTCTCAACCCCCATTGAGATAAGCGTATTCAAATCCTCCTTGGTGACGCTGCGCTCCTTCTCGAAATTCAAATCCACATGCACATTCATTGTCCGCAGCACACGCCCGGCCGCCGCAATACAGACCTCCTCCAACGGATAGTCGGTCTTCTTCTGCAGTGCGTCCCGAATGTCCATCAGGGTCGCCGCAACCCGATTGATATCATGTATCTGTCCGTCAAGCATTGCGCGGGTCTTGTGCTCCCGAATCTCCTGCCCGACCACCACAAAGCGGTCGCCGTTCTTGTAGCCGATTGTTCCCACAATGCTGCGTGTGCCGATGTCAAGACCAAATACAAGCTCCTCTTTACCATTTCCCATCTGACTCATCTTTCCCCTCCATTTACCCGCAATCCACAGACCCGCTCAGGCACTCATCCGCTTTCTCCCAATATCGCCCTTATCTGCCTGTAGGTCTCCTCCAAATCCCCGTTATTCCGGATAACGATTCCGCAATGCTCCCGAAATTCCGCCTCACTCAGCTGCTCCCTCATAATTGCCGCTGTCTTTTCCTCGCTGTACTGCCTGTCCCGCATAAGCCGCTTCTTCCGCACCTCCACATCCGAGTGTATGTACCACAGTTCGTCCGCAATCAGGTCATAGCGCTCCTCTATCAGAAGCGCCGCCTCTATAAAAAAGAAATCAACGGCGCCCCGCTCCCGCTCATATCGAATCTGCTCCAAAATATATTTTTTAACCTCCGGATGAACGATTGCGTTCACCCGGGACAAAGCGCCCTTATCGCCGAAAACCGCGTCGGCCATGCGCCGCCTGTCGATTGTCCCGTCCGCGTTCAGAATATCCGGTCCGAGAAGCGCCACAAGCCTTGTATAACACGCCTGCCCCGGCTGCTCCAACAGATGCGCCGCCTCGTCAGCGCGAATCACCCGACAGCGGTAATGCGCCTCAATGTACGAGAGCGCCTGCGTCTTTCCGGCCCCGACACCGCCGGTAATCCCTATAATCCTCATCGGCGCCTCCTATTTTGCCTCGTACCAGTCCGCGCCGGTGTGCAGGTCTATCTCCAGCCGGACGTCCAGATTGCACACATTCTGCATCTCATGCGAAAGAATTTGCCGCACCTGCTCCTCTTCATCCTTCAGGGTCTCTATCAAAAGCTCGTCGTGTATCTGCAAAATCAGCTTGGATTTCAGTCCGTTCTTCTTCAAGGCGTCATAGACGTTCACCATGGCATATTTGATAATGTCCGCCGCCGTTCCCTGAATCGGAGAGTTCATCGCTATCCGCTCGCCGAAGGAACGCTGCATGAAATTGGAAGCCTTGAGCTCCGGTATCGGCCTGCGCCTGCCGAACATGGTTATACTATAACCCTTTTGCCTTGCGTCGGCCACCGTCCTATCCAGAAAGCCCTTGATGCCGGGATACGTCTTGAAATACTCGTCGATATACGCCTTTGCCTCCTTGGGCGAAATACTCAAATCCTGGCTCAGCCCGAAGGAACTGATGCCGTACACAATCCCGAAGTTGACAGCCTTCGCATTCCTGCGCTGTTGGTCCGTAACCTCCTCAAAGGGCGTATGGAACACCTTCGCAGCGGTAATGCGGTGAATGTCCTCATCCATCCTATAGGCTCCTATCAGCTGCTCGTCGCCGGACATATGCGCCAACACCCTGAGCTCTATCTGCGAATAGTCCGCGTCCATGAAAACGCATCCCTCCCGCGGAATAAACACCTTTCTGATGCGCCGCCCCAGCTCCATCCGCATGGGAATGTTCTGGAGATTGGGCTCCGTAGAGCTCAGTCTTCCGGTCGCCGTTATCGTCTGGTTAAAGCTCGTGTGAATCCGGTTGTGCGCGTCAACATACTCGGCCAGCCCCTCCGCATAGGTTGATTTAAGCTTGGTGAGCCCTCTGTACTCCAGAATATCCTTCACAATGGGATGCTCCGGCGCAAGCTTTTCAAGCACATCCGCCGCAGTCGAGTACCCTGTCTTTGTCTTTTTCCCTCCCGGGAGCCGGAGCTTCTCAAACAAAATCTCCCCGAGCTGCTTGGGCGAGTTGATGTTAAACGTCTCTCCCGCCGCCTCATGGATTGCATGTTCAAGCTCGTCAATCCTTCCCGACAACGCCTCCCCGTAAACCTTCAGCTCCTCCGGCTTCACCAGAATCCCTTCCCGCTCCATATCAAACAGCACATAGGACAGCGGCATCTCCAGCTCTCTGAAAAGCTTGTACATACCGCTCTCCTCCAGAGCACTCTCGAGAATCGGTTGTACCTTCCACAGCGCGTATACCTCCTTTGCGAGGCAGCGCACACACTCCTCCCTGCGGTCATGCCAGACAGATGCAAAATCCGCCTTCCCGAAAAGCTCACTCCACGTCTGCAGCGTAATTCCCAAATATTCACTCGCGATATCCGCCATCTCATAATCGCTTTTCAGCGGGTTCAGCAGATACGCCGCGATTTTACAGTCAAAAAGATTTCGGGTTATCCGGCGCGCGCTGAAGCTCCTGTCCGCCTCGTCCGATACCAGCGCCCCATAGTCGTCCTTTACGTCAAAGCAGGACAACGCCGCCCCCTCCTCCTGAAGAAGCCGCGCAATATTCTCAGATATGACTTCTCTGGTCAATTCTCCTTGCGCCTCTATCACATACACCCGATTCTCATCAATTGCCTCCGCACTGCTCAGAACACACGCGAAAACATCCCTTTTTTCCTCCAGCTGCAAAAACATCTGTCCGTCCGCATTCGCGCCGAAACCGCCGTTCTCCCCGCCGCTGATATTTACAATGCGAAACGCTGCCTGCCTGGACTGCCGTACCGTCTCAAAAATCCGCGCCGCGTCCTCAACGGAGTTCACAAAGACAAGCTTCAGAGCCTGGTCCGAATCAACGCCCGTATTCTGATTCTCCTGCTCAAATTTACCGAGGAAATTTTTGAAGGACAACTGCTTGAACAGCGTGTACGCCTCCGGCGTAAAGAGATTGCCAAGCCTTGCCTCCTCCCGGGAAAAGTCAAGCTCCGCGTTAATCTCAATCGTGGCCAGCGCCTTACTCAAATCCGCAAGCGCCCGATTCGCCGCAAGGCTTTCCCGAATACTCTTCTTGGAAATCTCATTGAGATGTGCATATATATTGTCAATGGAGCCGTAGGTCGTCATAAGCTCCGTCGCCGTCTTCTCCCCGACCTTGGGAACCCCGGGGATATTGTCAGCCGTATCCCCCATCAGCGCCTTGAGCTCTATAAACTGCTCCGGCGTGACCCGGTAGGCCGCAAGGACATCCTTTGCATAATAATCCTCAATCTCCGTCTTGCCGCCCTTGGTCTTGGGAATGCGGATTTTGATATGCTCCGAAGCGATTTGCAGTAAATCGCGGTCGCCCGACACCAGTGAAACCTCCATTCCGTCCCGCTCGGAGCGCTTCGCAATCGTCCCCATGATATCGTCCGCCTCAAGGCCGGCTTTCTCCACGATGCTTACGCCCATCGCCCGGAGCACCTCCTTGATAACCGGCACCTGCTCCCGCAGCTCGTCCGGCATCGGCTTGCGCGTGCCCTTATACTCCTCATAGAGCTTATGACGGAAGGTCGGCGCGCTCACGTCAAACGCAACCGTCAGATATTCCGGCTGCTCCTCCTCCAATATTTTAAACAAAATATTCAGAAAGCCATAAATCGCATTCGTGTGCAGCCCCTTTGCGTTGGTAAGCGCAGGAACCCCGTAAAATGCCCTGTTCAATATACTATGGCCGTCAATCAACACAATCTTGCTCATACGGTCCTAAACTCCTCCCAACAAAAATATGCATATCAGCACAAACGCAACCAAAAAAAGACCGGCTTTTAGCTGAGTATGTATCCTTTTTCTGTTTATCACACGGTTCAGCCTCTCTTCCAGTTCACTTTCCACATCAATATCATCGGCATTTTCAAGTCTGCTCACGCCCTCAGACAGCAGATACTCTATCGTCAGCTCCTCCATACAGTCCTTGCAGGAGCGCACATGTTCGACAAAGCTCTTCGCCTCTCCCATATTCAACTCATCCGCAAAAAAGGAACGGATGCATCTCTGTGCTTCCTTACAGTCCATTTTCACCTCTATGCCGCTAAAGTGTAACGGCATCTGTTATTTTCTTATTTATAATACACTATCTTTGGCAATTTTTAAAGTATTTTGTGCATTTTGTAAAAAAATCGTCGCTCGCGGCTCTCCCTCATACAATGACAAAACACGTTTGGCAGTCTCTCCCTCATACAACGACAGCGGTATGTCAAGACATACCGCTGCCCTCGCTTATTCTCTGTATCAGGCTTTCCATCTCTTCCTTGCTCTTGACCGACTTGCTCTCGGCCAACAGCTTTTCCTTCTCATACTCCGTAAGCCTTCCGTAATTCGTCAGCGCCTGCTCATCCATGGCCAGCCCCAACGAAAGCCCCAGCGGAAGACTTGCGGATTGCAATCCATCCGAAAAATCCATACACAATCCCCCGTTTTTATTTCATAACAAACTCTTTGTTACAAAACTATTCTTTCCACGGGGCGAAATTTTATGTATTTCAACATTTTGCCACATTTTTCATTTTGTTGTTTCCGTATCAGCTGCTTATTCTATCCGGCAGCATTTGATAATGTTTCTGACTGATTTCTCCACAATTCCCATCTGTTTTCACAAAATGCAAATATTACAGACAGATGCAGCAACGTAAAACGGCTCAACCCGGTATTTACAAGGGGTTGAGCCGCCTAAAAAACAGTGCCGGTGGCCGGACTTGAACCGGCACGAGGTTGCCCCCGGCAGATTTTGAGTCTGCTGCGTCTGCCATTCCGCCACACCGGCATTTGAAACACACAGGTTTCAATATGCTTACCGCAACAAAAATTATTATATCACAAGCTTCATCAGATGGCAAGAACTTTTTCAAAACTTCTTGCCACCAGCTTCTTGCCACCGGTCGCCATCTGACGAAACTTTTCAAAGCGCTTCCGGATTCTCCGCGTGACCGGGCTTATACAAAGCGGAAGTATTCAAACCGCGCCTGTCCCGCAGTCCCCGCATTCTCATGGTAAGCGAACAGTCCGTTCTTTACGCCGACCCAGCGCCCCGCCTTCGCGGGATAAACGGATGCCTCCTCGTAGCTTTCTCCGTCAAGGCTGTAGCTGAAACGGATTTCTTCCGCGGGAATCGGGAAGGTATACGGCCCGTCGGAATTGAATTTTGTCGATGGCACCCGCTCAACCTGATTGCGGAAATAAATCGTCTGCGTATCAAGAGGGATTTCCCGAATCACAGTCTCTGTATCCGTCGCGCTCGCCCGCTCCTTATCAAACTTCTGTTCGCCGCCGATTGTCTTGATGACAAACGCATCGCTTCTCTTCTCCACAGCCACCGCGCCAAAGGTCACGCCCATGCTCACCATTCCCGCAGTATCGCCGCACTGCATATCGGAGAGCAGCAGCTTCGTCTCCGCGCAGAACTCCGGCATACACCATTTCTGCAATAAAAGATTCGGCACGTTGGAGAGGGAATCCGCCGTCCGTTCAACCGCGCGCAGCGCAAGTCCGCCCGCTCCCAACATATACCAGTCCTTATCGGAGTTGGCATTCCACTGCCATTGTAAGCCCAACGGCTCTCCACAAAACGCATCTGACGCGGCAGGGCTTACGCGGTCGTAAACGCCGCCCACATCGGGCTTCCTGTATGTACGGACAGGCTTTCCGGCCACCTCGCCGGCCGCAAGCTCCTCCTGCGAGATTTCACCGATGACAGGCCAGTCGTCCACCCAGCGCATCGGCTGTAAATGCACGATTCTGCCCGCCGCATACACATCCTGAAAGTGGACAAACCAGTCCTCACCCGTCGGCGTATCCACCCACGCGCCCTGATGCGGCCCGTTGACCTCCGTATCCTTCTGCAGCAGGACGTTCCGGTACTCGTAAGGCCCCCATATCTCCCTGCTTCTCAGAACCGTCTGCCAACCCTGCTTTACGCCGCCCGCGGGCGCAAAAATATAATAATAACCATTTCTCTTATAGAGCTTTGGCCCCTCTATGGTCTCCTGCCCGTTGACATTTCCGTCAAAGATATGCTTTCCCTCATCCATCATGTGCAGACAGTCCGGCGTTATCTCGCAGAGATTCAGAACACTCTTGAACCCGATACGGCTCTTGGCAAATCCGGATACCATGTAGGCCCGCCCGTCGTCGTCCCAGAACGGGCAGGGATCTATCCATCCCTTTCCGGAGAACAGGCAGGTCGGCTCCTCCCACTTCCCCCAAGGATCCTTGGTCTTTACCACATAGATTCCCTCGTCCGGCATCGGGAAAAAGATGATAAACGTACCTTCGTGATACCGAATCGCCGGCGCCCACACGCCGCAGCCGTGCAGGGGCGCCCTGTACTGCTCTCCCGGCACCTTGTCCACCGCATAGCTTATTACCTTCCAATTCACCAAATCCTTGGAATGGAGCACCGGAAGTCCCGGTGCGTTGCAGAAGCTTGAGGCCGTCATAAAGTAATCCTCGCCGACCCTGCACACATCCGGATCCGAATAATCCGTGTACAATATCGGATTGGTGTAAGTCCCGTCCCCGTTATCCGCATTCCATGTTTTATTTTCCGTTATCATCGCCATATCCCGCCTTTCCCTCCGAAAATTTGTCTCCAACAGCCCAACAAGACCTTTAATGATGGAACAGTCTGATACCCGTAAAGCACATCGCCATATTGTACCGATTGCAGGTCTCGATCACGTTATCATCCCGAATCGAGCCGCCGGGCTGCGCGATATAGTTCACGCCGCTCTTGTGCGCCCGCTCAATATTATCGCCGAACGGGAAGAAAGCGTCCGAGCCAAGGGCAACCTCCGTCATCTTGTCAAGCCATGCCCGTTTTTCCTCCCTTGTAAGCGCCTCCGGCTTCTCGGTGAAGAAGTTCTCCCATGTCCCATCGACCAGCACATCCATATAATCATCGCTCATATAGACGTCAATCGTGTTATCCCTGTCCGCGCGGCCGATATTCGCCTTGAAGGGAAGATTTAAAACCTTCGGATTCTGGCGCAGGAACCAGTTATCCGCCTTGTTTCCCGCAAGCCGCGTACAGTGGATGCGCGACTGCTGTCCCGCACCGATTCCGATAGCCTGTCCGCCCTTTGCATAGCACACGGAATTGGACTGCGTGTATTTCAGCGTAATCATCGCAATCGCGAGATCCATCTTCGCCTGCTCCGGAATCTCCTTATTCTCCGTGACGACATTCGCAAAGAGCGCGTCGTCGATAACAAGCTCATTGCGCCCCTGCTCAAAGGTAATGCCGTAGACATCCTTATACTCCACCGCCGCGGGGACATACTCCGGATCCATTTGAATTACCGCGTAGCCGCCCTTTTTCTTTGCCTTTAGGATTTCCAGCGCCTCCGGATCATACCCGGGCGCGATAATGCCGTCCGAGACCTCCCGCTTGATCATCTTGGCGGTAGACACGTCGCACACATCCGACAGGGAGATAAAATCGCCGAAGGAGGACATCCTGTCTGCGCCTCTCGCTCTCGCGTACGCGCACGCAAGCGGCGAAAGCCCGTCCATATCGTCCACCCAGTAAATCTTGCGCTCCACCTCGCTCAACGGCAGTCCCACCGCCGCCCCCGCCGGCGATACATGCTTGAAGGACGCTGCCGCCGGAAGTCCCGTCGCCGCCTTCAGCTCCTTTACAAGCTGCCAGCCGTTCAGCGCATCCAGAAAGTTGATATATCCCGGCTTTCCGTTCAGCACCTCTATCGGAAGCTCGCCGGAATGGTTCTCCTCCTTCATAAAAATCCTCGACGGCTTCTGATTCGGATTACATCCGTATTTTAATTCCAATTCCTTCATCGTCTGTTCTGCCCCTCTCTACTTGTTTTTATTGAAAAGCTTTGTCTCATAAGCTCCGGTCGCAATGTCAATAAATCTTATGAACAGCGACACCTTATTGTCCTCATTCAGATTCGTCCACACAAGGCTTGCGAAGTCCTCCATATCATTCGGGATCCCGACCGGCTTCGGCTCACCCTCAAAGCTTGGAAGCGGGTCGCCGTCCCCGATATAGGTATGTATGAAATGCCCCTCGCCCGCCACGGGATGATTGTACGCAAAGGTAAAGCGGTTGCACGCGTCCGGATTCCCATTATTGCTCTTCAGAATCGACATCGCATAGTTAAAGCCGCCGTTCTCAATGTGCAGTATCCCCGATATTCTGGGCGTATAGTTCGGCGCGTCCGGCTCAAACTCCCTCGTCCTGAGCGCCTGTTCAAAGGTCATCTGCTGATCCATCAGCTCGTATATGGTATCCGTCTGGTCGCCGTTTGTCACAATTGTTTTGTTCCCCAACACGCGCACCGGCGCGTAAATGACCAGACTGGGGTCGCTGAGCTTCGCGGGGTCAAAGGCCTGTGTGCGGATGCCCTCGCCGTCCTCGACAAACACCCGATTCCTGCTGTTCACGCTTCTGCCCATAATAAAATAGGCAATCGCCGCGTGTTTCCCATCCGGCGTCCTGCCGATAACAATCCCCCTGCCCGGGTACGCGTTCTCTCTCAGCTCCTGCTCCAATGACAACATTTTCATCTCTTACCTCCATATGGTATTCTACCACGGTATTTTACCGTGTCCAACTCATCTGCGCTTTCTTTTCCGCGGCCATACTGATTTTACAATATCAGTATAGCAAAATACCCGTATCGTGTAAAGTCCATCCGCGCGCCAAACGCGGCAATCACAGGTTGTCAATGTAACGCTTTCTCATCCGGCCTCTGTTCAAACTCCACCATATACTTGCGAAACCGCAGAGGAAGCATACTCATCTGAAGCTTCGGATTCGTCCTCGCCTCAATCGCAATGCTCTCGCAGAATCGCGTAAACAGCGCACTGTACTCCGCCTCCGCCTTGGAAAAGACCAGCGCCTCCTCATCAAAGTCCGCGCCGCTTGCCAGATACCACTGCTTATACTGCGGGTGCAGCCCGAACACGCCGCTCAGCTCATCATAAATCACAAAATTGTCCGCGGGCAGCCTGTCCGCAAAATGCGGCATCAGAAAGGGAAGAATGCGATCCCTTGCCCCTATCTTAGCATATAATATCCCGCTTTCCAGCTCCGCAAAGCGCAAAAACTGCCGGTAATGGTTCAGCTCATTCCCCGCGCCCCGCTGGCATGCAAAGGCCTTCTGCACCGCCGGCTCCCGCAGCCGCGAAAACACATTGCGGTCGTGATGCCTTAACCCGATTACAATGGTATGATAGACCGCGTCCGCCTTCTCCTCGTCATGGGAGGTCATGGCAAGACACAAATCATAAAATACCGCCTCTCCCAGCTCCCGCTTTATGGTGGCGCTGACCTTCCGCGCCTTCTCCGCGTCCGTCTGTATCTCTGTATAGCACGTAAACAGCCGCCCGATCTCCGGCGCCTTCACCGCAAGGTGCATCCTGTCATGGCTGTCAACGCCGTTGTCCTTCTTATACTGATAGGCCTCGTAAATTCCCGTGAGAATGCCGTCAATGCTGTCCTCACAAATCAGAACATGCTCCTCCATCTGCGCCTCTCTTCCCCCACTGCATATCACTCCCTGTCCCTCGTATGCGCTTCACGGAGGTCAACACCCCCGCTGCAGGCAACGGAGTTGTTGACCTCCGTGGGAATCAGCTAAACAGCGATACATTGCTCTGCGAATCGTCAAAAAGCGTGAGCTGCCGATAGGTCATTCCATCCCTGTCAAAGGGCAGCTTCTCATGCAGGGAAAGCAGATTTCTGGTGATATAATCCTCCTCCAGCTTTGTCCGGTACATCATCCTTCCATTGCAGGTGATAAAATACAACGCCCGCTTCAGCACCACACCGAGCTTCTTCAAATGTTCAAAGCTGAGCGCGCCGCTCCTCCTCGCCCCGCAAATCCGCTGCGCGCTCTTCACGCCGATTCCCGGGACGCGCAGCAGCGTATGGTAATCCGCGCGGTTCACCTCCACGGGAAACTGCTCCAGATGCTTTAACGCCCAATCGCACTTGGGGTCAAGCAGGACATTGAAGTTCGGCCGCTTTTCATCCAAAAGCTCCTCGACCCTGAAATGATAAAAGCGCAGCAGCCAATCCGCCTGATACAGCCGATGCTCCCGCAGCAGCGGCGTGGCGGTACTCGGCGCGGGAAGCTCCTTATCGTCATTGACGCCCACATACGCGGAGTAGAACACCCGCTTCAACCGGAAATTGTCATAAAGCCCCTGCGCTACTGCCATAACCTGATAATCGCTCTCCGGCGTCGCGCCGATAATCATCTGTGTTGACTGCCCCGCGGGCACGAAGGCGGGCGCGTTGCGATATACCGCGACCTCCTGCTTTCCCTGCGCGATACCGTTCTGGATCTGGCGCATCGGCGTGAGGATATTTCTCCGGTGCTTGTTCGGTGCAAGCCTGCTCAATCCCTCCGCAGTCGGCAGCTCAAGATTGACGCTCATCCTGTCAGCAAGATACCCCGTCCTCTGAATCAGTGCCGCATCCGCCCCTGGAATCCCCTTCACGTGCACATAGCCGCGGAACCGATACTCATTGCGAAGCTTGTACAGGGTTCTGTAAATCAGCTCCATCGTGTAATTCGGATTGTTGACGATGCCGGAACTGAGAAACAAGCCCTCAATATAATTGCGGCGGTAAAAGTTCATCGTCAGCTCACAGACCTCGTCCGGCGTGAAGGTCGCCCGCGGGACGTCGTTGCTCCTGCGGTTCAGACAGTATTTACAATCATAGATGCACTCGTTGGACAACAAAATCTTCAGCAGCGAAATACATCTGCCGTCCGCCGAGAAGCTGTGGCAGATGCCCGCCGCCAGACAGTTCCCCATGTCCCGCCCGTTCCCCCTGCGGTCAACGCCGGAGCTGGTGCAGGCCACATCATATTTGGCGGCGTCCGACAGGATTTCCAGCTTCTCCATCGTGCTCTGCGTATCCTTCACAAGGACTTCTAAATCAGCGGTATTTCCTTCGTGGCAACCAGGTCCCGTCAACGCGGCGCCCCTTGTGCACTTTATTATAGAATGATTATCCATGACACTCACCTCGCAAACATACGTTTGAACACCGTTTGTATTATAATACCGTACATTTGTTCGCGTGTCAATATCTTTTTCTCTTTATGTGCCTATTCTTTTTCGTCCTCGTCCTGCTGACAGTTCTTCCTGTTTACCATTCCGGCCGCGAAAGAAACTATGACATTTAAAAGCTGCACGACAACAACCCAGTCAAAACGGCCTGCCAATAAATTTACACCCAATGTTATCAGCCACATCCCCGATGTGACAAACCAAAGCAAATACCATCTCTTTCTCATAGTTCGCCTCCACAATCTCTGTTATCCGCTCCCTCCATGCCGGACGCGGAATCTGTCCCGACCTCCTCAGATGCTTCGCTCTCCTCTGACGCCTCACTCTCCTCCTCGTCCAGAACGCTCTCATACTCCTTGGGGTCATCATTGCTTTTTGCAAGCATGACCGCCATTGTATACATTTCCATGCTGAAATTCATCAGAAACATTTTGTCCTTCAAGGGCACTCTGTCCCCGTTCATAATCCGTTTCGCGATTTTCAGGGCGCGCAGGAAGTCCTTATTGCTGTCGGACGAGGCCTTGGCGCTCTGCTCCGCCTGATTGAGCATTCCCCAATACTCATTTGCGCTGACGGCGGGCTTCTGTTGTAAAAAGGAAAAAGAACAGCCGTCCTTTTTCCCGATTACGGGAATCGTGAAGGTGTTGCTCTTTTTCTGCGCTGCGGCGCCTGAGGCCGCAGTCTCCTGTGTATTGTCTGCTGATACGGTATGATTGAATTGGATCACCGGCATATCTCATTCCCCTTTCCAAGCTCTTTGCATATTGTATCGGTCAGATTGCCGTTTTCGTTTAGCCCTTGGAGGGATCGGATTCCTCGCAGCTTCTTATCTCTTCCACGCCATAGACCGCATCTGCGGCAATCCGATAGACGCTTTGATATTCACTCCCCTGTATCACAAAGCCCCGAATCTCAAAGTCGTCCAGTCCGGTCAGATAGATTACATTGACAACGTTTTCTTCCCCGTATGCATCCGCCCACAGCATAATCGGGCTTCCGTCAATGTCAAATATTTCATTCCACAGGTCATAGCTCCCGTCATTCCAATCGAACGAAATCCACTCTCTTGTCGATATATTGCTTGGCGTCCAGATCGATTTATCATACTGTTCCGCTACACCGTCATTGTCCAGATCGCATTGATACGCCCACTCCTCCTCTTCCGAGAGCGCTTCCTCCGCGCTGCCCTCGATACATTGATATTCGTCAATCACTTCTTTGTAGGTAAGGCAGTCCGCCTCTATCCGTGCTGCCAAGGGGCGATACTTCTCATCCGCACATTCCGCCGGCCGGACGTCATAGGACTCCGCAGTCAGCGTCAAATCCACGGTTTCCACCATGCTTCCATCCACATAACAGATCAGACCTATCCCGTTATATATTTTCTTCGTGTAATCATAACATGTCCTGCACAGATAATTCTTTCCCTCATAGTCGATTATTCCAAACTCCTCCCTGACGGAACCGATGCTGTCTGTTCTCTGATAAGAGCCATCCGCATTTCCCTTGTAAAAAACATAGTCGGTAAAACCGCCTGTGCCGCCGTAATACTCCTCCGAGATAATATCCTCAATACCGTCGTTGTCCCCGTCCGCCAGAACCATCACATAGTTCCCGACGGCATACATATCATTCAACGCAAGGCGAAGGTCCATATTCTCACGGGCCAGCGCAGTAATCTCCTCGTCTGTGAGCACTCTGGCATTCATCATTTCCGTGAGGATCTCTAATTCGGTTCCCGATAAAATAGCTTCTGTAATTTTATCGACAAGACCCTGCGGAATATATTCCTCCGCCACAGCGGAAGCAGTCCCGCGCGTGGCATAATGCCGTCTTTCATAGGTGCTCTGCGGTGCGAGGCCTTCATAAAAGCATTCGTACAGGGAAACTGTCTCCTCCTGCCATTGCTCCTCCTTCGTAAAGCTCCGGTTTTGAAGATACTCCGCGAGCATGTCGTCATAAATCCTGAGCTGTACCGTATCCCCCCGCGTCTCCTCCCTGCATTCACGCCTGCGGACTAAGGTGCCTCCTTCCCACTGCCAAAGCGATTCAATCCGATAATCCGTACAGCTTCCGTCATTCTCCGCACTCTGGAATAACTGAGCTCCGTAGCTCCAAATCGTCTCTGTCTCGGGAAACAACGCGGTATCGTCTGTCAAAAAGTCCTCCGGAAGCGCCACCCGCTGATACTTTTTCTCCTCGGCATCCCAAAGATAAATCTCCCTCCCTCTCCCAATCGCAAGATCCGTGTATCCGTCAAAGTTATAATCCGCGAAATCAATTCTGCCATTTATCTCTTTTGAGTAAAGCTCCTGATAAGGCTCACTTAGCCACCCTTCCTGAAACAGATAGATTTCCCATTTTCCAATGTCGCTTTTGGGATTGCACCACACCAGAAATGAATACCCTTCTTCCGGACAAAGATTCCGATAAAAGCTTTTGTCTTCCGGTCCCCATTCCCCAATGGGCCGAACGGCATCCCGCCATCGGACGTCGCCATTCTCAAGCAGGTTGGTAAAACTGTATCCACTTTCCGCTGCTATTTCCTCCACAATATAAATATCACTCTCATATACCAATATATATATCCATTTTGATACGGCTTCGTATATGATGCCCAAAAGCTGTATCCATCCAGATACTGGCTATCGCGCAACTGCAGGAAATCGTATTCCGAATGCTGCTCTAGCAATACATTGATAAATACCTTCTCCGACCACCCATCGTATTCCGTGTGATAATGTGTAAGCCAGAGCCGCGGCGGAAGCGGCCCTCTCCCCCTGTATTCCCCGCTGTCCATAACCTTCTGCGCATTTATCAGGTCAATCACCTTACTGTCCCCACCGGACGCGACTTCCTCCACGGTTACCCCCTCTGGAAGCTCTATCTGTAAATGCCCGTAAGTCAGCGTTGTTTCCTGTACCTCTACCGCCGTATCCTGCACAGTCAGCTCTATTGACGGTATCCATATCTTGGCCTTGGTGAGCAGCTCTCTTATTCTGAATATTGCGGCTATGTGTTTTTTGGAATCCCCTATATCCGCAACTGCCGCGCACAATTTCCCCTCTACTGGCAATACGGTATCCTGCGCAGTCAGCTCTGAAAAGCGCGCACCCCTAGGGGCGGCGCCGCATCCGAAAAGCATTCCTGAAAGTATGATTGTGGCGATTGCCACACCGAAGATTTTTTTAGAATAGTCTGATGGTTTCATCTGCTGTACTCCTATTTTCGTATAGAATACATCTATTCTAAATGTACTGTGCATCAAAGTTGCATCAAAGTTGCATCAAAGTTGCATCAAAGTTGCATCATATTTATTACTTTCATGGATGCAGCCATGTTTAGCATACTCATTTATCTGATGACTCTTTCATGCTGCACTTTCATATTCCACAATAGCAATTTCCTTTACAAACTGCTGAAGCTTTCTCACAATCTTTTCCAACCGTTCTGCAACCTCATCCGTATAATATACTTCTCCACACCGGCTGCATACCATCGCAGGAACATTTTTTATGATAATCACACATTCCAATACTGCAACATATGATTTTTTCATTTCTTGCGTTTTCCCTTTACAAATAAAGCACGTCATCTACATTACCACCTTTCTCGTCACATACTGTTTAAAATCCCAGCCGTCTACGCTTCCTCTGAGTTCATTCGCCATATTCCATATGGTACGATGAAGTTCTTCTCTCTCTTGTTCCTTCTTGTTGTCAATCATCAGACAACCTCCTTGTATAAATTTCCAGATTAATTTTACAACAAAATATCCAAATTGTCAGTTTAATTCTTCTTAAAATCGCATCAATATGTAACAGTTCAGCCATGCCATTCATAATTTGCCAGAATATACATGATAACCAAATAATTTACAAATTGACTGGCAAATTATTTCATGTCGGGCGTCCGCCCTATAAAAATGATTATACAAATCGCCCTTAGTGAGCAAGCTCCCACGGTCAATTTGCATAATCATTTCTGCATGGCTGAACTGTTACATCAATATCACAAATGGGACAGAGATTCTCTGCCCCATTCCATTTCCTCTCATTCTCTCCGGATTCTCCCCTTGGCGAGATTCGGCTCGATAAAGCGCTCCTGCGCATACGCCCACAAATCCCGTGAGCCCTCTGCCGTATTGCGGTTGCGCGCGAGGATTTGCTCCAGCCGGACGCCGTGCTCCACCCACGACTTTCCATCCGTCGCCGCGTTCAGCATCAGCGGCTGAATGCGGTCCATCGTCCGCGCAAAGCGCGCCTCGGGCGTGTCCCCCGACTCAAATTCATCCCATAAGGCCCTCAGCCGTTTCCCTTGGTCGTCCGGCAGCAGCCCGAAAATGCGCTCCGCCGCTCGCAGCTCCCGCTCGTGCTGCGTTTTCTTCGCCTCCTCGTCATACGCGTAGGTATCGCCGGCGTCTATCTCCACCAAGTCGTGGATCAACAGCATCCCGACAGTTTTGAGCACGTCAATCTCCTCATTGGCGTACTCGCTCAGCAGCAGCGTCATAATCGCCATATGCCACGCGTGCTCCGCGTCATTCTCCTTATGCTCGCCGTCCGAGCGGTAGTTCTGGCGCATAATCGCCTTTTCCTTATCAATCTCCCGTATAAATGCAAATTGCCTGTCCAGTCTGTCCTTGTCCATTCCTGCCTCCTTCTTGCCGCCTTTTCTCACCCTTGCCGTATCTTATCCGGTATCCACTCGCGGATAACCCGATAAATATCCGCCATGTCAAGCGGCTTCGACAAATATCCGTTCATCCCCGTGCGCATGTACTCCTCCTGCTGCTCCTTCGCTGTATTTCCGGTCAGCGCGATAACGGGAACCTCCTTGAAATACGCTCCCTCCATCCTTCTGAGCGCCGTCACGGCCTCGACACCGTCCATCACAGGCATCAGATGGTCCATAAACACCAAGTCATATCGGTTCCTCTCTATCAGCGACAGCGCCTGACGGCCATCCTCCGCCGTATCGATCCGCATCTGAAGCGGCTTGAGCATCTCCTCCGCAACCATGCGGTTAATCTCATTGTCGTCCACAATCAACACCCGCGCGTCCGGCGCAAGGAACGCCTCCTCCTCGATCGTCCCCTGCAGCGTCTCCTCCCTTGAAGGGATTTTCCTGCTCTCTCCGGACACCTGTCGATTCTCAATCAGGTTGCAGAAATTATAGCTGTAGAGCGGCTTGTTCATTGTGAAAATGTCCTCTGAGAAGTCATTCTCGACCATCGGGTTGCGCAGACCGCAGACCAGCGCTCCAGCATTCAATAACGCCTGCTTTTTATCCGCATCCAACTGCTCGTATTGGTCCGTAAAGTAAAATATCTGTGCGTCCTTTGGCAGCTCCGCCGAAAGATCCTCTATGTAGGGAAGCCCGTAGCAGACCGCAAGCTTTCTCAGCATCCCGTTTGCGGCCTCGCTGCTCATGCTTCCCGCGACTGCCGCCCGACACGAATCGGAAATCCACGCCGCCCGCTGCGCCTCGACAATGCGCTGGTGGATGGTGAAATAAAATTCGCTGCCCTTGCCGTACTCGCTCGTCACGCCGATGCTTCCGTTCATCATCTCCACAAGCTGCTTGGAGATGGACAGTCCCAAGCCCGTTCCCTCCTTGTGGTGGTTCTTCTTGGCATCCACCTGCTGGAACGATCCAAACAGCTTCCCGATATCCTCCTCGCGGATGCCCTGCCCCGTATCCCGCACCGAGATAAACAGCTCGATATCCTCTCCCTCTATGCGGTTGACCTTCACTGTCAGGCAGACGCAGCCTCTCTCCGTGAACTTTGTCGCATTGTTCATCAGATTGATGATAACCTGCCGGATCCGCAGCGCATCGCCGTACAGCTTGGCGGGCATATCCGCGTCAATGTCAAACAGCAGCTCAACAGGCTTTGTCCCTATCCGATTCAGGATAATCATACCAAGGTCGCTGAGCATGGACATGAAATCGTACTCCTCGTCCACCAGCTCCATCTTCCCCGACTCAATCTTGGACATATCCAGAAGGTCGTTGATGATCGTGAGCAGCGCGTTCCCCGAATTGCGGATATTGATCAGATACTCTCTGTCCTGCCTGGGCATATCGTCCCGCCGCAGCATGATCTGGGTCATTCCCACAATCGCGTTCATCGGCGTGCGAATCTCGTGGGAAACATTGGACACAAACGCCGATTTGGCCTGATTGGCCGCATCTGCGCGCTCCTTTTCCTGCCGGACACGCTCCATCAGCTCATGTTGCTCCGTGACGTCCACCAGCAGCATACTGTAGCCCGATACCTTATTCTTCTCCCTGATTTCCATGACCTTTTTATTATAGTACTTCCCGTAAATCTGCTGGATCTTCTCCGAATTGGTGAAAAGCCGATACATATCGCCGGAAACCGTCTCATTCTTGCGCTTGTAATTCAGCTCCGTGAAGACCTTCTTCGCGTAAGAATTGGCGTCCAGATACCCGTACATCTCATCGACAATGATAACGGCGTCGCCCATCCGGTCGAACACCCATTGCTGCCCCAGCTCCATAATCCCGAAAAATTCATTCTTGTATACACTGACGATAATCTCCAAAATCGCCAGAGACGCGCAAATCGGCACGATGTCAAAGGAAAAATCAAATAACAGCATCAGTATTAAGGAGATAGTAATAACAAACTGCGCGCCCGCCAGCTTCGCGAGATTGTTGCGCTCCCGCTCAATCTGTACCTGAAAAATGCGCGCTGTCGTATAGAGCATACCGCAAATCAACACAACACAGGTCGCAGCATACCACAGCATATACAGCACATTTGGCACAGCTTCAAGCATGACCAGCCGATAACGCTCACTCTTTACGAATTGCAGGCGTTCAAACACCAGCCCCTGCCCGTCGCCAATCCACAGGATAAACAGCATGAACACGCCAATCGCAGTGAGCAGTGAAAACCCCGTCCGCCCCCATTTGTGATACTTTACGCTCAGATAAGACCACAAAAACAGCTCGAACATCAGATAAAAGATCACATTTCCGGAATATTCCATCTTGAGCGCGATCAGCGCCCCCTCATGCGTCTGTGTCTGCAGCAGCAACATATAGCTGCCGTTAATGATCAGGCAGCCCAGATTCGCCAACAGCAGATACATGGAGGTTCTGCTGCGCGTCTTGCGCACCAGCAGGATACAGCCGACAAGCGGCACCAAAATTCCGATGGATTGTACAATATTGACTATGCTATAAACTATCATTCCGCTTCTCCGCCACTTTCTTCTTTGATTAATATATTATGTTTTCACTGCCCTGCGGTATCCGTTCTGCCGCACCCTTTTTACCAGAATACCAAATATTTTATCGGATGACAAACAAAATATTCCGCTACTCACTCCTTTTCCATATTCTCAAGCGCATATTCGCAGGCCTGTATCACGAAGCCAGAGAACGTCACATCATTTTCTTTTATTGCTTCTTCTATCTGCTCTATCAGGGATAACGGAAATCGGATAGACTTTGTCTCAGATTCTTTACGGTCAGATTTGATTTGAAAAGCCATACAGCCACCTCCTATATTACATATCATATTGCATTATTCCTTATTTATAAGTATTATAGAAAGAAATATTTTTTTATGATTATCGCATTACGTTTTGTGTTGCATTTTGCATTTCACTGTGTTATACTAACTCTCGTAATTAATTTTAAGGAGGAAATGACAATGTACAAAAAATTATTAAAAACCGCTGTGGCAATAACCGCCTTAGTCGGTGTGTTAGCCGCGGGAACCGTATCCTTTGCGGCTGAGGAATACACCGTACAAAGCGATGATTCTCTCGCGAAAATTGCGGATCGGTTCTACGGCGATGCGACAAAATGGAAAGCAATCTATGAGGCCAACAAGGCTTCCGTTAAAAATCCGAATCTTATCTATAGGGGACAAGTTTTGATCATTCCCGATTTGACACCTGAGGAAAAGGACACTGTCGAAGCAAATACCGCCACTAACGAGACAATCCCTGTACCACCGTCAGAAACAGAAGCTTCCACTCCCGCGACGGAAACAGAAGCTTCCACTCCTGCGGCGGAAACAGAGGATTCTGCTTCTGTGGCTGACACTACAACAGCTCTCCCTGCAAAGAATGTTCCCGTCGGAGCCAATCCGGTATATACAGATTTTACCGGAGGCGGATACCGATATACTTTTAAAAGCGGAAAATGGATACACTGTCCTGCGGCTATGGACTCTATGTCAGAAATAACAGATGCGTATGGCGTTACTTATCGCGAATACTATGGCGTGGAAGGCACAAACGAAGCAATTATGAAAAGTGTCGCAGATTATATAGCGCAGAATCCCAGTTCAAATTTTGCTTCCCTTATCAGCCAATATGGAAACCAATTCGTTATTGTCACCACCCGCGGCGGATTATGGGATGATAGTTCCGATTATACATGGTTTTATGGCATCATGGATTGTGAGCCTGAGGACTGTGTATATATGTTTATACCAGGATACAGCTTTGAAGAAGGGGAAGTGGAAGCGATATGCAACGAGTTATTTGACGCTGTATCGTCCGACATATACTTCAACTGATACTGTTAAAAGCGAAGCATCAAAAAACACTGAGGAAGCGCTGATTAAATCACCGCTTCCTTAGAATGTTTTGTTACCATAATAATCAAGGGATATTCCGTGAATGCAAATCGGAATATCCCCTTAACTATTCTCTATGCCAATTGTAATCCTGCCAGCTCCCTGACTTCTTCGAGTGGCAGTTCCGTATCCTCTGCAATCTCCTCAAGCGTCTGCTTTCCCCTTGCAATCAAGCGGCGCGCAAATGCTTTTTTCTCCTCTGTAATCCTCTTTTCCGCTAAATCTTCAAATATCTGACACATAATCTCCTGACCTCCTTCTGTCTCTTTAAAATACTTCACTTGTTTTGCCAATATCGGATAAAACATATCAACAGAGCTTAAACATCGAAAGTCATGCATCAATTTTCCAACAGGATCGTCATCATCCTTATAGCTGCCATTCACATATATAATGTGAGAACCATCATTAAAATATGCATCCGTCTCTTCAATCGTTCTATTGACGTGATACAAAGGATATCCCGCCCCTATTACATCATCTGCTGTTATGAATATCACATAAGAATCATGAATTTCCTTAAATTCCTGTCCTGCCTTCAGCATTTTTGTGTCAATCATACTGCTATGGAATCTTGCTCTGTGAACATCCGCTCCTGCCGGTGCACGTTGAACCTCAATATCATAAACCCTTTTTCAATCATCTTCCTTTTCACCCTTATACACAAATTACCATTCCCTTACCGCCTCTCAAACAGCGCGCGAACCTCCATCTTATCTATAATCCCCTGCGCATCCACCCCCGGGTGCGTCACATAAATCCTGCAGACCTGCTCCACAAACACACAATCAACGCCGATTCTCCTCGCGATATCCTCTATCCTGCGCCCTGCCCGCATCTCCCGGATAATCGTCTCCACGACCTCCTTCAGGTTCTTTTCTGTAACACCCGTTATTGTGCTTTGCCCCGTCTCCTGCGCGATGTCTCTCCGTTCCACCCGCCAAGCGCCGGACGCCTCGTCCACCTCCAGAACTGCCATTGTTATCGGCTGACGGAACCGCCTTGGGCCACAGCTTCCGGGATTCAGCCAGAGAGTCCCCTCCTCTGTTTTCTCTTCATATTTGTGCGAATGGCCGTACACAAAGACATCCGTCCCGCTCAAATCCGCCTTTCTGTGCTTTTTGTTGTGCACCATATAGATATTCAGTCCAAACAGCGTGATTGTAAGCTCCTGCGGGAGCGCCTTGGCCCAGTCGCCGTCATTGTTGCCGCGCACCGCGTAAACCGGCGCAAGCGCTTCCAGCGCGCACAGGATTTCCCGACTGTTGATGTCGCCGCCGTGCAGAATCACCTCACAGCTTTTGATAACATCTGTTACTTCTTCCCGAAGTAAGCCGTGCGTATCCGATAGAACCGCAATCCGATGCCTTGAATCCGACATAATAATAACCACGCCTTTCCGGTACCTGCGAATCTGATAACCATACCTTTCCGATACCCGCATATCTGTTCCTTTTCCGATGATGTCGCCCTATGAGACTATGAATCGTTCCAAATGCTTCCGCACATACGTCCCCACCACGCCAATCAGCACGCCCGCCGCCAGTCCTGCGAGCATCAGTATCGGCAGATAATACAGCACGCTCGCGCTCCCCACGATACACACAGCCGCCAGAAGCTGTCCGATATTGTGGCTCACCCCGCCCGCAGCGCTGACCCCCACCGGCGAAAAGCCTCTACACCGCTTGCATAGCAGGAGCATCACCAGAAAACTCAAAATGCCGCCCGCCAGACTATAGGCGAGGGACGCCACATTCCCAAACAGCGCCGCCGTCAGCACGATTCGGAGTACGGAAACCTCCGCGACCTGCATCGGCTTGAGAAAATAAAACCCGAGCAGCACCACCAGATTCGCAAGCCCGAGCTTTATCCCTGGAATGCCGACAGACAGCGGAATCAGCGTCTCAATATAGCTGAATATCATCGCAAGCGCCGTCAGCATCGCCGAGTACGCCACTCTTTTTGCCACGCCCGTCGTCCTCCCCTCCCAACCGTCTCTATTCACCGACGGATAATCTCCACCGTCATTTCGTCCGCCGCCGCAAAATCCGACGCGATTCCCTCCGTCACATACAGGCGGTTCTCCTCATCGAACAGCACCATGTCAAAATAATCACGGTTCTCCCGCCAGAACGCCTCCGCCCGCTTCCTTCCCATAACGTAAACCGCCGTAGACAGGCCGTCCGCAAGCGTCCCATCCGCGCTGACAATCGTCACGGAAACAAGCCCGCTCTGTGCCGGCCGCCCCGTCCTGGGGTCAAGAATGTGATGATATACGACGCCCGCCTCCTCAAAATACCGCTCATAGCCGCCCGAGGTGACGACCGCCTTGTCCTTCACGGAGAGAATCCCCAGATACGGCGTCGCACCGTCAGGGCTCTTTATCGCTATCCGCCACGCACTCCCGTCGGGTCTTGCGCCGACAAGCTGCACATTCCCGCCGAGATTGAGCTTCGCGCTTCGGATATGATATTCCTGCATGATTTGTGCGGCACGCCACGCGGTATAGCCCTTGGCGATTCCGCCAAAATCAATCTCCACCGCCTCGGGCAGCGCAAGCGTCCCGTCCGTCTCATTGTAAATCAGACCCGAGGTGTCCACCCACGCGGTCAGCTCCGCCAGCTCCTCCTGCGCAGGTACCCGATACGCCTGGGTGTCAAAGCCCCACGCCCGCATTACGGGATAGACCGTGATGTCAAATGCTCCGTCCGTCTCCTGCCACAGCGCCAGCGAATACCGCAGCAGATACGCTGTATCGTCGGACAGGATCCCCGTCTTATTCCGATTGAGCTCGGACACCTCGCTCCCCGCAAGCCCTGTTGAGAGCAGCGCGTCCAGCCGTTGGATTTCCTGCGCGGCCGCCTCGACAGCCGCCTCGCTGTCGCGCCCGTATGCGGTGATTTCCATATAGGTGTCCATCGCGAAGATGCTCCTCGTCGCGGACTTATTCACATCCTCCATGTAATACAGCACAAACGCGCCCAAAAGCAGCACGCACAGCGCAAGGAGAAGAGGCCGCCAATTGTTCTTCATCTCTTCTCCTGTCCTTCCTCCGCCTGTGCGTTCAACCGCTTCCGCATCCAGACATGCGGACAGCCCTGCTCGTATTCGATTTCCCCGTATGCCTCATACCCGTTCTTGCTGTAGAACGCGGCCGCCTGTGTCTGCGCGTGCAGATGCGCCTGCGTCCCGCCGCGCTCTTGAATCTGCCGCTCAGCGGCCTGCAGCAAGGCAGACCCGCGCGCCTGCCCCCGATAGGGCTTCAAGACCGCGATACGCCCAATCATGTAAGCATTCCTGTCCGCGTCCCAAAAGAACCTGCAGGTTCCCACAGGCTCCCCCTGCTCCAGCATCAGCAGATGCACCGCTTCCGCGTCAACCGAGTCAAATTCCTCCTCAAAGCCCTGCTCCTCACAGAAAACGGTCTTGCGGATGGAAACCGCCTCCTGCGGCAGTGTCGTATATACCTTTATCTCCATTTGTAACACCTGTTATATATTCTGCTGATTGCTCAGGTATCGGATGCACACCCCGTTCGCGTGAAGCACATCGCCCTCAAGCTTTCTGGAAAAGATAATCTTGCTGTCCGAATCCCTGATAATCGCCAAATCCTCCGTACTGCTGTTGACAATGACCTCCAGCGTCTCCCCCCAGCCCATCTTTCTAAACTGGATAATCCTCGGATTCTCATAGTCTGAAGGGAAATGGAAGTTCCGCTCGCGCATCAGCGGCTCCTCCCTGCGGAGCTTTATCAACTGCTTCGTGAGGGAAATCTGCTCGTTATATTTTCCCTGCTCGATGTCCTCCCAAGGCATACAGCGGCGGCAGTCGGGGTCAAATCCCCCCTCCATACCGATTTCCGTCCCGTAGTAGATACACACGCTCCCAGGCATGGTGAACAGCAGCGCAAGCAGACTGTTGTACTCGTCCAGCCCGTCCGTAACGCTTCTGAGCCGAATCGTATCGTGGGAATCGAGCATATTAAAGAGCACATCGTTCGTCTGCTGCATATAGTTCGTGTAGCAGCGGTTGATCATAAACTCAAAATCCTCCCCCGTCAGGCTCTTGTCGAGGAAGAAGTCCTTCATACTGCCCGCCAGCGGGTAGTTCATCACCGAGTCATACTCGTCCCCCCTCAGCCACGGAATCGCGTCGTGCCAGATTTCCCCGAGGATATAGAGGTCGGGCTTTACGGACTTCAGCGCCGCGCGCAGCTCCTTGCAGAAGGCATGCGATACCTCGTTGGCCACATCCATGCGGATGCCGTCCACATCGTATTTCTTCACCCAGCCGCAGGCCACGCCGATCAGATAGTCCCGCACCGCCTTGTTGTTCGTGTTGAGCTTGGGCATCGCGTCAAAGAACGCGAAGGTGTAAAGCTGTCCCTTCTTCGCCGCGTCCCACTTATCGGAAAACGGAAACTCGTTTATCATAAACCAGTCAAAATACTGCGAATCCCGCCCGTTCTTCAACACATCCTGCCACGGCTTGAAGAAATAGCCGCTGTGGTTGAAAACCGCGTCCAGCATGACCCGAATGCCGCGCTTGTGCGCCTCCTGCACAAACCGCTTCATGGTCTCATCACTGCCAAAATGGCTGTCAATCTTCTCATAATCCGTCGTATCGTACTTATGGTTGGAGTGCGCCTCATTGATCGGCGTCGTATAGATGCCCGTAATCCCCAAATCCTGCAAATAATCCAGCTTGTCAATCATCCCCTGCAGATCGCCGCCATAGAAATCCCTGTGCTGAATATTCCCCTCGCATTTCCAAGGCTTCACATTCTCGGGATTAATCGAAGGGTCGCCGTTGCAGAACCTGTCGGGGAAAATCTGATACCACACCGTCTCATTGACCCAGCCCGGCACCCTGTTAATGTCGATCGGGTTCATCCACGGCATGGTAAAGCACTGTCGGCTGCGCCCCTTGAGCTGCATCTGCTCCTCGCTGACAAAGCCGTCCTCAAAATAATACCAGTGCTCCGTGTCCGTGATCAGTTCAAAATAATATTTCAGGCGCTTGAAGGCCGGCTTTATGGTCGTCGTCCACCAAAGCTGGTATTTCAGCCGTTTCTTGAACGGGATATTGGCCTTGTCGCCTGTCCACTCCTCCCCGCCGCCCAAAATTCCGTTGGCAAACGGGTCTCCGTAAACGATATTCACTTCCTTCACATCATAGCCTGTCTTGATATTGATGATAAGCTGATCCTCATCCAGCATATAGCAGTAATTGTCCACTGTCCTGTGATAAACCGATGCAAACTCCATACCTTCCCGCCTTTCTTGGAAAACGTTTTCCAAACAACTGTTATTTATGGCTTCCAACCTCTTCAACAATTGGAAGCCTTTTAGTCATTATACACAAACCTTGGCAGGATTGCAACCAAAAAGTTAAGGAAGCGCTGATTAAATCATCGCTTCCTTAACGCCTCCGGCAGATGCACACGGATTTACAAGGGAAAATATTGCTTCGCAACGCAAATCCGGTGCGGGAAACGCTTTAATCAGCGTTTCCCTAAATCCTATGCGTTATTCGGCCGCCGCGGTTTCAAGCTTCCGCATCTGCGCAAACTCCACAACCGCCATAATCACCGTGGCAATCATCGCCATCGCATCCGCCGTCGGCCCCGCGTAGAGGATGCCGTCGATTCCCATTTTCAGCGGCAATATCACCAGCAGCGGCAGCAGGAATATAATCTGCCGCGTCAGCGACAGGAAAATGCCCTTCACAGGCTTTCCGATGGAGGTAAAGAAGGTCGCTGTAATCGGCTGCATAAAGTTCACACAGGTGAAGAACAGGAACACCCTGAAATAGCTGACCCCAAACGCGTAATAGCTCTCTGAGCCAGAACCGAACATGGATATAATCTGCCGCGGAAACAGTTGGAACAGCGCAAACGCCACAATAGAGATGGCGCCGCCCGCAAGCATCGCCAGACGGTAGGCCGCGCGCACGCGCCCGTATCTCCCCGCACCGTAATTGAAGCTCTCTATCGGCTGGCTGCCCTGCCCGATTCCGATGACAATCGAGAAGAATACCTGCGCGACCTTCATAACGATTCCCGCGCACGCCAGCGGTATCGCCTCCCCGTACACCGACCGCGCGCCGTAATACTTGAGCGAATTGTTGAGCACAATCTGGACGACCATCATCGCGACCTGATTAAAGAAGGACGCCATTCCGATGGAGCTGATATGGGAGGTATATCTCCACTTAATTTTAAAGTGCTTCATCTCCAGCGCTACCGTCCTGTAATGCCTCATGTAATTGATTACCAGCGCGGCGGACAAAATCTGCCCGATAATCGTCGCAAGCGCCGCGCCCTGCATCCCCATATGCAGTCCCATGACAAATATCGCGTCCAGAATCGTGTTGATGACCGCGCCCGTCAGGTTGCATATCATAGTCATTTTCGGGTTGCCGTCCGCCCTGATCAGATGGCCGCCGCCCGTTGTAAGCAGCAGGAACGGAAAGCCTATCGAGGTAATCCGCACATATTCCTGCGCGTAGGGCAACACATCATCTGGCGCGCCAAAGGCCCTGAGCAGCGGCGTCAGGAAAATCTGCGATATTGCACACAGGACAACGCCGCACAGCACCAGCATACTGACGGAATTGCCCACGTAATAGGCCGCGTGCTCCCGCTCGCCCTTCCCCATCGTCAGATTAAAGCAGGAAGCGCCGCCGATACCGAACATCAGCGCCAGCGCAAGGCAGGAGGTGGACAGCGGAAACGCGATGTTTGTCGCCGCATTTCCGAGCGTCCCCACAGACTGTCCGATAAACAACTGGTCAACAATATTGTAGAGCGCCCCGACCAGCATCGCCACGATGCTCGGCAGCGCAAACTTCAGCATCAACCCCGATATTTTATCCTCTCCCAACGGATTCTTCTCTTTTTGTTCGTCCATTCTAATCTAATCTCCATTCCGCGCATTTCCCTGCGCCTTCTCTCCGCGTATTATCCCACGCTCACCCTGCCGGCCACGACATTCTCATAGTCCTCGAGATTTTTCTCCAAAAGTGCCGGCGTGTCCAGCCCATACGGACATCTTGACGCGCATTGTCCACAGTGCAGACATTCCTTTATCTTGGCCATCTCCGCCTGCCACTCGTCGCTCAGCCAGGAAGCCGAGGGCGACCGTCTCAAGAGCTGTGAGATCCGCGCGCAGTTGTTAATCTTAATCCCCTTAGGGCAGGGCATACAGTACCCGCAACCCCGGCAAAAGTCCCCCGAAAGCTCTTTCAAATCCCGCTCGTAGACCGCCTGCATCTCCGCATCCATCACAGGCGGATTCTCCTGGAAGGAAAGAAATTCCCGAAGCTCCGAAGCCCGCTGTACGCCCCACAGCGGCAGCGCGTTCTCATGCTGCGCCGCAAACCAGTAGCAGAGCTTTGCGTTGGTGAGCAGGCCGCCCGCAAGCCCCTTCATTCCCAGAAAGCCCATTCCGGCGTCCGCGCACCTCCCAACAAGCGCAATCTCCCTCGGCGTCGATATGTAGGCAAACGGGTATTGCAGCGTCTCATACAGGCCGCTGTCCACCGCCTCCTCCGCGACGTTCAACAGATGCGCCGTAATGCCGATATGACGTATTTTTCCCTGCTCCTTCGCTTTTAATACCGCGTCATAAACGCCGTCCGCCTCGCCCGGGCGGAAGCATTTGGGCACGCAGTGAAGCTGATAAACGTCGATATAATCCGTTTTCAACAGCTTTAAGGAAGTATCCAAGTCCTCCAACACCTTATCGCCCGTCTTGGCGGTCGTCTTCGTCGCGATGAAATACCGCTCCCTGTCCACGCCTGTCAGGGCCTTGCCGAGCTTCTGCTCGCTGTCGCTGTAAGCGCGCGCCGTGTCAAAGAAATTCACGCCGCCGTCAAGCGCCATATGAATCAGCTCTATCGCGTCCTGCTCGCCAATCCGCTGTATCGGAAGCGCGCCAAACCCGTTTTTATTCGCAACAATCCCCGTGTTCCCAAGCCTTACCGTCAACATACCTTCTCCCTCTCCCTTTCTGCTTTTTATACACAACACCTGTTTTTATATGGCGCCATTTCGGCGCCCGATTCAATCGATTCCCGCCTTCTCCCGAATGTACGCTGTCATTTTCCTGCGTATCTGCACAAACTGCTCGTTCGTCTCCGGCAGATCGGACTCAAAGCTCATCAGCTTGTCCAGAAAACCCTGCCGGTACACAATCCCATAGCTCACCGGATAGACCAGCTCATAGACCAGCGAGATATGTCCGACCACGTTGTCCACGGGCGTTCTTTTCAGACTGCGCAGAATCGCGTGCTCCTCATAAAAGCCCTGCATCACCGCGTCGCTGACCCTGCAGTTCTTCAGCTCGCTTGTCGTCACATTATAAATCTCCTCCAAGGGCACGATGATATTCACCTTGAGAATATCTATCTTGTCCGCGTCCCGCAGCAGATTCGCAAACCGCGCCTCGCGCTCCGTCAGCTCCGCAGGGAGCCGATACGCGCTGTGATACCGCACTGCCCGCTCCAGCAGGACATCCTCCGAGGCGTCCTCCACATAGTCCCGTATCCGTCCGCCCTTGAACAGAATATCCGCCCCAAACTCCGCGTGGTCAATCGACTGCGCGTCATTGAAAGTGCCATACTGCCGCAACTGCTCAAACCGCCCCACGTCATGCAGCAGCCCCGCAAGCCACGCAATGTCAATCTCCTCCCCGCGAAAGCCCGATTCCCGCGCGATTGTCTCACAGAGCGCGCACACGCGCTCCGTATGCGTTATTTTCAGCTTCACCTTCTCGTCCTGCGCGTTGTAATCCTTCACATAGTCCGCAAAGGCCCGCTTTGCCCGTTCCCTGTCTATAATCATTTCCTGTCCCTCCGACAGCCGCTCATTTCTTTCTCTTCATATACGCAATATCGGAGGCCGCCGTATCAGCCGCCTCCGTATCTGTCTCTGTGGTTGTATGTCCGCCGCCGTACTACGCGCCCGCAATCGCGTTGCCCGTGTAAAGCTGATAATACTTGCCCTGAGCCTCCAACAGCTCCTCATGCGTGCCGCGCTCGATAATCCGCCCTTGCTCCAGCACCATAATACAGTCGCTGTTCTTGACTGTGGACAGTCTGTGTGCAATTACAAAGGTGGTTCTTCCCTTCATCAGCTTATCCATGCCGTCCTGCACAATCTTCTCCGTGCGGGTATCAATGGAGCTTGTCGCCTCATCCAGAATCAGCGCGGGCGGGTCTGCAATCGCCGCTCTCGCAATGGCCAAGAGCTGCCGCTGCCCCTGACTGAGGTTTGCGCCATCTCCGGTCAGCAGCGTATTGTATCCGTCCGGCAGGCGCTCGATAAAGCCGTGGGCATTTGCCAGCTTCGCCGCCGCGATAACCTCCTCGTCCGTCGCGTCCAGCTTTCCATAACGGATGTTTTCCATAACCGTATCCGTGAACAGATGCGTATCCTGCAGGACGATGCCGAGCGAACGGCGCAAATCGGCCTTCTTAATCTTGTTGACATTGATGGCATCGTAGCGTATCTTGCCGTCCTGAATATCGTAAAAACGGTTAATCAGGTTGGTAATCGTCGTCTTGCCCGCGCCCGTGGAGCCGACAAAGGCGATCTTCTGCCCCGGCTGTGCATACATAATAATATTGTGGAGCACAATCTTCTCGTCGCTGTAGCCGAAATCCACATCATCAAACTCGACCATTCCCTCGAGCCGCTGATAGGTCGTCGTGTTGCTGTCCTTATGAAAATGCTTCCACGCCCACATTCCAGTGTGCTTCTGCGTCTCCCGAAGCTCTCCGTTTATCTCCTCCGCGTTCACAAGCGTCACATATCCGTTGTCCGCCTCCGGCTCCTCGTCTATCAGCTTGAACACTCTGTCCGCGCCGGCCAGAGCCATAACAATTGAGTTGAACTGCATACTGACCTGATTAATCGGCATATTAAAGCTCTTGTTGAAGGACAGGAAGCTTGCAAGCCCGCCGATTGTCAGTCCGGTGTAATTGCCGAGCGCCAATATACCGCCGACAATCGCGCAGACCACATAGCTCAGATTGCCGAGCTGTGAATTGATGGGCCCCAGCATATTGCCGAACTGGTTCGCATTGTACGCGCTGTCAAAAAGCTCGTCGTTCAGCTCGTTGAAGCGTCTCATGCTCTCCTCCTCATGGCAGAATACCTTGACGACCTTCTGCCCCTCCATCATCTCCTCGATATAGCCGTTTACCGCGCCCAGCGCCTTCTGCTGCGCGATAAAATATCTCCCCGAAAGCCCCGTGGCCTTCTTGGTCACCACCAGCATCAGCGATACCATCACCAGCGTGACCACAGTGAGCGGGACGCTCAGCACAATCATACTGATAAACACGCTGACAATCGTGATGGCGCTGTTGAGGCACTGTGGGAGGCTCTGGCTGATCATCTGGCGCAGCGTGTCAATATCGTTCGTGTAGCAGGACATAATATCGCCGTGCGCGTGCGTGTCAAAATACTTAATCGGCAGGGACTCCATCTTTTGGAACATCTCATTTCTGATATTTCTCATGGTTCCCTGACTGACATTGATCATAATCCTGTTATAGGTATAGGAGGACAGCGCCCCGATCGCATAGAAGCACGCCACGCGCGCAATCGCGTGCGCAAGCCCTGAAAAATCAGGATCCGCGCTGCCAATCAGCGGGGTAATATAGCTGTCAATCAGCGTCTGCATAAACAAGGTTCCCTGCACGTTGGCAAGCACGCCCGCAAAGATGCAGATCACTACAATAATAACATGTGGTGTGTAATTCTTGAGCACATATCCGATCAGCCGCTTAAAAAGCTTTCCCGGATTCTCTATCTTGGGCCTCGGCCCACCGCGTCTCGGTCCGCCGCCCGGCCCCTTAGGCATTCCCTGTCCCGCCATTATCGGTCACCTCCGTTTTCGTCAAAGTCCGCGTTTCCGCCCGTCTGTGATTCGTAAACCTCGCGATAAATCGGGCTTGTTTCAAGCAGCTCGTCATGGGTGCCAAAGGCAGCCACTTGGCCGTTATCCATCACGATAATTCTGTCCGCGTTCTGCACGCTGCTGATTCGCTGCGCGATAATCAGCTTTGTCGTGTCCGGTATCTCCTCCGCAAACGCCCTGCGGATCTTCGCGTCCGTCGCCGTGTCCACCGCGCTGGTGCTGTCGTCGAGTATCAGTATCTTGGGCTTTTTGAGCAAGGCCCGCGCGATACAGAGCCGCTGCTTCTGCCCGCCCGACACATTGGTGCCGCCCTGCTCGATATAGGTATTGTATTTGTCCGGCATCTTCTGTATAAATTCGTCCGCGCACGCAAGCTTGCAGGCCCTGACGCACTCCTCCTCGCTCGCCTCAAGGTCGCCCCAGCGCAGGTTCTCAAGGATAGTCCCGCTAAAGAGGACATTCTTCTGCAATACCACCGCGACCTGATTGCGGAGCGTCTCCATATCGTATTTGCGCACGTCAATCCCGCCGACAAGCAGCTCGCCCGCCGTCACGTCATACAGACGGCTTATCAGATTGACAAGGCTCGACTTCGCGCTGCCCGTTCCGCCGATAATGCCGATGGTCTCACCGGATTGAATCTCCACGTTTATGTTCTTCAGCACTGGCTTTCCCGCTTTATTATAGGCAAAGTCCACGTTATGAAAGGCAATGCTGCCGTCCGAAAGCGTCCTCACAGGCTCGTCGGGGTTCTCGAGGTCAGACTTCTCCGTCAGCACCTCCGCGATACGCTTCGCGCTCGCATAGCTCATTGTGAGCATTACGAAAATCATGGATACCATCATCAGGCTCATCAGAATATTCATGCAGTAGGTCAGGAGGCTCATCATCTCTCCCGTGGTCAGCCCGCCCGCAACAATCATCTTCGCGCCCAGCCATGAGATAATCAGGATACAGGTATACACCGTCGCCTGCATCAGCGGCATATTGATAACGACCAGCTTCTCCGCGCGCAGGAACATGTTGTAGATGTTGGCGTTCGCCTTTGCGAACTTCTCCGTCTCATGCTCCTCGCGGACATACGCCTTCACGACGCGTATCGCGGATACATTCTCCTGCACGCTCGCATTCAGTGCGTCATACTTCTCAAACACCTGACGGAAATACCGGTTCGCCCGCGGCATGATAAAGGAGATACAGCATGCCAGAAAGACAACCGCCACCAGATAAATCGACGCCAGCCGCGCATTGATGGAGAAGGCCATAACCATCGCGATAATCATCGACGCCGGCGCGCGCATCGCCATGCGGAGTATCATCTGATAGGAGTTCTGGATATTCGTCACATCCGTCGTCAGTCTGGTAATCAGACTGGAGGTCGAATATTTGTCGATATTTGAAAACGAGTATGTCTGAATATTCTCAAACATCGCCTTCCTGAGATTCCGCGCAAAGCCCGTCGAAGCCCGCGCCCCATGCTTTGCCCCCATCAGACCCGCCCACAGGCCAAACAGCGCCGCAATCACCATACAGCCCCCGACCTTGTAAATGTGGTTCAGGTTCCCCGCGTTTACACCGTCGTCAATAATGGAGGCCATCATCAGCGGTATGACCATCTCCATAATGACCTCTAAAATCATAAAAATGGGTGTAAGTACGGAATCCTTCTTAAATTCCTTGATTTGTGCACCTAATACCTTTAGCATTGTTTCACCCTTTCCTTTATAATTTATCAAGGTTCGCCTTTATTTTATCGACGACCCTGTAAAAGTTCTCCAGCTCCTGCGGCTCAATATCCTCAGCAAGACACGCCTCCATTTTGTCGATCATCTCCCGCGTCCGAATGGCCGTCTCCCTGCCCTTGGGCGTCAGCACGATCCGCTTGAGCCTGGCATCGCCATCAACGGCCTCCCTGCTGATATAGCCCTTCTTCTCCATGAGCTGTAAAATATTTGTGACCGTGGAACGCCTGATATTGAATTCCGACTCGATGGTTTTCTGGTAAATGCTCCTGTCCTCATTGCAGTGAAGGTAGCCCATAATCCAGCCGTGCATCAGCGTCACCTCGTCGAGGCGCTCATCCATGCCAAACTTCATAAACTTCTGCTTAAAGGTGGTATGCAGCATCCTGATCGCATGACCGATCCGCCACTCTCTGCCCTCTGAAATTCCGCCCTCGTCCATGTCTGCCCCCGTCTCGAACAAATTTTATTGTCCACCTCTGAACTGTTCGTGTGCTAACATTTTACTCTTATCCCCACGGCAAGTCAATAGCAATCATTTTGTTCATACTTTTTTTAGAATTGCCCGCAAAAAAAGCGGTCCTAAAACTTTCTGAGCTCAAGGGAATCGTCATCCGGCGTGTTCTCAACCGATTTCACCTCCACGTCATACCCGAAGCTGTCATTCACCTGAACATGCACCCTGTCCCCGCACTTGTGCCCGATCAACGCCTTCGCAATCGGCGACTCAATGCTGATAAGCCCCTGCAGCGGATTGTTGCGCACCGTCGTGACCAGACGATAGCGCTCCGTCGTGCCATCCTCCACAAACAGAACCTCAACCGTCTTGTTCAGCCCGATTTCATCCTCCTTGCTGTCGTCCTCAATAATAACAGCCGTTTTTATCATTCGCTCCAGATATCGGATGCGGCTTTCATTCTGATTCTTATACTTCTTCGCCGCATGATACTCAAAGTTCTCGCTCAAGTCCCCCTGCGCGCGCGCCTCCTTCACCGCCTCGAGCGCCTCCTTGCGGACTACCAGCTTCCTGTGCTCGATTTCCTCCTCCATCTTCCGAATATCATTGCGCGTCAGTCTGTCATTCATCTTGCTCCCATGCCTTTCCCTTTCTTTTCACCCGAACTCCCATGATTCCCATAGGAAAAGCACCTATCCGCGATAGATGCCCTCCCATAGTCAATCCGTATTTTCAAATGCACCGATAACACATTATTTCGCAGCCTTCCCCGACGGCTTCACCAGAAACAGGCTCAGCAGCAGCGCGATTACATAAAGCACAATCGTCGCATACAGCACGCACTGGTAGCCCGTAGGGTTCACCAGAACGCCGTGAGACTCTACCTCCTCACCGAAGTGCTGTACAATCCAGTTCGCCATCTGGTTGCCCGTCAGTCCCGCAAAGCCCCATGCCGACAGGGTGATACCATGTATCGCACTGATATTTCCCATGCCGTAGTGGTCGGAAAGCAGTGTCGGCACATTGGAAAATCCGCCGCCGTACCCCGCGTTTACGACAAAAATCAATCCCAGAACAAGGATAATTAAGAAGGTATTGCCCTCTCCATTTTTAATACCACCTGTTATCATTACCAGAGCCGTAAATGCGATCGACAGCACGAAAATAATCTTGTAAACCGTGTTTCTGTCCTTCATGGTGTCCGCCCAAGCCGAAAAACCGAGACGTCCGCCCGCGTTAAATATCGCGGATACTGTCGAGAGAATGCCCGCAAAGCCCGCAAGACCGATACATTTTATGATCATCTTCTCCTGCGAAATCAACGCGAGGCCGCAGGTGATATTGATGTAGAACATCAGCCAGATACCGATATAGTTTGTGATCGGCTTTGTCTTGATAACGGACATAATGCTCTGGCTTGCCTCCTTCGTCTGCGGCTCATGCCAGTCGTCCGGCTTCTTCAACAGCAGATGCCCGACAAACATCATCACGAAATAGACAACCGCCAATATCAAAAACATCTTGTAGATGCCGCCGTCGCCGAGGTTGTCCAGCATCGCCTGCATAATCGGGCTTGCAATCGCCTTCGCGGCGCCAAAGCCTGCCACGGCCAGACCGGTCGCAAGGCCCTTCCTGTCCTTAAACCACAGCATCAGCGTCTTAACCGGCGACAGATACCCCGTTCCCAGACCGACACCCATGATAAAGCCGTAGCACACATAGATACCGATCAACGCCAGCATGCTTCCGCGGTGGGAACCGCCGTAATAAATAAAGAATCCCGTTCCCGCCATACCTGCGGCAAAGCAGATCGACGCAATCAGAGAGGATTTGTGAATGTCCTTCTCCACAACATTGCCGAGGAACGCCGCCGACATGCCAAGGAAGAAAATCGCAAAGCTGAACGCCCACTCCGTCGCTCCCTTGGAAAAGCCGATGTAATCGGCAATCTCCTGGCTGAAAATTGACCAACAGTAAACCGTACCTATACTGCAATGAAGCAGCAATGCGGGAATTGCCGCGCGAACCCACTTATTGGAGCGCCATCCCTTGTTTTCTTTTGCACTTGCCCCCATTCTTACTAACCTCCATCCCTTATTTTGGCAAAAGCCTACTTGTCCTATTTTACACCAAAGCTTTTTAAATTTCAATGCTATTGCAATAATAATTTGGTTTGTATATAATGATGAGAAAAAGGAGTTACGGCATGGTCACGATCAAGGATATCGCAAAGCGGCTCGGAATCGCCCCCAGCACGGTCTCAAAGGGACTCAACGACGCCAACGACATCAGCCCCGATTTGAAAAAGCTCGTGCTCGACACGGCGATTGAGATGGGCTATGTCACGAAGAAAATGAAAAAAGAAACGCATAAACGGCTCTGCCTGTTTATCGAAAATATGCAGTACGAGCAGCCGCAGGACTTCGGCTTTGACATTATCCTCGGCTTCCGTCAGGCTGCGGTGCGGGACAACTGGGAGGTTCATATCGTGCCGATAACCCCGATTCTGCAGTTGCGCGAGCCCTACGACCGCTATATGCTGCGCAACGGCTATCACGGCGGCTTTCTCGTCGGCTTCGCGCTCAAGGACCCTTGGATGAAGCAGCTCGAGACGACGACAATCCCCACCGTCCTTTTTGACAACTGCATCCGCAGGAATCCCAATGTCGCCTATGTGGGCACCGACAGCTTTGAGGGAATCGACATTGCCATCGAGCACCTGACCGCCCTCGGGCACACCCGAATAGCCCTGCTCAACGGTTCTCCGGACTCCATGATTACCACCGACCGCTATAACGCGTATGTCCGCAGTATGCAGGAGCACAACCTGTCCGTGGAGGAAGGCCTTGTCGCACACGGCTACTATGTGGAGGAGAGCGCCAAGTACCACACCGCCGCCCTGATTCAAAACGGCGCGACCGCCATCCTCTGCGGCAACGATCTGCTGGCCGTCGGCGTGATAAAGGAATGTAAACGGCTGAAGCTAAAGCTTCCGCGGGATTTGAGCATCATCGGCTTTGACAATCTCCCTGTATCGGAGACGGTCTCCCCCGCGCTCACCACCATCAATCAGAATCGGATTGAGCTGGGACGCAATTCCTTTGCGGCGCTCTACTGGCTGATCGCAAAGGTGCCAATCTCCAAATCGTTGCTCCGCCCCGAGCTGATTGTCCGCAAGAGCACGGCCCCGTGTGCCGACAGCCCCGCCCGGCAATAACAGCAATCAGTTCACCAGCCTCTTGTAAATGTCGAAGCAGTCAAAGGTCGCGAAGTAATCCTTGGGCGTCTCCGCACGGCGAATCAACTGCACGCTGCCGTCCTCCTTCAACAGAAGCTCTGCGGACTTGAGCTTGCCATTGTAGTTGTATCCCATCGAAAAGCCGTGCGCTCCGGTATCATGGATTGCCAGATAGTCGCCTATATCAATCCTTGGCAGCATCCTGTCAATCGCGAATTTATCATTGTTCTCACAGAGCGAGCCTGTCACGTCGTACTTGTACGCACACGGCTCGTTTTCCTTCCCAAGCACCGTGATATGATGATACGCGCCGTACATTGCGGGGCGCATCAGATTTACCGCGCACGCGTCAACACCGATATATTCCTTATGCGTATGCTTCTCGTGAATCACCCTTGTAACCAGATGACCGTAGGGCGCCATCATAAAGCGGCCAAGCTCCGTATACAGCGCCACATCTCCCATTCCCGCGGGAACCAGCACCTCCTCGTAGACCCGCCGCACGCTCTCGCCAATCTGCGCGATGTCGTTGGCCTCCTGCTCCGGCCTGTAGGGAACGCCGATTCCACCCGAGAGATTGATAAAGCGGATATTGGCTCCCGTCTCGTTTTTCAGCCGCACCGCCGTCTCGAACAGCGTCTTGGCAAGCGTCGGGTAATATTCGTTCGTCACTGTATTGCTCGCGAGAAACGCATGAATCCCGAAGTTCTTCACACCCTTCTCCTTCAAGATCCGAAAGCCCTCAAAGAGCTGCTCGGTCGTAAAGCCGTACTTCGCATCCCCCGGGTTATCCATAATGCTGTTGCTGATCTTGAACACCCCGCCCGGGTTATAGCGGCAGGAAATCGTCTCCGGCAGCGTGCCGATGGTTTTCTCCAGATACGCGATATGCGTAAAGTCGTCCAGATTGATGGTCGCGCCAATCTCGTGCGCGTAGGCAAACTCCTCCGCGGGCGTGTCATTCGAGGAAAACATAATGTCCTCCCCCGCTATCCCCATCGCGTGGCTGAGCATCAGCTCCGTCATGGACGAACAGTCGCAGCCGCAGCCGTATTCCCGAAGAAGGTCTATCAGAAACGGGTTGGGCGTCGCCTTCACCGCAAAATATTCCTTAAAGCCCTTGTTCCACGCGAAGGCCTCCTTCACCGCCCGCGCATTTTCCCGAATGCCCTTTTCGTCATAGATATGGAAGGGCGTCGGATAACGCTCCACAATCTCCTCAATCTGCTTCTTTGTGACAAATGCTTTTTTCATAACTGTTTCCTTCCTCCCGTCAACTCGATCAATCGTATTTCATTTTTCAGAGAATCCTTGAAAACCCTCACGAAATTCTTCTGCCCGCAGTACAGGCAGCTATCCGTGTCCGCCCCCGTCATGTCTCCCGTGAGCACATGCGTGGAATCCACAATCAGCCGTATCTGCCCGTCCCTGTTTCCGGTAATATACACGATGCTGCCCGCAATCTCCTCCTCAAACGGTTCATCCACCAGCAGGACAAGCTTTTTCCCCGAGGCAGTCAGACGCGTCAGCGGCTCCCGAAGCGGCTCAAGGTATTTTGTCTCCATCGCGATATAGGCCCGATACGCCACGTGCTCCAGCATGGTATAAATCTTGTCCATAATGTGCCTGTGCCCGCTTATGGTGATGTAGCCGTCGCATTCCGCGTCCGCGCGCGGTATCTCGCTGATCAGCACATGGCTCAACTGTTCCAGTCGGCGAATCCTGTTTTGGCAGAAGTCGCCCACCTCGACGGCGATATATTTGTTGGTGCTGCCCTCGAGCAGATACGCCGCACCCTCCTCCACCAGCCCCGCCAGCGCGCTGTAGACGTTGGAGCGGGATATCCCCGTCAGCTTGGAGACCTCATATCCCGATAACTCCTTATTTCTCATCAGGCAAAGGTAGATAACCGCCTCCTGTCTGGTAAGCCCGAACTGCATCAGCTTCTCCGCCAATGCTCCCGAAGCCGCACTTTCCACCCGCTTCACCGCCTTTTCAACATATTCCTTAGTGGTTCTCTTTAGGAACACTATACTATGTGTCCACGGAAAAGTCAAGTCATCTGTTTTTATCTACAGGAACTGTTACGAAATTACTATAGTCGTGGTGACCGTCAGGAAAGAACTTGCCACCCTATCCATTATTCGGTATAATGGGATATAGAATATAGGGAAACGCTGATTAAAGCGTTTCCCGCACCGGATTTGCGTTGCGAAGCAACATTTTCCCAAATCGAACTTTGTTCGATTGCAAATCCGTGTGCATCCGCCGGAGGCTCTAAGGAAGCGGTGATTTAATCGGCGCTTCCTTAGAAAGGTCATTATGAAACCCGCTGTTCATCCACAGAAAGGAAAAAACACTATGTCACTTGATCTGTTTTCATTGAAAGGAAAAACCGCCCTTGTAACAGGGGCCAACACCGGACTCGGACAGGGAATCTGCGTCGCCTATGCAGAGGCGGGCGCACGGGTCATCGGCGTCGCGCGCAGAAGCTGTCAGGAAACCGCAGACAAGATTGCCGCCGTCTCGGGAGACTTCACGGAAATTATCGCGGATTTGTCGGATCTGTCCGCCATTCCCTACATTGCACAGGAGGCTGCCAAAGCCTGCGGCCGTGTTGACATCCTCGTCAACAACGCAGGCATCATCAAGCGGTGCGACGCCGCCGACGTGACCGTCGAGGACTGGGACGCCGTCATCAATATTAATGAGAAAATCGTATTCTTCCTCTGCCAGACCTTTGCCAAGGGATGGATTGACGACCAAAAGGGCGGGAAAATCATCAATATTGCCTCCATGCTCAGCTATCAGGGCGGCGTGCGGGTGCCTGCCTACGCGGCAAGCAAGAGCGCCATCATGGGAATCACCAAGGCGCTTGCAAATGAGTGGGCCATCCATGGCATCAACGTAAACGCCATCGCCCCCGGCTATATGGCGACCAACAACACGGAAAATCTGCGAAAGGACGGTCAGCGAAGCGACGAAATCCTGTCGCGCATCCCCGCGGGACGCTGGGGAACCCCCGAGGACATCACGGGCGCCGCTGTTTTCCTGGCCTCGGACGCTTCCGCATATGTGCACGGCTTCACGCTTGCGGTTGACGGCGGATGGCTTGCCCGGTAAAAAAATCGTCGCTCGGCAGCGACGATTAAGAGAATGCGAAGCGTTTAAAAAACGCTTTGCATTCTCCTTGAATAATTCACACTATCGCAATTTTCTAATAAAACATTCACACCAAAGCAAGTCGGAATTGCGGAAAAATGCTCTAATCATCGTTCCTCTGCCACTCTGATCTCAGCAATGCATAATAACACGCGTCACAGATTCCCTGATTATTTCGATCCGCGCTGTGCAGGGTTCCCTCGTACTTCATCCCACATTTTTCCATAACTCTGCCTGAGTTCGGATTTCTCGGATCATGCCTCGCTTCGATTCGATTTGCGCCCACCACGTCAAAGAGAAACGCCATAACGGCCTTCAGCGCCTCCGCTGTAATCCCCTTATGCCACCAGTCTCTCCCGATGCAATAGCCGATATGTACCATCCCGACATCTTCTCTCATATTTACTACGGCCATATCGCCAATCGGCGCGTCGCCATTGTCCCTCAACACAACAGCCCAGTGATAATAGCTCTTGTCGGAATACTGCCTGACCCAATCCGCCATTACCCATCGGCTAACTTCCACATCTGAATGCGTCGGCCACGTCAGGTATTTGGTGACTGCCTCATCGGATGCCCAATTCTCATACATTGCGGCGGCATCCTCAACCGTGTATCTTCTCAGAATCAATCTGTCCGTCTCTAATCTCTGCGTCCCGCAATGCTCCATCCCCTATTCTCCATTTCCGCGCACGCTCTTTACACAACGCATTCAAAATACCGCTCTATCTCAGCACCTTAATCTCGGGATAGTACTCCAATCCCACTTTCCCGATGATAGCCGACCGCTCCACAAATTTATTGTTCCAATACCTCGAATCCCACGAATTGCTGCGATTGTCACCCATCATAAAATAACATCCGTCAGGTATCGTATACGGGCCAAAGTCCTCATAAAACACATTTTCCGTATAGTCCTCTATCGCCGTGCCATCAATATAGACTTGTCCGTCAATCCCCTCTATTGTCTCCCCCGGCAGTCCCATCACCCGCTTTAAATACAAGGTCTCGCCGTCATCCGGATAATAAAACGACACAATATCTCCCCGCTGCGGCGTGCTGCACACATATGCAAGCCGATTGATGACAATCCTGCTCCCCGTCTCCACCGTCTGCTCCATCGAGCCGGACGGGACAACCGCGCAGGCCACAACCGTATTCTTAATCAACATGGACACCAGCAACGCAAAAAATACGGCCTTCGACCACTCCAAAACCTCTCTCAACACGCTGTTCACATGTCTGTCTCTCCTCATAAAACCCCTCACAAATTCTCTATCTGCCAATCAATCGGCTCCACCCCGTTCGCCTGCAAAAATTCATTCGCCTGACTGAAATGCTTACACCCAAAGAACCCTCGGTAGGCAGACAGCGGACTTGGATGCGGCGCCTTCAAAATCAAATGCTTGGGGTTCGTGAGCATCGGTATCTTGCTCTGTGCAGGCTTTCCCCACAAGAAATATACAATCGGCCTGTCCTGCGCATTCACAGCCTGAATCACCGCGTCCGTAAACTGCTCCCAGCCGTGCCCCTGATGCGAGTTGGCCTGATGTGCACGCACGGTCAGCACCGTATTCAACAAAAGCACACCCTGATCCGCCCACTTCTTGAGATACCCGTTGTTCGGTATGTAACAGCCCAAATCCTCTTGAAGCTCCTTATATATATTCTGGAGTGAGGGCGGTATCTCCGACTGGCTCGGCAGCACCGAGAAGCTCAGCCCGTGCGCCTGATTCACGTTGTGATAAGGATCCTGCCCCAGCAGCAGCACCTTCACCTTGCTAAGCGGCGTGAAATGAAACGCGTTGAAAATATCGTCCGCGGGCGGATAAATGACCGCCTTGCTGTACTCGTCCTTCACAAAAGTAAACAGCTCCCTGTAATAAGGCTTGCGAAATTCCCCACTGATGGAATCCAACCAATCATTATCTATCATTGCCATAACCGCACTCCCCTTTTCATTTTAATCTTCTATGCCAAAGCTCTCTTGCGCAGGCGATTTCTCATCTGCAATTCCGTACCGATACGCCTTTCTCGCTGAGATAGCGCTTCACTTCCCTGATTTCAAGCTCCCTGAAGTGAAACAGCGAGGCCGCGAGCGCCGCGTCCGCCTTTCCGCGGCTGAGCGCGTCATAAAAGTGCTCCGGCGCGCCCGCACCGCCGGAGGCGATGACCGGAATGGACACATTCTCCGACACCTGCCTTGTCAGCTCGATGTCATAGCCGTTTTTTGTCCCGTCACAGTCCATGCTCGTCAGCAGGATTTCCCCTGCGCCAAGCGCGTCCGCCTTCATCGCCCACTCCACCGCGTCAATCCCCATGTCCACGCGGCCACCGTTCTTGTAGATATTCCAGCCCGAGCCGTCCGCCCTGCGCTTTGCGTCAATCGCAACCACCACACACTGACTGCCGAACTTGTCCGCCGCCTCACTCACCAGAGACGGGTTCATAATCGCCGCGCTGTTCACGGCCACCTTGTCCGCGCCCTCGCGCAGAATCGCCCGAAAATCGTCAACCGTCCGAATCCCGCCGCCCACGGTAAACGGGATGAAAACGCGCTCCGCCACCCGCCGAACCATATCAACCTTTGTCGCGCGGTTGTCTGAGGACGCCGTAATATCGAGAAAAACCACCTCGTCCGCACCCTCCCTGTCATAGGCCGCCGCAATCTCTACAGGGTCGCCCGCATCTATCAGATTCACAAAATTTACGCCCTTTACAACACGCCCGTTATTGACGTCAAGGCACGGAATAATTCTTTTTGTATACATAGTCTCCTCCGTTAAATCGTCACAAACCGCTTCAAAATATGCAGGCCGACCTCCGAGCTTTTCTCGGGATGGAACTGACAGGCAAATACATTGCCTTTCTCCACGGACGCGTGAATATGCGCCGCATACTCCGTCGCCGCGACAACAATTTTCGGCTCCTGCGCCTCCAGATAATAGGAATGGACAAAGTACACATAAGCGCCCTCCTCAAGCCCCGAAAAGAGCCTGCCCTTATTCGGGAAGCTCAGCGAATTCCAACCGATATGGGGAACCTTTAAGCCCTTATCCGGAATGCGCAGGATTCTGCCCTTCAGGATTCCAAGCCCCCGCACCCCCGGCGACTCCTCACTGGACTCAAACAAAAGCTGTAGGCCGAGACAGATTCCCAGAAAAGGGATTTCCCTCCTCACAACCTCATTGATAACCGTCTCCAACCCGTAGCTTCTGAGCTTTTCCATCGCGTCCCCGAAAGCGCCCACCCCCGGGAGCACCACTCTGTCCGCTCCCAGAATCTCCTCCTTGTCTCTGGTGATAACGGCCTCCTCGCCCAACGCGATAAACGCCTTTTCGACGCTCTTAATATTCCCCGCGTCATAATCAATGATTGCTACCATGTTTCACCTCATTTCTGCGCTGTTTTAATGGCTCAGCTTTGCTGAGACTATGCAAATTTCCCATCTGCGATTCCCAGATGATACAGTTCATCCGGACATATATCCTGTCCATCCGGCCAAACAACTGTAAACCCATCTGTGGAAACGCGTTTAAAATATTCCAAGGACCGCAGTTGCCCATACCATTCACCTTTTATATACGGTTCAACATCAAAGCGTTTTTTCTCGCCATTATCAAATACTACCAATATCTGATAAGCACTGAGCACTTCCACTTGAACTGCGGTTGGTCTTAACATAGCAAAACACCTCCCTGTCTAGCTAATTTTTTACTATCATACAAAATACCATAGAAGCTTTAACAAATAAAAAACATACCATCCTCTTAATTCGTTTTATAAATTTCTATTTCCCTTATAAAATATCATACGGACAAAGACAATGGCAAATATGTATCATTTCACTATATTGAGGTTTGAAAACAAGGAAACTTTAAGAATTATATCTGCAACTCCCAATTGTTAATACAAGTATAACCCGTTTTTAACGAGCACGCAATTACACAAAAGAGCTTTCTCCCTCAAATCAATATATTATTATTTTGTTCCTATAATAACTGCATGATTACTGGAACCTAAAACAGACGCTTCCCTGCATACACTGTAATGATAATCACACCATATTTTAAATTTTTCCTCACTCCAGCTATCGACTTTCTCATGCAATAATGGCGCCAGCCCATCCTGTGCAAAATGGTCTGTTACCTTTAATTGATGCGACTGATATAGCGCTTCCATTTCTTCTTTTGAAGAATAATATGTGTCCGTCCAAAAACAGTTCTCATCATCATGCCGAAGCACCCCCGTTTCAATAAGCTGTTTTGCTAACGCCGCATTCAAAAATTTTTCATCACTCATCGCAACATACTGAAATACATAAAATCTGGGGATATATGCTGTTACAAGCAATCCTCCTTTCCTTAACACCCTGATACACTCCGACAGGCATTTTTCTCTTTCACTTTCTGTAATCAAATGATAAAACGGTCCCATGTTTAAAACCACATCAAATGAATTATCTTCAAAAACAGACATATCCGTTGCGTCTAAAACTGCCGTCTCTATCTGAAAATGATGTTTCACTTTTTGCTTATTTATGATGTCGATATGTCTCGGTGTAATGTCCGTTGCCGTAACCATATGTCCCTTATCCGCAAGATAAAAAGCATATATTCCTGTTCCCGCAGCACAGTCCAAAATCTTACAGTTTCTGTCAAGGTGTTCGTCAAGTATCTTAGAGGTGGTGATAAATTCTATTTTTCTTGCATTATTTGTCGTCAAACGATCTTCTTCCCTGTAATTCTCGTAACTATCAATCACATACTTTTTCATTTTGGTTTCCCTTCATAAAATATTCCCATCCTAATCCCCATTTCTGAGCGACTTGTCGCGAAGAGGCGGCGAGAAATTTTTCTCGTCTGCAATCTAATCCCCCATGCCGCTTTCAGCGGCACAAATAGTAGGTTGAAATATATCCAACGGCAAGTAAGATATACAGAAATTGCGGGACAGGAATGTCCCGCAATCAACCTCTTCAATTTCCATTCACAATCGCATACAACGCCATTGTATACGTCATGGAATCCGGCGTCTCCAGCAATGTCCGTGCGCTCTCTTCATCCAAGCCGTATTTTGTTGAAAGCACATTCAAAATATTGCTCTTTATCGCGTCAATCTCTGTCAGCACGCCGTACTGCTCCGCGTCCGCGTTGATATAATCATAGGTGGTGATTCCCTCAAGGAGTGCATTCAGCGCCTCCACCTCACGCCCCAGCTTGAGGTTCGTCTCATAGGAATCATATCTGCGCTGAAGCTTCAAAATCGTCTCACTCCGCTTCTGTATCAGCAGATTGTCTGAATCACTCAGCTCCATACCATATGTAGAGAGGTAAGCCGTCTTGTAATCGCCCTCGTAGTAAGCATTTTTCGCTTTCTGCAGATAGCCCTGTGTCGAGAGCACATTGGACGCCACGAGAATCGCGCCTCCCACCGAGATGCCAAACGCCGCGCCAATCGCGAGTTTCTTCGGCGGTATCCGCTTGGGCTTCGGCCCTGCGGCCTCCTCCTTCGCTTTCTTCGCAGCCAGCTTCGCCTCCTTGGCAGCCTGCTTTTCCTTCTTCTTCTTCTCTGCTTCCTCGGCCTTCGCCTTCTTTGCGGCCTCCTTCTCCTCGGCTTTCTTCTTCTTCTCTTCCTCCTTGGCTGCCTTCTCCTCTTCCTTCTTCGTCAGGTTCTCCTGCTTCTTGGCTTCCTTGACAGCCTTCTCCGCCGCCAGCTCTTCCTCCGTAGGCTCCGGCACCAAATCCTCCGTCAGAGCATTGAACATCTTGCCAAATACGCCCGGCTTCTTCTCCTCTCCGGAAGCGTTTTCCGCTCCTTTTTTCTTCTTAGAGCCTTTCTTCTTGCCGGACTGCGGAGCTTCTTCGTCCGCGGACTCTTGAACCTCGACCGCACCGCCGTCACTGTTATCCTTTTCGGGAGCGGGTACGCCGCCCTCCTCCGCCTCGGTAATGCCGTCCTCCGCGTTGATAAAGGCAGCCTCATTATCGGCCATCTGATTCAGCAGATCCATCATGTCATCCTGAAGCGGCTCATTGTTGTCTGATTTCTTCAACATACTGTTGATTTCCGCCAAGTCGGAATCCGAATCCGCGTCCAACATATTCAGAACTTCATCCAACCCGTCATCCGGCTCCGTATTGCCGTCTGTGCCCCCCTCGTCCGGGAAGTCCAAATCCGCGGCGTCAATCTCCAATTCATCACTTATTCCTTTATCCGCATCCGACATCTCATCCCCGGCAACAGCATCCGGTATTTCAATATCCTCAAGCTTTAAATCATCACCGTCTCCCACTTCAAGCTCCTTCATATCCAGCTCACCGGCTATCGCCAGCTCCGTGGCCTCCTCAATCGCAGTGTCGAGTCCGTCAATGCTGATTTCCTTCGGTATGTCGGCAGAAATATCCTTCCCCGGGTCGGAAATATCCGAGGCCTCCTCCACATCCGGAAGGTCAGGTATTTCCAAATCCGCATCAGCAATATCAGGGATATCCAAATCCCCCTCCACATCCGGAATGTCGGGTATCTCCAAATCCGCATCAGAAATATCAGGGATATCCAAATCCCCCTCCACATCCGGAATGTCGGGTATCTCTAAATCCGCATCAGAAATATCAGGGATATCCAAATCCCCCTCCATATCCGGAACATCGGGAATTTCCAAATCTGCATCCAAAATATCCGCCGGCTCCAAGGTCTCCGCGCCGGCAGTGTCCGCCTTTTCCTCCGGTATTTCCAAGCTCTCCGTAAAAGCCGGAATATCCGAACCGCTTATATTCTCCAAATCGGCAGTGTCCGTTTCCGTATCCGGAAGGTCGGGAATTTCCAAATCCACATCCGAGGTATCAAGACCTTCCTCCGTTGCGACAGGCTCTTGCGCTTCCACGCTCTCGTCGGGCGCCTCCGGTTTCGGCTCCGATACAGCTTTCAGCAAATTATCCAAGTAATTTTCTTCCGTACTCACGATAATCCCTCCTAATTTCTAATTCACATGCGACAAATCGCAGTCTCTCAAAAAATCCACCGCGTTCATCTCAATGCTGATACCCTTATCCTTTAACTCCTCCGTCATTTGCCAGATGCCGCCGTTCACCCTGAAAAAGTCCGCTTTCCGATTATAAAAAGCGATCTTCTCAAACGGCCATCTGATGACGTCCGGCAAACTCATACCCACACCCAGCTCCAATATGCAAAGCTCCTTATTCAACGTACCCTGAAGCCATTTCGTGTACCGCTCCCACTGCGGCCTATATCCCGCCTCAACATATTTCCCTTCAACCGTTATATTGTTAAAGACAAGCGGCTCACCGCATTCGGGACAAACCCTTTGGGTAAGGGTGTCCAATCCCGCGCCGTCAGCCAGCGCCCGTCTCACATGCCGCGTGAAATCCTCCGAGGGATACAGCGCATCGCAACATCCTGCCCTGCACTGCAGCCGCTCATAGCTCCCGCAGGGCTCCACGATTCTCTCCAGGGCAAACCCGGCCCTCCTGATATGCCCGTCAATGCAGGTTGTTATGAAAAAATAGTCCTTATCCTTTATCAGCTCATACAGCTTCGCATACGCTTCCAATTGGATTCCGTCCCCTGTCCGCTCCAGATACAGCTGCTCCAGAAACGGAACCGTCCACTCGAGAGCCGGATTGATGTCAACCTCCTTCAACGCCGACATCAGCCGTGGGAACCGTCCAATATCCCGAAAGCCCTCGTTGAACTCCTCCCCGACTCCAATCAATACCATCCGCGCGGTTCTGACGCTCTCCAAAAGCTTCTCCCGCAGTGTGCAAAACTCCGTTCTGTCCATTCCGGCTCCTAATCATAAAAGCCGGGCTTATATCCCGGCTTTTCTTTTTTATTTTCCAAGCAGGCCGTCAATTACCTTTACCAGATTTCCGATTTCAGGCTTTGATAACTGTGCGTCCGCGCCTAAGTCCTCGCCCTTCTTGCTCATCTCCTCATTGATCAGGGAGGAGAAGATAACTACCGGTATATGCTTTGTCTCCTCATCTGACTTTACAAGCTTCGTAAGGCGATGGCCGTCCATCAGAGGCATCTCGATATCCGTAATCAGAAGCTTCACGTCCTCATCTAATGTCCCCGCCTCTTTGCAATGTACGATGTATTCCCATGCTTCCTCGCCGTTCTCCGTCTTAATGACATTGTCATATCCGGCCTTGCGCAGGGAATCCGTAATCAGCTTTCTCAGAAGGGAGGAGTCCTCCGCGATAAGGATCGGCGCGCTTGTCTCCGTCCGCGTCCCCAGCGCCTCAATCTCTGTCACCTTCAAACCTGTCTCAGGGTTGATGTCCGTTATGATCTTCTCGAAGTCAAGAATGATGATCAGCTTACCGTTAATCTTGATGATACCGGTGGAAATGCCATCCTCCACCGTGGTGACGGTTGCGCCCGGCTTTATAATGTCAACCCAAGAGACTCTGTGTATTCCGACAACCGAATCGACATGGAACGCGATATCCAATTTATTGAAGCTTGTGATAATAAATAATCCGCCCGGCTGCGACTGCCCTCTCTGCAGACAGTTGCGCAAATCAATCGCCGTAATCATCGTATTACGCGGCATAAAGATGCCCTCTACGCTGGGATGCGCGTTCGGAACCAAGGTTACCGGTTGATATGTAATAATCTCCCTAATCTTTGCGACATTAATACCATAAGAGTTTCCATCCACCACAAACTCCAATACTTCCAATTCATTTGTTCCATTCTCTAAGAGAATTTTCGTCTCCATATTGAACCTCCATTCTACCCAGCCGATAAGATTTCATCCCGGCTTCTAAAGCGAGCGCTTATTTTAAATCAATTATAACATACACTTGCTGATAATTACAAATATTTTCAGATAATTTTTGAGAAATTTGATTTTTTTATCGCAGCCGCAGTGTACAACTGCCCAAGCTGTCGGAAATCTGCATCTCAAGCGCACGGATTTCCTCCTCGGAAATGTCGGCAATCCTCGCAATTGCAACGATTTCTCTCGTCTCTCCCGCCGGAAGCGTCTCCGAGTAAGAGTTGATGTCATTCAGCAGCATTGTGGTCAGCGCACTGTTCGACACGTCATTTACGCGAAATCTGATTCGAAACGAATATTCGGACAGATCGCACTCGATTTCCTCTCCAGCCACATTCTCCATGTCAAAGCGCACCACCAGAAGCTTTTGTCCCTGATCCGCATTGACGCTGAAGCCCTTGCTCGACTCGGGATAGGAATCGTACACACCATAGGACTGATACCGCATGGAAACCCCTTCCATTCCAAGCACCTGCGCCAAATCCGACTCGAGATCCTCCGTCACAACCGTCGTGTTCTCCTCCGTCTGCGGCTCGCTTTCTCCCTCCGCTTCGGGCCTCGCAGGCTCCACACCCTCCTCGGTCTCCGGCTCCGTGCCCGCCTCCTCAGAGGCCTGCTCCTGCTGCTGCGCCTCAAGAAGCGCCTGCTCCAGCTCGGCTGCCTGTATCGCCGCCGTGATAACCTCCTCGTCCACAAGCCTGTAATTGTAATTCGGAGAATATTTGAGCAGCAATCCCGCCGCATACTCCGCAATCATGTCGGACTCCTCCTGCGACAAATCCGGCATCGCGTCTGCGCACCCTGTAAGCAGCACTGCCGTCATTGCCAAAACCCCTGCTAATTTCCCCTTTTTCAAAAAAACACACCTCCGTCTATTTCGTCTCGAGTTCAAACCAGAACTCCACGCCGTTTGTATAATTGATAACACCGTACTGCCGATTCATGGACTCCATGATGGCCTTTACGATGGATAATCCTACACCGCTCCCACCGTACTCTCTGGTGCGCGCCTTGTCCACCTTGTAGAACTTCTCCCATATGTGTGGCAGCGCCTCCTCGGGAATCGGGTCGCCCGTGTTAAAAACACTGATGCGTACCTTGTGCTCTTCGCCCTCACTGCACTGATATTTAATCTCGATTACCCGGTCTCCCTTGACATGGTTCATCGCGTTGCTGAAAAAGTTCCTGAAAACCTCCTCGGTCTTAAACTCGTCCGCCCACACATAAACGGGATCCGTATCGGGAAGCTTCAAATCTATCTCATTCTGACTTATCAGTATCTCCGCCGACCGGATAAAATTGCGCACAAGCGCGGTGATATCAAAGCGTTCCATGACAACCGTGTCATTTCCCGACTCAAGCCGGCTCAAATCAAGAAGCTTGCGGACCATGGTATTCATCTTACCCGCCTCGTCTATGATAACCTCGCAGTAGAAGTCGCGGCTCTCCGTGTCGTCCTCATTGATTCCCTCACGCAGTCCCTCCGCATAGCCCTGTATCAGCGCTATCGGCGTCTTCAGCTCGTGCGATACGTTCGCCAAAAACTCCCTGCGCATCTCGTCAATCTGCTCCTTCTTCTCGATATCGCGCCGAAGCGCGTTATTGGCTGTCTTCAGCTCTGAAATCGTCTGCTCCAAGGCGCTTGAGAGCGCATTGATATGCTCTCCCAGCAAATCCAGCTCATTTCTTCCATGACTGATATATTTTGTTTCAAAGTCCAGATGCGTCATTTTCTCGGAAATATCCTTCAGCTGCGTAATCGGTCTTGTAATTGCGGTTGTCAGCATCCATATGATCACCGCGCTGATAACGGTCGCCGCCAGCCCGACATAGCCGAGGAATTTGTTGGCGATGCTGACGCTGTCGCGGATGCTCTCAAGCGGGGAGCGTATCATAAAGAGGTTCCCATTGTCGAGCACGCCCCACATTTCAAGGTAATCGGTGGAGGTCATCACATCCATGCTCATCGCCAGATTGTAATTGTCCGTCCTCTCCAGATATTCCGTATCCGTGTCCTTCCCGAAAAAATTATCGTACAGCCGCCGCATCAGCCGCTCCGAGTCCCGCGAGCTTGCCTTGACGGTGTTGGACTGCGCATCGATGACCAGAACGCTGATATTGTACATATCGCAGATCTTACGAAGCTCAAGGTCGTACTCCGACGAGGTGATATCCCCGTTGACCGTAGCCTTGTTGATGCTTGCATAGGCGTCATATATCGCGTCCGTCTTGTTCGTTATATAATATTTCTCAAGGAAAGAGTGATTGATAATCCAACAGAGAATAATCGTGCCGGACATCACCGCGATAAATATAAAGGCTATCTGCTGCTTTATGGAATACTTCATGTCCTGCCCCTTCTCACGCCTCAAACTTGTAGCCCATACCCCAGACCGTCTTTATCAGCTCGCCCTTGTCTCCCATCTTGCTGCGAAGCTTCTTCACATGGGTATCAATCGTCCGCGCGTCCCCGAAATAGTCGTAATTCCAGACACTGTTAAGTATCTTCTCGCGCGAGAGCGCGATTCCCTTATTCTCCACAAAATATGTCAAAAGCTCAAATTCCTTAAAACTCAAATCAATCGGCTGCCCATCTATCGTAACGACATGCGCCGCTTTGTCAATCACAATGCCGCCGCATTCGAGGGTCTCCCCCTCCTCGGTCCGGCTCGTCCTGCGCAGGATGGCCTCCACCCGCGCCACAAGGATTTTAGGGCTAAAGGGCTTTGAAATATACTCGTCCACGCCGAGCTGAAAGCCCTGCAGCTCATCGTTCTCGTCCCCTCTGGCCGTCAGCATGATGATCGGCACCTTAGAGTAGCTGCGAAGCTCGCGGCACACCTGCCAGCCGTCGAGCTTCGGCATCATCACATCCAGAATCACAAGCGCAATGTCCTGACTGTCGAAGAAGATATCCAGCGCCTCACTGCCATCCCCCGCTTCCAGCACCTCATAGCCCTGCTTTGCGAGGAAATCTTTCACCAGCTTCCGCATTCTGCTCTCGTCGTCAACGACCAGTATTTTAAGCTTATTCATCCTGTCCCTCCAAAAGCGCCTTCTCCTTCTCGCGTATAACGCTCTCCCGCTGTGAGAGGTTCTGCTCCCACTGTGCGTATCGGTTCTGTATTACCTGCTCGTAATTCAGAATATTCGGGTTATTGCCGGTCGCCGTTATAAAGAACATGACCACAATCAGCGCTAACAGCCCGATATTGACGCAGATGGAAGTCCTCCTGCTGAAAAATTCCCTGTCCTTGGGCTTCTCCCGAACCTTCCTCCGGCTCGCCTTCACCTTCTCGACTGCCGGATTGGTGCTCTCCCGAAAGCTGTACACGCCGGACACCGGTATCTCCGGTATCGCCTCCTCCGACGCGGGGTTCTCCTTTAGGCATCTCTGTAATTTCTTTAAAAAATCATAGCCCACGGGTGTCACGAAAATGCGGTTCTCCACTGCTTTCTTATACACCGCGTAGAGCATCCTCGGATTCTGATAATCCAGCTTTGCCTCAAGGCGTTCTATCTTTTTGCGCTCTCCCATGGCAAGCCGCGCGTCCTTCTCCGTCCCGAAGCGGAAGCCGTCCACAATCCACTCTGTGTTGTCTGCCATTCAGCCACCCCCGCCTTTCACATAGCTTCTGCATAGCTTCTGCATAGCTTGCACATAGCTTTTGCATAAGTTCTTTGCCGCTTTTACCCGCCGACGATTTTATTATAAGCCCTTTATCACAAATTTTCTATAATTTTATACGTTTCCCCATATAATTTGTCAAGCTGCTCCATTTCCTCCGCGATATTCATATCCTGCGCCCGCAGCTTCTCAACCATGGGCATCAACAGATGATACAGCCGGTTTACCCCAAGATTCGACACCGCGCCCTTCATCGTGTGCGCGGCCTTAAAGGCCTCATTGCAGTTGCCGTTCCGATACGCCTCCTTGAGCTGCTCATAGCTCGGGTCGTCAAGAAGCTTCTTCAGGCATTTCTTATACAATGCTTCATTATTTAAAAAGCGGTTCATCGCGCCTGCCACATCAAATCCGTTATTCTCCAACATTTCCTGAACAGTTTTCTCCATGTCTGCCTCCATTCCGCGGACACATTTCCCAAGACATGTCCGTCCACTTACAATTTTATCGCCATTTCAAACAATAGTCAATATTTTCTGAAAACATGTTTTACTATTGTATATTCTTCTTTTTGCGTATATACTGAATACGGTTCTAAGGGTTACCGTAAATTGGAAATCGTCCGCATCCGCGGCTCCGTTTCCGGAAAGGATTGGTTCTTACGCATGAATTTTTACAAACGCTCAATTCTTACACTATTTATATGCGCGCTGGTTCTGGCTCCGACAACCGTATACGCGCAGGAAGAAACTGCTGCGACACCCGCCGCGACGATTCAACAGCTCTCCGGCGCCGCCATTCCAAGCGAAAACCTCCCGACAAGCCTTGTTGAGAGCATCTACACTTACCTTGTAGACAGCTTTACCATGGGACTTATCGATGTGGATGAATACAACCTGATTTTAAACAGTGAGTTCGTCTCAGAGAATGCGTTCTTCGCAAACTCCGTGTTCGTCGGGGATTCCCTGACCGTCGGCTTTGAGACCTATTGCAGGAGCCACAGCGACTCCATTCTGACTGACACTACTTATTTTCTCGCACGGGTAAGCTGCTCCGCAAGGGCCGCGACCTCGGAGAACGCGCTGACAAAGCACGCCAAGATTATGCCGATATACAACGGCAGCGTTCAGTACATCGAGGACGCCGTCGCGCAGATGGCGGACGTCAACAAGGTTTTCATCTGTCTTGGGATAAACGACCTGACAAGCGGATCTCCCGACCGGGTTATCTCGGATATTCAGACGCTGACGCTGCGCATTCTCGAGAAAAGGCCTGACGTGAAGATTTACATTATTTCCATTCCCTGCGTCATGTCGGATGTCTCCGTGGGCTCGCTGAACAACACCAACATTCAAATCTGCAATATCCTTCTGCAGAACACCTGTCAGATTATGGGTTTCGGCTTCATAAATCTGTCCGAGTATCTCATGGACGAGGGCAATGCCCTGTGCGCCGAATACAGCTCCGACCAATATGTACATCAGAACAATAAGGCCTACGCCATCTGGAACAGGGTGTTGAAGAATTACGCGTTTACGGAAATCACAAAAAAATAAAGCTTCGGTTCCGCAGCCGGACAAGCTTAAAGGGCGCTCCCCGCAAGGGAGCACCCTTATTTATTATGCACAGGTCCGCATAAGAAATTATGGCAACAGCGGCACGATGTTGATATCCGTACCGCTCCAAAACGGCAGCGTTTTGAAGCCCGATCCGGACACGGCCTCCTCCGTCTCCGCAGACAGGTTCTGCGCCGTTTTCTCCGCACAGCTATCCAGCAGGAAATAACTCTCCTCCTCCCATGTATTGTCCTCCCGCAGCCGAAGCTCGGTGATAACGTAGCCCAGCGTGTCCGCATGGCCCATAAAGCCTGAGACATAGCTTTTGAGCGCCAGCACGGGATTTCCGCCGCTGTCGGCAACGATGCTGCACCCGCTCAGCGCGTCAACGCGCAGCTCACAGCCGGAGCCGCTCAGGCTCTGCTTTATCTCCCGATACATCCCGCGCCGTTCATAGATCTCCCACAGGGCCTCCGAGGAAATCGTGGCCAGCACGCGCTTGGGCTCTTCCTCACCCATCCGAACCACAAGCTCCTGTCGGGGCTGTACATAAATCGCCTCCAGCGGGAAGCCGCTCTCCTGTGAATAGCCCGACGGCAGCGGGATTTCCTTTCCGGTCGCGCCGTCCGTGACCGTCAGCGCATATCCGCCGTCCCCGCCGTTGTAGTGCAAATCCGTCAGCTCCACGCGCTCCATAACGCCATCCCCGTTCAAATCGACATAGCCTGAGACCGTCCTGCATTCATGGTGATCGGGGAACAAGGTCTCCAGACGCGCCGCGTCCTCCTTCAAAACGGCGTCAACGTTCTGCCCGTTAATGATGTAGGATCCGGTGCTTGCGCTCAGCGCATCCCGCGCCGTCTCGCCCGACCATGGCACCCAGATGCCGTCCTCCCCGTAAGGCTGTATCATCATCACCTCCACGCTCGATTTGTCATCGAACGTCACTTGTACCGTGCAGACGGTTTTCTCCTCCGAAGGACGGATGCGCGTGGCACCGGACATATTCAGCAGATACAGCGCCGCCTTGTCCGCGGCAAAGAGCGCCTGCGTCTCCATCCCCTCCCCGGCATGGTCATTCAACGCCGCTCCTGCTCCGTTGCCCTCGTAATAGTCCATCATCGTCCCGCTGATCACACCGCCCGGATAGGCCTGATAAAACTGCTCCGCCGTGCAGATGGCGTCCAGCACGTCAAGCGTCTCCGCAGTTATGACAAGTCTGTCATTTTCCATGCCGAAGGTCAACCGCTCCCGCCACACCGTCACATGCGGGTCGGATACCCACGCATAATACAGCACCTCCGCGGAGCGGTCCGTGACCTCGACGATGCGATAGTTGGCGGCAGGCGCGTCCTCCTCATCGGAAGCGCCCCACGGCCACGGACTGGACCATCCAAAGCCGGCGTAATCCTTCCCGTCCGCAAAGCCGTGTACCAGAAGGTCTTTGTTTACCAACTGCTCCTCCACATTCTCACTCGCCAGTTGAATAATGGTCTTTGCGTCACGGTTACAGAAGGCCTGCGCCCACTGCTCTATGGTTCCGCGCACGTCCAAGCCCTGCCGTTCCACCTCCGACAGTTCCGCGGCAAGCATGGCCTGCTGCTTCTCCAACGCCGCAATGGAAATTTCCAGCTCCGCCAACTGCCTCTGCAATTGGGCTTCCTGCTCCTGCCAGCTCTGCGGGGCGTCCCCCTCAAGCTCGGCCGCCACTTCCGCTTCCGCCCGCTTTGCCTTCAACAGCTCTTGCAGCGCCTCCTGCTGAGCCTCCAGTTCCGCCTTCATTGCCTCCAGCTCCGCCCGCTCCACATAGAACTCCTGTCCCGCCGCAGTCTCGACATGAAGCCATTGCTGTGCGATCTCCTCGGAAAGCGCCTCCGTCCTTTGCAGCATCTCCTCAATCTGCGCAACGTCCGTTTCCTCCGGCTGTTCCGCCGCAAGCTCCGCCATCTCCTCCGGCTGTGCCTTGCGCTGTGTCATAAAGCACACGGGGACGATAATACACGCCAGTATCGCCGCCGCAAGTATCCAGAACGCGGGCTTTTTATAATTCAGCACGTTCTTCACGCGCGCCTTCACCCCAATCTCACCGAAGGCCACCGGACACGCCGTGATCATCCTCCTGTTGACCGCGCCGGAGAGAAGCGCCTGCGAATAAGCCTTCTTGCTCTGCTCTCCCAGCCTGCGCACCACCATCTCGTCGCAGATAAGCTCAATATCCCTGCACAGCAATATATAGGCCGTCCATACAAGCGGATTGAACCAGTACACGGACAGAAGCAGGAAGCCTATGGGCTTAATCAGGTAATCCCGCCGCTTCATGTGCGCCTTTTCATGCAGAATCACATAGGGAAGCTCCTCGGCTGCCGTCCGTATGGGAATATAGATGCGCGGCGCGATAAGTCCGAACAAAAACGGGCTGTCTATGGCATCGCTCTGATACACCCTTGTCCGATGCTCCTCGTCAACCGCGAAATCCATCGGCACCGCGGTTCTCACACGGCGGCGGATTCTCAGCCAGCTAAGCGCCATATACCCGAGCATCAGCGCCATTCCCGCAAGCCATACGCCCGCGCAGACACTCCTCATGTCCCACGCCTTTCCCGCGAGATTCTCCGACGGCGCCACAACAGCCGTACCCGCAGGCCGACCCTCGGACTGCCACAGCGCCGCGTCTGAAATTCCCTCCGTCTGTTGTATGTATACGCGCTCCTCCGTCACCCTGGTATCGGGCACAAGGCTGAACACAGACTCTATGGAAATCGGAATCAACAGACGGATTCCCACCAGAAGCCACAGAAAGCACCGCATGGCTTTGGGCGCTCTCCTGAGCAGAAAACGGACGGCGATCACGGCCAGAATCAGCCAGCTTGCCGAAATACTCCTATTAAAAATGCAGATAAACAATCCTTCCATGCACAAGCTCCTTTCAACAGCGCCTTCAGCTCCTGTATGTATCAATAATTCTCTGAATCTCGTCAATCTCCTGCTCGGAGAGGTTTTTCTTCCTCGTGAACGCGGCAATAAAGCTCGGCAGGGAGCCGGAGAATGTCCGCTCCACCACCTCCGCGCTCTCTGCCGACTGTGCGTCCTCCCGCGACACCAGAGAGGTCACGACCGCGTCCTCGGATTTTAAAACGCCGCGCTCTGAGAGCCGCCGTATCACGGTGTAGGTGGTTGACTTCTTCCAATCCAGCTTCTCGCTGCAAAGCCGCACCAGCTCACTGCTGGATACCGGCTCGTTCTCCCAAAGGATTTCGCAAAAGCGGTATTCGCTCTCAAATATTTTCGGTATCTCCATACTTGTACCCCGCCTTTCCCGATACGCTGTATCCGTCTTTCCCGCAATGTTTTCCATAAGGTTTTCCTGCCGGAATAAACGCAAACAGGTCTAATGCGTTAAACTCAATATCAGTTTAACGCATTAGACCTGTGCTGTCAACCCTTATTCCATGGAATCTTATTCCATGAAATCTTATTCCATGAAATTTTCGACAGATTGTCAACAGAATACGATGACCCGCGACGGCGCGGCCTGCGGCGGGATGCTCCGCGTCGTGGCCGTGTAATAGACCAGCAGCGTCCGATCAGCCGGATTGCAGTGAAAGCTCTGTCCGTTTGCCGTTCTGACAGGCGTATTCCCCGAGATGTTCAATTGCAGGGAGCGGTCTGCCGCCAACAGGTTCCTGTCAAAATAGCTCAGCGTCACCTGCTCATTTCTGTCGAGCGCCGTGACGACCTGCGCGCGGTATTGCGGCGGGAAAATCATCGGCATCGGCAGGCTGCGGTCATAAAATGCCGCGATACGCATTCCCACCCGAAGCTGCCGGTTATCAATCACCTGCGTCTGCGGGCTGAGCATAAAGTTGACAACGCCATTGTCCGTCCGCAGCGATAACATTTGACTGCAACAGTCATTTCCCCTTGAAATATTAAAAATTGTACCAATTACAGAAACCAAATTCGCATAGGGCATAAAATCACTCTGCCTTTCCGGTATGGCGCCTATGCCGCGCGTCATACTGTCGTCAGTATTTTCTCTATAAGATATGTATCGCTATCGCGGAAGGTTCCTGACAGTCCCGCGACTTTGCTGAGACTATGCGTATAACGAGTTTGTGCCAAACCACTTATGGTTTTGCAGCGCGCAGACACAAATCTCGTGATTGAAAATTTTAATTTTCAATCTTCCCATATGTAAACAGCAAGCCGATTATTTAAGTTTTTTGCCGCCACGCTTCCTATCTTTCCCACAAGCGTATATTTTTTCGCTTCATCCCACAGGCTGTTCTCCTTTACCAG
>JAMPFV010000080.1 GCA_023664265.1 Roseburia sp.
AGAAAAGGATGGAGGGAAAGTTTCCGTGTTCGGTTTTGAGGGAATACCCTCAATAGAATAGCAGGCGGCGAGATAGCTCAGTTGGCTAGAGCATGCGGTTCATACCCGCAGTGTCGAGGGTTCAAATCCCCCTCTCGCTAGGTTTGAAAATGCTTGGAGACATTATGTTTTCGGCATTTTTATTTTATTCTATAGGAAATTGCGACAGGTAAATCATTATATCATTGCTGCCGAACGATGTTTTCGGGAAGTCTGATAAAGGAAAGTTCCGCGAAAGCCGTAGCGGTGTGGCAAAATTGTGATAACAAACACAATTTTGCAGTTACCCACATGATAATATAATAAAAGTGACTATTATATTGAGGAAGGGAGTGAATGGTATGATTAGCTATCGCCCGTTGTGGGAGACAATGGAAAAGAAGAATGTTTCGCAATACCGTCTTATCAAAGAGGGGATTAACAATAAAACGTTAGACTACCTGAAAAAGAATAAAAACATAACGCTTTTGACCGTGGAAAAGCTGTGCGTAATTCTTGACTGTACGCCGAATGATATTGTGACCTTTTCGGAGTAAGCGGCTTTGTCAAAGCCGTGACGGGGGTTGTTTGGGAAAATGTATATGGAACAGAGGCTGCCGGACAGATGTCCTGACAGCCTTTGTTTTTGTTCTGTTATAAGAAATTGTGACAGCGAAAATCATTCCGGGAGAATGCAGGCTGCCGGGAGAAGAAAGACATGCGGCGGGGATCAGTTCAGGATAAAGTACGCATAGACTGTGTACTCGTCAAAATCCCCGGTGTCTCTGAAATCCATGACGCTCTTTACCAGTCGGTAACTCCCCGGCTCGAGTGCGCCGTACAGCCAGTCCCATTTTATTTCCTGCTCGCGGGTTTCGTCCGCCGCAAGGGTAAATGCAACTAAATTAAAGCCATAATTCTCTATAACCGTCGGCACAGCTTGCCAGACGCCGTCTTTTTCCATTTGAATTGTATAGGCATCGCCGTATTGGACGGTTCCTGTCGGTGCCGTGGCATCATATTGCCGGAAGACCATTGTTGCGCCTGTCGGGGAGATGTTTTTTAAGGAAAAGAACAGGCCAATCTGCTCGATCTCGGATCCGTGGCTGTCAACATAGGCGCCACCTTCCCGGATTTCGGGGTCAAAGGTTACGGTATCCAGAATATCCGTAACACTACCGCCATAGGCATCCCACCAATCGTCCACAAAATAAGTCAGGGCCACAACGCCGTCATAGGATCCGCGAAATGTGATAAAGTCCCAGTATGCGTTGTTGTCATAGGTGCCGATATTGACGGGAACACCGGCAAGGGTGGTTTCCTCCTCGGAGAGTCCCGTTCCACAGACGCCAAATCTGTCAATATAGGTGACCTCGATATATCCGTCAGAGACGTCCATGGGATAAAACCGGATTCCATACATTCCCAGAATCGACGAATCACTGTCCATGGGAAAGGCTTCGTAATCCCATCCGTCGGGCAGGGTGATGGACAGCCTGCCGTAAGGGCCATTTTGTACGGCCTCAGTGTATTTTAAAGGTTCTTCGGAGATTTTTGTCTGCGCGGGGACATCGGTATTCGAAGTGTCGGGTGCGGCAGCCTCCGGCTGATTCTCAGATGGGGCGCTTCCAAGCGTTTCCGCTTCAAGCTGTGTGTTCCCATTTTGCTTTTCGACTTCGTCTGTATTTGCGCAGCCGCTCAGAATGAATCCTATAGAGAGCGCTGTGATGACGGCATATTTTTTCATCTCGTTTCCTCCTGTTTCGCTTGTGGTGACGGCTGTTCTCTGTGGACAGTATACCGTGATAGGACTGCATTTGTAAAGCATGGTTTATAAAGCCCGTCCGGGCAGCAATGAAATCAAGTTATTGTCGTATATAGTATATACGGAGGAAGCAATAGAAATTTTTGGCGTTTGTAAAAAATTTTAAGGATGCGTTAATGCAACCGCCGGTTGACAAATTTCCAAGTGCTGTTGATAGCTATTTTTCTGCTATATGATAAAATGAGTCTGATGACAGATAAAGGGGCTGTGCCTGAATAGGGAAGGCTTAACGGAAAGGATGGAGGAGCTTATGACACTTGGAGAAAAAATTTATGCGCTGCGGGGCAAGAATGGGCTTTCGCAGGAGGCTTTTGGGGAGCGGCTTGGCGTATCGCGGCAATCCGTATCAAAGTGGGAGACGGACCAGTCCGTGCCCGAGTTGGAGAAAATCGTTGCAATCAGTGAGCTGTTTGGTGTCAGTACGGATTATCTGTTAAAGGATAAGATCAACGCGCCTGACAGAGAGAAATGTGCCGAGGCGGAAGGGGAGCAGATGCCGACGGCAGAGACTTCCTATAAAAATATGGCAACAGGCCCGCATTACGAGTACAAGAGTAAACGGACGGTCAGAGGACTTCCGCTGGTGCATGTGAATATCGGGTTGGGTGCATATCGGGCCAAGGGAATCGTTGCGATTGGGAATTTTGCAAGCGGGATTGTGGCGGTCGGTCTGCTCTCCGCGGGCATTGTCAGCCTGGGCATACTTTCGGCGGGACTTTTGCTGGCGTTCGGCACGGTGGCGGTCGGTCTGGTCAGTGCGGGGAGCTTTGCCGTGGGACTGGCCGCCTTTGGTGCGATTACAGTGGGCGGCTTTTGTATGGGAGCCATAAACTTTGGAGATTTTTGCTTTGGCGCGCTGTCTTACGGGCAGCAGATTGCTGTCGGGGATGAGGCGCATGGGCGCATTGCGCTGGGCTTCAGCAGAGCGTCGGGTGAGCTGTACGAGGAGGTGAGCAAGACACATCAATTCGATTATCAGACGATAGAGCGGCTGATTGACGAGAATATTTCTTCGGGGTGGCTTCCGTTTAAAGGATGGATGAAAGGCATTCTCCATATGATGGCGAAGAGCGTGTAGCGATGGTGCATGGAAAGCTTTGCAGGCAGGAAGCGTATCCTGCCTGCGCATGGGCCATTATCGATTCGGGTATCATAATAAATTATATCATGGTATTTTCACAGAATTTCCCCGTCTGCGAAAAATAAAAAAGTAAATATCGGAAAGAAAAACCAATATTTCACTCTTATATAACTTTATATCGGAATTAGTTTACCACTTTTTTACCCAAATGACAATGAATTTTTATAAGAATACGCTAAAAAGGCGTTAGAAAGATATGGAAAAAAGAAAATTCAGGGCGAAAAAACAGCGTTTCCAAGAGGATTCAGGGTCAATTTCGGGGTCAAAAAAATTCATACACTGTTCCCAAAAGCACAATGATTTCATATTAAAATGGACTAGTCCGAACAGGACGGCAACAGACAAAATCATTGTAGGAGAGAGGAATTAGTGAATATGGCAAGGCACGGAGAAAACATCAGAAAAAGAAAAGACGGGCGCTGGGAGGGACGCTATCCGGTATACAGCGACGCAAAAGGAAAGAAGCTCTACCGCTCAGTTTATGGGCGCAGCTACGACGAGGTGCGCGAAAAGCTGACTGCGCAAAAAAATCTGTTAAACAAGTCCGGAATTGAAACGACCACAAAAACATCATACGCACCCAATTTGAAAGAGATTATGCTGGAGGATGCAGCAGGAGAATGGCTTGCGGAGGTAAAATGCAAAAGAAAGCAGTCAACCTATGTGAAGTACAGACTGCTCCTGCAAAAGCATCTCGAAAATAACTTTGCGCGCATTTCTTTGGCTGATTTAACAACTTCTTGTGTAGAAGAACGGCTGTCCGGTCGTCTGACCGATACGACCCACAGAAGCATTTACTGTGTACTCAATCAAATTCTTAAATTTGTTTCTCAAAAATATCTCATGGAGACGGCTGTACTCAAGTGCCCCGCATCCATTCCCCACAGCAAGCCGATGAAACCCCTTACACAGAATGAGCAGAAACGGCTGATTTCTGTCTTGTACACGAATATGGACAACTATAAAATGGCGGTACTGCTATGCCTGTTTACCGGAATCCGTCTGGGGGAATTGTGCGCCTTGAAGTGGGCGGACATTGACTTTGAGGGCAAAATTCTCTCGGTAAACAGAACGGTGCAGCGCCTGTATGCCGATGGTTATCCAACCAAAACGGTGTTGATGGAAACCGCGCCCAAAAGCGAATATTCCAGACGCGAAATTCCGCTGACAGCCGTTATGCTTGAGCTTTTGATAAGGTTCCGCAACGGCAGGGAATATATTCTTGGCGGGGACGGACCGACGGAGCCGCGGACGGTACAGTACCGTTTTAAGAAAATATTAAAGGAAGCGGAGCTGCCCGATATAAATTTTCATATCTTGCGCCATACCTTTTCCACAAATTGTATCGAGGGCGGCACGGACGTCAAGAGCCTCAGCGAGATGCTGGGGCATTCCGATGTGCAGATAACTCTGAACCGATATGTCCATCCGTCTATGGATATGAAACGGCAGTACATGGACAGTCTGTCGAGATTTTATGGTCAGATTCAGGGTCAGGTAGGATAAAAAACCATCCTATCCATCGCTTTTTGCGCCCGTTTTCGCAGACGGGGAAATTCTGTGAAAAGCGGTTCCACGGAGCGGATGGATTGATGGCGCAAAATAAAATCTGCAAGACGATACACCAATATAATAAGGAGCCGATTGCCGAGGAGGACATGCGCAGACTGGAGGCTGTCGCGGAGGATTACCGCAGGGTGAAGAACTATGTGTATCAGCGTTACGGCGGGATAAAAAGCCTGCCGAAGCTTTACCCGGGTTACACGATTCAGAACGAGATGACGCAATGCGGGCTGCGCGCCGAGCTTGGCCTTCCGTCGGTGTACTTTTATCTTGCTGTGTTTGAGGCGCTGGGCGATATCAAGACGCAGTGGACGAGGGTAAAAGGTGATGTTCTTGCGGCAGTTTCCGCCAACGAGCGGTTCACAGACAGGGACAGGCATTATCTGAGATTTGTGCTCAAGGTCAGCGGATGCTTTGACAATATTTTAAATGGAAAAGCACCCGTCATACCAGAGGAGATGAAAGACAGCTACCACAGCATAACGGAAAAGACGGATGCAGATACGGTTGACTGTGAAAATCTGAACCGATACCTCTGCCGACAGGTGCGGAAAAGGCTGCGCGGGCTTCAGGCTGACAAGGCAGGCGGCTTTGCCATTGCGGAGCGGGCGTACCGTTACGGCATGAATGGGAAGCTGCATGGCATTTTCATATCGACCAAGGAGAACCGCAGGCGGGTATTTGTGCCGCTCACGGACGGGAACGCGTATAAGAAACAGCTTTATATCAAACTAAAACCCGAGGAAAACGGCATAGAGCTTGCAGTTCCCATTGAGGTGCGGACAAAGACGCACAGGGATTACACAAATGAGGTCGGACTTTCCGTGGGGATAGAACATATGTTTACCACGGACACGGGGACGGTCTACGGGAAACGGTTCGGGGAGCTTCACACGGAGCTTGCGGAATATATGAGCGCCGCCAACAGGGCATACCGCAGGGAAAAGGACAACAATGCAGGGCGGAAGAAATACAGTGCGCGGAAGGCAAGGTTGGACGCGGGACTGGAAACCTATGTCAATCAGGAGATCAACCGCATGATAGCGCAGGAACGGCCGCGTGTCCTCTATGTGCCGAGACTGCCGCAGAGCAGCGCAATCGGGTATAACAGGAAAATCAATTATTCCGTGACCGTATGGAGAAAAGGCTTTGTCAGGGAGCGGCTGACGCAGAAGTGCAGGGAAAACTCCATTGTGCTGGTGGAGGTGGCCGCAAAAGCAATCAGTACGGAATGCAGCAGATGCGGCGCGTCGGGGAAGCTTCACGGAGAACTTTTCACATGCGAAAGCTGCGGGTACGAGGCGGATAAGAAAAGAAATGCCGCCGAGAACGCGCTAAGGCGCGGCAAGATGGTTCATTAAAAATATTTTGCAGATGAGTTTCGGTGCAAATCGGGATTTTATCCAAGGGATGCGGCAGCATTTCATTTTGGAACTGCGGAACATTTTTTGAAGATAAAAACAACAACGGCGCTGGAATAGCGGTTTCCGTGAATTGGGTGCGCCAAGACCTTCGGAACACAAGCGATTGTGATGTACGGGGGAGCGAAGCCGAGCTGCTTACTACAGGCGGTTCGACATTACTCGGACGAGTAACCAATATGCCTTATTCATTCAAGGTGAATTTTGAGAGGGTAGGAATGAGAAAGTATCAGAAGAAGCAGGCAGAGGATTTACTTCATCTCCTTGCGCAGGCCCACGACGAGATCAAAGGGCTTGTTGAGAGCAAAAATCATATCGCGGCGATGGATCTGTTGGCACAGTGTCAGGAGGGCGCGGCTCAATTGGGCGGCCTGATAGAAAAAACGGAGGGGGAGGGATTTGCGACGATCCCCTTATTGGAGGCTTACTGTGAGCTGGCATATCAGATTCACGAGGAGCTTTCCCAGAGTCGGGAGACGAGTGCGAACAAGCAGTACAAGCGATTGAAAAAGTCGCTGATACAGATTGAGAACAGCGTCAGAAACGACATTAAGATACGCTATGAGATGGTATTTCTTCCATATAAAGCGTCGATGTGGGATTCGTTGGAGAGCATTTGGCAGGCAGTGGACGAGGATCCTGATTGTGATGCCTACGTCATACCGATACCATATTATGACAGAAATCCCGACGGTTCGCTTGGTCTATATCATTACGAAAGGGACGATATGCCCGATGATGTGCCGGTGACACATTATGATGCCTATGACCTTGCAAAAAGAAGACCCGACGTGATTTATATACATAATCCATATGATAATACAAATTTTGTCACCAGTGTCGAGCCGCGTTTTTATTCGAGCGAGCTGAAAAAATACACGGAGCTTTTGATATATGTACCTTATTATTCGACGACAGGCGGGATGGCGGAGGGACAGATGTCATGCCCCGCTTACTATCAGGCTGACTATATTATTACGCAGGCGGAGAAATATTATCGGTTCTTCGATCCTGCGCTGCAGCGGGAGAAGCTGGTGCCGCTGGGGTCGCCGAAGTTTGACAGGGTAATCCGAATGTGCAAGAATCCGCCCGAGCCGCCCGCGGAGTGGCAGTTGAGCGGTGCGCAGTTGGAGGAATTGAAGAAAAAAAAGATATATTTCTATAACACCAGTATCGGCGGTATGCTGGCAGATACGGAGATTTTCCTGAAAAAGATGCGCTATGTCTTTGACATCTTTAAGGGGCGGGAGGATGTCTGCCTGCTGTGGCGCCCGCATCCGTTGATGGAGTCCACTTTTGATTCCATGCGGAAGCAGTACCGCCCGTATTATGACGCGCTCAGAGAGGAGTTTATCCGCGAGAAAATCGGAATCTATGACGATACGCCGGATATCACGAGAGCGGTCGCGCTTTCGGATGCTTACATCGGGGATTCCGCGACGAGCGTCACCTCCCTTTTCGGCGTGGCGGGGAAGCCGCTGTTTATTTTGAACAATCGGATTGACACATTGCCCGAGGCGGACGACTGGCGGGGAGAGTGGATCAATCCTACTTTTGACGGGTGGGGGAATGACAGGTATCAGCTCTCGCCGAACGATCAGTTGTGGTTTTCGGAGAAGAATGACTATCATTATAAATTCTATATGGATCTGGAGATGGGATATTCCGGCGGCGGATATTATGCGAGGGCGTTGGAGCTGGGCGGCAGGATTTATGTGCTTCCGGGCAATGCGCAGCATCTCCTGATAATAGAGGATAAAAAGATCAGAAGGATTGAGTTTCCGGTACGGATTTCGCATCCCGGCGCTTTTGCAGGGTACACTTACAACGAGAAGTATCTGTTTTTATTTCCCAATAGGTATCCGTTCGTGCTCCGCTTTACGATAGCGACGGAGGAGCTCCGCTGTATTGATGGGATAAAGGCGTTTCATGTGCGAAACGTAAACGGAGAGTGGCGGATTGGCGGGAGATGTTTGTACGGCAATGAATTGATTTTCGCTTCTCCCGAGGACAACCAATTCTTATTTATGGATATGGATACGCTGAAGACAAGAATGCTCAGCAGTAATTCAAGCTGCGGTCTGGGGACACAGGGGATTGTGCAGGACGGGGACGACCTGTGGCTGTTGCCCTTAAACGGCATGGTGATTACGCGATGGAACCCCAAAACGGGTGAGGTACGGGAATACGGCGATCTGCCGCAGGGGTTTAGGTCGATTAAGCCGCCCTATGGATTGGAATGTGAGGAGCGGCCGTTTGGCAACATTGCATTCTCAAGGGAGAGCGGGGAGGAACATATTGTAATCTCGCCGTCATGGGGAAACATGTACCTGACCCTGGACAGAGAGAGCGGCAAAATGGAGCCATGGGAGCCGCCGATTGCCTTTACCGGAAAGGGAAGGAACGGATATTTCACGGCGGGCGGCATGGGTGGCTTTGTCATTACGGTTCCGCAGGAAGGAAAGGCAGACTGCCGAATCTGGTATGCGCCGGAGAAAAAGCTTTACGATATTAACATTGACACGAAGGAATATAAAGAGACGGAGATTGTGTTTGATTATGGGGAGCTGAAGGCGCATCAGCCGGGGTTTATGGAGGAGACGGAATGGATGCGGTATTGTCTGAGTGAGAACGCATTCAATTCCCTGAAAAATTTTTTGGACGGAGAGATAACCGGAAATCCGTTTGACAGGGAACGGCAGATAAGGGCGTTTTCCAAGATCAATGCGAATACGGACGGAACCTGCGGTGAGGAGGTTCACCGGTTTGTGAGGAAGAAGCTGTCGGAAAAATAAGAAGGGGAATTTGTGATATTTTTCGACAGAGAAACAATACGGAGTTAAAGATTTATGTATTCACGGGAGCGTACGTATGGGAAGCCGTGTGAAATGCGTAGGGCGGCGCCTGTCTGCGGAAGGCAGAGGTGAGGAGGAGGTTTATGATAAAAGTAATTACATACGGAACCTTTGACCTCTTCCATGAAGGTCACTATCGGTTGCTTCAGAGAGCAAAAGCACTGGGAGACTATCTGATTGTCGGTGTGACCACGGAGGCCTATGACATGGAGCGTGGAAAACTTAACGTGGTGGATTCCCTGCCTGTCCGCATTGAAAACGTGAAGAAGACGGGGTTTGCGGATGAGGTCATTGTGGAAGAAACTCCGGGACAGAAGGTCAATGACGTTCAGAAATATCACGTTGACATTTTTACCGTCGGTTCGGATTGGGTTGGGACCTTTGATTATATGAAGGATTACTGCAGGGTGGTGTATCTTGACAGGACAAAGAACATTTCCAGCACCATGCTGCGGGAGCAGAACAGGCAGATCCGGAAAATCGGCATTATCGGTTCCGGCAGGATCGCGAACCGTTTTGTGCCGGAGTCA
>JAMPFV010000081.1 GCA_023664265.1 Roseburia sp.
TATAATGATTGTTAGACAGCGTTTTTTGCTGTCTTATAATCATTTTTCAACCTACCCTTTTCTCAGCAATACCGTTTATTTAAATACAATCACGCCGACGCCCTGTCCCACGTTGACGTCCGCGCTCTTCTTTCCCACCGTGGACACATTGTCTCCCACATACAGAATGTCCCCATAGCAGTTGATTCTCATGCTCGCTCCGTCCGGCTCCTCTTCCTCCTCCAAGGGCCGCTCAAAGATGATGATATGGTTGTCCCCCATACCCAGAAGCTCCTGCTTGGAAACCGTCTGCGCGTCGTCCTTATCGGACACGGCCTTCAAGGTCACATTCAAATCAAAGCCCGCCTGATAGGCCTCCTGTATCGTGCCGGCAAAAAAGGTCTCCCCGTTAAAGCCGGCATACGCGTTATAATCATTGTACTTTATCTCAACATTCACCTTGCCGTCCACAACCTCACAGCCCTCCAGAGATACCTCTGCCGACGCGGTCTCATTGGTATATTCGGCTGCGGCCTCCTCTATCATTGTCCTCAGCGCTGACACGTCATAGTAGGATGCCTCAAATTCCTCGACAATTCTGCTCTCTATGGAACCATCCTTATTCACGGAAACGGATGTCACCATTTCATCCTTTGTCTTGCTTTTTCCTGACGGACTTCCACTTCCCTGCTGTCCGTCGGTCGCACAGGCCGTCAGCCCGAGTGCGCACAGGAGCAATGCTCCCAAGACTCTCACCCTCATAACCTTTTTCATGTCTCTCTCCATCTTCCCATTATCTACTCTATATTTTTGCAACTGCGTCCATTATAACCAACTTATTCCATATTTTCAAGTATTTCAAGACTTTTAAAATTTCTGTCCAACAGCCTTTTGCACATCTGCCTGCAAAAATGCCGTAATTCCTGCAATACCTCGTCCTTGACCTGAAATGAAAACAGCTTTTCCACGGGCGTGCGCATAATGTAATCGACCGTGTACGCCACCGTCTCGCCAAGCGGCTGTACCGACGCCTGCGGAAATTCTCCGTTTATCATAATCGCTTTCAACTCAAAAATACACCTCACCAAGCGATTGTCAAAGCTTGAAGAGGTAATTGCCCGCAGAGACTGGTATAAAAGCTTGAGCATCCCCGTCTCGTCATTATTTTCTCTTGTATAATAGTCGCACAGCTCCAGAAAGTACATCCCGTAATAGGCTCCTACAAAATCCTCCCGCAGCGCTTCAAAATAATTGGATATCTCCGCCTCGGACATCGTGTAGGAGCTTCTTCCCGCATACAGCCGGAACTGTCCAAAGGAAAAGGGGTTCGTCGGCGCCATCAGGCGATTCCCTGGCTTTCGGGAGCCTCTCGCGAACGCCGATATTTTCCCCCTCTCCTTTGTCAGCAGAACCACCCTCCGGTCATACTCCCCGATCGGTTCCGCCTTGATGACGATCCCCGTCAATACCACGATTTCCTGCATTCCTAAACTCACATGTATCTCCTGCCCTGTCTACGGCGCTTTCCATTTTAGGATGCTCCTTATAAGCCAAATAATCGCGTATCTGCCCTGTCCGCATAAACCGGCTCCATCCATCCTCGTACATCTATATTCATATCCTTTCCGTGTGAAGATAGCTTCCACACAGTTAGGGTGTGCTTATGCGCCGATTTTATTCACCGTTCCATCCATTTCCGGCCCGCCGTTTTTACACATCCTTGGGATTATACCCGAAGTTTTTGATGAGAAAATCGCTGTCGCGCCAATCCTTTTTGACCTTCACCCAGAGCTGCAGATTGACATGCTTTTCCAGCAGTTCTTCAATCTCCGGCCGGGCCAGCGTCCCGATTTTCTTGAGCATCGCGCCGCCCTTTCCGATGATGATGCCCTTGTGCGATTCCTTCTCGCAGACAATGGTCGCCTCAATGTCCACAAGCTTTTTCCCGTACTTCATCGTCTCGACTGTCACCGCGACGCCGTGCGGTACCTCCTCGTCAAGACTGCGGAGCGCCTTCTCGCGGATGATCTCCGCCACCAGCTGGCGTGTCGGCTGATCGGTGATCGTATCCTCATCATAGAAGGCAGGACCATAGGGCAGATATTTCATAATCTGCTCCAGCAGTACCTCCGTATTGTCCTTCTTGAGCGCGGACACCGGCACAATCTCCGCGAAGTCAAGCAGGGTGCGATAAGCCTCGATATCCCTCAAGAGCTGCTCGCGCTTCACCATGTCAATCTTATTGATCACGAGAATCACCGGCGTGTTCACCTTTTGAAGCTGTTCGATAATATGCCGCTCGCCCGCGCCGATATAATCCGTCGGCTCCACCAGCCACAGAATCACGTCAACCTCCCGGATACTGCCCTCGGCCACATTCACCATATAGTCGCCCAGCTTGTTCTTCGCCTTGTGAATCCCCGGCGTATCGACAAAGACAATCTGTCCCTCCTCCGAGGTGTAGACCGTCCGTATGCGGTTTCTTGTCGTCTGCGGCTTCTTGGACGTAATCGCTATCTTCTGCCCGATAAGGCAGTTCATCAATGTTGACTTTCCGACATTCGGGCGCCCTATCAGCGCCGCAAAGCCGGCCTTATGCTTCTCTTCCATTTATTTATCCCTCTCTTCGGTCTGTGGTATGCGCTCATTGGCGGTGTCCTCTCCCTGCATCGGCGGCTGCTGCATCGTCCGCATCTGCATATAGCCCTGCCGGCGATTTTCCTCGGCTCTCCTGCGCCTGCGGACCATCGCTCTTATTATCAGCGCGAGGATTCCCGCCACAATCAGAAATACCACGATATTCGGAATATGTATGATCAGCCCGATCCCAAAATCCATCAGACCGTCGCCGACCGCGTACAGATTTTCCCTGAAGCCGATGCGAATTCTGTCCCACACTCCGGCCTGCTCTTGGGGCGTATACCGCACTACCTCCGTTATGCTCAGATAAACCGTGCTGTAATCAATCAGATTGTCATAGGTTCTCAACTGCGATTCCATGCTTTCCAGCTGATACTGTACATCCGTCAGCCGGCTCTCTAACTGAATAATGTCCTCTATCGTCTCTGCCCGGTCCAACAGCTCCAGAAGCCGCTCCTGCTCCTTTTGCAGCATTTTTTTATGGCTTTCGAGATCCACATAGCTGAGTGTGACGTCCTCCACATTTTCCTGCCGGTAGGTGACGTTGGAATTCCCCTCCACCAGCTCCAGAAACGCGTCCAGACTCTGCTTGGGAATCCGCGCCGTCATGCTGCCGGAGCGGTTCGTCTCCGAACCGTTTGTGCTGAAATACTCCATATATCCGCCGAGCGCCTCCACCTGCTGATACAGCAGCGACGACAGCGCGTCATATTCCGCAGTCTCCACGCTCATGTTCACGGTCTTAATCAGCTTTCTTGCGGAGACCGCCTGTCCGGGCACCGTTTCCGTTGTCAGTTCTTCCGTCATCGGAGCCTCGCTTTGGGAATAGGACGTCGTACTGCCCGACACCGCAATCCCGTTGTCATAGGCCATCGCCGTGTCGTAAGCCGCCGCGCTTTCGCTTTCTCCGCTTCCCGCGGCGCTCCCACAGCCGGCAAACGTGAGCATGACGACAGCCGCAAGTCCCACACACGTTGTTCTTTTGCATAATCCTTTATTTAACATCGTTCCTTAACCCTTTCCGGCTTATCACCAATTATCAGTGAAACAGGTTCTCAACGCTGTCAAACAAGGCTCTGTTCTCCTCGATTGCCTGACTGTTTCCCACGACGCACACGGCCTCCTGTGACATAATCGCGTCCATGTAGTCCGCGAGCGCGCGGACGTCCTGCTCCGTGCAGGATAGAAGCTCGTCGCGCTCCCGCTGAACCTCCTCCCAATCCAGATTCGTCAGGAACGCGCTTGAGGAGCGCGCGCCCTTCTGCGACGGCGTCAGCGGAACATCCAGCTCGCTCACCGCGCCGATAATGTATTTGGTCATCGTCTTCTCATCCGCAGTAAAGCTCCTGAGATAATCCGCCGCCTTCTCGTAGGTGTCAATCGTTTTCCTGAGGTTCGGGTCTCTGTAGGACACGAGGTAGCTGTCCCCCGTCTTGCCGAAGCTGCACATACAGCCGTAGGCGCCGCCCTTTACGCGGACATTGTTCCACAGATAATCGTAGCCCATAATGACCTTCAAGGCTCGAAGCGCCCCCGTATACGGATAATCCTTCTCCCGCTTGAAGTTACCCGCGCGGCACACATACTGGATTTGCGCCGAGGTGGAGAACGCCTCGTTCTTCTTCTTCGGCTTTACCTCAAAGAGCGTCTTGGGAACCTCCTGCGTATAGAGCCTTGCCCTGAGCCGCGGCACCAGCTTCTCCAACGCCTGATACCCCTCCTCCGACGCCGTGATGTCCACCATCATATTCTCCGGCCTGAAAATACAGCGAATCAGCGTCTCCAGCTTTTCTGTCAGCGCCTCCTTCTTTCCGTCAAAGTCGGCCGTCAGCTCCTCCAGCAGCCGATAGCACGGGATTCCGCTCACCAGCTCCGCGACCGCCGCCGTCTCGCTGAAATAGGACATTGCGCGGATTGCCGCGAGGGAGTGGCCTGCCGAGGTCATATCGCTCTGCATTCTGGACTTGAGCTCCTCGATAATCTCCTGTATCCTGTCCTTGTCCGCAAGGCTCGAGGCCGTCATAATCTCCGCGAGCAGCTCAAACGCCGCCTCCAATTCCTCATACATCGCCTTGGTCTTGACTTCAAAGGTCAACTTGTATGCATCCAAATTCTTGGCATCCACATAGGTGTTCACGCTGCTTGTGATTCCGCCGGTGTGAATGTTCACTTCATTGTAGAGCGCACCGAAATCATAGCTCTGCGTGTCCACATACCCGAGGACATTCTTCAGCACGCCGATATACGCAAACAGCTCCTCCGGAATGTTAGCCACATCGAAAATCAGCCGGATATAAGCGATTCCGTTCGTCGCGATATTGTGGAACAGCACCTTGGTGCCCTCAAGCTCCCGCAGCTCGTTTACGAAGCCCTCCGCCTCCTTCTTCATGTCCTCACGCTTGAGCATCGGGATTGTGGCAAGCTCCTCCGGCGTGTTCTCCGCCTCTTGGTACGCCTTCAATGCCCTTGTGTCCGCAACGATTTGATCAAGCGCCTCCGCGCCAAGGCTTTCCTTATAAGCCTGCAGTCTTTGTGCGAGCTCCTTCTCTTTGCACTCGTTCAGCCCCTCCTTGGGGGACACCACAAGCACCGCCTTATGCGGATTATTTATCAGGTATTTCTCAATCAGCTTCTCATAGTAATCAGTGTCAATCTTCTCCTTCAGCGTGCGGAATACCGCTATCGCCTCTATCATGTCAAACGGCATATTCTCATCATACAGCCACGAATCGAGCATCTGCAGACCGTACATCAGTCCCTTTGGATAGGAGCCGAAGTCCGCCTCCCGATATTTAAACTCATAATAATTCAGGCCCGCAAGCAGCGCCTTCTTGTCGATTCCCTCTCGGACAAGGCGCGCAAGCTCCTCCTCGATCGTCGCGACAAACGCCTCCTTCTGACTGTCGTTGGCATTCTTGGCCACAATCGAGAAGTACGGCTGATAGATGCCGTTGTCGTAGACGGAGTACACCTCCGTTCCGATATTCTTGTGAATCAGTGCAAGCTTCAAGGGCGCCGCGGAGGAAGCGCAAAGCGCGTACTCCAAAATCTGCATCGCAAAATACAGCTCCTTGTCAAGGCTGGTCCCGACCACCGTATTGTAGGAGAGATAGGTGCCATTCTCTGTATCCTCCCCCTCCAGAACCGGATATTCTTTCCGTATTTCCACCGGCTTTTCAAAGGGCTTCTGAAGCTTGACCGTGGAATCAATCTCAAGCCGCTCAAAACGGCTCAGATACCGGTCATCCATCCACGCCAGCTTCTCCGCCATATCCATATTGCCATAGAGATAGATATAGCTGTTTGACGGATGGTAATATCTGCCATGGAACGCCAAAAACTGCTCGTAGGTCAGCTTGGGAATATCGTCGGGCTCCCCTCCGGACTCCACACCGTAGGCGGTATCCGGAAACAGGGCATAAAGCACCTCCCTGTCATTGATTGCGTCCGGAGACGAAAACGCCCCCTTCATCTCGTTGTACACAACGCCATTGATCGTCAGCGGGCTGTCCGCGCTCTCCATCTCATAGTGCCAGCCCTCCTGCATGAAAATTTTCTTTTCCTTATATATATTCGGATAAAACACCGCGTCCAGATAGACGTGCATCAGATTTTGGAAATCCTTGTCATTGCAGCTTGCCACGGGATACACCGTCTTGTCGCCGAAAGTCATGGCATTCAGGAAGGTGTTCAGCGAGCCCTTCACCAGCTCGACAAACGGGTCCTTCACGGGGAACTGCTCTGAGCCGCAGAGCACCGAATGTTCTATAATATGCGGGACGCCTGTGGAATCCTCAGGCGGCGTCCGAAAGCCGATATGAAACACCTTATTCTCGTCGTCATTGCTCAGAAGCGCCACACGCGCCCCCGTTTTCTTATGGCGGAGCAGATACCCCGTCGCCTTGATATCCGCAATCTCCCGCTTCTGCACCACCTCATACGCTGTTACATCTTCCACTCTCTTCATTCCAAAATCCTCCATTTTAATCTATATATTAATTACCATCAGCGCGAGCTTTGAAACAGAAATCTCCTCTATCCGGACATCTCCCGCCGCGGCCGCTGCCTGACAGGTCTCGCAAAACTGCCGTATCGTATAGGACTTGTGTGCCCATTTATTCCTGCCGCCGAATACGCGCAAGCGCTTTTTGGCGGCGCCGCATACCTTAACGGACAGCTTGAGCTGCTCATAGACCTTATAGGAGAACTGCTCCGGCGTAATCTCGAGCAGATGCTCCGTGATCGTTTTCTCCAAGCCGGCGTCCTTTTGAATATAGCCGTTGATGATGGCCTTGAGCTTGAACGGGACATCCTCCCGCTCGAGCATCTCCGCATAGGTCAGCTCCCTGCCCAGATAAAGACTGCTCACATCCTGCAGCACATATTTAAAATCGTCATTCTGAGGCGCTGCACTCCCCGCCTCATCCTCCTGAGCTTCGAGCTCAAGCTCCTTCTCATCCGTTGTCATCCGTACCTCCATCCTCGATATACGCGATAGTATTGACCGAAAATTTCACGGCCTTGCGCACCTCCTCCTCGTCCAAGTTCAGCTCCTGCGCGACCTCCTTCACCGTCACCTTGCGCATCAGGCTCTCGTAGAGCTCCTTCGCCTTGTCGTTCACGTCGTTGACCCGATTCAGAACCGCCTCGTCCGCCTGTCTGCTGCCCGCGTTCTCCGCGATATAGTCCTCCATCGCATCCATGACCATTTTGCCGATAAAGCCCTCGACCTCATCCACCGTCTCCACGCAGTCCGGCATTGCGACTGCCATCGCAACCGCGACGTTTCCCTCGCCAATCAGATCCTCGACAAGCGCCCCCTGACCCGCATAAAGCTTCGCAATCTCCACCACCTGCGGCAGGAAAAGCTCGGTCAGTCTGGCCTGCGCATCCTTGTCCCCCGCCAGCGCCGACATCATAACCGCGCGCCGTTCGCCGTCCGAGGCCTTCGGCAGCTCCTTGAGCTCCTCCAGATACATTGAGAGAAAGCTCGCATCCTCACCGGACAGGCCCTCCTCAGAGTCCGGCGGCGCGTCAATACCGATGTGGTTTTCCCGCAGATAACTCTGTATCAGCGCAAGCTGTTCCTCCTTGAGCTGCCATGCCGCAAAAGCCTCCTCCAACTGTTCACCCGTCAGCATGTTTCCCTGAAGCCGCGCCGTGTCCTTGAGCTCCTTTAAGGTATTCGCAAACGTAAGCTGATTAAACTCCATCGTCTTTATTCAAATCCTCCCTCTTCCATGCCGTTTTATGCCATCCCCGCTATTTCACATGCGTGTGCGTGAACAGATGGTCCTGGCAATACTCATAATTCCCGTTGCACTTTGAGCAGAAGCGGAACTCCGCGTCCGGATTGCCCTCGCTGTTTTTGCCGCAAATCGCACACTTGTGCTTGGAAACCGACATCGGCCTCGCCTTTCTTATCTCCTGCCTGTAATCGTGGCGGCGCTTGACCTGCTTAGGCGATATCCGCATCCCCAGCCCGCGCCGCGTCATCAGGAAAAATACCACGAAATTCAACAGGGACGCGCCAATCGCGATTCTGACGATAATGTCACCCTGAATCATCTCGAACGCGAGCATCACCGCATACGCAATGCCCATCCATTTTACCTTGATGGGGATAATAAACATCAGAAGCACCTGCACATTCGGAAATGTCGCCGCAAACCCGAGGAAAATGGACATATTGATATAGTAGGTGCTGAAAAACAATGCAATATACGAAAAATAAACCTGCTGTCCATTGATAAGCATCGTCATATTCAGACTGGTATTCGGCACATAGCTGAGCACCATGATCAGGAAGCTGCCAAGCACCGTGAATATCATTCCCATAAACAGATACACATTATAATAGAAGGCGCCCCACGTCCGCTCCAAGCTCGTACCGATGGAATAATAGAAATACAGCATAATAATCGTCCAGAAATTCAAGCTCGAGGGCGGCACAATAATCCAAGTGACAAGCCGCCAGACCTGACCGTGCAGGATCATATAGGGATTGAGCGTAAGATAATTCAAAAACACCGGATTGATCAGATTAATCAGATACCCGCACCCATAGCAGAGAATCAGATACAGCGATATATTGGAGATCGCGTATCTCCCGAATTTTCTTTCCAGCTTATTCAAAAAGTTCATATTGACAACCAAATCCTTCCTGTTAATCTCCATTTCTGAGCGACTTGTCGCGAAGAGGCGACGAGAAATTTTTCTCGTCTGCCATCAGATTGAAAAATCAGCTATCAAGCTTATTTTTCAATCTAATCCCCATGCCGCTTTCAGCGGCACAAATAG
>JAMPFV010000082.1 GCA_023664265.1 Roseburia sp.
TGCAAGCCCTATCCCTAAGTTGCTTGTAGTGGTGGTCTTTCCGACTCCGCCTTTCTGATTTGCGATTGCGATTACTCTGCACATAACTTTTATCCTCCTGATTTACTGAATTTTTTTCGTTTCCCTTTCTACCTCTGCATACACTCTGTAATATCTGTTTGTCCCTTTATTGGCGTAAGGCTCGGAGATCTGCAAGACATTTACTTTCTTATTCCTTTCGAGAATCCTTCTGAACCACTTAATATCGTTCTTCGTTCCCATAAGTCTGATTTTTAACATTGCTTCCTCCTGCCTATTTCTTTTAGCAATATTCCGGATAGCGGACTTTTACCGCCTGCCAAAAATATTTTGCATACCCACAGCAGAATAAATCCTCCACTGTATACAGCTTACACTCCGTCAACTGTTCCTCTGCATCGTCATAATCGTACACACTCGGCGTACCATTGTTGTAAAGGTTAAACGCCATACGGATTGCCTTTGCACTTCCGCTTGTAATCCAGCCTTCATGCAGGCATTCCGTTTTGATATATCCTGTCTTAAAGTCATAGATTGCCTTAATATTTCTTCTTGTATCTGCATCAATCCCCAAGCAATACACCAATGCTGCATGGTAAACATCTCCGCATCTGCACTCTGGCAGATATTTCAGAAAGAATTTTTTATGTGTATCATTTTTAAAAGTTATATTTTGAGCAATCCGCTCCGCTAATTGAACTTGTTCAATTTTTGCACTTAACGCTGTGTCATTCGTCATAATTTGACTCCTTTCCTATCCTGTTTTTTAATAAAAAGATAGGACTAAGCTAGTAATAATGGCACTCTGCCATTCACTAATTTAGTCCTACCTAAATCAATAGCCTATAAAATTGTTTACCTTCTACCCTCCTTATGTTATACTAAAACCAGTAACTCATCGCCTTTAGGCACTTTGAGTTACATTAATGACATTTTTTCCTATTTTCTCTTGAATCGGCGCCGTCCAAATGAAAAATCAGAAAGATTTTGCTACAAAACTGCATTTTTTCATTAGGACTAAATCGGTGGAAACCCTTAATTTTTCTATGATTTCTTCAACCTGTCACTATAATAACTCAATGTCCCGCAGGCGTCGCGGCCCATCCCAGCCCCAAAATATTTGCGACAAAGTTCGCCGACATCGCGTCCATGGCCCGATGCCCCCGCGGTATCCTCGGGAACAGAAAGCGCATGACCGGTGCGATAAGCCGTGTCAGGCCGCTGATGATCCCCGCGTCCTGCGCGACCTCCATCAGGCCGTTCCAAAAGGCCACGATTCCGAGCATGGATATGCCAAGCGCCACCGCCTCTTTTGAGGACGCAATCACCGCGTCCGTCACTGCCTGCATATTTCCGGTTATCATCCCGTACACGATTCCGACAATCAGCATTCCGCCCCAGATATAGTTCATCATATCGCCGATACCCCATCCGACTGTTTACTCCCTACATTCATATTCACCGGTATGCGAATAATTGCCATAAAAAACGGAAAAGAGTTTCCTCTTTTCCGTTTCGCGTCCCACAGCCTAAATCTCAGCCCCTAATTCCTTTAAATATTCGATAACGTCCCCTACCGTCTTGACCCGCTTCTCAAGCTCCTCGTAGGAAACCTCCACGCCATATTCATCCTCAAACGCCATTACAAGCTCTACTAAATCTATGGAGTCAGCTCCCAAATCATCCTTAAACGACAAATCCTCTGTGATTTCCACACCTGATAAGTTTAACTGTTCTTCGATAATTTCAAAAACTCTTTCCATTTAAAATATCTCCTTTATTCGATTTTCAATCTGTAAAAGCCGTCCTGTATTCCTATGCAATAGGAAGTATATTATTACATATAGCATTTGTCAACCGTTTTATTCCTAAATCTTTCTTTTCCTCTCTATATTTTCAATAAATATTGATAAACCTCCCTCTTGGACAGCCCCCTGTCCCTTGCAACGCGCTTCATGGCCTCCCTGCGCTCCACGCCCTGCTCCTCGTACAGCCGCATATGCTCCTCAACGGAGATATTCTGCCAGTCCGCCTCCTGCTCCTCCCTGAGCGCGCGAAGGCTTCTGCCCTCCACGACAAGCACATACTCGCCCCTCGGCTCCTCCGTCCGATACCGCTCCAGCGCCGCGCCAAGAGTCGTGGGCAGAACCGTCTCAAAGCGCTTGGTCAGTTCCCTGCAAAGCGTAACACGCCGGTCCCCCAACGCCGCGTAAAGCTCCTCCAGCGTCCGCACGAGATGATGCGGCGCTTCATACAGAATAATCGTCCGCGGCTCTGTTTTCAGCGCCTCCAGAATGTCTCTTTTCTCTTTTTTATCCGCAGGCAAAAAGCCCTCAAAGCAGAACCGCCGTGTACTGAGTCCCGAGAGCGTCAGCGCCGTGATGCACGCCGCAGCCCCCGGAAGAGAGGTCACCGTGATCCCTGCCTCATGGCACATGGCCACCAGCACCTCTCCGGGATCCGATATTGCGGGGGTCCCCGCGTCCGTTACCAGCGCGACATTCTTCCCCTCCCGCATCCGGCTGACCAGATACGCGGCCTTCTCCACCTTATTATACTCATGGTAGCTTGTCATCGGTGTCTTGATCTCGAAGTGATTCAACAGCTTAATGCTGTTTCTTGTATCCTCGGCCGCAATCAGATCCACCATCTCCAGCGTTTCCCGCACGCGCGGCGTCATGTCTCCCAGATTTCCAATCGGTGTCGCGCATAAATACAGCTTCCCCTGCATATTTTCCGCCGCCTCCGTTCTTCCCTTCATTCCGCTAATATCCGTATACCTCATAGATTTCGTCCGTGTATTCTCCCTGAGCCTTGTAGACAATCAGCGGCTTTTCCACAAGCATACGCGGCCTTCCGCCCCTGCAGCCCTCTATCAGCACCATATTCGGATCCTTGTCCACATAAGGATATACCAGACGCAGACGTTTGGGTTCTATACCGTATTTTGTCATCGTGACGAGAAGCTCCGCCAGCCGGAACGGCCGATGCACCAGAAAGAATTTCCCTCCGGGTCTCAAGAGCTTCGCCGCGCTCCTTGCCACATCCTCAAAGGTACACAATATCTCATGTCTGGCGATGGCCTTGGGTGCATCGGGATTGGCCAGCCCGTGCTGCCGGATCATATACGGCGGATTGCACGTTATAACGTCAAAAGAAGCAGCCGGAAATAGCGCATCTGCTTCTTTAATGTCCCCCACCACCACGTCTATTTTGTCCGTCAGGCCGTTCAGCCGCACACTGCGGCTTGCCATATCGGCGCTTTCCTCCTGTATCTCCAATGCGGTAATGTGCGCCGCGTCCGTCTTCGCCTCCAGAAGAATCGGAATAATGCCGGTGCCGGTGCCCATGTCGAGCACCGTCTCGCCCGCCCTTACCTGCGCAAAGCCGCTGAGCAGCACCGCATCCATTCCAAAGCAGAACTTCTCGGGGTTTTGTATGATTCTGTAGCCGTTTCGCTGCAGCTCGTCCACCCGCTCGTTTTCCCTGAGCAGCGGCTCCCGATCAATTGTCGTCATCGAGCTTCGATTTTCCATCCTGCTTCTCCTGCTTTTCGAGCTCTCTCAGCTCCTTCAGCTCCGCATCCGACATCCCGTCATTCTTGTCCCGCTTATGGCGTCTCTTAAAGCGCAGCTGCTCCACCTTATACTCCCGAATCTCCTTCTCGTCGCTCACCTCAACCACAACCTTGACCAGCTGACGAAGCACATTCACGCTATGTACCTCTCCCTTGAGCCCGTCGTCCGTCGTCACGAAATCGCCCACATTCGGAAGCTTCCTGTTCAGATACTCATAGGTCTCCTCCTCATGCTTTAAGCAGCACATCAGTCTGCCGCATACCCCCGATATTTTCGTCGGATTCAGGGACAAATTCTGCTCCTTTGCCATCTTGATCGATACCGGAACAAACTCCGACAGATGGGAGTGACAGCACAGGGTTCTGCCGCAAATACCGATTCCGCCGAGTATCTTCGTCTCGTCGCGCACCCCGATTTGGCGCAGCTCTATTCTGGTCTTAAATACGGATGCCAAATCCTTTACCAGCTCTCTGAAATCAATTCTCCCGTCCGCGGTAAAGTAAAACAGCACCTTATTGTTATCAAAGGTATACTCCGCGTCTATCAGCTTCATTTCCAAACCGTGTTTGTGTATCTTATCGAGACAGATTTTGAAAGCCTCTTTTTCCTTCGCCTTGTTCGCGGCCTCCTGCTCCATATCGCGCTTTGTCGCCACGCGCAGCACGGGCTTCAGCGGCTGCACGACCTTCTCCTCCTCAACCTCTCTGGGGTCTCCGACAATCGTACCGTACTCGACGCCTCTGGCCGTCTCAACAATTACATGGTCGCCGCGCTTTACGTCAAACTTCAGAGGGTCAAAGAAATAAATCTTTCCCGCCGTTCTAAATCTTACTCCTATTACCTTTACCATCATCTATCAACCTCACTGTAAAATATTCAGGCATAAATTATGCCTGCATAAAGTATACCTGCATAAAGTATTCCTGTATAAAGTATTCCCCGCATAAATCGTGCCTGCATAGGGTTATGCAATCATATCCGAAAACATCAGTTCCATTGTCAAATCAAAATTTACGTTGGCCTCAAGCCTGCTCCTCGCCCTCTCTATCGACCGGATGATACGCTCAATTTTCTCATAGCCGTAGCGCTCGGCAGCCCTGCCAATCTCCGTCGTCTCCTCCTTAAAGATAATATATCGTTTATCCCCACACGCTTTATATAATAACACATCTCTGAACCAAGTAAAGCATAAATCCAAATAATCATCGGTGTCAAATTTTTCCTCGGTTATCCTCTTTACCTCCACGGCCACCTGATTAGTCTCTAGCTCCGCTATCTTTTTCATCATATCGAGAACCGCCGACTTCATATGGTCAAACGACTCGTTCGAGGCCAGCTCCACGGCACGTCCGACGTTTCCTCTGGCAAAAGAGGCGCAAATGCCGGCGCGATAATCCTGCACCTGTACCCGGTCCGTCAGATAACGCTTAATCCTATCCTCCGGCACGGATTTCACATTCAAAACCACGCAACGACTCAGAATCGTCGGCAACATCGCCTCAGCCCGCGTCGCCAGCAGAAGTATCACCGCGTATTCCGGCGGCTCCTCCAATGTTTTTAACAACGCGTTCTGTGCCTGAACGTTCATTTTCTCGGCCTCGTCCATGATATAAATCTTATAAGCGCCGCTGTAGGGCTTTATCGCGATATCACCGTTTATCTGCTGCCTGACATTATCCACAGATATTGTATTGGCCTTCTCATGCGTGACGCGGATAATATCGGGATGATTGCCGTTTATCGCCTGTCGGCACGCCCTGCAGCGGTTGCATGGCCGTTCCCCGTCCGCCTCGCACTCAAGCGCGCGTGCAAAGATATCCGCCGTCATCTTTTTGCCCGAAAGCCTTTCCCCCTGAAAAAGATAGGCATGGGACACCTTCTTATGCTCCAATGCACTCTTCAAATTGTTTATCAGCTGCGACTGCCCTATGACATCGTCCCAGTTTGTGTCTCCCATAACGCGTCTCCGTTTACCTATGCAAAAATATCCAACAGAAGTCCCCTGATTTCCCCAACCCTTGCCAGAATGTCAATCTTGTCACACTGCTCGCTGACCAGTTCCTGCGCGAGCTCGTCCAGCTTCTCGTCCACCAGCCTGATAATGCCGTACACTCTGTGGCGGCCGCGTCTGTCAAGGAAATTCTCCCGCGAAAATTTGTGGGAACGGTTGACAATCTCATTCATAAACTCTTTTATCAGCGTGCGGTATCGGCGCATATCTTTTATGTCCATGCGCTTCACAATCTTGTCCCCCTGCATGATGATTTCTTCCATCATAAGGTTCAATCTGTTTGCAAGCTCCGCCTCCTCAATATTGCTTGCAAGCATAAATTTAAAAGAGTCGTCCGTCTGTTGAACATTCTGCTGCGCTGCCACCGGAGCCGCCTGCTGTACCTCGTTTACTTTTATATCCATATTCCATCCATGCCTTTCTCTCCGCCTGCGGCCCCCGGGCCGCAGACAACACGCTTACCGGATATACGCTATAATCTCGTCAATGCACTCCTGCAAATCGTGATTATAAAATATCTTCTCTATCCCCGCCTTTTGCAGATTTTCGGTTGAAAAGTCCCTGCAATCCGCCAAAAAACGCCGGCACATCTCCTCATATTGGGGATGCCGCTGACGCTTTTCCCGGTCAAGCGCACGCGACAGACGCTCCCCATCCTCCAGCTCAATATAAATCGGCACCACTTTATCCGCCCCGAAATAGTTGCGCGTCATCCGGTAGGACTGCAAGGTTCCGATAATGATATAATTTTCTTTTTCGAGGTTTATCCGGCTGTCTTTCACCATAAAATAATACCATACGCCACAGGCCGTATCGTAGGAACGGCATTCAATGATTCTGTCCTCTCTCCTGAATTGCTCCAGCTCCTCCGACGTGGAAAAATGATATTCCTTCCCCTCTTGTTCTCCCTCCCGAATCGGACGGGTCGTATAAGGAACGATCCTCTTCAGCCCGAGTGCGGGATTGTTCAAAAGCCTTTTGTAGATGGTATCCTTGCCCGATGAACTTTTTCCGATGATGCAAAAAATTCTGCCCATGCTTTCCCCTTGAATTACGATTTTATCCCCTTATGGAACCTCCACCACGCGTATCATGTTGGTATTTCCGGATATTCCCAAGGGCACGCCCGCGGTCAATACAACACGGTCGCCGCTTTTTATGAAGCCGGCCTCCCGGCTTGCCTCCACTGCCGCCTCAAACAGCCGCTCGGAGGTCTCCTCCCACTTAATCAGAAGCGACCGCACGCCAAATACCAAGGAGAGCTGTCTGTACACCGTCTCATCAACGGTGCAGCCAATCACCGTGCACTCCGGCTGATATCGGGATATCATGTTCGCAGTAAAGCCCGACATCGTTACCGTGATGATTGCCGCGGCCTTCAGGTTGATTGCAGTGGTACAGCAGGAGTGAGAAATCGCCGCCGTAACGTCCCCGCCCTCCTTCTGCTCAAAGCTGCGCTTTGTGAAACGCAGATCATAGCGAATGTCCTGCTCGGCCCGCTCCGCGATTCGGCTCATCGTCCTGACTGCCTCTATCGGATGTGCGCCCGCGGCGCTCTCACCGCTCAGCATAATCGCTGAGGTTCCGTCATATATCGCATTCGCTACATCTGTCGTCTCCGCGCGGGTCGGCCTGGGATTCTTTATCATGGATTCCAACATCTGCGTTGCGGTAATTACGATTTTTCCGGAGCGAAGCGCTTTCTCGATCATTTTCTTCTGAAGAACCGGCACCTCCTCCATCGGAATCTCCACTCCCATGTCGCCTCTCGCCACCATAATGCCATCCGAGGCCTCGAGAATTTCATCCAAATTGTCAATTCCCTGCATGTTTTCTATTTTGGCGATGATTTTCATCTTGCCGCCGTTGTCGGTTATCAGCCGCCGCACCTCTTCGATATCCTCCCGGCATCTCGCGAAGGAGGCCGCCAGATAATCATAGCCCATTCTGATGCCGAACAAAATGTCCTCTCTGTCCGCATCGCTGATATACGGCATGGAAAGCACCGCTCCCGGCACGTTTATCCCTTTATGGTTGGAGACATATCCGCCATTGACCACCTCACAGACAATATCCGTCTCCTCAATCGCCTTTATCGTCAGTTCAATCAGTCCGTCGTCAATCAAAATGGATTTCCCGACGCAGACGTCATTCTTCAAATTTTTATAGGTAATGGAGGCCCTCTCAGCCGTTCCCGGCACCTCCTCTGTCGTCAGGCGAAAGCTTTCTCCCGCCTCGAGATATACCTTGCCGCCCTCAAAATCCCGCAGCCGAATCTCCGGCCCCTTTGTATCCATCATCGTCGCCAGAGGCATATTTAAATCTCTCGCGGCCTTGACCGCTCTCTCGTATTTCGCCTGATGCTCCGCATGGTCTCCATGCGAAAAATTAAATCGCGCCACGTTCATTCCAGCGTGCAACAGCTCCTTTAGTCGCTCCTCACTGTCGGAAACGGGTCCGATGGTACAGATAATCTTTGTCTTTCTCATGCTCTCCACAATCCTTTCTGTCCTGCACGACGGCAGAACACTATCCCACTGCGGCCGTCTTCCGGGGAAGCGCTTTCATCCGCGTTTCCCTAAATACCGCTCATATGGATTCTGCCTTTTTGTATGCGCAGCGTCTCCATCGCCGAGCAATACTTATCCGCCATCGTTACAATCCAAGCCTCGCGGCACATTGGCGGTACAACGGTAAGCGGCCACATATGCTTTATTATTATATCTGTTTGCCGCATATTAATAACATATTCCTTTCTCGCGTTCCGCAAAGCCCGCCCCGGATGAAAAAATCCGTGAAGCCGGTGGGAATGTACCTTATCGTTCGTATGCCAATCATACAAAAAATAGTCGTGAAGCAAAGCGCCTCTTATCAAGTCCCTGGAGTGGCATTTTATCTTGAAATGATCCCTTATTATAAGGCTCATCTTCGCCACATTGATACAATGCTCATATACGGACATATTTCCATGCTGAATATATTCCTTTGTGCTCTGAAAGTTCTCTGAATTGAGAATGTCACCGGCGTATTTTTCCAATTCTTCCTGATACATCAACCTTCTCCGTCATATTTTATATATTTTTATTTCACCATTTTACATCATAACATATATTGAATAAAAAAACACGGTATTTCCCGTGTTTTTAAAGATTTTTTCAATTTAAAATGCCCAGAACCGGAATCGAACCAGTGACACGAGGATTTTCAGTCCTCTG
>JAMPFV010000083.1 GCA_023664265.1 Roseburia sp.
TGTCATAGGCGTTGGGGTTGATTTCCCGGATGACGTTCCCCTCGCCGTCCCGGTGTACCGCGTAGACCGCTCCCGTGCAGTCCGTCCTCGACAGTCTGCGGTGGAACGCGTCGTTGGTGTAGGTTTCCTTCGCCCTGTCGGGGCCGCCGTACACATAGTGGTTCGGGCGCACCAACCCCGTCAGATCGGCCATATGGTTGTACAGGTACCGCGTGGTGTTCCCCATCGGGTCCGACGCCGTGCCGATCAGGTCAAAATTGGTGTATGCATAGGTGTATTCCCCGTCCGCGTTCTCAACGGCAACGCATCTCCCCGCGCTGTCGAGCCGATGCCGGTATTCGATGCCGCAGGCCGTCGTGAAGACGGACGCCTCCCGGAAGCCGCCGTCGTATTCATAGGTCTCCCGGTGGCCGTTGGCATCCGTGAAGGCGGTCACACGCCCGCAGCGGTCATACTCATAGCTTACGCTCCCCGTCCGGAGGTCGTCCAGCCGCCGGGTCTCCCGCGTGAGATTCCCTCTTTGGTCATAGGCGTAAGAAATGTCGGCGCCGCCGTTGTCGCTCATATGCACGCAGTTGCCGGCCTCGTCATACTCGTAGGACACCACGAGACCGTCCGCCCGCACCTCCTCAAGGAGGTGCCCGTACTCGTCATAGGAACGCCTCGTCTCGTTCCCGTTCCTGTCCTTCTCCCGGATGATGTTCTCCCAGTCGTCATATTCCCGCTCCTGCGTGGTGCCGTCCTTATACGCCGTGCAGATGAGGCGGCGGCCGCGGTCATAGACATACCGTATCTCCCTGCCGCTTCCCGGCGTCAGCCAGGTGTTCGTCCTGGCGTCGTCGTCATAGAGCATGACATACTCCTGACCGTCATACAGGGTCTGCCGTGTCACGCGCCCTTTCCCGTCATACTCGTTATGGACATAGGTGACGCCTTCGGCGTCCGTGACGTCCGTCACTCTGCCGCTCCCGTCGTATGCATACTGCTCCAGGCCGCCCGTCACCATCATCGTCTCCGTCAGCAGACCGTCCTCGTAGCGGTAGGACACACTGCGCCCTATGCAGTCCCGAATGGACTTCACATGGCTGCCTTCCCATGTGAAATCCAGATACTGGCCGCCGGCGAAGGCCACTCTGCACAGCGTGCTGCCCGCGTAGAGGTATTGTCTGCGGTTCCCGCTGCGGTCCGTCTCCCACAGCAGCTTTCCGTATCTGTCATAAAAGCGCGACAGCCCCGTCCCCGCCTCCGTCAGCAGGTATCCGTCATCCTGCGCGCACAGCTCCATGCGCCTTGTGCCGCCTCTGCGGTTCCGATAGCCCTGCTCCGTTCTGAGGAAGGTCTCCGTGTGTCCGTCAGGCAGCGCGATCTCCACTCTGTCGTCATAAATGTAAGCCGTGCTGAACAGGCTCAGCGTCCAGCCGCGCCCGACGGGGGAATCCTCCCCGGCGAGCAGCGACTCATAGGTGCGCTCCACGGCACAGATGCCGCCGGTGTCATTGATGATAAAGTCGCACTGCTCGATCAGATAGCTCCCCGTTACCATGTCAACCGGCTCGCCGTTCTTGCAGCGGTTCGCGGAACACTCGTCCAGCTTCGCGCGCACGCTTTCCTTCGCGTTGTCGATGGCGTCCCGTCTCGCCTGACGGCGCTGCCGCTTCGCCTCCTGCCGCTCCCCCTTGTCCATGAACCGCGTATTGCCGTTCTCATCGGTGATCGTATTCTTTTGGATGTGGCTCTGCGCCATTGTCCCGCCCGCCTGCAGAATCGTGAACACATCCTGTCTGCAGTCGGGGTCGTTCCAGTCGAAGGATCCGTCCAGAATGCCCGTGCCCACATCCCATACCGCCATTCCCGTCAGCAGCACCGTGTTCAGCGTCTGTGCGCCTGTCTTGAGCGCCTTCACGACTTTTGCCACCGCCGACACGACCTTCATCACCTTTGAGCCTTTTACGGCTGCGGTGGCTGCGGCCTTTCCCGCGGCTACGGCGGAGTTCGCGCCCGGTATCAGGGAGACCAGCGCCGTGCCCGCCGACATGGCGGCGCCCACATAATCCCCTCTTGCAAGCGACACGCCCGCATTGATCAGGTTGGCCGCCGTGGACACGCCCGGTATGGGCAGTGCGCCCACGATGTCAAGCGCGAGCTGCGCCACATCCAGGAACATATCCCTCCATGTATAGTTTGCGTCCTCCAGATGCTCATAGACGATCGACCGGTCCGTTCCCAGCTCCATGAAGCTGTCCGCCTTGATCTGTATGATTCCGTTGGCAAAGGCAATGCTTGAATTTCCCACGCGCAGCACGAGGCAGTCCAGCCCGTAGATGTCGATCACCCCGTCGGTGTACTCCTCCGGCTCCGCCGCCTGCGCCGTCTCCTCCGCGTCCTCTCCGCCGCCGATTCGTCCCGCCAGCTCCTGCACGGTCCCGATCAGCTGGAACGGCGCCATCAGGCTTCCCTTAATGCTCTCCTTTAAGCCCTCCAGATTCCTCGAACGGATAACGCCAAGCGCGTCAAAGCTCATATCCGCTCCGCCGTCCGCCACATATTTGTCGTTTCCGGCGCCGTACATCTGCTCAAAGGTCTGTCTGAGCGCGTCCATGCCCGCAAAGTCCTGTCCCACCGACTGTATGGAAATCTTTCCCCCGTCCGTCGTCTCGATGCGAATCTCATTCGTACTCTGAAGCTCCATGCCGAATTCGTCATTAAAGACAATCTTGGACTGCTCCCATCCGTAACCGTCATACTCGTCCCTGTCCCCGACAAGCTCCAGCGTCCTGGCGCCGAATCGGATCATACGGTTGTCCGCGGTGAGCATCTTGTCCCGGTATCGGTCAAAGTCCGGGCTGTCGTTCACATGACGGCTTCCAAGACACACAATCTTATCGCTGTCCCCGGTCTCATAATACACGAATACCGTGTCGCCCTCGTCCGGCATGGAGTAGAACCAGTTGCTGACGGCGTGCGCGTAGGGAATCCACCTCGGCTCGTCCCCCGCGGCTCCAAAGTCCACCTTGACGTTGTTTCCGTCAATCTCAAGAACCGTCCCCGTCAGAATGCTCGAGATATTTTCCGTCGCAAAGAACTGCTCCGCTGAGGGAGACAGCCCCTCCGCGTTCGCAAGGGTAAGCTCGTTGCGCAGAAGTCCCTGCCGGCAGGTAATGACGCTCTTTACCACGGTCTGCGTCCGTCCCTGCCACTTTACCGCGTATCCCGCGCCGATAGTGAGGCTGCTCACCGTGAGCACGGTGTTCTCATACTCGAATACCGACGCGCCGGGACTGTTGTTGCCCTGCAGCGCCCTCACCTTATCCACGCTGCGCTTCACGGACTCATTGATGACGATACCCGTCTCCGTCTCCCGAAAGGGCATGTTCCCGACATGAATCCGGCAGCCCGCCGTTTTGCTGTCCGCGAAGAGCTGCTTCCCATACTGATTGGCTATGCGCCTGTCAAATGCCCAGTCCGTCTCGTTCTCCTGAGACAGCATCTCGCTGACCGTAAGCTCCTCCGCCCCCGGCTCGAACGCCGTCAGCGCCGTCTTTCCTATTCCCTGTCCGAACACGCTCCCCAACGTCTTGGCGTCCCCCTGAAACGTGTGGCTCCTCGGCTCTTGATCCGTGAGCGCCGAAGCCGTGACGGCCGTGAGCTCCGCCTCCGTATATTCATTTTCGCAGAGCAGCCGCACGCCCGTGCAGATGCCGCAGAACACGTTCTCCCCGTCCGCGGTCACCAGCCTTACCTCCGCTCCCTGCTGCCGGAGGGCGTCCGTCTGTTCCGTCTCCGCCTTCGCGAGGAACCGGACCGTCATTTTTCCATGCTCGTTGGCGCTCTCACGGATATGTACGTCCTTTATGCAGAGTACGTCAAGGCCCGCCTGCAGAATCAGTCTGCCGAGATCGGCCTGTTCATCCTTTGATGTCATTTATACCACCTCCATCCTTCTCAGCTCCACACCGTAGAGCCTTCTGCGCAGTATGCTCTCCGCAACGGGAAGCGACACCACCGCCTTGTATTCCCGAAGTCCGGGAAGCCTGAATACGTTTCTTCTCCCAATCCTGCCGCCGTCCAGCACCGGCGACGACAGCATTCCGTTGTCATACCACACACTGCTCTCATGGACACAGTCCGCCTCCGGGAAGCGCGGCACCCAATACATCGGATACTGCCGGCAGTCCTCGGCGGTCGGGAACAGCTGTATCCCCTTGAATTCCGTCTCCTTCTCGTACAGCGCCAGAAGCCTTTTGAGCCTGTCCGACACCAGAAAGGTCGGGCTGACCAGAAGATCGCAGATTTCCTCGGCCTCATTGCCGCTGAAATATGCCACCTTCATCCTGTCCAGCGCCTCGAAGTCCTTTTGCGTCATGGCGTAACTGTATGCCGCCGCGTCCAGCGCCATCAGCTCTATCGGATTCTCCACCTTCTCACTCCGGGATAATTCAAAATACTCCATCCTGCGCCTCCTCCTTCCCCGCCCTGCGCAGCAGCCGCTCAAAGCCGGAATACTCCGTCTTGGTATCCGCATCCGCCTCAAGCCCGGGCGCATCACAGTTCCGCACGGGGCAGCCCGTAAGGCGGCAGGCGTGAAACGCAACTCCGTCAAAGCTGCAGCCGTGAAATTCCGCAGGCTCAAAATACTGCGGATCGTCCCTGTCCGGCTCCGTCTCAAAAAAGGACGTTCCCGCAAAGACGGTCTGTCGGAATACGCAGTCCGCGAAAATGCAGCCCGCCATCCTTACCGCATCCACCCTCACGTTCTCGAACGTGCAGCCCTCAAACATGCAGTCTGTCATCACACAGTCCTCCATGCTGCTGTCCGCAAAGGCGCTGTCCGTAAAGACGGAGCTGCTCAGATTCAGGTTCCGGAAGGTCTTCTTCTCGTAGCGCACCGCCGGAAAGCTGCGGAACCGCAGATCCGTCGTCCGCTCGCAATTGAATATGTCCACCGCGGGGCGAATCGCATATATGGTCTTCTGCCAGTCCATATACTCGCCGATCTGTATGAAGAAGTGCGGCGCTTTCCCGATTCGGGCAAGCAGCTTGAGGTCCAGCATGTCCGGTATGAAATATTTAAAGCGCAGCGCGAAATAATACAGAAGGCTCCTTACGGCGCGCAGCCGCAGCGTCTCTATCATGGCGGGGCGGACATATCTGCGCAGGCTCTCCCGCGCCGCGCGCTCCGCAAGCTGCCGCGTAAGCTCCTCCAGCCCCGCCGCCATCCAATCCGCGGGAAGGTATCCCGTGAGGATACTGCCTCCGGCCACGCGTCCGCCCTCCCCGTAGCTGTCAATTCTGTATTTCGGGTGCTCCTCGTCGAGCGACGTATAGAGAAAGGACAGATTCAGCTCCGCCACGGGGGGCGCTTTCCCCTCCTCTTGGACGACAGCAAGCTGCTCCATATAGCGGGACAGGATTCCCTTCCAGGTCTTCGTGATCTTATCCTTTTCCCCCAGAAAGGCGTCAGCCGTCTTCTCCGCCGCCTTGGCGAATATTTCGGGATATATGTTTTGCTCAAACTGCTGTATGTGTGTCTCTCCCATATGGACCTCCCCGCTAATTGATCAGCACTTCGCTCGCCGCAAGGACCGCGCTGCTCTTGTTCAGGTCTATATACGCCTCCTCCGTTCCGATGATGATCTCATTCGACGCCACGATATCCACCTCGCTCGCCGCGCAGATGCTGACCCTTGTGTCGGACATAATGCTGATTTCCTTATCCGAATAGATTTCAATGCCCTTTTCGTCGGTCAGATTGATATAGATTTTCCCCGCCTTGCCTATGATGTACATGCCCTCGTCCGTCAGCAGAATCTCTTTCCCGCCGGGCGCTTTCCAGCACTTGTGCCTCGGATTTAAGGGCGGCTGAGAGAAGACGGAGCTGGCCGCAAAGGCTTCTCCCTCCTGCCCTGACGGGAAGAAAACGCGCACCTCATCCCCCTGCTCGGGCATACAGTACCATCCGCTCCCGTCGCTTGACGAGTAGGCTGTCGAGAAGGGAAACCACCAGTCTCCGCCGCCGTCGTATTCCTTGTCAACATCCGTGATATGGACCTGAACCTTATCCCGCGACACATTCATGACGGTGCCTTTCATCATCTTTCCGGAGGCCTTGCTCGAGGTCTTGGGCGCCGCGATTCCCGCCGTGCCTGCGTTCGCCTGCATCAGCTCGTAGCTCATGCTGAGTATCCCGTCCGAGAGAACCGCGCGGACGCCCTTGATGCGCGCGGATTTACCGTTCATCAGCACCGTGTCCCCGATAAACGCGTACTCATAGGACTGCACCTGCTCTCCCGCAAAGTCCTGCGCCATGGCGCCGGAGAGCCTGTCCGGCTCTCCCCCGTAGGAGAAGGAGCTGCTCTCAAGCTTTACCGTCTTCCTCGACGGGGACAATCCCACATAGAGCTGCGGCCGCTGCGACGCGATGTCCGCCACAAGCGGCGCGTCGAGCTGTGACGCCATCCGCATCGCGAACTCCCAATCCGTCTCGTCATACTTCATGATCAGCCGGCCGATGGCCTTGTCCGTGACCAGCATGTGCAGGTCTCCCTTATCTGAGATGCCGTCCGTTATAATCTGCCCGTATGTCTGAGACACCTGCTGATAGGTCTTCTTCTTTCTGGTGACGTCCAGAAGTCTGCTCGTCGTATACAGGCTCAGCGTCACAATGCCGTATGCGTTCTCCTGTCTCAGCGCGATGTCCTTCACGCAGCCGCTGAACAGTCTCTCGGGCTGTCCCTCAGCTGTGGTGACAATGCTTACGCGCAGCGTCTCATCCACGCGCTGCATCAGATCCTGCGCCTGAGACGCATCCACCTCCCCCTCCACCACGGCTGTCCCGTGCTCGTTCGGCCTGTGGCTGATCTGCACGGAGAGGAGCTTCCTGTACGGAAATCCTTCCACCTTTAAATTTGCATAAGATATTGTTTCCACAACCTCCGCCTCCCTCTATTCTCTGTCCTCACGGGAATCCTCCCGGTCTGCCTCCTCATCCGTGAATCGGAAGGAGGACAACATCTCCCGCGCAATCGGTTTATAGCGTTCCCTGTTTCTGCAGTTAAAGTTGATGAAGCCGAGCAGCACTCTCCCCTCAAGGGACGCGAAATACATAAAGTTGCAGATGGACTCCGTGATCGTGTGCGAAATCATCTCAATGCTCGAGATGGTGTGCTTTTGCGTCCTCCTCACTTTCTCCGACAGTATCCGCACCTTCGGCCCGGTCCGCTCAAGCGCGAGCTTTGCAATCTTCAGGAAGTCTCCCATATACTCGTCGGGAACCTCATGCTGCGTATAATTGTATCCCACCGCAAGGTCGAGATAGCTGTTTGAGTACACCTTGTCCGGCTTATTGCCGAGCGGGTAGGAGACGGCCACCTCCTCCGGCGTAAGCTCCTCAAAATCCTCCGGCATCCATATGGCTGCCTTTCCGTCAAGAAATTCCCGCTCCGCGAAGGTAACGGGCACCATATTCACCGGAATCTGTCCGTCAAAAATGGATTTCTCCTTCTCCCTCTCTATGGTCTCCCGCGAAAATCTTTCGCGCTCAAACTGCTCCAGCAGTTCACGCTTCTTTATCAGCTCCTCATCCAATTCCGGCATCTGCATTCCCTCCTCTTTCAATCTTTGTCCTTTTGTCTTCTTTCCAAGCCTGACCGACAGTGACTATGGAGCCTCATTTCCATACAGCGGCGTATACTGTATCTTTACATCCGCATTGTGGCGTTTCAGCTCGC
>JAMPFV010000084.1 GCA_023664265.1 Roseburia sp.
TTGAGTTATGAAAGTTCCCTCATAAAATTAGAATGGTTTAAGTCCGCTTAGGAGCCGATCTTTATGAAATCGTGCCCGAACAGACGTACACGAAGTAAAACATGGAGCGTAATTGATAAATTTGGAGGTAGCATGATGAAGGTTTTGGCAATGAACGGCAGTGCAAGAAAGGACGGAAATACAGCAATTCTTATCAATGCTGTGTTTGAGGAATTAAATCAGGCAGGAATTGAAACGGAAATGATACAGCTTTCCGGCAAAGTGATTGAACCCTGTAAGGCTTGTTGGGCTTGCGGCGGAAGAAAAAACTGTGTGCATAAAAAGGATATGTTTCAGGAAATTTTTGAAAAGATGACACAGGCAGACGGGATTATTCTTGGTTCTCCGGTCTATACGGCAAATATTTCCGCGAATATGCAGGCATTTTTGGAGCGGGCCTCTGTGGTGGCAGATATGAACAAAAGCGACAATCTGCTCCAACACAAAGTCGGTGCGGCTGTCACGGCAGCTCGCAGGGGCGGCGCACTGACTACGCTTGATGCAATGTATCATTTCTTCATGTTGCAAAATATGTTCGTGGTTGGCTCCTCTTATTGGACAATGGCATATGGACAAATGCCGGAAGATGTCCTGAAAGATGAGGAAGGACTTGACACAATGAGAAATCTCGGTCAAAATATGGCATATTTATTGAAGGCATTGGAAGAAAGGCGGAATAACGAATGAAAAGGATATTCTAACGGAAACGCTTGAAATCACAAGCCGTAAGGTCTTACCCGCGGCGGATTGGCGGTATGTTCCCCGATAAGCTTCTCCATCCAGACCATATCGTACCAGCGGCCGAACTTATAGCCGCACTGATGAAAATGCGCCACCGTCTTATAGCCACACCTCTCATGGTAGCGCACGCTATCGTTGGTCAGATATTCGTCCTCGGTCACGGCATACGCGATACAGGCGTTCAGGTTCAGAATACCCTGCGACTTGAGCGCCATCTCCAGCGCCTCGTACAGACGGCTTCCGATACCCGCGCGCTTTTTGTCCTGCCGGACGTAAATGGAGGTCTCCACCGCCCAGTCATACGCCGCCCGATTCTTAAAAGTTCCCGCGTAGGCGTATCCCACGAGCACTCCATTCTGCTCCGCCGCCAGATACGGGTATTTCTCAAGCACGCAGGACATCCGCGCCGTAAATTCTTCCAATGTCGGCACATCATTCTCAAAGGTTATCGCCGTCTGCGTTACATACGGCGCGTAGATTTCCAGCAGACGCTCCGCGTCCTCGAGCCTTGCGGCGCGTATCCTAATCTCTTCTTTTTTCGCTTGTGTATCCATACTAACCTCCATGTTCCTTCCATAATGTGTGAAAAGGGTCTGTCTTAGATATATTTTTCACACTAATCCCCTTTGCCGCCTTTAGCGGCTTCATATAGTAATGAAAAACGCTGTCTTTTGCGTTTTTCCTGTGTGAAAAGGGGCTGCCTTGCAGACCATAATATATCTTAGGCAGTGTTTTTTACTGCCTTAGATATATTTTTCACACTGCCCTAGATATATTTTTCACACTTGTTTCTCCGATTGTCCTGTGCTATACTTTTCTTAATTATAATGTTATTCACTCAGTTGAATTTATATCCTATTATCCATTATCGCAGAAACGGAGGTTTTGATATGACTATTGGCGCTACATCCGGATTATACCCTAATAATTACACTTATGCAACACCTTTGAGCCGCACAGCCATGAGCGGTAATCCCGCTGCCGGCTCGGACAGTGTTCAGAATCCCGAGAATCAGAGCGCTCCCCTTGGCGGAGCAGAGAAAACGGAGAAGCACAGCCCGAATCCTGACGCGGTGAAAAAGCCGGGACGGCGCTCCGCTCCGGAGGATTGTGAGACCTGCAAGAACCGCAAATATCAGGACGGCTCGGACGAGGGCAATGTCTCCTTCAAGGCCGCAGCACATATCTCACCGGAATCGGCTGCCGCAAGAGTGCGCGCGCATGAAAACGAGCACGTTTCCAACGCATACAAGGAGGCGGCGCAGAAGAACGGCGAGGTCGTGAACGCCTCCGTGTCCATCCATACGGCCACATGCCCTGAATGCGGACGCACCTATGTATCCGGCGGTACGACGAACACCACTATCCGCTACAGCAACGAGGAAAATCCGTACGTCAAGAACCAAAAGGAGCGCGACGCGGTGAATATGCGGGGCGCCAACATTGATTACGCCGCTTAATAGGACAAGTCAATAACCCCGCTGCTTGCAGCGGGGCATCAAATTTGAAACGCCCCAAGGGGAATGTGTCCTTTGGACGCATTGGTATTTGACTATCGTGTCGGATACATTTATCGCAGAATTTCTTTATATACACGCAGGACATTCCTGTTTAAAATATTCTCAATCTCTTCATCCGTAAATTTCTGCCTTTCAAATTCGCATATAAGCCTTTCGAGCTTGGAGCAATCCTCCATCTCCAGCGCACACGCCATACCGTCAAAGTCCGAGCCAAGCCCTACGCATTCCTTTCCGCCGACATTCATCAGGTGTCTGGCGTGCTCTGCTATCTTGGACACGCGGGAATGCTCCGGTTCATTTTCATCCAGAAAGCTGCCGTAATAATTCAAGCCTATGACGCCGCCGTGCTCCGCGACGGCCCGTATCATCTCATCCGTCAGATTCCTTCTGTGGGCGCATATCGCCCTTGCGTTGGAATGGCTTGCCACAAACGGCCGCCTGCAATGCCGCGCCACATCCCAAAAGCCCGCGTCGGACAGATGCGACACATCCACAATCATCCCAAGCTCCTCCATCCGCTCCAAAAAGTCCAGTCCCTTCGGCGTAAGTCCCCTCGAGCCGTCAAAGTCCGCGGGCGATTCCTCAGAAACCATATTCGGGCAGCCAAGCTCATTGGGATAATTCCAAGTCAGCGTCATCATCCGCGCCCCCCGCGCATACAGCTTTTCCAGATTCCCGATTTCCCCCTTGCAGCAACCGCCCTCCTCTATTGTCAAGAGCGCGGACAGCCTCCCCTGCCTTTCGTTTGCAAGAATATCGTCATACGTTTTTGCGACACGAATGTCATTTTTATTCTTCTCAAGCTCCTCATAAAATACGTCGATCAACGCCATCACATATTCAAACGGGTCCATGTCCCGCCTCAAATCGACGAACATTGCAAAGCTCTGCAACAAATATCCCGATTTTCTCATTTTCCGCAAATCCACATGGAGCTGATTCTCGGAAAGGGCCTGCGGGTTCCCCGCCGCCCTGCTCTCCCATATCGCGGAAATCGTATCACAGTGCATATCCACAATCCGCTCGGGTTTCAATCTCATCCTTCCGTCCTGCCTCCCTGCTCCCAGAGCTGTACCTCATAGGGCTTCAAAGTCCCCTCGGCCTCGCCCTCAAGGAGCGTGTAGCTGTCATTCAACTGATAGCGCTGTTCCTCCCCCGTATGGTTAATGACAAACAGCCATCTCCTGCCATCCTTCTCGCGCGTCATCATCTCCACGCCATCGGAGGCAGTTCCTAAAGCCTGTACGCCGCTCTGTCGGATAAAGCGCTCGGCCAACGCCGCCGTCAACGCCTCGTCCGGCTCAGTGCCCACATACCATACGGTTCCCTTCCCGTAAGTATTCTCCGTGACTGCCGGCGTTCCCTTGTAAAAGCCCGTCTCATACTCCGCAATCGCACGCGCTCCCTTGAGGTCTGTGATATCGCACCATTTCCGAATCTCATACGAGCTCCCGTTATACCGGACACTGCCCGTCGTTTCCAACAGGCAATCGTACTCCGGCACCTCAATGCCGCAGATGTCGCCCAGCTTTCCCGGCAGCTCGCGGTCCGTCATGCAGAGGTTCGCCGCATCCTTCACACCGGTGCGCATCGTCAGCACCAATCTCCCGCCATTCTCCACATACTCCGCATAATGCCGCTCAAGCTCGGGCGTCATCAGATATTGCAGCGGCGCTATCACAAGCTTATACGATGACAAATCATCCGTATCCTGCACAAAGTCCACCGGAATCTTACTGTCATAAAACGGCTTATAATACTGATAAAGCTGTCCCACATACCGCAGCTCGGGATGATTGGGCTGTATCTGAAGCGCATAGTTCTGCCGGAAGCTGTGCACAATCGCCACCTCGGGCCTGGGCATACTCCCCGCAAACTCGTCCATATATTTCGTGAAGCGGTGCGTCAGCGCCTTGGCCTCCTCATAAGTTCTCCCCGGGCGCCCGCTGTGTCCCAATATTCCGTGCCAATACTGCTCCGTTCCCATCGCACAGGTGCGCCAGCGGAAAAATACGACGGCATCCGCGCCGTGCGCCACGGATTGCATCGCCCACGCGGACATCTGCCCGGGCTCCAAGGCTCTTCCCATGATTTCCCAGCCTGCCATGCCGGCCTGCTGCTCCATCATCCAGAAGGGCCTCTTCTTGTAGCTTCTCACAACATCATGCGACGCCGCAAGTTCATGCTCCGGCTGGTGCGGCTGCTTCTGCCAATGTCCCGCCGGATAGATGTCGTTGGACACGAAGTCCAGAAGCTCTCCCAAATCATAATAGTTTACCTTATCGTCAAAGCACATGTAATTGTGCGTGATAAAATGCTTGGGGCAGTTCTCCCGAATAATATCCGCCTGCCACCTCGCAAAGTCCACGATTAAATCCGAGCAGAAGCATTTCCAGTCCAACATTGCCGAGGGATTCTCGCCAACCGCCGTAATCAATGGCGTGCTGACCTGTGAAAAGTTGTTGTAGCCCTGGCTCCAAAACGCAGTTCCCCACGCGTCGTTCAGGGCGTCTATCGTCTGATATTTTTCCGCAAGCCACTGTTGAAAGCGGGCTTTGCAGGAATCGCACATGCACAAATCTCCGTGCGAATTGCCAAGTTCATTGTCAATCTGCCAGCCGATAACACCCGAATTGTCTGCGAACCTTTGTGACATTGCTGTCACAAATCGTTTGATATGCGCGCGGTACACCGCATTCGACTGGCAGTCATGGTGCCGCCCGCCAAAATGCCTGCGCCGCCCCTGACGGTCTATGGGCTGTATCTCCGGATTCCGCTCTATAATCCAAGCGGGCGGCGCTGCCGTCGGCGTGCCGAGCACCGTTTTAATCCCATAGCGGTCCAACAGCGCGACCGCCTCCTCCAACCATTCAAAATGAAATTCGCCCTCCCGCGGCTCCATCTTAAACCATGAGAACTCCGCCATTCTGACAACCTGAACGCCCATCTCCCGCATCAGCTTTGCATCCGTCTCCCAGCGTTCCCGCGGCCAATGCTCCGGATAATAATCCACCCCAAAATGTATGCCCATCGCGATACCTCCCGTTTTTATTTCCATATTTCACCTCATTTCTGCGCTGTTTTACCGCGCATAACGAGTTTGTGGCAAGCGCAGCGCAGACACAAATCTCGTGATTGAAAATTTTAATTTTCAATCTTCTCCATAGCGTCCTCAGCCCTCGTCGGCCTCCCTGCGCGGACGACGCCCGCAGCTCTTTTTTTCCGTGCAGAAGCCCGACACCTCGCACTTGGGAACAAAGTAGTGCGCAACCAGATACGCCCACTCCGGCGAATACGCACGGAGCGCGTCCATCAAATCACCCATGAGCTGTTGGTACTCCCAATAGGCCCTCGTACAGAGGCGCTGATGCGACATCTCGATAAGATTCCGCACATTGCGCTTATCCACAATCCTTGTCGCCATTCCGAGCGGAAGGAGCATGGCGCTGTCCTCGCGCGGAATACCCAGCTCCTCCTCCAAGGCGCTGCAGGCCTTCGTAATCGCAGCCATCGCCTCCTCGTAGACTGCCTTCGCCTGCCCATTCCCTGCAATCGAGGGCGGAACAACATAGGAAAATTCCTTATAATTGATGTAGCGTGTGCTGGCCTGAAGCCTTGTCGGCGCACCGCCGATATGCGTATACCATTCCCGAATCACCCGCGCAGAATACCCGTCCAGTATCATCTCGACATTCACATACTCCATCACACGGTGATGCCCTGATTCAATACAGTCGATTCCCCGCCTGTAATTCTTTTCCGCATCCGCAGTATCCGCGCCCCAGCATACCCCCGCGCGCTCCCCCATCAGCGAAATCGGGTCCTTGGGTGTCTCCCTCAAAATCGTAACCGTTCCCATTCTAATCCTCCATGTCAGAGCAGTTTACTGCGATGACACGCGATGAGAAATTCGCATGCTGTTTACAGCAATGCGATTTCTCATCTGCAATCAAGGCATATTTGAGGCTCTGACTCAAATAGCCGATTGAAAAATAAGCTATCGAGCTTATTTTTCAATCTATCCTCCAAACCATGCGTTCGCGCGCACGGCCTCCTCCGACAGCGTGCCCTTCTCCACTTTCAGCATATATACTGTGATAACGTTTATCGGAGCCTCCGCCAGAATCTGATACCCTGTCAGCTCGTGCTCGCGCTCCCCGCCGTACACAAGCGCCTCGTCCGGCTCAAGTATCAGTGCGTGCGTCCCGTCCGTGCTCTCCGACAGCGATGCAATCTCCCCTGTCCAGCCGCGCATGGGCATCGCACTGCGCACCCCGTAATAAATCAGGCTCTCCTGCGCAAAGTCAATCTCCGTCAGCGGATATAATGCGTTAAGCCCGCTCGATGAGACGAATGTCTCGTACAACGCCTGACTGTCAATGACATAAATGCCCTCCGGCACGGAAGCCTGTTCATTATCCTGTATCACAAAGCCGCGGTAGAAGTATTCAAACGCCACGTCCTCTTTGCCGCAGCCGCTCAACGCAAGTATACACAGCAGCGCGCACAGACTCATCATCCATCCGTATTTTCTCATGTCTGCCCTCATAATTCCTGCTCCTACAGACGGGCAACCAGATTTTCAACCAGCTTTGCGCAGTGCGCTGCCGCCGCGCGCTCAAACTCCGGATAATCCATGTGCGCACTGCCGTCCGCCTTGTCGGAGATGGCCCGCAGGACAACATACGGGATATGGTTCAAAAACGCCGCGTGCGCAATCGCTGCGCCCTCCATCTCCGTGCAGGAGCCGTCAAAGGCAGCAATCAGCCTGTCCTTCACTGCGCCGTCCGAGATAAATTGGTCGCCGCTGAGCACCCTGCCCTCATACACGGAAATATCAGGGTTTACCTCCCTGCATACCGCAATCGCCGTCTCCGCGAGTGTCCTGTCCGCCTTGAAAAAGGACTCTGCCATCTGTGGAATGATTCCGGGCTTGTAGCCGAGTGCACTGACATCCATGTCATGTTCGCAGGCATCTGTGGACACCACAATGTCGCCAATATTGATTTCCGCGCGCAGGGAGCCTGCAACACCCGTATTGATTACCGCGTCCACGCCAAAAACGTCTGACAAAATCTGCACGCAGATTCCCGCATTCACCTTGCCAATGCCGCACTGTACGACCACAACGTCCTTCCCATTCAACGTCCCCTCATGGAACTGCATGCCCGCTCTTTCCACTACTTTCTTCGCTTCCAGCTTGGACTGCAGCGCTTCTACCTCCAGCTCCATCGCGCCGATAATTCCTATCTTGTTCATATTAATCCTCCATTTCTGAGCGACTTGTCGCGAAGAGGCGACGAGAAATTTTTCTC
>JAMPFV010000085.1 GCA_023664265.1 Roseburia sp.
CAGGGAGCGGCCTTGGCGTGGCTGCGGCGGCCCGGCGAAGCGATGCCTATGAGGCCGTGTTGGAGGCGGCGCGGTATACGACGGACTCTGCCGATGCGGTGGAGCGGTATATGGAGGCTGTCGGAATCGACGCTGCGCGAGGGCAGGCCTATCACGGGTATTATGACACCGTTATAGAGGACGGATGCTTTACCGACGCGGAGGAGGCGGCGCTGCTGCGTCTGACCGTGAGCAGGGATAAGCCGCTGCAGCGCTTTGCGGAGGACAACCCGCGGGCCTATGCGGATTTCTGCTTTGAGATGGGAAACGCGTACTGGTACTATTATGTCCATGAGGAGAGCCGGCAGTCCGGCGCGGTGCCGTGGTTTGAATCCGCGATGCGCGGTTATGAGACGGACGCGGAAAAAGCGGTGGAATACAGAAGGTGTCGCCTGTATGTGGAGATAGGCGGCTTTCACAAACGAATCGCCGCGGCACAGATTGACGGGAGCGACGCGGGGATGTACGGGGCGTACTGGGAGCGTCTCTCGGAGCTGAAGGCGCTCAACGACGAGGCGCCGGACAGAGACCTGATAACACTCCGCATGTACCGCGAAATCGCCGGGCGCGCGGCTGAATACGCAAAATACCTGCGCGATGACGGCGTTTCCCAAGAGACTGTCCGCGGAATGCTTGACGACATCGAGCGGGATATGCGGTGCATGGAGGAGACTGCCACGGACGCGGTGCGCGGGGAAATCTCCTCCATACGCCGGATTATGGAGCTGGCGGACGGAATGATACGCTCGAGCTACCGGCAGAGTGTCCGTTGACGTTGGCGGCGGCATTTTGCGGAGACAGGGGAAGGGAGAATATGACAATTGAAATGATGACGGGCCTGTCGAGGGCCTGACCACGGCGGCATTGCTGCTGGCGGTATTGTCGGCGGTGTTGTTTTTCGTGTCGGACATCCGCCGGGCTTGGACGGCGCTGTACGGGAGGAGCGCGGCGGCGAGACATTCCCCGCGGACGGCGCGGCGAAGACGGGGAATCGGAAGGGCGACGCGGCAGGAACGCGGGAACGGGAGGAGACGCGATACGGAAAGGCTCTCGGTACAGACGCGGGCGGAGGAACGCACGCAGATCATCGCTCCGGAAGGCGCGGAGGAGCCCGCATCGTCCGGAGCGAACGCGTTTGAGCTGATACAGGACATTACTTATACGGAAGGCGCGGAGGATACGGGCGACTCCGCCCATTTCTCGATTCGCCGGTTCAGGGCCTCGAACTTATCGTCATAAATCATGTTCAGGAGCATGTCCAGACGGCGGAGCGCCTGCGTGACCAGCCCGGCATCGCACAGCTTCTTCTCAAGGGCAATGGCAAGTTCGTTGACGTCGAGCACCTTGACATAGCCGTCGGGATAGATGATGACGTCCGCGAGCAGGTCTGTCACGATAAGCGAGTCGGTCTCCCTGTGGTATTCGTAATCCACAATGTCGCAGTACCAGTACAGGAGCGTGTTGTCCTCGCGGTAGAATTTGCTCACCTTGAAGCCGTATTTGAAGTAATAGCAGGAATAGCCGTGGTGGAAATCGCGCCGCGGCTTGAGGGTTCTCCAGCGGGTGATAAGAAAATCGTCCGTGATTTCAAGGATTTCGTCATCCTTTAAGAGAATACATTCATCGGGAATCATGCGTTTTCTGTAGATATCCATGTCCGCTCCTTCCTGCGCCACGGGGGGCGTCTTCGCCTGTGCTTTTTTTCATTGTATCGTGTTTATCCGCGGACCGCAAGGGGGAAACGCAGGCCGTCGGGCTTATGTGCGCTTTTTTTGCGGGAAATTGCGGCAGTGTGAATCCCTGAGGCAAAAAGCGAAGCTTTTAACAAAAAAATTACAAAAAATGGCACAATTACTGGACATAATCGCTAAAATTTTATATAATAAAAATCGGGTATCGGAAATTTGGGTATCATAACACGGGAATATTTGAGCGCATCGGCATATGGAGGAGTTCTGATGGGAAGGAAGAAAAAGTATAATCGCTCGGTTTATCAATCGTTGGCAGTTATCACCCAGTTCGGAATCAATATGCTCGTTCCGATATTTCTGTGTAGCTTTGCGGGGTGGTATATTGACAAAATGTTCCACACCGTAATCTGGTTTGTTCTGCTTTTCTTTGTCGGAGCGTTGGCGGGCTTCCGCAATGTCTTTATTCTGGCAAGGAAAATATACGAGGGAGATAAGAAGGATGAAGAATAGCCTTACGACAAGATTGAAGGAGATTAATTCCGCTCTGCCCGGCTTGCTTTCAGGCATTGTCTTATTTGGTGTTTTATGCCAGATTGTGGGTGTCTTTCTCGTAGAAGATAAGGCAAACTACAGTATAGGACTCTGGATAGGAGTATTTACTGCAATTTTTATGGCTTTCCATATGGCGCTGTCACTGAACGCGGCTGTGGAGAGGGATGTAAAGGGGGCGCAGGCAGCAGCGACGAGACAAAATCTGATTCGGTACGCGGTCGTGGTGATCATCATGGGCATATTGATGGTGACCGAAGTGGGAAATCCGCTGGCGGCATTCGCGGGCGTGATGGGGCTCAAGGCCTCCGCTTATATGCAGCCGCTGTTTAAGAAATTGTCTCATCACGAAGAGAAAAATGAGATGGAGCAGGTAAAAACAGAATAAAAAAGATAAGGAGGTGGGTTTATGGGCTCAGGAATCCTGTTATCCTCGGCGAACGATATCGACTTTATGGTTCATGGCGTTTTTCAGTATGAGCTGTTCGGACAGAAGCTCTGGATAACAACCACGCACGTGTGCCTTTTCATCGTCATACTGATGATCTGCATCTTCTGCTTATGCGCGAATCGGGCAATCAAGCGTGCGACGGAGGTCCCCAAGGGTTTCCAGAATGTGGCGGAGCTGATTGTGGAAATGCTGGATAAGATGATTGGCGGCGTTATGGGAAAGAACGCGGCGCCGTTTGCCAATTATATCGGCATCCTGTTTATTTTCATTCTGCTCAGCAATATTTCGGGTCTGTTCGGGCTTAGGCCGCCGACGGCGGACTATGGCGTCACGCTGGCGCTCGGCCTGATTACCTTTACCTTGATTACCTTTAACAAGTTCAAATATCAGAAGGTTAAGGGCGTTATCAAGGGATTGTGCGACCCGTGGCCGATTTGGGCGCCAATCAATGTGATCGGTGACATTGCAGTCCCGATCTCGCTGTCCCTGCGTTTGTTCGCAAACGTTTTGTCGGGGACGGTTATGATGGCATTGATATACGGTCTGCTCGGCATCATCGCGACGGCTTGGCCGGCAGCGCTGCATGTATACTTTGATTTGTTCTCCGGAGCAATTCAGACCTATGTATTCTGTATGCTGACGATGACGTATATCAACAATGCGATTGAAGGTTAAAAAACGAAGAGATTTTATTAATTATTCTACAGGAGGATGTAACTATGGAATTTAATTCAAACTTTATCTTAGGTTGTTCAGCAATCGGCGCAGGTCTTGCGGTTATCGCAGGTATCGGACCCGGTGTAGGTCAGGGTATCGCGGCAGGACATGCGGCGGCAGCGGTAGGTAGAAATCCGGGCGCGAAGTCCGATGTAACATCAACCATGTTGCTTGGACAGGCTGTTGCCGAGACAACCGGTCTTTACGGCTTGCTGGTAGCCATGCTGTTATTGTTCGTAAAACCTTTAGTACCGTAATAACAATAAGCAAAGCGAAAATGATAAGAAGGAGGTACAAGGCATGTTACTTGCTACCGAGACAGAGGGTTTGAGCCGGTTGTTTGACCTCGACTTTCAGCTCTTGGCGGATGCGGTTTTGATGATTATCGCAATGTTCTTTCTCTTTCTGTTTGCGTCGCATTTCTTATTCAATCCGGTAAGAAAGATGCTCTCCGACAGACAGGAGAAGATTAAGGGCGAGCTGGAGCAGGCGGCTTCAGATCAGGCGGAGGCTGCAAAGACCCGGGCCCTCTATGAGGAGAAGCTTAATCAGGCGGACAAGGAGGCCGAGGGAATTTTGGCTGACGCCCGCAAGCGTGGCATGGAGAACGAGGCGAAGATTGTCGCGGACGCCAAGGCGGAGGCTGCCAAGATTGTGGAGAGAGCCAGAGTCGAGGCGGAGCTTGAGAAGCAGAAGATGGCCGACGAAGTGAAGCGCGAGATGATAGCGGTCGCTTCGGTGATGGCAGCCAAGATTGTTCAGGCAAATATTGATACAAACGCTCAGCATGAACTCATTGAGGAAACTTTGAAAGAAATAGGTGATAGCACATGGCTAAGCTAATTTCCAAGACATACGCGCAGGCGTTGTTTGAGCTTGCCGTGGAGGAGAACAAGACCTCGCTGTTCTTAGAGGAGGTTACGGGGCTTCTTGAAGTCATCCGTACAAATGCGGAGTTCGGCCGGTTTATGAACCATCCCAAGATTCCCAAGGAGGATAAGGTTCAGGTGGTGAAGAACGTATTTGACGGCAAGATCAGCAAGGAGCTGACAGGCTTTCTCGTGACGATTATCGAGAAGGACAGATACACCGAGATTGAGGCAATCCTGCTTGAGATTATCGCAAGCATCAAGGAGTACAATCATATCGGCACGGCATATGTCACAACCGCCATAGCGCTTAACGACAGGGAAAAAAGTGAGATTGAAAAGCGTTTACTTGCTACCACCCAATACGAGACCATCGAGTGCAGCTACAGGATAGATGCGGGCTTGATCGGAGGAATGGTTATCCGCATGGGTGACAGAGTTGTGGACAGCAGTATTCGTACAAAATTGGATAAGCTGGAGCGCGATTTGATTGCGATTCAACTGTAAAACGACAAAGAAAGGTGTAGTTCCATATGAATTTAAGACCAGAAGAGATAAGTTCTGTGATTAAGGATCAGATAAAGAGATACGCCTCTGATTTGGAAGTATCGGAAGTCGGTACGGTTATTCAGGTGGCGGATGGTATTGCACGTGTACATGGACTGGAGAAAGCAATGCAGGGCGAGTTGTTGGAGTTCCCCGGAGAGGTTTACGGAATGGTTATGAACCTCGAGGAGGACAACGTGGGCGCTGTATTGCTCGGAAGCTCCAAAAACATCAACGAGGGCGATACCGTAAAGACTACGGGCCGCGTTGTGGAGGTGCCGGTCGGCGACGCAATGCTCGGGCGTGTAGTGAACGCTCTTGGTCAGCCGATTGACGGCAAGGGTCCTGTCGCGACAACAAAATATCGTCAGATTGAAAGAGTTGCATCCGGTGTTATCACCAGAAAGAGCGTTGATACACCGCTTCAGACCGGTATTAAGGCGATTGACGCCATGGTTCCCATCGGCAGGGGACAGCGAGAGCTGATTATCGGTGACAGACAGACCGGTAAGACCGCGATTGCGATTGACACCATCATCAACCAGAAGGGGCAGAATGTAAAATGTATCTATGTTGCAATCGGTCAGAAGGCTTCTACCGTTGCAAGCATTGTCAAGACGCTCGAGGAGTTCGGCGCCATGGCTTACACGACAATTGTGGCAGCGACGGCCAGTGAGCTTGCGCCGCTGCAGTACATCGCACCGTATTCGGGCTGTACAATCGGTGAGGAATGGATGGAGAACGGCGAGGACGTGCTCGTTATCTATGATGATTTGAGTAAGCACGCTGTCGCATACCGTACACTCTCCCTGCTCCTGAAGCGTCCGCCCGGACGTGAGGCTTTCCCCGGAGATGTATTCTATCTCCACTCAAGGCTTCTGGAGCGTGCGTGCCGTATGAATGAGGAGTACGGCGGCGGATCCATCACGGCGCTGCCGATTATCGAGACGCAGGCCGGGGACGTTTCCGCGTATATTCCGACAAACGTTATTTCGATCACAGACGGACAGATTTATCTTGAGACGGAGATGTTCAACTCGGGCTTCCGCCCGGCGGTAAACGCGGGTCTTTCCGTATCGCGAGTCGGCGGTTCCGCGCAGATTAAGGCGATGAAGAAGATTGCGGGTCCTATCCGTACAGAGCTTGCGCAGTACAGAGAGCTTGCCTCCTTCGCACAGTTCGGCTCGGATCTTGACCCTGATACTAAGGAGAGATTGGAGCAGGGCGCACGAATCAAGGAAATCCTGAAGCAGCCGCAGTATAAGCCGATGGCTGTCGAGTATCAGGTTATCATCCTGTTCGTGGCGACGAAGAAGTATCTGCTGGATGTGCCCGTAAGCGAGATAACGCGGTTTGAGGCGGAACTCTTTGAGTTCCTTGACACGAAGTATCCGCAGGTGCCCAAGGCCATCCGGGAAGAGAAGGTAATTTCAGACGAAACCGAGAAGACGCTTATTGCAGCGATTGAAGAATTTAAGGGCCGTTTCAAGTAAGCAAAGGAACGGAGAACCTTAATCAGAAAGGAGTTTTCATATGGCCTCAATGAGAGACATAAAAAGGCGTAAGAGCTCCGTACAGAGTACGCAGCAGATTACAAAGGCCATGAAGCTTGTTTCCACCGTCAAACTGCAAAGGGCGAAGGGGCGTGCAGAGAGGTCCAAGACCTATTTCAACTGCATGTATGACACGGTGGTTTCCATGCTTTCCAGAGCAGGGGATATCAATCATCCGTTCCTGAAGCCGAACGATTCACCCAAGAAGGCGGTGATTGTCATTACGGCCAACAGGGGACTTGCCGGAGGGTACAATTCCAACATCATTAAGCTCGTGCGGGACAATGAATGGAATAAGGATGACTTGATTATTTACCCGGTAGGAAGCAAGGGAAGGGACACATTCACACGGCTTGGCTACGAGATGGGGGAGGATTATTCCGACGCGATCGAGGAGCCGATTTATGCGGATGCGATGACGATCAGTAATCGGGTGCTCAGTGATTTTGCAGCCGGAAGGGTCGGTGAGATTTATATTGTTTATACCGGCTTTAAGAATACTGTGACGCATATACCGACTCGGTTAAAGCTGCTTCCTATTAAGATAGAGGATGAGCGCAGCAGCGAGGATAAGGCGGTATTGGATTTTGAGCCTGAGACAGAGGACGCAATCGACCTGATCATTCCCAAGTATGTCACAAGTCTGATATACGGGGCGATGATTGAGGCCGTGGCGAGTGAGAACGGCGCCCGAATGCAGGCGATGGACAATGCGACCAACAATGCGGAGGAGATGATCTCCAGCCTGTCGCTGCTCTACAACAGAGCACGCCAAGGCGCGATCACGCAGGAGCTGACGGAGATTATCGCAGGCGCTCAGGCCATATCATAAAAACAATAAATAATAGAGAGAGGAAACAAAGAGATGGCAGATAAGATAATTGGTAAAGTTACCCAGATTAT
>JAMPFV010000086.1 GCA_023664265.1 Roseburia sp.
TATGACCTTAATGCCATTATACCCCGAAAACCCTGCTGAATCAACCGGAACTTTTCAGGCAGCCTTTATCTTGAACGCTTCCGGCTTTTCTTTTAACGACGCTTTCTGCATGGGCTTATCTGCCATTCCCGCCGCAAGCCTGAACCCGTGCGTACTGCTGTTTGCTGTCGGGTACTGTATCGGCTCATTCGAGGTTTTTTCTTCTGTTTCCGGCTTTTCGGACTCCCTCGCATCGTGTCTGGAAGTTTCCTGATCGTCCTTTCCCTCCTCCGGCGCATCGTCCATGCCGAGGGCATTATCTCCCTTTTCGTCCATATTCAGCAGGGCATTTAAGGCAGAAAGGCGCTCCGGCTTTTCCGCAAGCTGTTTCGGCATGGATTCCAAAGCGTGGTTTAATTATAGATGACGAGAAACTGCTTGCAGATAGTACCGCAGAATACTTCAATGCTGCACTATACAGGCAGAAATCGAAACAGGGCGGTTGATTCAGGATTGATTTTCAAGTGCTTCATTGTCGGATATGTAAACACCACCGTATTTTTACGAAAAATCAAATCAGAATATGTTGATTTATGAAAGGTTATGTGAAACAATGAAGTCGTTTCCCCATATAAGGCTTGACAAAGCGTCTTCACCATAATACAATTAACGTTATATAACAACAATTATAAAAAGGAGTACCCCATGCCGCCAAAAGCAAGAATTACAAAAGAGATGGTGATTGACGCGGCCTTTGAGATTGCACGAACCCAAGGGGCGGAGAATGTCAACGCGCGGACCGTCTCGCAAAAGCTCGGCTGCTCCACGCAGCCGGTGATGTATCATTTCGCGACAATCGAGGAGATGAAAAGGGCTGCGTACACGAAAGCAGACCGATTTCACACGGAATATCTGATGAATATCCGCCCGCAGGAGAATGTTATGCTCGGAATAGGGCTGAATTATATCCGCTTTGCGGTGGAGGAGCCGAATTTGTTCCGATTCCTGTTCCAGTCGGGCTTTGCCGTCGAAGGCAGTGTCCTCCGGATGATAGATTCCGAGGAGCTCATGCCCGTCCTTTCCGCGATGCAGAAGGAAATGAAACTGGGGGAGACGCAGACCAAGGAGGTCTTTTTGACGCTGGCCCTGTTCGTCCACGGGTATGCGAGCATCATCGCCAACAATTCACTGGAATTTGATGAGGCCCTCGTGGCGATTCATCTGGAGCGCGTCTGGCGCGGTGCGGTGTTGGTGTTGCAGGAGGAGAAAAGTGATGAAGAAATTGTATGAGAAAAACGAGCTGATGTTCTCGCTTTCGTGGATTATCGCCTATGTCGTTTTGTTCAGCGCGGCGGACAGCTTCTCGGCCTCTCTGGGGGTTGAAAAGCTGGTGACCGCACCCGTAAGCGTATGTTTAGCGTTGTTTCTTTTTGTCTGGATTGGAAAGCAGGGCCTGTCGGAACAATACGGGCTGTGTTCCTTCAAGGGAAACGGGAGGGAGTATCTGTATTTCATTCCGCTCCTTCTGATTATGAGCGCTAATCTGTGGAACGGCGTCACAATGAACGTTTCCGCCGCGGAGGTTTTCTCCACGCTCCTGCAGCTCTGCTACGCGACCGCAATCGGCTTCCTGTTTACCATTATTTTTTTCAAAGGGAAGAGCCTTCTGCCGTGTATCATTGCGCACTGCACCGTAAATTCGCTGAGCATTTTCGCCGTTGACGGCTCGCGGATGTTTGAGACAGGCACTGCCGCCGCAATCTGCCTTGTCTCGGTGGGATACGCGCTGTGGATACTGCGAAAAAGCAGTGGTTCTGTACCGGATATATTTTAAAGGGAGAGGAGAGTTACCCATGACAAATCTTGAAAAAGTCCAAAAGATTGTGAATGTGCTTAGAATACTCACGCTGATTGCGGCAATCGGCGCTTTGGTGGGGGTGTGCCTGATGCTGGCGGGAAGCATGACCCTGTTCATACCCGCGCTGGCGGGATTTCAGGCGATGCTGTTTGACGCTGATACGTTGGCCGCGGATCTTGACGCCGCACAGCTTGGAGGACTTTTGCTGTCTCTCGCGCTTTGCTGTGCGTTGTACGGCGCTTTGCTGTTGTACGCTCACCGCTGTATGAAGGCGGAGCTTGGCGAGGGCACGCCCTTTACGCAGGCGGGCGCGAACAGAATAAGACTGCTCGGTATATGGAGCATTCTCGTGCCTGCGGTTACCTCCGCTGTCATTGAGCTTGGCGGGGCGCCGGAGGGACAGCTTGATTTTGGCGGCGGAGGCGGGCTTACGATTGGAATCTGCCTGATTCTGCTGTCCGTGCTTTTGCGGTATGGCGCGGAGCTGGAGCAGAAGGCGGGAAAAGAGCAGTGACGCAAGGAGCCTGTGGGTGATTTTGCAAGGTGGATTTTCCCAAAATAATCTTCTTTACCCCTACAATTTTCCTTCGGTTTATGGTATGCTTAACATTATTGAAAAGCTTCGGATGAAGGAGCTTGGCAGAGAGAACAGAATTTACGGAAGGAAGGATATGGAAATGCAGGGACGTACACATCATTGCGGACAGCTCCGCCTGGAGAACGCGGGGGAAGAGGTTCGGCTGGTCGGCTGGTATGAGAATTTGAGAAAAGTGAGCAGGAACCTCGGGTTCGTGATTCTGAGGGACTTTTACGGGACGACGCAGATTGTCGTCGAGACGGAGGAGCTTCTCGCGCAGTTGTCGGATATCAACTACGAATCGACGATTGAGGTTGTCGGGACTGTCAGGGAGCGCAGCGCCAAGAATCCCAAGATTCCGACGGGGGATATCGAGGTCATCCCCTCGAAGCTTACGCTCTTGGGAAGGTGCCGCTATAACGAGCTGCCCTTCCAGATCAATCATTCCAAGGAGGCGGATGAGAATGCCCGACTCAAATACAGATACTTGGACCTGCGCAATCCCGAGGTGAAGTCGCGGATTATATTGAGAAGCAAAATCGTGGCGGATCTTCGCGCTGCGATGATTGCGCATGATTTTATGGAGATCACGACGCCCATCCTCACATGCTCCTCTCCGGAGGGGGCCAGAGACTATCTTGTCCCCGCGCGCAACCATCCGGGGAAGTTTTACGCGCTGCCGCAGGCGCCGCAGCAGTTCAAGCAGCTTCTGATGGCGTCCGGCTTTGACCGCTATTTCCAGATTGCGCCGTGCTTCCGCGATGAGGACGCGCGGGCGGACCGCTCCCCGGGCGAGTTCTATCAGCTCGATATGGAGATGGCGTTTGCCAATCAGGAGGATGTGTTTGAGATTTTGGAGGACGTGCTCCCGCCGATTTTCGCAAAATACGGCGTGTACCACAAGGCGTCCCAAGCGCCCTTTGCGCGCATCCCGTATTTGGAGGCGATGGAGAAGTACGGCTCCGATAAGCCCGATCTCAGGATTAAGCTTGTGGTGCAGGATGCGACCGAGGCGCTGTCCGGCTGCAGCTTCGGCCCGTTTGAGGGGAACACCGTCAAGGCCGTGGTGGCGGGGAATTTTACGGGGACAAGAAAGCAGATTGACAAGCTGTGCGCGGACGTGGAGGTTGTCAGCGGACAGAAGGCGTACTGGTTCCGCATTGACGAGAACGGTGATGCTGTCGGCGGCATCTCCAAGTTCGTGCAGGAGAAGAAGGCGGAGATTATCGCGGCGATGGGGCTCAAAAACGGCGATTTTGTCGCGCTCTCAGCGGGCGATTTGCGGACCGCGCAGAAGACGGCGGGCGTGATACGCAGGGCGGTAGGCAATTCCTTCGAGGGCTATATGGAGAAGGAATGCTATGAATTTTGCTGGATTGTTGACTTTCCGATGTATGAAATCGGCGAGGAGTCGGGAGCGCTGGAGTTCTGCCACAACCCGTTCTCCATGCCGCAGGGCGGCGCGGCGGCGCTCGAGAACAAGGAGCCGCTGGATATTCTCGCCTACCAGTATGATTTGGTCTGCAACGGTGTGGAGCTGTCCTCCGGTGCGGTTCGGAACCACGATCCGGAAATCATGGTAAAGGCGTTTGAGCTTGTGGGACTTGGCGAGGAGGATGTGAAGGCGAAGTTCCCCGCGATGTACAACGCGTTCTGCTACGGAGCGCCGCCGCACGCGGGCATTGCGCCGGGCGTTGACCGCATGGTCATGCTGATTGCGGGCGAGGAGAGCATCCGCGAGATTATTCCGTTCCCGATGAACAAGAACGCGCAGGATGTCATGATGGGCGCGCCGGCCGCCGTGGAGGAGCGGCAGCTTCGGGAGGTGCACATTCAAATCGTAAAGGAAAAAGAAGAGGACGATTAAAAGAAAAGGTGCCGGGTGGCGCCACGGAAAACGGTAATTTAATGACAAACGAAGTGAAATCTATTGACAGAACCGGCGAAATGGCGGATGATATAATAGATTACACTTATAATTAAAATGCCGTAAACCGCTTCCTGCCGGATGGAGAATTTGTCCTGCGAAGGCTGCGAAGGCTTATATGTGTTAATCAACAGGGATACCGGAAAGTTGATATTGTGAAAATTAACACAATATGATAAGGTTAATGTTGCAGACAGATAAAACGCAGCAGGCAAAGGAGAGATTGATAGTGAATTGGAAGGGCAGGGAGAAGCAGGTGATTCTGACTCCGTGTGAGGCCTTGATCATGCGGTGTGTTTGGCGGCCGGACGTCGGGGAGCTGTTCACCGCGGAGGAGATTATAGAGAAGGTCCGGGAGGTCTGGCACAAGAACTGGACGACGACAAACGGAACCGCTTTTCTGGATCGTCTGAAGAGAAAAGGGCTGGTCGGAAGAAAGCGCAGGGGCTTTCGGAAATACTATTATTGCAGGATGACGATGGAGGAGGCCCGGGAAGCGGGGATTAAAGAGCGGACAAATGGATGGTTTTGATATAGAGCTGCGCCGCAGCAATCGAAAGACACTATCGTTGGAGGTGACGCACGAGGCGAAGATCATCGTGCGCGCGCCTTATCGCGTGCCGACGGCGGCGGTCAGGCAGCTTGTCGCCGACAAAAGAGAGTGGATTGCGCAAAAGCAGGCGGAGGCTCTGGCGCGCGAGGAGCAGCGGCGGCAGCAGCCGAGTCTCACACAGGAGCAGCTGGAGGAGCTTTCGCGGCAGGCCAAGCGCGTGCTGCCCGAACGGGTGGCGCATTACGCCGGGCTGATGGGGGTGGACTACGGGCGCATCACGATACGAAGCCAGAAGACCCGTTGGGGAAGCTGCAGCGGTAAGGGGAATCTGAGCTTCAACCGTATGCTGATGCGGCTGCCGCCGGAGATCCGGGATTATGTGGTTGTCCATGAGCTGTGTCACCGCAGACAAATGAATCATTCCGCCGCATTCTGGCAGGAGGTTGCGCGCGTGCTTCCCGATTACAGACAGCGGCGGGCGTGGCTCCGGGAGAACGGGGCGGTCTTTCTCTGAAATACCTTGCGCAACGGAGGGGCCGTATACAATCGTGAAGGGATGTGGATGAACATGCAGAAGCTGAGACAGGCATTGCAGGCGTATGCGCCATACAATGAACAGGAGAAAAATGACAGAAGCGTCATGTTGGAGCTGCTTGAGACGCAGGAGAACCTTCTGGTGCGGGACAATCTGACGGCTCACTTCTCGGCTTCCTCATGGCTCCTGAACCGGGAACACACCAAGGTGCTTATGGTATATCACAATCTGTATCACTCGTGGTCATGGACGGGGGGACATGCGGACGGCGAGGCGGATCTGCTTGCGGTCGCTGTGCGGGAAGCGATGGAGGAGACCGGGGTTACGGGCATACGGGCGCTGTCCGACAAAATTTTTTCCGTTGAAATCCTGACGGTTGACGGGCATGTAAAGAGAGGCGTCTATGTGCCGTCCCATCTGCATCTGAATGTCACATATCTTCTGGAGGCGGACGAGCGGGAGGCGTTGCACGCCAAGCCGGATGAAAACAGCGGCGTGAAGTGGTTCCCTTTTGAGGAGGCGCTGACGGCCTGCACGGAGCCGTGGATGGTAGAGCGGATATACGCCAAGCTCAACAGGAAGCTACTCTCGGACGCGTGGCGACAGCTTTCTTGCCAGATAAACCGCGGGCGTGTCGAGAAGGCTGGTGAAAACATAAATCACATAACTTGAAAATACAATGTTGAACAGGGTTTTCGATTCATAAACGCCCCAGAAGGCCGCAAAGGTGTACAGCAGGGTGTTGAAGAACTGTGAAACCAGCGTGGAGCCGTTGTTCCGAAGCCACAGAAAGCGCTTTGAATCGTTGCAGAGCTTTGTGGTCTTCGCCCAGATGGCATGATAGGCAAAGACGTCGAAGGCCTGCACAATGGCGTAGACAGTGATGCTGCTGAGCATCAGGCGCGGCGTGTTTGAGAAGACGGACGCGATGGCCGGGGAGGCCCAATCGCTTTCGTTGGGCGTGTAAAGCATCCACGACTGCGAGATCAGGACGAAAATTCCGGAGGTCAGCACGCCGATGAGAACCGCCCTGTTTGCCGCGCGTTTTCCCTCCGTTTCGCTCAGAATATCCGTCACAAGGAAGGTGGACGCGAACAGAATGTTTCCGAGCGTCTGCTCCATGCCAAAGGCGTTCACCACGATGAGAACCTCGATGTTCGCGGCGATGGTCGCAAGCACCGTCCAGCAGTACAGCCCCGACCTTCCCAGAAAACGATAAAAAAGGACGACGCACGCATACAGAAAAATCACACTCAAAATCAATAAAAGCTCATTGCTCATAATTTCATCTCCCGTATCTGAAGTTTCTAGATTGAAAAATAAGCTTGATAGCTTATTTTTCAATCGGCTATTTGTTTCTGA
>JAMPFV010000087.1 GCA_023664265.1 Roseburia sp.
ATTTTCAGGGTCGCATTACTGTTTATTTGTCAAGGTTCTGTGCCTGTCTTATTCGTGATAGCTTAAATAGTTTATCATAAACTGTCATATTATGTCAAGCACTTTTTTGATTTTTATCATCGGGATTTCATCTCAACGACGTTTTTTATATTACCATCAGAGGAAACATCTGTCAACAACAAATCACAAATTTTTTAAGGATTTTCACAAGAGGCTTTTTCCTCCCGATTTCCCTCTATCCGCTCCGCGATAAGCGCCTGCATATCCTCTCTGTTTTTGCCGATGGCAAAGGCCAGTTCCGTATACAGATTGTTTTCCGCCAGCTTGAAAAAATGCTCGTCAACCGAAGTGCTTTTCTTTCCCTGCGCAGTCCGCCGCTGCTTTCTGCGGTACATGCACTTGATTATGCTTATCAGCTTTATCAGATCACAGCTTCGGATGGCCTCCTTATACTTCTGCTCCCGCTGCTTGTCATCGGAAATCCATGCCTCGTCAATGTTCGGTATCTCCTCTATGATTTTCCAAGCCTCTTCCTCCGTAATAACCCTTCGCAGACCGTTGTCCGCCCTGTCCGCCGGCACATAGAGCTTTGAATTCGTCTCGTTCAGCGGAGAGAGGAAGAAGTAAAGCCTTTCCTTGTTTGCCGTAGAGACGTCCGGATGCCCGATATCGTCAATCCTGCAAATGCCGCTGTTCGCTTTAATCACAAAATCACCAATCTTAAACATATTTCCCATCCCTTTCTTACTTTATTATTATAGCATTTAAAAAAAGCCTTTGTAAGAAATTTTTCCCACAAAAGCTCTTTTTAGTAATTTTTATTTAATTTTTCCGCGATATTTTTGTGCAAATTTACGCCTTGATAAAGTCCAACAGCTCGGATTTCGGCTTCGCGCCGACAGAGGTTGCCGCCGGCGCTCCGTTTTTAAACAAAATAAGGGTCGGGATAGACATCACCTTGTATCGAAGCGCGACCGTGTCTGCCTCGTCCGTATTCACCTTACAGATTTTCACATCCGTTACCTCCTCCGCCAGCTCGTCAACAATCGGCGAAAGCATCTTGCACGGACCACACCATGGTGCCCAGAAATCCACTAATACCGGAATATCCGACTGCAATACCTCCCGGTCAAAATTATCCTCTGTTAAATGTATCACTGCCATCGTTTTCATTCCCTCCGTATATCTATTTATACCGCTTCATCCGACAGGCGTCCTGCGCGCTCCGCCGATGAAAGGTATATGCTTAGTATACCATCAATATCGGAAATTAGTAAACTGTTTTTATGCAGCGCGATACTATTGCGGCATCTCCTCCGATTTGTTCTCCCCGTTGAGCACCATTGAGATAATGTGCGCAATCGGCTCGCAGGAATTCATCGCCTCCTCGACAGTATTTGTCTGAGAGCCAAGCTCTATCAACAGACTTTTGGGGCGGTAGTGGAGATTGTAGCGGTAGCCCTTGAGATAAATTCGTCTTGTCAGGCCCGGATAGTATTCCTCAGCGGCAAGCTGCATTTGGAAGGCAAAGGACAAATTGTCCTGCACATAAGGATTGGGCAATGTCGTCAGCTCTCCCCGCTCCTTGGTATAGCTCAGGCCGTTGAAAAACATAAAGCGCGCCATCGGAATATCCTGTATCGTCGTGACCAGATGCGTATCCCCCCTTGTCTCATCCCGGTGCAAATCGATGACGACCTCTATTGATGGATTTTCACGGAGCACCTGCTCCAATCCGGCCATCGCATTTGAGTACGCGTAATCCCTGCTTTCCACATCATACTGTCCCATATGGTGTATGACGTTATAGCCGTAGCGCGTCCGCAAAATCTCGCATAAATGCTCTCCCACGCCCAATATTGTCGTGCTGATGTCCTCTGTCGAGTCTATGTAAGCCTCCTGTGAATGGGTGTGGTAAATAAGTATCTGCGGCGCGCTTGAATCCTGCTTCAGTGTCGCGTCAAAGCCCATCAGGGTATCGTACTGCACCTGCTCCTCCCTCAGCTGCGTTGTCGGATCCTCAGAGTAGAAGGTTTTCTTTATAAAACCGGCTTCCCGAAGCTGTTCCCTCGAATATACTGCTGCCGGCGCGGATGCAGGGACAAAGCTTCGTTCCTCCCCGGCTGCCTTGAGCGCGGCCTGATTCTCGGAGATGACCGCCTCCTGCAGCAAATCCGGTGTCACGGTTGTCTCCTCCGGCTCCGCGTCGGCGGGCGCCTCCTCCGGCTGTATCGGCTTTTGCACCGTCTCCTGCTCCTGCATATACTCCCGCACCGTCGCAAGCTCCAAATCATTTTCCCGCGCATACTGTTCTATCGGAACATTTTTCCATAAAATATACCACGCCCATTCATTGGCGTCCCTTTTCTCCCAATCGCTGTCCATATACAGCCGGAAGGGATTGTACAGTCTCACGCACTGTATCAGCATCTGCTCATACAGTCCCTCTCCGAGCGAACGATCCCCGTCCCGGATGTCCCTGACGGCCTTAAAAAACAGCTGTAAAAAAAAGAATAAAAGAATGACTGACACCACCAGTCTTTTCTTAACCCTTATCCGCAAATTCAAGCTTCTTCCTCCTGCTCCATATCAAGGGCGATGTTGATCGCCTCTGACAATGTAAAGCTAAGTCTCTTTGTTGTCTCGTCAATGTTCTTCGCCGTCACATACATATTGTGAAGCTGGGTGTCCGCACTGTTTCTGAAATAGTCCAGCGAGGCTTTTCCACCGTCATACTCCCTTGAAATCCTCTCCAGCGCGTCGCACACGATGGTTCCCGCGTCAACCACCATCGGTATTCCAATCGCGATTACGGGAACGCCAAGGCTCTCCTGTGTAAGCGCGTTCCTGTGGTTGCCCACGCCGGACCCCGGGTGGATTCCGGTGTCCGTTATCTGGACAGTACGATTGAGACGCCTCGTGCTCCTTGCGGCGAGCGCATCTATTACTATAACTATGTCAGGGCGTGTTTCCTTTATGACTCCCTTTATGATTTCCGACGTTTCCATGCCTGTTTTGGCCATGACGCCCGGCACCAGCGCGCTGATCTGATGAATCTTTGCGGCGCGGTAGGCCTGCCTGCCGTACTCTCTGATGATATGTCTCGTAATGAACAGATTATCCACCGTGCTCGGCCCGAGCGCGTCCGCCGTGACGTCACGGTTCCCCAGTCCCACTATCAGGATGGACTTTTCATGCTCGACATCGGGAATCACATCCCGGAGCAGGCCGGCCAGCGCCTCCGATATTTCCCTGTGATAATCCTCGTCCGTCTCCTGCAGACCGGGTGCCTCCAAAGTCACATAGGTTCCCATCGGCTTTCCCATGCTCTTCGCCGCGTTCTTGCTCGTTATGACCACCTTGGAAATATGGACGTCCTCCATCACGTCATATTCCTCCAACGTTACCCCGTGTATCTGCCCTGCGTCCTGCTTTCGTACACTCTCCGTCGCCTCCAGCGCCAAATCCGTTCTAATCTGAAACTGTTGCATACATGTCCCCCATTTCTGCCGTCTGCATCCTTTTTATCCGTGAAGTTTTATCATATATAAAATCTCTCCATTTTTTTTAAGAATATGTATTGACAGATTGATTAGCATAATTTACAATATTTGAGTATGTTTCCATTAGAACGTCCGTGTCCGGCTTTAATGAAACATTTTCGGAAAATATGAGAAAATGGGAGGTGTCAAGCATGGCAAATATCAAATCTGCTAAGAAGAGAATTTTGGTCAACAGAACAAAGGCCGAGAGAAATAAAGCGATTAAATCCGGTGTGAAGACCGCTATGAAGAAGGTTTATACCGCTATCGAAGCAAATGATAAGAATGCTGCCGCCGCTGCTTTGTTAAATGCTACAAGCGTTATTGATAAGGCTGCGACGAAGGGTGTATATCATAAGAATAATGCTTCCAGAAAAGTTTCCCGCCTGTCAAAGGCTGTAAACCGGATGGCTTAATAGAATAAATATAAAACAACCCATGCCGTCAAGTGGGTTGTTTTTCTTTTGCAGATTGTTTTTTCTTCTCAGGGAAGCCCCGCAGCCTGCCGCTCATTCATCCACGCGATCGCCCTGTCGAGCCCCTCCTCGCTGAATTCAAAGAGTTCGGAAAGCTTCTTCTCCTCCGGCGTGGCCTCAAAGCCAAGCGGCTCGCTCCAGACATATACCTTCAGCCTTTTTTCCTCATCCGCGCTCTCCTGATGCAGCATAAAGCGCATCCCCTTATGACTGCCCGTAAAATCCTCCTTCTTTACAAAATTCAGTGACAAAAAATCCTCTCGGGTCAGCATTCCGTTCCTCCCTTTCCTGATGACGGACACGGTACGCCCGTCTGCGCGAGCACCTCCATAAGCGAACCGTTCTCAGATACATATCGGTATTCCGGCGAAGCCGGCCTGTGAAATACCGGATAGCGGTTGATATAAAAGGAATCGATTCCCGCGGCCACCGCTCCCGCAATATCGGATTTGAGCTCATTTCCAATCATCAGACTCTCCTCCTTCTTCAAGCCGTAGCGCTCGCAGCAGATGTCATAGAAGCCGGGGTCCGGCTTCATGCAGCCCTCGTCGGAGGAAATCAGGATCCCGTCAAAATACGGTATCAACCCCGTGCGCTCCAATTCCTGCCATGTGAAGCTGCGCTGCGCGTTCGACAGGAGATAAATCCGCTTTCCCGCAGCCTTCAGCGTCCGCAGGCATTCCAACGTATCTGGAAACAGGCGCAGCCAGACAAGGGAACTGTGTCTGAAGCCCTCACACAGCCACACGGTCTGTTCCTCCGACAGAGCGTATCCCTTTGCCGCAAAAACATCCCGAAATACCTCTTCAATGTGAATCTCCGGTCTTACATGGCTGCTCTCACGCACCGCACGCTCTCTGTAGGAGCGCTCCGTTTCCGTGTAGGCCCTATGGAACTGCTTCCACGCAAAGGCGTAGCCCTGCCTGCGCAGCCATTTCGCATATTTCTTAAAAAAATTCCTGCTGTACTCATCCGTATGAATATCAATCAATGTCCCGTATAAGTCAAAAATATAGTTCTGATACATCGCTCACCTCAACTGCAGTCTGTCCAAAAAACCGCCCTCGTCAAAGTCGGGGATAAAGCTTTCGCCTGCGGTCTCCCCCTCCTGAATAAACGCGTTCTCCACGCCGATTTCTATCGCGTAATCCACTACCCGCCCGTACTCGCGCGGCGTCAGCCGTCTGTTTATCTCCGGAAACGCCGTCAAATCCCCAAAGGGCGTATACTGGTTCATAATGCTGATATAAATCCTGCCCCCGTAAGTGCGGTACAGGTATTCGATTACCGCCTTCGCCTCATTCACCCCCGCCGGCATGACAAGGTGGCGCACAATCACGCCGCGGCGCAACAGTCCTCCCGCAAAAACAGGGGCTCCTGTCTGGCGCACCATCTCCGCGATCGCGGCGGACGCTGTCGCAAAATAATCCGGCGCCTTGGCGTAGCGCGCGGCGCGCTCTGCACTCCGGAACTTCAAGTCCGGCAGATAAATGTCCACCAGCCCGTCCAACCGTCTGAGCGTCTCGACTGTCTCATAACTGCTGGTATTGTAGACTATCGGAAGGCTCAGTCCCTGACGCTTCGCCTCCTCCAGCGCTGCCGCAAGCTGCGGAACATAATGCGTGGGCGTGACAAGGTTGATATTCTCCGCCCCCTGCTCCTGCAGGAGCAGAAATACCCGCGCCAGCGCCTCCTGCGTCAGCGCTCTTCCCTTCTCATTATGCGCAAGGCTCCTATTTTGACAAAAAACACATTGCAAAGGACAGCCCGAAAAGAACACGGTCCCGGAACCGTGTTCTCCGCTGATGCACGGCTCCTCCCACATGTGGAGTGCGGCGCGTGCAACTTGTATTTTATCCGTCACTCCGCAAAAGCCTGTCTTCCCGTTTGCCCTGTCCGCGTTACAGCCTCTGGGACAGAGACGGCATCCCTGTGCGCCCATATTTCCATCAATCCTCAGAGCTTAAATATCAAATCGTGGTTAATCTGTTTGGCTTCCTTTACGATGTGCTTCTCCTGCCCCTTTAGATATAATCGAAGCTGTGCCAGCTCGCCCTCGTCAAAGCCCTCGGAGCACACCACCTTGCGGCTCGGGAGCACGAGCTCCGCGTAGTCCCTGCGGTCACTGAGTCTTCTCTCAAAGCTCACGTGAATGACCTTGCCCTTTTTGCCGGGTATCAGTCCCGTGTGCGTCATAACGATCTTGTCCGCGTCTTTTATCCGAAAATCCATGCCGGCCACCTCATTTTCCTCGCAAAGAGCCTCAACCGTTTCTATTCCCCGTCCGCCGCAAGCGCCTCCTCCTGCAGCTTATCAAATTCAGCCATACATTCGTCTACAGACGCGCCATTTAACAGCTCGCGGACGATCAGGCAGGTATTTCCCCATTGTTCCACGTCCATTCTGGCATTGCTGGAAAGTACATAAGTTCCGCTGTTTACCAAATCATTCAGCGGCTTTAACGCAGGTGTGCACTCCACTTCAATATTTTTGGAGGGAGATATTACATGGTTCGTTTCCGCATAAGTAAGCAGCGCTTCGTCAGAAGTCATCACTTCGAGTACAGCAAGCGCATCGTCTAAGTGTTTCGCATCAGACAATACCGACAGACCGGACATGGTCATTACCGGCATCTGCCCGTAGTCGCTCGGAAATCCGATGACCTGCATATTAAAATCGGGATTGCCGTAAGCAGTTTCAGCATTCGCCGCGCTCCAATACGCCATGACAATCGG
>JAMPFV010000088.1 GCA_023664265.1 Roseburia sp.
GTGAATAGAGTTATCCATGATTCCATAGCCTGTTATGCACATTTCCATAATGCTTATCTTTTGTTCTTTGATTTCTTAGATTCGGAATAGTGTGGTGCTGGCGGTCTATCTCTTGTTTTCGGTTACTTGCTTCTTTACCGTACATGAGCATTTTATTGCGGATTCTCATGCCTTACATTCTTTCCGTACACCTTGGACGATCATCCGGAAAACATTCCCGGTGTTGTGATGTTTCTGATCGCAATGTTTTTATCTTATATCATTTTGATGCGGTATATGGCGACAGAATCCCAACGGACCACAATTTATTGGCAGAATATCATTTATAAAGCGCACATTGCAGGATTGGAGAACCAGTATCATATGGTTGAGCAGTCAGAAAAAAATCTGCGGATACTGCGGCATGATATGCGCCATTACTCCAATCTGATTTATTCCCTGTTAGAGCAGGGAGAGTATAATGAGATTAAGAAAGTGCTTGAGCATGTCAACGCTGTCACAGACGAAAACAAAGTGACAAAATACTGCGATAACATCGTTGCCAATATCATGCTCTCAAGCATGATGGAAAAGGCCTGTCTTATGGATATTGAAGTGCGGCAGGATATTGTTATCTCTAAGGAAATTCCGGTGGACAATTATGAATTTGTCATGGTGATTGCAAACTTGCTGGATAATGCGTTTGACTGCGTGAAAGACTTTGATAAACAGGAGAAGATTATAACTGCAAAAATTCAGTGCGAAAAAGACCATCTTCTGATTTACATGAAAAACAAATATGAGGGAGAACTTTTATCTGACCCTGAAACAGGCCTGCCCAAGAGCAGGCGGGGACAAAATCATGGTTTGGGCATGCAGAGTGTAAAGGCTTTTTCCGATAAGACAGGCGGCAGTGTAAGCTGTTATTCCGAGGATGATATGTTCCATATTATACTGTTTGCTAAGTTCTCATAAATCATAAGCATGGCCGCTTGGCTCATTGCTCACAGGAAACAGGGCTGCCGCAGCAGCCCCATAGATATTGAAAAGGATGTCTTGGAAAACGGATTTATCTACTTCGCTTTCTTTCCCGCCCGCTTCATCTGCCGGCGCTCCTTCGCCTCCTGCCGTCCCTGCTTGCTCATCAGCAGATAAAAGCTCGGCAGCAGCAGCAATATCAGCAGCGTCGAGGTAACCAAGCCGCCAATGATGATCAGTGACATGCCCTTCATCATCGCCGCGTTCTCATTCTTCGTGAATATCATCGGAATCATGGACAGAATCGTTGTCAGCGTCGTCATCAGAATCGGCCGCAGACGAATGCTGCCGCTCTCCATCAGCGCGTCATTCAGCGGCATTGTCTCCTTGAGCTGATTCGTCGTATCGACATACAAAATACCGTTATTCACCACGATTCCCACAAGCATCAGCACACCCATCAGCGAGGTCATGTTGAGGGTCGAGCCTGTGATAAACAGCAGGAAGAACGACCCGATCAGGCTGAACGGGATGCTGAGCATAACCATCAGCGAGAAGCTCGGTGACTCAAACTGCATTGCCATCACAAGGAATATCAGAAAGACCGCCGTAAATATAGCCTGCCCGATCGCAGCAAACTCCTCGTTCATCATCTCCGTCATCATGTTTTCCGTCTGGGAAACGCCCTCCGGAAGCTGCGCGTTCCCGACCGCCTCCTGAATCGCCGCCTGCGCGGTAAACTTCGCCGCATCCGTCGTATAGGCGGTGATGGCCACCTGATATTTCCCGTTGTTTCTCACCAGCGTCTCCGGCACATCCGAGTAGACCGCTTCCGCCACGTCGCCCACCGTGATAAATGTCCCTCTCGGCGTCGTAAGCTCGATATTGAGCAGCTCGCTCATCTCGTCATAGCTGCCCTTGGGATACTCAAGCATCACGGAATACTCGTCCGTGCCGATATTCATCTTCATAACCTCCTTGCCGCTGCTCGCGCTGTACATCTCGCTCGCCACCTGCACCGCCGTCAAACCGACATCCATACATTTCAGCGGGTCTATCTTGATCTTGGCCTGTGACGCGTCCGAGGTAATATCGCTGGACGCCTTGATGACCCCGGGAACAGAGAGCATCAGCTCCTCCACCTGTCTCGCCGCAGTCTTCAAATCCTCCATGTTCTCACCGCTCAGGTCAATCTCCGTCGCGGAGCTGACGCTCAGCATCGCCGTCATGCCGCTTCCCGACGCCTCGACGATGATGCTCATGTTCGTGTATCCGCTCAGCTCCCGATTGTATTGGTCCACCAGCTCATTAATGCTCTTGGTGCACGACTCGGAAGGATAAGCCGTAATCGTCGCCGTCGAGCCGCTGATGGAAATATTGCAGCCCGCAAAATCCGGGTCGTCAATGATCATCTGCTCGATAAACCGGATGTTCTCGTCCATCACCTCAAGCCTTGTACCGCTGCGCTGCTCCACCGTGATACTCATATTGTCAAGGCCGGTCGCGGACATCAGCTCCTGGTCAAGCTGCGCCGCCAGCGCGACCGCCACTGCAAGCAGCGCAACCGCTACCAGCATAACCGTCTTTTTCTTCAACATAATGTGCCCCAGCAGCTTCTTGTAGCCGGAGCCGATGCCCGCAAGCATTTTGTTGACCAAGGTGTCCTTCTTCTCCTTCGGCCTGTATTTCCAGAAGAAAATCGGTATCAGCGTCAGCGCGACCACCAGCGAGGACAGCATCGCGAAAATAATCGTGAAGCCAAGCTCCGAAAAGAGCTGCCCCGCAAGCCCCTTGAGCACCGCAAGCGGCAGATACACCACTACCGTCGTGATGGTCGAGGCCGCCACGGAGGAGGCCACCGCCTTCGTACCCGCAAGCGCCGCGTCCTTGAAGTCCGGACGCTCATCCTTCAGCCGGAAGCAGCTCTCCAGGACAACGATGGAGGCGTCCACCATCATACCAATCGCAATGACGAGCGCGCCCATGGTCACGACATTCAGTGAAAAGCCCGCAAAGCTCATAAAAATCAGCGTCGCCAACAGGGAAATCGGCATGGAGCTTCCCACGATAAGACTCGCCTTGAAATCTCCGAAAAAGATAAACAAAATCAGCATGGAGAACAAAACGCCCAGCACCAGCGTCTCCCCTACCGAGCTGAGGGAGGACTTGATGCTGTCCGCCGCGTCATACGCCACCTGCATCTGTATCGCAGGATTCAGCGCGGCCTCGCGCTCCACAATCTCCTTCACCTGTTTTGAGACCTCCACGGTGCCGGCGCTCTGCGTCTTCGCAATACCGATGCTAATACTGTCATTTCCGTTAAAACGGCTGATGCTGCTGTAATCGTTCACCGCCATTGTGACCGTCGCGATATCCGACAGCTTGATCACACTGCCCCTGTTCGTCACAACCGGTATATTCTGTAAATCAATCAGCGTCTCCGGCTGAGAGGAGGCCGATGTGCTGACAGACTGCGAGCCCTGCCTGACGCTGCCGATTGGAATCGTGAAATCCGTCGTCGATATGTAGGTCGCCACATTGGACATCGTCACGCCGTACTGCTTCATCTTGTCCGAATGCAGCTCAATCCTGATATAGTCCGACTGTCCGCCGGTCACGGAGATGTCCGCGACATCCTCAAGGCGCTCCAGCTCAGGCTCCAGCTCCTCCTCCACAAAAGCCAAGACATCCGTGTCCCCCGTTGCCGTCAGCGACAGGGTCATAATATCCTGCGCGTTCATGTTCATCTCAATGATCACGGGGTCGCTCGCATCCTCCGGAAGCTGCATGGAAGCCGTATCCAGCGCGCTGCGCAGGTCCGAGTAGGCCTCGTCGATATCCATTCCATAATTATAGGAAAACATTACCATGGACATGTTGGCGGAGGTCTGCGAATCGATCGAATCCACACCCGCAAGCGTCTTACCGGAATCCTCGATGACCTTCGTCACCAGCTCCTGCGTCGTCTCAGGGTCTCCCCCCTGATAGACCGTGAGCACAAACAGCATCGGCATCTCGATATCCGGCGTCAGCTCCATCTTGAAGCCGAAAACCGAGCTGATACCGAACACAATCAGCGCAAGTACGATCAAAAGCGCGGAAACAGGGCGTTTTAACGCAAGCTTTGTCAGGGAACTCATCTGCCATCCCCCCTATTCCTGCGCACTGCCGGCTGCGGGCTCCCGAATGGAAACCGTCACACCGTCACGCAATTGCGCCGACCATGTCGTAATCACCAAGTCACTTGTCGTAATGCCGTCCGTGATAACGATGTTTTTCTCGTCAAACAGGCCGGTGGTGACATTGGTTTTCCTTGCGGCTCCGTCCGCCACCGTATACACATAGGCCTGCGTCCCGTCGTAATACACCGCGTCATACGGGATGATCAACACATTATTCTCGTGATATGTATCCGTCGTCACTTTCGCTTTCGTTCCCGAAAGGAAATCGGAAGTATCGCCCTTGACGCGCGCCTTGATGCGAAACAGTCCCGTCGTGGTGTCAATCGCGGTTCCGATTTCCATAACCTCACCCGCATAAACCATCCCATCCTTCTCTATCGTGACCTGCTGCCCGACCGAAAAGGTGTTGCGCACATCCTCGCTGACATAATAGACCGCCGTCATCGCATCCTTGTTGGAAATCACAAACGCGGGATTGCTTGAGGTTGCAAAGTCATGCTCCCTGACATTGACCGTCTCCACCACGCCGGAAATCGGCGCCGTAATCGTATAGGTATCCAGATTTTCCCGTGCCTGCTCTATCGTGAGCTGCGCCTGGGAGACCCCCAGCTGCGCCTGGGATATCGTGTTCTCGGATGCTTTCTTCTGCTCCTCCCGCAGCTCCCCGTTGCTCACACTGTCCGAGATCACCGCCTGACTGTAAGATTTGTAGGTGCTGTCAATATTATCCTGCAGATTCTCAATGGTCTCCTCGCACTGGTCAATCGCGGATTTATAGCTTGTGACCGCCTGCTGCCACTGCGAATACACCTCCGAGGCCTGCTGATACTTTGTCATTGCCGTCATGTACTCCATGGAACCCATCCCGAGCGCTTCAAAGCCCATCGTCATATCGGAGGAATTATTCTGCGCGTCCTGATACTCCTCCTCCGCCTTCTTCATCTCCTTCTCCGCCTCGTCGCGCTCTTTCTCCGCGTCCGTGAGCTTTCTCTTATAAGTATCCAAAGCGGTCATCGCATCCACAAGGCTCTCCTGAAGCTGTGTAACGCCATCCTCCGCCTGTGAGAGCGTGTTGTCCGACTGCAGGGCATTCAACACGGACGCGCCATCCCCGAAATTCATATTATAGGAGCGCTCCGCGTTATCCAGTGAAATCTGCGCGTTTTTTGCCGAGACCTCAGCGTTCTTCATCGTTATCTGCGCAATCGTGTCGTCGAGCAACGCAAGCACGTCCCCCTCCTCAACCGTATCCCCGGCCGAGACCATAACCTCCGTCACCTCCGCCGTCGCCATGGGAATGACGTAAACGGACGCCTCCGGCTCAATTGTCGCGATAAACTCACCGCTGAGCTTCAGACTCCCAATCTCCGGATTGGCAGCCTCCACGACCGCGACATCCGCTATCGTCTCTTCCTCCGTCGTCTCCGCGCACCCGCCGAGTGCCGAAGCCAGAACGACAGCGCCCAGAATCAGCACCATCCTTCTCCATTGCTTCCTCGTCCTTATTTTCATCACTCTATCCTCATACTCCCTTCCGGATATCCTTAACGTTCCATATTTTCCGCACATCTATTGTATAAAATATTTTCTCATAAGAAAAGGGGAAATTTGAATTGTTTATTTTACTTTTAGATTTTAAGGACTTGTTATTTGGTTCCCTTTCCGATTATAATAAAAACAGTCGCCATTATGACCATTGCGAAAGGAGAATTATTTATGAAAATAAAAATCAAGAGACTTTTGTCGGTTTTGCTTGTTCTTGTCCTGACAGCCGCTTTTCCCGCTGCCGCTTCCGCGAAGGAAAGCATCGGAAACGGATTGATTCTGTCCGACGACACACTGACTCTGACGGAGGGCGGCTCCGTTATCCTGACCGCGGCAATGCAGGAGGGCTTTGACGCTTCGGCGCTGTCCTGTGTCTGCGCGGACCCTGCAATCGCGGCCGTTACCCCCATCGGCGCCATAAACAATGTCGCGAATTTTCTGGTCACCTACGTCGGCAGCGGAAGCACCGTCATTGCAGTCTTTCATCCGGAAAACCCCGCGGTTGTGGCCTACACCGCCGTCAACGCGACAATCATCCCCATAGAGGCCCCCGCCAAGCTGGGGACGAACCGCGATAACTACTGCAAACTTATCGGCTATGAGTTTGTACCCTACGAGCTCGATTCTTACGGGTACCTCAACAGCTACAAATACACCCTGAAGCTGCAGTACCAGTGCGTCTCCTATGAGGATGACGACTTCTCCAAATGGGGCTGCTACGGATACTTCTATGACGCGTCCGGCGCCGTGATCTCCAAGGTGCATCTCTATTGCAGCGCCCTGTCAAAGGACCGGATATACCACAGCGAGTTTAACGTTCCCGTCAATGCGGTGCGATTTGCCATAGAAGGGTTTTCATAAAAGCGGCAGAAGTTGGATAGTGCGTGTAGGTGACAAACGGACACAAGTAAACAAAGGGACTTC
>JAMPFV010000089.1 GCA_023664265.1 Roseburia sp.
CGCCACGGCCTCATCCCAGTCCTTTGCCACAATCTTCTTATCCTCCTTGGTATAAGCGGGGTCAGAATACGGATCCCGATGTATTTCTGCCAACATATAACTTCCTCCTTATCGTCTTGGATTGACCTCATGTATATCCGCAGGGGCCAGTCCCTCGGGCCCCTGCGACTTTATCCTGCTCATCTGCCTTTGGGATATGCCGTTTCCCGGATTTGTCACAAACTTATAGTCATAAACCTGATTGGGCGCTATGTCATACACATCAAGCCGCGTACACCCTCTGATATTCGCGTTATTATGAGTAGGCTGATTCCCTTCATAGCATATTTCCACCTCCATGCCTCTGGACGCTATATTATTCTGGTAGCCCTCTACAATACCTTTTGCCGCGGAATGCTTCAGGTCCACGCAGACGGTTACGTTCCTCCACGCGTCATACTCGTAACGGTTTTCTCAATATTTAAAACGTCAATGCGTTTTAAATAATCACACCTTCATAAAATAATCTACTTCATTATCCAACAATGTTAAAAACTCTTCCAAAGAATCCGCAATTTTTTGCCCTTTAGACAAGTAATATATTCCTCCATTATCTATCGCATAGTATAATAATGAATCTTCTTCGCCAAATACACAAAATGCAATTAAATGGTTTTCCAGATTATCCCACGCGCTCATGCGATATGTGGCAAACCAGTCTTCTTCCTCGTCTGGATAGTACAAATCATAAATCTCACTTGGTGACAATATATTATATATGCCTATCTTATCTTTTGCACTTATCCAAAAATATCCTGCCCCCACTTCTTTAAAAAACAATATCAGATCCCTTGGAAAAGCTATTTTCAAATCCTTCTCCAAATCTTCTACTTTATTGCTTATTTCTTCTGATGGAATCTGAACAAAATAATGTTTACACTTTCCTTCATTCTTTATTTCAGAAAACGTTTCCCAGTTACGATACACATATTTGCTCCAATTTTCAAACACCATAATACATACCTCCATTTGTACGTCAGGAATTCTCATACCCGTTTTTTGCTCTATATCATGAATTTGTCTCAATAAATCATTAACTGGTTTACTTTCCAAACGTGCATCTCTATATGCATCTCTCCATTGCTCTCTGGTCATTCCGCGAGCATCCGGGACTTCTACTGTCGGCTTCGAATTTGCTGCACGATTCTGCTCATACACCTGCTTGGCATACGCATATGCATCCTCTTTGCTCATCCCGTTCTTACGGGCTTCAAGATATGCCTCCTTTAAGCAGTCTGAAAGATGCCCGCTCGGATCCACATAGTATACGGGATTGTTCCGGCAGTACGCATACAGATTCAGCCCGTCTCCGCGATAGGTGTCCTCCTGCGTGAACCTCGCGATCACGGGGTTATAGAACCTTGTACGCAGGTAATACTGCTGCGTGATCGGATCCCACTGCTGTCCGTTGAACTTGAAGCGGTTATGTACTTTTTCCTCGCACGCGGTCAGATTCCCCCATGCATCATACTCATAATGATTGAGGATTTCCGTCCCTTCAATCACATGCGTGACACTGCCCATCTCATCGGATGCATAGTGGTAGTAAGTTCTTGCGTTCTCGGCATCGGAAGCGAGCAGCGTGTCGGTGCGGATATACCGTATCCTGTCCTCCATGCTCTCCTCCGCCACGACCTCATCCCCGCGGAAGATAAAGCGTACCAGCCGTCCGTCCTCCTCCAGCTCATGGCGCAGTCCCTCCGCGTCATAGCGGTTGATCTGCACATGCCCGTCAAAGGTCTCCGCCTTCTCCACGCGGTTGAAGGCGTCATAGGTGTAGGCCGCCCTGTCGTCCTTCAACAGGTTGCCCGCCCTGTCGTAGACAAATTCTGTCGTCACTCCTCCTTTCGTGTATCTGGTCAGACGGTTCCGCGGGTCATAGACGTATGTCTCCTCCGCGCCGTTGTACAGCCGCTTCGTGCGGTTCCCCGCCCTGTCGTAGAACAGCTCCTCCGTTGCGTCGGGATACTCCGCCCCCGTGAGCCGGTTGAGCGCGTCATAGACGTAGCGGGTGACGCCGCCCGGCTGACGCTTCTCCGTGCGGTTCCCGTTCCCGTCATAGGCGTACCGGTTGTCCGCGAGCGTCTCCGTTCCCAGCATGGTCTTTAAGCGGGACAGGTTTTTGTCCGCGTCATAGGCATACTCCGTGTACAGATCCCCGTTTCTCAGGCTCCGGATGCTGCCGTCGGGATCATGCGATATTTGATTGTTTTTCACCCGACAGACAGTACAGAATATTACACGCCGCCGACTGCGGCAAGCAGATTTTCTAAATATTCCCGAGGTTTACGGTCACGAACGTAACCGTCCTCTGCGCACCATCTGTAACGCATTACGGACTTGTCAGGACAAGATGTCCCGATATCGCTGTGTATCAAACGGAATATCAGGAAAACCTCACTCGCCTCCGCAATGCTCCTTAGCAATATTTTGTATCGCCCGCCTCATTGGAAATTTCAAATCATTTGACCAATTTTTTCTTGCAATAAGCAAACAGCTTCTTCAAAAATTTTCTAAAAATCGTCATCCGGCTCTGCGGCTTCTTCAAGCCACTCCTTTAAAACTTCTCCTGAATTCAATTTTAATGCCCTTTCTGTATTTGTATAATCCGGTGGCATTACCTCTGCATTAACAATCATACATTTTCTTTGCTCTCCTTCCCCGAATATACCCTCTTTATCCAAATCTGTCATAACTTTTTCCATAGAATTCAGTTTTATATCATATTCTTGTATAAAGCTTTTTTCTGCATCACTTTCTCCAATCATTCTCTGAACTTCCGTAAAATATTGTTCACCATATGCACAATATGGCGAATCCGCATACGACCATTTTAGCTCTTTTCTCAAACTCTCCTCTGAATCAGCATACCCATATTGCTCCTTATATTCTTGTACCACCCTCTCTAATGCCTCCTCGGACATTGCTGAAACCACAGGACAGCCTTGACCCTCAACAAGCACCAAAGTGCAATAATAAAAGTGCTCATCTGAATATTTTTCTAACAACTCCTTAAACGCCTCTCTGACAGCGTTTTTTAACACCCCTACAAAAATCTCATCAATTCTTTTTTCCTTTTCCATGCGATTCTCTCCTTGAGATTTAATTCAGGTGCCAAACAGATTACACATTTTAACACCTGGATTTAATAATGCTTAATAATTAATTATGTTTGCAGTCAACTATTACAAATAATCATAAAAATTTAATTCTCCAATATGTAACTCCGTTATCCTCCCAATATTCCTCAATTCATTTCTTAGTGCACTTCTAATTGCATTTCTTCCATATCCACTATCACTCATATTTGTTTTCAAAGAAAATAACCGTGCATAAACCCTCTCGTGAAATATCCTGGTATGGGTTCTACTGTGTGGATTAGGATGTCCTAGAGGAATTCCATTAGCAGCATCATTAATACCAATATCATATTGGGCCAATATTTTTCTTGAATCATCTGCTGCCGCCCAATGACCACGTTTCCCTGTGGATGCAACTATATGTGCTGCTGCTTGTCCTTCTTCAACACCACGTCCCTCCCTTTCTAAATTCGTACGAAGTTTCGCTGAATTGCTTCCTGTTGTATTCCTATCAGTCGAATTTCTGTTAGAATCCTGTACATTGTCGGGCGCCTCAGCCTGCGGCGCCTGTGGCGCATTCCTGCTCTGTTCCTTTACGATGTTTGAGGCCTCCGCCATCAGGCGCAGCCTCAGCTCGGGATCAGCGGACAGATCCGCCTCCGTTATCCCGCGCTCCTTCATAAGATCCCTGAAGACCTGCTCTTTTTTGTCGCACCAGTGCCCGCTCGGATCCACATAGTATACGGGATTGTTCCAGCAGTACGCATACAGATTCAGCCCGTCTCCGCGATAGGTGTCCTCCTGCGTGAATCTTGCGATCACGGGGTTATAGAACCTTGCACGCAGGTAATACTGCTGCGTGATCGGATCCCACTGCTGTCCGTTGAACTTGAAGCGGTTATGTACTTTTTCCTCGCACGCGGTCAGATTCCCCCATGCATCATACTCATAATGATTGAGGATTTCCGTCCCTTCAATCACATGCGTGACACTGCCCATCTCATCGGATGCATAGTGGTAGTAAGTTCTTGCGTTCTCGGCATCGGAAGCGAGCAGCGTGTCGGTGCGGATATACCGTATCCTGTCCTCCATGCTCTCCTCCGCCACGACCTCATCCCCGCGGAAGATAAAGCGTACCAGCCGTCCGTCCTCCTCCAGCTCATGGCGCAGTCCCTCCGCGTCATAGCGGTTGATCTGCACATGCCCGTCAAAGGTCTCCGCCTTCTCCACGCGGTTGAAGGCGTCATAGGTGTAGGCCGCCCTGTCGTCCTTCAACAGGTTGCCCGCCCTGTCGTAGACAAATTCTGTCGTCACTCCTCCTTTCGTGTATCTGGTCAGACGGTTCCGCGGGTCATAGACGTATGTCTCCTCCGCGCCGTTGTACAGCCGCTTCGTGCGGTTCCCCGCCCTGTCGTAGAACAGCTCCTCCGTTGCGTCGGGATACTCCGCCCCCGTGAGCCGGTTGAGCGCGTCATAGACGTAGCGGGTGACGCCGCCCGGCTGACGCTTCTCCGTGCGGTTCCCGTTCCCGTCATAGGCGTACCGGTTGTCCGCGAGCGTCTCCGTTCCCAGCATGGTCTTTAAGCGGGACAGGTTTTTGTCCGCGTCATAGGCATACTCCGTGTACAGATCCCCGTTTCTAAGGCTTTGAACGCTGCCGTCGGGATAATAGCGGTACTCGGCCATCGTGATTCCATTATCGCTTATTTTCTCCGGGAGGTCAAGCATGTTGTAGGTGTATTCCGTCTCCTTGCCGGTCACGTCGCGCTGACACACGAGATTCCCGTTCAGGTCATAGCGGCACTCCTGCGTGGCGCCTCCCGCGGTGCGCAGGAGCACCCTGTCCCCCGCGAGGTTCAGGATGAATTCAACCGCGCCCTCCGCATCCGTGCGGCGCAGGAGCCGCCCCGCCCTGTCATAGGCGTCCGTCCTGAGGACGGTTCCGTCCTTTTCGACGGTGCGGATCTCACGGTTGAGGAGGTCGTACTCATAACGGATCGCGGCGTATTATGATTTGACGGAAATTCGTTAAATAACTACAAAATACTAACCGTCACTTTTTTACAGTTTCTTGCAGATTGCCGTTATACTGCCGCAGTAAATTTTAAAATTAATCTCCGAGGAATATTGCAATTCATTTTTGCATATGTTACAATACCAGTGAACGAACAGATATGTGCGTCATATGTATGCAAATTGAAACCCTCGGAGCGGCTATCTCCGAGGGTTTCTTTTGGCTGGTTGTCATTGTCGCTGCTGCCCAGCCATCTGATGATATAGTGACACACTACACCACCCGTGACAGCAGCCAGAACAGATATAACAAAGTCCGTCATATGTATGCACCCCCTTTCCGTTGCCGGACTGGGTTTGACAACATGAAGATTGTTCCACATATGCACCGGATCAGACAAGCTTTTAAGGCGCTAAACACTAAAAATAAAAGACCGCCCACTACTGCAAATAGCGGACGGCCCCAAATACCTCTGTCTGACAAAGGAATTTGATTTAAACGCAATACTGTAATATCACAAATCTCATTTCATACCCCGGACAGGTCAGGCTGATTCGTCGACTCACATGTCTGACGAAGCTGAACGCTGGAATTTTACACTTGCCATTAAAATGGATACCACAATTCCAATAACACCTATTGCTATTGATACTACATTCAATGCTGTATTTTTCCTTATGTTTCCCGATAACCTCAAAAATTCCTGCTCTGTCCTGTCTAAGATATTATGCACTATCGGTTTATCGGCAGGTGTTTCCAAATCTGCCAAATCACATAATATTCCCCGTTGATACTTTTCATATTTACTAAACGGATTTTCTTTTTGTATTAAGTCCCTTGCCGACTTCAAAATAAGCACATAGTTTTTCAAACCGAAAGTATAACGGGATTCGCAATCAATTCTAAATAAGATAGCATCAATCCATCTCATAACATTCGGATAAAAATTTTTAATTCGCGGTGTTTCCTGAGTATACTCATTATAAAATCTGACTATTTCATTCGAAAGAATATCAGGTTGCAGGTCTGTTGAAATATCCAGATTTTCTATGCGCCCTAACGCTGTTATTTTGAATTGTACAATCAAACATTAGTAGTTTGATTGTCAAGAATTGTTGGTTATGCTAACTGCATAATTTCAGTTTCAATCTCTTTTAAGTCATCAGATGACAATGACGGAACATAATCCGCAATTTCTTCCAATGTCATTTTTCCCTTTTTTATCATTCTTTCGGCTGTCTTTCTCTCCGTTTCCTTTTCAATATCTCTCGCATAAGTTTTCATAATCCGTTCATCATCAAATAAACTCATCATAATCGTCAC
>JAMPFV010000008.1:0-51609 GCA_023664265.1 Roseburia sp.
TAAGAGCAAAAACATGTAAGGGCCTATGTCACAAAATGGTAATTTAGTGACATAATTTTAGAATAAGGTGCATTAATCCTGATCCCATACCAGGTGTAACGTCCACCAAGCCATGGACTTATAGCCAAATGTTCCTATATCTCCGGTTTTGTCCGGCGCAATACCGACAGTCGTTAGAGTGCCGTCAGATACGGGATCATTTAAATATGTGCGATATGAGCAGCCTGATGCGGTTTTCCAACCGGACGGAATGCTGATGAAGAAGCGCCCGGTATTGTGGTACCCGTCACTGTCTCCGACCCATGCCGTTCCCGATAAAGTAAGTTCAGACGGTATACTGCTGTTTAGTGACGGAACACTCTCCTTTATCGTCTCAATCGGGATGCTGATTCTTGAATCCCGATCATAGTACCCTTCCGGAATCGTTATCTCCGCGGCTTCTTCCTCTTCCGACTCCGCGATTCCGTCTGCCGGCGTCGTAATGCCGCCATGGTCCGGCATTGTGCCGGTGATCATGTTCTTTTCGACAAGGGCCTTTTTCCCCTCCAGAAGGTTCCCCGCGGCCGCGTCCGTTCCGTCACACAGTCCGCTTACCGATGCGGCCAGAACTTCAAAGGACGGGATATCCTCACCGATATCCACGCCGTCATATTCATTCAGCGCATCCCTTATGTCCGTTTTGCCGGCGGAAACCATGCCGTCAATCACAAAGAAATCCGATGCGTCAAATATCACGTCATCCGTTTCGTCCCGTGTGTTGTTGTCAAACACGATTTTGCCGCGGCTGTTGTAGCCGCGGTCTTCTCCGTCAGGCGCGGCGGCTCCGGAAATGACCGCCGCCGCGGAAAGGGCCGCCGTACATGCGACAGCCGTTATTCCGTTGATTATGGTGCTCTTTTTGATCTTCATTGCTCTTCTCCCTTCCACCGCCGCAGCGGTCATAAATTTATGCGACGTCGCATAAAATTCTATCTGCATGTATATGCGAGGCGGTTAAAGTCCCCCGCGTCAAATATCACGTCGTCCGTTTCATCCGGCGTTCCGTTGTCAAACACGATTTTTCCCTGACTTTTAAAGCGGCCTTCCTCCGCCTTCGTTGAAGATGTCAGAAGAACCGCCAGCGTCACGGCTGTCATTGCGATTGCGGCAATGTTTACCGTGCATTTTCTTTTCCCGTCCGTCATGTGTTCCCTCCTCCGTCCGCTTATTTAATGTAAAGTGTCGTATTGTTGTTTTCATCCGTGGCGGATGTAATGATATAGCTCCTGTAAAGCTGCCAGTTTCCGTATGCGGAGGAATATGCCGGCTGCCGGGAATCGGTCGTTACGCACGTACCGATATATCTGCTTGTCTCCGTCGGCGTCAGGGAAAAACCTCTTCCGGATGCGTCATCCGCATATGCTATGTATGTGCTTTTCCCGTCGCGTCCGTCCTCTCCGTCACGTCCGTTTTTCCCGTCACGTCCGTCCTCCCCGTCTTCTCCGTTTTTGATACTGTTCTTCAGTTCGGAGGTTATTTCGGAAGCTATTTCGGATCTGATGCCGTCCATTCTGTCATTTACGTCATCCGCCACATCCGAGGCGATGTCGGATCTTATCCGGTTGATGTCATTCTCCACGTTCCGGACGATGTCGGATTCCATTTCACTCATTTTTTTGTCAAGATCACTGTTGACGGTGGTCAGGGCCCCGTTCATGTATCTTGTAAACACGGCCTCCGCAACCTCCGTCTCCCTGCCGGCGTCATTCGTTCCCGATCCCGGCTCCGTCTCATCTTCCCTCAGCCTCGCCGTGATATGAATGTTCATGCTTTTTTCCTCAAGCTCATCGATCTGTGCCTGAAGACTCTCCGCAAGTTTCAGGTACTCCTGCTCATAACCGGCATCCATGTCGCCCTTTTTGTATATGTTCAGTGAGAGCAGGACGGCCTGCCACACGTAAGAGCTTATCCCGTTCGACAGTGCATCCATGTCACTTTCCGAAAGTCCCGGGCCGTATTCTTCCAGTCTGTCGCGGAACATCGCCGTCAGCGCCGCACTGTGGTCATCCGTTATCGCGTCTGCACCGGACTTCAGGACGACGTTGTATGTTTCCACGGAATAATCCGCCATCTCCGCCCTGTCGGCATCGTCAAAAGCCGCATGGCCCGAGAGATACGCCGTTACGTCGTCGGCAAGCTTCGATTCGACATACGTCCCGTATTCCCTGTTATCCGCATCCGAACCGCCCCCGCCGTTGATAAAAAAGAACAGCGCCGCAGCGATAAGCAATGCCGCGCCCGCGAGAGCCGCATATAAATATTTTTTCGGTATCCTGTTGATAAAGCTCATGTTTTACCTCCTGATCTGATCACAATTCTCTTTTACTCTTCCTCCCCGTCAAGCTCGGGATCATATTCGCCGTCATCCGGCTCCGCGCCGAATATGTCATCCTCTGCCGTTTCGGCCGTTTCGTCGCCGGTGCCTGCGGAACCGTCCTCTTCCGGAATATGCGACGTCGCATGTTCCTCGTATGCCGCATCCCGTTCCGTATCCGTTTCGGGACCCCATCCGCCTGCTGCGGCCTCTTTGGCTGCCGCCGCTTCAAACTCCGCCTCGTCACTGTTCATCAGATTTCTCAAAAACTCCTCTTTTTCCCCGTAGGCGAAATCAAACTCATCATCCGCGTCCGTGTCCGTCTCGGCTTCAAACTGCCCGATATCGGCGGCGTCCATCGCGTCCATTTCCTGTTCCTTCTTTTTCCTGTAGATCGTCTGATAATAATAAACTCCTCCGCCGGCTGCAATGACAATGCACACGATGACCGCATTTCTGTTTACGCCTCCTCCGGAGCTCTTGGAGGCGGAAGAGGCAGCGGCACCGGCGCCGTCATCTCCCTGATCTCCCGACAGGGCTTTCAGAAGGCTGTCCCCCTCCTCTTTCCCGGATGATTTTCCGGATGCGCCGCCCTCATCCGCGGCAAGCGCGTTCAGATCCCCGGTGCTCACCTGGCTTAACAGATAGACGTTATCGGCGCCTGCGCCCTGATCGATGAGCAGATAGAAGACATCACCGTCCGTTGTCGTCACCGAGTAAAAAACCTGCCGGCTGCCGTCGGTTCCGTCCGGAAACGTTTTGCTGTATACGGTTCCTCCTCCCGGTTCCGCCGGAGTATCCGGATTTTTCTCATATGCCTCAGCGTTATCCTGAGTTTTCCCGAGCTCCAGGTCAATGTTTATCGTCCGCCCTCCGTCGTCCGCTTCTCCGCGACTGCCGTCGTAAGGGTCATAACCGCCGCCGTAATCCGGGGCGTCATCCTTCTCCGGGGAGCTCTCCGCCGCGGAGACCTCCCCGGGCGGTTCGTATGTCTGCGAAGTGACGTTCCCCGCCGCATCCTTCACGTAGATCGTGTGCGATGTTCCCGCGGGTATCGTAAACGTGTTTTGCGTGCTGAAATTGTCGGGACTGTCAATGGCATATGTGATCCCCTCATTGTCGTCGGACGCTTCCACGGATATCGTTATGTACTCTTTCTCATCTTCCCCGGAAGCGTGCACCGCCGTCACGGGGACGGATAACAGCGCGGCCGCCGTCAGCCCCGATACCAGTGCTTTCCTAATTTTCCTCATTTTTCTCATTTTCCCCTTCTTTCTCAATAACCGCGATCTTCTCAATGACCGGCTTTTGGCTGTCGATGTTTCCGACCGTGATCGTATCCGAGGCGACGTTCCCCGCCTCATCCCGCACCTGTATCTCCCATGTGCCGTTGCAAAAGACTTCGTACTCGTTCCGGTCCGTCCATCCGCTGTCCTCCCCGCCGTTTATGAAGCGGTACTCCACGGTCGTGTAATCCTCGGCGCTGACCAGAATCCTGTTCGATTCACGCCATTCCGTGTCCGCATTTTGGAGACTTACGGATATCACGGGCGCGGTGTCCTTTCCCGATACGGTCAGCTTTGTCTCAAATTCCCGGTCTCCCGCACGGTAACGCAGATAAAACTCTCTGTCGCCGGGACTGACGTAAACGTATTCGTATTCCGTGTTGACCGTCGTTACGGTCTCCACGGTGTGTCCGTTCTCATCAACGGAGTATTCCCTGTCCTCCCGCCTTTCGATAAAAGTCACTCCGCAGAGTCCGGTTACGGTCTCCCGCGTGCCGTCCGCATGGGATATGATCAGCGGGACGTCCTTTGCGGAAATGCGGGTTCCGGCATCCGCGGTATAATCTTCCGCTTCAATGGCCGCAATCTCCGGGATGATGTGTATGACTGCCTCGTCCGTCAGCGTTTCCCCTTCCGTCGTGAGAACGGTGCAGCGGACGCTCAGATCCTCCGCTCCGGTCCGGACCGACAATACGGACAGGTCTCTTCCCAATTCGTCAGTGTGTACGTCCACGCTGTCCGCGGGGATCTGCCATGTGTCCGTCAGATCATTGCGGACTTCCCACACATAGGACTCTCCCTCCGGATAATGGCACCGGAGCCGTACCAGACTGTACGCCTGCGCATATGCGTCGCTTACGGGTTCCGCCGGCGGCACGTCGTTTTTATGCGACGTCGCATGATTTTCCTCCTCATCCGCTTCCGGCTGTTCCGCCCGTGTCTGAGTCTCCGCATACGTTATGCCCGGCACGTCTTCCGTGTCAAAAAGCCCCGTTCCGGCCACGCTTTGGGCCGCCGCTGCGCTTCCGTCTTCACCGTCACTCTGTCCCGCCGCATTTTGCACAAGACACATCCCGATTGCCCACAGCGCAAGCAGGAGCGCCGCCGCCACGGCGGCAGGCAGTCTGCATTTTCTGATGTCTGAACGCTTCAACTTACTTTCTCATCTCCTTCCCCGAAAACGGGAACCTCATCCGGAATCTCCGCTTCCGTCTCCCGTCCGTCCTCCGTCGGAACCTGCATTTCCCGTTCATCCTCACCGTCATTTTGTCCCGCCGCGTTTTGCGCAAGACACATCTCAACGGCAGTCATTAACCGTGTCTTGTTATCCAGAAGCCTTAACAGCTCACTGAATTGATCGGGAGTCAGATTCAGCCTGTTTATGCGGTCATTGCATTCCTCTCCCTTCATGTACTTTATCTGATCCGCCAGAGACTTCGCTTTTTTCCTGTGTTTCTCGGCAAGCGCCATCTCTTTGTCGTATTGCTCCGTAAGCTTTGCGATCCTGTCAACACTCATTCTTAATTCTCACCTCACTCCTGATACTCCTGTTCGTATATGTGTCCGCTCTGCGGAATGATGAACATGGGATTTATTCTCCTGCCGTCGGAATCATGTACCTGTATGTGCAGATGCGGCCCGGTCGAATTTCCGGTATTGCCCGAGAGGCCGACGGGCTGCCCTCTCATTACATACTGCCCCGCGGTCACGCTGATCCTGTCCATGTGCATAAACGTCACCTCCCATCCCGTGTCCGTCCTCACGGTCACCATGTTTCCCGCGGAACTGCTGTAACGCGCCGTTATTACCTGACCGCTCACGGCGGAATACAGCCGTGTTCCCGTCGGAACGGCAATGTCCACCCCGTCATGGAAGGTCTTTTTCCCGGTTATCGGATGTATCCGCTCCCCGAAATTCGAGGATACCTTACCGCTCCAGTCCCCGTCCATGACCGGCCCGTATACCTGCCGGCCGCCGCCCGAATATTTGTATGCCTCGTAATGCTCAAGGGCGTCTTCGTCCAGTCTTGCCTCGACAACGTCCTCAAGCTCCGTTTTATCGATCGTTATGTAACACACGATAACGGTATCCGTATACGGATTGCCTCCGGCGTCATAAAATGTCCTCTCCTCCTCCCTGAATTCAATGCTCTGTCTGTACATCAGCCCGCACAGCTCATCCAGATCCGCCCGGACCGCCTGCAGGTCAAACGTGATGAATTTCGCGGACAGGTACGCCATTAAGGTAATGTCGTCAAATCCGAATTCCGGAAGGCTGTATGCAAATTCATGCACATGCCGCCCCGTCTGATCAAAGCAGCTCTCATCAAGCCGCTCTTCAAGTTCCGCTCTGTCCGTTGTCACTCCTTTCTTTACCTCCGTCTCCAGATTCCGCAGATATTCCGTAACGTCCGTCAGTTCCGCATATTCGTTTTTTGTCACGGTGGTGTCGGCAAACAGCATCAGGAAGCACATGATGAACAGCAGCAGGAACATTGTGAGCATGAAAAACGTGCCGATGACGGAAATGACCGACGACACGACCGTCAGGCTTCTTTTTCTCGCGATCCGCTTTTCCTTTCGGGCGCTTTTTTTCAGCTGATGCTGATGGCGGTTTCTGCCGAACGTGATCTCCCGGGTTACCCTGCTTTTTTCCCTTTGGAGCTTCCGGCGCTGCCGGTTCCTCTGCTGTATCCTTCGGTTCTCCGCCATCCGCGCGGCTTTCCCGCCGTCCGCGTTTCCGGAGGACATTTTGTCCCATTCCGACATCTTTCTGTTGACCGCGAGGGCTCTGCCCTGCCGGTGCTTCAGGCGGGTTTCTTCCTTCGCGATCAGGCCGTCGTTTCTGTCCCTGAATTTGAGCCGTTTATATACCGTTCTCCTGTCCCGGAGGTTCCGCACGTCCCGCTTTATTCTGCGTTTTGTCAGAACCGAGGCCCTGTGAAGGGTTCTTTTTGCCGCCGCGGAATCCTCATCCTCCCGGATGTTCTCATCGCTGAACAGCAGCCGCCCCGTCCGTCGGGCCTTTGCCGCGTTCCTCTCCCGGCGTTCGGATGCCCGCACCTCTTTTTTCCGTTTTTTTTCGTACTCGCGCCCGTTCAGCCTTTTTCTGTAAATGCCCTGTTTCAGTGAAAACTTCGTTTTCGCGGGCTGCTTCTTCTCGAGCTTCTCCCGTTTTCCGTCATTCTTTTCCCTGTCGTTCCCGAGCAGAGCGCGGTTTTCCCCCGTGATGTCGAGCATGTCCTCCGCCCACTTTGAGAGCTCCGGCTCCGAATCCGGCCTCTCATGCGCCGGCGGCGGGGGAACCGGGCCGTTCTCTGCTCCTCCGTGCGGGCCCCCGGCATGTCCGGCATGTCCGGCATGTCTGAACGCATCCCGTCCCGGGATATGATCGACAATCATTTCATAAGTGTAATAATTAAATGCCTGCTCCGTGTAATTCTGCCGCTGTTCTTCAAAGGACTGTGACCGGTTCCGGTATACGTTTCTCTGTTCCTCACTGTTGTATTCCTGTTCCTGCTGCGACTGTCCGCGCTGTCCGAGATCCGTGTCCGCTTCGTTTTTCCCGAGGATAACGTCGGCATTCACGCGGGGAACGGCCTGCGGGGCCGTGTCTCCCGCTTCCCGCGGGTCTCCGTTCCGTAATTTCGGGGAAGCTTCCCCTGAGGCCGACAGCCTCGCGCCGTCCGTCAGCGGCATAAACATCCCTCCTTTTTATGCGGCGCCGCATCCCGTTGTTACGCACCGGCGCTTTTTCCCCCGGCCGCGGTTTTCTTCGGCTGCGTGGTTTTCACCGTCCGGATGGTTTCCGACGGCTTTGTCGTCATGACGCTGTAACAGATCGTGTTTTTGGGAAAATCGTCCTCAAACGGGACTTTTGTGCCCTCTACCCACAAAAGTCCCTTTCCCGCTTCCCCGGATTTGATGTAATCCTCTTCGTCTCCCGAGAGTGCGAGATGCTCCGCGAGCAGTCTCGCGTCATCTCCCGACTGGTTCAGCATTACGATAAAATTGGTCGTGTCGAGAATGTTCTCGATTTCGGGTGAGCGCAGCAGATCTTTCACGTTTTGCGTGATGCCGGTGGGAATGCCGCCCCATTTCCTGAAGCGCTTCCAGATCTCCACGGAATAGGCGGCCGTCATCGGATTTTTCAGCAGCAGATGGAATTCGTCAATGTCCACCCATGTGTATCTCCCCTTTTCGCGGTTTGACGCCACCCTGTCCCAGATGCATTCCTGTATGATGAGCATCGTCAGATCGCGCTGGTTGTTGTCCATCTCTTTCAGGTCAAAGCACACGAACCGCGAATTGATGTCAACATTGGAGCGGTGGTTAAAATACGACAGTGAACCCGTCGTGTATCGGGAAAGCGCTATCGACAGTCTGCACCCGATCTCCCCCATCTCCCCCTCAAGGCTGCGCAGTTCGGTATACAGGTCTTCAAGGACGGGCATGTTCCCGGGAACGGGATTTTTCATGTATCGGTTGTATATGTTCTTACAGGCGAAATCTATCGTGGCGATCTCGTGCTTACCGAGATTGGAGTTGTTTCCCAGAATCAGCTCACACAGGGACACGACGAAGTTTACCTTGGCCGCTATCGGATCATACTCCTTATCGTTTTCGTTCTTTACGCTCAGGTTTATGTCCAGCGGATTTATGTAAATCCGTGAATTGAGCGCTATTTTTATCACCTGCCCTCCGAGCATCTTCACGAGCAGTCTGTACTCTCCCTCGGGGTCAATGATGAGGCGGTCGTCCGATGTCTTCAGGAACGTGTCCAGTATCTCGCGCTTTACGAAAAAGGTCTTGCCGAAGCCCGGCATGCCGAAAACAAGTCCGTTCGGATTCACCAGATCCTTGCGGTTTCTTAAAGCCGTCAAGGTGCTCCCTGAAACTCTTCGTGTCCTTTTCCAGATTTTCCACCGTCTTTTTGACAATGCCCTGTTCCGCGGCGTCGGAGCGTTCCGCAAGCTGCGCCTTGAGGCTTTGAAGCTCGCCGTACATGCTCTTATAATTGCCGTCCATCTCCGCCATGTACCGTCGGATTTCCTCCAGGACGGGGATCTCTTCGGGGACATGCTCTTCCACGACTTTCTGCAGGGTATCGAGCGGCGTTCTCTCCGGAAGATTGAAATATTCAAACGAAACACTGTGATCCTTCGTCCCGCCTTCCTGATGATATTGATTAATGCTCTCCTGCACCGCAGACATGATATGGGAACCCATATCGTCGATGGCCATGTCTCCGGAAAACGTAACCTCGTCGGTGTTAAGGTCAACGGTACATTTTTCCCCGACCCGTGACGCTGCACCGTAGGCAAAATCTTCCGCACATACAACCCTGAAGAGAAATTCTTCCTTATTGTCCTTTTTCCCGAGGGAGACCACATCCGCATAGTAATCAAGCTGAAGCTCCGATCCGTGAAAATGAACGCGGCCCGCTTCCCGTGCGGAGTTCTTCGTTTCCTCCCACGCTTTTCCGATCTCCGGATGGCTGTTGACATACTCCTGAAATACCGCCATGATTTCCGTCTGCGTCTCTTTATCCTCCAACTCCGGCGAAAGTCCCGTTACGGTCATCATCTCCGGATCAACGACTGCATTCCCTCCAAACGCCGGATACCGGGAAGCATTGTCTCCCGGCACGTCTGCGAACACCGAATAAGGCAGCAGTCCCGGCCAGTTGTCGTTTTCAATGCTGATGTAGTGGTCAGCGCCCCGGCCCTCCCCGCCTTTGTAATTGAAATAGATACGTTCGTCCTGTATCTTCAATATTCTTCCCTGCGCAGGCTCTGTCACTGCATGTTGCCCGACAAATACTTTCCCTTCGCCCGCCTTTACTTCAACAGCCATAAGCTTTTCCTCCTGAAAATAAAAGTGCCTTTCCGAATCAGATCCCGGAAAGGCTGTCAACGGTTCCATATTCAATTGTTTGTATTATGATTTGTTTAACTGCGTTCGGAATCCCTCCTTTCAGAATTTTATGCGACGTCGCATAAGATAGATAATTCTGTTTCCAAATAAAATTTTCTGTGTTACAATCTATAAAAGTAGGTGAGTATATGTATTTCTTATTTAACGATTATCGTAACATACAACTGCGTGATAATAAAGGACTGTTAAGTTATATGGATTACTCCATAAATAATTCCATTCTTCATATCCAAAATATCGAAAGAACTCCTTTTTCACGCATTCGATATTCTGCTGATTTTCACTTTGGTACAGATGTTTTCAATGCCTTATTATTGCATCTCAATGAAAATAATATCTTTTTTAATAAGATTACCGGCATTTTATCTTATACGGATGCAATAAATGTAAATTGGTATGGCTCAATACCTTTTTATATCGACTTTGTTTCCCATTTGGATATAAGGCTCCCCTGTCAATTAGCATTTCATTTGTTCTCTGATTTTGACTACACAAACGAAGTTGATCTTCCCATTAATCGGTCAGACAGGATGTCCTTTATTAACGCATTTACCAGGCAACATTGTGAATTATTCAAAAATGCTTCATTTTGTTATGACATCACCTTCCCTAAATAACCGACAATATAACTCTGCTGCACTTAACCAACTCATGGTGTTTCTGGATATATTTAAATATTCCCTGTGAACAGCAGCCATTCCATACTCTTCTGATGCGCTTAATTGCATACTTTTAAGTTCTGCATATCCTCCTGTAACCCGGGTTATCAGCTCCGCGGGAGGCGAGTTCCTTTCCTGCATTAATCGCTTTATCTGCCTTGGCGCATCATCCATACATTTTTCCAACTCCGTTTTTGTATGATAGCCCGTCAAAAACAACAGATATTCCTGCACTCTTTTCTCATATCCTTCATATTCGCTTAATGCCTGATTAACTGTATTCCACTGTTCCCGAAACATTTTCCTTGCTTCAACAGCCATAAGCTTTTCCTCCTGAAAACAAAAATGCCTTTCCGAATCAGATTCCGGAAAGGCTGTCAACGGTTCCATATTCAATTATTTTCTCTCCCAACTCTTTAAAAGAAAGGCGGCTTTGAACCGCCTTTCCCGCCTGCCGGAGTAGGAGGCTCTGGCAGGCAGTCTATATTGTGCGATTGCCGCAATATAGCAAAATCATTATACCCTTGCGGAAAATAATCTTATTAACTTTTACCGCCCTGCATCATCCCATCTGTGCATACTGACATGTTGAAATACTGTCAATATCATCCATAATCTGCATCTTTATATTTCTAATGTCTATATCATCCTGAAGTTCAAGAAAGTATTTGTCAGATACACCAAAGAATTTTGCAAGTCTTAATGATGTATCGGCTGTAATTTTCCGTCTGTCGTGTAAAATATCCTGAATCCTTGATACCGGCACATGAATTTCCTGTGCTAATTTATATGCCGACAATCCAAACGGTATCATAAATTCTTCTGATAATATTTCACTCATTTTGGGAGTTTCAATATAATTTTCCATGATAACCTCCTGTCTGATGATAATTAATTTGTAATTTATATTCTTTTCTGATCCCCAAAGTACAATATATCATAGCTATCCCATCTCTAATAATTTTATCATCTCCATAATATCATCCTCCGACAAATTTGCAAACCTGTAATCGAACATAAAATATTCGTGCCGCTTTCCGTATCTCACACTTGTATGTAAATGATAAAATTTCGTATATATTCTACGTTCTCGGTTATTTCTTGCTTTCCTGTATTCTCTTTTAAGATAATACGGGATTTTTACCCCATGTTTTTTATATACACCAAATTCGTCACTGCTCAGATACCGTCTTAATGACTTTCTGGGATAATTTTTCTCCGTAGGTATCCACTCAATGCTGATGTTTTCCGTTCCGTATTTTCCTATCAGTTCTCTTCTTTCTTTTTCCGTAAATAAAACAATCTGAAACATTTTCCTGTTCCCCATTCCGGATTTTATGCGACGTCGCATAAAATCACACTCCTATTTTTTCCCTGATACTTCGCAGTCCCCCAATTTTATCGTCAGTGCTTCATCCGAACGCGGTCTGTAGTACCGCTCACTGTTCAGATAGCTCTCTTTCTTACGCTGCCGTCCCAGCTCCCTCATTTTATTTAATGCTGCCTTGTTTTCCGTAAAAAAGAATGTTACGATTTCCTCGTTAAGCAGCATATTATCCTTATTCTCTCGTCGGCGTACTCTTGAATAATGCAGCTTTGTCGCAATCTTGTTTCTGGTCTGCTTGTCAGGTGCAAACTCCATCTCATGCAGCATGTCCTGTAAAGCGGTGTCTTCCTTTCCGACTGCTTCAGCGGCCAAATCATATTCGATTTTGCATTCATCCAGAAATTTCAAAAATTCTTCCAGCTTCTTTGCCTTTGTTTTTTCTCTCTTCATTTTCATTTTCCTTAATGTGATTTCACGGTTTATGCGACGTCGCATAAACTTTTCCTGTTTATATAAGGGAATCTTACCTGACGTCTTTTATGTCAGCTTCCAAGGCCTGCCCGCAATGCCAACCCTCTCTTTCTCTGATGTCTGGAGACTCTGAACAACTCGTCGAAATAAATATTATCCGGCACATTCCATTCTTCCGACGGCCTGTAACATCGATGCACCCCGATGGGACTTGTTTTGCGGCCGTAATAACTCCGTTTTTCCGGTCCGCTGAAATAAGGCGGATCTGCAACGGCAATGTCAAAGCAGTTCTCCGGGAAGCTTGGAAGGAAATCCATACAGTCTCCCCTTATAAAATCACTCATCAATACACCTCTCCCATCAGAATATAATAATTTCTGAGTCTTTTCAGGATAACATCCCTGCATTCCTCCTGAAGCTCCGCGGCAGAGGGGTACTCTGCCTCATTCAACAGCTCCGCATGAAATAAATCTTTTACTATCGTGTCAACAATCTGATCTCTGTTCATCTCCGACTTTATCCTTTCATAAATTTATCATTGCTCCGCCGATGCAGAGCCTCCGATCCGCTGTCATCTTCCGGGCATCCGTTATTATTAATATTATCAATGATGTATCTGAAGAAATCATCAGCGCCGATGCCAAGGACTTTGCAGAATTTCCGTATTATTTCCATGGGCGGCTCGCTGTACCCGTTCTCGTAATTGGAGTAAGTCGGGACAGACAGTTCCAGCTTACCTGCCATTGCCTTTTGTGACATATCCGCTTTTATGCGGAGAATTTTCATCTGCTTATGTATTTTCAGATACTGTGATATCTTCATCGTGTACCCCTCCTCCCTCTCTAATCCTCACAGAAAAAGACAGCCGAAGCTGTCTTTTTTGCGATGTCGCATAGATTTTGTTTATCCATAAGAGAAAGGCGGCCTTGAACCGCCTTTCCGCCTGCCGGAGCAGGAGGCCCGACAGGCAGTCTGTATTGTGCGATTGCCACAATATAGTTAAAACTGTAGTATTCCTGCGAGATATGTCACAAAAAGAGTAAATATCCCCCCGCCTACCGTAAGCAATATCCCCAGCCATACACCGGAACCCCTTATTTTAGATTTTATTTCCATCCCCTCTCGCTTTCGTTCGTCAATTTCTTGAGACAGTTTATTAGCTATCTCCATAACCACATCGCCTATTCTGTTAATCTGCTCGTTGTTTTTATCCAATCCTCTTTTAAATTCATCTTTCCATGATTTGTCTGAATCTATCTGTGTCCGTATTGCCTTAATTTCTTCCTCCAATGTCTCTATCTTAAAATTATACTTATCCAAAGCGTCCACATTCACATCCCCTCTCCCTGTCAGCCTCCTCTTTTTAAAGCTTCATCATATGTGAAAAACAGCCTCCTGCCAAAATCAGAGAGCGCAAATTCCGTTTCCCTGCCCTTACCGTCGTGTACGCGGAACTCCGGCTCCATGTTCCTGCTCAGCAGTATTAAATCCACCGTTCCCTCCGTCACACCGTCTTCACCGCAGTAATACACCGTCTCACCCGCCTCGCAGGGGAGCAGGACGGTCACCCGCTCAAGGTCGATGCCGGATACGCAGTCCTCTTCCGGTTCTTCCGTCTCCCCATCCGCGACTGTAACAACGTCCGTGGCTTCCGCCTCTCCGGATACGACATCATTATCTTCTTTCCACATCCATCCGTAACATTTCTCGAAAGCTTTCCAAAAATGGTAAACAGGTATTTTTATGCTCTCGTCCGTATGAATGTAACGAACCAGATAACCACACTGATATGATACTTCAACCGTATCGTTTTCAAACGGCAGTATCTTATCAAAAACCGTCTGTGGCGAAATGAAATTTACAACATTGCCCTTCTTAAAGAGCTCAACCAGTGCATCCATCGTATTTTGAGGAAATGAACTGTTCTTACGCGAGCCAAAAATAAATTCAATTGCATCCTCTATGCTCTCTTCATCACACGAAAACCGCATCGTTTCACTCTGCTTTTCCTCCGGCAGGGCTTTATCGCTGTCCGAAGAGGAGGACGATTCAAACTCCCTGAAATCGCCCTCTATGGTCGCAATCCGCATCTGCCCCGGCAGGGCCTTGTCCTCCCCGGCATTCTTTTCCTTTCCCTCCTCCGCATTCTTCACATCCCGAATCTCTTTGACACTCATATCGGGAGTGATCCGTTCCATGAGATGTTCATCCTTGATCGGCAGCATTTCCTGAAGCTGACTTTTGTTAAAATTCTTAAAGCGCTCACTTATAAAAGGGCTGTCCCCGTCTACGCTGTAGGCTTTACAGATATTAATGCAGCGGGAGGCTTGGGCCTGCGAAAAACCAAATTCATTTTTCGCGCATTCCCATATATCGGAGTAACCGTCTTCCGCATATTGTCCGTTCTCGGAAATATGCTTTAAATAATATCCGATGGCCACAAAATTCTCCGCGGAAGAGAGCATCTTCTCTCTTATTATGTTTTTGGCGTCTTCATACTTCACGTTTCTGTACCAGTCCTGAGATGTCGGCGCCACAAATGCATTCAGCGAAAATCCGAGTGTTTTCTTACCGCTCATATCCTTTTTCCTCCTGAAGAAATTCATCCGTGAACCTGCCGTATGCTTCCGCCACGGCTCCCCCGCCGTCATACTCGTAGATGCTTACTCCCGCCGTGGGAGCTTCCTCGGCTTTTACCGAGCGCGGGATATAATTCGTGTAAATGTAAATGTTCTGTCCGTATGCATTCCTGATGATCTCCGAGACCTGTTTAAAATTGCATGTCCTGTCATTTGCCAGAGTGAACAGTATCCCGTCCACTTTCAGTCTCGTATTGATTCCGCCCGTGACGACCTGATTTATCGTGCTCAGCAGCTGCTCCAGTCCCTTTGCGCTGTAATACTGTGCCTGTACGGGTATCAGGACACTGTCTGCCGCGGTGAGCGCATTCAGGGTGATGATATCCAGAGACGGCTTACAGTCAATCAGGATATAGTCATATTGTTGCTTTATCATCTCCAGATATGTGCTCAGTATCTTTTCACGTCCGATATAAATTGATATAAGTTTCATTTCCATTGCCGACAGTTCTATGTTTGAAGGAACGACATCTATCCCTTCTTTATGATGGAGCACTCCGTAATCACTGCCGAAAATGTAATCCCTGCTTATAACCCTGTCAAAGATCGTCGATATGGTTACTTCAATGTCATCCGGATTATAACCGAGGCCCTGCGTGGTATTCCCTTGCGGATCCAAGTCAATCAGGCATACCTTTTTGCCCGTTTTGCTCAGGCCGACTCCCAAATTAATTGTGGTGGTCGTTTTGCCGACACCGCCCTTCTGGTTTGCAATCGCAATAATTCTGCTCATAAATTTCCCTCCTAAAAATTTAATAATGAGTTTATGGTTTTCTGTATTTAAAAAAGAACCGTTTTCAGGTTCTGATAGTGAGATATTGGTTCGTTTCATCTTCCCTTCCTTATTTTGTTGTGTATATAAATGTGTAGCAGAACAGAAAGCCCGCACCACCTACGACAACATCCTCCGTCTGGTCAAGGACGCTGAAATTGCCGAACCCATCCGTTTCCTCCGCCAGCGGGAAATCGTACACTTCCAGCGGTTCGGTGAAGCCCTCCGCATCGTTCAGGAAAATCTGGACAGCAAGAACTTCTACGCATTCAACCCCGAGTTCGACTGATATTCACTTCTCACAGGAAGCCCCCGCCGGGAACGGCGGGGGCTTGTTCCCGACAACGCAATACAGGGTGACTTCCTTATCTCCCTCTTTTCTGTATGAAAAATATATTTTCCGCGTCAACGCTTCTCTTTCTTGCACCTCCGCCTGCGGAATGCTATAATGATTATATCACTTATTCATGCTTCGTTTTCACAGGGATTATCAGGAATTGTTGCGGGAGGTGCTCTATGCCATACATACGAATTGAGAATTTAAATATGTTTTATGAAGATATGGGGGACGGTGAACCCGTCCTGTTTCTGCACAGTCATTTCAGCCGCGGGCTTCTTGCCTTTGCGTCCCAGCTCCAACCGTTTCAGGCAAAATACCGCTGCCTGTTTCCGGACTTCCGCGGACACGGGCGTACCATGTGCGAGAGCCTGAAATGGGATTCCCGTCAAATCGCGGACGACATGGCCGCCTTTATGGATGCGCTCTCGATTGAACATGCACATCTCTTCGGCTACAGCTGCGGTGCGACAGTCGGTATGTACATGGCAGCCAAATACCCTGAGAAGGTTCTCAGCCTTACCGCAATCGGCGCGGGCGCTTATCCGAGGCCCGAAGGCTCCGATGATTTTTTACCCGAAAATCTCCTCGCCAAGGGCGATGTGTCCTTTATTCAGGAAATGCGCATCCGCCATTTCGAGGCGCACCGCGGCAACTGGCAGGCCTATCTGAAGCAGACGGTTGACGATTGGCGCAGCCACCCGAGCCTGACGGACGAGGAATGGCAGTCCGTCTCATGCCCCTGCTTCTTTATCAACGGTGAGCAGGATCCGTTTGGCACCTGCGTAGAGCTGCAAAAGCGGATTCCGCACGCCAAGACCTGCGAGATAGCAGGCGGCGGACATCATCCGCATTTCGTCATGGAGCAGGGTCGGGAAATCAATGCAATGGTGCTGGACTTTCTGGAGAAGCTCGCACCTTAGACGCTCCCTATTTCCCTACTCCTCCACATCCTTGACCAGACCCGCCACGTTATCCACGGGCAGGGATATCACAATGCCGTGCGCCTTACTCTGAACACCGCAACGCTCTCCAATGGCTTTCATAATCTCCAGCTTGTTCTCCTTCTTTGCGAGAATAAGGACAATTTCACGCTCCTGCTGGATTGACACTCCCCAGAGCTTTGCGGCCTCCTCATTGCCGATTCGCCTGCTGTGGAAAACAGTACCGCCGGTAGCGCCCGCGGGTCTGGCCGCCGCCATGACCTCCTCACTAAAGCCCTGATCCACAAAAGCCATAATCGTCGCATATCTGCTATCCATCTCTTCACCTTCGTTCCTTTCTGAAGCATTAAGATTCCCTTCAAGCGTCTGCATCAGATGAATCACCGCGCCACTGCTGCCCGACAGCGGTATGGTAAACGCGACGCCGCTGTTCGGCGTCCCGAGGAGCAGACGGTTTTGGAGCTTTATCAGCATTTTATCCGCGGATTTCCGAGGCAGGACTCCTATCAGCACGGATTTGTCCACGCTCCCGACCCCAAGGATGTCCGCAATCTCCCCCGACGCGGTTCCCTTCGCATAGGCATGGTATTGTATCGGAAGCTGCCCCTCCGCAAACACATCCTCCGCCTTCTGCGTCAGCTTCTGTGTCGCAATCAAAAACAGCAATCGAAACTCCGCCTTTCTACGATTGGGTGTCATCATCATATTCCTCCTCAAACTCAAAGATTTCATCCGCGTTACTCTGCGTAATAACAAGCGTCTCCGATACAACCGCCCGCTCTGTCCTGCTCATCTTATACCGATACAGCAGCCCCATAATCTGAACCGCAATCAGCGGGGTGAGCGCAACCAGCGCAACCACGCCAAAGGCCTCCGTCATCAGATTGCCGCCGACCGCCTCACAGGCCCCCATGCTCAGCGGCAGCAGGAAAGTCGTCGTCATCGGGCCGCTGGCAACACCGCCGGAGTCGAACGCGATACCGACAAATATCTTGGGCACAAACCGCGAAAGCAGCAACGCCGCAATGTAGCCCGGTATCACAATCCACTGAATCGGGATTCCCGCAAGCACCTTTATCATCGCCAGACCGGCGCTGACCGAAACGCCAATGGAAAGGCAGCGGTTCATCGTCTTTACCGATATTGCACCGTTGGTAACCCCCTCCACCTGATGATTCAGAACCTGAATCGCCGGCTCCGCTTTTACAATATAATATCCGATAACCGTCCCAATGGGCACCAGAACCCATTTATAGGAAAGCGCGCCCAGCCTTTTCCCAAGGAACGAACCGACCGGCGCAAAGCCGATGTTCACGCCGCACAGAAACAGCACCAGACCGATATATGTATAAGCCACGCCCACAAGAATACGCTCTATCTGCCGCTTCTTGTAGCGGTGGCTTATCCCTTGGAAAATCATAAATACCGCCAATATCGGAACCAATGAGACAAAGACCTCCCTCGCATACGCGGGAAGCCCTTTGAGAAATTCGCGCACCACATCCCGCGTCGTCACCACATATGCGACATCCGCGAGCGTGTAGGCCGCCTCCGTGGGCTTATAAAAGCAGCCGAGAATCAGCACCGCCAAAATCGGCCCTATACTGGAAAGTGCGACGAGACCAAAGCTGTCGCTCGCCGCATTCTTATCGCTTCGAACGGAAGCAAGGCCGACACCCATCGCCATAATAAACGGGACCGTCATCGGCCCGGTCGTCACACCGCCGGAGTCAAAAGCAACCGCGAGGAAATCCTCCGGAACCAGAAAGGATGCGCCTATCAATACTATATACAGAACAATCAGCAGGATTGAAAGATTGATTTGAAATAAAATTCTCACGATTGCCATGGCGAGAAAAATTCCCACCCCGACCGCCACCGTAAGTATCAGCGTCATATTCGGAACTGCCGGAACCTGCTGCGCAAGCACCTGCAAATCCGGCTCGGACACGGTTATGATAAGACCCATTACGAAACCGATCAAAACAATCAAAACCAGCCGGCGCGTCTTGGATATCTGGACGCCGATACCTTCACCGAGCGGCGTCATCGCCATCTCCGCGCCGAGCTGGAAAAATCCCATACCGAGAATCAGCATAATCGCCCCTGTCAGAAACATGACGAAGATTCCCAACTCCATCGGCAGCAAAACAATACTGATAAAAAGTACGATTCCCGAAATCGGCAGAACCGCTGCCAGAGACTCCAGCGTTTTTTCTTTCAGCTTGGGATTCAATCAATGCACCTCCTACCGCACAGGACAGCCCGCACGAATTATTGCTTCAAATTCTGTGCAAGTCCGTAAATACTCTCCAAAATTTCCTTTGTCTTGGCCATATCGGATACGGTGTTTTCCGTCGTCCGCAACCCCTCCGTGGAGGAAGCCGCAACCTCCTGACTGGTCGCGGAAAGCTGTGAAATATTGTCGGTAATAATGCTCGTGGCCTGCAGGATTGCATTGATAACCTCCTCGGTATTCTTGATGTTCAATGCAAGCTCCGTAACCTCCCCGTTCACCTTCGCAAACTTCTCGCCCGTATTTTCAATCAGCTCATTCTGCCTTGTCACGGATTCCATAGAGTTCTTAATGCTCTCATTGGCCTGCTTGGTGTCCGCGTTGAGCACCCCGATAATGCTTGTGATATTGTTGGAGGCCTCCTTAGTCTGCTCTGAAAGCAGGCGGATTTCCTCCGCGACAACCGCAAAGCCCTTCCCGGCCTCTCCCGCTCTTGCCGCCTCAATGGACGCATTCAGCGCGAGCAGATTGGTCTGGTTGGAAATGCTCAGGATTACGCCCACAAAGTTCTGCACCTCTTCCACCTTGTTGGTCAGATTCTCAATAACGTCAACGGTTACGCGGCTTGCGTCCTCAACATTCCTCGCCTGCTCCTTCAGCTCCTCAACCGCCTCGGAACCCTCCGCAATCGTCCCGTCCGTCCGTGCAGAGGCCTCGCTCATAATCCGGATACAGTCCTCCGCCTTGTCCGTGCTGGTCTGGATATCCGCGCACATCGCCGCCTGCTTCTGAATCGCCTCCGCCGTGCTCTCCGTGCTCTCCGCGATATTGCTCATGGCAAAATTGCTTGTCTCCACACAGTTTTTCAGGTTCTCCAGCATAACCATCGCATTCTCAAAGTGCGTCATAATTTCCTCAGCGACGCCCACCATCCGCTTATTGCTCTCCTCCTGCTTCTCGGCGGACCTCGTGATAACTCCCATATTCTCCTCATTAAAGCGAATCAAAATCCTGATAATCTGAATCGACGCAAACGCGCAGAGCACAGACGCGAACAGCCCGAGAACCTCCGCGGATAAGGAATCACTGTTCATTGTGGAATAGTTCATCGCCAGCCGCAGCACCGAAGCTCCAATCGAGACGATATTGCCGAATACAATCAGCCTTATATTCAAAAATGCCATCGACGCAAACAAAACCGGGAGCGCATACGCCCATGTTCCGGTCGTCGTGCCGACAAGACGGATAACCACATACGCGATCGCGGCGCTTCCCATCATAATCACGGCACAGTCCTTCGTATCGCGCCGCACAAAAAATATTACCGTACTTAATATCAGAGCCACAACAGAAACGCCCAACTGCAGATACGTCCTCCAAGTTCCTCCGCTTGAGACTGCCCACGCGACCATGGAAAACGCGAAATACACTAATATAATGACTACTACCGGATACACTGTCCCGTTCGCCCGTTTATATTGTTCTTTTGTCATGCTCTTTTCCCCCTATGCGTTTAAAATTGATATCACGGATACCAATTTCATTATAAACTCTATTTACTCAATTATCAAACTATTTTCACGTGATTTTTCCGTATTTTGATAACAGTTCAGCCATGCCATTCGTGTCGGGCGTCCGCCGCATCCCCGCTCTCGTTATCCATTTTCGCGATCCATTCTCATAAGAAGCTCCGTCGCCCCGACATCCGCTTCCTCCTCCCGCTCCTCCCGCGTAGGATTTGCCGCGATTCGCTCCAGACAGGGCCTTATCCGGCACAGAGTCTCCTCTCTCAGAAGCGGTAAAAGGTCTTTGATAATGTAATACTTCCAGTCGCATTCCGGCTGCTCCGGCCGCAGCGCCTCCACAATGCAGGAAACCGCCGCCTCCCCATGCGGTGCGAGAAGCTCCGGCATTTCCCTTGCCACCGGCCAGTTCATGTCCTTCATCCACGCCAGAAGCTCCGGCAATATCGGTGCGATTTCCTCATCCGAAAGCAGCTTCAGCGCCTCCCTCCCGCTGAGATCAAATTTATTCTTCGGCACTAAGTCCGCCACGTTTTTCATTCGGACACCTCAAAGTATATACTGTTCGCAATCGCCTCAAACAAGACGTCCCCCTCCTCTTCAAAGCGCTCGTGAACATAAAAATCAAAGGCGACAAAAATATTTTCATTTTGTATCATCACATAGGAATTCTTATAACTGCTTCCCTCGTCATTCTGCACATAGTTCACCGCCATAAGGGCCGGCAGCCCGTTAATGGTGGTTTCCCGCGTCTTATAGCCGCCCTCCTCCAGCGATTCCGCCATCAGACCGAAATACTCCTCATTGTCCGAGGTCCAGGCATCTAAATAAACAACGGCGTTATCCCACGCATTGTCATCCTCATATATGGAGGTCATCTCATACGCAAACTCTCCCTCTTCAGAGATGTCCTCTATGCTCCACAGATACGGGCAGTCAAAGTTCAGGCCGATTCCATCCACCACATAGGCCTCCATCACCGGAAGCAGAGACTCCGGCTCCTGCTCCATCGCCTCGTCCAGCTCCTCCTGCGTAATTGAAATGTTGACCGTATCGCCGGTATCCTCAAGTATCTTTTGAGCCGCCACCCTGGTAAGCGGCGCCAACACCGAAAAATGATCCGCATCCTCTATCACATAGCAGTTGATATTTTCATTTGTCGTTTGACTGTCAATGTTGATGAGGTTCTCTGAATTCCCGTCCCTCCCCTCAATCAGGAAGGTCGGCGTTTTTATATCCTCCAGCCAATGAATCGGCGAGCGCATTGTATACTCATCTTCAATGTTCGTGTCAAAGGTAAACTGACTGTTGTTGTGATACTTGATCTCATCCACCGCGCCGAAGCAGAATACCGCGCGGAACTTGTCCGTGTATTCGGTCGCAAGCAGCGCGCGGGTAGCCCCGGTGCTGTGCCCGCCCAGATAAATACGATTCGGATCCACATAGGGAAGGGATGCCGCGTACTCATAAGCCGACACAATATCATCCACCTCACCGAAAAGTGTCTCATAATATCCCGGATTCCCGTTACCGCCACGGAACGACGGATACATGGTCAAAACACCCGAACGCCAAAACGCCGAGCCAGTCTGGTCGTCATCCCACTCCGGATATATCCATGGAAAATCATCAATGCCGTTCCCCCAGCCGCCGACAACCCAGATGATCAGGGGATGCTTCTCATCGTCCCCCGGGTCGCTTGACACATAGGCCGCCAGCTCGCCAACCTTGGAGGGATAATATACCAAATCAAAAAGTCCCTCCGGAGGCTCCGGAATCGGGTCATCATCGCTCTCCTCCCTCTCGAGTGTGGTTTGAAAAGCGTCATGGGCCTCCGCGAAGGTCATACCTTCAAAATCCGGCTTTTCCGCCGTCCCTTTTCCCTTCTCTTCTCTATCCTCATTCTCCTCGGACTTGGTCTGCGCCTCCTCCTGTCCGCTCTTCTTCCGCGCACGCTCCTCCTTGCTCTCCGTGCCCGAAGTCTCCACCTGCCCATCCTCCGCGACCCGCGCGGTTATATCATATGCGCAGGAGACGGAGAAAAGCATGGCTAATGCCGGTATAAGCGCCAAAATCCTTTTCCATCCTCTGTTCTTCATATTCATCCTCCATTTCTCATCTGCGTTTCTCCTCTTATGTCCGGTTATGGCATATATTTCCGAGAGAGGGCAAAATCCCCCGCAAATGACGTTTTACGCCACCTGCGGGGGATTGTTCCTTCCTTATCGCCTGTTGCCGGCAATTCTCCCTTACGCCTTCATCTGAGCCGCAACTTCCTCCGCGAAGTTCTCCTGCTTCTTCTCCAAGCCCTCGCCGGTTTCAAAGCGGACAAATCTCTTCACGGTAATCGCGGTGCCGTTTGCCTTGGATACGGTGTCAAGATACTGCTTTACCGTCTGCTTGCCGTCCTCGGCCTTTACATATACCTGCTCCAACAGACATACCTCTTTCAGCTCCTTCGCAAGGCGTCCGTTGACAGCGCCCTCAATGACCTTATCCGGCTTTCCTGCCATCTTCGGGTCATTCTTAATCTGCTCGGTGATAATCTCCTTCTCATGCTCCTTATAATCCTCGGAAACCTCTTCCGTGGAGATATACTTCGGGCTCAACGCCGCGATCTGCATCGCAAGGTTTGTCAGCGCTTCCTTCACCGCGTCATTTACCACCGCGGTGTCCGCCTGCACGATAACGCCGATTCTGCCGCCGCCATGCGTATAGGATACAACGCAGCCGCTCTCCGCCGTAACCTTCTCGAATCTCCTGATGGACAGGTTCTCACCGATAACGGCAATCTTCTCTACCAAGGCTTCCTTCACCGTCTTGGAAGCATCCGCCTTCCAGCTCTCCGCCAGGAATGCGTCGATGTCAGAAGCATTCGTCGCGAGCGCCTGCTGCGCCACTGCCGTGACAAAGCTCTGGAATTCCTCATTCTTCGCGACGAAGTCCGTCTCCGAGTTCACCTCTACAACCGCCGCGTTGTTCCCCTCAACAAGCACCTTGCAGAGACCCTCAGCCGCGATTCTGCCTGCCTTCTTCTCCGCCTTAGCCTGTCCGTTCTTCCTCAGGAACTCTACCGCCTCGTCCATATTTCCGTTTGTCTCATTCAGTGCCTTCTTACAATCCATCATGCCGGCACCGGTCATCTCTCTCAATTCCTTTACCATTGCTGCTGTGATAGCCATAATTAACCTCCATTCGTCCACACCTCGAAAGTGCGCAGACTCACAAACTCTCCCTGTTTATTCTGCTTCCGTCTCCGCTGTCGCTTCCTCCGCGAACTCCTCCGGCGCTGCATCCGTATTCATCTCGCCCTGATTCGCCTCAATAACAGCGTCCGCCATCGCGGATACGATCAGCTTAACCGCTCTGATTGCATCATCATTTCCCGGGATAACATAATCCAACTCCTCCGGGTCACAGTTTGTATCCGCTATACCAATCAGAGGAATGCTGAGTGTATGAGCCTCCTGAACACAAATTCTCTCCTTCTTAGGGTCTACAACGAAAATCGCATCGGGAAGCCTTGTCATGTTCTTGATACCGCCAAGGTTCTTCTCCAGCTTCTCCCATTCCTTTTTAATACGAATGACTTCCTTCTTTGGCAGTACGTCAAACGTACCGTCCTCCGACATCGTCTCGATTGCCTTTAATCTTGCAATTCTGCTTTTGATGGTCTTGAAGTTTGTCAGCATACCGCCCAGCCATCTCTCATTGACATAGAACATACCGCAGCGCTCAGCCTCCGTGCGGACCGCGTCCTGCGCCTGCTTCTTTGTTCCCACAAAAAGAATTGTACCGCCCTGTGCCGCGATATCCGCAACCGCCTTGTACGCCTCATCAACTTTACCTACAGATTTCTGCAAATCGATAATGTAGATGCCGTTTCTCTCGGTGAAGATATACGGAGCCATTTTAGGGTTCCATCTTCTTGTCTGATGTCCGAAATGAACACCTGCCTCCAATAACTGCTTCATTGAAATAACGCTCATGTCTTACCTCCATTTTCTGCGGGCTTACCGCGCTTCCGTCTGCGTCCTCTCTGCGGGCTACCCGAGCGTATGACTGCATCATCAGCAGGCATGGACCGCAAATCGGCAAACGTGAATTTTATGTTTTATTCTTCTGTCGCGCCGCACACAACATGCACGCAACGATAAAATGATAACACAAAAGAACCTCTTTTGCAAGGGGTTCTCTCATCAATTCTCCCGAATTCAATATACCGAATTCAATATACAAACCTAATGCGTAATCTTCTCGGCGATCTCCTGCCACGAATCGTTCAGGCTGATGACCTTCTCGCCCGTGTTTATCCGCTTGTCATAGCCGTGCTGCATCAGAAAGGCGTCATATTCCGAAGCGCTGTCTATCACGCCCGCATTGTACAGCTTCCTCGATACGGTGCCGGAATCGTCCCCCTTTGATATGGTAATGGTGACTGTCTGCATATCCAAGGCCGCCGCGCCGGGATTCACAATCACCACCGCCTCCGAAGGTTCCTCCGGAGCCGCGGAGGACGCGCGCTCAGAAGAACCGTCCTCCGGTTCCTCAGCCTCCAAGTCGTTCTCCTGCAAATTATTCTCCTGCAAATCGTCCTCCCGCGGAGCCTCCTCGTTCAAGTCGGGAGCCTCCGGATTATTTATGTCCTCTCCGGTGATGTCCTCCCAATTAATCTCCGGCTTCGAATCGGCCTCCGGCTCCGATTCCCGCACCAGCAGCGGCTCCGATTCCGCCTCATCCGTGGAAGAAGGCTCCGAAGCCTCCGAAGCCTCCTCTTCCAAGGCCTCCTGCGCATAGGAGCGCATGATCTCCGCCCTCGCCGAGGCCACGGCATTCTTCTTCGATACGCCCATGACAAGCCCCGTGACAAGGATGCCGATGCCCAGCCCGCGCAAATAATATTTCAACTTCATTGTTTCACTCGCCTTTCAAAGTCAACAACCCCACTGCAAGCAACGGGGCATCAAGCTTGCAACGCTGCAAAGCAGCGGGGTATGCGACCCTCGCGGCATTCGCCAAATGCTCATGCAAGCATGGCGCTTGGCTCATTGCTCGCGGGAATCAACCGGCCTCACACTGCGCCCTTAAACAAATTGATCACCAGCTTGACTTCGCCCACGCCAAGCCCCAGTTCCTTCGCAATATCCACATGCGACAGGCCTTCCTTGTACATACGCAATATCCTGTCGTTGTTGTTTTCCCGCATATCCTCGACAGGAACCGCCGTATCCTCAGTCTCCTGCTGCTTCATCATGGACACCGTGCGCTCCAGCGTCACCGCCTGCGCCTCCTGCTTCACCGGACGCTCTATGTGCGGCGCCTGCTCCACAAAGGAATAAACCTCCACCGGGCGGATATCCGCCGGCTTCGCGTCCACCACGGTCAGGCTCTCGGGGCGTGCTCCCGGCACACGCAAATCGGACGGGTTGATGCTCCTATCTGCGGGGAGTACCTCCATATCCTTAAATACCAGCGGGCTGAACTCCTCGGTCTTCCCCTGCTGCGGCTCCTCTTTCCGAAAATTCAGGGCCTGGCGCTGTGTCACCAGCTCCTGCTGCATTGGAAGGATCAGGCGCGCCATCTGCTTACGCGCGTACTCCTTTTCGCGGGCCGCCTTTTCACGGGCCGCACGCTCAAGCGCCGCATTCCGCTCGCGCTCCTCCTTCCGCGCCGCTTCCTCCTGCGCCTTTCTCGCCTCCGCTTCCTCCCGGGCCTTCGCCGCAAGCGCTATGGCGGCGGCGTTTGCCGCCTCCTCCGCCTCCTTGGCCGTCTTGTCAACATGCTTCACCGTCTCTTTCAGGTTATTGTGCTTGTCATTGAGCATGTCATACAGGAACATAACCTCCTGATGCGCCTTGTTCATATCGGAGAGCACCGTCTCGGAGTACTCGCTGATTGCCATTATCTTCTCGTTGGAAATGCGCTCCGACGCCCGCTCCGTCTTCTCCACCGCGTATTCAAGCGTCTCGTCAACCACCTCCGTCACACGGCTTCTGGCGTCCTCCATCTCCTTGTCGATAATCTCCCTGATGATTTCCTCATCAATCTGCTGTTCGTCCTGCTCTCTCTTATCGGATCTGCCCGGTATCAGAAAGCTTATGATAAACGCTGCCGCCCCGGCGGCAAGCAACACTATCTCCATCCAATTCATCTGTAATCAAACCCTTCCGTCACTATATCTTCATATCAAAGCCACCCTCGGATTTTGACACGACCTTTCCGTCTCCCTCGAATTTCCTGCGCCGCTTCTTACCGCCGTCGCCCTGATAGCTGTTCTTTCCCTTCTCCTTCGCGTCAAAGCGCTCCTCCATAAACAGCGTATCCTCCGCGTGTACCACGCGCTCCGCGCGCTGCTGCTCCTTCTTTTCGGTCTGGACCTGTATGTTTCCCTGATCCACCATGCCCTTCTCTACCTGCTTCGTCTGATTATGTAAAACATTGTCTGTCTGCTGTATGGACCCGTTCAATAAAATGGGACTGATTGCCATATATGCTCCTCCCCTCATACCGATAACTCGTCAATATTCGTCTTATTTTAATATATTTTGACAAAAAAGGCAATAGCCCCTACAAATTTGTAGAAGCTATATCTGCACCTTTTTTTACCAAGCGGCAAAAAGTATACTCATTCTTAACCGTCATCGTGGCGCCGGAAATACTCACCGCCACTCCCTGATACATCGTTCCTCTTATGTCGATATGCGCGTTGTTCTTGCCCTTGAGCATCTGGTCGAGCGTCTCTATCTCCTCCAGTTCCTCCCGCACCTGCGCCTGTGTCTGTGCCAGCATCTCCTGCAGCATCCGCGCGTTCTTCATCTGCTCCTCCGTGAGCGTCACACCGTTTTTGATTTTCTGCTCCAGACCGCTGATGACCTTTTTCATCTGCGGAATGGCCTTCGACTTCTCACCGACGCTCTTTTGAAGCTCCGCGAGCCGCCGCTTGGCCTCAGGGTCAATCCCTACCTCCACGATTGTCGAACCGCCCATCGGCGACCCGATGTTTTTCGCGTTTATCGCAACCTTGGCAACCACCCTTCCGCCGGTAATCAGACCCTTTCCGGTGTCCGCCATGACAAAGTGCTCCGAGGACACCTGTGAATTCAAAATCTGATCTGCCTCCACAAAGCCGTCCGCCTCCACCTTCGCGGCGGATATAAACTTCGCAATGATATTCCCGCCGGCCTTGAGGCGGCCCTTATTCTGTCCGTGCATCCCTCTTGCAATGACGATATTCCCGCCGGCCTCTATCACGGCGCCCTCAACCACACCGTTCACAAACACGTTTCCGGTCGTCTTTATGCTGAAGTTCTCACATACATTCCCCTTGACCTCCACGTCGCCCTTGTACTCGATATTCCCCGTCGAGGTTCCCACATCCTGCACCGTATAGACGTCGCTCACAAACACGGTTCCCTCAATCAGCGCCACATGCCCGTCCACCATACTGACAAGCTGCAGACCGTCAGGTGAGATTTCCATGTTCCTTCCATAAGCAAAGGTGCACTTCTTTACCTCGCGCGGCGGCGTAACATTCCCCTGAACGTCAACGCCATCCTCCCCTCTTACCTCAGGCGTAATCTCCGCCAGCACCTGTCCCGCGGTACAGCGGTGCAGATTGTTGAGCTTGAAGAAGTCAACGCTGCCATCCTCTTTCAGCTCCGGACGCGCACTGTTGTCCGTATCAAAGTAATAGGTTATCTTGGCATCGCTTCCCGGAGTCGGCCGGCTTCCCCTCGCCACGACAATATCCGTGCAGTATTGCCGGTCCTGCAGGGCCTCCCTGATTGCGGCTTCATCAATCCCCGATTTTACCTTTGCCCACTCGAGAGCCTCCATGATTTTCGCCCTTGTCAGCGGGATTCCCCCCACACTGGGCGGGTACATTCTGAGGACCGCCGTCAGTCTGTCTGCCATCACGTTCACCACGCATCGCTCATCCACGGGCAATATCGTCATCGGTGTCAAAAAAACAACAATCTCCTCATCTTTCAGTTTATGAAAGGCTGAATTGATTGCCGCAGAATCATAGGGCACGCCTATTCTGTCGAGATATTCCTTCAGCTCGCCGACCCGCAGCGGCTCCCCGTCACCCAAGGGCGGCGACAGCAGCACGCTAACCCCGCTCTCATCCGTCTGTATTTGAAAATATCCATTCATACCATAACCATGCCTTTCCGATACCTGATAGTATAATGTCTTCTATTGTGTCAGAATGCCGATATAGCTTCCCATCTTTCCCCGCATCTTCTGCAGAGCCTTCGTGTGCAGCTGCGATATTCTCGATTCAGATACCTCTAAAACCTGACTGATTTCCTTTAACGTAAGCTCCTCATAATAATAAAGCAGTATTACTTTCTTTTCCTTCTCCGTCAATAACTCCAAGGCTTCCTCAAGCTTTATCTTGAGCTCTCCCCGCTCGACAACCTTCTCCGGCATGTCATAGCCCGCGCCGTTTCCCCGCTCCGACGAAATATCATTTCCCTGCTCCATATACTCGTTGAGTGAAATAATACTGTCCGCGCTTACCTGATGCTGCCAACCTGTCAGCTCATCATCCGTGATACCGATGTGCGCGGCAATCTCCGCGTCCGTCGCCGGTCTCCCGTTTATCTGTTCAAGCTCCTTGATTGCCATGTCAATCTGCTTCTGACGCTGTCTGACGGTGCGCGGGATCCAGTCCATCTTTCTTATCTGATCCAGAATCGCCCCGCGGATACGAAGGCTGGCATAGGTCTCAAACTTAACCTCCTTGCGCATATCAAACTTGTCAATCGCGTCAATCAATCCGAACACGCCATAGCTTACCAAGTCCTCATACTCCACGCTGTAACCAAGATACATGCTCAAGCGACCCGCTACAACCTTTACCAAGGGCGCATATTCCAAAATAAGTTTTTCCCGGAGTTCCGGGGCGCTTGATTTAAAATAATCCTCCCAAAGCTTTTTACGCGCTGCATCGTTCATGTTATCCCCTCACTATGTCATACCGGTGCACTAGTTCCCGTCCGTATACGCTTCTTCGTATTCCTCGCTCTCGTAACCGCCGTCCGTGGCCTCGCCTTCTGCCTGATCCTCCTCATATTCCGCCAGAGCCTCGTCCGAGTATTCCCCGCCGTCATCCTCTCCATACTCCTCCGAATCGCTCTCCTCGGTTGCGACGGTAACGACATTGCCGTTGTCCTCCTCGTTAAATCTTCCCATCACAACGGTACTGATATTCTCCTCCGGAATGATTCGCGGCCTGATGGAGGCGTAAAGATACCGCACGGTATCCCCTATGACATAAAATACCAGAAGCACAATCAACAGAATCCACAGCATCCGCTCGAATTCATATTCGTTTATGTACATGATAATTGATGCAATCGCGCCTGCCGAGAGCATCAAAAACGGCGTTATCAGCCGCACCTTGTTTCCCATCTGTCTACCCCTCTGCAATCACGATCAAATCGTCTTCTCAGGTTTCCCCGCGGCGCGGATAACCAGTCGGCCGTCCTCCGGATAATATATAATCGTGCGTCCGTAATTCAGCCCCGTATCCTCTGCCTTTAAAGGTATCCCAAGCTCCCTGAGCTTCTTCTTGCTTGCCTGGACGTTCCGCTCCCCGACCCGTACCATATCGGACTTGTTCTGGAACGCAAACATCTGCGCTCCCCCTGCAATCTTTGCCTCAAATCTGGACTTCACGCCACCCAGTGCAATTATTTTTTTCACCAGATCGTCAATGCCGGTATCAGCAAATTTAGATCTGTTCGTATTGTTTGCAATCTGTGTACTGTCCGGAAGCATTGCATGAGCCATGCCTCCCACCTTTGCGATAGGGTCTCTGATACATATTCCCACACAGGATCCAAGTCCCAGCGTTGTAATGCCATCCGGGCTCTTACACACATTTAAATCAGCCATGCCTACTTTTACTATATTTGCCATACAGTCTCTTTCCTTCCGTATATGTATGCAATTATAATTATTGATAAGTACGCGCCTGCCGTATAGCCCGTACCGGCGCTATACAGCTTCATCTCTGTGCGCATGAATTAATGAAACATTCCACTCCAATGCTGCCGCAAAGCGCGGCAAAAACACGACCGCCTATATTGACAATCCGAGCGCCCCGAGCATCTTGGAATAGGACGGCAGATCGGGCATCAGCACGAAATAGCCGTTCAAATCCACATCATCGGTAAACACTGTCTGGATTAACAAAATCTGGTCGCCCATAATACCAAATTCTATTGCGGGAACACTGAGGATTGCGTTCAACATATCAATGTTCAAATCCGGAACCGAAGGAAGCATCTTCAGATTTGTCATCTGCGCAAGCGAATTCAGATACGCGCCCGTGATAATGTTTCCTATCTCCTTCATTGCGGAAATCTCAATTTCCGAGAACTCTCCCTCTGACGGCGGCATCCCCATAAGCTTGCTTACGAGTGTCTTCCCCGCGCCGTGCTCCAATATGAACATAATACTGCCCGTGATGTCACCCTCAACAGCCAGATAAATGCCCACTACAATCTGCTCCTCGCCGCCCATGACTTCTCCTACCTCGTTGAAGTTGAGCAGTCTTACCTGAGGAACCTTCATATCGACCTTGCACTGAAGCATCTGGGCCAGTGCGGTTGTCGCGTTGCCGGCCCCGATGTTTCCAAGCTCCTTTAATACATCATAATATTCCGTTGTCACTTTCTCAAAACTAATGTTTTCTGACATGCTTAAACCAAAGCCTTTCTTTTATTAAAATCCACCTATCAGTCTCTTACGTCTCCACAACATCCGCGAGAACCGAAGTAATGTCAAGCAGGGAAATCAACTTGTTGTCAACCTTGCCGACACCGCTGAGGAACCGGGACTTCTCATCCTTGTCGTAGGAGACGCGCTCAACATGCTCCTCGTCCAGCGTAACAACCTCTTTTACCTCGTCAACCAACACACCGATCGACTCATGCTGCTCCAGCTTCAGAATAATAATCCTTGTCTTCTTGGTAATCTCATCCTCCGCCAGCCCCATCTTGAGACGGAGGCTGATGGTCGGAATAACCTCGCCGCGAAGATTGATAACCCCCTTGATGTACTCGGAAACTTTCGGTACTCTGGTTATCTTCTGCATTCTTCCGATATTGGAGATATACTTGATATCAATTCCGTACTGCTCCTCCCCCAGTCTCGTCACGATATACTGGGTTGTCTCACGCTCTATCGGACGGTTCAGACTTTCGTTGCGCTTCTGCTCGTCCATTACCTTTACTTCATCCATGTTCCATACCTGCCTTTCCGTAAAATCAGATTAAATCAATGCGTTGGCGTCCAAAATCAAAGCCACATCGCCGTTACCCAAAATAGTAGCACCACTGATAATCTTTGGAACCTTGATATACTTGCCCATGGACTTGATAACAACCTCCTGCTGTCCGATCAGCTCATCCACTACCAAGCCGGCCTGCTTATCACCCTTCTTCACAATGATAACCGTAAGATTTTTGTTTCCATCCTCCCTTGGCGGGATGTCGAGCACCTTGTTCAGCCGGATGATGGGGATAACCGTCCCTCGGATATGCATAACCTCCTTCGCCTGTACCAGTTTGATGTCCTCCGGCGCCACGTCCTCAATCGTCTGAATGGAACCCAGCGCAATCGCGAACTTCTCATCGCCGATTACAACCATCAGAGCCTGAATAATCGCAAGCGTCAGCGGCAGGCGGATAATCCATGAGGAGCCTTCGCCGAACTTGTTCTTTACCTCCACTTCGCCGCTGAGGGATTCAATCTTGGACTTCACCACGTCAAGACCGACACCGCGTCCCGATACGTCGGACACCTTCTTCGCCGTGGAAAAGCTCGGCAGGAACAGCAAATCTATAATCTCCTTGTCCGTCATGCTCTCCGCCTGCTCCGGTGTAATGGTTCCCCGCTCTATCGCCTTGCTCTTAACGGCATCAATATTGATTCCGCCGCCGTCGTCCCTCACCTCAATCACTACGTTATTACCATCCTGATAAGCGTCGAGGAAAATAGAGCCAACCTCCGGCTTGCCCTTGGCCACTCTGACGTCGTTCGGCTCCAAGCCGTGATCCGCGGAATTTCTCAGCATGTGCATCAACGGATCGCCGATTTCATCCACCACGGTTCTGTCAAGCTCCGTATCCTCACCTGTCATATACAGCTCCATCTTCTTGTCCAGCTTCTTAGACAGGTCGCGAATCATACGCGGGAACTTCGCCACAACACTCTCAATCGGCACCATTCGTACCTTCATAACCGACTCATGCAGATTAGTCGTCACGCTCTCGAGATATTCAATATGCTCGTTGACAGAACCCGTATCTCCCTTGCCGCCGTCGTTTGACGTTGCCGCAACCAGAGAGTTCTTCGCGATAATCAGCTCGCTGACCAGGTTCATCAGATTGTCGAGCTTCTCAATATCCACACGGACCGTCCTGTTGACAACCGGCTTGTTCGCAGGCTTATTGCCTGCGGGCTTCGCGGCCGCCGGTGCACTCGCTGCGGGTGCCGTCGTGGCTGCCGGTGCGCTGCTTGCCGCGGGTGCAGCAGACTCCTGCACTGCCGCGGGCTGCGTCTCTGCTGCGGGCGCGTCTGCCGCCTGCGGCGCAGCGGCCTGCGGTACCTCGTACTCCTCGCAGAGCGCCTCCTCAATCTCGGATACGTTCTTAACTGCCGCAATCACCTCTTCTTTGGTGCTGCTCGAGATAAATATCAGGCTGAAAGTCAAATCAAACTTCTCATCCTCTATATCCTGTGCAGGCGGTTCGGATACGATAATCTCTCCCAGCCGCTCAAGCGCCTTGAATACCAGAAACGCCCGTGCCGCCTTGAGCACGCACGCCTCCTCCACATAGACGGTAACGCCGTACACCTTGAGATTGTCGCTGTGCGCCTTGTCAATCAGCGTCCGCTCTGTGTCGCTGATCTTAATCTCCTGCCAGCGCGCCGTCTTCCCTTCCGCGGATGCGGGCGCCGCCTCCGGCTCAGAGGCTTTCTCCGCGGGCTGCTCCGTAGCGGGTGCGTTTGTCCCTCCGGCGCCCCCCGCGTTTACGTTTCCGCCATTCTTCAAAATATCATTGAGGATCTTTATCAGCTCTTCATTATCGTTCGTGCCTTCCTCCGTCGTCTGCTGGATGTTCTCCAGATATTCCTCCAACGCGTCAAGACACTTGAACAGCACATCTATCATATCGGGCTGCACCTTAAACGTACCGTTGCGAACCTCCGAAAACACATTCTCCATGTCATGGGTAAGCGCCTGCATCCTCTTATAACCCATTGTACCGGCCATACCCTTCAGGGAGTGCGCCGCCCGGAATATCTCATTGATCGTATCCATATTCTCCGGGCTTTGCTCCAAATCCATGATCTGGGTATTCAGGTTCTGTAAATGTTCCTTTGTTTCATCAAGGAAAATCTCAAGATATTGACTAGTATCCATGCTACTTAACCCCCACATTCATTAATATTTCCTGGGCCACGTCATCCAACGCCACTACCTGATTCACCAACCCGGTAGCCTTTGCGCTCTTGGGCATTCCGTAAACCGTTGAGGAAGCTTCATCCTGTGCTATGACGTGTATTTTTTTTGCAGTTTCCAAATTCACGATTCCCTTGCTTCCATCCGCTCCCATACCCGTCAACACAACACATATGACCTGAGCGTAGTTGCTGTTCATCAGGGACTCATACATGTAATTCGCACAGGGCTTTACCCCCTCGCGCGGAGGCTGATCCGTATATGTAATGACATGCTTCCCATTCTTCACAGCCACGTTCATGTGCATACCGCCCATGGAGATGTACACCATACCGTTCTCAAGGACATCCCCCTCTGCCGCTTCCTTGACCTTTATCTTGCTCATGGAGTTCAGCCGCTCCGCAAGGGACTGCGTAAAGCCCTTGGGCATATGCTGAACGATCAGCACCGGCGCGGCCAGCTCCGCCGGAAGCTTCGGCACCACGCTCTGCAGCGCTCTCGGCCCCCCGGTCGAGCACGCGATCGCGACAATCTTCTGTCCGCCCACCGCAGGCTTGCTCTTCCTGACAATGTTGACAAGCTCCTGTGTGCTCATCTGCGGCTGCTGCGGTCTCGCGGCGACTGCCGCCGCGGAAATATTGGTCTGGCGGCTGGTCACCACCGCGTACAGGGTGTCCTGAAATTTCTTTCTGAATTCACTGCCTTTCAGATAGCCGATATTTACCGGCTTCTCGATAAAATCAATCGCGCCCAGGTCCAAGGCCTCAATCGTGACGGACGCCCCCTCCTTGGAGTCCGTGCTCGCCACCATGACGCGCACGCGGATCTTATCCTTCTGAAGCATACGCAAAAGCTGAATCCCGTCCATCTTCGGCATGTTGATGTCCAATACGACACCGTCGTACTGATTCTTCTTTAGAAGCAGATAAGCGGCTTCGCCGTCAAAGGCTTGCTCCACCACTTGGAATCGCTCATCTGAGTTGATTATATCACACATAACTCTTCTCATAAGTGTAGAATCATCAACTACCAATATTTTTTTCTTACTTGCGCTGCTTCCTGAGCCTGTTATCATTCTTCTTCCACCATCCCTCTGCTGTTTTTCCTGCATTTTCGTTCTTCCTCAAAGATATACTTGATGATATCCTCTCGTTCCGAATCCTTAATATAAACAAATTTCAGGCGATTCTCATATTCATTCTCGCGGTTCTCTATCTCCCTCGAATAAATCACCTTCGCCGCCAGCGTAAACTCCCGCGTCTCCTCGGCCGGCGTCAGTTTAAAGTTCGCGAATATCAGACTGTCCTGCCGAAAGATTTCCCTCGACACAAACCGCAGACCGCCGCCGCTGATATCGACAATAACGCCTCTCGAAAGCGCGCCGTCCGCCAGCTCACCGATGATTCCGTGCTCAACAAGCGAACGGGTCTCCTGCGGCGTCATCTCCCGCGCCCACATGCCGATAATGCAGTTAAAGCGGTAATATTCCCTTCTCTGGTGCTTGCGGAGATTGGTGATCATTTCCGCCACCAGTATGTAGATGCCGTTAATCTTCTGTCTGTCAACAATCCGGACGTCCGCCTTATACATACCGCCGTGCGAAAAAAAGCACACGTCATAGACGCCGTCCACCGGAAGCAGCACCAGCCGCGTCTGTTCCATCGGCATGACAATCTCAAGCTTCCCGTCATCACAGATATCATGTATGCTCGTCTTATAAAGTTTTATTCCCTCGGTGCCGTCCGGAAGCATAACCTCCACTGTCGATCTCATCTCAATCTTGTCGCCCGGCGAAATAAATTTCTCTATCATCGTTTCCTCCAGCCTATCCTATGATCCCTTTTTTCTGTTACCCGACATAATATGGGAAAAGAACGCCGCCATTCCACGCTTTGCCAACGCTTTATCATATTCCTTATCCATCAGGATATATGCCATTTTTTCAAAAGCCACCGCCGATTTTGCATTCGGACTCTGTATACTCACCGGCATCTGCTGCATCACGGCCTCCTCCAGACGCCTGTCCTGCGGAACCGCCCCCAGATAAGTCAGCGGAAGGCTCAAATACCTGCTCACCACCGTATTCAGCTTATGATACATCGTCTCACCGTCCGGCTCCCCCGGCACCTTGTTCGCGATAACCTGTATCCGCGACTCCTCCCAATCAAATCTCGGGTGGCGGGCCAGCGCCTTCAGCAGGGAATAGGAATCCGTGATGGAGGTCGGCTCCGGCGTCGCCACGACGAGGATTTCCCCGCTTGCCACCAGAAACTCCAGCACCGCGTCCGATATGCCCGCGCCCGTATCAATAATGATAATGTCGGCCATCGCGTCCAGCTTCGTCAGATTTTGTATAATATAATTCAGATAATCACTGTTGAGATTCGAGAGTTCCGCAATCCCGGAGCCGCCCGAAATAAAGCCGATTTCCATAGGCCCCCATGTGATAATGTCCGTGATGCTCTTCCCCTGATAGATCAAATCGCTGAAATTATACTTGGGCACGGTTCCGAACATAATCTCAATATTTGCCAAGCCGAAATCGGCATCCAAAATAATAACCTTCTGCCCCATTTTCTTAAACTGGCACGCCAAATTGATGGATGTGTTGGATTTGCCCACACCGCCCTTCCCGCTTGTCACGGTTATCACTCTCGCGGAGGGCTTGGGCACGGGATTCATTTTAATGACATTTCTCAGTTGTTCCGCTTGATCCATACCTTGTCCTCCTGCCTAACGCCTGCCGCCAAGTAACTGCTTCACCGTGGATTGCGGATTGAAATACTCTATGTCGTCAGGCACGCTCTGTCCGCAGGTCACATAAGAAAGCGCCGCTCCTGTGTATATTCTCAGGTTATAGATGTTCCCCATTGTGGCCGTCTCGTCAAGCTTCGTGAATATCAGCTTGTACTCCGCAATCTCCTTGTATATATCAGCCGTTTTCATCAAATCTCTGTATTTTGTGGAGGCCGACAGCACAAGAAAAACCTCCTTCTCGGCCACCGCATCGACAGAATTAATCAAATCGCTCATATTCTCGCACTGCGCCTCATTGTTCGGCGAATGCCCGGTCGTATCCACCAAAATATAATCGTACTCGCGAAACTCCTCTATCGTGCCAAGGATCTCCTTCTCCGTGTACACGACGCGGAAAGGCACCTCCAGAATATTCGCATAGGTGCGAAGCTGCTCTGCAGCCGCAATCCGGTAGGTGTCGGCCGTCAAAAGCGCCACTTTCTTCTTGCGCTCTACCCGAAAGGAGGACGCAATCTTGGCGATGGTCGTCGTCTTGCCTACTCCCGTAGGTCCCACAAAGAACACCACCTTCGGCCCGTGCTCCGCCTCGCGCATCATGTACGGCTTGCCCAGCTTCAGTATCATTCTCTGATAAATCTCGGACAGCATATAATCCAAGGTCACATCCGGCTTACAGTTCCTGTCAATCTCGTCGATAATCTCGTTGGCATACTTCTCATTAATCTCATTGTCAATCATTTTGTTATACAGAAGTCTGAGGAAATTGACACGCGCCTTGTTCTCCTTGGTCTCTTCCTTCTTCTCCGGCTCCTCGGGCTTGCTGCTCTCTTCCGTCATGGGGGCCGCCTCCTGCTGCCGCGCGGTCTGTTGCTGCTGCGAAATCTGCTGCTCGATAAGCGTCTGGAGGGTATCCAGCTTCTCCCCAAGCCCGTCGCCGTCCTTCTCCGGCTCGCTCGGCAGCACCAGCTTGTCCACCGGCTTCTCCACGGGCGGATTGATCAGCTTCTTCTCCTCCTTTGGAAGGATGCCGTACCGCTCGTTCTCCTCCTCCTTCGCCACTGTGACCTCTATCTTCGTTCCCTTGAAAACACCCAAAACACCCTTGGCCTTGACCGTCTTGACATTCATCTCGACAATCCCGTCCCCGAGCTCCTTGCGCGCGCTCTCCAGCGCCTCTTCCTTCGTCTTGCCCTGAAATTTCTTAATTATCATGCCGTCACCATTCCTACTGATTGTAATTCTACATTAGAGTCTATCTCATTGTACGAAACAACCACCAAATCCTTATAGTAATCCTCCGTCAGCCGCTTAAAATACATCCTGACAATCGGGGAGGTGATTATAATCGGATTCTTCCCCAGCTTCTCAAGCTTTCCGACCTCCGTCTCCACGGAAGCCATGATAGACTTGGTCTTATCCGGGTCCAAGGTCAGGTACGCGCCCTGCTCCGTCTGCTTCACGCTGCCCATAATCTCCTGCTCCAGCGCGGGGTCGAGCGTCACAACGCTCGTCGTCTCATTCAGCGGGAAATATTTGCTCGAGATGGCCCGCTTGAGGCTCTGGCGCACATACTCCGTCAAAATATCCGTATCCCGCGTGGTCGGCGCATGGTCGGCCAGCGTCTCAAATATTGTAACCAAATCCCTGACGGAAATACCCTCCTTCAAGAGGTTCTGCAATACCTTCTGGACATCGCCAAGCCCCAGAAGCTTGGGCACAAGCTCCTCCACAAGCGAGGGATTCGTCTCCTTGACATTGTTGACAAGGTTCTGGATATCCTGTCTTGTCAGCAGATCCGCAAGATACTGGCGGATGATCTCCGTCAGATGCGTCGCGATGATCGAGGGCGGGTCAACAACCGTGTAGCCCACACTCTCCGCGCGCTCCCGCTGTCCCTCCGTAATCCAGATGGCCGGAAGGTGGAAAGACGGCTCAAAGGTCGGGATGCCGGAAATCTCCTCCTCGACAAACCCGGGATTCATCGCCATATAGTGGTCGAACAAGATCTCGCCCTCGCTGACCTGTATGCCCTTTATCTTGATTATGTATTGATTCGGATTCAGCTGAATGTTATCGCGCAGTCGGATAATCGGGACAACCGTACCGAGCTCCAGTGCAATCTGCCGTCGTATCATAACGACACGGTCGAGCAGGTCACCGCCCTGATTGACGTCAGCGAGCGGGATAATGCCATAACCGAACTCCAGCTCTATCGGATCCACCTGCAGCAGGGAATTGACATTCTCCGGCTTGCGGATCTCGTCCGCGCTCTCCTCCATCGTATCCGCCTCAGCCTCAATCTGCGCAACCTCAATCGTGTTGGCGATCATGCGGCCGCAGATAATAAATATCGCGCCCATAATGACGAAAATCAGCGGATTCAGCGGCGTCACAATGCCTAAGAAAGCCAAAACCGCGCCCACCATATAGAGCACCTTGGGCATACCGAAGAGCTGGCTTACAAGCACCGTGCCGAAATCCGCCTCCTTGGAACCCTTCGTCACCAGAACACCTGTCGCCAGCGAAATCAACAGCGAGGGAATCTGGCTCACCAGACCGTCACCAATCGTAAGAATCAAATATTTGTCCGCAGCCGCACCGATATCCATCCCCTGCCTGAGCATACCCGTAACAATACCACCGACAATATTAATACCCGTAATAATAAGACCTGCCGCCGCGTCTCCCTTTACATACTTCACGGCACCGTCCATGGAACCGAAGAAGCTGGACTCATCCTGAAGCTTCTCCCTGCGCCGCTTCGCCTCCGCATCATCAATCGCGCCGGTATTCAGATCCGCGTCAATCGCCATCTGCTTACCGGGCATCGCGTCCAAGGTAAAACGCGCCGTTACCTCAGCAACACGCTCAGAACCCTTGTTGATAACCACAAACTGTACAATCAGTAAGATAATAAATATGACAACACCGACAACCAGATCGCCCGCACCCACAAACTGTCCAAATGTCGTGACAACGTTGCCGGGATTGCCGGTCGTCAGAATCAGTCGCGTGGACGACACGTTCAGCGCGATTCTGAAGAGCGTCGTAAACAGCAAAATCGTCGGATAGAAAGACATATCCAAAACTTCCTTCGCAAACATCGCCGTAAAAAGAACAGTGAACGCAATCGAAATATTTAACGCCAGCAGAACATCCAGCATTGTACTGGTAATCGGCACAATCAACATGACTATAGCAGACAGCACATATAAAGCTACACCTATATCGGCCTTCTTCATGTCTTTCGTTTCCCCCTTTGAAGGGCGTCTCCTTTTCACCGCCCCCAAATACTCCCATTTTCCTTTTTAGATAAATTATCGCATATTTGATGAAAAAAGTACATAATCAAACGCAACTTTTTTCAAAAAGAATGCGGAAGCTTTTCCCATCTTAAATCCGGCCCTGCATTTTGTAGACCATCGCAAGAACCTCCGCGACCGCCTGATACAGCTCCGGCGGCACCTCCTCGCCAATCTCCACGTTCGCGTAGAGCATTCTGGCCAGCGGCTTGTTCTCCACAATCTCAACATTATTTTCCCTTGCGAGCTCCTTAATCTTCTGCGCCAGATAGTCCGCGCCCTTGGCAAGGACACGCGGCGCCGGCGACTCCTCCGGATTGTACCGGATGGCCACCGCAAAATGCGTCGGGTTCGTGATGACCACGTCCGCGCTCGGCACGTCCTGCATCATGCGCCTCTGGGAAGCCTCGCGCATCTTGTTCCGAATCTTGCCCTTAATCTGCGGATCTCCCTCGGCGTTCTTGTACTCGTCCTTTACCTCCTGCTTCGTCATCTTGATATCCTTGTTGAACTTGAAGCGCTGATAAATCAGATCCACAAAGGCGATGATCAGATACACCAGCGAAATCCGCAGGCCGGTATTGATCACGATGCTTCCGATTACCTCAATCGCCTGATTGAGCGGCATATTGTAGAACTTAAAGAGATACGCCCACTCATCCTTCACCGTGGAATAAACAATCGCGGTAATCAAGACCACCTTCGCGATGGACTTTAACAGCTCCATCAGCTTCTCCGCCGAGAACATCCGCTTGAACCCGGAAAGCGGATTCAGCTTGTTGAACTTGGGCTGCAGCGGCTTCGTCGATATCTTAAAGCGGAACTGAAGCATATTGATGATTATCGCGATCGCGATACCGACCACAAAGAACGGGAGCAGCTCAATCAAAAGCTCCAGATATATATTCTTTATCAGCGTATGAAAATCCTGCGAGACAATCATGCCGTTCCAATAGGTGGTATAGTCCGGCAGCTTCTCATACACCATTTTAAAAACGCCAATGAAGCGCTCACCCATATTCCCCACCCAGAACCTGAGTATCAGAAAAAGCGCAATCAGCTCCACCGCGTTAGACAGCTCTTTACTTTTCGGAACCTTACCTTCTTTTCGGGTATCCTCTTTCTTCTTGGAGGTTGCCTCTTCCGTTTTCTCTCCGCCCGGTCCCTCCGCGGCAAAGAACTGTAAATTTAATTCCAAAATCACATCATGCCCTCCACCATTGCGACCACCATAATCCGTATCTGCGTCGTTATGAAATTGCAGATATCCGGAAGCATCCTTATCGTCAGCAGCAGCACGCTCAATCCGGCCAGCAGCTTCAGCTGAATACCGACGGAAAACATGTTCATCTGCGGCGCGAGCTTGGCCAGCAGACCCAGTACCACATTCATCAGCGTAATACACGCAAAGACCGGCAGGCATATCCGAAAACCGATGATAATATAATCTCCGAGAAACCGTATCAGCGAAACCAACAGGCTGTCCAAATTAAAATGCACGCCGTTCACGGGTATCAGCGTATAGGTCTCCATCAGCGCCTTCATAAAATACCGGTGCAGCCCCGTCGTATAGAGAATCAGCAAAACGCCGTACTGCAGCATCATACCGGTTATGGAGGCCTGCTCATTGGTCGTCGGGTCAAACACATTCGCCATCGACAACCCGACCTCCATATCAATGATTCTTCCCGCAAATAAAACAATGGAAGTACACAGTTGAGCCCCCAAACCGATCAACAGGCCTACCGCCACTTCCTTTATCACAACCACACAATATCCAAGCACTGTACCGTATTCCGGAAGCGTCTCCAAAGGACCGAAGGAATAAATCAGATACGCCACAAACACGCTGAACGCTATTTTTACGTTATTGGGAATCCCTCTGGTGCTGAAAAACGGAGCCGCAAATATAAAGCTTGCCACTCTCACAAAGACCAACAGACACAGCTCCAGCTCAGCCATCGAAAAAGACAATCTCACCATTATTTATCACCTGATATACACGGAGAAATTCTGCCATAAATTTGTCATATACGTCACCATCTCCGTCAGCATCCAATGTCCCAGAAGCATCAGCGTCAAAAACATGCCGACCACCTTCGGCACAAAGGTCAGCGTCTGCTCCTGAATCGAGGTCACTGTCTGAAAGATGCTGACCGCCAGACCGATTACCAGCGAAACCAACAGCGGCGGCGCCGCTGTCTTCAATACGACAAACAGCCCCTCCTGCATAATATCCACAACGGTTTCTATTGTCATACGAAATCCACGCCCTTTCTTATCTTAACCTCTGACCCCGTCTCAACCTACATAAACGTCCGCACAAGATAGACAATAATCAGATTCCACCCATCCGCCAACACAAAAAGCAGGATTTTGAACGGCATGGAAATCGTCGTCGGCGGAAGCATCATCATACCCATGCTCATCAGCACGGACGCGACCACCATGTCTATCACGATAAACGGCACATAAATCACAAATCCCATGATAAAGGCCGAGCGCAGCTCGCTGATAATAAAGCCCGGTATCAGCACGGATGTCGGAACCTGATCCATCGTCTCCCCATCCCACGGCGTGTTGGATATCTCCATAAAAGTCGCGATATCCTCCCGCTGGGCTTGGTCAAACATAAACTGCCGCATTGGGGCCGCTCCGATTTCCAACGCCTCCTCAAACTCCAGCTCTCCCGCGTCAAAGGGGAGCACGGCCTCCGTATATATCTGACTGAACACCGGCTGCATGATAAAAAAGGTCAGAAACAACGCAATCGCAATTAACACCTGATTCGGTGGCGCGGACTGCGTGTTTAAAGCCTGCCTTGTAAAATGTAAAACTATGAGGATACGGGTAAACGAGGTAATCGTCACCAGCAAAATCGGTACAACCGCAATCGCCGTCACAATCAGCATCAGCCGCAATGTACCGTTCAGCTCTCCGTTGCCGCTGCCATATGTGAAAGTCAGACTGTTCGATATATTCAAATCCGCCAGATCTTCCGGCGTCTGCGCGCTTCCCGGCTCATTGATATTCGTCCGGTTCGTATCCTCTTCCGGCCGGTTATCCAAAATCTCCCCCGCCGTAATGTCATCATTGGCTGTAGCGTTCGCTACAACAACGTCCGCGGTCGCAATCGTCACTACCATAAAAAGCATATACAGTAATTTTCTCAGTTCATGCTTTATATTGTACTTTTTACTTGTGTCCTTCATAACAATAATCACAACTTTCCGTAACGTTCAGGCTTATGCCTATTTTATTTCTTCCTGAGCTTCTCGAAAATCTCTTTAAAGCTCACGTTCACTGCCTTGCCTGTTCCCGCCCTGTTAAACTCAGAAATGTCATCCTTTGTCAATTCTCCAAGTAAAGTGACTGTATCCTTACAGACCACATAGGAAAAATACTTCTCACCGATTCGCACAACCTGAATATATTTTGTCGGCGCTATTTTGAAGGTCTCCAAAATTTCCATATTCGGACTGAACATCCTGCCCTTCTGAATACCCGCGGACAGCTTCGTCACAAAATATGTCAGCACCAACACAAATATAAAAATCAATATGACTGTCAGCAATTGCACGACGGAATCAAAGCTGTTCGTTGTCAATGATAAAAGCATTATCCGACTACCTTCTTAACCGCCTCCAAAACTCTCTCCGCCTGGAACGGCTTTACAATAAAGTCCTTCGCGCCGGATTGAATTGCCTCGATAACCATCGCCTGCTGTCCCATCGCGGAGCACATGATTACGTTCGCGGCAGGATCAACCGCCTTAATCGCCTTCAAGGCCTGAATGCCATCCATTTCCGGCATGGTAATGTCGAGAAGGGTAAGGTCAGGCGTTGCCTCCTTGTACTTATCCACTGCGATTTTGCCGTTCTCGGCCTCCGCAGCGATCTCATATCCGTTCTTTGTAAGGATATCCTTAATCATCATTCTCATAAAAGCCGCATCGTCTACGATAAGAATTCTCTTTGCCATAGTTCTTCTTGTCCTTTCTGCAATCAATCAATAATTATTTAATAATTTCCATTATTCTCACGCCAAAGCTTTCCTCTATAACAACAACCTCCCCCTTGGCGACAAACTTGCCGTTTACAAGCACGTCGATCGGTTCGCCCGCAATCTTGTCAAGCTCTATAATGGTACCCGGTGCAAACTCGAGAATGTCCGAAATAGCTTTGTTCGTTCTGCCAAGCTCTACCGTCACCTCCAACGGAACATCCTTGATAAGTCCGATGCTCTCAGCGCTTACCATCTCACCCTGCCCTGCGGAGAAATTCTGGAACTGAGCCGGCTGAATGCTGACATTGGGCATTCCATACATCGGCATACCCATGCCGCCTTGCAGCATGCCCCCCTGTGGCATTCCCATCTGCGGCATCATTCCCATCGGCATACCACCCTGTGGCATTCCCATCTGTGGCTGCATTCCCATGCCCATATCCATCTGCGGCTGCTGCATTCCCATGCTCATATCCGGTGCAGGCGCTGCAGGAGCAGGAGCTGCGGGCGCAGGCGCGGGTGCCGCCGGTGCAGGCGCGGGTGCCGGCTCGGAACCGCCCATCTGTTGCGCCATGAAGGTCTCATAAACGGATTTCGCAAAATCAAGCGGATACAGCTGCATTAATATTGAATCAACCAACTCATCAATCTGCATCCGGAACGCGACCTTCACGAATTTCCCTTCCAAAAACGGAGACAACTCCCTCGGCTCCTTGGTCTGTAAATCTACCAAGCTGGCCTCCGGCGGGCTGATATCAATCGTCTTGCCAAGCATGGAGGAGAGCGATGTCGAGGAGGACCCCATCATCTGATTCATCGCCTCTGAGATTGCGCTCAGATGCAAATCATTCAGCTCCCCGTCTATGTTTGTACCGTCACCGCCCATCATCAAATCAGTGATAACCTTTACGTCATGCTCCTTCAGCACCAGGATATTGGTGCCGTTCAAGCCGACTGTATACTTGATTTGAATAAATACGCAGGGCTTCTCATACTCGTCCATGACCTGCTGCCAGTCACACATGTCAACTACAGGAGTTGTAATATTCACTTTCTTGTTTACCAGTGAATAAAGAGTTGTAGCCGAAGTGCCCATGCTGATATTGGCTACCTCTCCTATTGCATCTTTTTCCACATCCGTAAGGTCTTCACCGTCACCCTCCGCGACTGCAGTCGGTGTTGAACCGCTGTCATCTGCCGATAAATCAACACCGTTTAACAATGCATTTATTTCATCCTGAGATAACATACCATCCATTGTCTTATTCCTCCTCCCTGTTCACTGATGTTATTCTCACAGCGTAGGACTCCTTATTAGCCCCCGGCACTGCACTGAATTTTCTGATATTGCCCACATAAACATCCAGCTCATCATCGACCTTTGAATCCAGCCGTATAATGTCCCCCACCTGAATGTTGACAAAATCGTGCACCGTAATCACGCTCTTGCCGAGTACCGCTTTCACCGGCACATCCACTCTGCGAACCATGCTCTCAATGAACTGCTCGTAATTCTCGTCATCCAGCTTCTGCATACTTGCATACCAGAATTTTGTATTTAATCTGTCCATGACAGACTCCAGCGTAAAGAATGGCAGACAGACATTCATCAAGCCCTCCACCTCACCGATTTTGACATTCATGGTGACAAGCGCCACCATGTCGCTCGGTGAAATAATCTGGGCAAACTGCGGATTGGTCTCTATCCGCTCCAAGAACGGTTCCACCTCCGCAACATTCTTCCATGGTTCCCGAAGCAGCTGCATACAGATAACCATGATGCGCTCGATAATACTCATCTCGATTTCCGAAAATTCTCTCGGCTTCTCAAGCGCCTCTCCTCGTCCGCCTAACATTCTGTCTATAATCGCATATCCCAATCCGCTTGTCAGCTCCATAATGATAGAGCCGGGCATCGGTGAAAAATTCACAACCGTAAGCAATACCGGATTGGACAACGCGTTTGAAAACTCCGCAAAGGTTACCGTCTCCGAGCTCGCCACGTTTACCTGTACATTCTTTCTCAGATATACCGGCAGATTCGTTGACAAAAGTCTTCCGTAGTTGTCGAATATCATGTTCAGGGTTCTCAGATGCTCCTTCGAGAACTTCGCAGGACGGCTAAAATCGTAATTCTTAACCTGCTTCTCGTCTTTCTCCTGCATCTCGTCTACATCCAGCTCACCACTGCTCAACGCTGCAAGCAGACTGTCAATCTCGCTTTGCGATAGTACTTCAGCCATGTGTCAATCACCCCCTAGACTGATTGTTTCCCGCTTAATCTTCATTATGAGAACAGGAAGTTGTAGGATACCTCGTAAATAAAGTCTGAGAAACGCTCCTGAACCCTTGAAAGGATTTCCTGCTTAATCTGCGTAGAGCTTACCCTCGCCTCATCTATCGTATACTCAGCCATGACTGTGAAGATAATATCCTTCAGCAAGGCTTCCCTGTCTGCCATCGTCTCCCCATATGTAGCGTAATCCTCATGCTTCGTATTCATGGAGAAGGATACGCTGCCGACCGCGTAATGCGCCACGCCGTCCTCTCCCGTCTTCAGAGGGATTGTAAGCTCCTCTGAGATATTATAGAATGCCGTATCTGCCTGAGACACCGCCGCACCGATATCCGACTGCGGCAAGCCGTTAATCTCAAGGTCGAGGACAGATGAAATATCCGCCACCAACGCGGCCGTCTTTCTGGATGCACTGGCTACGCTCACCATCATAATGGCGGATAAAACAATATTTACCACAAGCAAGGCCAGAATAATAATAGATAACAGGTTTCTTTTCATTTTTGTTTCCCCCTTATTTAATAGGCGCTCAGCGAGTTGTAAATCTTAATCTCAACCCGTCTGTTCTTCGCCCTTCCCTCCGGTGTAGAATTATCCGCAATCGGCATGTACTCTCCTCTGCCGGAATGCTTCATCGAGCCCGGGTCAACCGCCGAATTGTCCTTGATGTAGTTAAAGACCGACAGCGCCCTGTAGCTGCTCAAAACGTCATTATTCTCATATCTTCCGCCGTTCAACGGAACGGAATCCGTATGTCCCTCTATCTCAATATCCGACTCCGCATACTTAGTAAGGAGCACCCCTATCTTATTCAAAACAGGAATCGCCTCCTCCTTCAAATCCGCCCTGCCGGAGTCAAACAGAAAAGCGCCATCCAATGTGAGAACCACATAATCCGCATTGAACTCGACATCCACCATCTCCGACATCATACTCTCCGCAAGCGCTTCTTCAATCCTCTCCGCAAGCTCCTCGGAAAGCTGCAGCTTCTCTTCCTCCAGCTCGGCCAACGCCGCCTGCAGCTCATTGATCTCCGACTGACTCAGCCCGAGCTCCTCAGCCTTCTCCGCAACCGCCTGGGCCGCCGCGCTCGTGCTCTCCTGAAAATCCGTCACATCCGAGCTCGAATCAGCCGTCTTGCCGGTGGAATTGACAAATTCATCCAACTGGTTGAGCTGACTGACGCCCATACTCACCAGAATACCGTCACCGACCGCCTGGGCCCCGCCCTTAAAGACGCTGAAAGTAGACTGGAATGACTTCGCCACCTCCTCAAACTTCGCGGCGTCAATGCTTGACATCGAAAACAACATAACAAAAAAGCACATCAGCAGAGTCATCATGTCTGAAAAGGTACCCATCCACTCGTCCAGGCCCTTTTTCACTTCCTCTTCTTTCTTTTTTGCCATTAAGCCTCACCTCCGGCCTCTTCACTTGAACCTCTATCCTTAGGCGCCAAGAAGGACTTCAGCTTCTCCTCGATAACACGCGGGTTCTCGCCTGCCTGTATTGACAATAGACCCTCTATCATAATCTCCTTCGCCTGTACCTCCGTCGCATTGTTGGACTTGAGCTTGTTCGCCGTCGGCGTACAGAGCCAGTTCGCAAGCAGGGAGCCATAGAAGGTGGTGATCAATGCAACCGCCATTGACGGTCCCAGCGTCGTAGGATCGGACATATGCTGCAACATGATAACCAGACCAACCAACGTACCGATCATACCCCATGCGGGACCCATGGAAGACATCGTCTCCCAAAATCCGATATTGGTCTTATGCCGCGATTCGATACTGTTCAAATCCGTCTCCAAAATTCCCCGCACAAGCTCCGGATCCGTACCGTCCACGATAAGCATGATGCCCTTCTTCATAAATTCATCTTCCAGATTGCCCGCGGCCTCCTCCAGGGAAAGAAGTCCTTCCTTTCTGGCCACGTTGGAAAGCTCTATGATTTTCGTAATCATTTCCGTAACATTGATGTTTACGGGCTTGAAAATTAACGTGAAGCTCTTCAGACCATTTACAAAATCAGACATGGTTACCGACATCATGGTACACATGACCGCGCCGCCGAAAGTAATCAATGCCGACGAACCGCTCATAAAGAAGCTTATCGCCGCGAAGCCGTCGTCACCACTTACGATACCGAAGACAACTAAGACCAAACATGCTATAAAGCCCAATAAAGACGCTATATCCACTTCTGCACACCCCTTTTATCTTTTGACACGGGCGCACAAAAACACCCTATGTACTCAAATTCTATATCTATAATACTGTAAGGTAACATAAATTGCAACATTTTTCTGAATAAATTACCCCGCCGCGTCCACTCAAAAAAGCGGATTTTTTCACGTTACATCCGATAAATCCGCGGTTTTCTGCCTGAAATATTCCTGTCTGGCATTTTTTACAAGATTTTTAATTTCATGTCTGCTTTCCGTAACAATTATCTTCTTCCCACTCGTGAGTGTGATAACCGTGTCGGGCGTCTCCTCGACCTGCTCTATCAGGCCGGTGTTCACCAAAAGCTTTGAACCGTTGAGCTTTGTGACTTCTATCATGTCTTTTCCCTTTCTTGCCGGGCCGTTCCTTCAATCCCTCGTATCAGTATACTATGAAATCCGGTTTGTTTCAAGCAAAAGAAGATTTTGGTGCAAGCAATTTTCGCTTCCGCTCGATCATCTCATCGATTCTCTCGATATACTGCCCCACATCCTTCACGTTCTCACACCGCTCGATCAGTCCGTCCCCGTGCACCCGCTTCGTGATGCTCCCCGCGCCGAGCGCGACAATGGATTGTATTTCTTCCATTATAAGGATATTGTAAATCCCGTACTTCCCCTCCCGCGCGTAGCCGACATTCTCAAAGTTGCCGGACATGTTCTTCTGGCGGTAGAGATAGTAGGGCTTCATCTGCATGGCCGCCGCGCCCTCCGCCGCAATCGCCATCGTTCCGTCCGTGTTGCGCAGCGCCGCTATGCCGTTCTCCTCAATCCACTGACTCATCTTCGACGCCCGCTTAATCGCAAGCGAATGCACCGTAAGGCTGTCGGGGGAGAGCCGCTCAATCTCCTCCAGCGTATGCGCCACATCCGCCTCAAGCTCCCCCGGCAATCCCAGAATAATATCCATATTGATATTGTCAAAGCCCGCCGCGCGCGCCATCGCAAACGCGTCCCTCACCTGCGCCACGGTATGCCGCCGCCCGATAAAGCGGAGCGTTTCATCCTTCATGGTCTGCGGATTGACAGAAATTCTGGTCACGCCGTGCTTTTTGAGCACCGCCAGCTTTTCCGGCGTGATGCTGTCCGCGCGCCCCGCCTCCACAGTAAACTCGCTGACCGCGCCAAAGTCAAAGCATTCCCGCACTCTCCCGAGCAGCCTGTCCAGCGCATTCGCCTCCAGCGTCGTCGGCGTGCCGCCGCCTATGTAAACAGTATCGAGGATTTTATCCCTGCAAGCCTCCGCCACAAAATCAATCTCCCGAAAAAGCGCCCGCAGATATTCCCCCGTGCGCTTTTTCCACGCCGCAATCGGATAAGAGGTGAACGAGCAGTACAGACAGGTCGTCGGGCAGAACGGGATTCCGATATACAGGCTGTAACCGTCGCGATAATGCAGTCCGCTCAATATCTGCCGCTCCCGCTTGGCAATGTCAAGGCTCAGCGCCGCCTTCTCGTCACTGACCGCGTGCATCGCCTTCATCCGCGCGATAATCTCCTCGTCCCGCACGCCCTCCTCCAGCATTCCCATGGGGATCTTCGTCGGGCGGATACCCGTGAGGTTCCCCCATGGAAGCGTTCTTCCCGTGTAGTCACACAAATCATAATATAAGGAAAGCTTGTACGCATTTTTTGTGACATCCGTGTCACATTCATAGGTATGCGTATACGCCTTCCGCTCTTCAATATCAAGCGCCAGCTCCATTCTGTCCTCGAAGAACCGTATTATCACCTGACTGCCGCCATCCTCCCGACCGGTCATGGCGCTTTCATCGTATACCCGCACCTCATGCTCCGGATAGAAGGCCTTCAGTAAGGCGTGTAAATCATATTGGTAGTTCTCCCTGTTTGTATACACGGTAATCATAATAATCCCCCATGCCGTCTTCGACAGCTCAATATAAAATGTGCCCCATCTGCACTTCTGCAATCTCGAATTTACGAATACCTTTTTTCAAGAAATTGCATGGCCTGTTCGGAACTGTGAAAGATCACATATTTTGTCCCATATTCAGATAAGGATTCGGTTATCCTTTTCCGCTCCGCATTAAATTCAAACACCCATTTCATATTGTAATAAAGAAATTTAAAAGTTGGTTTAGAATTGTATTTTTCCTTTCCTGTTCTTTGCCTGATCCAACGCCTGAACACTCGAAACAATCTGGTGTATGTATGAATATCAAGTAAAATAATATAATCACTGTATGCAAAACTTTCTTTCAGACATTCTCTGGGGGAACCTTCGACAATCCAATTCTCACCCTCTATAATTTCTCTGAAAATCCTGTCTCTCTCATCAGAACTTCTTTTTTTATCCCCATCAGGAGTACGTTCCCATACAATATTATCTTTTTCATAAAATGGAATTCGATATTTTTCAGATATTTCTCTTGCTAAAGTAGTTTTGCCGCTGGCAACCGAACCAATTATATCTAATTTCAAAAGATTACCTCCTGTTCAGCAAACTCGGGATTTGTCAGATTGTGTACTTCATAGGGGTAAACTTGATTCCATCTATTTCCTGCTCATCAGATTGCGTCTCAAATCCTATATGAAGATAAAACGGCTTGCCGTATGGCGACGAATTTAAAGTAATCTCTGATATGGGTTCTGTTTGACCGCATACCTATCATTCCAATTATTTTGCCATTATCAAATGCCGCATATATCGGGCAGATGCCTTGTTTGCATTTAGAAGTCAAAAACCCCGCAGCAAGCTGACGGGGCATCAAACTTGCAACGCAGCAGAGCTGCGGGGTATTAGACCCTCGCGGTATTCGTCAAATATCCATGCAAGCATGGCTATTTTCCTCATTACTCGCGGGAATAAATTCATCATTTTCAATTACCCGCTTGAATGCATCAACCCCCTCCGTTTTATAGTCCGGCGCTTCAAACTGCAAAAAAACTTCTAATGCCAACGCAAGGGCTTCCGCCACTTCATCGCTATGTACTTTTCGTATTTCGTACATCTTTCCCCCATTTCTGCGCTGCTCTAATATTTCAGCAAAGCTGAGACTATGCTTAGGAGAGGCATGTAAAATCCTTGCCTATCCTAG
>JAMPFV010000008.1:51709-71633 GCA_023664265.1 Roseburia sp.
GCATGTAAAATCCTTGCCTATTCTAGGCATGTAAAATCCTTGCCTATTCTAGGCATGTAAAATCCTTGCCTATTCTAGGCAAGGATTGTATTTTCTCTCATATCCCACCGTTGTCCGGTCGCCGTGTCCGGAATAAAGCTCCACATCATCCGGCAGCGTCATAATCCGTTCCCGTATCGAATCGCCGAGCGCCTTCGCGGATCCGGAATAGAAATCCGTCCTGCCCACCGATTCGTTGAATATCGTATCTCCGCAGAACAGCACCTTATCCGCCTCGACATAATAGCAGCACCCGCCCTTGGTATGCCCCGGCGTGTGGAACACCTCAAAGTCTACGCCCGCCATCGTGAAGGTCTGCTTATCGGCAAAATATTCATCCGCCGCAAAGCCGTAGGAAACACCGAACCACCCTGACAGATTTTTCTCAGGGTCGCGCAAAATCTCATCCTCGTCCTTATAGGCGTAAATCTTCGCCCCGCTCAGCTCCTTCAGCCGCAGCGCGCCGCCCGTATGGTCGCCGTGTCCGTGCGTCAACAGGATACCCGCCACCTTCTCAAAGCCAAGGCTCTTAACATCCGCATACACGGTATCGCCCTGCGCCCCCGGGTCGATGACGACAATGGAATCCGCGCCCTCCCGATATACATAATAGCAATTTGTCTGACACGCGCTGAGCACGCGCCGCTTCACTCTTAAATCCGCCATATCAGCCTGTCGTCCTTTCAATATCAATAACGCTCTCTATCATCCTGATTTTATCAATAATGGCATTCAGCTCCTCGCGGCTGCCAATCTCAAAGCTCATGGACATCGTCGCGACATCCTGCTTGCTCGTTCTGGTGTTCATGGAGCGGATGTCTATGTTTTTCTCCGTGAGCGTCTTGGAAATATCAGCCAGAAGTCCGCTCCGATTGTGTGCGTAAACCACAATCTCCGTCAGATATTTCTCATCGTTCGCCTCCGCGCCCTCCGGCTGCCACTCTGCGTCAATCAGTCTCACCCGATCAATGTCCGGAAGATTCAGAATATTAATGCAGTCCGTCCTGTGAATGGAGATGCCTCTGCCTCTCGTGACAAAGCCCACAATCTCGTCGCCCGGAACCGGCGCGCAGCAGCGCGAAAACCGAACCGCCACGTCATGGATGCCGCGCACGGTAATCCCGTTCTTGCTCTTCGGGGTCATCGGCCGGTTCTGGCTCTTCTCCTGTATCGCCGCCAAAAGCTCGTCATCCGTGGCCTGCTTCTTGTGATCCTTGTTATACAGGTCCTGCATCCGATTGATGACCTGCCCCTCCTTGAGGGCGCCGTGCCCGATTGCGGCCAGCACCGCTTCCCAGTCGTTAAATCCATATTTGTGCATCACCGCCGTCTGATACTCTGTCGTGAGCAGCTCCGCGGTATTGATGTTCTTGGACTTGCAGTAGCTCTGAATCAGCTCCCTGCCCTTGATTATGTTGTCCTCCTTCAGCTCGTTCTTGAACCATTGCAGGATTTTGTTTCTCGCCTGAGAGGATCTCACGATATTCAGCCAGTCGCGGCTTGGCCCCTTGGCGTTCTGAGAGGTCATAATCTCAATGCAGTCGCCGTTGTTAATCTTGTAATCATGTGTGACCAGCTTGCCGTTTACCCGCGCGCCAATCATCTTATTGCCGACGGCGCTGTGGATACTGTAGGCAAAATCAATCGGGGTAGAGCCCGCAGGCAGGTTCTTGACATCGCCCGACGGCGTAAAACAATACACATGGTCGGAGAATAAGTCCAAGTCGCTCTTCAAAAGCTTCAAAAATTCCCTGTTGTCGGACATATCCTTCTGCCACTCGAGGATCTGGCTGAGCCACGCCAGCTTCGCCTCCTCGCCGCCCGTGGAGACCTTGCCGTCGCTGGTCTCCTTATATTTCCAGTGAGCGGCAATGCCGTACTCCGCCACCTTATGCATCTCAAAGGTGCGAATCTGTATCTCAAAAGGCTGTCCGGTGGAGCCGATCAGCGTCGTATGCAGGGACTGATACATATTCGTCTTAGGCATCGCGATATAATCCTTAAAGCGCCCCGGCATGGGCTTATACATCTCATGGATCACGCCCAGCGCGGCGTAGCAGTCCTTCACCGAATCCACGATAATGCGCACCGCGAAAAGGTCATAGATTTCCTCTATGGTCTTATTCTGGTTCTTCATCTTCTTGTAGATACTGAAAAAATGCTTCACACGCCCGTCTATCTGCGCCTTGATTCCCGCGCCGTTAATATGATCCGATACCTCATCCACAATGTCCTGCACATATTTCTCGCGCACGCTCTTTCGGAGGGAAATCTTCTCCACCAGATCATAGTAAGCCTCCGGCTCCAGATACTTGAGCGACAGATCATCCAGCTCGATCTTGATTTTGGAGATCCCGAGCCGCTCCGCAAGCGGCGAATAGATGTCCAGCGTCTCGCGCGCAATCCGCTTCTGGCTCTCGGGAGACTTGTACTTGAGGGTGCGCATATTGTGGAGACGGTCCGCGAGCTTAATCAGAATCACGCGGATATCCTTCGCCATCGCAAGGAACATTTTGCGCAGGTTCTCCGCCTGCAGCTCCTCGCGGCTCGCGGGTCTGTCCGGTGTGGCGTCGCCCGTATACTGCAACTGCTCCAGCTTGGTCACACCGTCCACCAACAGCTCCACATCCGGCCCGAACTGCTCGCGCAGCTCCTCGTTTGTCATAATGGTGTCCTCCACGACGTCATGCAGAAGCCCTGCCACGATGGTCTCCTTATCCAGCTCAAGGTCTGCAAGGATAATCGACACACACAGCGGATGCACGATGTACGGCTCCCCTGACTTGCGCACCTGATCCTTGTGCGCCTCACAGGCCGTCGCATAGGCCTTGTCAATCATGCTGATGTCATCTGAGGGGTGATATTTATGGACACGGCGAATCAGACTCTGGTACAAGGTATCCGGCGTCTGGAACTCTTTGATGTATTCAATTGTGCGCTCATCGGTCCTTAAAAGCTTTGTCTTGCTGCCTTTAATAATTAAGGATTCCTCATAGCCCTCTTCCTTCGCACGATTCTCCTCTGCCACTGTAATCACCAGCCATTATAATTATAATTTTAATCCCCATGCCGCTTTCAGAACTTCAAATTCCTACGGAGAATACAAGACGAATTTATTCGACTTGTATTCTCTTGCGTGAGAAAAGTCTACAAAGCAGACTTTTCTCACGCTATTTCCCTTCATAGGTTATCGCGGAATCCAGACGGTATCCCGCAAGCCGCTCTCTTCCCTTCAGACCCGCAAGCTCCATCAAAACGACAACGCCCACAACCACTCCGCCGAGCGACTCGATCAGCTTGATCATCGCCTCCGTCGTACCGCCCGTGGCAATCAGGTCATCCACGACAAGCACCTTCTGTCCCGGCTGAATGGAATCCTTGTGCATCTCAATGACCGCCGTGCCGTATTCCAGCTCGTATTCCACGGAGACCGTCTCCGCGGGAAGCTTGCCCTTCTTCCTGATCAGGACAAACGGCTTATGATTATTATATGCAATGGGCGTACCGAAGATAAAGCCTCTCGACTCTGCGCCCGCTACAACGTCATAATCCAGGTCCTTCACCAGCTCCTCCATCCTGTCGATCGCAAGATGAAGTCCGTCCGCATCCTGTAAAACACTTGTCACATCGCGGAACATAATCCCCTTCTCCGGAAAATCAGGTATTGTTCTAACGTATTCTTCCAACTTTTTCATAGGTTCACGCTCCAATCCGATAAATATATTAAACAGTACAATTATATGCTCATTTTGCCGATAAGTCAATGAATTCGTGGCTTTTCGCCTACACGAACCTTTTCGTCCATAATTTAATCCTGTTTTTTCCTGCGCAAAGCCCTTCCAGCGGCCCCGCCGACGGGCTGCTGCCTCTTTCCGCCCCCGTCAAATCCCTGTCCAGCCTGAGCGCGGCGCCATCCGGCCCCTCATACCGCTGCTCCACAATCCGCGCCATTCCAAGCCGTTCAGTCGTGACCAGCGTGGCCGGGACTGCAAAGGCCTCCTGCGGCAGGGTGATTTCCAGCAAAACATCCGCGCCCTCCTGCACAATCCTTACCTCCGGATCCATATCGCTTTTAAAATAATCGCGCTCCCTGTCAAACGCATCCGCGCCGTTCAGGTATATATTTCCATTGATATATGCGGGCTGCTTCACCCGTGCAAACTGCTCCACGTCGCCGTTTCCAAGCGCACGCACGCGCTCTGTGTACTCCTCCTGTGAGACGGGCGCGTCATTGTACAGCGCGGTTCCGTAGGCTCTGTCCGCCTCCTTGCCGCCGACGAAAATATTCTGGTACCACCTGTCGTCGAATCCGTAAACCGGAGCCGTCCCCAGAACCTCCGTCGAGTGCGCGAGATGGTAGGGCGTCGCCCTGTCCAACACCGGATAGGAATTTGTAAACCCACAGCAGAGATTGTGCGCATACGCGCCTCCCTGCGCCGCATTGTCGAAAGCATACGGCGACGTAAAAATATTGTTGTCCACCAGATACGGGCCGTGCGTTACCTCGACCATCAAATCCCGATTATTCTTATCATAAATATTACTGCTCACCCGCGTTCCCTGCGCCTGCCAGTCGAGCCACGTCCCCAGCGTGCAGTTATGGATATAATTATTGCGTATCTGCACGTCAATCGCCGCATGCAGCTTGATTCCGGCAATCTCATGCCCGTAAAATTCATGCTTTACCGCGATATTGTATATCTCATTTCCGTAAATCTCGCTGAACACGCACCCGAGATGCCCGACAATCCCATTTTGCCCGCAGTCATAAATCACGTTGTTGCGAATCACATGGGCGCCAATCCGCTCGCGGCTCCATCCGATATTCCGCGCCCTGAAAACAGCCTCCATCTGATACTGGTATCCCGGCTTTCTGCGGTATTTTGTGAAATCGTTATCGCCCGTGCTTCCCTCCTTGCCAATACTGATACCACTGCACTTGGAGTCATGGATGATATTGTCCTCAATAATCCAGCCCTTACTCCAATTCGCCCCGAGCAGCCCCTCCTGCATTGCAGTCGGCGGCGCCCACGATGTCGCGGCGTGCATCATCTCAAAGCCCCGCACCGTGATGTAGTCCAGTCCTGTCTTTTCGGGGAAAAAGCAGGCCTTCCGCACATGAATCTCTACCTCCTCCTCGTTCGGGTCAGCCCCTTGAAAATTGGCGTAGAGGGTTGTCTTGCGCTCGTCCGCTTCACAGTACCACCGGTACAGGGTGTGTTCGGGATGCAGAATCCGCTCCTCCCGTCCGCCCCAAGTCTCAAAGGGACTGATTTCCCGCCGCGTCGGATTGTAAATCTCCTCCAACGTGGCAGCCTCATAAAAGGATACCCCGTTCAGGTAGATTTCTCCGACATGCACGTCATATGCCAAGGGCGCGACAATCCAATCGCCCTTGACCGAATGCGTGTACGGGTTGAAGCCATGGAAGAAATCATTGTCAATGCACACCTTCCACACATCTCCCCTGTCGCGGCTCCATCCCTTTATCCGCTCCGAGCCTTTTATCACCACATGCTCTCCCGCGGCAGCCTCATACACAATCCTGCACCCGTCGTTCAAGCCGCCTCTTTGCGGCTTGACCCACTCGCGGTACACGCCCTCATGCACAATAACCGTATCTCCCGCCTCGGCGGCCTCCGCCGCCCTCTGTATGGTCAGAAACGGGGCGTCCTTCGTCCCCGCATTTGAATCCGAACCTGATTTTGATACATGATACTCTCTTCCTCTCATCCTTTTCCTCCTAATCTCCCATGCCGAAGTTTATTTGCCATCAGGCTTATTTTTCAATCTATACTATATTTGCGCCTTACGGCTCACACCGCTTTTCCAGCTCCCTGCAATACGCCTCGCTGTCACAGGGGATCGCCAGCGTGCGCTGCTGCCAGTCGGAGAGATACGCCGCATTGGCCGTTTCCAGCGCCCGCTGCCCGTCCAAAAACGTGGCGAGCGGCTCGGCGCGTCCCTCCATCGCGTCCGCAAAGTTCTGCAAAACTGCGGTGTACTCGTCGCGCGCCTGCCGTACCTCCCTGCGCTCCTGCGTAAACGGAATCTTGGGATACATCTCCTGCGAAGTCGCTGATACGTGCGCCGTCGAATCCTCATTTTGATACAGGGTGATCCATTGATTGTCCTCCACAACCAGCTTGCCAAGCTCCCCGTGAATCTCCAAGCGGTTGCTTCCCGGGGAATCTCCCGTGGACGAGTAGAAGGAACCCCACATCCCGTTCTCATGCGCAAAGAAAAGGGAGACCTTGTCATCCACCTCGATATCGCTGTACGCGCCGTACCCGATATGGGCGGAGACCGTGCACGGCTGCCCAAACAGCCAATTCCACATGTCAAGCAAATGCTGGCTCTGGTTGATCAGCAGCCCGCCGCCCTCCCCGCGCCAACTGCTGCGCCATGCGGACGCCTTGTGATAAAATTCCGGACGATACCAGAAGTTCGCCGTCCATAGAACCTGTCGGATCCGCCCCAGCTTCCCGCCATCCAGACAGGCATAAACCTGCCGCCAGACGTCTCTGGCCCGCCAGTTAAAGACCATGGCGTTGACCTTTCCGCCGGCGTTCTGCGCCAGCCCTTCGCACTCCTTTGCCGTTATGCCAAGCGGCTTTTCGCACAATATATGCAGCCCCGCCTGCTGCGCCTTCCGCACCACGCGCACATGCTCCTTGTGCGGGGTCGTTATGATCAAGGCGTCAAACTGCCCTGCCGCCGCAAGCATACTGTCCTCGTCCGAAAAGACGGCGACCTCGGGCATACGCGCCCTGATTTCCTGCTGTCCCGCGGCATTTCTGCACACGATTCCGTAGAGTGACAGGCCCTCTGCCTCCCCGCCATGGATTCTGGCGGCGTATTTGCTTCCCATATTGCCGTAACCGACTATCACTGCTCTTTTCATCATAATCCTCCATATCGTCTCAAGTCTCAAAAGAAAGTATCGTGACGGAATGCGGCGCAAACGTGTACGACAGCGCATTCTCCTTTACCGAAAGGCTCTCCGCCTGCGGCACGACGGCATCCGGCCTCTCAAAGGTGTTCGTCTCGTCCAACCCATGTCCCTTTAAAAACGTCGCCGTCACACGGCTCTTTGCCGCCCCGTCGAGCGACAGCAGCGCCGTTTTCTCCTCTCCCGTCAGATTCACTGCCTTTACGATGGTTCTGTCCCGCTCGCTGTCCACGCTCGCGGTCACATACAGCTCCTCCAGCTCCGGCAGACGGTCAACGGTATCGTTATAGAGCGCTCCATTGACCCAAGTCCGTATCCTCCTGCCGTCAATCTCCAGCTCCAAGCGGTACTCCATGTCCTCCACATGGAAGATTCTGTGTGAAATCGTCGATCCTCTCCCCGCGCGCAGGGACACGATATTGCAGTCCCAGTTGTCCCAGCCGCCAAATTCCCACAGCAGACGGTTTTTCTCGTCCTTTTCCCCGAAAAAGAGCTTCAGCCCTTTTCTGCCCGCGGTTCTCCGAAAACAGAAGGAAATCTTGTAATGACTGCTCCCCATATGCATCAGCGGGGTCTCGCGATTCTCTTCGTCAATCGGCACATCCGGCAGCTTTGTGACTTCCCCTGTCGCACAATCCGTCACCCGCACGTCCCAAACGTTCCCCTCAATGTCATTTCCCTCTATCGCAAGGCTGCCTGTGACGGCCTTCTCGTCCGTCAGCGGAATAATCCCGTCCAGATTCTCCGTCTCGAAAGCGACGGCGTCCGTGCCCTGATTCTCCATAAAAAGCTTCTGCACATAATAGTTGGGCGTTCGCAAAACGGTATGATTGTCAAACCACAGCATATCCGGTTTCCAGTTCACATAATCAACGTTGCAGAGCATGGGCGCGTAACACGCCATCGCCACCGCCTTGGCCCGCTCCAAATGCGTCATGTAGGCGGCCTCCACCAGCGCGTTATAGTAAGTATTCCCCCACGACGCATATTCTCCCAGAAATACCTTCGGGCCGCTTTCGTCATAGTCCTCATAGTGGTGCATATTCGCCAGAAACCACTCGGGCGAGGAATAATAGTGCTCGTCCACCAAATCAGAGCCGTATTTCCTCGCGGACTGCCATCCCGCCTCGTAGCTCTCCCCCGACGCAAACGGGCCCGCCGTATTGATAATCCTTATGTCAGGATATTTTTCGCGAATTGCCCTGTGAAAATACGGATACCGCTCGAAAAATCCGTCCCCGACCTCCTCGTTTCCGATTCCGATGTATTTGAGGTTGAAGGGCGCCTCATGGCCCAGCTCCGCCCTGATTTTGCCCCACTGCGTATCGCTGCCGCCGTTTGCAAACGCTATCAGATCCAGCGCGTCCCGCACCCACGCGTCAAGCTCCTCAAGCGGCGCGCCGACGCCCCTGTGCGGGTTGAAGCCGCCCGGCAGTATCGGAACCGGCTCCGCGCCGATTTCCTCACAAAAGCAGAAATACTCAAAATATCCGAGCCCGAGGGACTGGTTATAGCCCCAGTTGTTGCGCCAGCAGGGACGCTCCTGCGGCTTGCCGATTGTCCGCTTCCAACGGTACATGGAATCGCGGTCATGGTCGTTTAAGCTGCCGTCATGTATCAGACAGCCGCCCGGAAAGCGCATGAACTTGGGGTGCATCTCCCGCAGCGCCTCCGCAATGTCCCTGCGCAGGCCGCCCTTTTTCCCGAGGAAGGTGTCCTGCGGGAAGAGGGATACCATGTCGAGATCACAGACTCCCCCGTCCGCAAAAGTCAGCGCCAGCCGCCCGCAAGTGGTGGTCTGTGTCGCTTTCATCTGCACTTCATACTTCTTCCACGCCTTGCCGTCAACCTCGAGAAAGCCCTCCGCGCACACGGAGCGCTCCGCGGTCTCCACGGCCACACGGATGCGGACGCGGTCCTCCACACCGCCCGCAAACAGGGAGAAATCGTAGCTTTTTCCCGCCTCCACGAAAAATCCGCTGTTGTAGCCCTGATTGCAGAGGACACCGCCGGAGCGCGCCTCAATGTGGAGATAATGGGGATTGTTGGGATGGAGCGGCGTCTCCGTCCGCACCTCCCAATCAAGCGCCCCGCGCTTTTCCCATGCGGTCAGGGCGTGATAGTCCTTCCTGTCAAGCGCACAGTATTCAAAGGAGCGGTTCTGCACCATCTCCGCGTACAGGCCGCCGTCCGCGGCGTGGTTGATGTCCTCAAAGAAGAGGCCGTACAGTATGCCGAGCTGCTTGTAAGGGCGGTTTTGAAATATTCTTATTTTCTTCATATTCTGCTCCATTCTTGTTTTGAGGGGTGGGGATATTTGAGTGTTGATTGGATAATTGTACCATGTTTCTATCTGTTTGATAATAGGAAATAAAAAATTTGATGTGCATTTTCCGATAAACCAAGAGTTTATCGGAACGCGGAAAGAAAGCCTTTCTTTTCGTAGGGCTCACTGCTTACTGATACGACCTCATATCCGGTCCTTGCGATGGCATCCTTCAAGTCCTGCGCGGGAATGTCCTGCTCCGCAAGAATGATTGTCTGCTTTTTGGTATGCGAGCTTGTCACCTTCTTTACGGAAAATGCAGTTCTCACGGCCTCGTTGATGTGCGTCTCGCACATTCCGCAGGCCATCCCTTCGATTCCCAATGTTATTTTTACCATACTGATGCACTCCTTTTATATAGGTTAGAAGAAGCTAAGGAAGCGCTTTAATCAGCGTTTCCCTAATCTATGATTTTAATCCGTGCGGCCGGCTTTGTTAGAGACCGCTAACTCATCTCCAGTATACGCTTTGAGGGACTGATTTGTCAACAGGCGTTTTTTGCTGTCTTATAATCATTTTTCGCTCTGCTTCCTCACAAATTTGACTGACCTTCAATTTCTTTTCCATAATTTCATAAACCAGCTTAACATCATTTTGTAATTCACAAATCCCATGCCCTACTGTTTTATATCCTCTATGTTCATATAAACATACGGCCGAAAGTGAAGCCTCCAGGAGAACTGTATCATATTTTTTTGAAATTTCCACTTCCAAACAATCCATAATTTTTGAACCACAACCTTGTTTCTGATAATCGGGCAGCACATATACACCTGTAATGTGATTACCGTCACGGCACCCTGTACCAATGATAAAACTTCGATCTGTCAATACACCCATATTCCCGGATGCTATTCCCTCTAAAATACGTTCCCTGTTATGATGTCGGCAGAAGAAATCGACAACTTCTTTGGGGTAATATTTTGGATACACCATTTTTATGGTTGTATGTAAAATATTGTGTATTATATCTGCCATTTCCACTGTTGCTGTCAGATACTCCATACCTCTCCTCCTCAAATATTTAAATTGGCAAATTTGATTATAGCTGTCCTGCTGTTAATTTTCAAGTAACAGTTCAGCCATGCAGAAATGATTATGCAAATTGACCGCGGGAGCTTGCTCACTAAGGGCAATTTGTATAACCATTTCTATAGGGCGGACGCCCGAAATGAAATAATTTGCCGACCAATTTGTAAATTATTTGGTTATAATGTATATTCCGGCAAATTATGAATGGCATGGCTGAACTGTTACAGTTTCAATATCAAATACAATTTTACGGATATACTTTTGAGAGAAAAACGGATATAATAAAGGTACACTGAAAGGAAGGAGATTACTCTATGGATAGCACCAATAACAGACTTACACTAAATGATCTGTATATCGGTATGGAAATAAAGGACAAAACACAACTCAGTGACATATATGACATGTGGATTTTGCTGGTAAAAAACAAAAATTCCGATGGATATACGGTACAATTCATAGGCAGAGAGACCAATGCCGAGTCGGATAAATTATTTTCCCAAGGAAATATCGTATGCCCCGTATACAATGACAGTCTTGAATTGGAAGGGGATATATATTATGAAGAATAAATTTATCCTGCTTGAACTGAATCGGCGAAACGAAATCAGGGCTGACGTAAATATAACGATACGAAGCTTGGATATTACGGAAATCGAGAATATCAATGTCAAAATAGACACAGGCTGCCCCTACACATCCATACCGGTAAGAAAGCTCGGTATCTCAAATGAAAAAGCCCTACAAATGAAACAAAAAGACTGCGCTGACCCCATCATCCAAAAAGAAATATCTTTCGGTGTCAATGACACAAGAGAAAAAAGGGAAGCAGATAAGGAAAAGTTCAGAACCGGAAAATATATGGAACTCCAGTCCGTAACTTTTCGGCATGAATTTCTTGAAATTGATTTTGGAGGCATCAGCCTTAAAAGAAATTCCGTAAAAATCAGTTATGACCGAACAGGAAATATCCTCCTCGGCATGGATCTCTTGTCACAGATGGATATACATATCGGACGAAGCCGCTTACTTGGCAAAACCATATTTCTCGCATGTCCTTATGACAATATGAATCCCGACTATCTGAAAATACTGCATGAACATTTTGGTCAAATTTTGTAAAAAATCTGCTTTTTATCCTGCCGCAGCCCTGCGTCAGCCGTTATCGGGGCGCCCACGCAGGGCTTTCCATCATTTTCTCACCTTCTCAGCAGGCCGCCACGGCCGCCTTCATCTCCCGCACATAATCGCAGACCGGCTTTATACAGTCCCTGCCGTATCCGGCGATAAGCTTTACAATCGCGCTCCCCACGATCGCGCCGTCGGAGCAGGAGGCCATCTCGCGCGCCTGCTGTGGCGTTGCAATGCCGAAGCCGATTGCGCAGGGGATGTCAGAGACCGCCTTCACCTGACGCACCATCGCACCGATGTCGGTTGTGATTTTGCTCCGAACCCCTGTCACGCCAAGCGAGGACACGCAGTACAGAAAGCCCTTGGCCTGCCGCGCGATCATGTCAATCCGCTCCTTTGAGGTCGGCGCAATCATGGAAATCAGATCGATCCCCGCCGCCGCGCAGGCGCCGCTGACCTCCTCCCGCTCCTCGAACGGCACGTCCGGCACAATGATTCCGTCGATGCCGCACTCCGCGCATTTTTGCGCAAATTTCTCCGTTCCATAAGTGTAAATGGGATTGACATAGGTCATAAACACCATCGGCACATCCGTCCTTTGACGGAGCCGCTTTACCATGTCGAACAGCTTATCCGTCGTGGTTCCCGATTCAAGCGCCCGCACATCCGCTTCCTGAATTACAACGCCCTCCGCAATCGGGTCGGAAAACGGGATTCCGATTTCTATCAGATCGGCTCCTGCCTCCGCCATCTGCGGTATCAGCGCCTCCGTCGTCTCAATGTCAGGGTCGCCGCCCGTCACAAACGCGATAAACGCTTTCTTATTCTCAAATGCCTTGCTGATTCTGCTCATTTTCATCCTCCACTAATCAAAAATCTCCACGCCTCTGTATCTTGCAATCGCAGCCACATCCTTATCGCCGCGCCCCGAGATGTTCACAACGATAATCTGATCCTTCCCCATGGACGGCGCGAGCTTTTTCGCATAGGCAACCGCGTGCGCGCTCTCAACCGCAGGGATAATCCCCTCCGTCCTTGAGAGATATTCAAAGGCTTCCACCGCCTCGTCATCCGTTATGGGCACATATTGAGCGCGCCCTGTCTTTGCAAGATTGGCGTGCTCCGGCCCGATGCCAGGGTAATCCAGCCCCGCCGAAATCGAGTATACCGGCGCGATCTGGCCATATTCATCCTGACAGAACAGGGACTTCATTCCATGGAAAATACCGACGCTCCCGTTTGCAATCGTCGCGGCATTCTTGGGATTGTCAACGCCAAGTCCCGCCGCCTCACAGCCGATTAATCTGACACTCGTGTCAGGTATAAATTCATAGAACGCGCCCATGGCGTTGCTCCCGCCGCCGACACAGGCGATTACCGCATCGGGAAGCTTTCCCTCCGCCGCCATGAGCTGCTCCTTGATTTCCTTTCCGATAACCTTCTGAAAATCCCGCACAATCATCGGGAACGGATGCGGCCCCATCACGGAGCCGAGCACATACAGCGTATCATCCATCCGCGACGTCCACTCCCGCATCGTCTCGTTCACGGCATCCTTCAAGGTCATTGTGCCGGACGTGACGGGATGCACCTTCGCGCCGAGAAGCTCCATCCGATAGCAATTCAGCGCCTGTCTGTCTGTGTCCTCTTTTCCCATGAAAATCTCGCACTCCATCCCCATCAGCGCCGCCGCGGTCGCCGTGGCAACGCCGTGCTGTCCCGCGCCCGTCTCCGCAATCACGCGCGTCTTGCCCATCTTCTTCGCCAGAAGCACCTGACCGAGCACGTTGTTGATCTTGTGTGAGCCGGTATGGTTCAAATCCTCCCGCTTGAGGTAAATCTTCGCACCTCCCAAGTCCTTTGTCATTTTCTCCGCATAGTACAGCAGGGAGGGTCTGCCCGCATAGTTCTCCAGCAGAGACTTTAATTCCCGCTGAAATTCCGCGTCGTTTTTGTACCGCTCATAAGCCTCCTCCAGCTCCTGAACCGCGGGCATCAAGGTCTCCGGTATGTACTGCCCGCCGTACGCTCCATATCTCCCTTTACTTCCTTCCATATTCATCCTCCACTCCTTCATCCGCTCAAAGCCCTCTGACCAGACGAATAAATTCCCTTATTTTTGCCTCATCCTTCACGCCGTCCGTCTCCACGCCGGTGCTGACGTCCACGCCGCAGCACCGCGGTACGGCGTCCGTCTGCCGCCCGAGGATCTCCGCCACATTGTCCGAGGAAAGCCCGCCCGCGATAAAGTACGGCTTCAACGTCTTTCCCTGTGCGATAGCGTCTCTCAGCCCCTCCTCAAGAACATCCAACGAAAAACGCTCCCCCGTGCCGCCAAGCAGTCCCTTCCGATAGGTGTCAAACAGCATGTAGTCCGCCTCCTGCGACATCTGCTCCGCGACCTGCTCCCTGCTCTGAACCTTCACCGCATTTATGACGGTCGTGTCAGTTTCTTCCTTCAGTGCGCGGATATAAGCCTCCGTCTCTTCCCCGTGAAGCTGTGCCATGTCTATAATCCCCTGTCTGCAAAGCGCTGCCACATGCGCCGGCGGCTCGTTGACAAACACGCCCACCGCCCGAATCCGCTTATCCAGCGCGCGCTTCATCGCAAGCGCCTGCTCATCCGTGACAAAGCGTTTCGTGGGCGCAAACACAAAGCCCACATAGTCCGGCAGGTAGTGATTGACCGCCGTGACGTCCGCAAGGGTTTTCAATCCGCATATCTTTATTTGGGTCATCCTTTCACCTCTTCCCGCTCTCCATGCCGGGCATGCTCAACATGTTCAGCCCCGCAGCGCGCGCAGCATTGCGGCCTTATCCGCACTGCGCATCAGTGTCTCCCCGATAAGCACACCGTTGACGCCCGCCTCCCGCAATGCCTGAATATCCTTGGCAGTCCGAATACCGCTCTCCGCCACGAACAAAATATCGCTCGGCACTTGACCGCGGAGCCTTATGCTGTTGCGGATGTCCACGGTAAAGGTCCTCAAATCCCTGTTGTTTACGCCAACCATCCGCGCGCCCGCCGCTCTCGCCCGTGCGATTTCCTCAGCGTCATGCGCCTCGACCAACGCCGAAAGCCCGATCGTATCACAGATTTCCCGATATTCCCGTATCGTCTCCGTGTCCAGCAGCGCCGCGATCAAGAGCACGCAGGACGCGCCAAGGAGCTTCGCCTCATATATCTGATAGCTGTCAATCACAAAATCTTTTCGGATAGTCGGTATCGAGACCGCATCATTGATCTCACGCAGGAATCTGTCCTCGCCCTTGAAGTAATCCGGCTCCGTCAGAACCGAGATGCAGTCCGCCCCCGCCTGCTCGTAGTCGCGCGCAATGTCCAGATACGGGAACTCTTCCGCAATCACACCCTTTGACGGGGAGGCCTTCTTCACCTCGCAGATAAAGCTGATGTCCTTCCTCGCAATCGCCTGCTCAAAGGGGAAGGCAAACTCCTGCTCACGCTCCGCGAGCGCAAGCGCTTCCGCCCGTACCGCCTCAAAAGGAATCTCTCCTTTCTTCCGCTCCACCCGAAGCCTTGTTGCCGCCGCAATTTCATCTAATATCATGGCTCTCTCCTCCTACGCGTTGGTGCAGCGCACAAACTGGCAAAGCTTTTCATAGGCTTTCCCGCTCTGAACAGTCTCACGCGCAATCTGAATGCCCTCCGCGATAGAGGGTGCGCCGCCCATCAGATAAATGCCTGCCCCCGCATTGAAAAGCACGTCGTCCGCCTTGGCATCCGTGCAGTCTCCCTTGAGGATTGCCTCGGTAATCCTCGCGTTTTCCGCGCCGTCGCCGCCCACCAGCTCCTTCTTGTCGCAGCGGCGGAAGCCGTATTCCTCCGGTGTGAGCTCATACCGCCGAAATTCCCCGTTATCGACCTCCACACAGGTTGTCGGCGCGCTGAGGGATATCTCGTCAAGACGGTCCTGACCGTAGACCACCAGCGCGCGTTTCACGCCCAGCTTATCCAGCACATGCGCCATCGGCTCCACCAGCTCCTCGCTGTACACGCCCAGAAGCTCCACATTGGCTCCCGCCGGATTGGCAAGCGGCCCTAAGATGTTGAACACGGTGCGGATGCCAAGCCCCTTGCGGACAGGCCCCACGAACCGCATCGCCGCATGGTACTTCTGTGCAAACATAAAGCAGATATTACATTCCTCCAACACCTGCGCATTTTTCTCCGGCTCCAAATCCAGCTTCACGCCCAGCGCCTCCAGACAGTCCGCCGCGCCGCTCTTGCTTGACACGCTGCGGTTGCCGTGCTTTGCCACCTTGTAGCCTGCCGCCGCCACGATAATACTCGCCGCCGTGCTGATATTGATGGAGTTGGCCCCGTCGCCGCCGGTTCCCACAATCTCCAGCACGTCGCCGTTTACAGGCACCTTGATGCCGTGCTTGCGCATTCCCTTCGCAAACGCCGTTATCTCCTCGACCGTCTCTCCTTTCATGCGCAGCGCCGTCAGAAAGGCCGCCATGTTTATCTGCTCCGCCTCCCCGCTCATAATCTCATCCATGACCTGCTCCGCCTCCTGAGCGGTCAGATCCACCCGTTCCACTACCTTTTTTGTCGCCTCTGCAATCATTGTTTTCTCTCCCTTCCATATTCATCAAAAATAATTATTTTCTCCAACCGAATTGCTGTCTTATAATCATTTTTCAACCTACATCCGCGGATTATCTTCTCAGCCTGATATCAGGAAATTCCCTATCATCGCTTTTCCCTCAGGCGTCATAATCGACTCCGGATGGAACTGCACTCCGTAAATCGGCGCGTCCCTGTGCTGCACCGCCATGACCTCTCCCTTCCCGTCGCGGGCCGTGATGAGAAGCGTCTGCGGCATTCTGTCCTTATCCGCCACAAGCGAATGGTATCTTGCCACCGTCTGCTCCGCGTCCAGCCCTCGAAAAAGAACGCTGTCCGTGTCAACCGTCACCCTGCTCTGCTTGCCGTGCATCAGCTCCGGCGCATAGGTGATTGTTCCGCCAAACGTCTCACAGATGGCCTGATGTCCGAGGCACACGCCCAGCAATGGAATGCCGCTTCCCTGCACCGCCTTGATTAACGCCTCACAGATACCCGCCTCCGACGGCTTTCCCGGGCCCGGGGAAAGCACGATATGGGACGGCGCAAGCGCCAAAGCCTCCTCGGTCGTGAGCGCGTCGTTTCGTATAACCCTCAGCTCCTCCTGCCCGCCAATCAGCTCTCCAATCGCCTGTACCAGATTAAAGGAAAAGCTGTCATAATTATCCACCAATAAAATCATTTTAATCCTCCATGTCCCTTCTATAATGTGCGTTTTTCCGGGTTGAAATATAATGATTGTCAGACAGCGTTTTTTGTTGTCTTATAATCATTTTTTCCGGGTTGAAATATAATGATTGTTAGACAGCGTTTTTGCTGTCTTATAATCATTTTTCAACTTACTCACCCCTGCGCGCACAGCTCCTCGGCCATGCGGATGGCCTCTGTCACGGCCCCCGCCTTGTTCGCGCACTCCTGATATTCGCTCTCCGGCACGGAGTCGGCGACAATTCCGGCCCCCGCCTGCACATATACCTTTTTCCCTTTTTTCACGGCGGTTCTGATTGCGATGCACACGTCCAGATTGCCGCTGAAATCGAGATACCCGATTGCGCCGCCGTAGACGCCTCTCGCTGTCGGCTCCAGCTCGTCAATAATCTCGCACGCCCTGAACTTCGGCGCGCCCGACAAAGTTCCCGCAGGCAGAAGCGCCTCTATTGTGTCCCCGCAGGTTTTCCCCGCCGCAAGGGTTCCCGTCACCGTGCTTGCGATATGCATGACCTTGGAAAAACGGTGTATCGCCATATAATCCTCGACCCGCACACTGCCGTACTCCGAAATTCTTCCCAAATCGTTCCTCGCCAGATCGACCAGCATATTGTGCTCCGCGCACTCCTTTTCGTCCGCAAGCAACTCCTTCTCCAGCGCAGCATCCTCCTCCCTTGTGCCTCCGCGCTTTCTCGTCCCCGCCACGGGAAAGGTCATCAGCCTGCCGTTTGTCAGCTTCACCATCGTCTCCGGCGAGGTGCCCGCAATCTGCATATCCTTGATTTGGATATAGTACATATAGGGCGACGGGTTGGTGGTGCGCAGCACCCTGTAGGCGTTGAGCAGGCTGTCCTCGTATTCCGCCTCAAAGCGTCTCGAGATAACCCCTTGGAAAATATCGCCCTCCCGAATATAGCGCTTTGTCCGTTCCACCATCCCGCAGTACTCCTCTTTGCTGAGATTGCAGGTAAATTCCGGCGCGGGCAGCGGCTTCTCATAGGGAATCGGCTCCGTCAGCCGCAGGGTCTCGACAAACGCGTACAGCTCCTCGACTGCCCGATTGTAGCCCGCCTCCCCGTCGGCGGTTTTCGCATTGACGATGATACAGAGCTTGTGGTGAAGCTGGTCAAAGGCAATCAGCTTGTCGAACATCATCAGCTCGCAGTCGTTGATGTCGCTCTGCTTGATTTTGAGCTTCGGCTCGGCGTACTGTATCATTTCATAGGCGAAATAGCCGACCAGCCCGCCGGTAAAGGTCGGCAGCCCCTCTATCTGCGGCGAGCGGTACGCCTCCAGAATGCTCTGCAGCGCCTCCTTGGGACGCCCCTGCTGTATCCGCACCATGCCGTTCTCCTTCACCTTGGTTACGCCGTCCTTGCAGGAGACAGAAAGCTTGGGATGGTATCCCAGAAAGGAATACCGCCCGAGGCTTCCGCCCTCCACGCTCTCCAACAGGAAATACTGCTCGTCAAGCGCCGCAAGCTTGCGCAGCATCAATATCGGCGTGACATCGTCGGCCAAAATCTCCATGCAGACCGGCACATAGGTGTACTCCTTCTCATACTGCCTAGCCTGCTCATATGTCGGCTTAATCATATACATACCTCCCACTCTATTTTCGTTCTCATACGCTCCTGTACATCAAAAAAGCCTCTATCCTAAATATAATTAGGACAAAAGCTTATTATCACTTCTGCGGTGCCACCTAAATTGACATACAAAATACATCCACTCTTCACACGTACTGTCATACGCTTTCCCTTGATAACGGGCGGAAATCCCGTTGGGCATTACTAAAGCCGAGGCTCGTTGCTCCCACCTTCCCAAGTCCATTCCATGTCCCGCCGACTACCGCAATCCCACCACCTGCGGCTCTCTGGAAATCCTTTAAAACATGTACTCCTCTTGGTCATCAGTTTTATCAGATGCTATTCAGTTGTTCTATGCTTCAGAACTGCTCTGAAATTAATAATAATCAGTTTGACACGATATGTCAAGGGGGAAAATGAAAAATTTATGCCTGCATCATTCCATTCAATAATCCCTCAAAAAATGTTGTATGGCTACTTATTTATTCTTTCTAATTGTTCCTGCTTCTCATAATAATCATCAATATACATGCCTAACGCCCTTTCGATCGCAACTGTTTTTGCTTGTCCGGAATCTTCGCAGAACCGGCTCAACCTGTCAAACACTGTGCGCTCTAAACGAAAAGATACCGGTACGTTGTCTTTTCCAGGTCTGCTCATCATTATCACTCCCATATAATTCATCCAAAAGCTGTTCCAAGTTCCCCTGCTTCGCATATTCCAAAGCGTCTGCCTGCTTGAAATTATGCTCCGCGATTGTGACATTACTATCAAATCCTAAGATAAAGTTTGTCGCAATCTTATAGATAATCTCTGTCGGTGCAAGCCCATAGACCTGCTCTTTGAAAATATGCTTCAGCCTTTTGACCTCATCCGGATATACCTTTTTCATCTTTTCGCTCTGATATAACCTCTTAACAATTTCCGCGATATATAAGCAAGACTTCATATACAAATCAATGAAAGTCTTGTCGGGCATATCAAAACAGCCAGGATTTTCTTTCTCCAACATATCAACCATCTGTTTTACTACCCACTTAGGCGTAAAAATCTGATTGGTTTTCTGCGGCGGGATATAGTCAAAAATATCCTCAACATGTGTTTCCTCAAAGTAATTTGCCAGCTTTATGCGCAGACGCAGGAACTCTTTGACAGAATCATCAAATACAACAGGGTCAAACAGTTTCCCTGCAAATATTTCCTGCCTTTCATTTCATCTTGATATGGTGGAGTTCCAATCACAAAGTCAAATTTCATGTTCTTCCCATCCTTCCGACATATGGTTTTTGACCTTTTCTACAAGCGTTTTGGCATTTTGTATTTGCGAAACGGTCTGCTCTTTGCTTGCAATATAAAAATCATCATAATCCGAAATGTTCCTGATATGCTCCGCTTCGGAAGCTGCCATATAATCTTCTGCGGTAAAAGTTCCGTCTCCATTTCTGATAAATTCAAGGTTAAACATTTTCAATACGCCGGAATGTGTCCTTGTCTCAATCTTATGAGAAATCAGCAATGCAGATAATGCCTTTTCAATCGCATAATATGCACGATTA
>JAMPFV010000090.1 GCA_023664265.1 Roseburia sp.
GGACAATTTTATCAAGAACCTGCTGCTGGACAATCTCCTGCTGGTGGATATATACAGCCGTTCCAAGAAGCTGCATATCCAGACCGACGTGAAGCGCGCCGTTTTGATCGTGGAGTCCCCCAACGGCAAGGATGCGAATATATTGGAGAAAATCCGCGAGATTTTCGGTCAGAACGGGCGGGACTTTGTGACGGCCGTGGATGAGAATAACGTCATTGTCGTCAAGGAGGTTGCCGACAATGAGACCAACCGCGATATCGACAAGTATGCGCGGGAGATTGGGGACAGCCTTCTCAAGGAGGATATCAGGGGCGTACATATTTCCTACGGCACCAATGTCAAGGAAATCAGGGAGGTCAGCCGCTCTTATAAGGAGGCGAAGATGGCGCTTGACGTGGGGAAGATTTTCTTTGCTGAGCGGGATATCATCGCCTACAGCGAGCTGGGAATCGGCAGACTGATCTACCAGCTTCCCATTCCGCTCTGTAAGATGTTCATTAAGGAGATTTTCGGCGGCAAGAGTCCGGATGATTTTGACGAGGAGACGCTCACGACCATCAACAAGTTTTTCGAGAATTCCCTGAACGTGTCGGAGACCTCCAGACAGCTTTTCATCCACAGGAACACGCTGGTGTACCGGCTGGATAAGCTCCAGAAGAGCACGGGACTGGATTTGAGGGTTTTTGAGGATGCCATCACCTTTAAGATTGCATTGATGGTTGTGCGCTATATGAAGTACATGGAATCGTTTGAATATTGACAGGAGTATAGAAAACAGTAAGGATAAGAATATATAAGGGGTGAAGATTTGAAAAATACATCAACCAGAAGGCGTGTGAATCCGGATGTGCCCATCATTTCCCTTGAGAAGGTGAGTAAGGCCTACACGGCGGGCATTCCGGCATTAAATGACGTGAACTTGCATATAAATAGAGGAGAATTCGTATTCGTGGTGGGCGACAGCGGTTCGGGGAAATCCACGCTGATCAAGCTTTTGCTGAGAGAGCTTCTGCCGACGTCGGGGAAGATTATCGTAAACGGAACGGATGTGGTGCGGCTCAGGCGCCGCCAGATACCCAAGTTCAGAAGGAATCTCGGGGTCGTGTTTCAGGACTTCCGTCTGCTGAAGGACAGGAATGTCTATGAGAACGTGGCGTTTGCGCAGCGCATCATACAGAAGTCGAACAGGGAAATCCGCAAGAATGTGCCGTCGATGCTTTCCATCGTGGGGCTTGCGGGGAAGTACAAGGCGCGGCCCAAGCAGCTTTCCGGAGGAGAGCAGCAGAGAGTGGCGCTTGCGCGTGCGTTGGTCAACAAGCCGCAGATCCTATTGGCAGATGAGCCCACAGGGAACCTTGACCCGAAGAATTCATGGGAGATTATGAACCTTCTGGAGAAAATCAATGACAGCGGAACCACCGTGCTTGTGGTGACGCACAACCGGGAGATCGTCAACGCCATGAAGAAGCGGGTCATTACCATGAAAAAGGGCATCATCATAAGCGATGAGGAGGAGGGCGGCTACATAGATGAGGATTAACACACTGTTTTACAGTATCCGGCAGGGCTTCAAGAATATTTTCAGAAATAAGTGGTTCACGCTGGCGTCGGTGGCCACCATCTCGGCCTGCCTGTTTATGTTCGGACTGTTTTACGCGATATTGGCGAATTTCCAGTATATTATGAAGGGCCTCGAGCAGGGCGTGTCGGTGACGGCGCTTTTGGAGGAGGACATCACGGACGAGCGCATGAGGGAAATCGGAGATATGATCGCAAGGCGCTCGGAGGTGCAGGAGGCGGTCTATGTCTCGGCGGACGATACATGGGAACAGTTTGCCGAGGAGAATTTCGGCAGCACCGACGGCTTTCGGGAGAATCCGCTCAGCGATTGCGCGCACTATGTAATCTATATGAATGACGTGTCCGGGCAGCAGACGCTGGTGGATTTTCTGCGGTCGATTGACGGGGTCCGGAAGGTAAACGAATCCGCGCTCACGGCGCAGACCTTCACGGGCGTAAACGCAATTATCGGTTATGTGTCCATAGGAATTGTCCTCATCCTGTTTCTGGTTTCCATCTTTTTGATCAGCAATACGGTAACCATCGGTATTCAGGTGCGCAAGGAAGAGATACAGATTATGAAGTATATTGGCGCGACGGACTTTTTCACGCGCGCGCCGTTTGTGATTGAGGGAATGCTGATCGGGGTAATCGGTTCGTTTATTCCGTTGACGGCGGTTTATTTTATCTACAATGAGGCAATGATTTATGTGGCGGGAAGCTTTGCGTTCCTGTCACAGCTGCTCCGGTTCCTTCCGGTCGAGGATATCTTTTCGGTATTGGTTCCGGTATGTATCGGAATCGGCGTGGGAATCGGCTTTATCGGAAGCTATACGACCGTCAGAAAGCACTTGAGCGTCTGATTTCACACAGAGTATGGAAGGGCAGGAGCTTATGCACCGTAAAGGATATCGGAGAAGGTCCGTCCGGCGCCTTGCGATGGCGTTGGCAGTCACGGTTCTCGCGGCTGCGCTTGCCGGCAGTCATCCCTTTGTCAGCAGGGCGGATGAGGTTTCGGATTTGAAGAAAAGCATAGAGGAAAAGCAGAAGGAAATCCAGGCGGCGCAGGAGGAGAAGAAGTCGCTGCAGGCGGGAATGACGGACGTGAAGAAGGTGATTGCGGGCCTTGAGCAGGCGCGCGCGGATCTGGCCGCGTATGTGAGCGAGCTGGACAGCAGTCTGACGGCCGCGCAGGCGAAGATCACGGAGCTTACGGATCTGATTGCGGCGAAGGAGGCGGAAATCGCGGAGACGGAGACGGAGCTCGAGGAGGCGATTGCCGCGGAGGAAGCGCAGTACGACGCGATGGTGGCCCGTGTCAAAAATATGTACGAGAGAGGCGATACCTTTTATCTGGAGGCGCTTTTTTCGGCGAAGTCCTTTGGCGAGCTGCTGAATCGGGCAGACTATATCGAGCGCCTTACGGCGTCCGACAGGCGTCTGTTTGAGAGCTTTCAGGCGACGAGGGAATATGTCGAGGTCTGTAAGGTGCAGCTTGAGACGGAGGAGGAGCTTCTGAAGGAGGCCAAGGCTGACGTGCAGGAGGAGAAGGCGTCCCTGGAGACGTTGATTGCGCAGAAGGAAGCGGATATCAGGGCTTATGAGACGGATATCGACAATCGGGAACAGCTGATCAAGGAGTACGAGGCGGGGATAGCGGCGCAGGAGGCGGAGATCAAGGAGCTTGAGGCGCTGCAAAAGGCGCAGCAGGAGGCGCTGGCCAAGGCCAACGGCACTAAGAAGAGCTATGACGGCGGCGTCTTTGCGTGGCCTGCGCCCTCCTATACGAGGATTTCGGACGAATACGGATGGCGTATGCACCCGACGCTGCATGTGGAGAAGTTCCACAACGGGCTGGATATGGCGGCTCCCGGGGGCTCTCCGATTCTCGCGGCGTATGACGGCACGGTGGTTGCGGCGGCGTACAGCTCTACCATGGGCAATTATATTATGATCGATCACGGGGATAATCTGTATACAATCTATATGCACGCCTCGGCGCTCTATGTGAAGAGCGGGGAGAACGTCGTAAAGGGACAGAAGATAGCCGCGGTCGGGACGACAGGGCGCTCGACGGGCAATCATCTGCACTTCGGAGTGCGGTTGGACGGGGAGTATGTAAGTCCGTGGAATTATTTGAAGTAGGAAGGAAATGACCGGTAAATGAAAAACCAAAAAACGAAATATTTTATTGAGGGGTTGGCGACAGGCGTTCTGGTTTGCCTGACGATTTTGTTCTTTGCGCTGGGCATTACGCGGTTTTATCACAATGTGGAGGCGGTCAGGAAGGCGCAGGAGCAGGCCGTGGACACGAGCGAAATCGACACCGTGACGGATGTTTCCGTGACGCGGAAGCTCGGCGTGCTTGAGAATACCATCCAAAAATATTTCTGGCAGGACATTCCCACGGAAACGTTGGAGAACGGCATATACAGAGGGCTGCTGGAGTCGTTGGAGGATCCGTACAGCGTGTATTATACCCATGAGGAGCTGGTCGCGCTGCAGGAGCAGACGGAGGGAATTTATTACGGAATCGGCGCGTATATCAGTCAGAATCAGGAGACGGGGTATGTGCAGATCAGCGGGATCATTAAGAATACGCCGGCGGAGGAGAGCGGCCTGATGCAGGGCGATTACATCTATGCCGTGGACGGCGAGAACATGCAGGGAAGGGACAGCACGTACGTTGTCAGCAAAATCAAGGGCGAGGAGGGAACGTACGTCACGATTACCGTGGTGCGCGAGGGCGCTTCCGATGCGCTGGATATCGAGGTGGAGCGCCGCCGGATAGAAAGTCCGACCGTTGAGTATGAGATGTATGAGAACGGCATGGCCTACATTCAGATAACGGAATTTGACCTGGTGACCTCCAAGCAGTTTGAGGAGGCCTATAATCAGGCGAAGGCAGAGGGAATGCGGGGGCTTATCATTGACCTCAGGAGCAATCCCGGCGGCAATCTTTCCACGGTGTGCGATATTGCGCGGATGCTTCTGCCCAAGGGCCTGATTGTCTACACGGAGGATAAATACGGCAAGCGTGAGGAGTATGCGTGCGATGGGAAGAATCAGGTGGAGGTGCCGATGGTGGTGCTCACGGACGGTTACAGCGCGAGCGCCTCGGAGATTCTTGCCGGCGCGATAAAGGATTACGGTGTCGGCAGGCTTGTGGGGACGACCACCTACGGAAAGGGAATCGTCCAGAAGGTCATCAATCTGTCGGACGGTTCGGCGCTGAAGCTGACGGTCAGCACCTACTATACGCCCAACGGGAACAACATCCATCAAATCGGCATTGAGCCGGATGTGGAGGTGCCGTTTGACGCGGAGCAGTACCGGAACGGGATAGACAATCAGCTTGAGCGGGCGAAGGAAGTGCTTGCGGAAATGATGTGAGAATCGGGATACGGCCGTGAGGAGACTCGCGGCTGTATTTTTGTCCCGTAGAAAATTTTTGGTGTAATCCTATAAGGAATTTGCTATAATGGTAAGTGAAAGAGCATGGCAGCTTTGTGAAGATAGGTATGAAGAGGATATAATGCAAGCATCAGGGTGGTGAGAACATGACAGAGAAAGAAATGAGACAGGATCATCAGACGGTAGAACGGATTGTTGATGATATGAACTTGTTTGACGACGATCTGATGTCTATGGTATTTGATGGAAATATAGAAGCTACGGAGCTGTTATTAAAGATTATATTGAAAAGGGACGATATTGCAGTAGTCAGTGTTGTCGGGCAACGAGAGTTTCAGAGTCCGGTTGTGGGTGGTCGGAATATCCGTTTAGATATTCTGGCAAAGGACAGCACAGGAAAGCATTACAATATTGAAGTGCAAAAGAAACCGGAGGGCGCACATATACGGCGAGCCAGATTTAACAGTAGTATGTTGGATTCCCGGATGCTGAAAGAAGGGCAGGAATTTTCAGAGCTTAGAGATTCCTATATGGTGTTTATTACGCAGACGGATATATTCGGACATGGGCTACCGCTTTATACAATAAATCGTCATTTTGAAGAAACAGATGATCTGTTTGATGATGGTTCCCATATTGTATATGTGAACGGCAGTTATAAAGGTGATGACGCTGTTGGCAAACTGATGCACGATTTCGGGTGCAAAAAATCAAAGGATATATATTATCCTGAACTCGCAAAAGGCGTGAAACATTTTAAAGAGGAAGAAGGAGGTCGAAAAGCTATGTGTGAAGCTGTTGAAAAGTATGCTGAAAAAAAGGCTGCTGTCAAAGTAGAAGAAGAAAGAAGTTTAATGACTAAAATAGTCGCTGCTTTAGCCGCCAATAAGGATAATGATACAATCGTAAAAGAGCTGAATTGCTCTTTGGAGCAGATCGTTCCGCTTCGTACGGCAATGGGGAAATGATTTTAGAAACAAGAAAGAGGTATTCCAAAACTTACGGTTTTGAGATACCTCCTGTTTTTTGCCTTGTCATCCGGCACATATTCAACAATATCTTCAATCCGGCAGAAGGGGTTGACTTACCGAAACCGGTTGCCTCGAAGCCTTACCATACCAGAGTGATTGCAGGACGCTTTCGATTGAGAGGCAGCTTGGAACAGGGCTGAACCGTGAGCCGAACGCAAAGAATGACAAGAGCCTGACGAAACAGGAGTTGGAATTAAAGATATGTGAAGAAACACTTTTTTGAATCTATACAAAATCAGTGAGATGTGTTAAAAT
>JAMPFV010000091.1 GCA_023664265.1 Roseburia sp.
AGGGAGCCCTGTCCGCACTGCGGTTACAGCAGGGAGGCATATGTGAAAGATCCCATGGTGCTGGCGGTGGGCAATCTCTTGGAGAACCGCTATATCGTCGGCGGCGTTATCGGAAAGGGCGGCTTCGGCATCACCTATCTCGCGTATGACAGGAAGCTCGAGCGCAAGGTGGCCGTCAAGGAGTATTACCCCTACGGACTGGCGATGCGCAACCTCGGGAGCACCCTTGTATCGACCGTCAGCGACGAATCCGAGGAGGTGTTCAGGGGCGGCGCGGATAAGTTCTACGACGAGGCGCGTCTGGTCGCGAGATTCAACGACAATCCGAATATCGTGAGCGTACATGATTTCTTCTACGAAAATGACACGGTGTACTTCACCATGGGCTTTTTGAAAGGGCAGACGCTCAAGGCCTACATACGCGACCACGGCGTGCTCACGGCGGGGCAGGCAGTACAGGTGGCCAGGGACGTCACCAACGCGCTGCTCGCGGCCCACCGGCTGAATGTCCTGCACCGCGATATTTCTCCCGACAACATCATGGTCTGCAGCGATGAGACGATAAAGCTGTTGGACTTCGGCGCGGCAAGACAGGTGCTGACGGAGGGCTCGCAGAGCCTCTCCGTGATTCTCAAGCAGGGCTTCGCGCCCCTGGAGCAATACCAGAAGAAAGGGAAGCAGGGCCCTTGGACGGACATCTACGCCTTGGGTGCGACCTTATATTATGCGCTGACACTGGATCTGCTCGACGACCCCATGTCCCGGCTGGAGGATGACAGCGCGTACAGCTCGAATCTCCACAACATCGACGCGCCGCTGTGGGAGGTGATCCGCAAGGCGACCATGCTCAAATCCTCGGAGCGCTATCGCGATATCAGGGAGCTTCGGGTGGCCTTGGAGGCGCTGCCCATCCGTCCCGAGCCGCTGTTCATGTCCGAGGAGAACGCGGATAAAATCAGGTTCGAGCCGCTGTCGAAAACTTCGGCCCGTTCCCGCTCAGCGGACAGGAAGAGCGCAGCGCCCCACATGGCGGAGACCGTGGGATACGCGGAGGCGGGCGGCGCGACCGTGCCGGTATCGGAGAATGCGGGTGTGACACAGGCGTTGCAGGAGGAGCAGAGCACGGGCGTGACCATGCCGGTCTCGGAATCCGGGCCTGTGGCGCAGGAAAGAGTTGTCGGGCCGATTCCCTCGGATGAAAAGGACGGGGAAGAGCCGCCGGCGAAAAAGAAGAAAATCAGCAGGAAGCTTTTGGGTGGTATCGCCGCGGGTGCGGGCGTGTTGGCGGTGGTGCTGTTGGTATGGCTTGTGCGCTTCCTCACAGCCGATTTCCGCTATGAGACCTCTTCCGACCATGTGGTGATAACCAAATACAGGGGAAATGATAAGGAAGTGGAAATTCCCTCTGAAATCGACGGCAAGCCCGTGACGGCGATTGGCGAGGAGGCGTTCAGTGACTGCGACAGTCTGACGAGCGTGTCGATACCGGAGAGTGTGACGGCGATTGGCGAGGAGGCGTTCAGTGACTGTGACAGTCTGACGGGCGTGGAGATACCGGAGAGTGTGACGAAGATCGGCAATAATGCGTTCTATGACTGCGACAGTCTGACGAGTGTGGAGCTTCCGGACAGCGTGGTGAGTATTGGAAGCGGGGCCTTCCGGAACTGCGGCAGTCTGACGAGTGTGGAGCTTCCGTCCGGCATGACAGAGATCGGCAATCGGGTGTTCGAGAGCTGCAGCAGTCTGACGAGCGTGGAAATCCCGGAGAGCGTGGCGGTGATTGGCAGTTATGCATTCAGCGGCTGCAGCAGTCTGACAAGTGTGATGATTGCGGAGCATACCACAATCGCCGAGAATGCTTTTGAAGGCTGTCCCGATGTGATCATAACCAGAGCGGGCTCCGCCAACGCCGAGACTGATTCGGAGGAGACGCCGGTAAGCTCGTTCGCGTATGAGACGGGGGATAACGGCGTAATCATAACGGAATATACCGGTCAGGAGACGGAGGTCGTAATCCCCCGCGAAATCGACGGGAACCCTGTGACGGCGATTGACGAATATGCGTTCGGCATGTGCGGCTTGACGAGTGTAAAAATCCCGGGGAGTGTGACGGAGATCGGCCAAGGAGCGTTTGGCTATTGCGAAAGTCTGACGAGTGTGGAAATTCCGGAGAGTGTGACGAAGATTGGTGAGGGTGCGTTCCAGATATGCGGTTTGACGAGTGTGGAAATCCCGGAGAGTGTGACGGAGATTGGCAGATTTGCGTTTTCGGAATGCAGCGGTCTGACGAGTGTGGCGATCCCGGGGAGCGTGACGGAGATCGGTGAGTGTATGTTCCAGCACTGCAGCAGTCTGGCAAGCGTGGCGATTCCGGAGAGTGTGACGAAGATTGGCGAGTATGCGTTCTACGGCTGCATCAGTCTGACAAGCGTGGCGATCCCGGAGAGCGTGACGGAGATTGATGAGGGTGCGTTCGCTTATTGCAACAGTCTGACGGATGTGATTATCCCGGTGCATACCGCGGTCGCTGAGAACGCCTTTGAGGAGTGTCCCAACGTGACCGTCACGAGAGTAGGCCCCGACGGCGCTGTAGTCGATATGGGGGCCACGCCCGCGAGCGCGTTTGAATATCTCGTAGAGGACGGGGGAGCCGCAATTGCGAAGTATACCGGTCGGGAGACGGAGGTTGTGGTTCCTCGTGAGATAGACGGATATCCGGTAACGGCAATCAGATTTGATGCATTTGAAAACCAAAGCAGTCTGACAAGCGTGGTAATCCCGGTCGGGGTGACGAGCATCGGCGGCAGTGCGTTCTCAGGATGCAGCAGCCTGACGAGCGTGACGCTTCCGAACAGTCTGACAAGTGTCGGCAGCAGTGTGTTCAGCGACTGCGTCAGTCTGACAAGCATAACGCTTCCGGACAGTCTGACGAGTATGGGCAACAGTGTGTTCAGCGGCTGCGTCAGTCTGACAAGCGTGACGATTCCGGGCGGTGTGACGAAGCTTGGAAACCGGATATTCAAAGAGTGCACCAATTTGAAGAGTGTGACAATTTCGGAGGGAGTGACGGAAATCGGCGAGAGTGAGTTCTGGGGCTGTACCGGCTTGGAAAGCGTGGTGATTCCGAACAGTATGACGGAAATCGGCGAGAATGCGTTCTACGAATGCAGCAGTCTGACAAGTGTGACGATTCCGGGTGGTGTGATGGAAATTAAAGGGTATATATTCTACGGCTGCAGCAGTCTGGCGAGTGTGGAAATTTCTGCCGGGGTGACGAGCATCGACGGTGAGGCGTTCGGTAAGTGCGTCAGCCTGACAAGCGTGGTGATTCCGGACAGTGTGACGGAAATCGGTAGCAGTGCGTTCTACGGCTGCAAGAGCCTGACGAGCGTGATCGTCCCGGAGCATACGATATTTGCCAAGGCCGCCTTTTCCAACTGCCCCAACGTGGTCATAACCCAAGTGCCCTCCACCGCCGGCATGACGCCGTAGTCGAAGTCCCTCAGGGAAGAAAAGGAGATACAGGACATGATTCAGATTAATAACAAAACGCTCTGTGAATACTGCTTTGAGGAGACGGACAGGGAACCCTGCCCGCACTGCGGCTACAGCAGGGAGGCATATGTGAAGGATCCCACGGTGTTGGCGGTGGGCAATATTCTGGAGAACCGCTATATCGTCGGCGGCGTTATCGGGAAAGGCGGCTTCGGCATTACCTATCTCGCGTATGACCGAAAGCTCGAGCGCAAGGTGGCCGTCAAGGAGTATTATCCCTACGGACTGGCGATGCGCAATCTCGGGAGCACCTTTGTATCGACCGTCGGCGCCGAATCCGTGGACGTGTTCAAGAGCGGCGCGGATAAGTTCTACGACGAGGCGCGTCTGGTCGCGAAGTTCAACGACAACCCGAATATCGTGAGTGTCTATGATTTCTTCTACGGAAACGACACGGTGTATTTCACCATGGGCTTTCTGAAAGGACAGACGCTCAAGTCCTACATACGCGACCACGGTGTGCTCACGGCGGGGCAGACGGTCCGGGTGGCCATGGATGTCACCAACGCCCTGCTCGCGGCGCATCATCTGAATGTCCTGCACCGCGACATCTCGCCCGACAACATCATGGTGTGCAGTGACGGGACGATAAAATTACTGGACTTCGGCGCGGCAAGACAGGTGCTGACGGAGGGCTCGCAGAGCCTTTCGGTGATTCTCAAGCAGGGCTTCGCGCCCCTGGAGCAGTACCAGAAGAAGGGGAAGCAGGGGCCTTGGACGGACATCTACGCTTTGGGCGCGACCTTATATTATGCGCTGACGCTGGATCTGCTCGACGACCCCATGTCCCGGCTGGAGGACGACAGTGAGTACAGCTCGAATGTCCACAACATCGACGCGCCGCTGTGGGAGGTGATCCGCAAGGCGACCATGCTCAAGTCCTCGGAGCGCTACCGCGATATCAGAGAACTGCAGGAGGCCTTGGAAGCATTGCCCGTTCACCCCGAGCCGCTGCCCATGTCGGAGGCCTCGGTGGATAAAGTGAAGTACGAGCTGGCGGCGCAGACCGTCCACGGCCTGTCCGGCATGGCGGAGACCGTGGGATATGTGGAAGCGGGCGGCGCGACCATGCCGGTATCGGGGACTGCGGGCGCGACCATGCCCCTGCGGGAGGAGACGGGCGCAACGATGCCGGTGTCGGAAACGGCGGGCGTGACACAGGCGCTGCGGGAGGAAGCGGGCGTGACGATGCCGGTCTCGGAACCCGGGCCTGTGGCGCAGGGACAGTCTGCCGAGCCGATTTCAGGGGGAAAAGACAAAGCGGCAGAGGAGCCACACAGGGAAACCGGCGGGATACAGACGTCGGTTACAGAGGAGCCTCCTACGAAAAAGAAGAGAATCAACAGGAAGGTTTTGGGTTGTATCGCCGCGGTGGCGGGCGTGTTGGCGGTGGTTCTGCTGGTGTGGCTTGTGCGTTTCCTCACGGCCGATTTCCGCTATAAGGCCTATTCCGATTATGTGGTGATAACCGAATACAGAGGGAATGACGACGAGGTGGAAATCCCCTCGGAAATCAACGGAAAACCCGTGACGGAGATTGGAGAGTGGGCGTTCAGACATTGCAGTAATCTGATGAGCGTGATTATCCCGTCCGGTGTGACAGAGATTGGCAGAGGGGCGTTTCATAATTGCAGCAGCCTGACAAGTGTGGAGATTCCGGACAGCGTGACGGAGATTGGCGAAGGAGCGTTCAGATATTGTGGTAGTCTGACGAGCATAGAGATTCCGAACAGTGTGACGAAGATTGGCGAGGAGGCGTTCTATAACTGCACCGGCCTGACAAGTATGGAAATCCCGGAGAGTGTGACGGAAATCGGCGAGAAGGCGTTTGCAGGCTGCACCGGTCTGACGAGCGTGACCATTCCGGAACATACCACAGTCGCCGAGGATGCCTTTGAGGACTGTCCCAACGTGACTATAACGAGAGCGGGTTCCGCCGCCGCGGCTGATTTGGAGGAGACGCCCGCAAGCTCGTTTGAGTACGGGATGAAAAATAACGGTGTGATCATAACGAAATATATCGGTTCGGAGACGGAGGTGGTGATTCCCCGTGAAATAGACGGGTATCCGGTGGTAAGGCTGGCGGATCACGCGTTTTGGGACTGCTATACCGTGACCTCCATAATCATTCCGGAGAGCGTGACAGAGATCGGCGAATCGGAGTTTGAGGCCTGCAGCGCGCTGGCGAGCGTGACGATTCCGTCCGGCGTGACAAGTATCCCGAGATGGGCGTTCACACGCTGTAACAGCCTGACAAGCGTGACGCTTCCGGAGGGGGTAACGAGTATCGGAAGAGCCGCGTTCAGTTATTGTGACAACCTGACAAGTGTAATCATTCCGGAGAGCGTGACGGAGATTGACGAGTACGCGTTTTCCGACTGCCCTAAGCTGACCGACGTGGCGGTTCCAGAGCACACCAAGGTTGCGCCGACCGCGTTTGAAGGCACGCCCATGGCGGCGCCGGAGGGTGCGCCCGAGAAGCCGGAGAATGCGCCGGATACGCCGGAGGATG
>JAMPFV010000092.1 GCA_023664265.1 Roseburia sp.
TGCGCCCGCGCCCGAGAAGCCGGGGGATGCGCCCGACGAGCCGTCGCCAAGCGCGCCCGCCGAGAATAAGGACAGCAGGGACGCGAACTCGGGAGCCACGCCCGTAAGCTCGTTTCAGTACGGGATAGACGACGCGGGGGCGTGGATTACAAGGTATGTCGGTTCGGAGACGGACGTTGTGATACCAAGCGAGATAGAGGGCTGCCCCGTGGTGGGAATCGGCTATGAAGCGTTTTGCGAATGCGCCAGTCTGACGAGCGTGGTGATTCCGAACAGCGTGACGCAGATCAGTCAGGAGGCCTTCCGGAGGTGCGACAATCTGAGGAGCGTAAAGCTTCCGTCCGGACTGACGGAGATTGGCGTGGAGGTGTTTATGGAGTGCCCTAAGCTGACGAGCGTGGAAATTCCGTCCGGTGTGACGGTGATTGGAGAGAAGGCGTTCGCGTACTGCTATAGTCTGACAAGCGTGAAAATCCCAAGCAACGTGAAGGTAATTGAAGGCGGCGCATTCGGCTTTTGCACCGGTCTGACGAGCGTGGTGATTCCGAACAGCGTGACACAGATCGGGTGGAATGCGTTCGCATACTGCGACAGTCTGACGAGCGTGACCATTCCGGAGCATACCGTGGTCGCCGAGGACGCCTTTGAGAACAGCCCCAACGTGATTGTAACCCGGGTAAGCGCGCCGTAGCCGTGATGCTTGGGAAAGAAAAGGAGACACGGGAAGTATGATTCAAATCGACAGGAAAACCTTATGTGAATATTGCTTTGAGGAGACGGACAGGGAACCCTGCCCGCACTGCGGCTACAGCAGGGAGGCGTATGTCCGCGACCCGATGGTGCTGGCGGTGGGCAGTATTCTGGAAAACCGCTATATCGTCGGCGGCGTTATCGGGAAGGGCGGCTTCGGCATTACCTATCTCGCCTATGACAGGAAGCTCGAGCGCAAGGTCGCCGTCAAGGAGTATTATCCCTACGGACTGGCGATGCGCAATCTCGGGAGCACCTTTGTATCGACCGTCGGCGCCGAATCCGTGGACGTGTTCAAGAGCGGCGCGGATAAGTTCTACGACGAGGCGCGTCTGGTCGCGAAGTTCAACGACAACCCGAATATCGTGAGTGTCTATGATTTCTTCTACGGAAACGACACGGTGTATTTCACCATGGGCTTTCTGAAAGGACAGACGCTCAAGTCCTACATACGCGACCACGGTGTGCTCACGGCGGGGCAGACGGTCCGGGTGGCCATGGATGTCACCAACGCCCTGCTCGCGGCGCATCATCTGAATGTCCTGCACCGCGACATCTCGCCCGACAACATCATGGTGTGCAGTGACGGAACGATAAAATTACTGGATTTCGGCGCGGCAAGGCAGGTGCTGACGGAAGGGTCGCAGAGCCTCTCCGTGATTCTCAAGCAGGGCTTTGCGCCCCTGGAGCAGTACCAGAAGAGAGGAAAACAGGGGCCCTGGACGGACATCTACGCGCTGGGCGCGACGCTGTACTATGTTCTGACGCTGGATCTGCTCGACGATCCCATGTCCCGGCTGGAAGACGACAGCGTGTACAGCTCGAACATCCATAACATCGACGCGCCGCTGTGGGAAGTCATCCGCAAGGCAACCATGTTGAGAGCCTCGGAGCGCTACCGCGATATCGGGGAGCTGCAGGAGGTCTTGGAGGCGCTGCCCATCCGCCCCGAGCCGCTGTTCATGTCTGAGGAGAACGCGGACAAAATTAAATTCGAGCCCTTATCGGGAACCACGGTTCATTCCCCTTCGACGGACGGGAAGAGCGAAACGCCCCGCATGGCGGAGACCGTGGGCTATGCGGACACGGCCGGAGCGACGATGCCGGTCTCGGAGAGCGTGGGCGTGACGATGCCGGTCTCGGAGAGCGTGGGCGTGACACAGGCGTTGCGGGAGGAAGAGCGGAGCATCGGAGTGACGATGCCGGTCTCGGAGCCTGCACCCGTGGCGCAGGAGAAGGCGCTCGAGCCGATTTTCTCAAAAGAGAAAGATGAGGCAGTGGAGGAGCTGCGCAGGATAAGCAGCGGGATACAGACACGGGTTGTAGAGGAACCGTCTGTAAAAAAGAAAAAAATCAGCAAAAAGCATCTCCGTATCGCCGCGGGGGCGGGCGTGTTGGCAGTGATTCTGTTGATGTGGATTTTTAGAGGCGATTACCGCTATGAGACCTATTCCGACCATGTGGTGATAACCAGATATAAGGGGAATGATAAGGAGGTGGAAATACCCGCTGAAATTGACGGGAAACCGGTGACGGAGATTGGTGATTGGGCGTTCAAGCTCTGTGACAGTCTGACGAGTGTGGAAATCCCATTCGGTGTGGTGAAGATTGGCGAACAGGCGTTCTCACATTGTGACAGTCTGGCGAATGTGGAAATTCCGGAGAGTGTGACGGAAATTGGTTACAGTGCATTTTATGGTTGCAGTAGTCTGACGAGTGTAGTAATCCCGGGCAGTGTGACGGAAATTGGTTATCAAGCGTTTTCACACTGTAGTCGCCTGACAAGTGTGGAAATTCCGGAGAGCGTGACGAAGATTGGCCGGTCTGCGTTCTCATTCTGTAGCAGTCTGACGAGTGTGGTCATTCCGTGGTATACGATAATCGACATTGATGCCTTTTACGACTGCCCCAACGTGACCATAACCAAAGTAAACTCCATCGCAGATTCGTTTGAATATCGTGTGAATGATGGAAAAGCAAGGATTATGGGGTATATTGGTCAGGAAACGGATATTGTGATACCCCATGAAATAGAAGGGTGTCCGGTAACAGAGCTTGACAGAGATGCATTCTATGAATGCAGCAGTCTGACGAGTGTGGAGATTCCGGAGAGTGTGACAGAAATTGGTTACAGTGCATTTTATGGTTGCAGTAGTCTGACAAGTGTGGAGATTCTGGAGAGTGTGACAAAAATTGTCGATAGTGCATTTTATGGTTGTAGTAGTTTGACAAGTGTGGTGATTCCTGACAATGTGACGTGGATTGGCAATTCTGCGTTCGCATACTGTGACAGTCTGATGAGCGTGACCATTCCGGAGCATACGATAGTTTCTGGAAATGCCTTTAAAGATTGTCCCAATGTGACCATAACCAGAGTGCCCTCCACCGCAGGTATGACACCGTCAGAGCAGGAGCCTTCACCGGAGCAGGAGCCTTCGCCCGACAAGGAGCCTCCGGAGCAAGAGCCTCCGTCAGAGCAAGAGCCCTCGTCGGACAGACAGCCTCCGTCAGAGCAGGAGCCTTCGCCCGACAGGGAGCCTCCGGAGGGACAGAGACCGCCTGAACGATAACAATACCGAAAGGGGGTGCAGCATGGCGGCAGAGACATATCCATTAAAATTTAAGCGCTCCGAGGTTTCCCGCATTGTAATCGGGCATACCCAAGGCATGGGCGCGCGCGGCTATCAGGAGGACAGCTTCGGATATACCAAGAGAGAGGAGGACGGCATCGGCTTTCTGGCCGTTGTCGCCGACGGCATGGGCGGACTTTCAAACGGAGGAGAAATCAGCGCTGATGTGGTCGCGCAGATGCTGTTAAAGAGCAGACAGCTTTCGCCCCAAGCCGTCGTCCATGCGGAATTTGCACGCACGATAAGCAATATGAATGATGCGCTTATGGGGGATGCGGTGCGAAGCGGCTCCACGGTGGCCGCGGTTTACTGCCGACGCGACGGCGTGTTCTGGTGCTGTGTGGGCGACAGCAGGGTCTATCTGTTCCGAGGGGGCGGACTGACCCCGCTGAACGAGGATTCCGACTATTTTAACGTCCTGCTCCGGAAAGTTCTGACCGGAGAAATGAGCTACGCGCAGGCGATGGAGGACCCGCAGAAAGACGCGTTGGCGCAGTACATCGGACGCAGAGGCGCAATCACGCCGGACTGCAACCGCCGGCCGTTGCGCCCCGTGCGGAAAGATAAGCTGCTCCTGTGCAGCGACGGCGTGTACAACGGCCTCTCGGAGGAGGAGCTGGCGGCGCTGCTCCGATTGCCGCCGCAGTCGGCAGCGGATGAGATTTCTAAAAACATTATGAAGAAAAACAACCCAAAACAAGATAATTTTACGGCGGTTATCTTGGAATTCAGATAATAAGGAGAGAGCTATGACGATTGATGTTGCGAGCTATACATGCAGTGGCGGGCACAGTATTAACGAGGATTCCTTTCTGGTCACGGACAAAGTGTTTGTCGTGGCCGACGGCTTGGGCGGCCATGAGAACGGAGAGGTGGCATCCGCCTGCGCCATAAAGAGCGTGAAGGAGAATTGTACGGGCAACTACAGTCCGGAGAGGATTATGGAGATACTGGAGGCCGCAAACACCGCGGTAGTGAAGCTGGGCGGTCCCGCGCGAACCACGATTGCGGCGGCGTTTCTGGAAAACGGAATCTTCCGCTACGCCAATGTGGGCGACAGCAGGGTCTACTATTTCAGGGACGGGAAGCTTTTCGCCCAGACAAAGGACCACTCTGTCTGTCAGGCGGCCGTGGATATGGGAACCATGTCTCCGGAGGAGATCAGACACAGCGACGACCGCTCCCGCCTGCTGAAGGTGCTCGGCAACGGCGAGAGCCTGAATCTCAAGAAGAGCTATCCCGAGATTCAGATGCAGGAGGGGGATGCGTTCCTGCTGTGCAGCGACGGCTTCTGGGAGTATGTGTACGAGACGGAGATGCAGACCGACCTGCTCAAGTCGGACAGCGCGGAGGAGTGGCTGTCCTATATGCTCAAGCGTCAGCTCCTCCGCGCCAAGAACGAGGGGGACAACTACACCGTGATCGGCGGGATTGCGGGGGTCTCCGCCGCAGGCAAAGCGCCCAAGGGAGCCCCTTCCAAGGAGACGGCTTCCAAAGGGGATGCGCAAAAGGAGCCGGCGCCTTCAAAGAAGCCGGCGGGGTGGAAAGTCTTTGCCATAGCCGCCGTGGCGACCGTGTTGACGGCCGCGGCCACGTTCTGCGTGCATTATTTTAAGCTTCTGTAGGCTTCAGGTGTCAGAAGGTGCGGTTTTGTTTCTCGTGGTCTGCCGGAAAATGAGGATGCCGAAACATCCTCATTTCCTAAATTTTCACTTGCAAATGAGCAAGGAAACAATTATAATCAGTGTAGAAGGTAACGGAGATATTGGAACGTCCCCATTACCCCAGACGGAAACTTATGCAAAATGATTTACAAGTTACACAGGCTATCCCCTATTGCCGTAGAGGATAGCCCTTTTTCTGTCTATTTACGGTTGCTTCGATTATCTATGTAAGTCAAGGCAGCGAAAACCACCAAGAGCAGCGTCAAAACTTCCAACGTATTCATAGTAACCCCCTTTCCGTTTCCGAAAAGGGCAACCGAGGAACTATCCCCAT
>JAMPFV010000093.1 GCA_023664265.1 Roseburia sp.
TCCCATAACCGTGAAGGTCACAGAGCCTTTGCGGTTTTTCTTTTGTCGTTTTTTGTTGGAACGTGCCGCAGGGCTGTTTCTGGTGTGCGTTGCCGTTCCCCGCCTCTCCATCTGGATTTTTACATTTCAAAAATTCAGATTGGAGGTATTAGCGGTGAAATACGCACCAAGAAAAGTATATATCAAAGAGAGCGGCGGCTATGTGGAACTGTCCTATACGGATTTCTGCCGCCGCAGGGAATCCGACAAGGGATATATGGACAAGCTGTTTATCCCCATCCAAGGCTGTCTGCTTGAAGTCGTAAGGGAATGGCAATGTTATGTGTACTGCACACGCCATTGAAGCGAGGGATTTGTTCAATGCTGTCCTTGCCGACATCAACCGCTTTGCGGATATGGCGGTCAATGATGAAAAGGCGGAACAGGCAGGCATGTATTGGACTGTCCGCAAAAAATGACCGACTGAGCTTGCTCACTAAGGGCGATTTGCATGGCTGAACTGTTACCTTTTTGCAGCGATTTGGAGACAGGACGCCTTGCCAATGCGGACGGGACTTTGCTATAATAGTGTAAATAACTTTGCAGCGCAGAAATGGAGGAAAAATGAAATTCACGATGGATAGAGCGGCTTGGACAACCATTGAGGAGGGGGAGAAGGACTGCTACCTGCTGACAAACGGGCTTGGCGGCTACAGCAGTCTGTCTGTCCTTGGCTCGGCGGCGCGCGGAGACCACGCGCTTCTGATGGCGGCGAAAAGGGCGCCGAATGTCCGATGGCACCTGGTCACAAATGTGATGGAGCGACTGTACATAGACGGGAAAGAATACGTGCTGACCTCCCAGCGGATGAAGGACGGCGGCGATTTGCAGGGGTATCGGTATCTGACGGATTTTTCCTATGAGGGGATTCCGACATGGCGCTTTGAGGCGGAGGGAGTTGTGCTTTGGAAAACCGCACTTATGGTGCACGGGGAAAACACCGTTGCGCTGTGCTATCGGGTGGAGAACGGTGCGGGCAGGGAGGTTCGGCTGGCGGTGACACCGCTGCTCCGCTTTTCGCCCAAAAAGGAGCTCTTCTCAGAAGGACAGCAGTTTGTGCTCTCAGAGACGGAGTTCGGTTACGCGATAGAGAGCAGGGGATATCAGGTCTTTACCGCCACAAACGCGGCTATGTGTCCCGAGGAGGAAAGGCTGTTTGGGAGGATGTACTTCTCGCAGGATGAGCGGGACGGGCGGGAGGCCTATGGAGACGCTCGTATCAATCATTCCCTGTGGTTTGACGGAATGACGGATGAAAACGACAACTGTGTCATATTCAGCACCGCTCCGTATGCGTACCGCGACGGGCTGTATGCAGAGCTGCTCGCGCGGCAGCGGGCGCATCAGGCGGGACTGCTCGCGCAGGCAGGGCTTACAGGCACGCTTGGCAGACAGCTTGTGCTGAGCGCGGACGCCTATGTGGTGGAGCGGGCGTCCACGAACGGGAAGAGTATTATTGCGGGGTATCCGTTTTTTGAGGATTGGGGCAGAGACACCATGATATCGCTGTCGGGAATCACGTTGGCGACGGGGCGGTACGCGGAATGCAGGAGCATTCTGAGAACCTTTGCGCAGTATGTGAGGAACGGCCTTCTGCCGAACCTCTTCCCTGAGGGGGACGAGAATCCGATGTACAATTCGGCGGACGCCCCACTGCTTTTTGTCAATGCAGTGTATGAATATCTGCAATTCACGGGGGATGAGGCGTTTGCGGAGGAGCTGTGGCCCGCGATGACGCAGATTGTCTCGGCGTATCGGAAGGGGACGGATTTTCATATCAAAATGGACGAGGACGGGCTGATTCAGGCGGGAGCAGGATTGGAGCAGGTGACTTGGATGGATGTGCGCGTGGGGGATTTCCTGCCGACGCCGCGCCACGGGAAGCCGGTTGAGATTAATGCGTATTGGTACAGTGCGCTTCGGATTATGACAATGCTGTCAGAAAAAAGGGGAGAGACGGAAAATGCCAAGGCGTATGCCCTGCTTGCCAAGAAGGTCAGGGAGAGCTTTGTCACAAAGTTTTGGAATGAAGAAGCGGGGTGTCTGAAGGATGTGCTGTCGGGCGGGAAGGATGAGAATCAAATCCGTTGCAATCAGATATGGGCGCTGACGATGCCGTTTACCATGCTTTCAGAGGAGCAGGAGGCGCGGGTGCTTGAGACGGTGCGGGAGGAGCTGTATACGACGGCGGGACTTCGCACGCTGTCGCCCAAGGATGCGGACTTCCATGACGTCTATATCGGGGAGATGATAGCGCGTGACAGTGCGTACCATCAGGGAACCGTGTGGGCGTTCCCGCTGGGAGCCTATTACAGGGCGCGGATCCGACAGGCGCAGTCCTGTGGGAATATGGAGCTGCGCGGGCAGATTGTAAAGGAGCTGGAGGACGGCTTTGCGGCGCTTACGGACTGGCTGAAAGAGGGCTGTATCGGGCAGCTTGCGGAAATCTATGACGGCGGTACGCCGACCGTGTCAAGAGGGTGCTTCGCACAGGCGTGGAGTGTGGGCGAGCTGCTGCGCGCGGTGTACGATTTTGAGCGGTATAAAGAAATATCCCGATACGGGCAGAAGGCCGATGACGGAGGAGCGGTATGTCGTACCGATTGATCAGCGTTACGCTTTCTTTTTCCTGATGGCAGGCTTGCGCCATATGTTCAGGCGGTAGAGCACATAGAGTATGGCTGCTGAGATGCCGTTGCTGACGACGACGCTGTACCAGATGCTGCGCACACCCATATGGAGGGCAGTCTCGCAGATGAACAGCGTCAGGAATCGGAACACCCAGAGGCGCGAGGCATCGACAAGCATCGTGACCTCGGTGTGTCCGGTGCCTTGGAAAAGTCCCGTGGTGGAATTGTAGATTCCGTTTGTCCAGCACCAGAATGCCATGACGCTTAAAAAGTCGGCAGCCATGGAAATGACATTTGTGTCATCTGAAAAAATGCTCACGATACGCGTTGAGATGGGGGATCTGGACAGTATCATGCCGCCGACAAACAAAAACACAATGCTGATATTGCGTGAGAGCCGATAGCCCTTTTGCGCTCTGTCGTATTGCCTTGCGCCTACATTCTGCCCGACGATGGTGGCGACCGCAGATCCGATTCCGTTGGTGGGCAGCGTGATAAGGCTGTTTACCTTGTTGCCGATTCCGTAAGCTGCCATCGCCTCGGTGCCGTATTTGTAGACATTTTTGCTCATCAGCAGGAAGCCGAGCTGCATGGTGCTGCCGCCAATCGCCGTGGGCAGTCCGACCCTCAGAATGGACAGCATTTTATCCTTTTCAAACCGCAGATGCCGCAGGTCGAGGCTTACGGACTGCGAGGGCCGTGTCAGCGCGCAGAAGGCGATGGCCGCAGACGGAAGCTTTGCGAGCAGTGTGGCGAGCGCCGCGCCCGTGATATTGAGCTTGAAGGTGATCATCAGCAGCGGGTCCAGAAGCATGTTGATCGCAATGCCCAGAAAATTCAGCAGCATAGGGCGCACAGTGTCGCCCTGCGCCTGATGTATGGCGCTGTAAATATTGATGGTATATAGGAGCGGCATATCGAGGACGACAATCCGCAGATAGGTTTTCCCGTAGGCGTAGGTGCTGCCGTCCGCGCCGAGCCAGCGGACAATCGCGGGGGTTGAGACAAAGCAGATCCCCGCGCAGGCGAAGGCGAAAAGCATCGCGCAGGCGAAAATCTGGTTGGCCATGCTCTTGGCGTTTTCATCGTCCCGCGCGCCGATATACTGCGCGATAAGGACGGAGCCCGCGACTGTGATTCCGGTTCCGAAGTTCAGGATGATGTTCTGTACGGGCGTCACCAGATTGATCGCGGCCAACTGCTCTGTGCCGATTTTTCCCAGCCAGTATGTATCCGTCAGGTTGTACATGGTCTGCAGAAAGGAGTTGATCACGACGGGAATCGCGATGGAGAGTACCGCCTGCAGCATGTTTCCGCTTAAAATAAGATCCCGATTCGGTTCTTTCTTCAAAACATTCATGGTAATCCTCCATGCCGCCTTTGGCGGCTCGATATAGACTGAATTGATAAAAATATAACAAATATATCATACAACATAAATACAGTAATAACTACTGAATAACAGGCGAAATATTGAAAAAGTACAGATTTTCTGCTAGAGTAAAAGGGTACGGATAAAGGAGGAAACTATGGCGTTGACAGAGGAACAATCGGATATCGCGATTTCCCGCGTAAGGCACGAGTCTTATTTCGAGATGAAGAAGGAGCATTATCATACCTATTATGAGTTCTATTACCTGCTTTCCGGCAGCCGCAAATTTTTCCTGAACAATAAGATTTATCATGTCAACAGCGGGGACTTGGTGGTGATTCCCAAGGGGGAGATCCACAGAACCTCCTTTGTCTCGGAGGGAGTACATGAGCGGATTGCGCTGTGCTTTTCGGACGAGGCCGTAAGCGCGTTGAAAAATGAGATAGGGGAGGCGGCTTTTCGGGAATGCTTTCGCGATTACAGGATTTCGATTCCCGCGAACAGGAGGGAATATCTGGAGGGGCTGTTTGACCGTCTGCTGGCGGAAGCCTATCTCAGGGACAAGGAGGACGACGACGGACTGTCGGAGGCGCTGTGCAGACGCTACTGCGAAGAAATCATACTGTTCGTGATTCGCTGTCAGCGGCACGCAATGTCGGAGCGTGCGGGAGGCGGGGAGCATACGGATATTTCGGGGAGGCAGGGGCGCATGGAGCAGCCCGACACGGAGATGGAGAGCGCCGCGCTTTATATGAGCAGGCATTATTATGAGAACATTACCCTGAAAAAGATGGCGGACTTCTGCTGTATGAGCGAGTCGCACTTCTCGAAGCGCTTCCGGCAGCAGACGGGCTTTGGCTTTAAGGAGTACCTGAACGAGGTGCGGATGCGCAATGCCTGTGAGCTGCTTGCAAACACGTGCAAGAGCGTCACCGAAATCGCGTCTCTGTGCGGCTTTATGGACAGCAATTATTTCGGGGACGCCTTCAAAAAGAAGAAGGGGATGTCGCCGAGGCAGTATCGGAAAATTAACTCCCTTTTCGGAATTGTGTACCCACTAAATCCGAACCTATAAATATACATTTCTGATGTATAAAAAGATGTTCTGGATATTTCCCATGCA
>JAMPFV010000094.1 GCA_023664265.1 Roseburia sp.
AGTCAAACGAATACCGCAGCATCATAGCCGCGCTCAGAATGGTCGCAATCGGATTCGCGATTCCCTTTCCCGCAATGTCGGGCGCGGATCCGCCGCTCGGCTCATACAGTCCGAACTTGGTATCGTTCAGGCTTGCCGACGAAAGCATTCCGATGGAGCCTGTGACCATGCTCGCTTCGTCCGACAGGATGTCTCCGAACATATTTTCAGTCAAAATAACGTCAAACTGCTTGGGGTCCTTGACGAGCTGCATCGCGCAGTTGTCCACCAGCATGTGCTCCAGCGTAACCTCCGGATACTCCTTTGCAACCTCCTCGACAATCTTCCGCCACAGTCTCGACGAATCCAACACATTCGCCTTGTCAACGCTCGTCACCTTTTTCCTGCGCCTCATCGCAATCTCAAAGCCCTTGACGGCAATGCGGCGTATCTCATTCTCATTATAGGTGAGCGTGTCCACGGCGGTGGTCACTCCGTCTATCTCCTTCGTGCTGCGCTCTCCGAAATAAAGCCCGCCGGTCAGCTCGCGCATAATCATCATGTCAAAGCCGCTGCCGATAATATCCTCCCGCAGCGGGCAGGCCGCCTTCAACTCCTCGTAAAGATATGCGGGTCTGAGATTGGCAAAAAGATTCAGGGACTTCCTCAGCTTCAAGAGCCCTGCCTCCGGTCTCAGATTCGGCGGAAGCTTATACCACGGGGAGGTCGAGGTATTTCCCCCAATGGAACCCATCAGCACGGCGTCCGCCGCCTTTGCCGCCGCAATCGCCTCCTCCGTGAGCGGCTCCCCGCACGCGTCAATGGAAGCGCCCCCCATCAATATATCCTTATAGGTAATGCTGTGATTGTACCTCTTCGCCGCCTTATCTAAGACCTTCTTCGCCTCCGCGACAATTTCCGGCCCGATTCCGTCGCCCGGTATACATACAATATTCAAGTTCATATTTTCCCTCATTTCTGCGCTATTTTAATGGCTCAGCTTTGCTGAGACTATGTGCATAACGAGTTTGTGCCAAACCACTTATGGTTTTGCAGCGCGCAGACACAAATCTCGTTATCGCCATGCTCCTTCCATAACATGTAAAAGGTCACGCTGCATAACTGTCCTTCCGCGGACTGAGCCGCCGCCGAATAATTATACACATATTCAATCATATTACATTCAAGGAAAAATTTCAACAGAAACGAAGAAAATTCAGATTACAGATATTCACAACACAGATATTCACAGGTATTCGCCAAGCATCTCATACACACATTCCTGAATCCCAAGCGCGATTCTCCGAGCCTGCGCCTCTCGAATGCCAATCTGCGCCGCCACCGCAAGCAGGTCTGACAGCTCGGGACAAACTCCGTTTCCGTTGACGGTCGTGGCGTGCTCCCCGCCAAGAGAATTGCTGTAAGTAAGATCATAAGCCGGTGCAAGTTTCCAGCGGGCCTCCTGCTCGTCATACAGATAAGAAAAATTCTTGGAATGGTCGTCTCTGTTGTGTGCAAACACATTGAAGCACATTAACCGATACAGCTTTACGACCTCCGAAAAGTCCTTCGTCAGCTCCATCGTGAGTTTCATCAGAAGATGGTAATCCAGATTCGGAATCCGATGGGAAGTCTCCAACGCGGCGCTGACCGAAAGCACATGCGTCCTCGTATGCACGCCCCCGTCTCCCCTGTTCCTGTCAAAACGCTTTGTGCCAAAATACCCCGCACATCTTTCCGACGGAAACAGTCTGGTCTCCATCATCTCAATTCCGCACGCCTTTGCACACATGGAATACAGATACTCCTGCCTGCCGATGTCTTGGGAATCCTCATAAGACGGAAACTTGATAATCCACTCTTCCCCCTCTGTTTCCGTCAAAATCTTAGGCCGTGCGCCGCCGGAGGAACCGCCTAACCGAAACAGCTCGTCCAGATTGGCAGAATATTCCGTCTTCATCATACGCGCACATTCCGCCGCAATCCAATCCAACCCCATTTCCGTCGATGTGGTCTCCAATTGTATATCCGGCCTGTAGGTAAGAGCGCCCATTCCCGAGGCTCCCACAATTGCAAGCCGATCCAAATTCCCCATCGCCGCAGGATTTATATGGTTTCTCAGCATCAAACGGTCTGCCAGAAAACGTCCCCAGCCATCCGGAAGACTATCTGCGAACACACCAAACAGCCCCTCAAAGGGGTCTGCATTCGGAATAAAGACCCCTTTCTCCAAGGGCAGCGAAAACGGGCTGATTGAAAACCCTGTTTCAAGCCATCCCTTATCATATTCAAAGGCAGCCAACCGCTCCTTATACAGCGCCAAGGTTCCGACTCTGCGTTCATGGTAAAAAACGTTTAACTGTTTCATCCTGTCCACGAATAAGCTCCTCCATAGACAACGGCGGAACGTCCTCAAACAAACGCTCCAGCTCATTGCTCAATCCTAACGCGGCTGCTATTTTAATAAGAGAGAAAAAAGAAATCTCACCGCTTTGCTCGAACCGCTTCACAGAACCCAAGCTCACTCCCGATAATTCGCTCAATTTTTTCTGTGATATTTTCCGCCTTCTGCGTATCATGCGGATGCGTCCGGCAATCAGTGTCTGTATTTCTCCAGGGGTTTTCCGTAAAAAAGAAAATGTTTTATCCATAGCTAATATTTTATCTCAAATCTCTGTAAAATGCAAGAACCGGCTAATATTTTATCTTTTTCAGTCTTAGAATCCACAGCCAAGCCAAAATCCCGCTGCAGGCAGCAACGATATAATGATTCGCGCTGTCACAATTTCCCATAGACGAAAAAGATGCAGACCCTCAGACCTGCACCTTCATCCCTCCTTTATTCCGCTTCCGGCTTCTCCACCTGCTCTATCGCGCCCTTCTTCATGGGGATACGGCAGTTCTTGTTGTTGCCGAACTCAACAATCACATCCTCGTCCGTCACGTCGATTATCACACCGTAAAATCCGCTCGTTGTAAGCACGCTGTCACCGACCTCTATGGAATTAATCAACGCGGCCTTTTTCTTCTGCTCCTTTTTCTGCGGCCGAAAAATCATAAAATACATAATCCCAACCCAGAACACAATCATTATGACTATGTAGAGGACGCTGCCCGCTCCCTGTGCTGCCTGCGTAACCTCCTCTGATGACAATACTTCCGCACCTTCTGTCAATAATAAATTCATAGCTGAAATTTCCTCCTAAATTCAAATTGCAGCGATTGCTGCTTCACATTTCTTATCACATAAAACTTATTTTACACAAAAACAGGCTGTACATCAAGTAAAATATTTCTAAAATGACATATTATCGGAGCTTTTTCCCGAATTGATGCCGTTATCTTCAAACCGGTACAGAAATCCCGCCGCCTCACTGACATATCTTTTGCACGGCATGGGCCAAGGCGGCTCCTGCTCAACCAGCCTCCCCGCGAGCATATCCTGTGCGCCCTGCAAAATTCCGGGGATAATATCCGGCGCCAACGGATAACTGCCATGGGAGGGCCAGATGGAGTCAAACGCGCCCGCCATAGCCGATATTTTCCTGAGACTGCTTTGGAACGCCTGCATATTACGCCCCGCGCCAAACATAAAAATGTCTCCGTCCTGAATGGTGTCCCCCGAGATCAGCATACGCTTATTCCGCTCCAAGAGCATAATACTCCCCGGCGTATGTCCCGGCGTTAAAATCACCTCAAACCGCCAGAATCCCAAGTCAATAATATCCCCCTCCCACACCGGATATACCTGCTCCATGCGGCAGCCCTCCGGCAGAAATTCTTTATAATGGTTCATCTCTGCAGGATGCATATACACGACGTCAAAATATCTGTTACAGCCTGTATGATCCTCATCCGTATGCGTGTTCACCAAAAATACCGGCAGCTTCGTCAGTCCGGCAAGCAGCTCCTCAAGCTGTAATGTGCCAAACCCCGTATCGATCAGCATGGCCCTTTTGTCCCCTTCAAACAAAAATGAGCGCACGCCGTTTTCCTCGATAATCCAAAAATGGTCTGAAATTTTTACAGTGTTATTCATTGGCCTCCTCCATTATATCCGCTTTATCTGTTATAAATTACAAAGTGTCCGAACCTCGTCTTGTCTTTATTTTTCCGATATAATGCGATACCCGCATCACCACCATGAAAACAACAATATCAGAAATTATCCTGAATGCCACTGAAATAATGCTATTGACTTTCACGTTCCACAGCACCCCCCACAGATAGTCCATCATATGGACACAGTACAGATACATGGAATTTCTTCCGAGAAATTCAAAGGCACGCATTACTCTGAATATCCTCATACATACTATACTCAGCTCAGCCACTGCCAAAGTCCCCGCAACAGCCGTGATAAAGCATAAAGGATATATCGGATATCTGCGACAAGCCAGTTCCATATAGCTTCCGCTCCTCCACCGGATTCCCGCGAAAGTGATTCCCCATATAATAAGATAAATCCCCGTCTTCATTCCCGCTTTATTTTCAATCTGTGAATGCCTTAAAAGAGTCCCCATAAGCAAAAACGGCATGATTGCAAGCACAATATCCAAAGAAAACGGCAACCATTGTATCGCCCCAAATAAAACCCCCATCATCGACAAAACGACACAAAGAACCGCAAGTAATTTTCCTTGTATCTTCATATGCAGAAAATCCAAAAGCGTCCTTCCCAAAAACAAAGCCACTAAGAACCACGGCATTCCGATTGCCTCAATTTTCCTGCTGCCTGCGCTCACCGTAACCCCGCTTGAAAACAAAGCCGTCAGCAGTTTGTCAACAATATAATTTCCGCAATACTCAATAGAAACAAAATCAGAATAGTGATATATCACATTTACTATGGTTCGCAACAAATATATCCCTACAGCCGGCATTATCAGATGAACAAATGCTCTTCTGACCTTCTGAAAAAATTGTACATAATCAGCAGAAAATCTCCAAGTCATACAGCTTAAAATAAAGAACAAAGGCATATGAAAAGAAAAGATAATGCCCCTCACTATCCCATTGTCTGCCGTATGTCCCACAATAACAAGCAAAATGGCAATCCCCTTCGCACAGTCAATCCACCCTACTCTGTCTGTCTGTCTGTCTGTCTGTCTGTCTGTCTGTCTGTCTGTCTGTCTG
>JAMPFV010000095.1 GCA_023664265.1 Roseburia sp.
GGCTTTAAGCCGATTATCGTGCATGGCGGCGGCAAGGAAATCAGCCGCTGGGTGGAGAAGGTCGGGAAGGAGCCGCAGTTTGTGAACGGACTGCGCGTGACGGACAGCGAGACGATGGAGATTGCCGAGATGGTGTTGAACAAGGTCAACAAGAGCCTTGTCACCATGGTGCAGGAGCTGGGCGTGAAGGCGGTCGGCGTCAGCGGCAAGGACGGCGGACTGCTGAAGGTGGACAAAAAGTATGCCGACGGGCAGGACATCGGCTTTGTCGGTGATATCAGGGAGGTCAACCCCAAGGTGCTGTACGATTTGATCGAGAAGGATTTCCTGCCGATTGTCGCGCCGATTGGGTTGGACGACGCTTTTCAGACCTACAATATCAATGCGGACGACGCGGCCTGTGCCATCGCGAAGGCGGTCGGCGCGGAGAAGCTGGCGTTTTTGACGGACATCGAGGGACTTTACAAGGACATCAACGACAAGTCCTCGTTCATCTCAAGAATATCGGCCTCGCAGGCAGACAAGCTGATCGAGGAGGGCTTTATCGGCGGCGGGATGCTGCCCAAGCTCGGCAACTGCACAAGCGCGATTAAGAACGGCGTCAACCGCGTACATATTTTGGACGGGCGCATCGCGCACTGCCTGCTGTTGGAGATTTTCACGAGAAACGGTATCGGCACGGCGATTGTGAAGGACGAGGACTTGGAAAAGATGTAGCTTTCACAGCCCGAAGGACTGCCTGACAAGGGGCGAGGGGCTTACGGATTGGACTTGGAAAGGGGCGGATTGCAATGAATATGAAGGAATATATCGACGAGGCGGAGGCGGCGCTGCTGCATACCTACAACCGTTACCAGATTGTCTGGGACAGGGGAGACGGGATGTACCTGTATGACATTGAGGGGCGCAAATACTTGGATTTTGTGGCGGGGATTGCGGTGTTCGCGCTCGGCTACAATAACAAGGCGTACAATGACGCGCTCAAGGCGCAGATTGACAAGGTGATTCACACCTCCAACTATTACTACAATGTCCCCGCGATCGAGGCGGCGAAGAAGCTCAAGAAAATCTCGGGAATGGACAGGGTGTTCTTCACCAACAGCGGCGCGGAGGCCGTGGAGGGAGCGCTCAAGGCGGCGCGGAAGTACGCGTTTCTGCGCGACGGGCATACGGACCATGAGATTATCGCGATGAACCATTCTTTTCACGGAAGGACCATGGGCGCGCTCTCGGTGACGGGCAACCCGCATTACAGGGAGGCGTTTGAGCCTCTGATCGGGAATATCCGATTTGCGGAGTACAATGACTTTGCGAGTGTGCAGGCGCAGGTGACGGACAAGACCTGTGCGGTGATCATGGAGACGGTTCAGGGAGAGGGCGGCATTTATCCTGCCAACGAGGACTTTATAAAGCAGATAAAGGCGCTCTGCGAGGAGCGGGATATTCTGCTGATTCTGGACGAGATTCAGTGCGGCATGGGGAGGACGGGCTGCATGTATGCATGGCAGTGCTATGGCGTGAAGCCTGATATTCTCACCAGCGCGAAGGCGGTCGGCTGCGGCGTGCCCGTCGGGGTGTTTATGATGACGGAGAGGGTGGCGCGGCAGTCGCTTACGAGCGGCGACCACGGGACGACCTACGGCGGCAATCCGCTTGCGTGCGCGGCGGTTTCAAAGGTGATTGACTTATTTGAGGAATGTCATATACTGGATAATGTAAGAACGGTTGGCGGCTATCTTTACGAGCGGCTGGAGGCGCTGACGGAAAAATATGACTGTATCAGGGCGCACAGGGGAATCGGGCTTTTGCAGGGGCTTGAGCTGGACAGGCCTGTGGGCGATATTATTTTGAAGGCGGTTGAGAACGGGCTGCTTTTGATCAATGCGGGCGCCAATGTAATCCGCTTTATTCCGCCGCTGATTGCGACGAAGGAGAATGTGGACGAGATGCTTGTCATTTTGGAGCGGTGCCTTGCGTAAAGGACGGGGAGTGTGGAATGAGACACAACAAAGTAAAAAAGCGGCTGCTGGGCGTGCTGGCGGTTCTGCTGCTTGTGGCGGCGGCCTATGCGGGCGCGGAGCTTTGGCGGCAGCGGGAGGCGGGCGCGGACGACGCGCTTGCGGTTTTGGAGCCTAAGAAGGAGACGATCGTCCTGTGGTATACGGACGATGCGTTGACGGATTATCTGAACAATAAGGCGCTGGATTTCTTGGAAAAGAACGATATTCGCGTGGAGGCGAAGCTGGTCTCGGGGCTGGAATACTTGGAGAGCATCAACGAGGCGAGCATTCGGGAGGAGCGCGATGCGCCCGACGTGTATATTGTGAGCAACGATCTGCTTGAAAAGGCGTATCTGTCGGGGCTTGCGGTCGAGCTTGCGGACGGAGGGCCTGTCTCGGCGGCGAACGGCTTTCAGCAGGCCGCGGTGAATGCGGTGACCTACGACGGGAAAATCGTGGGCTGCCCGCTGTATTTTGAGACGAGCGCGCTGCTCTATAACAAGACTTATCTGGAGCAGATCGCACAGGCGGCCGCGGAGACGGAGCAGGACGACGGCGAGACTGCGGACACCGCACCTGTGGAAGGCGCGGACGACGGGCAGCCGATAACGGCGGCGGAGCTGATACCGTCGTCCATCGCGGACATTTTGAATTTCGCGGACAGCTATTCTGCGCCTGAGAATGTCGAGTATTTCTTTCGCTGGGACGTTTCCGACATTTTTTACAATTACTTTTTCATCGGAAACTATATCTCTGTCGGCGGGGACGCGGGGGACGATAAGAGTCGGATTGATATCTACAATCGGGAGTCGATTGCGAGCCTCAAGGTGTATCAGGATTTGAATCAATTCTTCTCGATCGACACGAAGGAGACGACCTACGACACGATTTTGCAGGAGTTTCTGGAGGGCAGGACGATTTACACCATCGCGACAAGTGACTGTATCCGGAAGCTGGACGAGGCGGCGGCAGACGGCGAATTTGCCTACGAATACGGGATTGCGATGCTTCCCGACATCAACGCGGAGCTGTCAACGAAGGGAATGTCCGTGACGAATGCACTGGCGGTAAACGGCTATTCGGAGCACAAGGCGGCGGCGAACCGCTTTCTCGCCTATCTGGCGGGGGAGGCGAGCGCCGATTTGTACGACATGACGGGGAAAATCAGTGCGGTCACGCAGCCGTCTTATGCGGACGCGCATGTCGAGGCCTTTATGCAAAGCTATGCGGCCTCCGCGCCGATACCCAAGATGATTGAGACGAGCAATTTCTGGATAGAGCTGGAAATCTGCTTTGCGAAGGTGTGGGACGGAGAGGACGCGAACGAGCAGATCAGGACGCTTTCCGAGAAGATTAAGACACAGCTTGCGGGCGAGCCTGTGGCGGAGGTGGTTCTGGAGGATCCTCAGGTGGAGCTTCTGCCTGCGACGGAGTATGAGGACAGCGGGGAAACGGCTGAATAAATTTTGAAAAAATATCCAATCCTATAAGTAAATCGGAAGAAGGATGGTTTGCTTGTATGATTGGATTTTTGATTGCTTTATTATCGGGCGCCCTGATGAGCGTGCAGGGGGTGTTCAACACGAAGGTGACGGAGCAGACAAGCCTGTGGACGGCGAACGCCTTTGTCCAGCTCACGGCGTTTCTGGTCTGCCTCGCGGCGTGGCTTGTGGCGGACAGGTCGTCCATGAAGGGGCTGCTTTCGGTGGAGCCGAAATACTGCCTGCTGGGCGGCGTAATCGGGGCGTTTATCACGCTGACGGTCATCAAGAGCATGGATGCGCTGGGGCCTGCGAAGGCGGTTATGCTGATTGTGATCGCGCAGTTGATTGTGGCGTATCTGATAGAGCTTTTCGGGCTTTTCGGCGTCGAGAAGCAGCCGTTCAGTTGGCGGAAGGTTATCGGCGCGCTGGTGGCGATTGGCGGGTTTGTGCTGTTCAAGTGGGAGTGAGGAAGCGGCTTCCCCACAGGGCGGAGCCTCATAACACTGTCTCTGTCCACGCCTCCACCCGCTCATAATACAGGAATAATTCCGCGGGGAGCTGAACCGTGTCAGGGGACACGGGGGTGTCAATCACGCAAAAAATAACGCTATGGTTCCGTAATTCTCGGAGGCGTGTTGCAGAGGAGTGCTTGTGCCGCCTTGAATCTGCAGCCGTTCCTCCCCGAGACAAAAGTCGCTGCAATGCAAATAACAGCAGTTATCCTTGTCCTGTCTTTTCTGTAAGAATGACTTTTATTCCCGCGGGCAATGAGCCAAGCGGCCATGCCTGCATGGACAGTTACTTCTTTTTTGCAAGCTTATCAATCACCTTGTCCACCCAAAAAGTGAAGAAGAAATCAACAATTTCCGCGAATGTATTCACAATAAAATCAATCATACGAATCCTCCGGTTCAGAGCAGTTTACAGCGATGAGAAATTCGCGCAGGCATCGCGATGTGTGACGACACCGATTGCTTTCTGCTGTCGCAAAGATACTGAATCAGCTTCCCGGTGCTCCACTTCAACTCAACAGGTATGTCTTTTCGGCTGCTCAATACTGCCATTGTCTTTGACGTTTTCTGAAATACGAACGCAGGCCGCTTCATACCCATTGTCGCAATCAACTGCTC
>JAMPFV010000096.1 GCA_023664265.1 Roseburia sp.
ATTTCAAAAAGGTATAAAGTTTTAAAAACCACTGCCGATATATAGAGTGTAAGCAAGAAGATGCAACATTCTGAGCAGAATGTTGCATCTTTTCTTTCTTATAATTATAATTTCCCTGTATAATAATAAAAATACAGCCCTTAAAAAGGGCTGCATCTTTATTATGCCTGATCGCTATTCCTTAATTCGCCTTGTGGACTCCTTCTCCAAAAGCTCCGCTTCATATGTGATATGCTGATGCTTCATCCTGCCGGATATAATGTCGAACAGAAGCTTCGTCGTCTCCCGCGCGATGTCCTCCACCGGCTGGCGCATTGTCGTGAGGCTCGGCGTGATATAATTGGCCATATCGATTCCGTCATAGCCCGCAAGCGATATGTCCTCGGGAATACGATAGCCCGCCTCCGTCAACGCTCTCGAAGCGCCGATTGCGAGCGCGTCCGCGACCGCAAAAAGCGCCGTGAACCGCTCCCCGCTCTCCAGAATCCGCTTCGTCGTCCGATAGCCGTTTTCCATGGAAAAGTGGCTGAGCTCATCATACGCGTGAAAAATCAGCCTTGGATTCACCTCCAGCCCATGCGCGCGAAAAGCGTCGCAGTAGCCGTCAAGACGCAGCTTGCCGATGCTCTGCCCCTCCGCCTCCGCGGCAAGAATCGCTATTTTCGTATGTCCCAGACCAATCAGATAGTCCACCATCCGAGCGCTCTCCTTGCGGTCGTCCACACCGACATTCGAGTACAGATTTTTGCTGATGTTCTCCGGTATGGAGCCGGCCGTGCTGAATACAAAAGGAACATTCAGCTTCTTGAGCTTCTCCTCCGAGTGATAGAAAAGTCCTCCCAGAAAGATGATCCCCCTGAGACGCTTCTCCTTTACCACCTTCTGCGCCACATCAACCTCGTCCTCGTCGGCCTCAATATGTGTGAGCTCCATGGCGTAATTCTTCCGCTTGCACTCTCCCTCAATGATCTTAATCATGGAGGTAAAAAACGGATTGGCAATCCCCTTCACCAGCACCGCGATCGCTTTTGCGTCAACTCTTTTCAGATTCCTGGCGCTGTCGTTGGGAACATAGCCGTACTCCTTAATTGTTTCCATAATCTTTTCTTTGGTCTCGGGATTGATGTCGGGATGATTGTTTATCGCCCTTGACACGGTGCTGACACCTACGCCGCAAAGCTTCGCAATGTCCTTTATTGTCGGTTCAAACACAACTGCCATCCTCCCATGCTGTCTTTCTTATCCTTGCCGTTCTCTGTCCGGAGCCGCTCAACGGCCTTTGGTTCTCTTGGCTTTCCTGACGACTCTTCCGTACAGCCGCGCCAACTCAAGCATACGCGCACCGAGCTCCTCCGTACACGCATCCTTCTCCATACGCCACTCCCAGTTCCCGCCAAGCGTGGACGGCGTGTTCATTCTCGCCTCGCCGCCAAGCTCCAGATAATCCTGCATCGGTATCACGGCCGTATCCGCGACGCTCGCAAGCGCGGCGCGTATCAGGCTCGCGCACAGCTCGGCGTTCCTTGTTATCCCAAGATATTTTCTCGCATAGGCAAGATCCTTGCGCTTCATCTCCGTTATCCACCCCCGCACGGTGTTGTTGTCGTGCGTTCCGGTATATACGACGCAGTTTGTCGGATAATTGTGCGGAAGATAATCGTTCTCCTCCCTTGAGTCAAACGCAAACTGCAAAATCTTCATTCCGGGGTACCCTGTCTTTTTGACCAGCTTGAGCACGCTCGGGGTAAGAAAGCCCAAATCCTCCGCGATAACCGGACGGTTCCCCAAGACTTTCTTCATGTGCTCAAAGAATTTATAGCCCGGCCCCTGACGCCACTCGCCGAACTCGGCGGTCTCATCCCCGTAAGGAATCGCCCAGTATGCGTCAAAGCCCCGGAAATGGTCAATGCGCACAATATCATAAATCCGAAAGCAGTAATCGAGCCGGCGCATCCACCATGCAAAGCCGGTCTCCTCATGGTATTCCCATTTATACAAGGGGTTCCCCCACAGCTGTCCGGTCGCCGAAAACGCATCCGGCGGGCAGCCCGCAACCGCAGTCGGCACATTCTCCTCATCCAGTTGAAACAACTCCGGGTTCGCCCATGTGTCCGCGCTGTCAAAGGCGACATAAATCGGGATATCCCCTATGATGCTGATGCCCTTCTCATTGGCGTAGGCCTTGAGCGCCGCCCACTGCATCGCAAACAGGTATTGCTGATAGCAATAGAACGCAATCTCGTCGGCAAGCTTCCGCTCATATTCCGCCATGGCCTTGGGTCTGCGCAGGCGAATATCCTCGTCCCACTCAATCCACGATGTGCCGCCCAGCGAATCCTTGATGGCCATATACATCGCATAGTCCTTGAGCCACTGCTTATTTTCCTCGACAAAGTCCCTGTATTCCCTCTTCTGTGTGACGTTCGCCCTGTCAAAGGCTTTCCTGAGCAGCTTAAATCTCGACCTGTAGATTTTCTCATACTCGACCTTGGCCGCATCCTCTCCGTAATCCGCCGCCTCGCACTCCTGCTCCGTGAGAAGTCCCTCTTCAATCAGACTGTCCAGGCTGATATAGTACGGGCATCCCGCAAAGGTCGAAAACGACTGGTACGGGGAATCGCCGTAGCCGGTCGGCCCGAGCGGTAAAATCTGCCACAGGGTCTGTCCCGCCGCTGCCAGAAAATCGACAAAATCGTAGGCTTCCTTAGAAAAACCGCCTATTCCGAACCTGGACGGCAGGCCGGATATCGGCATCAAAACACCACATCTCCTCATAACTGTCTCCTTTACTCTACAAACGTTCTAAAAGATTTCCGGTAACGTTTCCAATAATCATTTTTATGGTATCATTCCATCTGATTATTTGCAAGAACAAAATGGGGCAAAAACGATTTTCGTCAAAAATGACGAAAACCGCCCTTTCCTTTAATATGGAACAAACGCCGCTATTCTCCCCTCGTTCATTCCATACAGCCTGTAATGCGTATACAATGCGGCCTCATCATAGCCGTAGGCCTCCTTCAAATCCGGGTATCGGTTCGCGTACGCTATATGGTTAAAGCCGTCCTCCGTGTCAAAGGCCGAGATAATGCTGCTGCCCTCTGCCAGCCATGGGTTATTGACGTCATTGTCCGTCGGATCCCAGCCCTTATAGGGGGAATCCTCCGGTATCTTTATCGCCGCCGGCTTTTCAATGTATGCAGTCTCCCCGCTGTCGGCATACACGATTACCGTCGTTCCCTTCTTACAGTTGTCATATATCCACTTCGCGTCCTCGACGGCCAGCCGGACGCAGCCCAAGGACGCGTTCTCGCCCAGCTCATTATAGGCCTCCCACTCCAAGGCATCGGGCGATGTCCTTGTGTAGGGCACGGAATGAAACAGGATTTTCCTGTTAAAACGCACCGCGTATCTTCCGTAGCTGTTGTCCACCATCTGACGCCATTCGTAATAGTCTGATGTGTAAAAGACGCCTTGCGGAGTACCGTGTCCTGCCCTCCCGCAGGAGCAGATCATGGTTCTGACCGGAGTCAGCGTTCCGTCCGGCTCCTGACGCATGACCATGACGCAATTCAGCGCCGTATTCACGTAAATGACATACTCCGGCTGCGTGCTTTGCGGCTCCGCGGCCCTCACGGTATGAGCTCCGCCCGAAAACAACAGCATTCCCATACACACCATACCGATAATCAAGGCTCTAAGCAGTTTCATATCACATTTTACTCCTTTTCCGTTGAAGCGTTTTGACGCTCCATAAAAGTATTTAACACCATTCCTATTATGGCGGCTATAAACAGGTACGAATAAATCAGCGCCGCGGAATGCAATGTTTTATCCGGACGAGGCAGTGTCTCTGAGCTGCCGTATTGCAGTGTAAAAATACATGTGTATTGATAAAGGCAGTCCACAAAACAGTCCTCCTGCGCAATCACAGTCCCGTTGGAAAAATCAATACTGTTCAAAGAAGTATTCAATATCGCAAACGAGCAGATGCAGCTTACAATCAAAGTCAGGAGCACAAAAAACAGCTTAAACACAGATACCTCATAAACAGTATTATAATTCAATTTTATGACGGACACAATCATAAACAAACATTCTATCAGCATACAGACTGCCGCCACACAAAAAAACACATAGTCGCCAAAGCCGTCAAAGGCTCCTGCCCTGTTCGCAAACATTACCGATAAAATCGGCAAAAGAATGATAAAGCAGGTGGCGCTAAGGCTCATAAGGCATGCGTCCCAAAGGCTGTTTTGGTTCTTCGCCCGGCTGCTTACGAATATGGCTTCCACATCAAATATATCCTTCATATATACATAGGACGTCACATACATGAGATATATGACCACACAGGCAATGCCTCCCATTATATTTACCTTACCGATACCGCCGGGGACAGCCGCGCCAACGATGCATACCGCCAAGAAACCGCCGAAGCCCAGCAGAGAAGCTGCCTCTCTTTTGTGAGGCAGCCCTCTGACAAAGCTGAACGCGCTTATTCCTGTCATTACTATAATAAATACAGACAATATAAAATAATATATATACATTTTAATCCCCATTTCTGAGCGACTTGTCGCGAAGAGGCGACGAGAAATTTT
>JAMPFV010000097.1 GCA_023664265.1 Roseburia sp.
GTCGCGCCGCCCGCCTCCGCGTATCCCACGGTCTCCGCCATGTGGGGCGCTGCGCCCCTCCCGTCCGTCGAATGGGCGGCAGTCCTCGACAGCGGCTCAAACTTGATTTTATCCGCGTTCTCCTCGGATACCGACAACGGCTCGGGACGGATGGGCAGCGCCTCCAGGGCCTCCCGAAGCTCTCCGATATCGCGGTAGCGCTCCGAGGACTTGAGCATGGTCGCCTTGCGGATGATTTCCCACAGCGGCGCGTCGATGTTGTGGACATTCGAGCTGTACTCGCTGTCGTCCTCCAGCCGGGACATGGGATCGTCGAGCAGATCCAGTGTCAGCGCGTAATATAAGGTCGCGCCCAAGGCGTAGATGTCCGTCCAAGGGCCCTGTTTCCCCTTCTTCTGGTACTGCTCCAAGGGCGCGAAGCCCTGCTTGAGAATCACGGAGAGGCTCTGCGAGCCCTCCGTCAGCACCTGTCTTGCCGCGCCAAAGTCCAACAGCTTTATCGTCCCGTCACTGCACACCATGATGTTGTCGGGCGAGATGTCGCGGTGCAGGACATTCAGATGATGCGCCGCGAGCAGGGCGTTGGTGACATCCATGGCCACCCGGACCGTCTGCCCCGCCGTGAGCACACCGTGGTCGCGTATGTAGGACTTGAGCGTCTGTCCTTTCAGAAAGCCCATGGTGAAATACACCGTGTCGTTTCCGTAGAAGAAATCATAGACACTCACGATATTCGGGTTGTCGTTGAACTTCGCGACCAGACGCGCCTCGTCGTAGAATTTGTCCGCGCCGCCCTTGAACACGTCCACGCTCTCGACGCTGACGGTCGATACAAAGGTGCTCCCGAGGTTGCGCATCGCCAGCCCGTAGGGGTAATACTCCTTGACGGCCACCTTGCGCTCGAGCTTTCGGTCATACGCGAGATAAGTAATGCCAAAGCCGCCTTTTCCGATAACGCCGCCGACGATATAGCGGTTCTCCAGAATATTACCCACCGCCAACACCGTGGGATCCTTCACATACGCCTCCCTGCTGTAACCACAGTGCGGGCAGGGTTCCCTGTCCGTCTCCTCAAAGCAATATTCGCAGAGCGTTCTGTTATTAATCTGAATCATGTCCTGTATCTCCTTTTCTTCCCTGAGGGACTGCGCCTACGGCATCATGGCGGCGGTGGAATGCACTCGGGTCACAATCACATTGGGACTGTTCTCAAAGGCATTCTCGGCAACCACGGTATGCTCCGGAATGATCACGTCGGTCAGCTCGGGGCAGCCGTCAAACGCGTGCTCGCCAATCTCCATCACGCTGTCCGGAATCACCACGCTCTTCAGACTGCTGCACCAGACAAACGCGGACATCCCGATACTCGTCACGCTGTTCGGAATCACGATGCGCGTCAGACTGTTGCAGTCCCAAAAGGCGCCATAGTCAATCATTGTCACGCTGTCCGGAATCACCACACTCGTAATATCCCTGCATAAATAAAATGCCGTATCGCCAATCGCCGTCACCAGACAGCCCTCGATCTCGCGGGGCACCACAACGTCAAGCTCTTTCTCCGAATACTCCGTAATGGTGACCTTTCCATCCGTTATCGTATATTTAAATTCGCTCACGGGCATCGCCTCCCAAGGCGTTATTATGGTCACACGATTCTTGCCATAGGTGCCAAAGGCATTCTCAGCAACTGCGGTATGCGCCGGAATCGTTATCTCGGTCAGGCCGCTGCCGATAAAAGCCTCCTCTCCGATTTCCGTCACACTGTCCGGTATCACCACGCTCGTCAGGCTGCTGCAATTGCTGAAGGCATGCTCCTCTATCGTCTTCACACCGTCCGGAATGGTGATGCTTACCATGGCATCACAGTTCATAAACGCCCAGCTGCCAATTCGCGTCACGCTGTCCGGTATCACCACGCTTTTCACGTGAAATTTCCCCCAGAACGCGCTCCCCTCGATCTCGCGCACCGGACAGCCCTCGATCTCACGGGGTATCACAACGTCGGTCTCCAAGCCCGTGTACCCGATGATAACGGCCTTTTTGTCCTTTATCGTATATTCAAACGAGCTCAAGGGCGTTGCACCCGAATCCGCGCCCTCCGGCCCTCTGTCGGACGACGGCGCGCCTGCCCAGATTACGGTCACGTTGGCGCTGTTCCCGAAGGCGTACTCGTTGATCTCCGTGTGCTCCGACACCGTCACTTCCGTCAGATTCGGACAATTATCAAACGTATATCCCTCAAGCATCACCACACTGTCCGGAATGGTAATACTTGTCAGACTGCTGCAGCCGTCAAACGCCCACTCGCCGATTTGCGTCAGGCTCTCCGGAAGAATGACGGCGGTCAGGCCGCTGCAGTCGCAAAATGCCCACGCCCCGATTCGCGTTACGCTGTCCGGAAGGATTACGCTTGTCAGACTGTCGCAACCGCTAAACGCATTCTCGTCAATCCTTGTCACGGGACAGCCCTCGATCTCACGGGGAATCACGATATCCGTCTCCTGACCGATATATCCCGTGATTGTGACTTCCCCATCCTTTATGAGATAGTCAAACGCGCTCGCGGAGGTCGCCTCCGGGTCAGCCTCCTCATCATCGGAACCCGCTCTTGTGATGGTCACGTTGGGACAGTTCTCAAAGGCATTTTCGGCGACCGCGGTATGCGCTGGAAGGGTCACGCTTGTCAGGCCGGTACAGCCTGAGAACGCCTTCTCGCCAATCTCCGTCACGCTCTCCGGGATTTCCACGCTTGTCAGGCCGGTGCAGCCTCCGAATGCCTTATCGTCAATCTTCGTCACGCTCTCTGGAATCGCCACGCTCGTCAGGCTGTCGCACCCCCAGAACATCTCCTCGCTAATCTCCGTCAGACTGTTCGGAAGCTTCACACTTCCCAAGCTGACGCAATACCCGAACGCTCCCAAACCAATCTCTGTCACACTGTCCGGAATCTCTACACTCCTCAGACCGGTGCAGTATCCAAAGGCCATCTCTCCAATCTCCGTCACACTATCCGGAATCTCCACGTTCCTCAGGCGGTTGTATTTCCAGAACGCATTCTCTCCAATCTCCGTCACGGGCTTCCCGTTGATTTCCGAGGGGATTTCCACCTCGGTATCATCCCCCTTATATTCGGTTATCACCACATGGTCGGAATAAGTCTCATAGCGGAAATCGGCCGTCAAGGAACGGACAAGCCATATCAGCAGAACCACCGCCAGCACGCCCACTCCCGCGGCAATACCACCGAAGAGCTTTCTGTTGATTTTCTTCTTTTTCGCCGGAGGCTCCTCTGTAGCCGACGTCTGTATCCCGCCGGTTTCCCTGTGCGGCTCCTCTGCCGCTTTGTCTTTTTCCCCTGAGGAAATCGACTCGGCAGACTGCCCCTGCGCCACAGGCCCGGGTTCCGAGACCGGCATCGTCACGCCCGTCTCCTCCCGCAGCGCCTGTGTCGCGCCGACGCTCTCCGACACCGGCATGGTCGCACCCACATTCTGCTCCTCCCGCAGGGGCATGGTCGCACCCGCAGTCCCCGATACCGGCACGGTCGCGCCGCCCGCTTCCACATATCCCACGGTCTCCGCCATGCCGGACAGGCCGTGGACGGTCTGCGCCGCCGGCTCGTACTTCACCTTATCCACCGAGGCCTCCGACATGGGCAGCGGCTCGGGACGGACGGGCAATGCCTCCAAGGCCTCCTGCAGCTCCCTGATATCGCGATAGCGTTCCGAGGACTTGAGCATGGTCGCCTTGCGAATCACCTCCCACAGCGGCGCGTCGATGTTGTGGGCATTCGAGCTGTACTCGCTGTCGTCCTCCAGCCGGGACATGGGGTCGTCAAGCAGATCCAACGTCAGGGCGTAATATAAGGTCGCGCCCAAAGCGTAGATGTCCGTCCAAGGCCCCTGCTTCCCCT
>JAMPFV010000098.1 GCA_023664265.1 Roseburia sp.
GCATACCGCAAAGCCTTGAAAATAGGGGAAAGTTAAATCAGTTAGTAGATAAATCAGTAATTTTGAATATCAGAAGGATAAATTTGGAAACGCCTATGGATGGAGCGTTGCAAGGTATGAGCTGCCGGAGTATCGGTTCGGGGAAGCGTTTTCCAAGTTGGTTTATCATCGGGAAGCGGAGGATTCTCTGAAAAAAATAAGGCAGCATTTAAACAGAACTTTTTCCGCGGATGAGGCAGAAAATATAGAAAAAATGATAAGAAAAGGAGCTGTGAAAGAATGACAGAATTAGGATTGGAAAGTCACAGGGGCAGCAGCACCTCCGTGACAAATATATCGCCCTCATCCTGCCGCTCAAGGTAGCCGTGGTAGCGGTTCACCACCTTGTCGATCCGCATCAGTCCCAGCCCGTGATTCTCCTTATTCTTGGTGGAGGCATAGACGCTGCCCGTCCTCCTGAGCGGCTCTCCGACCGCGTTCATAATATAGATATAAAGCTGCCCTTTCAAAATATCTATATAGACACGGATGAAGCGGTTCTCCTCCTCCGCAATCTTCAAGCACGCCTCCATGGCGTTGTCCATCAGATTTCCGATAATCAGGCACACGTCCACCTCCGAAATCGCAGTGTCCAGCTCCTTGGGCACAATCGCCTTGGCGTTCACGGCAATGCCCTTGGCCGCCGCCACGGAGAGCTTGCTGTTGAGCACCGCATCCACCATGACGTTTCCCGTCTTAATCACGGTATCAACCGTGGTTAAATCCTCGTCCAGCACATTCAGATACGCTTCCAGCTCCTCCAGCTTTCCCATCGCCAGATGCGCTTTCATGGTCTGAATGTGATTGTGGTAATCATGCCGCCAGCCTCTTGTCTGACGGTACATGTTCTGCACCTCCTCACAGTGCTTCTCCAGAAGGTCGCTTTGATAGCGCAGGGTGCGCCTGTCCACCATGGCACAGACCAGATACCGCACGAGGAGGATAACCCCCACGAGTAAAAGTACAACCGCCGCCGACCATATCCACAGTCCTGATGCACTCTCTTTCATCTTCCGCTTACCTCCATTCCTGACGATAAATGTCCTCCGCATGGCGAAACTTCCTGATAAACGCCTGATTGATTTTTGCATACATCCGTCTGCTGACGGGAACCCTGCTGCCGTTGTCGAAGGTAAGCTCCGCCTTGCCGATTTGTCGGATGCTCCCGATACGGCAGAGATACGAGCGATGGCATTTCATAAAGCCGTCCGCACTCAACAGCGCCTCCATCTCGGAAATGCTCTCGGCGAGCTCCGTCCGCACCGTCTCGCCCTCCTTGGAGCAGGTCTCCGCCACACAGCCGTGCCCCTGCGCTTCGATATAAGTAATCCGCCGAACCGGCAGCTTCAGAACCTCATCCCTCCCATGCACAAGGATATATCGCTCGCTGCTGCTGCGGTGCAGCGCCTTGTCCATACACTGTCCGACCTTTTCCCGACTGATCGGCTTTATCAGATAATGAAGCGCCTCCACCTCGTAGCCGTCCTCGATGTAATCCGAGATGCCCGTTGTGAACACGATGGCAATGTCCTCATCCCGCTCCCGTATTTTCCGCGCCATCTCCATACCGTTCATCTCGCGCATCTGGATATCGACGAACAGAATGTCAAAATCGTTCGCATCCTCCCAGACAAACAGAAAGCTCTCCGCGCTCGGAAAAGCCTGTATCTCTATGGCGGCTTCCTTTTCCGCGCTCCATTGGCGCAGGTATTCCTCCAACAGCTCCTTATGCAGTTCTTCATCCTCGATAATTGCAATCCTCATATCCGCAATACCGCCTTTCCCGCTCACGGCAGGTCATCCTGTCCGCCTGTGTGCTCCGTGTACGACACAGAGATGGATTCGTCAGCGCCTCAGCAGATTGCTCAGCCGCGCAAACTGCTCTAAGGTCAGCGTCTCTCCCCTGACCGTCACGGGCAGTCCCAGCGCTGTCAGCGCCGCCGTAATATCCTCCTTGGTGACGCCCAAGCTGCCTGCGTTGAGCAGTCCGTTCACCAGCGTTTTGCGCCTCTGGTTGAAGGAGGCTCGAATCAGCGCAAAGAGATACTGCTCGTCCACAGCCTCCACCGGCGGCTTTTCATGGCGTGTCAGGCGAATCACTGCGCTCCCCACGCTCGGGCGCGGCATAAAGCAGTTGGGCGGCACATTCGCCACGATTTCAGGCTCGGCATAATACTGAACCGCCAGTGACAGCGCGCCGTAGTCCTTTGTCCCCGGCCCCACCTGCATACGGTCCGCGACCTCCTTCTGCACCATGACGGTGATGCTCTCCAACGGCACATGCTTCTCAAACAGTCCCATGATAATCGGCGTCGTAATGTAATAAGGCAGATTGGCGACGATTTTTATCGGCCTTCCGCCGTTTCGCTCCGCCACAATTTGATGCATATCGACCTTCAAAATATCCGCGTTGATAACGGACACGTTCCCATACGCCGACAAGGTATCCTCCAGAATCGGAATCAGCGCTTTGTCAATCTCCACGGCGACAACCTCTCTTGCGCGCTCCGCCAGATACTGCGTCATTGTGCCGATCCCAGGGCCGATTTCCAACACGCAGTCCTCCGCGCTTATCTGCGCCGCGGCGATAATCTTATCCAACACATGCGTGTCAATCAGGAAATTCTGACCGAGCTTCTTCTGAAAATTAAAATGATATTTCTGCAAAACCGCTATCGTGTTTGCGGGGATCCCCAAATCTGCCATGCGCCTTTTCCTTTCGTTCCTACAGGTCAATACCAAATAGTTTTCTCGCGTTCCTGTCGGTTTGCTCTGTTACCGCATCGTACTCGATATTTTTAATCTCGGCAATCTCCTTTGCGATCAGCGGAAGATACAGGGAGGAATTGCGCTTCCCCCGATATGGCGCAGGCGCAAGGTAGGGACTGTCCGTCTCCAGCAGAATCCGCTCCAGCGGGACGGCCTTGGCGACCTCCTTCATTTTCTTCGCGTTCTTGAAGGTAACCACGCCGCCGATGCCGATGTAAAAGCCCATTTTCACATAATCCAGCGCCATCTCCGCGCTGTAGGAATAGCAGTGGACGACACCGCCGATTTCCGACGCGCGCTTCGCCGTCATGATGTCATAGGTATCCTTCGCCGCGTCTCTGGAATGGATGATCACGGGCTTTTTCAGCGCGCGCGCAAGGTCGAGCTGCCGCTCAAACCACTTCTTCTGTATCTCCTGCGAAGGCTCGTCCCAGTGATAGTCCAGTCCGATTTCCCCGACCGCGACCACCTTGGGCTGTCTGCACTGCCCGGCCAGCCACACGAAGCGCTCCTCGTTCAGCGCGCCCGTCTCATTCGGGTGTACGCCCGCCGCGCCATAGATAAAGGGATACTTTTGCGTCAGCGCGATGGTGGACGCGGTGCTCTCCAAGCTTGCCCCGACGTTGACGATATGCGCGATGCCGTTCTCCCGCATCGCGGACAGCAGGACTTCCCTGTCCCCGTCAAAGGCCTCATCATCATAATGTGCGTGACTTTCAAATATCATAATAGCGCATTCCTGCCTTTCTTTAAAGTAAATAATTTGCCAGCCAGCCTGTAAATCCTTTGCGCATACTATATATTCCGACAAATTATGAATGGCATGGCTGAACTGTTACAATATAAAGTCAAAAACCCCGCAGCAAGCTGACGGGGCATCAAACTTGCAACGCAGC
>JAMPFV010000099.1 GCA_023664265.1 Roseburia sp.
GTAATAACATTACATGTAAAAATTTTAATTGATTTAAAATTCAAAATCAATTGCCGAATATTTTCCCGAAAACGAGAGAGAATAAAGAAAACAGGGACTAAAACTGTAATATCTCGGAGGGAAAATATTATGAAAACAAAGAAAATGATGTTAGCAGCAATGGCTCTTACCTGTGCGCTTGCTCTGTCGGCGTGTGGGAATAAGAATAAGACGAATGAGAACAAGGATCCGCTGACCGGCGAGGATATGTCGCAGACGGACGAGAGCAGCACCGAGGACAGCTCCGGCGAGAATGGCGGCGATAACGGTAATAACGGGAATGACAGCTCAGCGAATGCGGATGAGTTTGACCGCATGATCAACGACGAGAATACCGACCCCAACAATATTATCAGCTATATCAATACGAATATTGTGAGCGCGGGCGCGGAGGATGTGAAGCATTTTTTTTCGGGTCTCTTAGGCTTTGGGGATGACATCAGAAGCATTGATTTTGCCAAGCTTGAGGACAGCCGCAAATACATGTCCGAGGACATGGTCGCATTTATGGATTTGATGAAGCTCGAGGGCGAATCGCCCTCGATGGCGATGTCGGACAAGGAGAACCGGCGGGTGATCAATATGACGCTCACCGAGATGCTGGAGCGGGCGCTCTTATTTGAGAACCATCTGAGGAAGTACCCGAATGACGTGACTACGGAGGCGGCGGCGAAACTGTATGAGGAGATTGCGACCAACGCGATATCGGGCGGCTATGACAAGGCGCAGGGGATTGCGCATTATTACAAGGGCGACAGCGACGATACCATCAATCAGGAGGCTCTGGAGTATTATCAGAAGTTTGTGAACGCGAATGAGGGAAGCAATCTCGCGGGTATTGTGGAGGAGTATATCGGACTGTTGCAGTCCAATCAGTTTAAGATTAACGATTCCATGGAGTCCTTTTACGCAAGTCTGCATGACAAGCTGAATGTGGCAAAGTGGAACAGCGGCACGAACAACACGAACGGGACGACTACGGGGAATACGAATAATTCCAATACAAACGGGACAACCACGGGGAATACGAATAATTCCGGTACAAACGGGACAACCACGGGGAATACGAATAATTCCAATACAAACGGGACAACCACTGGAAACAAAAACAACAGCACGGCCGGCAATCAGTCCGGCTCCTCGGACACGGTGATTCAGGGAACTGTGACGAGATAATGCCGGCATGTCTTTCATTGACAAAGAACCGCACCTGTGATAGCGTTAAGAAAAGCTTCGGAATACGGAAGCGGCAAGGACAGGTGTGGGAAATGATTTATATTATGACATTGGTGTCATTATTTGCGGCGGACAGTCTTATCAAATATGGAATGGAAAAGCATCTGAGACCGGAGGAAACACGGCAGCTCCTACATGGCAGGGTGGTGATCAGGAAGTATCACAACACGGGCGCCATGCTGAATGTCGCAGCGGCAAGGCAGCCCGCAGTAGCGCTTGTTTCTCTGGTCTTCAGTGCGTTTATGACGGGCGTGTTTGCGGCGACGCTCGGCATGAGGGGAAGACGCGCGCTCAAGCTTGGGCTTGCGCTGCTGCTCGGGGGCGCGTACAGCAATACCTATGACCGGCTTCGGCGCAAATACGTGGTGGACTATTTTTCCTTCCGGTTTCCTCCTGCCGGAAATTCCCAGCATACAGGAGGCATGCATACGGGAGGCAAAAGAGGGCTTGCGGCAAAATTTCAAGGCCGAATCGAGAGGATTGTGTTCAATCTCTCTGACTTTGGCATTATCATAGGCGCTATGCTGATAACGGTGGGCAGTATCAGGCGGTGAATCACTCAAGGCGTGAATCACTCAGCCGTGATGATTGTCCCGACCTTTTCGTTGACGACGTCGGAGGTCTTGTCGAGGGAGGTGATAATCGCCCTTCCGCCGGGAACCGCCTCCAGATATGCGATGGCCGCAAGAACCTTCGGGAGCATATCGGTCTCGCCAAACTGCTCGTCCGCAATGTAGCCTTTGGCCTCGGAAACAGTCATGGACTGTATCGGGGCTGCGTTTTTGCTGCCGTAGTTGAGGTATACATAATCCACGTTGGTAAGAATGAGAAGCTCGTCGGCCTTGAGGTCAGCGGCAAGCTTGCCCGCAATGCTGTCCTTCTCAATAACGGCGGAAGCTCCCTTGAGGACGTGCTTCTGCTCGATAACGGGAATCCCGCCACCGCCGCACGCGATGACGACCTGATTCGCGTCGGAGAGCGCCTTGATGGCGTCAATCTCCACAATGTCAATCGGCTTGGGCGCCGCCACGATCCTGCGGTAGCCCTCCGCCTCTTTCTGCACATAGTTTCCTTTCGTCACCTCAAGCTCCGCGTCCTCCTTGGACATATAGCGGCCAATCGCCTTCTTGGGCTCGTAAAAAGCCTCGTCGTAGGGGTCAACAGTGACCTGCGTCAGAATCGTGCTGACGGGGATGGAGATACCGCGGCTTAACAGCTCGGATTTGAGGGAATTCTGGATGTCATAGCCCACATAACCCTGACTCATTGCGGAGCACACGCACATCGGCGCGGGCGTGTAGTCGATATAGATACGCCGCAGCTCCGTCATGGCCTTGTGAATCATGCTCACCTGCGGGCCGTTGCTGTGTGTGATGGTGAGCTGGTAATCCGCCTCCACCAAATCGGCCAAGGCCTTCGCCGTGTTCTTTACCGCGTCCATCTGCTGTAAAATCGTATAGCCTAAGGCGTCATGCCCTAATGCGACAACTACCTTTCTCTTGCTCATATCAGTCTCCATTTCCGCGCGCGTTCTCTGCGCGCTAAAAGCTTTGTGACAGCTTGTGTTCATTCTCGGATTTTCGTTACAATGTATTTATAAGTATACCAAATTGTCGGGATTTTGTACACCGTGATTTTCCATATCTATAGGAAGCGGCTGTTTAAAGCGCTTCTGCGCTGCGGGGGCAATACGGTTATTCCGGGAACGGACCGCAATGCCGGGAAATACCGCGGACTTGCGTTCGCAATGGGATTGCAGCAAGATATATCATTGTGATTCGGCCGGGCGCGTGCTCTAATTTTAGTGCTGCAGAAGATTGAAAATTAAAATTTTCAATCACGAGATTTGTGTCTGCGCTACGCAAAACCATAAGTGGTTTGCCACAAACTCGTTATGCGAATAGCCTCAGCAAAGCTGAGCCGGTAAAACAACGCAGAAATGGGGTAAAAAAATGAGGACAATTCAGAATCTGAATAATGGATGGGAATTTGCGATACAGAGGGGGGCGGAGGCATTGACATATGAGCCGGTCAGTATTCCGCATGATTGGGCGATTTTTTCCCTGACATATGGAGCAGGGAGAGGCACAGGGATTTTTTGACCGTTGGGGAGTTGGTTGGTACAAGAGAAAACTGTGCGTGGAGAAAAAGAACGGAATGCTCTATTTTCTCTGTTTTGATGGGATATATGAAACAGTACCATTCAGAACGATTTGTCAAGGACATAATGGAAAATAATAAAAAATGCCCGAAAATCCGAGACCGTTTCAAGTTTTGTGTAAACTCCAAAAACTGATATAAGATTTCGTGA
>JAMPFV010000009.1 GCA_023664265.1 Roseburia sp.
CGCATAAGGAATTTTGCCGCTTTGCGGCATGCGGGCCGCGCAGGGTCAATACCCCCGCAGCTCTGCTGCTCCTGCGCTCACAGCTTGCCATTCCTCCCCTTCCCGCTCCCCGTTTTATCCTTGCAGGGATGATTGTCTGCGGCATATAAGGAGCCGCTTGTGACTATTGCCCAATTAAAAAAAGAAAAAATAGTACAATGTGGCAAAATTGTATATTTAGCATTGCTTTAAGCTTAAAAATATGTTAAATTAATGACAGTAATTAAACTAAATATAAGGTAAAATAACTTTAATGATTAAGGGGTGTTTCAGTGAAGAAAAGGAAAAAGGTACTCCTGCCTGCTTTGACACTGCTTTTGCTTGCGGGCTGCGGCGCGGATAACAGCGAGGCCGGCGCGGGGGCTGATATCGCGGTAAAGACCGTGGAGTATGAGGCGGAGACGGCGCGGCTGCTCGGCGGCACAAGCGTTCAAAAGGAAAACGATACAGGGTATGTGGACGGCTTTCAGGCGGACGCGGACGGTATGGAGCTGGATATTCAGATTGACAGCGCGGGGTTTTATGACATTAATGTCATAAACAGGAGCGCAGACGGCGGCTACAAGGAGAATTATCTGTTGGTGGACGGCGACAGTATGGGGAACTTTTCCGCGGAGGGAAAGGAGTTTACGGATTCCAGGATACGGCGCGTGTATCTGGAAGCGGGGCAGCATACAATCACGCTTATGAAATATTGGGGATGGATACAGGTGGATAAGATACAGGTATCGCAGTCGGAGCCTCTCGACGAGGAGCGGTTTGAGATAGAGCCGGTGCTGGTGAATCCGAATGCGACAGACAACACAAGGCGGCTGATGACCTATCTGTGCGATGTGTACGGGAAGGACATTATTTCCGGACAATACTGCGACTTGGGGATGTATGGCAAGGAGAACGCCGTGATCTGGAAGGCGACCGGCGGGAAGTATCCGGCGATTCTGGGATTGGATTTCATCGAGTACAGTCCCTCGAGAGTATCGCACGGCAGTCAGCCCAAGGCGGTGGACTACGCGATTGAATACTGGGAGGCGGGCGGTATCGTCACCTTCTGCTGGCACTGGAACGCACCGGAGAAGTATCTTACGGGAAATTGGTATTCCGGTTTCTATACGGACTCCACCAACATAGACCTTGCGAAGATTATGAGTGGCGAGGACGAGGAGGGCTATCGGCTCCTCATGGCGGACATCGACGCGATTGCACAGGAGATGCTCAAGCTTCAGGCGGCGGATGTGCCGATACTGTGGCGGCCGCTCCATGAGGCGAGCGGCGGATGGTTTTGGTGGGGGAACGCGGGGGCGGATGCATACAAGCAGCTCTACCGTTTGCTGTATGACAAGCTGACGAACGAATACGGCATCAACAATCTGATCTGGGTGTGGAACGGACAGTCCGCGGACTGGTATCCGGGCGACGAGTATGTGGACATTATCGGGGAGGACATTTATCCGGGGGAGAAGGTCTACACGCCGCAGACCGCGAAATACCTGGAGGTGCTTGACTATACGGATGCCAAAAAGATGATTGTCCTGTCGGAGAATGGCTGTCTGTTTGACCCCGACCTGGCGATACGCGACGGCTCCATGTGGGGGTACTTCGGCACTTGGGGCGGGGAGTTTGTCACGGAGAATGTCAGTCTGAACATCCTGTCCGAGAAGTATACGGAGGAGGAGATGCTAAAGAAGGTCTACAACCACGAGCATGTGATCACGCGGGATGAGCTGCCCGATTTGAAAAATTATCCGCTGCGCGAATAGCGCATAAACAGGGCGATACGGACGTGCGACAATAAAGTCCGTAGTATAAATAAAAAAATTATGGTATTCATTCAAGAATCTTTTTGCTATAATAGTAAAAAAGTGACCCAAAGATGAGAAAAAATTGTGCATTTTGCACACGGGGACAATTGCGAAAAAGACAGGAGGGAGGCGGAGTATGGGGAGAATATTTCAGATGGACAGCCCGATAATGACATTTCTGAATAAAGCGGGGGAGCTGATACTGCTGGATATCTGCTGGCTGATCGGATGCATCCCCATTGTCACGATCGGGACATCGACCACGGCGCTCTACTATGCCGTGGTGAAAAGCGTAAGGAAAGACACCGGATATCCTGTGGGGGAATTTATTCGGGCCTACAGGAGGAATCTGAAGCGTGGAATTGCGGCGACGCTTATCCTTATGGCTTTTCTTGCGGTTCTGTACATCAATCGTGAGGTTGCGGCGAATGCGGGCAAGGCCGTGGGAATCACGGGCATTCTGATTTATGATGGGATTTTTGCGGTGCTTGTGGGGATTTCGGTGTATCTGTTTCCCGTGCTGTCACGATTTTCTTTCCGATTGGCGGATGGATTTAAGCTTTCCTTTGTGATGGCGGTGCGGTATCTTCCGGCGACGGCCTGCGTGGCGGTGGGGACGGCGCTCCTTTTTGCGGTATGGGCGTACTGCCTCCCGATACCGCTGATATTGGTGCTTCCGGCGGCGTGGTACTATGCGGTGTCTTTCTACATGGAGAAGATACTGCTCCGGTACATGCCCAAGCCGGAGGAGGGAGAGATGAGCTGGTATTACCTGTAGGATGCAGGAGCAGGATAGGAGATGCAATCGGAAATATCGGGAAAACGGTGATTTAATCAGCGCTTCCATAGAGAATAAGACGCGTCTGCAGAAGCGGGCAGATAGGAGTTAAGGAATGATGAAGAGGAAAAAGACAGGAAAAAGAGCGATGGCCGTTGCACTGGCGGCAGCCCTGCTTGCGGGCGCCTGCCCGTTTTATCTTCCGAAATCGGAAGCCAAGACGGTCATGTCGGAGGAGGAATTTAAGGAGCTTTTGAGTACATATTCCATCGGCGGAGCGGTGCCCCTCTATAAGGAGTATGCCGCCGGTAAGGGCGACAACAGACCCTCAGGGGCTATTGAGGTTGAGGCTGACAGCTACAGCAGGTATGAGGAGAACGGCGTCAGCGTGACGCCGGAGTCCTATGAGAATTATGAGGGCATGGAGGGCACGAGCATCGTGACGGCGGAGAACGCGATTGTCGAGTACGACATCACGGTTCCCGAGAGCGGATGGTATGATCTGTCAATGGTATATTACCCGATTGAGGGCAAGAGCTCGGAGATTCAGCGGGGCTTCTTTGTTGACGGCGCGCTCCCGTACAGAGAGCTGGCGGACGTGGAGTTCTCGAGGATATGGAAGGTGGACGTGCAGAGTGATGTCGTTGACGGGAACGGCATCGCGGTCAAGGCATGGGAAAAGGACAATCAGGGAAATGACATGAAGCCGTCCATGGTAGAGGCGCCCGAGTGGGTGACGACGCCGTTCTATGACAGCGACGGCTATGTGCTTGAGAATCTTGCGCTGTATCTGGAGCAGGGCGAGCATACGATTTCCATTATTTCCAGAAAGGAGCCGATGTTGCTGCGCAAGCTGGTATTGGGCAATGTCGGACAGGTATCCTCCTATCAGGAGGTGAAGGCGGCTTGGGACGCGCAGGGAGCGAAGGAGACAAGCGGCCATGTGATCCGCGTTGAGGCGGAGAACGCGGTCAAGACCTCCTCGCAGATGCTGTACCCCCAGCAGGACCAGTCCTCGCCGGCGATTTATCCGTCGAGTGCGAAGGAGCTGCTCAACAACAGCATCGGCGGCAATTCTTGGAAGCTTTCCGGACAGTGGATGGAATGGGCGTTTGACGTGCCGGAGAGCGGCTATTACAACATTTCCTTACACGCAAAGCAGAACTTTTCAAGAGGTATCTATGTGTCCCGCAAGATATTCATTGACGGCACGGTGCCCTTCGAGGAATTGAATGATTACGGATTTACCTATGAGCAGAGCTGGCGGCAGGATGTCCTCTCCGACGAGGCGGGCAATCCCTACAGCATTTATCTGGAGCAGGGCAGCCACACGCTGCGGATGCAGGTGGTGCTCGGCGAGTTCTCCGAGATTGTCAGCGAGGTACAGAGCTGTGTGGAGGAGCTGAACGCGATTTACCGCAAGGTTATCCGCATTACGGGCGTGAGTCCGGACAGCTACCGCGACTATGAGATCGAGGCGAGTCTTCCCGAGCTGCCCAATGAGATGGCGGCGGTTCGCGACAAGCTGAATCATGCGATTGAGAGCCTGCGCGCGGCGGCAGGGCGCAGCAGCGACAAGGAGACGGTGCTGATCACCATGCGGGATCAGTTGGATGATCTGATCGCGGATCCGGAGTATTTTGTGAAGGTTATCTCCACCTTCCGCATCAACATCCGTGCGACGGGTACTTGGATCACGCAGGTTATCGAGCAGCCGCTGCAGCTCGACAGGATTTATGTGACCTCGCCGGACACGAAGGCGGATATCGCCAAGGTCTCCTTCTTTGCAAAGACGAAATATGAGTTCAGCAGATTGTTTTACTCCTTCGTGATCGACTACAATCAGGTCGGAAACGTTGCGGAGGAGGGGGATGAGAACCCGACGATCACGCTCTGGATTGGAACCGGACGTGACCAGGCGAACGTTATCAAGTCCCTGATAGACGAGACCTTTACGAGCGAGACGGGCATCAATGTCAATGTACAGCTCGTGGATATGAACACCCTGCTTCGCGCGGAGCTTGCCGGAGAGGGGCCGGATGTGGCGATTCAGGTTGCCAACACGAACGGTATCGCGGGCGCGGTGCTGAACACGGGAAATGACACGCCTGTCAACTATGGCCTGCGAAACGCGGTTTTGGATTTGACGCAGTTTGACGACTGGCAGGAGGTTACGTCGCGATTTTACGACAGCGCCCTGACGGCGTTCAGCTTTGACGGCGCGCTGTACGCGCTGCCGGAGACGGAGACCTTCCCCGTCATGTTCTACCGCAAGGATATTCTGGCGGAGGTCGGCTTGGAGCTGCCGCAGACATGGGACGAGGTAAAGGTTGCGATGACGGTGCTGGCAAAGAACCAGATGGAATTTGCCATGCTGCCGAGCGAGCAGATATTTGCGATGATGCTGTACCAGAACGGCGGAGAATATTACACGGAGGGCGGTATGGCGTCCGCGCTGGATTCCGATATCGCGGTCAGCACCTTCAGGGAATACTGCGAGTATTACACGGATTACGGTCTGGATAAGGTGACCAGCGCCGAGGAACGGTTCCGTACCGGAGAGGCGCCGATTATGATCGCCGATTACACGGTATACAACAACCTGCAGGTTTCCGCGCCGGACATCAAAGGGGTGTGGGATTTCGCACCGGTTCCGGGCGTCAGGAAGGAGGACGGGACGATTGACCGCTCCGTGGGCTGTACCGGACTTGCGAGCATCATTATGTCCGACACGGAGTATCCCGAGGAGTGCTGGGAGTTCCTGAAGTGGTGGACCTCGGCGGAGGTTCAGATCCTGTTCGACCGGGAGCTTGAGAGCCTGATGGGATCGGCGGCGCGCGTGGCGACGGCCAATAAGGAGGCGTTTGAGAGTCTGCCGTGGCCGGTGGAGACCTACGAGGTGCTCGCGGAACAGTTCCAATGGGTAAAGGGCATTCCGCAGGTGCCGGGCGGCTATTACTCATGGCGTAATGTCAACAATGCGTTCTACACGGTGACGACGGACACGGATACCGCGACGCCGAGAGAGGAACTGATGGATAAGGTAATCTATATCAATGATGAGATCAATTACAAGAGGAAAGAGTTCGGACTGCCTCTTGCAGAAGATTAGGATGGGAGGGGAATAGAGGAATGGCAACGAGTGAAAATCTGTCAGAAATCGCAAAGCGGCAGAAGAAATTAAGCTACCGGATTAAAAAGAACCGCTCCTGTTATCTGATGCTGGCGCCGTACTTTATCTTGTTCTTTGTGTTTACGGTGCTTCCGGTCATTATTTCGGTGGGTTTGTCGTTTACCTATTTTAACATGCTGGAGATGCCGCGGTTTACGGGCTGGGCGAACTATATCCGGCTGTTTCTGGAGGACGATATCTTCCTGATCGCCCTGAAGAACACCTTGCTGTTTGCCGTTATCACGGGGCCGGTCAGCTACATGCTCTGCCTGCTGTTTGCGTGGATCATCAACGAGTTTTCGGGCAAATTCAGGGCGTTTCTCACATTGATATTCTACGCGCCGAGCATCTGCGGTAACGCGTACATGGTGTGGAGCCTGATTTTGTCGGGCGACCGCTACGGTTATCTGAACGGTATCCTGTTGAAGCTCGGCATCATCAACGAGCAGATACTCTGGATGCAGACGGAGAAATATATTCTTCCGATGCTGATCGTGGTGCAGTTGTGGCTGTCCTTAGGTACAGGCTTCCTTTCCTTTATCGCCGGACTGCAGACGGTTGACAAGAGCCTCTATGAGGCGGCTGCGCTGGACGGCGTGAAGAACCGCTGGCAGGAGCTTTGGTATGTGACGCTCCCGTCGATGAAGCCGCAGTTGATGTTCGGCGCGGTTATGCAGATTACGCAGTCCTTCGCGGTGGCGGACATCTCAATACAGCTCGCCGGCAACCCGTCCATCAACTACGCGGGTGCGACGGTTGTAACGCATCTGCTGGATTACGGCTCGACCCGTTTTGATATGGGCTATGCCTCCGCGATCGCAACGGTATTGTTCCTGCTGATGGTGGGAACGAATAAGCTGGTACAGAAGGTACTGAGAAGGGTGGGTGAATAATGAAGGCGATACGGATATTCAAACCAAAACAGAAAAAGCTGAACCGTTCCATGGCGGGAAATACGCTGTTGTTTATTCTGATGGCCATCTGCGGCGTGTTTATGGCGCTCCCGATTGTGATGATCGTCAACAACGCGCTCAAGCCGCTGGACGAATTATTCCAGTTCCCGCCGAAGATTTTCGTGCGGAACCCGACCTTGGAGAATTTCTCGGATCTGTTCGTCGTGATGAACGACTCGTGGGTGCCGTTCTCGCGATATATTCTGAATACAGTGATCATTACGGGATTCGGTACGCTGGGGCACGTCCTTCTCGCTTCGCTGGCGGCGTATCCGCTCGCAAAGCATGATTTTCCGGGCAAGAAGCTTTTATTCAACATGGTCGTGCTGTCCATGATGTTCTCTTGGACGGTCACACAGATACCGACCTATATGATTGTCTCGTGGTTACATATTAACAACAATTTCCTGGCCATGATTTTGCCGGCATGGCAGTTTGGCATGGGGCTTTACCTGATGAAGCAGTTTATGGAGCAGCTTCCGGACTCGCTGATGGAGTCGGCAAGGCTTGACGGTGCGACGGAGTTCCAGATTTTCTGGAAAATCGTTATGCCGAACGTAAAACCCGCGTGGCTGACGCTCGCCATCTTCCAGTTCCAGCAGATGTGGGCGAACACGGGGAGCATGTATCTGCGCGACGAGCAGCTCAAGCCGATGCAGTTCGCGCTGCAGCAGATTACCGGCGGCGGAACGGCGCGAGCGGGCGCGAGCGCGGCAGTGACCTTTATTATTGCGGCAATTCCGATTATCTTCTTCCTTATATGCCAGAGCAATGTAATCGAGACCATGACAACCTCCGGTATGAAGGACTAAAAAACGAAAAGTTTTTCCAGGGCGGCAAAATCTTGGTTGAGGGATAGAGGATTATGAGGAAAGGGTGTGGAGCTATGAGGAAAAAGAGAACGGGGAAATGGGGGAAGCGGATTGCGGCGCTGCTTTGCCTGACGCTGGTGTTGGGCGTCAGCGTCGGGGAGACGGCACAGGCCTCCTCCCTTCCCTATGACGCCTATAATTATGACTATAGAGAAGATGTGGTGTTTACGCCGTCCGCTTATGTGCCGGATACGAGCATTTCAGGCGTGGGGCTGGGCGTCGGCGCGTTTTCGTCGCCGCAGGATATGTGTGTGGCGCCGGACGGCAAGGTCTATGTGGCGGACACGGGCAACAATCGGATCGTGATTCTGGACAGCGGTATGAAATCCGTGATAAAGGTGATCGATTCCTTTGAGCGCGACGGACAGACGGACACTTTCAATACGCCTTACGGCGTCGCGGTTTCGGGGAAGAACGAGCTGTATGTCGCGGACTCCGAGAACAAGCGGATTGTGGTGTTGGACGAGAACGGCGGATTTGTCAAGATTGTTGACAATCCGACCTCGGAGATTTTGGAGGACGATTATGTGTTTACGCCGCTCAAGGTCAGCGTGGACTATGCCGACCGTATCTACTGCATCGGACGAAACATGTTCGAGGGCATTATGGTATTTGACGAGAACGGCGATTTTACAGGCTTCTTCGGGACAATCGAGGTACAGATCACCCTCTGGGAGAAGTTCTGGCGGAAGCTGGCGACCAAGGAGGAGCGCTCGAGACAGCAGCTCTTTATCCCGACGGAGTTTACGGGAATCGACGTGGACGGCGCGGGCTTTGTATACGCCTCCAATATTGACCCCGAGGGCAAGCAGGCGGTCAGACGCTTAAATCCCAAGGGGGAGGACGTTATCAAGAAGGGCGTCAGCGGGAATCTCGGCGGCGACGTGACGACCTCCCTGTCGGGCATCTACAGCGGGCCTTCGACCATTGTGGACGTTGTCTACAGGGGAAGCGGTATCTATTCCATTCTTGACAGCAAGCGCGGAAGGGTATTCACCTACGACAGAGAGGGCAATCTGCTCTATATCTTCGGCGGGCTCGGCTCGCAGGCGGGAACCTTTACGACGCCGGTGGCGATCGAGTCGAGCGGGGAGCGCATGATGGTGCTGGACTCCTATCGCGGCGAGATCATCACCTTTATCGAGACCCGCTACGGCAGCCTGATCAACGAGGCGGTGGCGCTGCGCTACGACGGCGACGAGACGCTGGCGGTCGCGAAGTGGCAGGAGGTCCTGAAGCTGGACGAGAACAACGAGCTTGCCAATACAGGTATCGGAAAGGCGTATCTGACCGCGGGCGATAACAAGAGCGCGATGAAATATTTGAAGCTGGGCATGAACAGGGAGTATTATTCCATCGCCTTTAAGCGGTACCGCAACGAGATTTTGAAGGACAACATGAATTTCATTTTGACCGGAATAGTCGTTATCTGTATCGGGATTTACGTGTTTGGCAGAGTGCGCGACAAGCGGAAGGGAAAGACGGCGGAAGGAGGGATTTTGTAAATGAAAAAATATTTTTCCAAGGATAAGTGGAAGTTTATGTTTTACACGATGACACATCCGGCGGACGGCTTTTACGAAATCCGGCATCGGGAGCAGGGAAGCGTTCCGCTTGCGGTTGCAATGGTAGTGCTGTTTTCCATCTGCTTTTCCATGAACAGAATGCTGGCGAGCTTTGTGGTCAATGACGTGGATCCTCGGACGGTGGACAGTCTGAGAGAGCTGACGGCGGTATTGCTGCTGTATCTGCTGTTCTGCGTGGGGAACTGGTCGATCACCTGCCTGATGGAGGGCGAGGGACGGCTCAAGGATATCGCGATTGCGGTGGGCTATTCTCTGGTGCCGATGATCGTGACGATGGTGCCCGCGACGATTTTAAGTCAGGGCATTGCCGATAACGAGGAGGCCTTCTATACGATGCTGATTGTCGTCGGCATCGGGTACTCCGTCATTATCGCGCTGATCGGCATTATGCAGGTGCACAACTATACGCTGGGGAAGACCATCGTGGTGCTGTTTCTGACATTTATAGCAATGTTCATCATCATTTTCGTATGCCTCCTGCTGTTGAATCTGATAAGCCAGATTTACAATTTCTTTTACAGCCTGTATACGGAAATCATATTCCGCAACTAGAAGGGGGGAAAGCAGACGATGAAACGAAAAACAAAGATAATCATTGCAGTGCTTTCCATTGCGCTGGTGGCCGGAGGAGCTTGGCTTGCAAATTATCTGATACGGTATCAGTTCTATGATGATTACAAGGACTATACCAAAGAGTATGCGTTTGAGTACGAGGAGAACGCGGCCGCGTTTACGCCGATTGCGGAGAGCAAAAGCGACGTGCCGGGCATGGCGCTTGTCTGTGAAAATGAGAACCTGAAGCTGTATACGAACACGGAGACTGCGGAGGTGGCGGTGTACGACAAGCGAAACGGCAAGACGGTTTACTCCAATCCGCAGGATGCGGACGAGGATGCCATCGCGAATCAGGTGCACAAGAATTACCTGAAATCGCAGTTGGTGGTGGATTATTTTAACACGGGCAGAACCTCCTCCACCTATGACTCCTATTCCGTGGGTGTGGCCAACGGTCAGGTGGAGGCGCAGGCGATGGAGAACGGGATCCGCTATATCTATGAGATCGGCGATACGAGCAGTCCGACCGGAATTGTGCCGGTGTATATCCGGCAGGAGCGGCTGCAGGAATTTATGTCCAGGATTGACGAGCGGGACGCGAGAAAGGCCATGAACAACTATGTGGAGAGTTCGATTGGGGACGGATGGATGGAGCTGATGGAGTCCTCACAGAAGGGTGCGGGAACGCTGCGGAGACTGACAGGCTACTTTGAGGAGGCCGGCTACACACAGGAGGACTACGAGCAGGATATGATGGAGTCCGGTGTGGAGGGCGCGATGAATATTTCCTTTAAGCTCGCGCTGGAGTACCGTCTGGAGGACGAAAGCCTTGTCGTGACGCTTCCGACGACCTCCATTGAGGAGCGCGGCGGCGGATACATCTACCGCGTACAGCTTCTGCGCTATATGGGCGCGGCGGGCACGGAGGAGGACGGCTACATGCTGGTCCCCAACGGCTCCGGTTCGCTGATTTACTTTAACAACGGGAAGACCTCCACGGAGGAGTACAGCCAGTTTATCTACGGCATTGACGCGCTTTCGATGGCCTACACGGTCATTGATATCGGCGAGGATATCCGGATGCCCCTCTACGGCATCAGCAGACCGGACAGCGGCGTCCTTGTGACGATCGAGGACGGGCAGTCGCTCGCGTCCATCACGGCGTCGGTTGCGGGCAGGGTCAACGAGTACAACTTTGTATATCCGACCTTCTCTCTGCGGGGAACGGACCGACTGTCCATGTTCGGCGCGACCGGAAACGAGGCGGAGCTGCCGATACTGGAGACGGACTATTATAAGACGGACTGCACGGTGCGCTACACGTTTCTGACGGAGGAGAACGCCTCCTACGCGGCGATGGCCAATTATCAGCGCAACCGCCTGATTGAGGAGGGGAAGCTGGCGCTAAACGGTGCGCAGGGCGATATCCCGTTCTACTATGACATTATCGGCGGCGTGAAGCTGACCAATTATTTCCTTGGCGCGCAGTATCTGAGCGTGGAGCCGATGACCACCTTCGAGGAGGCCGGGAAAATCAGCGACGATTTGGCGGCGCAGGGCATCAGCAATCAGGTGATGAACCTCCAGGGGTGGAGCAACGGCGGCTATTACCATGACGTGCCGGATAAGATTAAGGTTATCGGAAAGCTTGGTGGCAAGAAGGGGCTGCAGGAGCTGAACGACACGCTGACGGTGAACGGCGGAAGGCTCTATGTGGATAACGCGATGCAGAAGGTGACCTATATCTCGAAGCGCTACAAGGACAACTATGAGAGTTCCCGCTATTATGGCGGCGGTTATATCGCAAGCTTCGGGCAGCTCAGCCCAATCAGCCTGCGCCAGACGGCTTCGCTGGGATATGAGGAGACGCTGTACGATTTGATGTCGCCCAAATTCCTTGTGCGCTATGTGGAGGAGTTTGTTGACGAGATGGAGAAGATTGACAATGTCGGCATTTCCCTGCGGGATATGGGCGATAACCTGTATTCCGACAAGAAGCGGACGGAGGTCATCGACCGAAATCAGGCAATGTATATTCTGGAGGCTCAGCTCGAGAAGATTGACGGGCTTGGCAGATATATGATGGTGAGCGGCGGCAATGATTACACCTTCGCTTACGCGGACGACATTCTCAATGCGCCCATCAGCCACAATGACTACTTTATCTGCGACGAGGAGGTTCCGTTCTATGAGATACTGGTGCACGGCTGCATCAATTATACCGGAAAGCCGATTAATCTGAGCGACGTGTACGACCGGACGGACATTGTCCTGCAATTGATTGAGAACGGCGCTTCTCCGCACTTTACCTTCACCTGGGAGGAGTCGAACCAGATGAAATATTCCGGACTGAACCGCTATTACGCGACGACCTACGCGAACTGGAAGGATGATGCGGTTGCGATTTACAACGAGGTGAACGAGGCGTTGAAGTATGTAAACGGCGCGACAATCACCGACCATCAAATTTGTGACGGCGGTGTCAGAAAAATCACCTACAGCAACGGCGTGACCTGTTATATCAACACTTCGGATACGGATGTGACGGTGGACGGAAAGGTCATTGTGTCGAGAAGTTATGAAATGGAGGGGATTTAATATGAAAAAGAAAAAAATGTCCCTCATGGCAAAGCGCAGCATTACGGGATACCTGTTTATCCTGCCGTGGCTGGCCGGCTTTATCATATTTTATCTGAGAAGCCTGCTGATGACCGCGAACTTTTCCCTCTCGGAAATCACGGTGGCGGTCGGCGGCGGCTACAACACGAAGTTTGTCGGCTTGGAGAATTACCTCTTTGCGTTCCGCGCGCACGGGAGCTTCAAGCAGGTGCTGACGACCTCCGTCGGCAACATGCTGATCGACGTGCCGCTGATAACCTTTTTCAGCCTGCTGATGGCAATGCTGCTGAACAAGAAATTCAAAGGCAGGACGCTGGTAAGGGCAATCTTCTTCCTGCCGGTGATCATGAACTCCGGAGCGATTACCGCGGCGATTGAGATGAGCCGTCAGATGCTCGCCGGAGGTCTGAGCGCCAGCAGCGCGGAGATGGCGAGCGCGTCGAGCGGCGTCGGCATCTCGTACTATGTGCAGATGTTCGGAAATCTTGGTATTCCGAGAAACATTTTGGAGTACATCGTGGCGGCCGTGGAGCGCATCAATGACATTATCAGCGCGTCGGGCGTGCAGATTATCATCTTTATCGCAGCGCTGCAGTCCATCCCGGGCTCGATGTACGAGGTTGCAAAGATTGAGGGCGCGACTGCGTATGAGACCTTCTGGAAGGTGACCTTCCCGATGGTAATGCCGCACATTATCACCAATGTCGTGTATACGGTGGTGGATAATTTTGCCGAATCGGAAATCGTGGAGATGGCGTATGACACAGCCTTCACGGAAATCAATTACGGGCTGAGCTCGGCGATGAGCCTGGTGAGCACTGCGATCGTATGCCTGATTTTGGTATTGGTATGCGGCTTTATCCAGAAGCGTACCTTCTATTATAACTAGGAAAGGAGAACAGGCATGAAAAAAGTATTATTAGCGGAGAATGACAGAAAAAAGGTCATGTCCACAGGCAAGAATTTCCTGTTTTCTCTTTTCAGGTTTATTGTTATCATCGGAATCTCGTATGTGATTTTGAGCCCCATCATCGGCATTGTGTCCAGCTCTTTCTTCTCCAACGCGGACGTGTACAATCCGATGGTATACCTGCTTCCGCAGGCGCCGACAATGGAGCGCTACCGGCTGGCGATGGTGCGTCTGGATTATTGGCGGACGCTGGGAAGGACCTTGCTCTATTCCCTGTCGCTGATGGCGATACAGGTTGTGATCTGCTCCATGGTCGGGTACGGATTTGCAAGGTACAGCTTTCCACTCAAGAAGCTGCTGTTTGGCTGTGTGGTTGTGATGATTGTCATTCCGACGCACACTATCATGCTTCCGATTTATGTGACCTTTGCGAAGTTTGACCCGCTGGGGCTCTGCTCGCTGTTTACCGGATCCGCGAAGAACCTGCTGTCGTCGCCGGTGCCGATGTATATTATGACGGCGCTTGGCTGCGGGCTCCGCTCCGGCTTGTATATCTATATTTTTAACCAGTTTTTCAGAGGGCTTCCCAAGGAGATTGAGGAGGCGGCCTTTGTGGACGGCGCCGGTACATGGTACACGTACTTCCGTATCATGCTGGTGAACGCGATCCCTTCGGTTATCACTGTCGCCATATTTTCGATGGTCTGGCAGTATAACGATACATTTTATTCCAAGCTGTTCCTAATCGATCAGAAAATTGTTATCAGCAAGAGGATTGCCTCCTTGCAGGCAACGATTTCCAACCTCGATAAGGTTCTCGACCCGACGATATCGCAGCTCTATGTGTATGCGGGCATCGTGCTGGTCATTCTGCCGATACTGATTGTCTATGTGGCATTGCAGAAGTATTTTATCGAGGGTGTTGAGCGAAGCGGTATTGTTGGATGACAAAAACAAAAAGGAGGATGAGAAAGTTGAAGGCAAAAAAATTGACGGCGCTTCTGCTGTCTGCGGCAATGGGGGTTTCTCTCTGTGCATGTGGGGGAAGCGATACTCAGAACACAAGCGCTGATGTACCAGAGTCGCAGCAGACTTCGGAGGTAAGCACGGAGCAGGCGCAGACAGAGGCGAGTGAGGAGAAAGCGCCGGAGGCAGATGCAGCGCAGACGGGGGAGGTCAGTATTGACTTCGAGGACGGTCTGTTCGGCTTTGTCGGGAACGATAAGACGGTGAGCGGCGGTGCGGACGATTCCGTGTTCTCGGTGGAGGACTATAACGGCTCAAAGGCGCTGAAGGTGACGACACAGGGCAAGCTGCCATTTGTCGGGATTCAGGTGGACGCGCTTTTGGGGGAGAATGCTTCCAAGCTCAAGACAGTTGAGATGACGATCGGGACGGAGAACCCTGACGGGACATTCTACGCCTGCTCGGGTAATATTTACGGCCTTGTGGGTGCGGATAACACCAAGACAAACGAGGCGTGGTCCGTATATCTGGAGACCGGCAATCCCAAGATCGCAAGCTACACGGTTCCGGATGACCAGCCCTTTGGCGCGGGGAACCTGATTGTCGTCTCTCTGGAGACCGACAACGGCAAGGATAAGGGTGCGGCACAGGCCAACCTGTACATCGACAATATTATCTTTAAGGATGCGGGCGGCAGCGTGCTTCCGGTGGACACCTCCGCGGAGTTTACGGCGGTGAGCACGGATGTGGACAGGTCCAACCTGTTTGCGGTGACAAAGGCCGTGAACTTTGAGGGCTTTACCTGCAGCGGAGACGGCTGGGCGCAGAACGGCTTTGACATGCCGCAGGAGATTCTGGACGCGCTGGTACCGGGATCCGTGGTGGAGATTTCCTTCACCAGTGAGAACGGCGATCTGTGGATTGTCATGCCGGATGCGGCGGCAGGCTGGATGCGCGTCGGCAACGGCGACAGTGATGTGTCCGCATATCTGAACAATGCCGGAAATATCGCGCAGATTACCTACGAGCAGCTTGCGGCCATCTGTGGGGACGATGTGTCCACATGGGGCGCGAGGATGCAGTGTGAGGCGAGCGGCGCATGGGAGGTAAGCTCCGTGAAGGTCGGCATGAAGAGCAATCCGATTGCGGCGGCAGGCGCTGTGAACTTCGAGGGCTTTGCGTGCAGTGGAGACGGCTGGGCGCAGAATGGCTTTGACATGCCGCAGGAGATCCTGGACGCGCTGGTACCGGATTCTGTAGTGGAGATTTCCTATAAGAGCGAGAACGGTGATCTGTGGCTCGTCATGCCGGACGCGGCGGCAGGCTGGATGCGTGTCGGCAACGGCGACAGTGATGTATACGCGGTCTGCGACGGAAGCAAGTGCTATGTGACCTATGAGCAGCTTGCGGCCATCTGTGGGGAGGATGTGTCCACATGGGGCGCGAGAATGCAGTGTGAGGCGAGTGGCGCATGGGAGGTTTACGGCGTGAAGGTCGGAAAGGCACAGGAGCTGAAGGCGCTGAATAAGTACACTCCGTTTGAGGGCTTTGCGTGCAGCGGGGACGGCTGGGCGCAGAACGGCTTTGACATGCCGCAGGAGATCTTGGACGCATTGGTTCCGGGCGCGGTCGTGCAGATTACCTACAAGAGTGAGAACGGCGATCTGTGGCTTGTCATGCCGGATGCGGCGGCAGGCTGGATGCGCGTCGGCAACGGTGACGGGGATGTGTATGCGTCCTGCACCGGAAGCGTCTGCCAGATTACTTATGAGCAGCTTGCGGCCATCTGCGGGGATGACGTGTCCGGATGGGGCGCGAGAATGCAGTGCGAGGCGAGCGGCGCATGGGAGGTTTACAGTGTTGTCGTAGGAGTTCCGGAGGCGGAATAGAGAGATAGGAGGAATGAGAGCAATGAAAGGTTTAAAGAAGCTTTTGGCACTGGGATTGAGTGCAACTATGGTATTGGGGCTGGCCGCATGCGGCGGCAGCTCCGACGCACCCGCAAATAACGCATCGGACAGCTCGGCGAGTGCAAATAACACGGCTGCTGCGGATAACAGCAGCAGTAGCAGCACCGAGATAGAGCGTCCGACGGAGAAGCGCATTATCACAATCGGCACTTGGTATGACCACTATTACACGTCGGACCACACCAGCATCGAGGACAATCCGGATGTGACGGATGTGGAGATAGCGCAGATGCAGCTTGACAATATGCGCGCCATCGAGGAGAAGTACAATGTTGAGCTGCGCTTTGTCAACCTGACTTGGGACGGTACCATTGAGTCCATCAATACCTCCATCATGGCGGGGCAGCCGGACTGCGATATCTATGAGACGGACGTGCAGTTTGGCGTTCCGGCGGCCTTTAACGGCTATGCGGCGGCGCTGGAGGATTTCCTTCCGGCGGACGCGGATGTCCTGACGGACAAGCAGATTCTGAAGCCGCTGGACATCGGCACGGATAAGACCTATCTGTTCAAGGTGGTGTCCCTGGGCGACCAGCTCGGCGGATATCCTCTTGGCTTCAACATGGACATGATCAATGAGGCCGGCCTTGAGAATCCGCAGGATCTCTGGGACAGAGGCGAGTGGACATGGGATAAGTTCGAGGAGTACTGCATTGCCCTGACAAAGGATACGGACGGAGACGGCGTGACGGATGTATACGGCTATGGCGGATGGTGGACGAACATGCTGGCAAACCTGCTGATGTCCAACGGCGCGACCATCGCGGCAGGCGCGACGGAGACCCTGAGCAGTCCGGAGACCGGCGAGGTGCTGAACTATATCAACACGCTCTACAATGTTGACAAGTGCGCAAGACCTTGGGATCCGGATGATTGGGACAGCAACAATTCCTGCTATAAGACAGGCGAGATTTGCTTCTTCATCGCTCCCGCATGGACCATCACGCCGGATGAGCTGAACTTTGAGTTCGGCGTAGTGCCCTGGCCGGTAGGCCCCAACGGCAACAAGGACACCAACAATGGTATGGCGCTGGCCGGCAACGCGTACATGATCGCAAACGGCGTTGAGGATCCCGCGTTCGTATATCAGGTATTCGAGGATTGGAATAACTGGTACGACGGCGACACGGAGCTTCGCGACGACGTGGAGTGGTTCGAGAATCAGATGGTGACGGAGCGCAATTACGAGTATCTGTTGGAGCTGGGGCAGAGAGAGCAGTTTGACCTGTGGCAGACGATTAGCGTTGAGAACTTTAACGTGATTGGTATGCTGGCGGGCGAGGTGACTCCCGCGCAGCTTCAGGAGCAGGCGAAGCAGGAATTCCAGACGGGATTGGATGCGTTCTTTAAGTAAACAGTGTCGTGCATTTTGCCAAAAGGAACTCTTCGGGGAAACCCGAGGAGTTCTTTTGCGTTATGGGAATACGGCAATTGATTTTTAGCGCAGAAAATGTATAATAGAGATAGATTCAAACGGGAGAAAAGAGCGAGGGATTTCCATGGACGAGATAAGATACAATGCGGAACGCGGCGGGACAGCAAATGCGTGCACAATAGAGATGATTCGGCAATTGGCGGAGGGGATGCCCGGGGGCTTTTTCATTTACCACGCGGACGGGGATGAGGAGCTGATTTATATCAACAGCGCAATCCTGCGCATTTTCGGCTGTGACACGCAGCAGCAGTTCCGTGAGCTGACAGGCTTCACTTTTCGGGGAATGGTTTATGCGGAGGATGTGGAGGCTGTCGAGGAAAGCATCTGGGAACAGATTGCGAAGGACAGCTACGATTTGGATTATGTGGAGTACCGGATCGTGCAGCGGGACGGTTCCGTGCGCTGGGTCGAGGATTACGGCCACTTCATGCATACGGAGGAGTACGGCGATGTATTTTACGTGTTTATTGACGATGCGACGGAGCGCATGAGAAAGCGCATCGCGGAGCTGGAGGAGGTCAATGAGGAGCTGCGCAGGGCCTATGCGCGCGAGATGCAGTATAAGAAGGCGATTCTGCACGACACGCTCTACTTTCTGGAGGTCAACCTGACAAAGGATACCTTCACCTGTGCGTCCGCGCAGACGCCGGACGAGCAGATGAACGATTTGCTCCGGCTGATGGGAATACCGGCTTACGGAAGCTATTCGGAGTATGTCGCTCGCTGTGAGGAAAATATGGTTTCCGGAGACGCGGGGGCGTTCGGGCGGTTCTGCGATGCGAAGCGGCTGATACAGTGCTACCGGAAGGGGGAGCTGGAGCAGTCCTGTGACGGCTGGATGATTGACGCGATGGGCTGTAAGCGGCTGTGTCATTACGTATTTCTGCTTGGCAGCGCGGGCGATACGAAGGATGTGGTGGCGCTGGCAATCGTAAAGGATATTACGGAGCAGTCGGAGCGTCAGACGCTGCTGCAGTCCGCGCTGCGTCAGGCGCAGACGGCGGGAATTGCCAGAAACACGTTTCTTTTTCACATGTCGCATGACATCCGGACGCCGTTGAATGCCATTATCGGCTATGCGGAGCTTGCCAAGGGGCACGCGGACGATCCGGACAGGCTGTCGGAGTATATGGATAAGATACATCTCTCAGGGGAGCAGCTTCTGGCAATCGTCAACGAGTCTCTGGAGATTACGCGGATGGAGTCCGGAAGGGCTAAGCTGGTCGAGAGTCCCTGCCGCTTGGAGGAGCTGCTTGAGGATGTCGAGAAGGAGCTGCGGCCGCAGATGAAGGCCAAGGCGATTCGGTTTGCAATTGACAAGTCGGCGATTCGGCATTTTGCGGTGGTTGCGGACTATATCCGCATCAAGGAGATCTTGAATCAGCTCTTGGACAATGCCGTGAAATACACTCCTCCGAACGGGGAGATTCGCCTTTCAATCGTGGAGACGGATGTGAAGCGCAGGGACTACGGGAAATATGAGTTTATCGTGGAGGACAACGGCAACGGCATCTCGGAGGACTTTATGGCGGATCTGTTCAATCCCTTCAAGCGGGAGCGGAACACGACAAAGAGCGGCGTGTTCGGGACAGGCTTGGGACTTGCGGTGGTGAAAAATCTGGTCGATATGATGGAGGGAGATATCGCCGTGGAGAGCAGGGTCGGTCAGGGCAGTAAGTTCACGGTGAGCCTGCTGCTAAAGCTTCAGGAGGAGGCCCGGCAGGAGGAGACGGAGGACACAGAGGCGCTTCCGGACGAGAAGGCCCTGCGGGGAAGACGGATACTGCTTGTGGAGGACAACGAAATCAACTGCGAGATCGCGGAGGAGCTGTTATGCGCGCGCGGCTATGTCGTGGAGACGGCAAACGACGGCAGCGTGGCGCTGGACATCATGCGGAATGCACTGCCGGGCTATTATTCGCTGATTTTGATGGACATTCAGATGCCGATTATGGACGGCTATGCGGCGGCGAAGGCCATTCGGTCCCTGGACAATGCGGCTTTGGCGGAGATTCCCATTATTGCGCTGTCCGCGAACACCTTTGCGGAGGATTATCAGAAATCTATTGAGGCGGGGATGAACGCGCATTTTCCTAAGCCGATCAATATGGATGAACTGCAGGATACGATACGGAGCGTTTTAAAATAGCAAGAGAAGAGCGGAAATGAGGACAAGAATGACACTGAGGGAATTGACAATCGGAAAGACCGCGGATATTCGTTTTGTCGGAGGGGAGGGCGGACTGCGGCAGCATTTTCTGGATATGGGGCTGATACCGGGTGCGGAGGTCACCATGGTGAAGTTTGCGCCGATGGGCGACCCGCTGGAGGTGCGGATACAGGGGTATGAGCTGACCCTGCGGGTTGCGGACGCGGACAAGATAGAGATTGAGCATGTGCGGGACCGGGAGGAGCCGGAAGCGCGCAAGCCGGCGTCTCGAAAGCATAAGACGGTGCCGCACCCCGGGCTGGGCGAGGGCGGAAAATACCATGAGAAGGCGAACGAGAATCCGCTGCCCAAGGGACAGACGCTGACGTTTGCCTTGGCAGGCAATCAGAACTGCGGAAAGACGACGCTCTTTAACCGCCTTACGGGCGCGAACCAACATGTGGGAAATTTTCCCGGGGTCACGGTTGACCGCAAGGACGGAGTGATTAAGGGGCATGAGGATACGCTGATCACGGATTTGCCGGGGATTTATTCCATGTCACCGTACAGCAGCGAGGAGCTTGTGACGCGGGAATTTCTGCTCAGGGATAAGCCCTTGGGGATCATCAATATCGTGGATGCGTCCAATATCGAGCGCAATCTGTACCTGACCATGCAGCTTCTGGAGCTGGATATGCCGATGGTGGTCGCGCTGAATATGATGGACGAGGTGCGGGAAAACGGCGGCGCAATCCGCATCAACGAGATGGAGGAGCTGCTGGGCGTGCCGGTGATCCCGATAGCGGCAGCCAAAAATGAAGGCATCCGGGAAGTGGTGGACCATGCAGTCCATGTAGCGCGGTACCAAGAGCGGCCGTTGCGGAAGGACTTGTGCAGCGCGGAGGACGACGAGGGCGGCGCGGTGCACCGCTGCATTCACGGTATTATGCATTTGATAGAGGATCATGCAAAGGAGGCGGGGATTCCGGTGCGGTTTGCCGCCGGTAAGATTGTGGAGGGCGACGAACTGATTTTGGAGAGCCTGAAGCTGGAGCAGAATGAGAAGGAGATGCTGGAGCATATTATCCTGCAGATGGAGGAGGAGCGCGGGCTGGACCGCGCGGCGGCGATGGCCGACATGCGCTTTCGCTTTATCCGGCGGATGTGCGATGCGACCGTGGTAAAGCCCAAGGAGAGCAGGGAGCACGCCAGAAGCCGCAGGATTGACCGGATATTGACGGGAAAGTACACGGCGATACCGATGTTTGTCCTGATCATGGCGCTGGTGTTCTGGCTCACATTCAATGTGATCGGGTCGGGGCTTGCGGATCTGCTGGACATGGGGATTACGCGCCTGACGGATTTGACGGACGCCGCGCTGACGGCGGCGAAGGTGAATCCAGTGTTGCACTCGCTTGTGATCGAGGGAATTTTTAACGGCGTCGGCAGTGTCCTGAGCTTCCTGCCGATTATCGTGACGCTGTTCTTCTTTCTCTCCATGCTGGAGGACAGCGGCTATATGGCGCGGGTGGCGTTCGTGATGGACAAGCTCCTGAGGAAAATCGGCCTGTCGGGGAGAAGCATTGTGCCGATGCTGATCGGCTTTGGCTGTACGGTACCGGGGGTGATGGCGAGCAGGACGCTTTCCTCCGAGCGGGACAGGAAAATGACAATCCTGCTGACGCCCTTTATGAGCTGCTCGGCAAAGCTGCCGATTTACGCGTTCTTTACGGCGGCGTTTTTCCCCAAGTACAGGGCGCTGGTGATGGTGGGACTGTACTTTGTCGGGATTTTGGTCGGGATTCTGGTGGCGCTTGCCATGAAGGGCACGATGTTTCGGGGGGAGGCGGTTCCGTTCGTCATGGAGCTCCCCAATTACCGGATGCCTGGCGCGAAGAATGTCGGTCAGCTTTTGTGGGATAAGGCGAAGGACTTTTTGCAGCGGGCGTTTACGGTGATTTTTATCGCGACGATTCTGATTTGGTTTTTGCAGACCTTTGATGTCCGGATGAATGTGGTGACGGATTCGCGCGACAGTATGCTCGCGTCGCTGGCGGGCGTGATCGCGCCGATTTTCAAGCCGCTCGGCTTTGGCGACTGGCGGATTTCGACTGCGCTGCTGACGGGCTTTATGGCGAAGGAGAGCGTTGTGGCGACGCTGTCGGTGCTGATGGGCTCGACGGAGACTTTATTGAGCGCGCTCACAACTGCGGACGCGGCGGCTCTGCTGATATTCTGTCTGCTGTATACGCCCTGTGTCGCGGCGGTCGCTGCCATAAAGCGTGAGCTGGGGGGCCGCAGGGCGGTAGGCGTGGTTCTCGGGCAGTGTGCGATCGCGTGGCTTGCGGCGTGGATAATGCGATACGCAATACGATACGCATTGCGTATCGTATTGCAGTACATGGTGTGATATTGTAGGGAGATATGGATATTATGAGAAAAATCATAAAAAATACGGCGCTTGTCCTGCTGTTTTTGTCTTTGAGCGTTTCCACCGCCCTTCTGACATATCTGCACTTTTTCGCCTCCGGCGACAGGAATCTTTCCGGGGAGTGGACGGCCAATCCGGATATGACGGAGCAGGCCGCGGTCGCGGCCTTTGGCTGGCTTCAGGATATAGAAGCGGTCTCGGTCTCCATGGAGGAGCTGGAGACCTGTATGCAAGGATTGACTATTGAAGTCAGTCTGACCTTGGAGCAGACCGGACGCGCTGAGGGAAGCTTTCGCAGCAGTGTTCTGCCCGAGAGCTATGAGGCTTGCAATCAGGCGGCATATGAAGCCTTTGCCATGGTCTTCCGGGAGCTTGTGGCGGAGCGGCTTCGCATGGCGGGCTATACGGGAAGTGCGGATGAGGAGGCCATTGAGGCTCTTGTGACGGAGAGCTTCGGAATGTCCACGGTCGCCTATCTGATGGCCTGCGGGCCGGCTCTGCTGCCTTCGTTGGAGGAGCTGCAGGATCGATATGACGGCAGCGGCACCTATGAGGCCGCGGAGGGGCTTCTGATCAGACAATATGACAACGGCGGTTCTGCTGTCACAAGGACGGAAGGCTATATTCGGGAGGGCGCGAGCCTGATTCTGTTTCGGGAGGACGACGCTGCCCCCGACGGGCTTTTTCAGGATGCGTATCCCATGATATATACCTTGAGGGAAGCTCGGGACGAGTGAGCGCAAAAAGCGGGAAAGGAGCCTGAATGAAAAAATTACTGCGGAAAATAAGTATCCTTATGTTGCTTGTAATCCCGGCGTGCGTCCTTTTGCCTCTCAGGGCGGATGCGAGCTTTGAAATCCTCGGGACATGCCGCGTGCAGGCGGACGACGGCGCTTCATATATTGTGAAGACCATGGATTACGCTTACGCGCACAACACATATTACTCTCTGCGGGATATTGCCGTGGCGCTGAGGGATACGGATAAGGCGTTTTCTTTAGAGGTCGCGAAAACCTCCGTTGTTCTGAATATGGGAGGGGACTACACGCCTGCAGGCGGGGAAAACACGCCTTGGGAGGACAGCGGGAACCCGGATGTTTCCCTGCGGAGAAATGAATTCAAGGCAGACGGCCGAAAAGTAAACTACTATACGCTGATTGTGGAGCTGCCCTCCGGGGGGTACGATTGCTTTATGATGGCCGCTGATTTGGGCATGATTCTGGATGTGGATATCACGCTTTACGGTGCGGGCGATTTGCAGATTCGGACGCAGACGCCCTTTGGCATTTTTCCCGTCGAAATGGAGCAGGAGGGCTATTTTGGCGGCGTCAACAGTGTGTTGGCGGGGGACGCTGCCACGGGGGAAATTTATTATGAGTATCAGTCCGATACACCTTATCCCATAGCCAGCATTTCCAAGCTTATGACCTGCCTCCTGGTCATGGACGCTGTCTCAGCGGGACAGCTGACGCTTGAGGCGCAGGTCACCGTCTCGAATGCGGTTCAGGCGCTGGCGGCCTCGGATGACGGCGTGCTTCCCTTGGAGGCGGGGCAGCAGCTTACCGTACAGGAGCTTCTGTTGGGCGCCCTTCTGCCCTCAAGCAACGAATGTGCGCTCTGTCTGGCGGAGGCGGTCGCGGGGTCGGAGGAGGCGTTTGTCCAAAGAATGAATGAGAAAGCGGCGGAGCTGGGGCTTTCGCAGGCGGTCTTTTACAATTGCCATGGTCTGCCCTCCTACACGGAGGCGCCCGTCCCCTCAAAGCGTCAGAACCACATGAGCGCGGAGGATATGTTCCGTCTGGTATCATATCTTTTGAAGGTCTACCCTCAGATTACGGATATCACCTCGCTGGAGTCCGCCACCATACCGTCGCTTGACCTTGAGGTGCGCAACACCAATCCGCTTCTGCGCAATATGAGCGAGGTCACCGGCCTGAAAACCGGAACCACCAACAAGGCCGGGGCCTGTCTGGTCACGTCCCTGACCGCGAACGACGGAAACAGGGAGCACGATTTGGTGGTTATTGTCCTTGGCGCGGAGGATTCCATAGAGCGGGCGCGTGTCTCGGAGCTGTTGGCTGAATACGCCTTACAAACCTTTTACGCGGGAGAAGCGGAGGCCGGGGCCTCGGGCGGATCCGCAGGGAGGCTGCCCACGCACGCCGAGGCGGCGGTGGATTGGATATTGCGGACGGCGGGGGTGTAGGAAGCTGAAATGTCGCAGTATTTGAGAGGAATACTATAAATGGACTTTAGATTTTGAATGTGATATAATAAGATTATCTGATAACCGTTGTTTCATTTCAGGAGGTGAATAACATGCCCGGTGATAAGGAAATGATTAATAATTTAATTGACAGCTATACAAGCTTACAGCGCATAAAAAAGGCAAGCGATACAGAAAAAGAGTTGGATTATCAAATAAAGATATTAAAGGCAAAGCTTGAATCCTTTGGGATTGTAACCACGGATTTGGATTTATGACGGTGGCGGAATCGCCAAAGTTAAATCCTTACACCTTTTGACTTGGCAGCAAAGGGAAGGTTCTCAGGAACTCCCTGCTGAACCCATCATATTATATATAGGAGTATACCGCAGGAGCTTTCGGATGGATTTTCTGAACAACGATTACGCGAAAGAGGTGTCCTGCATCCCGCAGGTGACGCAGCGGGAGCCTTATCTCAGCGGCAGCGGGGTGATAATCGCGGTGCTGGACAGCGGAATAGATTATTTTCTGCCGGAATTTACGGACAGGAACGGAAGAACAAGGCTGCTTGGAATATGGGATCAGACCGCAAGACCTGACGAGCAAAACGGTCTGCTGCCGCCTCCCGGGTATCGGGAGGGCGTATTGTACACACGGGAAATGATTGACGAGGCACTTTCGCTGGGCCGTGAGAACGGACAGCGGAGAGTGCCTGTTTTGGACTTATCGGGGCATGGTACGGCGGTGGCCGGCGTTGCCGCGGGCAGAGACATCGGCATCGCGCCGAATGCGGAGCTGTTGATTATCAAGCTGGGGAATCCGCTTCCCGAATCCTTCCCGCGGACGACACAGCTTATGCGCGGGATTGATTATGCGGTAAAGCAGGGAATTGAATTAAACAGGCCGGTAGTCATTAACATCAGCTTCGGCAATACTTACGGGGATCATCTCGGCAATTCCCTGCTGGAGCGGTTCATCGACAATGCCTCGGAAATCGGACGAACGTCGATTATCATCGGGAGCGGGAACGAGGGAGCCTCCGGGGGGCATACCGCGGGAATCGCGACGGCGGAGACCGGCATAGAGCTTGCGGTGGCGGACTATGAGACGGGACTGAGCGTTCAGCTCTGGAAGCATTATCAGGATATCTATAATATGACAGTCGTGTCACCCGGAGGAGAGCGTGCGCTGCTGCAGCTGGCCAATCGCAGTCAGGCAGAGACGGAGCGGCGCACCTTGGAGCAGACGCAGCTCCTGTGTTATCTGGGAAAGCCGCTGCCCTACAGCGTCAGTCAGGAAATTTTCGTGGATATGCTTCCTGCGGGGAGCAGTCAGAGGAATTACATCAACAGCGGAGTGTGGCGCTTTGTGCTGGAGCCGGTGAGCGTCGTCACGGGAGAGTATCGGTTCTATCTGCCAAGCTATGCGGTTCGCAACGGCGGGACCGGATTCTTTCTGCCGACGCCTGAGATGACGATAACGATACCGTCCACTTCGCACAGAGCAATCACGGTCGGCGCGTATGACGTCAATCTCAGGAGCTATGCGGACTTTTCGGGAAGAGGCTATGTGTATCGCTATGTCGAGGGGCGTCCCGACACGACGGGAGGGCTTTTCGGCATCGCGGAGGCAAAGCCTGACCTCGTGGCGCCCGGAGTGGATATCGCGGCGCCGATGGTCGGCGGGGGCTACGAGCGTGTCTCGGGGACATCTTTTGCGACGCCCTTTGCCGCAGGCTCGGCGGCGCTTATGATGGAGTGGGGAATCGTCAAGGGAAACGACCCGTTCCTGTTTGGACAGAAGCTCAAGGCCTACCTGATACGGGGCGCAAGACCGCTGTCGGGGAACGCGGAGCGGCCTGACAGCACGATCGGATGGGGCGCTCTGTGTGTGGCGGGGAGCCTGCCGATTTGAAATAATTTGCGCAACCCAGCCGGTATGTGCTATAATAGCATCTGATGAAAAGACGTATGAAAACCATTTCATAAGGAAAATCGGGGGATAAGAAATTGAATTTACTATGTGCACTATCGGGGATTACGGGAACCGTCAATCCGAAAAGAGGCGTCCGGATGATTGCAGAGGCGGGGTATGAACAGGCGCTGTTTGATCTGACGCTGTGCTGTACGCCCTGGGAGTTGGAGTATATCGGAAAGAAAAGGCCTGAAACCGAAAGTAACCGGCCGAAAATATTTGAGAATCCGGAGAAAATGAGCGAGGCGATGCAGGCGCTGCAGAAGCAGTGCGAGGCTCAGGGCCTGCAGTGTCCGGCCGCCTATGCGCCCTATCTTGACAGGAACACAAAGCGCACGGATCTGAACGATCTGGTGCTTCGCCTTGCGAAGGAGAGTGTAAAGACCTGCGGGAAGGCCGGCTGTAAGTATTTGGTGGTACGCCCTCTGTTTGCGGGCATTCCGTCCGAACAGCTGTGGGAGCGCAACCGGGCGTTTTACCTTGAGCTGGCAGAGACGGCAAGGGAGCAGGATGTGTGCATTTTGCTGGAGAATCAGTGCAGGGATGTCAACGGGCACCTCGTCCGCGGTATCTGCGCTCTGCCGGAGGAGGCCGCGGAATGGGTGGACCGCTTGAATGAGGCTGCGGGAGAGGGGCGCTTTGGCTTCTGTATGGATGTCGGCGTCTGTACCCTGTGCGGACAGAACATGTATGACTTTATCACGGCGCTTGGCGGGCGGATTAAGGCCGTACTCCTGCGGGATTGCAACGGCAGCCGGGAAAGCGTGCAGATGCCCTTTACCTGTGCGGAGGGTGGCGTGTCGCAGACCGACTGGCTGAATCTGATTCGGGGGCTGCGGGCCGTCAGCTTTGACGGGATGCTGATCATGTGCATGAGAGACAGCGTCAGTGCGTTTTCGGGTCTGTTGCGCTCGGAAATCGTGAACCTGTCAAAGAAGGTGGCGGATTATTTCCGATGGCAGATAGAGATGGAGACCGTTTTGAAGAGATATTCGTCGCGGGTGCTTTTCGGCGCCGGGAACATGTGCAGGAACTACATGAAGTGCTACGGCGAGGCGTATCCGCCGCTGTTTACCTGCGACAACGATAAATCGGTGTGGGATACGGAGTTCTGCGGGCTTGCGGTGAAGAACCCTGAAAGCCTGAGGGAGCTGCCGGAGGACTGCGCGGTTTTTATCTGCAATGTCTATTACAAGGAGATTCGGGCGCAGCTGCAGGAGATGGGAATCGGGAATCCGATAGAGTATTTTAATGATGAGTTTATGCCGTCCTTTTATTTTGACAGGCTGGAGATGAAGACGCTGCCGTCAGAGATGTGATGATGTCAAAGACCTGATGATGTCTCTGACATCAAAGGCGACGGGATTGGAGGGCGGAAGGAATATGGAGACAAAGAGGATGAAAATAGGAGTACAGACGAAAAATGTCGTGACGGATGAGCGGCCGCGGGAGGGCTTTGCGATGCTTCGGCGCGCGGGCTTTTCCTGCGCGGACTTCAGCCTGAACGGCTATCTTTTGAACACGGCGCTTTATCAGTCGGAGGTAAATACCTTTTTTGATTACTCCGTCGGGGAGCTGGAGCGTTTTTTTGCGCCGCATAAGCGGGCGGCTGCGGAGGAGCGGATTACAATCAACCAGATGCACATGCCGTATCCGAACTATGTGCCCAAGGGCAGCGATGAGCTCAATGCGTATCTGCGAAATGTCGTTGCGCCGAAGAGTATGCATATCTGCGCGTTCTTCGAGTGCCCGTACATTGTCGTTCACGGCTTTAAGCTGGCGTATTTTCTGGGCTCAGAGGAGGCGGAGTGGCAGCGCACGGAGGAGTTTCTGGATTTTCTTGCGCCGATGGCGAAGGAGATGGGAATCACCATATGCATTGAAAATCTGTATAACGGCATTGGCGGGCACCTCGTGGAGGGGCCGTGCTGTGATGTGCGAAAGGCCGTGGAGCGCATCGACCGGATGAACGATAAATATCATGCCGAGGTGTTGGGCTTTTGCTTTGACACGGGACATGCCAATCTGGTCGGGCTTGACTTTGAGCGCTTCATCACGGCGCTGGACGATCGGCTCAAGGTTCTGCATATCCATGACAACGACGGCGTTGCGGATTTGCACCAGATACCCTTCACGTTTACAAAGACCCGCGAGAACAAGCCCTCCACCGATTGGGACGGCTTTATCAGAGGACTCAGAGGCATCGGCTGGAGCAGGGAGCTGAGCTTTGAGACGGCGCCGGTACTGACCACATTTCCCGAGGCGATGAAAGAGGATGTGCTGGCCCTTATCGCGAGAATCGGGAGCTGTTTTGCGGACGAGCTGAGTGAGCGTTATGAAGGTAAGGATTGAGATTCGGGAGGAGCCGGAGGAGGCGGAGGTTGTGATCCGGTGCCGCCGGCTCAACGACACCATCGTCGGTCTGCAAAATTACATATCAAGGCGGGGCAGCGAAAAGAGGTGTCTTTCCCTGATGGGCGGTGAGACGGAGTATTTTGTGCCGATAGAGCAGATTTACTTTTTTGAGACGGAGGGAAGGGAGCTTCGGGCGCATACCGCGGATAAGATTTTTACCTGCGGATACAGACTCTATGAGCTTGAGGAGCTTCTTCCGGCGGCGTTTATGCGAATCTCCAAGTCCGCCATAGTGAATCTGGATGTCGTCTATTCCATTACCAGAAATCTGACGGCCTCGAGCGTCATTGAATTTATCGGGAGCAGCAAGAAGACGATGGTATCCCGAGGGTATTATAAGCTGCTGGTGGAGCGGTTGAAGGAAAGGCGGACAGGCCTGTAGGCCGGGCAGTGTGCGGAAGCGATTTCATGTGAAAGCGTGCCGGCGGATATTCAGGCCGCGGCAAACGGGGGGATTGATTATGAAGGTTACGAGCGGAAACGGACGTAGGGATATTTTGTGGGGGGTATTGTTCCTGGCGGGAGCGCTGGCGCTGATTTTGAGCAAGCTGGGATATTTGGGCGAGGTGCGGTTCTGGCCGGTGCTGTTCAGCATTGTGCTGGCGGTATTTTTTCTCGACGGGATAGTGAAGCGGCGAATCGGGCAAATGCTGTTTTCCGTGGCGTTTTTTATCATTGTGAATGACAAGGCGCTGCATTTGGAGGCGATTACGCCGTGGACCGTTTTGGGGGCGGCCCTTTTGGGGACTGTCGGTCTGCATCTGCTGTTCCCGCGGTTTGGGAAAAAGCACGGCGGGCATGGCGGACTGAACATACAGAGCGAGGAGCGCGACGGGGATGTGCTTTGCTGCGAAAACAGCTTTGGCAGCACCGTGAAGTATATTACATGGGAGATCAGTAAGGTCAATTTGGATAACAGCTTCGGCGGCATGGAAATCTACTTCTCCAATGCGGTGTTGAAGAACGGGTCTGCGGAGGTGGTTGTGAACTCCTCCTTTGGGGGCGTTGAGCTGTATATTCCCTCCTCATGGCGTGTGGAGACGCAGATTGACGGCGCCTTCAGCGACAAGACCGAGGTGACGGGTCAGAGCAATCCCGACGGGATGAATACCCTGTTCATCAAGGGAAATATATCGTTTGGAAATCTGAGCATCCATTATATTTAAGGAAGCACGGAATAAAAACGCAAGCTGCCAAGCTTGCGTTTTTATTCCGTGCGTGGCATAATAAAGGGAGCAGTTGCGATAGAGAGTAATCTGTGAGGAAGCTGTAAGGGAGTGGATAATACTGGTTAAGAGAAGATATGTGAGGACGCGTTCCTTGCAGAAGGATATGGTAATAGATCAGGCGATTGTGGACCGCGCGGGCAGAATTCTGATTGCGCGGAATACGGCGATGGATGAGTATCTGATAAGCTCGCTTGTCAAGATGGGTATTCCCGGCGTTTATATCCGGGAGGGCGAGGAGGATGAGGAGCCCGCGGAGAGCGGCAAGCCCGTGGTGGCGCCTGCGATTGAGCGTGCAATTGAGAAGAGCACCATCCCGGACCGGACCAAGGTGCAGCTGACGGAGAGTGTGAAGGCGCGCGTGGTGGAGGGAATACAGTATCTCTACAATGATACGGATTCCCCGAATTTCACGGACACCACACGCAGCATTACCGACGATTTGATGAAAGCCATCTCGGACAATGACGCGATTGCGGTGGATATCAGCGCGCTCAAAATCAGCGACGAATATACCTTCAAGCACAGCGTTGACGTTGCCACGATGTCGATGATTGTTGCCAAGAAGCACGGGCTGAGCGAGCAGGAGGTCTATGAGATCGGGATCTCGGGGCTTCTGCATGATGTGGGGAAGTCCAAGATTCCCAATGAGATTTTGAACAAGGCGGGCAAGCTGACCGACGAGGAGTTCGCCATGATGAAGCAGCACTCGCTGTTCGGGTACAGCATTCTCAAGGACAAGGAGGATCTGTCGAACCCGATAAAGCTGGGCGTGCTTCAGCACCATGAGAAGATCAACGGCAGGGGATACCCGATGAGCGTGGCGGGGGACAAGATCAATCTGTTTGCGCGGATTATCTCCGTGTCGGATATTTATGACGCGCTGGTGACGGAGCGTCCGTATAAGAAGCCGTTCTCGCCGCGGGACGCGGTGGAGATGATCATGTCCATGACGGAGGAGCTGGACATCAGTGTGATGCGGAGCTTTCTGGAGAGCGTGATTCTGTATCCCGTGGGGACGGATGTGGAGTTGAGCACGGGCGAGCGGGCGCGGGTCATCGAGAACAATCCCCAATATGTGCTCCGCCCTAAGGTGATGGGCCTGAAGACGGGAAAGACCTATGATCTGGCGGATATCGGCAATGCGAGCATTGTTATTCTGTAGGCTTGCGCGAAGGAGTTTGGCATGGACAGAATCGCGTTAATCGGCATCATTGTGGAGAATACGGACTCCGTTGAAGCGCTCAACGAGTGTCTGCACGAATACGGGAGCCATATTATCGGGCGGATGGGAGTGCCTTATCGGGAGAAGAACGTCAACATTATCAGTGTGGCGATTGACGCGCCGCAGGATGAGATTAACGCGCTTTCCGGCAGGATAGGCAGACTTCCGGGCATTACGGTGAAGACCGTTTATGCCAAGACAAGGTAGAATACCTTCGTAGAAGGCCTTTTTGAAAAAAGTGTTGACAGCCGGTGTTGTCGGTGGTATATTCCTATTATGCCTACCAAAAAGATAGGAAATAGCAAAAAACAGAAAAACGGGAGGAGCTTATGAAAAAATTATTTATGAAGAGAGCGGTGGCGCTGATATCGGCGTCTGTATTGACGGCAGGTCTGCTTACAGGCTGCGGCTCGTCGGACAAGGGCGGAACGATTAAGGTGGCGGCGTCCGCGACGCCGCACGCGGAGATTTTGGAGCAGGCGGCGCCTATTCTGGCAGAGCAGGGATGGACGCTTGAGGTGACGGTTTTTGACGATTACATACTGCCGAATAACGTGGTGGAGAGCGAGGAGCTGGACGCGAATTATTTCCAGCATATTCCGTATCTCGACAGCTTCAATGAGGAGCATGGGACACATCTGGTAAATGCGGGCGGTATCCACTATGAGCCGTTTGGCATCTATCCGGGGCAGAAGTCCGATTTGAGCGCGCTTGCGGACGGGGACGTCATAGCGGTGCCGAACGATACGACCAACGAGGCGCGGGCGTTGCTGCTGCTTGAGGCGAACGGCGTTCTGAAATTGAAGGCGGACGCGGGATTGTCCGCGACGGTCAATGACATCGAGGAGAAGCTGATTAACGTGGAAATCCTGGAGCTGGAGGCGGCACAGGTTGCGCGTGTGAAGGATGAGGTTGCCTTTGTCGTGTTAAACGGCAATTATGCACTGCAGGCGGGCTTCTCAGTGGCGAAGGACTCCGTGGCCTACGAGACGAGCGATTCGGAGGCGGCGAAGACCTATGTAAATGTGATTGCAGTCAAGGAAGGGCGCGAGAATGACGAGGGGATTAAGGCGCTGGTGGAGGTGCTGAAGTCGGATGAGATTAAGAAGTACATCAACGACACCTATGACGGCGCGGTTATCCCTTTTGAATAAGGAGAACGATAGGATTGGTGAAGTATCTGAAAACGCAGGCCGGAGGGCTTGCGTTTTCTCTGTCAAACCGATATGATAATAGGGTGAAAAGAGTTTCTGATTGAGCCGCTGAAGGCGGTAAGGGGGCTGTATGGAAGGGGCAGAGATAAAGAGCGCTGTGGAGATCGAGCAGGATCTCCGGAAGCGGTACCGCAAAAATATATGGTGCAAATTTACCAAGGCAATCCGCGAGTACGATTTGGTGCAGGAGGGGGACCGGATAGCGGTCTGCATCTCCGGCGGCAAGGATTCGATGCTGATGGCGAAGCTTTTTCAGGAGCTCAAGCGCCACAATAAGTTCGCGTTCGAGGTGGCCTTTCTGGTGATGGACCCGGGCTACAGCCCCGCGAACCGCCGGCAGATAGAGGAGAATGCGGCGCGGCTTGCGGTTCCCGTCACGATATTTGAGTCGGATATTTTTGAGTCGGTGGTTCATATAGAAAGCTCGCCCTGCTATCTGTGCGCGCGGATGCGGCGCGGCCATCTGTACAGCAAGGCGCGGGAGCTTGGCTGCAATAAGATCGCCTTGGGGCATCATTATGACGACGTGATTGAGACAATCCTGATGGGAATGCTGTACGGCGGGCAGGTGCAGACCATGATGCCCAAGCTCCACAGCACGAACTTTGAGGGGATGGAGCTGATACGTCCGATGTACCTGATCCGGGAGGAGCACATCAAGGCTTGGCGCGACTGCAACGGGCTTGTCTTTCTGCAATGCGCCTGCAAGTTTACGGAGGACTGCGCGGCGCCGGATAAGGAGACCGCCTCCAAGCGTCAGGAGGTCAAGGAGCTGATTCGGACGCTGCGAAGGACGAATCCGTTTGTGGAGGGCAATATTTTTAAGAGTGTGGAGAATGTGAACCTGAGTACGGTAATCGCGTACAAGCAGGATGGAATCAAGCATCATTTTCTCGACGGCTATGACGCTGTCCGAGGAGAGAGAGGTTGAAAAATGATTATAAGACAGCAAAAAACGCTGTCTGACAATCATTATATTTCAACCTACTATTTGTGCCGCTGAAAGCGGCATAGGGGAATAGGAGGGAGCGCGCGATGGCGGCATATTTGTTTGTGCATTTTATCGGGGAGCAGAAGGACGGGGAGCAGATTTATTTCTCCGTGAGCAGGGACGGCCTGCACTGGACGGATTTAAATGAAGGGAAGCCGGTGCTGAGATCGACAATCGGCGCAAAGGGAGTGCGCGACCCGTTTGTCGTGCGGCATCCCGACACGGGGCAATACTATCTGATCGCCACGGATCTGCGCATCGAGGCGGGGCTTGGCTGGGAGGCGGCGCAGTACCGCGCAAGCCGCGATTTGATTGTGTGGGAATCGGCGGATTTGGTGAATTGGAGCGCGCCGCGCGCCTGCACGGTCGGGATCGAGGGTGCGGGCTGTGTGTGGGCGCCGGAGGCGGTTTATGACCGACAGAGGGGCAGCTTTTTTGTGTTCTGGGCGTCAATGACCTGCAAGGCGGGCGAGACGGAGAGCAAACAGCGCATCTATGCCGCATGGACGGAGGATTTCAGGGCGTTTACGGAGCCTTTTCTCTATATAGAGAAGCCGCAGCATGTGATTGATACCACCATTGCGGCGGTCGGTGACAGATTTTACAGGATTTCAAAGGACGAGACCGGCAAGTGTCTGATTCTGGAGGAGAGTGATACGCTTACCGGAGCGTTTCGGGAGATCCATTCGGACACGTTATCGAAGCTTTTCGGGGTCGAGGGGCCGGAGTGCTACCCGCTTCCCGGCGGGAAGGACTGGTGCCTGATAGCCGACCGCTTTGCCGAGGGGAAGGGCTATCTGCCGATGCGCGTCACCGATTGGGAGAAGGGGCAGATAACGGTATTGGAGGACGCGGAGTACGATTTCGGCAGAACCAAAAAGCGTCACGGCGGCGTGCTGCCGATTACGGACGAGGCATACGAGACGCTGGTGAAGCGTCTGCTTCCCGCGCAGGACAAATAAGCCGATAAAGGTGCTTCTCAAAGGGCACGCCGTGGTCGCGGGGGACATTGTCCGCGGAGGCCTCCGCAATCGCAGGCTGCAGAAACGCGACGGCCTGCCGGAGCGCGTCAGGGACGGGAAGTCCTTTTACGAGACTTCCGATAATGACGGAGGCGAACAGGTCTCCCGTTCCGGAAAAGCTCGTGCCGGTATAGGGCGTCTCCACATAACAGCAGTCGTCCGCGGAGACGGCAAGATTGCCGATTGCAGCTCCGGCGTCCGCGTGGCGGAGGATTCCGGTGACGATGATTGTCTGGCTTGTTTCCGCCCGCTCCAAAAGCCGGTGTCCGATGTCGCGGATACGGTCAGTGTAGTCTCCGTCCCCCGAAAATGCGGCGACGGCGTCATAGTCCGTGTCGGAGAGCAGGCAAAGCTCGGTCAGATTCGGCGTTATGACGTCAGCCCTGCGGGTCAGAGTCTTTATGCCGTCGAGGAGCCCGCGCGTAAGAAAGGGGAAGCGCTGTCCGTTATCGCCCATAATCGGGTCGGCGAGATAGAGGGCGCCGTCCGTGTGGAAACGGGAGAGGAAATAGAGCACATTGCGCACCTGTGCGGGGTTTTCCAGATAGCCGGAATATATGCCGTCAAAGCGGACATCCATCCGGCTCCACTCGTCCGTGATTCGATTCATTTTGTCTGTACAGTCGTCACAATAATAGCTCGGAAAGCCCGTCTGCGCGGACAGAACAGCGGTCGGCAGCGGACAGGCCTGCAGGCCGAGCGCGGACACCACCGGGATGGCGGCGGTCAGAGAGCATTTCCCGAAGCCCGACAAATCGTTGATCAAAGCAATTCTTTTCATATTGAACTCCATGTCCATAGTATAAGTTATACAAGAAAGTTTATCCGATATGCCGCCCGATTGCAAGAGCGCGGCGCAAAGATTTTATTGTCGCCGGTGAAAATATGTGATAAATTGTAGAAAGAGCTATTTTGCAAAACAGAAGGATACACACGGAGGAACATGCGTTGAAGAAAAAAGTAAAACGCGGCATCGTGACAGCGGTGCTGCCGGTTGTGGCATTGGTCACGTATCTGCTGTGGCCCGGGAGCAGCGTCGAGACGCCCCGGAGCGCGCGGACGCTTGATTTGAGCGAGACACAAAATGCGGAGCTTTACCTTGCCGAGGAGGAGCTTTCGGATCAGATGACGGAGGTGGTGCAGCCCTATCTGGAGGCGCACAGGACGCAGGGGTACATGGCCGGCTACGATGGCCGGCAGCTTTACTGGGAGCAATATACGGCTGAGGAGCCGAAGGCGCATATCGCGATCGCGCACGGATATACGGATGCCTCCTACAAATTCAGGGAGATTATCTACTATTTTCTCAAGAGCGGATATTCCGTGAGCATTCTGGATCATCGCGGACACGGCTACTCCTATCGCTCGGATGCGGATTTGTCCAAGGTGACGGTCGCCTCCTTTGACGAGTATGTGGAGGATTACACGGTCTTTGTTGATACGATTGTCAGACCGTCCCTTGCGGAGGATGAGAAGCTGTTTATCTATGCGCATTCCATGGGCGGCGCGATTGCCGCGCTCCTGCTGGAGCGGGATTCTCTGATGTTTGACGCGGCGGTGCTGAGCTCTCCGATGATGGAGATTCAGTTTGACGGGATTCCGGAGAACCTCGCGAAGCTGATTGTGGGAACGGCGAATCTGGTCGGGCTGGGCGAATCGTACATTCTCGGGAACGGCGCCTATGAGGATATCTATAACTATGCCGACAGCTCCTACAACAGTGAGGCGCGGTACGCGTATCTGCATGACATACAGCGGACGGATGAATATTTTCAGACGAACGGCGGTTCCTTCCGGTGGCTGAAGGCGGCGATAGCGGCAACGGACGAAATCGAACAAAACGCGGCCTCCTTTACGACAAATGCCCTCCTGTTTCAGGCAGCCTGTGATACGACGGTCGGGGCGGACGGACAGAATGCGTTTGTGAATAAGGCGCAGAACGTACAGATGATTATCGTGCCGGATACCAAGCACAATATCCTGTTTGCGGGCAACGACGTGCTGGTGCCCTACATGAACGCGATTCTGGCGTTTTACGAGGAGAACCTGTGACGATTGCGGATTGAACGACAGAAGGCTTTATGGTAAAATAAAAACGGACTTATTTTTCGGCAACCTTAGACAGACAAGAAGCGAGGAATGGAATGGGTGGATTTTTTGGCGTAGCATCAAAACAGAACTGCATATTTGATTTATTTTTCGGTGTGGATTATCATTCGCATCTGGGAACCAGACGCGGCGGTCTGGCGGTGTATGGAGAGGAGGGCTTTAACCGCTCCATTCACAATATCGAGAACGCGCCCTTCCGCACCAAGTTCGACAAGGATATTCAGGAGATGTCGGGCCGGCTCGGAATCGGCTGTATCTCAGACTTTGAGCCGCAGCCGTTGATGGTGCGCTCGCACCACGGCGCGTATGCGATCACCACAGTGAGCAAGATTAACAACACGGAGGAGCTCACCCGTATGCTGTTTGACAGCGGACATTCGCATTTTCTGGAGATGAGCGGCGGAGACATCAACGCGACGGAGCTGATTGCGGCGCTGATCAACCAGAAGGAAAATCTGATAGACGGCATCCGATATGCGCTGGAGTCGGTGGAGGGTTCGGTCTCCCTCCTGCTGATGAATCAGCGGGGAATCTATGCGGCGAGGGACAAATACGGGCGCACGCCCGTGGTGGTCGGCAGGAAGGAGGATGCGTTCTGCGTCTCCTTTGAGGACTTTGCATACAAAAATCTCGGCTATACGACTCATAAGGAGCTGGGGGCCGGAGAGATTGCGCTGATCACGGACGAGAGCTGCCGGACGCTGGCCGACGCCAATAAGGACATGAAGATATGCACCTTTTTGTGGGTGTATTACGGCTATCCCTCCAGTTCGTATGAGGGAGTAAGCGTGGAAAAGATGCGTTACGAGTGCGGAAAGCGCATGGCTGCGCGCGATACCGTGCAGCCGGACATCGTCGCGGGCGTTCCGGATTCGGGGATTGCACATGCCATCGGATACGCGAACGAGTCGGGGATACCGTTTTCCAGACCGTTTATCAAGTACACGCCGACATGGCCCCGCTCCTTTATGCCTACCATGCAGAGCCGGCGGGATTTGATTGCGAAGATGAAGCTGCTCGCGGTGGAGGAGCTTATTCGGGATAAGAGCCTGCTGCTGATCGACGATTCGATTGTGCGCGGGACACAGCTTCGCGAGACCACGGAATTTCTGTATCAGAGCGGCGCCAGGGAGGTGCACATCCGTCCCGCGTGTCCGCCGCTTTTGTACGGCTGTAAATATCTGAATTTTTCACGCTCCACCTCGGATATGGATTTGATTACGCGCCGCGTCATTGCCCGGCTGGAGGACGGGGAGGTCACGGAGGAAACGCTGCAGGAATATGCCGACCCGGAGTCGCCGAAGTACGAGCGCATGGTGGAGGAGATTCGCAGGGAGCTGAATTTCACGACGCTGCGCTTTAACCGGCTGGATGACATGCTGGATGCCGTGGGAATCGACAAATGCAAGCTCTGTACATATTGCTGGGACGGAAGGGAATAAACGGTATCATGGGAGGCGCACCGGCATATGATATAGGGATGTGAAGAATTTGGTGAGTCAATGAAAAACATTTATATCGGAGACATGGGCGTATCTGTCCGCTATCTGCAGCTGGCGCTTACGCGGGCCGGCTATCCGGTGGCAATCGACGGACGGTTCGGACAGGATACCTGCAGGGCGCTGCGCGGGTTTGCGGGCGACGGCGCGGGCTGTTATGCGGACGCGGCCCTGTGGGAAAGGCTGATCCCCTACCTGAAGGGCTATACCGTCCATGTCGTTACCCCGGGAGATACGCTTGCGGGAATCGCGGATACCTATCATACGACGGTATCTGCCGTTCTCACCGCGAACCCGGAGGCGGATGCCCTGAATCTGCAGATAGGAACGAGACTGTACGTTCCTTTTTCTTTTCCTCTCGTCTCGGAGGAGGTGCCGTATACCTCCGTCCTGAACGCGTTTATTCTGGAGGGGCTTGCGGTGCGCTATCCGTTTCTGGTGACCGGCTGCATCGGGCGCAGCGTTATGGAAAAGGAAATCTGCTATATCCGGATAGGCAATGGCGGCAGGCAGGTGTGCTACAGCGCGGCCTTTCATGCCAACGAGTGGATAACAACGCCTGTTCTGTTGAAATTCGCGGAGGAATACGCCGGCGCCTGCGCGTCGGGGGAGCCGCTTTACGGCGAGGACGCAGGGCGGCTTTTTGAGGAGTACTCGCTGTTTCTGGTTCCGTTGGTGAATCCGGATGGCGTGGATTTGGTCAACGAGGCGTTGGGAAACGAGACCTACAGAAGGCGGACGGCGCAGATCGCCGCGGCGTATCCGGCCATCCCGTATCCGGACGGATGGAAGGCGAACATAGACGGAATCGATTTGAATCTCCAGTTCCCCGCGGGCTGGGAGCGCGCGCGGGAGATCAAGTTCGCGCAGGGCTATGTGTCGCCGGCGCCGCGCGATTATGTGGGGGAGGCGCCGCTTGTGGCACCGGAAAGCGCCCATATGTATCAATTTACACTGGAGCATGATTTTCAGCTGATACTTGCCTATCATACGCAGGGGGAGGTCATTTACTGGAAATATCTCGACTATGAGCCTGAAAATTCGCGCAGGATAGCGGAATATTTCGGGAGCGTGAGCGGCTATACGGTTGAGCAGACGCCCGTCGCGTCAGGCTACGCCGGTTATAAGGACTGGTTTATTCAGGAGTACAACCGCCCGGGCTACACGATTGAGGCGGGGCGCGGGCAGAATCCGCTGGATATGAGTCAGTTTCCCCGGATTTATGAGGACAACAGATATATACTGGTCGGCGGAATGTCGCAGATTTAACGTTTGACTTTCATGCACGTTCGGCATATGATGATATCAGGATAAAAGCAAGGTACGGAGGAGAGAGATGAGGAAGGTATTTATAGACGGAAGCGAAGGGACGACGGGACTTAGGATTTTCGAGCGCTTTGAGGGGCGCGACGATATAGAACTGCTCAAAATCCCCTCAGAGTACAGAAAGGACCCGGCGGAGATAAAGAAATACATCAACGCGTCGGATATCACGTTCTTATGTCTGCCGGATGCGGCGGCCGTGGAGGCAGTCGCCATGGTTGAGAATGAGGACGTGATTCTGATTGACACCTCGACGGCACATCGGACACAGGAGGGCTGGGCTTACGGCTATCCGGAGCTTTCCAAGGCGCACCGGGAGGCGATACGGCACAGCAGACGGATTGCGGTTCCGGGGTGCTACGCGACGGGCTTTATCACGAGCGTCTATCCGTTGGTGGCGGGCGGCATTCTGCCGAGGGACTATCCGGTGTCGGCGTTTGCGATGTCGGGCTACAGCGGCGCGGGGAAAAAGACGATTGCCGTCTACGAGGCTGACGGGCGGGACAGAGAGCTTGACGCGCCCCGGGAATACGCGCTGGCGCAGAATCACAAGCATCTGAAGGAGATGCAGAGGATTACGGGGCTGGGCAGGGCGCCGCTGTTCTCCCCCATTATATGCGATTATTACAGCGGGATGATTGTGACGACGCCGTTCTATGCGGACATGCTTACCGGGAGCCCCACGCCTGAGAAGCTCCATGCCTATTTGCGGGAGTATTATGCGGGAGAGCGGTTTATCCGCGTGATGCCGTTTGGCAAGGAAGCGGATTACAACGGCTTTCTCGCGGGAAATGCCTGCTCCGGCTGGGACGGGATAGAGCTTTATGTCACGGGAAATGACGACAGGCTTCTGGTGAGCACGCGCTTTGACAATCTCGGAAAGGGCGCGTCCGGCGCCGCGGTGCAATGCCTGAATATTCTGTTGGGCTGTGAGGAGGACAAGGGGCTGGTATTATGACGCTGCCAAAAGAATTTGAGCTGAGGATGCAGGATATGCTTGGGGAAGCGTATCCTGCGTTCCTGTGCAGCTGCGAGGACAGAAACGTGTCCGCGCTGCGGGTGAACGCGCTCAAGGGGACAAGGGAGGAGTTTCTGTCAAAGACGCCGTTTGCGGGACTGCGCGAGGTCTTGTGGGAGTCGAACGGCTTTTACTGTGACAGCGGGCAGCAGGCGGGGAAGCATCCGCTGCACGAGGCAGGGGTGTACTACATACAGGAGCCGAGCGCGATGGCGCCGGCGGCCTGTCTGGACGCGCGCCCCGGGGAGCGGGTGCTGGATCTCTGCGCCGCACCGGGGGGAAAAACGACGCAGATTGCCTCTTCCATGAAAAACGAGGGCCTTCTTGTCTGCAATGAGATTCACCCGGCGCGGGTGAAGATTCTGTCGGAAAATGTCGAGCGCATGGGAATAAGAAACGCGCTCGTCACAAATGAGACGCCCGGACATCTGGCGGAGCTGTTTGGGGAATGCTTTGACCGTGTTCTGGTGGACGCGCCCTGCTCCGGGGAGGGGATGTTCCGCAAGAATCCGGCGGCGATAGAGGAATGGAGCCCTGAGAATGTGCGGCTCTGTGCCGCGCGGCAGGATGAAATTCTCGACTGTGCGGATGCGATGCTGCGCGCGGGCGGACGACTGGTGTATTCCACCTGTACATTTGCGCCCGCTGAGAATGAGGGAAGCGTTGCGCGGTTTCTGGAGCGCCATCCCGCATATGAGCTTGTGGAGGTGCCGCTGCTCGGCGGAATGACGGCGGGCGTGCCGCAGTGGGCGCATTACGGCGCGGATGCTGATATCGCGGCGCTGCGGCGCACGGTGCGGCTTTTCCCGCATCTGGCGGAGGGAGAGGGGCACTATCTCGCGGTGCTGCAAAAGGCGGGGAGCGTGCCGGAGGGCTACCGAAGGCCGTTTCCCGGCGGCACACAGAAGGGACTGCGCGGAAGCGACGTGAAGGAATTTGTGCAGTTTCAGGAGGAAGCGCTCCGCGTCGATTTGTCGGGAGGCAGAGCGGACAGCCTTTTGCGATACGGCGACAGGCTCTATCTGATGCCGGAGGATATGCCGGCGCTGAACGGGATAAAGGCGCTGCGTCCGGGGCTGCAGCTCGGAACGCTGAAGAGGAACCGCTTTGAGCCGTCTCACGCGCTTGCGCTTGCGCTGCGGGCGCACGAGGTCCGGCATACCATGGAGCTCTATGACGGCTCGGACGCCCGGGCGCGCGCGTATCTGAGCGGGCAGACGCTGACGGCGGAGGGCGAAAAGGGCTGGCATCTGCTCACCTACAAAGGCTACAGCATCGGCTGGGGAAAGCTTTCAGGGCAGATCATGAAGAATCATTATCCCAAGGGGCTCCGGAAGGGATAAATGCGGAAAAGAGGTTTAGAGATGAAAAAGTACGAGATTGATATGTGCAGCGGTTCGGTATTCCGGAAGATGCTTGTGTTTGCGATACCGCTGATGTTTTCAGGGGTTCTGCAATTGCTGTTTAACGCGGCGGATATCGTGGTCGTGGGGCGTTTTGCGGGTGACAACGCGCTGGCGGCGGTCGGCTCCAACGGCGCGCTGATCAATCTGCTCACCAATCTTTTTATCGGAATGTCCATCGGTACAAACGTGCTGGTCGCCCAGTATTACGGGGCGAAAAAGGACAATGATTTGAGGGAGACGGTACATACATCCATGCTTTTAAGCGTTTACAGCGGCGTTATTCTGACGGTTATCGGCATTACGGGCGCGCGGGCGCTGCTGGAGCTGATGCAGGCGCCGGAGGAGGTATTGGACCTTGCGGTGCTGTATCTGCGCATCTATTTCCTCGGCATGACCTCGACGATGGTCTATAACTTCGGCAGCGCTATTCTGCGTGCGGTCGGAGATACCAAGCGCCCGCTCTACTACCTGATTGAAGCGGGAATCATCAATGTACTGCTGAACCTGTTCTTTGTCATCGTCTGCAAGTGGGGCGTTGCGGGCGTTGCGGCGGCCACGGCGATTTCCCAGACGGTATCGGCGGCACTGGTGGTGCGGTGTCTGATGCGGGAGCAGAGCGGTATCCGTCTGGAGCCGAGGGCGCTTGCAATCACATGGGAAAAATTTGCGAAGATACTCCGTGTGGGGCTTCCGGCGGGCTTTCAGGGAGTGGTTTTCTCCCTCTCCAACGTGGTTATCCAGTCGGCAGTCAATTCGTTCGGCCCGATTGCCGTTGCGGGGAACTCGGCGGGCGCGAATATCGAGGGCTTTGTCTATATGGCGATGAATGCCTTCTATCAGGCGACAATCTCCTTTACCAGCCAGAACTACGGGGCAAAGGAGTACAAGAGGATTTATCGGATTCTGCTTGCGGGCGAGATTTATGTGATCGCCACGGGACTGCTTCTCGGCAATCTCGCGGTGGTCTTTGGCAATACGCTGTTGGGGATATATTCCCCCAGCGCGGAGGTGGTTGCGGCCGGAATGACACGGTTGAAGATTATCTGCACGCTGTACGCGCTCTGCGGAGTGATGGATGTGCTGGTAGGCGCGCTGCGCGGTATCGGCTATGCGGTGATACCGATGGTGGTGTCGCTGATCGGCGCCTGCGGGCTGCGGCTGCTGTGGATTGCGACGGTCTTCAAAATACCGGAGTATCACACGCTTACGACCGTGTATGTCTCCTACCCGATTACTTGGACGATTACGCTGTTGGTGCATCTGCTGACCTTTGTGATCGTCGCAAGGAAAGCGCTGAAGATAAAACCGGCAGGTCAGTGAGTATCGCTGACCTGCCGTATATTCATTCCACAGGAAATTATGCTTCTTTCTTCTTGAGAAAATCATACTGCGACATAAACAGATTGTAGTATTCGCCCTTTCTCTCGAGCAGCTCCTCGTGGGTTCCGCTCTCCAGAATGTTTCCCTTGTCCACATATATAATACAGCTTGCGTTCTTGATGGTGGAAAGCCGGTGCGCGATAATGAAGGAGGTGCGTCCCTCCAACAGGCGGTTCAGCCCTTTTTGCAGCAGGATTTCCGTCTCCGTGTCGATGCTGGAAGTCGCCTCGTCGAGTATCAGGATGGCGGGGTTTTCCAGCAAGGCCCGCGCGAAGCTGATAAGCTGGCGCTGTCCGGCGGACAGGCGGCTTCCGCGCTCGTTTACCTGCGTCTGATAGCCGTTCTCCATCTCCATAATAAAGTCGTGCGCGCACACTGTCTTGGCGGCCGCGATAACCTCCTCCTCCGTGGCTTCCAGATTTCCATAACGGATGTTATCCATAATCGTGCCGGAGAAGATGAAGCTGTCCTGCATCATAATCCCCATCTGCTTTCGCAGGGATTTCAGCGTCACGCCTGAAATGTCGGTGCCGTCAATCAGGATTTGTCCGGAGTCCACATTGTAGAAGCGGCAGATGAGGTTCACAATCGTTGACTTTCCGGCGCCGGTGGGCCCGACAATCGCATAGGTATCCCCGGGCTTGGCGGTGAAGCTGACCTTGTTCAAGATTTGTACGCCGTCCTCGTAGCTGAAGCACACGTCCTTAAATTCGACCTTCCCTGAGATCGGCGGCATCGCCACCGCGTCGGGGTTGTCCCTGACATTGACGGGCTCGTCGATCGTCTCAAAGATGCGCTCCAAGTACGCTATCGCCGTCAGCAGCGAATTGTAGAAGGAGGCCAGCGTGTTAATCGGCTCCCAGAAGCGCGAGATGTACGAGGTAAAGGCAATCAGGATACCGATGGTAACGCCGTAGAGCTCGCCCGAAATCCACCCGATGCCGATGACATAGATAAACGCGGTGGTCACCGTGGAAATCGAGTCGATGCAGGGCCACATGATAAAGTTGTACTTCACGGCGCGCATCCATGCCGTTCTGTAGCTGTCGCTCAGACGGTTGAAGATGGAGGTGTTCTCCCGCTCGCGCACGAAGGACTGCGTAACGCGGATACCGTTGATGCTCTCCGCGATATACGCGGTCAGGTTGGACTGCTTGTTGCTCTGAATCTGCCATGCGCGCCGCTGCCGCCTTTTGACAAAGATGATGACGGCAACCAGGACGGGAAGGCCGCACAGGCAGATGAGGGTGAGGCGGACATGGAGCATCAGCATAAACGCCACAATAAATATCAGGTTGCACATATCGGTAATCGTGTTGATGATACCGTTGGAGAGCAAATCGCTCAGGCTGTTCACATAGTTGACGACACGCACCTGTATCTTGCCGTGCGGGCGCTCGTCATAGTACGAGAACGGAAGCTCCTGCAGATGGCAGAAGATGTCCGAGCGGAGCTGATGCACGGTGGCCTGCCCGATGCGGCTGGTAATGCGGATCTTGAGCCGGATGCAGACACAGGCGTACAGAACGATGGCCAGCGACAGCAAAGTAATAATAACAATTGCTTTTATATTTCCCGCGGGGATATAAGTGTCCATGATCGCACTGATAAATATCGGAAAGAGCATGGTCAGCGCGGAGGAGGACAGCATCAGAAACAGCGCGAGCGCAAGCTGTCCGCGGTAGGGCTTTACATATTGGAAGAGCCGTTTGAGCTGATTGAGGTCAAATTTGTCCTCTAAAATCTCATCAATATCGTATTTATTTCGTGCCATGCTTCTCACCTCCTCTGTCCGCGGCATCATTCAGCGCATCCACATATTTCTCAAATTCTCCGTACTGGTGGCGGAAGACGGTTGCATAGTAGCCGTTGGCGGCCAACAGCGTATCGTGCGTTCCCTGCTCGACGATGCGCCCGTCATTCAGCACCAGAATCAAATCGGAATCCTTGATGGAAGAAATGCGGTAGGCCACCACGAAAATCGTGCACTTGTGGTCGATTGCGTTGAGCTGCTTCTGGATATAGCTCTCCGTCTCCATGTCCACGGCGGAGGTCGTGTCGTCCAGAATCAGAATCGACGGCTCCTTCAACAGCGCGCGCGCAAGGGAGATGCGCTGCTTCTGCCCGCCGGACAATCCGACGCCGCGCTCACCGACAATGGTATCGTAGCCGTCCGGCATTTCCCGGATAAAGCTGTCCGCATCTGCCATGACGGCGGCCTTTTCGACCTCCTCAAAGGGACAGTCCGGCTTGCTGTAGGCGATGTTTCCCTCGACAGTGTCGGAGAACAGGAAGACATCCTGCATCGCCATGCCGATATTCCGCCGCAGCATGTACAAGTCCAAATCCTTGACATTGCGGCCATCCACAAGCACCTCGCCGTCCGTCACGTCATAAAAGCGGCACAGCAGATTCATGATCGTTGACTTGCCGGAACCTGTGGAGCCGAGGATTCCGACGGTCTGGCCGCTCTTTACGGTGAAGCTCACATTATGTATGATGTCCTCGTCGTCCGCGCTGTAAGAGACATTGCGGAAGGTGACGTCGCCCTTGAGACGCTCGCAGGGAATCGCCTTGTCGGGACGCTTTACCCGCGGCTCCTCGCTGTAGGTCGCGTAAATCTTCTCGACGGAGGTGGTAAAGCGCTGGATGTCATTGATACGCCAGCCGATCTGCCGCAGGGGGTTGGTGAGCATCCAGAGATACCCGTTGATGGTCACGTAGTTGCCGAGCGTCATGGAGCCTTGAATGACCATGATACTGCCGACAAGCATCAGGACAATCGTGAGCATGTTTGAGAGAAACTCAAACAGGGGGACATATTTTGTCCAGATTTCTGCGGCTGCAAGCTCGGCATCCCGATAGGCGTCGTTTTCTCTATTAAATTTGCTGATTTCATAGTCCTCCTTGGAGAAGGCCTTGACCACGCGGTTGCCGCTGATGTTTTCCTGTACAAAGGTATTCAGGGAGGAGAACTGCTCGCGAATCCTCTGAAATCGGGGGCGGCCGTTTTTGCGCTGGCTCAGCGTGACAAGCAGGGCGAACGGAAGCACCGCGCACATGCACAGCGCAAGCGTCCATTTTACCGTAAAAATCATAATCAGCGCAAAGAAAAACAGAAATACATTTTCATAGACCTGATAAATAACAAATGCTATGAAATGACGGATGGCATCCATATCGCCGGTCTGGCGGCTGAGCAAATCGCCCGTGCGCTTTTTGTTGTAGAAGTCAAAATCCTCCTGAAGGAGCTTGCGATACACCGTGTCCCGCATGGTATAGAGAACATTCTGCGAGCAGGTCTCAAAGATGACCTGTGACCAATACCGCAGCAGTCCCCTGAGGACAGTGATTAAGATGAGCAGCGCAATCAGCTTCGGCAGCAGCTCGTATCGGCCCGCGGTGATAACGTCATCGACGATGGAGCCGGATACGATGGGCTTGACGATGGCCAGCACGGAGATTACCGTGACCATGACCAGACCCAGCGCCATGCTTCGGTTATGCTTTCTCAGAAAGGAATAAAACCATTTCATTGCAGTCATAAACAGACCTCCCCCTTTTCTTTTTGTACGCCAGTCTCCTAAATATAGACCAAAACGGAGGAATAGTAAAGGGGGGAAAATGAAATTTTATAAAGATTTTTTTGCGGGTCTGAAAAGGTATGTTTTTTGCTTATAGTGTGATACACTATTATATTGGGAAGCGATAAAGACAAGGGGCGGCGGATACTGCGGAATGGATGAAAAGATGGAAATACGGGTGTCGGTGAGACAGCTTGTGGAGTTTATACTGCGCGAGGGAAACATAGACAATCGAAGATCGGGGGGCGCGGAGAACGCCATGCAGGAGGGCGGGCGCATCCACAGGATGATACAGCGCCGCATGGGCAGCGAGTACCATTCGGAGGTTGGGCTGAAATATGTATGGGAGACGTCCGACTACAATATTATAATAGAAGGAAGAGCGGACGGCATCATTGACTATGACTGGGAGCTGCACCACGGCGGCCCGCATTCGGAGGCAGGCGCGACAGCGGCGCATGGGAATGTGGCGGCAGAGGACGCACAGGCGGCCTTGGGGACGCTGACTTCGGATGCGCAGACAGCGGCAGAGGACGCACAGGCGGCCTTGGGGACGGCGGCCTTAGCTGCGCAGACGGCAATTGATGAGATTAAGGGCACCTACAAGGAGCTTTGGCGCATTCAGGAACCCGTGGGCGTCCATCTGGCACAGGCCAAGTGCTATGCGTATATTTATGCCGCGCAGTGCGCACTTGCGCGGATTGGCGTCCGCATGACCTACTGTCATATGGAGACGGAGGAAATCAAATATTTCCATGAGGACTATACGCTTGAGGAGCTGTCCGTCTGGTTTGAGGAGCTGATGCGGGAATATAAGAAGTGGGCGGATTTTCAGTCGCAGTGGCATGAGACGCGCACCGCCTCCATCAGACAGCTCGCGTTTCCGTATCCGTATCGGGAGGGACAGAAAGAGCTGGTTTCCCATGTCTATCACACCATCTACCACCGCAGGAGGCTGTTCCTCGAGGCGCCGACGGGCGTCGGCAAGACGATATCCACGGTGTTTCCCGCAGTCAAGGCGATGGGAGAGGGACTGGCGGAGAAGCTGTTTTATCTGACGGCCAAGACGATTACGCGGACGGTGGCGCAGGAGTGTTTCAGCCTGCTTCGGCAGAGCGGGCTTCATATAAAAACAGTTGTTATTACAGCGAAGGACAAAATCTGCTTCCTCAGAGAGCAGGAGCAGGAGGCGGAGTGCAATCCCGACGCGTGCCCGTATGCCAAGGGACATTTTGACCGAATCAATGACGCGATGTACGATTTGCTCATTCACGAGGAGGATTTCACGCGCGGGAAGCTGTCGGAATACGCTCGCAGGCATCAGGTCTGTCCCTTTGAGATGAGCTTGGATATGAGCCTGTTTTCCGACACCGTTATCGGGGATTACAATTATCTGTTCGACCCGCGCGTCTATCTCAAGCGGTTCTTCTCAGAGGGCATGACGCGCAAGGATTATATTTTCCTGATTGACGAGGCGCACAACCTGTTGGAGCGTGGGCGTGAGATGTACAGCGCGCCCCTGCTCAAAAGCGCGTTTTTAAAGACGAAGAAGCTGTTGAAGGCGTATCAAACGAAGGTGACGGGGCTTCTGGACAAATGCAATCGGGAGCTTCTGGGGATGAAGCGGCTGTGCGACGGATATCAGCAGGAGCATGGAATCGACGGCTTTGTCTTGGCGCTGAACAGGATGTATGGGGCGTTGGATGATTTTCTGGACGACCATGACAGCTTTCCCGACAGGAATGAGGTGCTGGAATTTTATTTTGCGGTGGCGCATTTTTTAAATATGTACGAGCTTTTGGACGACGGCTATGTCGTCTACAGTCAGTTGACGGACGACGGGGACTTTCTGCTCAAGCTCTTCTGCGTCAATCCGGCGCGCAATCTGCGCCAATGCATGGCGCGCGGGCGCAGCACCATCCTGTTTTCCGCGACGCTGTTGCCGATACAGTATTATAAGAAGCTTCTCGGCGGCGAGGCGCAGGATTATGAGGTCTATGCGAAATCCGCCTTTGACGAGGAGAGGAAGGCGCTTTTTATCGCGAAGGACGTCACCAGCAAATACACGAGACGCGGCGAGGAGGAATTTCGGCGCATTGCGCGCTATATTGACGGTCTGGTGCGGGAGCGTTACGGGAATTACATGGTGTTTCTGCCCTCCCATCAGTTTCTGGAGCAGGTGTACGACTGCTTTATGCGGGAGTGCTTTGATGCGGATATGATGGAGTGCATTGTTCAGGAGGAGCGGATGAGCGAGGCGCAAAGGGAGGCGTTTTTGCTGCGGTTTCAGGGAAATGAGTCCTGTGATGTGGCGGGCAAAATCAATTTTGAGCTTGAGCAGGAGGAGGAGCGGATCCTGATTGGCTTCTGCGTGATGGGCGGTATTTTCTCGGAGGGGATTGACTTGAAGCGCGACAGCCTGATTGGCGTTCTGATCGTGGGGACGGGAATCCCGCAGGTCTGCTGTGAGCGCGAGCTTTTGAAGGGCTATTTCGACGCGCGGGGGGAGAGCGGCTTTGACTATGCGTACCGCTTCCCGGGGATGAACAAGGTGTTGCAGTCGGCGGGGCGCGTGATTCGGACCGCCGAGGATGTGGGCGTGGTCGCGCTGCTGGACGAGCGGTTTCTGGAGTACTCGTATCGGCGGATGTTTCCGCGCGAGTGGAGCCGATACGAGATTGTCAGCGTGGAGGAAATCGCGAAAAGGGCGGAGAAATTCTGGAACGATTGGCTGTGATGCGGTTGAAAGTCTGAGCGGTCTGTGCTATACTGGCCTATAATACCTATTAAAACAATAGGATACAGAGGCAATAAAAAGGAAGGCAGGAAAGAGTATGACATTGGCACAGATGGTATATGCAGTTAAGATTGCGGATACGAAATCAATGAACAAGGCCGCCACGGAGCTGTTTGTATCGCAGCCTGCGCTGTCCGGTGCGGTCCGGGATCTGGAGGAGGAGCTGCATATAGAATTGTTTATACGCACGAACCGCGGGATTGTGGTCACGACGGAGGGGGAAGAGTTTTTAAGCTATGCCAGGCAGATGGTGGAGCTGAACAAGATGATCGGCGAGCGGTATGTGGAGCATAAGCAGTCCAAGAAGAAATTCAGCGTATCCATGCAGCACTACTCGTTTGCGGTTGAAGCGTTTATCGAATTGGGGCGTCAGCTTTCCATGGACGAATTTGAATTGGCGGTGCATGAGACAAAGACCCACGAGGTGATTGATAACGTGAGGGACTACAGAAGTGAAATCGGCGTGCTGTATCAGAATGCGTTCAATGAAAAGGCGATGAAAAAGATTTTTGCGGAGAACGGATTGGAATTTTTCCCGCTCTTTGTGTGCAGAATATCCGTGTATCTGAGCAAAAGTCATCCCTTGGCGGGAAAGGAGAGAATAGGCTTTGACGAGCTGAAGGACTACCCCTGCCTGTCGTTTGAACAGGGGGAGAAGAATTCCTTTTATTTTGCGGAGGAGGTATTGAGCACCTTGGACTATAAGCGGATTATCAAGGCGGATGACAGAGCCACCATGCTGAATCTGATGGTTGGCCTGCAGGGATACACCCTATGCTCGGGGATTATATGCGAAGCGCTAAACGGCGGCAATTTCGTCTCCGTGCCCTTGGACACGGAGGATACGATGACAATCGGGTATGTGAAGCGTAAGAATATGCCGCTTAGCATTCTCGGGCAGAGATACATTGACATTCTCAAAAAATACGGCAGCTGAAACACAGCCGTGGCGGAAGCGGAGCAGGCAGCCCTTCTTGGCGGATCATATATAGTATTCGCAGGAATCCGGCTGCCTGTCTATCACATCCTGCAGGGTAATGCCGTTCAGATAATCAAGAATTACATGGTAAAGTCCCTCATACACGGGAAGCGTGAGACAGCCGTTGCAGTTTTCGCAGAGATTCGGGGAATTATCCATGCAGCTTACAGGCACAAGGCTTCCCTCGGCGCTCTCAAGGATTTCCCTCACGGTGATTTCGGAGGGCGATTTTGCAAGCCGGTAGCCTCCCATATGCCCCTTGTTGGCATTCAGCAGACTGCTCCTGTTTAGGAAGGGGATAATTTGCTCCAAATATTTTTTGGAAATATTCTGTCGGGCAGAAATGTCCTTTAAGGCGATAAAGCCTTCATCATAATGCTGGGCGAGGTCAATCATCATACGGAATGAGTACCGCCCTCTGGTCGAGATTTTCAAAACGGATTTCCTCCTTACTTACGAACAATAAAATATATCTTTAAAGCCTATTATACCACGGAATACATAGGCAATCAAGGAGAACCTCTGCAAAGATGCGGCTGTAAACCCGCAGGGATACGGCTTTGGTGCCGATAGCGTAATGAGAACAGAAGCGGCGCGGGAACAACTGCGGGCCGTAATAACGAAAAGTTATAGCCGGCTCTAAGAAATTGCGCTTCCCGGAATGAGGAAAATGCATTGACAAATCGGATGGACAATGCGTATAATGACACTATCACAAAACATATAAAGCCTATTAAAATAATAGGCTGATAAAAAGAAGCGAGGTGAAAGCGGATGACGGCAACCGTATTGATAGCGGCTACACTGCGGTCCTTCACGAACCAGAATGCGAGGCTTGAATTGGAGGGGGAGACGGTGGAGGATATTTTGAAGGCAATGTTTGAGGAATATCCGGAAGCCCGAACGGCATTATTCGATGAGAACGGAAGGCTGAGATCCTTTGTCAGCATTTATGTAAATGGGAAAAACATCCATGCCTTGGACGGAGTACAGACAAGAATCGGCGCAGGGGACGAGCTCCTGTTCCTTCCGGTGATTGCCGGAGGCGCGCAGCAAGAGAGCGTCATTTCGGAGGAACGCAGGAAGGCGGTAAAGCTGGACGACAGGGAAATTGACAGGTATGGAAACCACCTGCTCCTGCGCGAGGTCGGCGTAAAGGGGCAGAAGAGGATCAAGGCCGCAAAGGTTCTGATTATCGGCGCGGGGGGACTCGGCTCGCCGGCTGCGCTTTATCTGGGCGCGGCGGGTGTAGGAACCATAGGGATCGTGGATTGCGATGAGGTTTCCATTCCGAATCTGCAAAGTCAGATTATCCACGGAACCCGTGATGTGAATCGGCCGAAAGTGGCCTCCGTGAAGGATGCCATCCGCCGAATCAATCCGCTTGTCCGGGTGGAGACCTACAATATAAAGCCGGATGCGGGCAATGTGGGAGAAATCATTGAGGAGTATGACATTGTTGTGGATGCGGCGGACAATTATCCGACGCGGTATCTGGTGAATGACATCTGTGCGCTGTCGGGAAAACCGGTGGTATTTGCAGCAATGTATCAGTATGAGGGATATGTCACGGTGTACGACGCCGCAAAGGGACCCTGTCTTCGCTGTCAGTTCCCCGCTCCGCCGCCTGCAGGACTGGTTCCGACATGCGCCGAGGGCGGCGTGATCAGTACATTGCCGGGAATCGTGGGAAGCATTCAGGCCAATGAGGCTTTAAAGCTGATTATCGGCGGAGGGTCTTCCCTAATCGGAGAGATGCTTATCTATGATGCGTGGAACAATGAGACGAGGAAAATCCGTGTCGAGAAGGATGGCAAATGCCCTGTCTGTGGGAAAAATCCAAGCATTTCCAAGGCGGAGGACTTTGACTATGAGGATTTCTGCGGATTAAAGCAGGAGGAAGAGGAGCTGCCGATAGAAGGGATAGAGCCGGAGGAGCTTGCGGCGAGGATTGACCGCGGGGAGGCGCTTACGATTGTTGATGTCAGGGAGCCTCACGAACGGGCCGTGACGCGCTTCTCGAACGCCATCGTGATTCCGATCGGACAGCTCGCAAGACGCCAGAAGGAATTGAATCCCGACATTGACACGATTTTTATATGCAGGGAAGGGAAAAGAAGCATTCTCGCAATCAATACGCTGCGCGAGGCGGGGTATAAAGGCCCAATGTATAACTTAAAGGGCGGAGTGGAGAAAGCGCGCCATATCATTTTCCCGAATGAGGGCGCATGGCTGTAACGCCTGTATTTTCCGGAGGAGCCTTTGGGAAGGCCGCGGGCGTGTACATAAATAAAAACAGAGAATGAGGAGGTTGTTGTTATCATGGCAAACGAAGCACGGACAATAAACGCTTTAGGGGCGCAGGAGGCCTATAATCTGGCGAATGTCACAAAGACAAAGCCGCAGTATGGGGCAATTACCCCTAGGTGGCTGACGAAGCTGTTGGAGTTTAAGGGACTGGAGACGGGGATTTACCGCGTAAACAGGGTGGTTGAGGGGGAAACGCCCTTGGACGTCCTGTGCAGTCAGACAAAGAAATCAGATATTGTTCCGCAGGGGTATGTGGAATATGAGACCGAGCCGAGGGAATACAGGCTCAACTCCGTATCAACGATCATCAATGTCAATACCGCCATTGAAGATTTGTACGGCGCGCCCTACGACCAACTGCAGGAGCAGCTTGCGCTTGCGATCGAAAGCCTCCGCGAGCGGCAGGAGAGCCAGTTGATCAATAATGACGATTACGGCCTTCTGAAGAATGTGGCGGAGAGTCAGCGGATTCAGACCCGCAATGGAGCGCCCACGCCGGATGATTTGGACGAATTGATCACCAAGGTGTGGAAGGAGCCGTCCTTCTTCCTCGCGCATCCGAGGGCGATAGCCGCCTTTGAGAGAGAATGCACAAGGCGCGGCGTGCCGCCGGTAACCGTAAATATCGCGGGGGGCGTCTTCATTTCATGGAGAGGGATCCCGTTGATACCGACGGACAAGCTGCTTGTGGACGGGCTGAAAAACCCAAAGAGCCAAAGCGGAAAGACAAACATCCTGTTAGTTCGTACAGGGGAGGCAAAGCGGGGCGTGATCGGTCTGTATCAGGCAGGACTTAAAAATGAACATTCCAGAGGCCTGTCGGTACGGTTCCGCGGGATTGACGACAAGGGCGTTGCTTCTTATCTCTTATCCTTGTATTGCTCTGCTGCCATTTTATCGGATGATGCGATTGCGGCGCTTGAGGATGTAGAGGTAGGTGAATACTATGAGTATTGATGTGAACAGGCAGATTTATCCGGATGAAGCGGAGCTTGAGGCATTGGCGAATCGGCTTTGGGAGCAGCAGAGATACGCTTTGGCAGAGCCGGCGCGGCAGACCGCCTTTTCTCCGGTAGTGGTCCCGCAGGAGAATGCCGACGGCCGCGCGATTGATTTGGGACGGCAAAGGGCAGAGGGAACGCCGAACGGGAGCAGCCCATATATCGGTACGAAAACCCTTGCGCAAATCCGAAGCGATTTTCCAATCCTCTCGGAGCAGGTCAACGGGCATCCGCTGATTTGGATGGACAATGGGGCGACAACACAGCGGCCGCGCGCCGTAATTGACCGCCTGTCCTACTTTTATGAGCATGAAAATTCAAACGTACACAGAGGCGCCCATGCGTTGGCGGCCTTGGCGACGGACGCCTATGAGGGGGCAAGGCGGACGGTGGCGGATTTCCTTGGCGTTTCGGACGAGAAGCAGATCGTGTTTGTCAGAGGGACGACAGAGGGCATCAATCTGGTCGCAAACGCTTATGTAAAGCCGATGCTGAAGCCGGGCGACGAAATCATCCTGACGCTGCTTGAGCACCACGCCAACATTGTCCCGTGGCAGATGGTGGCGCAGGAAACAGGAGCGGTGATCAAGGTCGCTCCGGTGGACGAGACAGGACAGCTTATCCTGTCAGAGTATGAGAGGCTGTTCACAGGCAGGACGAAATTTGTTTCCGCGACGCAGGTATCCAATGTATTGGGGACGATCACGCCGATAGAGGAACTGGTTGCGATCGCGCACCGGCACGGGGTGAGAATCCTGGTTGACGGAGCGCAATCGGTGGCGCACATTCCGGTAAACCTGACGGCGCTCGATGCGGACTGGTTTGTATTTTCGGGGCATAAAATATATGCGCCCACGGGAATCGGCGCGGTTTACGGAAAAAAAGAAGCGCTTGAGGCGGCAAAGCCGTACCATGGTGGCGGCAATATGATCAAGGACGTCACGTTTGAGCGCACGGTTTACAATCCCGCACCCAATAAATTTGAGGCCGGAACCGGCAGTATCGCGGACGCGGTGGGGCTCGGCGCCGCATTGGAGTATCTTACCCGAATCGGGATGCACGATATCAGCCGCTATGAGCATGAGCTGGTGCAGTATGGAATGAAGGAGCTTGCAAAGGTCAAGGGGCTTCGTCTGATCGGGACAGCGGCAAATAAATCAAGCGCATTGTCCTTTGTATTGGACGGCGTACCCAATGAGGCGGTGGGCGAGCGGCTGAACGCCAACGGGATTGCGGTCAGAGTCGGACATCACTGCGCGCAGCCGATTTTGAGGCATTACGGCTTGGAGGGAGTCGTCCGGCCGACGCTGGCGCTTTACAATTCCTTTGAGGAGATTGATGCGCTGGTGAGAACGGTAAGGACGTTGGCATAAGGCTTTTGTGTCGGGAATGGAGGGATGGAAATGGCAGAAATCAGCTACGACGCGGAGGTTGATATAACAGATAAGGTATGTCCGCTTACGTTTGTAAAGGCAAAGGTGGCATTGGATGAACTGGACGAAGGGGAAGTGCTGGCAATCCGCCTCAACGACGGCGAGCCGGTACAGAATGTTCCGAGAAGCTTTCAACAGGAGGGGCAGGAGGTATTGGATCTTGTCAGCAATGAGGACGGGACATATACCCTGTATGTGAGAAAGGCGGGAGAATAATGGTTATTACAGTGAGTGGTGAGAAAAAGGAAGTAAAGGACGGCATAACGCTGCCCGAGCTGATAGAGGCGGAGCAGGTAGAGACGCCGGAGTACGTGACGGTCTCCATCAATGAGGAGTTCGTTGAAAGGAGCGCGATCGAGAGTACGATCCTCAGGGAGGGGGACACGGTAGAGTTTTTATATTTCATGGGAGGTGGCGCTGGTGGCTTTCACGGATGAACAGTTGGAGCGCTATTCGCGCCATATAATATTGAAGGAGATCGGGGCAAAGGGGCAGAAAAAGCTGCTTCAGGCCAAGGTATTGATCGTAGGCGCCGGCGGTCTTGGCGCGCCCGCGGCTATGTATCTTGCCGCGGCGGGCGTGGGGACAATCGGCATCGCGGATGCGGACGAGGTGGATCTTTCCAACCTTCAGCGCCAGATCATCCATGCTACGGAGGACGTCGGAAAGCCCAAGGTGGAATCCGCGAGGGAGACGATGGAGCGGATGAATCCCGACGTTACGGTACATACTTATCACACCTTTGTGACATCGGACAACATCAGGGAGCTTATCCGCGATTATGATTTTGTCATTGACGGGACAGACAATTTTCCCGCAAAGTTTCTGATAAATGACGCCTGCGTCATGGAAAAAAAGCCGTTCTGCCATGCGGGCATCATCCGTTTCAAGGGACAGCTTATGACCTATGTCCCGGGGGAGGGGCCATGTTACCGCTGTGTATTTAAGAATCCGCCGCCCAAGGATGCGGTGCCTACCTGTAAGCAGGCGGGCGTGGTCGGCGCCATGGGCGGCGTGATCGGAAGCCTTCAGGCGATGGAGGCAATCAAGTATATTATCGGAAAGGGAAATCTGCTGACAGGCGCTTTGCTGACCTTTGACGCGCTGAATATGGATTTCCACAAAGTCAGGCTTCCTAAGGACACGCATACCTGCCCTGTCTGTGGAGATCATCCGACGATTACGGAGCTGATCGATTATGAACAGGCAGCGTGTGAGTTGAAGCGCTAGGAAATGGCAAGGGTGGTGTTTATATGCTGATTCTTCATCAGAGCGATTATCAAAATATGTTGGCGCACGCGAGGGCGGGGTTTCCGAATGAGGCCTGCGGGCTGATTGCAGGGACAATCCGTGACGGGATCGCGGAGGTGCAAAGGGCCTATCTTATGACGAATGCGGATGGCAGCAGGGAGCATTTCAGCATTGATCCCAAGGAGCATATGGCGGCGATAAAGGATATGCGTGCAAACGGCTATATTCCGCTTGGGAACTGGCATTCTCATCCGGAGACGCCGTCAAGGCCCTCCGAGGAGGACAAAAGGATGGCATATGATTCGAATGCCCTGTACCTGATTTTGTCCCTGCAGGATAAGGACGCGCCGGTGCTGAACGCATTCCGAATCATCGACCGCAAAGAGGTCATAAAAGAGGAGATTGATTTGAAATGAATTTATTTTTCTGACGGAACACAACAGGAGGGATTATTATGAAAAAGGGAACCGGAATTTTGGCATTGCTGCTTGCGGGAATCGTATCGGCGGGCGCGCTGTCAGGCTGCGCGGGAGCAGCGGACACGGGTGCCGATAACGCCGTCAGCGCGCCGTCATCGGAGCAGACAGCCGCCGGCACGGCGCAGACGGCGGAGACGGCCGGCACGCAGATTTTGAATGTCAGCACGACTGCTTTCGGCAACAATTATGATGTGCAGGACATGGGGTGGCGCTGGATGATGGCGGACTGCTATGAGGGCTTGTACCGAAATGTGGCGGACGATACCGGCGAGCATTTCATCCTTGCGGGTGCAGAGAGCGTAGAGGTATCGGAGGATGGAAAAAAATACACATTTCATTTAAGGGAAAATGCAAAATGGTCCGATGGCGAGCCTGTGACGGCGCGGGATTATGAATATGGCTGGAAGCGCCTTCTGAATCCGGAGTACAATTATTCTTACGCCACCTTTATCTATAATGTCGCGGGCGCGGAGGAATACAATAAAGGGACTGCATCGGCGGATGAGGTGCAGGCTGTCGCGGTGGATGATTACACCTTTGAGGTGACGCTGAAGGAGGCGGATCCCACCTTTGAGGTAAAGCTGGTGGCAACGCCGTTATACCCGACGCGTCAGGATATTGCGGAGGCGGCAGGCGATTTATGGGGAAAGGATTGGACCCTGTGCGTTTATAACGGTCCGTTCTGCATGAGCGGGCTCGTGGAGGACAATAAAATGGTATGGACCAAAAACCCGTATTATTGGGATGCGGAAAATACGCATTTGGATACCATAAACTGGTATATTGTGGCGGAGGAGGCCACCCGTTCCACGATGTTTGACAACGGGGAGCTGGATCTGATACAGCCCTCGGGCGATTATGCGGTGAAATACAGAGAAGAAGCGGAGGCCGGAGAGGTCTGGAAGGTGGTTTATGATTATCCGGGAACCTTGGGACTTCGATTCAATTTCTTAAACGGCGGTCCGGAGCAGTTGGTCAGCAGCGCGAAGATCAGAAAGGCGATTTCTTATGCGATAGACAGAGAGGAATTTGTGGAGGCCGTGTACGGCAGATACGAGCCTGCATATTCGTATGTATCTCCGGCAATCTCCTTCAACGGAAGCCCTTACCGCAGCCAGACCGATGAAATCATCCGGCAGGAATATGAGACATATGCGAACGATTCGGACAAGCTGCAGGCGCTGTTCAGGGAGGGGCTTGATGAGCTCGGCATTGATAAGCCGCTGTCGGATATTAAGCTGGTCTACCTTACATACGGGTCATCCGTAGAGGCGCAGGCCGAGCGGGAGTATTTGCAGCAGACTCTGCAGAACAAGCTGGGCGTTCAGATCGAAATCAACGTTGTGGGGGATTCTTCCCTGTTTGCCGCCGAGAGAGACGCGGGCAATTATGACTTTATTTACAGCGGGTGGTATGCGGACTATAATGATCCGTTGGATTTCCTGTACACCTATTACACGGACGCCTACGGAACGAGCTTTGGAAGCTACAGCAATCCGGAATATGACAGGCTGATTGATTCGCTGACCGGCGAGACGGACATGGCGAAGCGGCTGCAGATATATGAGGACCTTGAGAAGCTTCTTCTGTTGGAGGATTACGCGTTTGCGCCGATTTACTACAGCACGAAGGAGGTCATTTTGCAGAATTGGGTAAAGGATTACAGAACCTCCTCCTTTGGAGCGAGCTCTGAATTTTATATCACTTATATTGAGGGGAAGAACCAATAACTGACAAAGGAAAAGATGGAAAGGCAAGGTTATGGTAAAGTACATATTCAGACGCTTTTGCGAATTGGCAGTGACGATATTCCTGATTGCGTCGGCGACCTTTTTCCTGCTTGAGGCGGTACCGGGAGATCCGCTTACGGGACGGGCGGATGTGATGCCCGTCCAGAGCAGGGAAATCCTGTACAGGAAATATGGGTTAGACAGGCCTGTTTGGGAACGGTATGTCCTCACGATGAAGAAAATGTGCAAGGGAGATTTCGGAGAGTCCTTTGTGTATGCAGGGCAGACCGTAACCGGTTTAATCCATGACCGTCTTCCCGTATCCGCGCGGCTGGGGATACAGCAGATGCTTCTGGGCGTCGGAATCGGGCTGCTGCTTGGCATTGTGGCGGCAATGAAGCGCGGAACGTGGATAGATTACACGGTAGTCGGGCTATCGGTTCTGATGATCTCAGTGCCGCATTTAATATTCGGACTGCTTTTGCAAAAGGTATTTGCGGGGAATCTCCGCTGGTTTCCGACCATCGGATGGCCGTCGGGCAGAGAGCTGTGGCTTGGCGGATGGAAATATACGGTACTGCCGACGCTCACGGGATGCTTTTCGTATATCGCATCCTATTCCAGACTGCTGAAGACCTCGATTCTGGACGTCGTGAATCAGGATTATGTGATGACGGCGGAGGCCAAGGGGCTGAGCAGGGGGGCGATCATCAGGAGACACATCCTGAGAAATTCATTTATTCCCGTTATGACGCAACTGCCGATGTCGGTAGCCATGTGCATTACAGGCTCCTTCTTTATAGAAAGCATCTATTCCATTCCGGGAATCGGGCAGTATTATGTGATGGCCGTAAACAATCAGGATCTCTCGATTGTGATGGGAGAAACGGTGCTGTTGGCTCTCCTGTATATTGCGGTGCTTTTCCTGACGGATGTTTTGTATGTGGCAGTGGATCCGCGCATTGCGTTGGCGGGAAGCGGACGTGAAAGATAAGAAAGGGCGGGGATATTTATGGTATCACAAGATCAGTTTCGGGTGGTTGGCGCTTCGCGGGAGGAGGCGGATATGCTTGTGCGTCCGGCTGTTTCCTATTGGCAGGACGCCTGGAGGCGACTGCGGAAAAATCCTGTGGCAATGGCCTCTCTGGCGGTGCTGGCGCTGTTTGCGGTTATGGTAGTGATCGGGCCGAACCTGCGGGGATACGATTATATTACAATGAATGTGCCGGAGAAGAATCAGGGGATGAGCGTCCGATATTGGTTTGGGACAGACAGCCTTGGCAGGGATTTGTTTTCCAGAATCTGGGTGGGCGCAAGGGCCTCTGTCTTGATCGCGGTGACCGCAACCGCAATCAAGCTGACAATGGGAATTATCTACGGCGCCTGCATGGCTCATTTTGGCGGTGTGGTGGACGATGTGCTGATGCGCGTTATCGAGGTCATCAACTCTCTTCCGCATCTTTTGCTCACCATCCTGATTATGATGGTGCTGGGAAATAATCTGTTTGCGCTGCTTGTGGCGCTTTCCATTACGGCATGGTGTTCCACCGCAAGGCAGGTCAGGGGGCTTATCAAGCAGCTCAAGGAGACGGAGTATGTCTACGCGGCAGAGGTTTTGGGGGCAAGTCCCGTCCGGATCATCGTGAAGCACTATATCCCAAATATGGTGGGAATCTTGATTTTGGAGGCGTCCACGGCAATCCCGTCGTTTATCTTTACGGAGGCGGGGCTGAGCTTTTTGGGAATCGGGCTGGTGTCGCCGGAGATCAGCCTCGGTGTTTTGATATCCTTAGGGCAGCAGACGCTGGATTTTTATCCGACGCAGCTTCTGTTTCCCTGTCTTGTCCTCTGTATCCTTGTTATGGCGTTCAATCTGTTGGGGGACGGGCTCAGGGATGCGTTGGATCCGAAATTACGGCAGTAGACAAGAAAGGAGCAAGGGCATATGAGTGGAGAAGCGCCGATTCTGGAGGTAAAAAACCTCAGGGTTTCCTATCATACATATGCAGGGGAGATACAGGCGGTCAGAGGCGTGTCCTTTGCGCTGGATAAGGGAAATATATTGGCGGTGGTAGGAGAATCCGGCTGTGGGAAATCCGTTACGGCAAAGACGATCATGGGGCTGATCAGGAAGCCGTTTGGCGAGATTAAAGAGGGCAGTGAAATCCTATATCAGGGAGAAAATATTCTGGATTACAATAAAAAGCAGTGGGCAAGGTACAAAGGCGGGGAGTGCGCAATCGTGTTTCAGGATGCGCTCGCAGCCCTGAATCCCACTATGAGAGTGGGAAAACAGGTGGCGGAGAACATCATACTGCACCGGCATGTCGGAAAAAGGGAGGCGTGGGAGGCGTCTGTGGAAATGCTGCGCCTTGTCGGCATACCGGATCCGGAGAGGCAGGCAAGGCAGTATCCGCACGAGCTGTCAGGCGGGATGCGCCAGCGCGTAATGATCGCGATTGCCTTCGCCTGCGCCCCTAAGCTGTTGATATGCGATGAACCGACAACCGCATTGGATGTCACGATTCAGGGTCAGATTTTGGATCTGATAAAGACACTCCGCAAAGAGAAAAATACTTCCGTCATAATGATTACACACGATCTGGGCGTTGTGGCAAGCATCGCACAGGAAATCGCGGTGATGTACTCCGGAATCATTGTGGAGCAGGGAAGCTGTGAGGATATTTTTTATACGCCGAGGCATCCCTATACCGCGGCGCTGATCCGGGCGGTGCCCGGGTTGGAGGCGGGGGCCGGACAGCGTCTCGAAACCATTCCGGGAACGCCTCCAGATCTGCTCAAGCCGCCCTTGGGCTGCCCCTTTGCGCCGCGGTGTGAATACTGCATGGAAATATGCAGGGAGGCGCAGCCGGCGTATACGGATTTTGGCGGCGGACATTCTGCGGCGTGCTGGCTGCACCACGAATATGCGCCAGCGGTTGATTTGCGGACATGGAGGGGGGCGGTATGATGGCTCAGGAAAAGGAAGCGCTTTTTTCAGTGAGGCATTTAAAGAAATATTTCCCGGTCAGGAAAAACGAAATTTTAAAAGCGGTGGATGATGTATCCTTCGAGATATATAAAGGCGAGACGCTTGGAATGGTGGGGGAATCCGGCTGCGGAAAGACCACCTGCGGCCGAACCTGTATCGGGCTTTACCCGAGGGATGGCGGCGAGATTCTCTACAAGGGAAAGGACATTGCCGCATTTTCCGCCAAGGAGAAAAAGGCCTTTAAAAGGGAGGTACAGATGGTCTTTCAGGATCCCTACAGCTCCCTTGACCCGCGCATGACCGTGGCGGACATTATCGGGGAGGGAATAGATATCCACCATCCGGCAAAGGGGAAGCAGGAGCGTCAGCAGCAGATTTATCGGTATCTCAAGCTGGTAGGGCTCAACAGCGAACACGCAAGCCGTTTTGTGCATGAGTTTTCCGGAGGGCAGCGGCAGAGAATCGGAATAGCGAGGGCGCTTGCGGTGCAGCCGGAGTTTTTGGTGTTGGATGAGCCGATTTCCGCTTTGGACGTGTCCATTCAGGCTCAGATCGTCAATCTGTTGGTCTCGCTGCAGCAGGAGATGGGGCTGACATACCTTTTTGTGGCCCATGACCTTTCCATGGTCAAATACATATCGGACCGCGTAGCGGTTTTTTATCTGGGAACCATGGTAGAGCTCGCGGAGGCGGACGAGCTGTATGCAAACCCCAGACATCCCTATACACAGGCGCTGCTCTCGGCAATTCCGATTCCCGACCCGGTTGTGGAGCGGGAAAGGGACGCGAAAAAAATCCGTCTGGAGGGAGAAGTGCCAAGCCCGATCAATCCGAAGCCGGGGTGCCGATTCCAGAGCAGATGCCGGTTTGCGACGCCGCGGTGCAGAGAGCAGATGCCGGCGCTTGCGGATTTGGGGAAGGAGCACTATGTCGCGTGCAATCTGTACAACGGAGGGGAAGTCGGGGATGTGGAATAAGATAAGGCTTGCATTGCGGGATATCGGGTTGGTTTTACGTTTTGGGGCGGCTGTCATTTCGGGGATTTCTCTTCTGCTGTTTCTGATCGGCAGGATTGGAGGAAAGGCGGGCGCTGTGTCCGGACTTATGGCTGTGAGAAACGGGAATCTGCTGTTTGCGGCCATAGCGCTGTTTTTGACGGCGGGAATGCTGATGACAAAGGGAAAGCGGCAGACGGTGTCTCCGGCATGGAGCGGACGCTTCAAAATTATCAGAATGGAAATCGCGGCGGCCTGTATCGCAGGTATGCTGCTTGCGGTCGGGATAGCGGCGGATTTTGTCTGCTTTGCGCTTCTTGGCGGTTCTCTATAAGGCGCGCCTCCATCCAAGTTGGAAGCGCGCCGTCTTAAAGCTATCCCATAACAACCTCTACCGTGACCTCCTGCTTTCCGTCCTCGAAGGGGATAACGCAGCCGTCCGTCACAACGCCGTCTACCGTCATGGACGCAACGCCCTTTTGAACCTTGGAAGGATTCTTGACAGAGATGTGGTACACCACATCGCGGAAGCGTCTGGTAATCTCAAAATCGCCGAAGTCCGCGGGAATGCAAGGATCTACGCGGAGCCCCTTGTGCGTCGGGTATATGCCCAGAATATACTGGGAGATATTGATAAACGTCCAGGCCGCGGTGCCCGTAAGCCAACTGTTCTTTGCCTCGCCGTGGTACTTCGCGTCGCGCCCCGCAACCATCTGCGAATACACATACGGCTCTGTCCTGTGGATCTCGCTGATGTCCTCCACGTAGGCAGGGCATGTCTTTTGGTAAATCTCAAAGGCTCTGTCTCCGCGCCCGATAACAGTCTCCGCGATGGATACCCACGGGTTGTTGTGGCAGAAAATACCCGCGTTCTCCTTATATCCGGGCGGATAGGATGAAATCTCGCCAAGCTCGACATGGTATTTCGTGTAGGCGGGCTGCAGAATCATAACGCCGTACTTGGTGTCCAGCCGCTCCTTCACGGAATCGAGCGCTTTCCGCGCAAGTCCTTCCTCCACGCCGATACCCGCAAGAACGCAGAAGCCCTGCGGCTCGATATAAATCTGTCCCTCGTCACATTCCTTGGAGCCGACCTTGTGGCTGTACGCGTCATAGGCGCGGACGAACCACTCGCCGTCCCAGCCGTCCTGTAATACCGCGTCATACATGGCGGCAACTTCATCCCTTGCGCGCCTGGCCTCCGCGTCGTCGCCGAGCAGCTCCGCAAGCTGCGCGTACTCCTCACCGTATTTTACAAACATTCCGGCAATGAACACGGACTCCGCGACAGGCCCCTCGCTCGGGCCGAAGGTCTGGAAAGATTCCCCCGGCTGCTCGGAGAAGCAGTTGAGGTTCAGGCAGTCGTTCCAGTCCGCGCGCCCGATCAATGGCAGCTTGTGAGGCCCCTTGTGTGTCACGATATAGTCGAAGGAGCGCTTCAAGTGCTCCATCAGGGTCGTCGCAACGCTCATATCATTGTCGTAGGGCACCTGCTCCTTCAGGATATCAAGGTCGCCTGTCTCGCGGATGTAAGCGCTTGTGCCCGCGATCAGCCACAACGGGTCGTCGTTGAAGCCGCTGCCGATGTCGGAATTGCCCTTCTTGGTGAGCGGCTGGTACTGATGGTAGGCGCTGCCGTCCTGAAACTGCGTGGACGCAATGTCAATGATACGCTCCCTTGCCCTGTCGGGGATAAGGTGCACGAAGCCGAGCAAATCCTGGCAGGAGTCACGGAAGCCCATGCCGCGTCCGATACCGGATTCATAATAGGAAGCGGAGCGGCTCATATTGAAGGTTACCATGCACTGGTACTGGTTCCAGATATTGACCATTCTGTTGACCTTCTCGTTGGCGGAGGTGACGGTGTAGCGTGCAAGCAGCGTGCTCCAATACCGGTTCAATTCGTCGAAGGCCGTCTCGACGGCAGCATCCGTGTTGTAGCGCGCGATCATCGCCTCCGCAGGCTTCTTGTTGATGACGTTGGGCGCCTCGAACTTCTCCTCCACGGGATTCTCGACATAGCCGAGCAGGAACACAAAGGACTTCTCCTCATTGGGCGCCAGCGTGATGTTAATCTGGTGCGCCGCGATGGGAGACCAGCCGCTCGCCATGGAATTGGTGCATTTTCCGTCAAGCACCGCCTCCGGCCTGTCCGCGCCGTTGTAGGTACCGATAAAGCGCTCGCGAATCGTGTCGAACGCGTCAACCTTGGTGTTGACCGTGTAGACGGCATAGTGATTGCGCCGCTCGCGGTACTCGGTCTTGTGGTAGATGGTGGATCCGATGACCTCGACCTCTCCGGTGCTCAGATTCCGCTGGAAATTGCGCGAATCGTCGTCGGCGTTCCACAGGCACCACTCCACATAGGAGAAGACGGAGAGCGTCTTTGGCGTGTCGCCGGTATTTTTGATTTTGAGCTGCGAAAGCTCGCAGTTGTCATTCATCGGCACGAAGGTGAGCACGGAGGCCTGAACCCTGTCCTTGGAGGCAGTAAAACGGCTGTAGCCGATGCCGTGGCGGCACTCATAGGCGTCGAGCTCCGTCTTGGTGGGCTGCCAGCCCGGATTCCAGACCGTGTCACCGTCCTTTATATAGAAGTACTTGCCGTTCGTGTCATAGGGGACATCATTGTAGCGGTAGCGTGTCAGGCGCAGCAGCTTTGCGTCCTTGTAAAAGGTGTAGCCGCCGCAGGTGTTGGATATGAGCGAGAAGAACTCCTTGCAGCCCAGATAGTTGATCCATGGCAGCGGAGTCTTTGGGGTGGTAATCACGTATTCGCGGTTCGCGTCGTCAAAATAGCCAAATTTCATAAATGCGTTCCTTTCTTCTCTGATACGAGAGTAAACCTGTTTTTGGGAAAACGTTTGAAAAATATGGAAACGTTATGTATCGAATTATACAGAAGGCACAGACTGAAATCAATGTAAAAATTAGTGATGGGAATGTGTCATTTTCGCTCATTTTTGGCCGGATACAGGCACTTTTAGATTTTTTTTAGATTTGCCACATTTACGATTGCGCGATAGTATGGTACGATAGGCATAGAAATCAGAAAGAGGATGTTGCGGATATGGCCGGAATTGTATATGATGCGAGACGGGTAAAGGTTTACGAGGGGCTGCTGGCCTTGGGAGCGCTTGCGGGAGAGCCGCAGGAATGGTGCGATGCGCTGTGGGCGGATATCCTGAGCGCGCCGGATCTCTTTGAGGAGCTGGTCTTTTATCTGGAGCACCATTACCTGACGGAGAAGGTGAAGTGCTGCGGCTACAGCCTGATCGATTTGTATGTATGGCAGATGAACCGGTATAATCTTATCGGGGATTCGGGCAAGAATACGGACGCCTGCAACAAGGACAGGATGGTTTTGAAGGCGTTCCGCGATATGGTGGAGATGCGCAGACACCCTGAGGAGTATTTGAAGAAGCTGACGCTTGGCAGGGAAATGGACCAATAGGCGGGGGATTATTATGAACAGAGAAGAGTTTTTGAGGCAGTTGGAGGCCTCGCTTACCGGCAGGGTTTCGGAGCAGGTCGTACAGGAAAATATCAGCTATTATGGGAATTACATTGAGGAGCAGGTCCGCGGCGGCAAGAGTGAGGCGGAGGTCTTGGGCAGTCTCGGCGACCCCAGACTGATTGCCAAGACCATAGAGGGCAGCAGCCGCTTTGCGTCCGGCGCAGAGACGGTAGAGGGCGGCTTTGGCGGCGCGTACAGCGGGACCTATCGCGATGATGCGCAGGAGGAGTATGAGGCTGCGCGAAACCACTCCTTCCGGCAGGTGAGCCTCCCGGGGTGGCTGGTGGGCTGTATTGTCATTGCGCTGGTTATGATTGTGCTGATGCTGGTGTTCAGGGTATTTGCCTTTTTCGCGCCGTTTATTCTGGTGCTTATCGCGGTGAGCGTGATTGTCCGCATTGTGCGGAGCTGGTTTGGCGGGGAATAGGTTGAAAAATGATAAGAAATGCCACCAAAGCTAATCCCCACAAATCAGATTTAACAAATGTTCCGGATGTAATTAACCAATAAAGACTGTACACACCAACTTCAAATAAAAAACACCATCTGCCACAAAAGACAGTCAAGAACAAAGACAAAGGGGCGAGGTATAATGTCCTAACAGCAGATGTAGAGGCAAGGAAACTTCTCTTTGCACAGAAACAATGTATACTACAAAATTGACAATGCCCGTCCAAGATTAGAATTGACGGGCATTGCCGATATAAGGAATACTTTCTATAAATTCCAGAGGCGGTTTTTCTCGCCCCATTCACACATTTGATCCAAAATAGGGATTAACGATTTACCACGCTCTGTCAGGCTGTATTCGACTTTTGGTGGAATTTGGGGGTATTCCTCACGGTGGACGAGATTATCCGCCTCTAATTCCTTTAGGGTGGAACTCAATGTCTTGTATGAAATCGTTTTGATATATTTCTGCAGCTCATTGAAACGCACAACCTCAAATCCCATTAGCGCATACAGAATAAACATCTTATATTTGCCTTGAATCAGGGACATGGTATAACTAAATCCTGTTTCTGCTAAATTAGCATCTTTGATGCACTCTATACTCATATTACACTCTCTTTTAGGTAAGTATATAACCTTGATGTAAGTACCACACTTGAAGGTGCGTACTTGTTTTTTTGACAATTCTTGCTATGATTATAATATCACAAGCGGAAAAAGTCAATTCCGCAGATTTTGAAAAGGAGAGATAGTGTGAAAAATAAATTTTTCACACACAAATTTGTGCTTGGAGCACAAATTCGCAGACTGAGAAAGGAGCATGGTTATTTTTATGAAGAAAGATTTAGGAGTAAAGCCGTACCTGTTTTCTATGCCGACTTATTATGATAGGAACTTACAATGAGGATGACACTGTTGATGTAATGATGATGGCGTGGGGCGGTGTCTGCGCCGAAGATATGGTTGCATTAAACCTTGAAGCGGAGCATAAAACCGTTGTCAACATTGAAACACGAAAGGCTTTTACCCTTGCCGTACCGG